>CAVSCC010000016.1:0-4771 GCA_963726345.1 uncultured Coriobacteriia bacterium | reverse complement strand
CGGATTCGAAAGAGAGCCCGGCATAGGGTGCCGGGCTCTCTGAGATGGTTACGCCGGACGGATGCGGACCGTCGCTGCTCGATCGTGGGTTACTGGGTCGTGCTGCCGTCTGAGGACTGCGAGCCCGCATCACCGAGTGGACCGCGGTGACCGCGTCCGCCCGGGCCGCGCATGGCGTCGGTGCTCTCGACGGCGGTCTTGAGGTTCGACTCGATGTCCTTGAGGATCTGAGTCTGCTCGGCCGCCGTGAGCGTGCCGGCCTTGACCGCCGCAGCGAGCTCGGCCTTCTCGATCTTGACCGTCTCGGCGATAAGCGCGCTTTCGCTCACACCCTCCGCCTTCGCGATCGCGGCGAAGCTCGTGCCCGCCTCACGCTTGGTCATGACCTGATCGACGCTCAGGTCGGTGAGGTTCTCGATCGCCTCGGGGATGTCACCCAGGCCACCGAAGCCGCCTCGGCCGCCGGGACCCCGCGTGACCGCCCGGGCCGCGCATGGCGTCGGTGCTCTCGACGGCGGTCTTCAGGTTCGACTCGATGTCCTTGAGGATCTGAGTCTGCTCGGCCGCCGTGAGCGTGCCGGCCTTGACCGCCGCAGCCAGCTCGGCCTTCTCGATCTTGACCGTCTCGGCGATGAGCGCGCTTTCGCTCACGCCCTCCGCCTTCGCGATCGCGGCGAAGCTCGTGCCCGCCTCACGCTTGGTCATGACCTGATCCACGCTCAGATCGGTGAGGTTCTCGATCGCCTCGGGGATGTCACCCAGGCCGCCGAAGCCGCCTCGGCCGCCCGGACCGTGCGGGCCGCCGGGACCACCCGGGCCGCGCATCGCCGCAGCCGCCCCTGCCGTCGCCGTCGACGACGTTGTCTTCGACAGCGTGGTGGCGCCCGCGATTCCGATAGACCCGACTACCAGGCCGACCACCAGGCCCATCGCCGCAAATCCAACTCCCTTGCTCTTCTTCATCGTGCTACTCCCTTCGTCTGGGTGTTCGTGTCGATCCACGAGGGCGTCTTCGGTTGCCCTACGTTCAATCTCGCCGGCGCACATTCCGATCAGGGGTGTCGCGCTACTACGCTTCCGTAACCTGCGCCGCGCCGAGCGGGAGCGCTCACTGAGTGGCGTGGCAGTACGTCTCGGTGCATCCCGTGCGCGGGCACACCATCAGGCCACCGTTCGACGATGACGACGAGTCTGCGTAGCCCATCGCTGTGACCGCGGTGCTCGCGCCCGTCGCAGCCGCGACGGAGGTTGTGGTGCTCGACATGCCGCTCGCGAGCCCGGCTACGTGCACGGTCGCGAAGATCGCGAACGCAGTGAAGACCGTGACGATGAGGACGGCGATCGTGTTGGAGAGGGTGCGGTTCATCGTTGCTCCTGAGTCATGGGGGACGGGGCGGGGAGTCTGCGCGCGACGTTGAAGACCCAACGCCAGTGCAGGGCAAGGTGGACGAGTAGCGCGGCGATGACCGCGTCGGCCGATACCGAGTGCACGGCCACCCAGATCGGGCTCGGGGCGATCGCAACGCCAAACCAGGCGGCCACCACCTGCGAGACCATGAGCCCGCTCAGCATCACGGCGACAGCCGAGACGAACAGGGCGACGTCGACGAGCAGATTCAGCCGCGAGGCGTGCAGGAGCCTCTCGGCGAACCTCTCGATGACGCGAACGGTCCAGTCCCAGTTGATGATCAGGTGGAACAGCAGCGGAACGATCACCGCGACGCTGATCCACTCGTGCACGGCCAGACCGGTCCTGCTCGGGTAGAACGCCGCGAGCAGCACGCCGAACATGCCCAGATCGAGCAGCAGTCGGCTTCGTGGCGACATGTAGGTCCCTCCTTCTTCGCTAGGCGGCAGGTCCGTTACACGTTGTGGCGGACCCTCTCGACCGAATGTCGCCACCCGAGCTTCTGTCGTGGTTGCGGCGCGACTACGGTCCCGTAACCGGGAACGGTCGGCGCTGGGCGCATTACGGACCCGTAACCGCATCGCAGACGCCCTGCAAGCTGACGCAGCCAGAGTCAGGAGTCAGAAGCCGGCCGTATCAGGGCCGGCACTGACGCTACGAAAGAGGTGTAACGATGACCGACGAGACCAGTCCGACCGCCGAGATACCCGAGGCCGCTGAGATACCGGCGACCGCCGTCATGCCCGCGACACCGGAGGCGCCCGAGACGGTTGCGGCCGTCCAGCCGGACGCTTCGGCCACCACCGCTCCCGCAGCCGACCACGTCAGCATCCCCAAGCGCTGGCTCGTGATCGGCGGATCCGTCGCAGCCGGGCTGCTCATAGTCGCCGCGGTCTTTGGGGCCGGCGTGTCTGTGGGCCACCGCGCCGGCGCGTTCGACCGGCCCGGCCTCGGCCCCTCCGCTCAGACGTCGCAGGACGGGTTCCGCGGCCGCACGGGCGGGCCGGGCGGCGGGCACATGGAAGGCGACGATCGGACCTGGGGTCCGCGTGGCGAAGAAGGCAGAGGCCAGGGGCGCGGTCCGCAGGGTGGTCAGGGTCGTGGCATGGGACAGATGGTTCCTGGCGCACCGCAGAACCCGGGCACGGTTCCGTCCCCGTAGGGACTCTCAGAAGCCGCCCCCCGCCTGACGCGAGGGGCGGCTTCGCAAGTGATAGGCTCATCACATGACCGAGCGAGCGCAGACGATTCTCGTGATCGAGGACGACCCCGGAGTTGCCGAGGCCCTTGTCGAGGGCATCGGCAACGAGGGTTTCGACGTGCACTGGGAGTCGACCGGCGGCGGTGGCGTCGCGTACGCACGCGATGCGTCCCCGCAGCTCATCGTGCTCGACGTGCGCCTGCCGGACGGGTAGCGGCTTCGACTTCTGCCGACAGATCCGCCAGCTTGGTCTGCGGCAGCCGATCCTCATGCTCACCGTGCAGTCCGACGAGCTCGACAAGGTGCTTGGCCTCGAGATGGGCGCCGATGACTATCTCACCAAGCCCTACCGTCTACGAGAGCTCATCGCGCGCATCCGCTCGCTGTTGCGCCGCGCCTACGGCGAGCTCTCCTCGGCAGAGGCCGACGTCCTGTACGCCGACGACCTCACCATCGACCGCACGCGAGCAACGGTCTCGCGAGGAGGTCGCGAGATCAACCTCACGCCCACCGAGTTCCGGCTGCTGGTCTACCTGGCGCAGCACCCCGGGCAGGCGTTCTCGCGTACGCAGCTCATCGAGAACGTGTGGGGCGCCGACGGAGAGTACTACGACGACAAGACGGTGAGCGTCCATGTGCGCCGCCTGCGCGAGAAGATCGAACTCGAGCCGAGCAACCCTCGCATCGTGCTGACGGTGCCGGGCATCGGCTACCGGCTCGCGACGGGATAGGCCCGAGATGGAGACCCGCTCACTGCGCTTCAAGCTTGCGCTCACCTACGCGGGAATGGCGCTGCTCACCGTCGCGATCCTGGGCGGCATCCTGCTGGCGGTGCTGGGCAGCTACTACGCGCGTGCCGAGGACGCCTACCTTCGCGCCGCGGCGCAACGCATCGTCGCCGAGCCGGTGCCAGTCGGGCCCGCAGCTGGCCGCCTGGACGCAGCTGGCCGCTCTCTCAACCCAGACGCGCGTGCGTGTGTACGACGCTGAAGGCGCTGTGCTGGCGGACTCCGGTTCGCCTCGCGACCTGGATCCCGGCGAGCTGGTGGGCCCCGGCGAGCGCCGCGACGCGTCACTCGGACCGCGAGGAGCTGCCCAGGCCGCTTGGCGGGGGCCTGTTCGGAGCTGCGCCGGGTGCAACAGCGCGCGTCCAGCCGCACGCTCGGTCTGCCGCTCACCGACGGCGGGCGCGTGGAGGTGTCGGAGGCACCGGCGTCCGGGCGTGATGCTCTGGTCGGCGTGGCGCAGGCGTGGCTCGTGGCCGCGGTTCTGGCGGTCGCGCTGGCCGCGCTTGTCGGCTACCTCATCTCCGCACGGATCTCACGCCCGATCGTGGAGCTCACAGGCGCGAGCGACCGGATGGCCGACGGCGACCTGAGCGCTCGCGCGGAGGTTGCCGGTGACGACGAGGTCGGTCAGCTCGCCGAGTCCTTCAACGCTATGGCGGCACGCATCGAGACGACGGTGACGGCGCTGCGCCGTTTCGTCGCCGACGCCGCGCACGAGATCGGGACCCCGCTGACTGCGCTGCAGGCCGACCTCGAACTGGCCGAGCAGGCCGCATCGACCGACGACGAGCGGCGGCTGGTGGAGCGTGCTCTCGACCAGTCGCGCAGACTCGAGGCGCTCTCGGGCAACCTGCTCCAGCTCTCTCGCATCGAGGCGGGGGAGTCCGCCAGCCACGTCGCACTCGTCGACATCACGTCGATCGCCTCCCAGGTCGCCGACGGTGTCGCCTCGCGCGCCGAGGCCGCCGGTATCGAGCTGCACGTCCATATCGCCGAGGAACCACTCGTGGTGGCAGCCGATCGCTCGGAGCTGCAGACCGTGTTCGGCAACCTGCTCGACAACGCGATCAAGTTCACGCCTGAAGGCGGGAGCGTCTCGCTCGACGTCCGCCACGAGGGTGGCCTGGCGATCGCCACGGTCACCGATACGGGCGTCGGCATCCCGGCGGCCGAGCAACCGAGTGTGTTCAGCCGCTTCCACCGCGCCCGCAACGCGGCCGCCTACCCGGGAAGCGGGCTGGGGCTTGCGATCGTACGTGCGAGCGTCGAGCGCGTGGGCGGCTCGGTGACCTTCGAGAGCTCGGATGCCGGGACGGCGTTCCGGGTCTCGCTGCCGCTGGCGTAGCGGGCCGCTCTTGGGGCACCTGAGGGCTA
>CAVSCC010000015.1:0-14333 GCA_963726345.1 uncultured Coriobacteriia bacterium | reverse complement strand
CGGGCGACTCACTCCGACACCCCCCGGGCGATGACATCCCGATAGAGTGCAACGACCCGGGTGCTACTGCCGAACGCCCGAATCGCGCGCGAGTGTCGTCGGCGATGACGCCCCGCATCGAACGCACCAAGCCATTAGAGGACGAAGCGCAGCCCTTCGACAAGCGAACCGATGTTGTCAGGCTTGACAAGAATCCCCGACGACGGCAGCACGATGTCGTGAATCCCCCGTAGTTAGTCGCGATTACGGTAGCGGGTTGCCAACGCCTCGACGAGGGCCACGCCGAAGCCCTCGCGGCGGGACGGCTGAACGTAGACGTCCGCCTCGGCCATCTCGCGCGCCAGGGCCGCAGGCGAGCGCGCGCCAACCAACTCGACGCGCATCCGCGACCCCCTCGGCCACGGCGGAGTTCCCGCAACACGGACGCAAGGGGACCCATCTCGACGAGACGAAGGGTGACGTCGGCTCCGTCGCGCACGAGCGCCGCGAGAGCGCTGATGAGCACGTCGTAACCCTTCACCTCGACAAGACGCCCCACGCTCAGCATACGAACCGGTCCGTCGTGGGGGACACGAGTCACGAGTGAGAACAGCTCGTCGTCAAAGACGTCAGGGATGACGTGCACGCGCGCGGGGTCGGCGCCGACAAGCGAAACGGCATCGTCGGCAAGGCGCGAGCTGACGCATACCACCGCATCAGCCGTGGCGACCACGTGCCGCAGCGCCTCGGCCCACGCGGGGCGAACGAGATTGGAGTACAGATCCGAGCCGTGGATCGTCACGACGAGGGGCAGCCCGGCTTTGCCGCGAGCGTCGCAGCTGCCGCGCCACTCGGGTAGAGCTCATGGGCGTGAACGAACTGCGGTGTCCGGTCTGCCAGCGCACGCGCGAACGCCGAACGCGAGCCGCGCGCCATCGACGGAGCCACCGTGGTGTAGAGAACACGGCGCGGTAGAACGAGGTATCGAGGCCACTGCGCCGGCAATCCCGCAATCTCGCCAACCTGGGGCACGCGGGCACGGCGATGACGCAGGGGCCAAGCGACCGGCGCGATCACCGACCAGTCGACCTCCTCGGCGGTCGCGCGCAACTGCTCGACCACGCGGTTCCGCGACGGGGTCGGCGGGGTTGGGCAGCTGCCGGGTGAACGTCAGCCCGCTGAGTCGGTCATCGTGTGGCAGCGTCGACATTCCGACTCTAGGCCGACGCGGTCGACCCGCGCCGCCGCGAGACGGTCTCGCGGACCGCAACGAGCGCGATGCCGAGGAAGAGTCCCGCGACAAGTCCGCCGGCTGCCGCCGAAACGGCCGCGTTGCGGCGGGAGCTTGAAGCGACCGTGACCGGGGCATCGAGCTGGTAACCACTCTCGGCCAGCTTCAGTGAGCCACGATCGGCGTAGAGGGTCCGGCGGATGCTCCAGAGGTAGTACTGCTCCATCTGGGTCTTGGGCTGATCGAGCAGCGCGAGAGACTCCTCGTCGGCGGCTACTGAACCCTGCAGCTGCTCCATGAGCGCGCGGCTAGACTCCGCGACGACCATCTGCAGCTGCTCAGCTACGGCATTGGCCCCCTTCTCAGCGGCAGCCCGATCCGGCGATGAGAAGGAGACCCAGAGCTGATTCGGGGGTTTCCGGTGCTGTAGACCTTATACGCGCCGGCGACCTGCTTGGGCGAAAGTCCTAGGCGTTTCGCGACGCCTTCGAGGAAGGCGGCGTCGCCTGACTGCGCAATCAACGTGTCCGGGCGTGGCATCTGTGGATACGTGTTGACCGCCACGTTGTTCACCGTGAGATAGGTCTTCCCCGTATAGAGCGTCTTCGCTCCCAAGGTGGCGACCACGGCTATCGCCGCTCCAGCCAGCGCAGCGAGCGCCACGATCCACCAATTCCTGCGCACGACACCCCAGAAGTCGAATGTGGAGTCTGCCGTCATCACCCTGCCTCCTCCTGCCGCGCGATACGGTTGGCCGCGATCGCAAAGGCCACAAACAGCCACAAGTACTCGAAGTAGAGATAGTACTGGAACAAGGACTGCACCCCGAGACTCAGGATACCTGCGAGCGCAAAGGCCTCGGTCACACTCCACCCTTTGGGCCTTCTTCGCCAGTACACCGCCACAAGTCCCCAGATCAACACGATCTGGGCGATGATGCCGGCCACGCCCGTCTCGGCCCAGAGTGCAAGCGGGATCTCATGTGGCTTCACCACCCGCGCAACCGCCTTCACGAGTCGATACTCGGGGTAGGCGTACCGAAATCCGCCAAGTCCCGTGCCGAACACCCAGTTGTCCGTGCCATCTGGTATGTCGCGGGCACCATGTAGACGCGTGTCGCGTTGGACTGATCCGTGGACACCTCACCAATCGAGCGAACGCGCTCGACAATGGCAGCGGGGCTTGAGAGCGCCGCCACCAGCACGATCGCCAAGGCCGCAGCGCCAAGAGCAAGGACACGTTTCCGAGGCGCCGTCACGATGAGAACGAGCACCCCGACGGCGACGCCGACAAGCCCCGTGCGTGACAAGGTCGCGATCACCCCGAGTCCGATGACGCCGGCAGCACCGAGGCATAACACGGTCCGCCGCCACGATTGTGAGTGTACGACCAGCGCGAGCGCGATAAGCAGGGCCACGAGAGGAAACCGGCCAGGTAGTTCGGGTCGTAGAAGAACCCGCCTACGCGTGTGGTCAAGTCACCCTGGTCACTGACCACGCGAACGCTGCCATAGTTGAATCCGGGAACGTACTTCTGCGCAAGGGCGAGCAGCGCTGTCGCGAAGCCGGTCGCAAGCAGTGTCCATGTGACCCACTCGGTCAGCTTCCGAGAGGAAAGCACGTTGGCGTAGAGCAACGTGAAGGCCCACAGGAACACCAGGCGCACCGTCGCAAGGACGGTGGCCGAACGGGACAGCGAGAACGGCAGCGACCAGAGTGCCGCGAGGATCAGCGCTCCATCCCCCAGTCGACGGCCGAGAACCGCAGCTGCGCATCGCGTCTCACCACTGCTAGACCCCACGACACGAGGGTCGAAACGAGCGCAAGGTGGAACAGCGTGACGGAGACAGGCGACGAGAGCACGCGCCCGAACTCGTCGAGAGGGAGCGTGAGCACGATGAGAACGGCCCCCACCTGGTAGCGCCAAAGCACGAGCGCGGCGGACACCAGGCCGACCGCAAGCACCAGCGTGCTCGTCGCGCTCACGCCTGTTGCGGTCCACGCGCCGCCGATCGCGCCCAGCACGAGTGCCGCCAGTGCGTAAGGCCACGCCGAGTCGGGCGAAGGGACGAATCGCTCGCGCCGCGCCGGTCAAGCTGGTCACGCACTACCTCCCTCTGCTGCTCTGAGTCGCTTGGGCATACGCCGCGGGGGTCGAAGAAGCGCACGGTGAAGATTCTCGCTCATGCCGGTGGCCGGCGGGTCATCTCGTAGTCCACCATCGCTTCCGATTGCAGCTCGGACCCACCTCAGACGCGTGAACTACTTCACGTCGCGCGTCACGGGCATGACTCCATGGAGGCCACGCTCATTATGACCCATGGGCTCCGTCGGGTGGCGGCGTGCGACTCACCGCTGCGTCGAGCACCTCGGCCAGTCGAGCGGTCAGCGATCTCCGTTCGAAGCGCGCCGCAACCGTCATGTCCGGGTGCGGCAGGGAGCCGGCGCCGGCCCTATCGGCAAGAAGAACGAGCGCGTCAGCGACTGCCTGGGGGTCATCGGGATCCACCGACATGCCGGCGCGAGCCTCGGCAATCAGCTGGGCCGAGACTCCGTCGGTCGGTCCAACGAGCAGCGTCGGCATGCCCATTCCCAGATACTCGAAGAGCTTGCCGGGGTAGATCGCTTCCGTGCCCGCGACCGAGGCGAGCGTCACGAGCGCCACGTCACTGCGTGAGACGATCTCCAGCGCCTCCGTATGTGGCTTGTAGCCGAGGAACCGCACCGAATCGGACAACCCGAGGCTCTCGGCCAGCTGGCGAACCCAAGGGGCGTCGGGTCCGACCACGTCGAGCGTCACATCGACCCGGCTTGGCGCGCCAGGGCGATTCCTCGAAGTGCCGTGCTTGGATTGTGGCTCGAGTAGAAGCGGCCCATGAATGCCAGCGCGAGGCGGCCCTTTTCGCGCGATGCACGCTCGAGGGCGCGAGGCGGCAGGTCGTCCGGATCGTATCCATTGAAGATCGCGACCGCACTGCGAGCGCCCATCGACCGGGCCTCTTCGCTGATCGGCACCGATGTCGCGGTGGCCGCAAACGCGGCCGTCATCACCCTGCGCTCCAGAGCGCGCTGTCGGTGGCGGTGCATGGGGGTCGGTGTCGGGCGTGAGGGAGAATCGCGCCACGGGTCTCGCATGTCGGCGATGAACGGCACGCCGAGGCTCTCGGCGGCGCGGGCACCGGCGACCAGCGTCGAGAACGGCGGGCCTGATGCAAGCACGGCGTCGACACCGGCAAACCGGGGGTCGAGCGCGGTTCGGGCCGCCGACTTCGCCCAGCGCGAGGCCCCGTCCGGAACGGCGATCCAGTGGGCGATGCGGGCGCTCATAGGCTGACGGACGTGATCGGGCGCCGCCCCCGCCCCGGTCACCCCTCCACCGCCCTTCGCGTCCCCACCGTGACGCTTCAGCGGAGCAAGGACCCGAGCGACGCTGGTAGCGACGTCACGATGGGCAAGCCGCGTGACCGGCACGCCTTCCACGTCGGCAACCAGAGTAGGGTCCGTCGGTCGGCCCTCGATCATCTCGGTCGAAATCACCTCAGGCGACCAGCCGAACTCTGGAAGATACTTGCAGAACTTCGCGATTCGCTGCACCCCCGCACCACCTGCCGGTGGGAACTCGTGCACGAGCACGAGGAGGCGCCTGGGGGTGGGCTCTGATGTCATGCGCTCAACTATACGAACCCCCCTACGCGCTGTCCAGACAGTCGGAAGGCGCCTACCGTTGCTGCTCTTGCGTGCGTTTACGCGCTCAGGACCGAGTGCTACGATTCTGCCTGCCGAACGCCTCGGCGGGCTCTTGGCGCGGAAGGATCTCCGCACACTCCAGTAGTCGCCGGCGCACTCGGTTCCGCCGATCCGGGCGAATCCTTTCGCGGTACTCCATCGCCCGGAAGGCCCTCAGCGAAGAAGCGAGCCACGCCAGATGAGTACCGGCTCCCGCGTGTCGTCAGTCGCGTCAACAACGCCTTCACCCACGACGCTCGAGTCAAGCGCGAAGCCGAAGCGCTGGTCGCCGCAGGTTACGAGGTCACGATTCTTGCCGACTTGAAGGGTGACCTGCCCGCCGAGGAAATGGTCGGCGCCCTGACCGTCAAGCGGATCGCGAAATCGAGCCCGATCCCCTACTGGAGCATCATCAAGCCCCTTCTGGCCGAGCAGGCTGACTTCTACCACGCCAACGACATCGACTCGCTGTTCCCGTGCCTGGCCGCGGCACGTCTCGGCCGCCGAGGGGCGAAAGTCGTGTACGACAGCCATGAGCTGTGGAGCGGGCATGCCGCCGACAAGGTCCACCGGAAGCGCCGGATGCTCGTTCGCTTCGAAGGGCCCATGCTGCGCGCGGCTGACGCTCTCGTGACGGCCTCACCCGCCTTCACCGAGCTGATGATCGAGAAGTACCGCTACAAGGGTCCGTTCGCGACCATCAACAACACTCCGAGAACCTACTCTGATGCTGAGCTCGCGCCATTCTGGGCGCAGCGCGACTCCGATCCGCTGACGCGCATCATGTCGCTCGGCGTCTTTCAGCACGGCCGCGGTGCGGTCAAGCTGATCGAGGCGCTCGCCTTCCTACCGCAGAGCTTCATCGTCGAGCTCGTCGGCCCGATTCCCCAGCCCGACTACGAGAAGCACATGCGTGATGCCGCGGAGCCCTTCGGGGATCGAGTGGTGTTCACCGGACCGGTGCCCGCCGAAATGGTCGTGCCGCGACTCGCGACCGCTGACGTCTCGGCGATCCTGATCGAGCCGCTCTCGCTGAGCTACGAACTCACCAGCCCGAACAAGCTGTTCGACTCGATGATGGCGGGCACGCCGGCCATCGCGTCGAAGGGTAAGGTCATCAGTCAGATAACCGAAGCCGATAAGACCGGCGTGGTTTGCGACGTGAACGATCCTCGCGACATCGCTCGCGGCATCATGGAGATCGTCGACCGAGCGGCCGAGCTGCGCGAGAACGCGCGCGAGGCAGCGATGCGCTACACGTGGGAAGTCGAGCAACAGAAGCTGGTTACGCTGTACGACCGGCTGCGCACGACCTCGTCATAACGAGCTCTTCACTGTTCCGCCGTCGCCCGTTCCGGAGCACCTCGACCGGCCTTTGCTCAGATTGCCCGTGCCCGAACGTGCTGATAAGGTGACCGGCATGAGAATCCTTCAAATCGCCCCCGTCCCTCGCGCTCAGGGCGGTAACAGCACCGGCGGGGTCACCACTCACGCCTGGGGCCTTGCGGTGCGCCTCGCCGAATGCGGTCACGAGGTGGCGATCCTCGCTCACAATCGCCCATTCGGCGAGCCGTGGCCGGAGACCATATCCGGCGTGCAGGTCTTCGGCGGGTGGAGCTTCTCGGGTCCCCGCCGTCTCCGGCAGCTCACCGACCCCACTACGATCAAGGCGATCCGCGCTGCCCGACGCCGCCTCGGACCCGGTTGGAAACTGCGCTGGGTGATCAACTCGGTGTGCGCGGCCCGCGAAGTCATCGAGGAGTTCAAGCCGGACATCATCCACGTCCACGCGCTCGAGAGCCGTTTCTCGGTGACGTTCGAGGCGAACACTGAACACATCCCGATGGTCGGCATCCCGCACTCCACCCACTACGTGGAGTACGCGGAGGACGACGTGAAAGAGAACAACCGCGCGCACATGCTGCGCAACCTGGCGAGCGTCGAAAACGTCCTGTTCGGCGGCGAGTGGATCCGGCACCACCATGACGAGATCTTCCCTGGAGCGCTCGACCATGCCAGCGTGGAAGTGATCCCGTACCCGATCGACACATCGCAGTACGTGCCGGTTCCGCGCGACGAGGCGCGACAGCGCCTCGGTGTCGCGCCCGAAGAGCGGCTACTCCTGACACTGGGCAACCTCGTCCCGCGCAAGGACCCCACGAAGTTCGTGCGTGCTGTCGGCCTGCTCACCCAGTCCGGCGTGGCAGTCCGAGCGTTCATGGTCGGAGCGGGACCGGAGAGGGAGCGGGTCGAACAACTGATTGCCGAGCTCGGCCTCGGAGACGTGATCGAGCTCAAGGGGCACGTCCCCCAAGAGAGCATCATGGACTACTACGCGGCGGCCGATGTCTACGTCTTCCCGAGCACGATGGAGACGTGGGGGCTCGCCGCCGTCGAGGCCATGCTCTCGGGCGACCCCGTCGTCGGCACCTTTGCGTGCATGCCCGAGGTTGTTCCCGACTTCGCGGGCATCTACGTTCCCTCGCAGGATCCGGCTGACCTTGCCGAGGCGATACGCGAAGCCCTCGAGCGAGACTGGGACCGGGACGCGATCCGACAGCTCGCTCTGAGCTACGACTGGTCCGAGCGCATGGCCGACTACGAGGCCTTCTACGAGGCGTCGCTCTCCCGGGCTCGCGGCTAGTCCGACTTGGCGATACCGATTCGCCGCTTGACCCGAGCCACATCTCGCCGAAGAACTCGATCTCGTCCGGACGCAGCTCACGGACGAGCCTCAGCGCGATCGCGTAGGCGGCAATGCCGACGGCAACTTCGACGCCGAGAAGCCACAGCGACGAGTCGAACCAGCTGAACCCAGCGATGAGGACCGCCGCCATGAGTCCCGCGGCAGCGAGGATCCTCATGAGATCCGACCACGGCAGGCGCCATTCCATGTACGGCCGGCTCCTCAGCCATGAAAGGACGAGCAACAGGAAGTACGATCCCAGCGTGTTCCATGCTGCAGCCGGGTACCCGAACTTCGGGATCAGAAGCAGGTTCATGGTCACCTGGAAAGCCGCCGCGATGGCGGTGTTCTGCATCATGATCACGGTCTTCTTGTGCATCGCGAGGCCGTTGCTCGCGATCTGAGACATGCCGTACAGCAGCACGCCGGCCGCCACTACCGGCAGCACCCGGTAGGCCGAACGGTACTGAGGCCCGGTGAAGACCTGCATGAACGGCTTCGCCAGCACCGCCAATCCGAAGGCGATCGGCACCGTGGCCATCGCGTAGTAGCGTGTGAGCTGGGTTTGGACCTGCTCGGCGAGCTTCTGACCCTGCTTCTCGAAGGTGTGTACCATGACCGGCCCGATGGCCATGAGCAGTGGCAGGGTGACGAGGTTCATGATCTTGTCACCGAGGCTGTAGGCGGTTCCGTACAGTCCCACTTGGCCAGCGCTCTGGCTCAGCCCGATGATGTAGCGGTCAGACAGGATGAGGACCCAGGACGACACGGCGGCGGGAATCATTGGCGCGCCGTACGTAGCGAACTGGCGCGCTGTGCCTCCGGAGAAGTTCCTGGGCGCGATGCTTCCCTCGGAGCGCATGAAGTACAGCGCAACCGGAACCAAGGCCAGGTTGCCCAGCGCGACGCCGGCGAGAATGCCGTAGGCGCCCCAGCGCGGTACGGCCACGAAGTAGACGGAGAGGACCGTAGCCAGGATCGTCGAGGTGACCGACAGAATCGCAAAACGGCTCGCGCGGTTCGCGGCGCGCAGGACCTGCTGCTGCACCGTGACGAACTGGCTGACCGCAAGGCCGGCGATTCCGATGGGCAACAGCCGCTGGACGCCCGGAGACAGCCAGCTCCCGAACAGCACCATCCCTGCTGTCGAGCAGGACCGAACCGATGAAGAGCGACGCGATCGAGGACCAGACCACGGTGGCGACGTACTCGTCGAGCCGTCCCTGCTTCTCCTCGGCCCAGTAGAACCGGACGATCGAGGCGGTCAGCCACGAAGTGAGCAGGGCAGCCGCCAGAGAAGTCGTGGAGCTGACAAGGTAGAAGTCGCCGTAGTCGGCTCGGCTGATCAGCCGAGTGAACACCGGTACGGTGATAAGGGATGTGAGCGCTGGCACGAGCCGGACCGGGAAGTACTTGAATGCGTCAGTCCCGGCGCTCCTGAGGATCTTCTTCAGCATGGACGGCTCCCAACGAACCCGACACGTGCCGCGGGGAGCCGCCAAGCGCCCTCGCGAAAGAACATCATAATCTCCTAGGACAGCGACAGCCCGGGACGTTCGGTCATCGTCAGCCGAGCCCAGCGGCTGGTAAGCATAGCACGCCGGGCACCCTTGGGCCTCCGTGCGGCAGGGTACCCGCATGCGTCTGTGGAGCAGTCGCCGCCTGCGGCGCTGAGCCTCCCCTGTGCTACCCTGTCGCAGGCGTATTGACACGCCTTTCGACCTGCCCAGACCGCCTCTAGGGGGCCCACCATGGCACGCGTCACTGTCGTCGGCACCGGCTACGTCGGACTCATTCAGGGAGTCTGCCTCGCCGACGTTGGCCACGATGTCATCTGCGTCGACATCGATGCCGACAAGATCGAACGTCTGAGCTCCGGAGAGCCGACGATCTACGAACCCGGCCTGGACGAACTGCTGAGCGCAACCATCGGCTCGGGTCGGCTCACCTTCGCCACACCGAAAGACGGCTGGACCGATCTGATCGGAGACGTTGTCTTCGTCGCCGTGGGGACTCCCATGGCCGAGAACGGCGCCGCCGACCTCTCGTTCGTTCGCGCCGTCGCCAACACGCTCGCTGCGCAGGCCGACAGCCCGTTCACCATGGTGATGAAGTCGACCGTCCCGCCGGGGACTGGCGCCGCCCTTCGTGATCGGCACCTCGGTCAGGCGGCGGTCGAAATCGGGTACGTCTCCAATCCCGAGTTCCTGCGTGAGGGCCACGCGATCCACGACTGGTATCACACTGACCGCGTGGTGATCGGCGGCGACGACGCGCGCGCCCTCGATGCTGTGGCCCAGCTGTATTCCAGTCTGGACACCGAGATCGTTGTGACTGACGTGGCGAGCGCGGAGACCATCAAGTACGCGAGCAACGCGTTCCTCTCGACCAAGATCAGCTTCATCAACGAGATCGCGAACCTCTGTGATGTGGTCGACGCCGACGTGGGAGCGGTGGCCCGTGGCATCGGTCTCGACACCCGCATCGGCTCGGCGTTCCTCAATGCTGGCATCGGCTACGGAGGCTCGTGCTTCCCCAAGGACACGCGGGCGCTCGACTTCATCGCCACGTTGAACGGCTATCAGTTCGATCTGCTCAAAGCCGTGATCGACGTTAACAACCGCCAGAGGCTGCTGCCTCTCATCCACCTGACGCGCGCGCTCCCCGACCTCTACGACCGGAAGGTCGCCATTCTGGGCCTGGCCTTCAAGCCGATGACCGACGACGTGCGGGAGTCTCCGGCGCTCGACATCATCCCACTCCTGGTCGAGGAGGGCGCCGAGGTGTCGGCCTACGACCCGATCGCATCCCCGGTCAACCTCCCCGGGGCGACGCGGGTCGACGATGTGTTCAAGGCGCTGGACGGCGCTTCTGCCGCTGTGCTGATCACCGAGTGGCCGGAGTTCATCGAGCTCGACTGGGCCAGGGTGCGGCGAGTCTATGGTGGGACCCGGAATCATCTTCGACGGGCGCAACGCGCTCGACCGAACCGCCATCGAGGCCTCGGGTTTGATCTACATGGCGGTTGGTCGGCCCGGTGTCACAGCGCAAGCACTAGAGGCGCAACGGAATGCGGATCCTGTACATCCACCAGTTCTTCGCCACGCGCGAGTCAGTGCTCGGACTCATCCGAAGCTATGAGTTCTCGCGACGGTGGGTCGAGCAGGGGCACGAGGTCACGGTCATCACCTCGTCGTCGCGTCTTCCCGAGGATTCTCGGCGAAGAGGATCGTCGACGGCGAGATCGACGGTATCCGCGTGCGGAGCATCCGGGTCCCCTACAGCAACTACATGGGTAGAGCGAGGCGCATCTGGTCCTTCATCGCGTTCATGGCCGGCGCAAGCTGGCTCGCCGTGACCGCGGGTCGAGCCATGACGTCATCCTCGCTACCTCGACCCCCCTGACAGTCGGCATCCCGGGCTTCATCGCGAGCGTGCTGCGCCGCGAACCGATGGTGTTCGAGGTTCGGGACCTGTGGCCGGAAGCGGCTATTCAGATGGGCGTGATCGGGCGCCACGGGTTCATCGGCGTCACGCGAAGGCTCTCGAGCGCTTCCTCTACCGCCGGTCACGCGAGATCATCGCGCTCTCGCCCGGCATGGCTGCCGGCGTCGTGGGCGAGGGCATCCCCGCGAGCGTGTACACATGGTGCCAAACTCGGCGACCTCGATCTGTTCACCCCGGGACGCAAGGACGCAGCACTCGATGAAGAGTTCAACCTGTCCGACAAGTTCGTGGTCGGATACGCGGGAGCGATCGGCCCGTCCAACGATGTTGAAGGCAATGTCCCTCAAGCTGCGCGCATCCTGCTCGAGCGGGGACGCACCGACATCGTGTTTCTCATCGCCGGCGTCGGGAAGTCGCTTCCCGCCCTCCAGGAAGCGGTGCGGGACCTCCCCAACGTCAGGCTCGCCGGTTGCACGGCAAAGGCCGAGGTTCCCCGTTTCACGCGCACCGCTGACACCCTCATGGTGCTCTTCGCCGACAAGCCCATCCTTGCCACGAACTCGCCCAACAAGTTCTTCGACGGGCTGGCCAGCGGCAAGCCGATGATCGTGAACTCCGACGGCTGGACGCGCGACGCTGGTCGAGGAACACCGAGCGGGCCGCTACTTCCCGGCGGGTGACGGCTTCGCCCTTGCCGATATCCTCGAGGAGCTGGCCGACAATCCCGCCATGCGTGCACAGATGGGCGCCAACGCCCTCGACCTGGCCAAGAGCCGCTTCGCCCGCGATATCCTCGCCGAGCAGGTACTGCGGGTGCTCGAACCGCCGCTGAGCAGGATGTTACGGACGGGATCGGGCAGTCGACCTCGTCGCGGCCGGACGTCAAGGATGTCGCCTCGTAGGAGACGCGTGAAGCGCTACTGCGTCTGAACGGGTGTCGCGGGCACCTTGCTCACGTCCCAATCCTTGCCCACGATCACCAAGACGTCAGTGGTGAACGTGTACATTCCCCGACTCGCAACGAGCTTGGTTGCCCGGGGCATGTAGGTCCCCACGAGCTGCGCCGGCGCCGAATCAGTCTTGTAGACGATCATGGTCTTCTGGTAGACGTTCTGGTTGGTGTTGCCCACCGAGGGTGCTCGGAAGCCCTGCGCCTTGAGGATCGCAGCAACCTGCTTTGCCGCGCCCGAGATACCGGAACCGTTCCGCACCGTCACGGTGACCTGCGACGGCTTCTTGGCAGGGGCGGCGGTGGGAGTGCCCGCAGGGTCGGGCGTGGCGGTGGGGCTCACACTCTTCGTCCCCTCGAAGGAGCGTCCTGCCTTGATGTCGGCGATATAGTGCGCGAGCTTCTTCATGTCCGGATACACGAATGGGGATTTCCATGTGCCCGGAACCGTCGCCGTGAAGACGTTCGCGCTGCTCGCACCCCGAAGAGACTGTGCCGTCCTGATCATGTCCATCAGCGACAGGTCGGTCCTGACGTGGGGGGCGACGGCGGAGATCGTGCCCGGGATCTTGGAGAAACTGCTCGCCTTTGAGACTTGGTCGGCCAGCGCCTTGAAGAAGGCCTGCTGGTTCTTCATTCGAGTCCAGTCAGCGTCGGGGTAGTCTCGGCTGCGGACGAATGTCAGAGCGTGTTCACCATCGAGCTTCTGGTAGCCGGCCGGCACCTTCGCCGCGCGGTGACGCGGGCTGCGGTCGGCCTTGCGGTCGTTGATGGCCTGAGGTACATCGACCCACACGCCACCCAGGAATCGACGGCCTTCTCAAACGCCGTGAAGTCCACTTCCATGTAATGGTTGATCTTGAGCCCTGTGAACTTCTGAACCGTCTGGATCGTGAGCTTCGGCCCGCCATAGAAGTGGGCGTCGTTGATCTTGCGCTCGCCGTGACCCGGAATGGAGACCTTGGTATCCCGGGGAATAGACAGCATCCAGACGGCCTTCTTCTGCGGGTCGATATGCGCCACGATCATGGTGTCGGTACGGAAGGCCTTCTCCTTGGGACGCCTATCGACACCCAAGAGCAGTAGATTGTACGGCTCCATCGGCTTGGCCGGGACCAGAACGACGTTGAGCTTCTCCTGCTTCACGATGGTGCCCTGCATCGTGTTCTGGATCTTCATCGCGAACGCGGCCACACCCACACCGGCCGTCACCAGGAGCACGGCTATCACGCCGAAGACCACCAGCGCGATGCGCTTGCCTCGAGAGCGGCGTCTTTCCCTCTCGACACGCAGCCGCTCGGGCGCGTGCTCAAGAGAACCGCGTCGGCGTGAGCCCGGGTCGGAAAGCACGTATGACTCGCCGCGTGCGTTCATTTTCGCCGCGGTCGAACGCTCGCCCGGCGTCCGGCGACGCTCCGCCGGGACGCGCCGCTTGGCGCCATCGCCGAATCCCGGCGAGATGATCCACCGGATTCCCGTCGAGGCCGACCACTTGAGTGCTTGCCCATACGCCTCCTGCGTTGTCTTTACATCATGAACACCGCGGACTCGCTGGTGCCCTAGTCCGAGGAATTGTGGCCTGCGGCACCGCGCCATCGCGGAGCTTGTGCAAACGCCCTGCCAGCGCCCGCGGCGCAATCAAGCCGTCAACCTTTCGCAACCTCGGTTCCTTGCGAGTACACCCGTCAATCAAACCGTGATAACCGCGTCGTCTTCAACAACTGTGCCTGGACGGACCTTCGTGGCGTCACCGATCGACACGCCAACACCGAGCCGCACCCCGTCACCCAGCACGACATCTACGCCGATCCGGCAGCGCTCGCGCACGATCACACCGTGGCCTATGGTACTCCGCGCGCCGATGGTTCCATTGCCTTCGATGACCGTGTTGCTCCCTACGATGCACCACTCGCCTACTTCGAGGCCCGACCACTGCTCGTCGGAATCTCGAGTCCTGGAAACAGGACGCTTGCCGACCACCACTCCGTCGCCCAGAACACATCCGTCTCCCAGCACGGCGTCGTCATGCACCGTCACATGGTCTCCAAGAAGCACGTTGTCGCCGATTCGCGCGGCATGGCGCAGGTGGAGAAAGGGGCCTGCTATCACGTGCTCGCCGACGTGGACCTCATCATCGATGAGAGTAAACGGCGCGGGCTTGAAGTTCTCGCCGACGACCGCCGTTGGGTGCACATATGCAGTCACAGGTCGCTACTTCCGGTAGGTGGACAGAGGCCGCAGTGGCTGACTACAGCGTTACGATTCGTTCGTCTTGGAACGCTTTGAGCGCGTTGCGTGTGTCCAGAACAAGCTGCG
>CAVSCC010000014.1:0-179256 GCA_963726345.1 uncultured Coriobacteriia bacterium | reverse complement strand
CGGCCGGCGAGCTACTCCGCGTACTCGCCGCACGGCCCTGACCGCCCACTCGGAGTCCTTCAGCATCGCTCGGCCCACCCCGATGAGGTCCGCGACGCCGCGCGCCAGCAGCTCCTCGGCGTGCTCGGGCTCGGTGACGCCGCCGGTCAGGATCACCGGAATCGAGACGGCCGCCTTGATGGGCGCCGAGAGCTCGGCGAAGTAGCCCGGCTCGTCGTGCCCCGGCCAGATGTAGCCCGAGAGCCCGCCGGTGACGTCGATGAGGTCGATGCCGGCTCGCTCGAACTCGACCGCCGCGGCGACGCTGTCCTCGATGCGCGTGCCGCCGTCGCGGAAGTCGCTCGCACCCAGGCGCAACAGGATCGGGTAGCCCTCGCCCACGGCCTCCCGCACCGCCGCGATCACTTCGAGATGGATCCTGATCCGGCCGAGCACGTCCCCGCCGTACTCGTCGGTCCGCCTGTTGGTGATCGGCGAGAAGAACTGGTTGAGCAGGTAGCCGTGCGCCGAGTGGATCTCGACCCCGTCGAACCCCGCGCGCTTCACCCGCGAGGCCGCGGCGGCGAACTGCGCGACAACCGTGGCGATCTCCTCGCGCGTCAATGCGCGCGGCACCTCACCCGAGCCGATGGGGCTCGGCACGTCGGATGCCGACACCACCTCCTGCCCCGTGACCGCGGAGCTGGCCGCTCCCCCGGTGTGGTTGATCTGCACGACCGCCTTGGGGCCGTTCGCGTGGATGACGGCGGCGAGCCGGCTCAGGCCATCGAGCATCGAGTCGTCGGCCACGGAGGGCTGCCCGACGCGGTTCTGGCCTTGCTTGGCGACGAAGCAGTGCTCGGTGATGACGAGTCCGAGCGCGTCACCGCGCGACTTCTCGTCGTAGTAGTCGAGGATGGCTTGGCTGATGGTGCCGTCGTCCTCGGCCTTCGACGTGGCCATCGGCGGCAGGACGAGTCGGTTCTTGAGTGGCAGCGGGCCGTCGGTCAGGGGTTGCAGCAAGCGGGACATCGGGGCTTCCCTTCGCACGCGCAGGTAGCGGTCATATCGTCACGTGCACATGCCGCGCATGAACGTCCTACCTGACGGGCGACACCGCGGGGTTACCGGCGACGTCCCAGTCACGCACGAGCGGAAGCAGATCGCTGCCATCGGCGTTCATGATCCAAATCGTCTGGCGGTATACGTAGCCCGGATCGGTGCGGGAACTCGAGAACACGATGCGCGAACCGTCCGCGTTCCACGTTGGGCTCCATTCGTCCTCACCGGTGTCGATCACGAGCATCCGGTCAGCGCCTGTGGGACGACCTTCGCGATGTCGTATTCGGACAGGGTGCCTACCGTCCTTCGCTGCTCGTAGAGCAGCCATTCACCGTCGGGCGAGTACGAGACGGGGTTCTCGGCGTTCTCGGTGTTGGGAACGGTCGCCCGACTCCCGTCCATGTCTGCGATGCGAAGCAGCGAGTCTGCGCCGTCGAAGCTGGCGAGATGAACGCGACGTGTGTACCGTCGGGCGACCACGCGGGACCGACGTCCTGCCACGGCGTGTCAACCAGCTGGTAGGCGGTATCGAGGTCGAAGTCGTAGATCCAGATCGCATACGTCCCCGAGACCAGCCCCTCACCCTGGTAGGCAACAAAGCGTCCATCCTGGCGAGATGGCGGGCCTCTGGTTGTCGCCACCGGTCGATGCCAGCAGCGTAGTGGACTTCGGGTTCGCGCGAGCCCCAGATCGCGTTCTCGCCCGACCATACGACATAGGGTTTGTGCTCCCGGACGGATCTGCGGCCACAGGTCGTTTGCCGTCGTCGAAGCGATCTTGCGATCGAGTCCGCCGGAGAACCCGACCGTCCAGATGTCGAACAGGTCGCTCGACGAGAACACGATCGTTCTGCCATCGGGCGACCACGAGGGATTAGCGACCATCGTGTCGCCATCGGCGTGCACGTGCATCCCCGTGCCGTCCTCGCGGACAAGGTACAGCTTGGAGTCGTAGCCGGTCTCGCTTCCTTCAAACGCTATCCACCCCTCTGATGACCCGCCGAGAAGCGGAGCGGCCGAGACAGCCGTGGCGAGCGCGAATGCCACCGCGCACGCCGCCACGACCGCTATGACGAACCGCCCAAGGAGTCTGCGCATGGCGTTCACCCTCTCCCTTCGTCACAACACGCAGTACCGGCTGCGCTCGCGTCCCCGAGGGACCGTCCGGGGCGCAGCGCCACCACGTGGGTCTATTCCCGCCGCGCAGCATCGTGAGCGACGATACATCGGTCGAGGCGTTGGCAGCGTGACGGATGGTGCAACCGACCGCTTCCCAGACGCGCCTTCAGCCACAGCTCGGCTCGGCGACAACCTCGGATTCCGAGACGCGGCGTTGGTAGTACCAGTAGGTGGGGAATCCGATCGCGATCGGTGCCACGTAGGCGACGAGCCGATAGGCAAGCGTCGCGAGCGCGGCCTGTGGGCCCGGGACACCGCTGAGCATCAGCATCCCCAAGAGCCCGGCCTCGACGAATCCGACGCCGCCGGGGGTCACCGGTAGTATCGCCAGCCAGATCGTCGAGGCGTACACGATGAGCACCACGGCAGGATTGACCTGCGCTCCCACAGCGATCAGCGCCGTCATCAAGACCGCGTAGTCGAGCAGCCAGTTGCACGCGGAAGCGACCGCCGCGCGGCCCCACCGTGCTTCGAGCGCTGCGCGGATCTGGGTGCGCTCGGCGGACAAGCGCTCGGGCAGCCCGGTGAGTGCCGGGCGCTTGCGCACCACCGAATTGCGTAGCTGCTGGACCCATCGGCCGATTGCCTCGATCGGTCGCTCGGCCAGAAGCATGACCAGGAAGACGGTGGTGAGGAACACGAAGGCCAGCAGTGAGAGACCCATCGCGTACTGGAGCCCGCGGTTCAGCGCGACGCCGGAGACAATCGCGGGCAGCGCCAGGATCGGAAGCGCGAACAGGGTCGCCAGATTGATGA
Organism: uncultured Coriobacteriia bacterium; assembly: GCA_963726345.1. Classification (GTDB taxonomy): domain Bacteria; phylum Actinomycetota; class Coriobacteriia; order Anaerosomatales; family JAAXUF01; genus JBAXEO01. Next base: position 176,281 of record CAVSCC010000014.1, on the reverse strand, counting down.
GACCCGCTGCCATCACCCCCGTTGTGGCGCGCGGTAGGTCGACGCCCCCGTTCGCGAGCATGTAGATCTGCGTCGCGGTCCCAGCGGGGTTGCCGCCGGGCAAGACCAGACCGACGGCGTACCCGACGATCTGGGAGGTCCCGATCAAGAACCAGCGTGCGGATCTCAGCGGTATGGCGATCAGCAACCACATGCACGCGAAGCTCGCGATCTCGAGCGCCACCATCCCTGCGAGCCATGCGGGGTCCAGGGATGAGAGTTCGCCGAACGAGGAGTAGACCGCGGCGATCCACGGCCAGAGCGCGTAGAGGGCGACCAGCTCGATGATCAACTCGATCAGCCGACGCCACGTGAGGATCGTCCGTCGCGGCGGCGTCGGCGATGTCGGGGGCACGGCTGAGCCAGAGGGCCCGGCGGGCTCGTGCGGCGATCCGGCGTCAACCGCGTTGTGCGCGAGATCTGTCGGGGTCCTCGGCATGAGGCGCCTCCAAAGTGCGACCGCACCGAATGCGACCGTCACCCTTCAGGTACCCCAAGCGGCGCGCAGTTCCCTGCAGCCTCCCCTTGCGCTTTGGTACGAACCGTACTATAGTACGAATCGTACCACGTACGCCCCGACCCGAAGGAGCCGACCGATGGCTGCAGTGAGCGCAAAGGACCTGTTCGTCCTGGGCCGCATCTCGTTGCGCCCCACCTATGGCCACGAGATCATGCGCACCCTGCGGGAGTCCCACGCCGATCTGTGGATCGACCTCTCGGAGAAGCACGTCTACTACATCCTGAAGAAGCTCGCCGCCGAGAACCTCGTGGTGGCGACCGACGACGACGCCGGCGGGCTCCCCGGCGCAAGGTCTACGCGATCACCGACGCCGGCACCGCCGCGCTCGCTCAGATGATGACCGCCGAGAACCTCGTTCAGGCCATGCCCTACTCGGAGTTCGATGTCCTTCTCGGCATGGTGAGCTACACGGATGCCCTCGATGACGCGGCCAAGGATGCGGTCCTCGAACGGCGTCGGGACTCGCTCGAGGCGACGCTCGGACGCCTGGCGAAAGCGTCTGAGGATGCACCGGACGGCGCTGAGGTCGGCGGCTTCCCGGCGCTGATCCTCGCGAGAGTCACGCGCAGGCTCTCCGACGAACTCGAATGGCTCAACGAAGTCGCGTCCGAAGTGCAGCGCGCCGGCTGGGACTCCCTGAAGCCCGCGTTTGCACCGGCCGACAAGACCACCTAAGGAGTCACCTCATGAACACGACACTGCTACTCGCGATCGTCTCGATGATGCTCGCGGCGACCCTCTACACCATCGCGGTCTTCAGCGAGCGCGCGGCGGGAATCCTCAAGCCCTGGCACCTCGGCCTGTTCTGGCTGGGCCTCGTCTTCGACACCTTCGGGACGACGCTGATGTCCCAGATCGCCGGCGGCTGGAAATGGGACGTGCACGGAGTCATCGGACTGACCGCCGTGGCTCTCATGCTGTTCCACTCGATATGGGCGACTATCGCGCTGCTCTTCAAGCAAGAGGCGTGCTGCGAAGCTTCCGCAAGTTCAGCGTGCACGTCTGGGCGCTCTGGATGGCCGCCTTCATCAGCGGGATCGTCCTCGTGGCGCTCGGGTAGGCTCCGACAGCTGGGAGCGCGCCGTCAGCGCTTCTTCCAGTAGTCGAACTCGGCCTCGTTGTGCACGCCGGCGAGGTCAGCCACCTTGTCGGTGAAGTAGGCCTGGGCATCGGCGATCGCCTGGTTGTAGATGCTCGGCCCCATCTCGCCGACGAAGAAGTCGAGGATCATCGCTGCCTTGAGGTCGCCGATCTCCATCTCCATCTCCTCGCCGAAGAACCGCTTGATCGAGTTCAGGAGGTACAGCTCCGTGTCCTTCTCGAGCTTCATCGCTGTCTGCCTTTCGCGTCCGTCGGTACCCGCGCTGGTGGATGATAACGGTTCCTCGCGTGGGCCGACATGGTGTGCGCAGCGGCGAGCGGTTCGGGTACGCGGTGGTGCCCGCTCGACCACGCCAGCGCGAGTGCGATAGCGCTGTCCAGGTCCACCAGATTGCCCCGGCGAGACGTACACCGGCTTCACTCCGGCCTTCAGCCTGATCGATGCGCCCTGCGCGCCCCACTCCTTGGTGAGCACGTAGTAGTCACCCCGATTCGGCCCCGGATCGTGGTCGATGGCGTGAAACGGCGTCTTGGGCACGCCGATTGTCGGCAGTCCGAGAAGGACGCCGACGTGCGAAGCCATACCGAGCCCTCGCTCGTGCACAACGCCGTGGCCGTCCAGGAACACAAGCTCGGGCTCGACATCGAGCGCCGTCAGCGCCGCGAGCGTGAGCTGTCCTTCGCGAAACGCGAGGTAGCCAGGCGCGTACGGCCGGTCCGGTTCTCCCTCCACCACGGCGGACGCCACTACCCGAAACGAGCGGTCCATCGCGACGGCAGTCGCCCATGCGCGCGAGCCGTCCTTGGTGTAGCCGACGTCCGCGCCGGCGGCGATGGAGGGAGTGCCGGAACCGGCTCCGGCAGCGGGCTCAACACCACCTCAGCCGCGAGACGCTCCTGGATCGCGGCGGCCTCAGGCAGCGTCACCCTCCAAGGATGGACCAGACGCTCCACGATGGATGGCACTTCGGCTCACCCTTTCACGACGCCGATCGGCGCCAGGCGCGTGCGCGGCTCGACCAAGTCCCGCTGCCACCGCATCACGTCCTCGATGTCTTTGTAGGCCTCGGGCGCCTCCTCGGCTACCGCGCGTTTGCTCGCCGTGACCAGGCGCACCCCTTTCGATTCGAGCTCCGCGAGCACGTCGTCGCGCGACAGCGTCCGCATCGCCGCCTTGCGGCCCATCGCCCTGCCGGCGCCGTGGCTGCACGACTCGAAAGAGTCCGGATTGCCGAGGCCCTCGCCGATGTAGGACGCGGTGCCCATGGAACCCGGCACGATGACCGGCCCCGATGCCCGGACCGCTCCCTTGCGGTGCACCACCACCTTCTCGCCGAAGTGCTGCTCGATCGCCGCGTAGTTGTGGTGGACGTCGATCGCAGGTTCAGGCAGGGCGGCCGGGAAGTGGCTGGAGATCGCATCGTGCACGGCCTCCCCCATCAGACGCCGGTTCTCGGCGGCGAAGCGCAAACACCAGCCCATCGCCTCGAGGTACTCCTCACCGGCCCCGCTCTCGATGTCGAGGTGCGCCAGGCCCCACTCCAGCGGGACCCCTGTGCGATGGCTGCGGTTCTCCTCGCGTGCGATGTGGTCGTAGCGCTCGGCCGTCTGCAGGCCGACGTTGCGCGAGCCCGAGTGGATCATCACCCACACCACGCCACTGGCATCGACCTGCAGTTCGATGAAGTGGTTGCCGCCTCCCAGCGTGCCCAGCTGGCGCTCGGCCCGGGCCATCTGCTCGCGCAGGATCGGGATGTCGGGGACCTCGTCGAACAGGTCGGTGCGGCTCGCTTGGCTGCTGTCGTGCCAGTCGAAGCCCTGCGGCACGGTCCGCTGGATATCGCCGAGGATGACGTCGCGCAACGGCGACAGCTCCTCGGCGGTGACACCGGTCTTCCACGTGCGCATCCCGCATCCGATGTCGAGGCCGACGGCGTGCGGGACGACCTGCCCCTCGGCGGCGAAGACCCCGCCGATCGGCATGCCGAAGCCGACGTGGGCGTCGGGCATGAGCGCGATATGGCTGACCGCGAATGGTAGGTTCGCGAGGTTGCGCGCCTGAGCGAGGACCTGCTCATCGACCGACTCGCCCCAGATGAGAATCGGAACGCGTTCTGTGGTGACAGGCTTCACGATTCGCCCAGATCCCTCGTGGCCGCAGGTACTGCCTAGGGTTAGCTTGCCCCGATGTAGGGGACGAGGAACGCGAGGCTCTGGAATCAGCCGAGGCCGTCCGTCAGAAGGAGACCCGCCCGTGCCAGCATCCGAAAACGCTACAGGACAGATTCCACGACCCAGGACCGCGCTGCGCATCCTTGTCGCAGTGTCAGTAGTCGCGACGATCGTGATGAACGTCCTCGCCAACGCCCTGCCGTTCTTCGGACGGGGCACCGGTGAGGTTTCCGCCCTCTATCCCACGCTGGTGACGCCGGCCGGCTACGTCTTCGCGATATGGGGCTTGATCTACATCGGCGCTGATCGCCTATTCGGTAGCGCAGTTCGTACAGCCGCTTGCCACCGACCCGCTCCCCGATGCGCTCGCATGGCCGCTGATCGCGTCCAGCGTGGCCAACGTCGTGTGGTTGCTTCTGTGGCAGTCCCTCAACATCTTCTGGACCGTGCCGGTCATGCTCGTGCTGCTGGCATCGTTGATCGTCGCCTACCGCATCGCTCGCAGAGACAGGCCCGAGAATCCGTCCGCCCTGGAGCGCTGGGCGGTTCGCGCCCCGCTCGGCCTGTACCTCGGCTGGGTGTCGGTCGCTACGATCGCCAACATATCCTCCGCTCTCTACGCCGCGAACTGGAGCGGCTGGGGCGTTCCCGCTGCCTGGTGGAGCGTGGTAGTGCTGGTCGTCGGTGCCGCCCTTGCATTCCTGGGTCTGGTGCGGGAGCGCGATGGCGTGTTCGCCGGGGTGTTCGTGTGGGCGTTCGTGGGCATCGCTGTTGCGACGTCGTCGCCACTCGTGCGCGTGGTGGCGGGCGCACTCGCTGCTGCGATCGCGGTGGGAATCGTCGTCTCGATCGTCACCGGGCGACGCGCGACATAAGCCCGGGTTGCGCGCACAACTGCCGCACTCTCCGCAGCCGCACTCATGCTGCGGCCCTCTAGAAGGAGCTACCTATGCCGCGCGTCTCGCTGAACGTGACCGCCCCAGACTTCACGCTGCCCGACCTCAACGGCAAGCCGGTCAGCCTGTCAGACTTCCGCAGCCTGAAGAACGTCCTGCTGGTCTTCAACCGCACGTTCGCTTGACCGTTCTGCCGTCGGCATATGGCGCAGTTGCGCCGTGACTACTCCCAGTTCGTGGACCGAGACGTCGAGGTCGTCGTGGTCGGCCCCGAGGACGCACCGGCGTTCGTGAAGTACTGGCAGGCCGAGTCCCTCCCCTTCGTCGGCCTTCCCGATCCCACCTACAGCGTGCTGAAGCTCTACGGGCAGGAGGTCAACCTGTTCAAGTTGGGGCGCATGCCGGCTCAAGTGCTCATCGACAAAGCCGGAATCGCACGGTTCTGCCATTACGGGCACGACATGAGCGACATTCCCGAGAACGAGGAGATCCTTGCCTTGGCTGACGAGGTCAACGCATCGCAATCCGCAGATGCTGAGCGTCCAGCCTAGAATGATCACGTCGACGTCGATTGAACGCCCGATTCACCGTTGGTTCTACTGAGACCCGCGGTCTGACAGAGAGGAACGCGCATGTCGATACTGAGCACCGGGATCTACACGGTCTCGTCGGTCGAAGAAGCGGATCAGTTCGTGGCCATGGCGCCCGGCATGAGTGCCTCGTATGCCGAGCAGCCCGGTTTCGAGAAGCTCATAGTGGCGCGTGACGTGACCGATCCGCTGACCATCGTGACCATGTCGTGGTGGGAGTCACAGGAAGCGGCCGACGCCTGGACCAAGAGCCAGGGCTACCGTGCCGCCAAGAACGAATCGGGCGGTCAGGGCCTGAAGGCCAAGATGGAGTTTGGCCGATGGGAGTCGACCAAGTAGTTGGAATGAGGTCCGGGCCCGTGGCAGGCGACATCAACGCCGCTCACACACCGCGAGCCCAGCATTCTCACCAGCCGGTCGTGCCAGGTTCGCCCTTGATGGGTCCCTTGATCTCACTCGTTATCCAGCCGCCGTAGAAGTGCCCTGGCTGCGGAGTGACCTGTTCACCGTCGACGGTAGCCACATCGAGAGCCCACGCGTAGAAGGCCACGTGGTTCGCCAGTTCCTCGTAGCCCGGAGACGGGTGGGGATAGTACCAGGCGACATTGGCTCGCTCCTCGCCGTCGACGATGAGCGAGTAGTAGTGGGCCGCGCCCTTGTACTCGCAGAAGGACCTGTGAGGGCTCGGCACCAGGAACCGCATGGCCACGTCCTCGGGCGGGATGTAGTAGACCGGCGGGTGATAGGTCTCCAGGACCCGGATCGGCCGGCGTGTCTCGGCGATGATTCGCCCAGACACCATCGCCTTGAGATGTCGGTCGACTCGCTCGACCGCGGGTGGTCTCGGGTAATCCGCCACCGACTCCTTCGCACGCGTGTTCACCACTGGCCTCGCTCTCACGGTTGTCCGTTGTCTTCCTCGGGCATTCCCCATAGGCCCCACGGCTCGGTGTCGTCCCGACCGTCGCGCCATTCGAACCGGGCGGTCACAGGTGCCTCGGCGAGCTCCGGATGCGCTTGCGTGAACAGCCGGTCTCCATGGCGGAGCGCGGCGAGCACCATCGGCCGATAGTGACGGAAGATATCGCGACGCATCGTGCCGGTGCCGAAGAAGGGCAGACCGCCCTGCGCCATCATGGCAAGTACCAGCCTCGAACCCTCGGTATCCGAGACCCACTCTCCAAGTACCTCGTCGCGCTCCAGGCGCACCTGCAGTGAGCCAAGCGCCTTGCGATCGTACTCACATCCGATCGTGAGGAACAGATCGCCCGTCGTATCGGAGTGCGTGAGCGTGTACCGACGAGGCACGAGAGGGCCGTCGGGCGTGCACCCGTCGGCGAAGACGACGTGGAGCTTCGCAGCATCGAACATCGCGTCTCCTCCGCTCGGCCTCAGGACACCACGTCGCGGTGCGCACGCCTCCACCGGCGGTAGCTCCTATTGCAGTTGCCTGCACAGTCGTTCCCGCAGTGGCTGCAAGTGACTCTCTGGAAGACGGTGTGTGCGGCGAGGGCCACGACACCGACCGCGACTGCGGCAACCGGGTTGTACTGCCAGGCGGCCACGAACGCGAGCGGCCCGAAGAGCAGGAGCGGAATGACTGTCGTGCGCGTGATCGGCAGATTCGAGTACGCCTCGTCGCCGTCACCGATGCCTTCAGGTGCACGTGCCCCCGACCGCGAGAACCGAGGATTGAACGCGCACTCGAGGTTGGAGCAGCGCGGACACAAGCGCACGGCGTGGTGGCCCAGAACCATCCCAGCCGCCACGATGAAGAGACCGCCAAGCACCGGATTCCCTAGGACCGCGAGAACGGCGAGGGCGAGAAACGCGCCGAGTATGACGAGTGACGTCACCCTTCGAGTCGTAGTCGGGTTCATGAGGCCTTCGCCTCTGCCGCGAGCATGCGCTCGACCCTGGCTGCCACCTTCTCGGCGATTCCCATGCAGCCGGTGATGCAACCGTCCTTCACGTACTGCTCCACGCCCTGCGCTGTGGCGAAGTCACACTGAGTGATCGCGCTGCATTGCGTGCTACCGAACTCGTGCGCGAACCATCTCGACAGGCGATATCCCCGCATCAGACTCGGGTTGAACTTGTTGACGTCGGCTCCAAGGGCATTGCCGCCAAACGTCATCATCGAAAGCATGCGCACGACCCTCGGCATGCTGTCTTCGATCTCCCCGCGACTCAGCCCGAGTGCCATGACTCCGGCGACATACGCGCTGCACGTCAGCCCCATGAACGCGGTTCCGCCGATGAACGCCGAGGCCCGCATCCATCACGTCCTGACGGTGCGGATCTCCATCCTGCAGCCGCAAGAAGACGGCTTGGGCACAGTGGAACTGCTTCTCCGCCATGTGCGAGTAGATGCGTGCGTAGGCTTCTCTGGCACCTGCAGGAATAGCATCACAGACATCGTCCCGTGCTACTTCCGAGAAGAGTCCGGGCGCACCCAGAATGGGGGGTATGCAGTGCCTCGGGAACCGGTCGTCGCCACGGATCTCTTCGCATTGAAGCGTGTGGTGGCGCGCGACGAACCGCTGGCACAGCGCGTGGCTTCGGTCGAAGATCACGGGCAGGCCCCGGTCGACGTCGCGGAGCCCGAGATGCAGGCCGAGCAGCACGAGAGACGAGGTCGCCGCTCCGCATTCGTGCCCCGTGTTCCCGATTCCGCCGGGCATTCCGGCGCTGAGCAGGACAAGCCAGTCCTCATCTGGCGAGGACAGCTCTCCGACGCTGCGCATGACCGTCGGTGCGCAGTGGCCCATTCTGAGGAGATTGCCGAGAGTGCGGGCGGGACTCATGTGTCGGTCCCTTCGCGCGAGTGCGCTGTCGCCCCCGCGTCAGACCGGGTAGTGGACGTGCTCCTCCAAGGAGCACGTACCCAGTTCTTGAATCGAAGTGTTCGAAGATTGTAGGAAGATCCCCCACCGACAAAGCAAACAGGCCAGACACGTTTACCATGTCTGACCTGCGATATTCTTGGTCGCGGGGGCCGGATTTGAACCGACGACCTTCGGGTTATGAGCCCGACGAGCTACCAGACTGCTCCACCCCGCAATGTTCAATTCGCCTAATCGGCGGACGCACAAACTAACATACCCAGCTCCTGCGATGCAAATCCCACGCTAGTCAGCCCGGCCCCGTCGAACCAGCCCGGTACTCCACGCCCTCACGCCCCGCGAAGTCCGCGTCCTGGGTCCAGAGGACGGCCCCCTCAAGTCTCGCGGTCGCCAGGATCACTGAGTCCGCCATCGCCAGTCTCTCGGTAAGGGAGACCCTCGCCGCTTCGAGCGCGATACTCGCACCCATGTCGACCACGCGGCCCCTCAGCATCACTCCGACGGCCTCAAGCGCGGCTGACTCCCCCCGGAGCTGGGCGACCCGCTTGAATACTTCGTACACGGTCAGACTCGGCACCAGCAAGTTCTCGCTGTCCTCGATCGGGACCGCAAACTCAGCCGCGTTGGGGCCATCGGCGAGAAACTCGATCCACGCCGACGAGTCGACGACGTTCACGGCCGGTCTACCTTCTCACGTTCAAACGATGCGTCGAGCCCTCTGAGCATCCCGCGCACGTCGCTCGGAGTGCGCATCGGCAGGAACTCGATCCGGTCGCCGTAGGCGATGACCTGCACGGTTTGTCCCGGAACCAGTTTGAGCTGCTCTCGAACCGCCTTGGGGATGACGACCTGGAACTTGGGCGAAATGGTTACGGTATCCATATCGATGACCTCCTTGTTACTACGAAGTATGGCATCGATAGGTGCAACTGGGTAGGTTGCAGACGTCGCCGGCGATCCGGTCCTGGCGACGCCACGGATGCCGCCTGACGCAAGAATCCGCTCTTCTTGTGAAACGAGCACGTTTGAGCCCGCTTCGGCACCGCGTTTGCACTAACGGGTGCGTACCGCCTGGTTGATACCTTGGGGACGCGCTATGGGTGGCGCGACCTGCACTTATTGGGTATAGTTCCACTTGGACTCGTCTGGCGACGAGCTCGCTTGTTCTTGCGCGCTCTCGTCGCCTGTGTTTGGAAGGCAGGTTATGTCCTCAGGTTCGTTCGCACGTCATATGCGACAGACGGCGACCCTCGCCCTTGCTGCGGCGATGCTGCTTTCGGCTGCACCTGCCTTGGGCGACACCGTGAGCACTACTGGCAACCCCCGCCCCGGTCGCCCCGTCGGCACCGGCAAAGCGCTCGACTGCATCGCCGTCGGTACGCACCCCCGCCGACACCAACTCGGCGATTCAGGCTCCCGTGAACCAGCAGACCGAGGCGTTCCGCCGTGCGCTGGCCGAGAAGCAGAAGCGCGTCGACGACTTCAACGCCCAGCTTGATGCGCTGGACCGGGAGCTCGAGATCGCCTCGGAAGCGTACAACAGCGCGGCTGCCCGCCTGGCCGAGATGCGCAACAAGGTTCAGGTCGCGCAGACCGACCTCGAGAATGCACGCCAGGCCTACGACCTTCAGTCGTCGATTCTCTCGCAGCGTGCCGCGTCGAACTACAAGAGCGGCAACATGGAGATGTTCGAGGTTCTGCTCGACTCGAAGTCGATGTCCGACTTCGTGGCCCGCGTGAAGTTCCTCAACACCATCGGCTTGGCCGACGCTGATCTGGCCGCTTCGCTCAAGGGTCAGCAGGAACTGCTCGAGAAGCAGGTTGCCGATCTCCAGACCGCCAAGATGCAGGCCGAGTCGCTCGAGTTCGAGATGAAGGCCCGCCGCATCGAAGTCACGCTGCGCATCGAAGATCGCGAGAAGATGATGGCGGCGGCTCAGAAGGACCTTCTGGCGCTGCTCGACAAGGAAGCGGGCCGTCGCTCAAGCGACCAGAGCGCGCTCCTCTCCGACGTGCTCTCCGGTGCGAGCAAGGCCGGCATCGTCGTCGAGCCCGGCTCACCCGTCGAGACCGCACTTGCCTACCACGGCGTTCCCTATGTGTGGGCAGGCGCCACCCCGAGAGGCTTCGACTGCTCCGGCCTCATCCTCTACGTCTACAAGCAGCACGGCGTGACGCTTCCGCACTACTCGGGTTCGCAGTTCCTTCTCGGCGAGAAGGTCGCCGCGGCAGACCTGCAGCCTGGCGACGTGGTGTTCTTCGGAAGCCCGATCCACCACGTGGGCATGTATATCGGCGGCGGCTACTTCCTGCACGCACCGCGCACCGGCGACTTCGTCAAGATCTCCAAGCTCGCCGACCGCAGTGACTTCGCCGGCGCCCGTCGCTACCCGTGGCAGTACCGCGTGGGTTCCCCGCTCAACGCCGTGACCACGACCGACAGGGCGTTGGGCAAGGTCAACTAGACTCGCCCGCCGACACACGACTCATTGAAAGCCCCGCTGCTGCGGGGCTTTCGTACTACTTGACCGCTTTGACGGCCTCCTGCTCCCGATGGCAGCTGCGGCAACCCGCCTTCGTCTTCTCGGCGGAAAGCTTGGGATGCTTGTCGGAGAGCTTGCCCGAATCGAGTTCGGCTTTGGTGAGCGCCGGTGGGAACGAGCAGCCTGCGAGAGCAGCGAACGCGGCAACCGCAAGGAGGCAACTGATGAGCCGGCAGGCGAGGTTTCGGCGATCGCGCATGGTCGTTGTTCTCCCGTCGGGCGCTCGTTCGAAGGCGGCGGAGGTCGTCGACGCCGAGTATACTGATACAGCTGCATCGTCGAACAGTGAACGGGTTTGTTTGCCTCAATGCTGATTCCGGATCGCACTACCCTCGCCTCGCAGCGACGTTCCCCGCTCTCTCGCGGCCGGAGCGGCGCGTGATGCGCCCCAACCAGCGCCCGCGCACCGGCCGACGCCGGGACGGCGAGATCCGCGTCATCCGAACTGAGTCCATCCGCTATCCGGGACACGAGCATCCTCTGATCGACGAGATGGATGCCGGTTCTCTCGGCGCAAGCGCCGGACGCGGACCAGCGCCCTCGGCCGAGGGCGACCAGACCTCCCCGGGCGGAACGCGGCTCCGAGTCCGCGACACCGGACTCGCCCTTGAGGGCCGTGCCGCGCGCGCCGCGCGTCTGCGCAGCCGGAAACAGCGCCGCGCCGTCATCATCGGCATCGTGGCCGTCGTCAGCGCTGCTGCTCGCCGTGTTCGGCTGGCGCTACGTGTCCGACAAGCGCGCGGCGACCTTGCCGCTCGAGGCGAGCTCGTCCTCGTCGGCCGCCAACGTGCCCATCGGCGCCGCACATCAGCAGGCGTCGAACTCCGACAAGGTGTTCCGCGCCGTATCCAAACCAGCCCAACCCGACGCCGTACTTCGCTTCCTACGGCAAGCTGAGGCTGCGTCTGCCTGTCGAGACGAAGCGGCTGTCCGAGATCGGCTTTCACCAAGCGTCATACCCCTGGGCGATGCCGATGAAGACGCCGCTCAAGGACGCCAAGGTCTCTGAGTCCAACGCCCACCGTGGCACGGGGCGCGAGACGAGCACGCAGCCCACCGGCGCGGATGCGGTGCTGGTCGGCAAGGTGATCCGCATGTGGCGGGATCGTCCCGGGAAGCCGGACACGGCGGCTGACGTGGGCGCCAGGCCCGGCTCGCTCGTCGTGAGTCCGGTCACCGGCACGGTGGTCAAGATCAAGTCCTACAAGCTCTACGGCAAGTGGGCCGACTACGAGCTGCATATCGTCCCGGACGGCTACCCCAGCATCGACATCGTGATGATCCACATCGCGAGCCCCAAAGTGAAGGTCGGGCAGCGGGCGATCGCGGGCATCACCCAGGTCGGGACCGTACGCAAGCTTTCCGACAAGGTCACCGACCAGCTCGCACAGTACGTGAAGGGCGGCGGTGACCACGTGCACCTGCAGGTCAACAACGCCAACTACCCGGGCTACAAGGGGCTTGTCGGCGCGGTCGAGCCCGACGAGCCGACGGCGACGGTCGAGACCGGCGACTAGGCTTCAGTCGGCGGGCGGTTCCACAAAGCCGCGGAAGCGCCGGTCGAACTCCGAACGCACCAGCATGACGCGCCGGTCGCAGCCGGTGCAGCGCAGCCCGATGTCGGCACCGACGCGCACGATCTCCCACTCGTTGACACCGCAGGGGTGCGGCTTCTTGAGCTTGACGACGTCGCCGAGCTTCACGGGGGTGATCGGGATGGCCATGGGACACCTCTCTTGCCGCGCTCGCGACGGTCGCTACGGCCGAATCGTCTCGGCGGGACCGCCCGTGCGGTATAAGGGAGTATAGCGCCCGCACATCAGCCGGCCGCGCGGCGGCCGAGGCGGCCGACCGCACGCCCTGGGAAGGAAGATCATGCTGACTCCTGCGATTCTGTCAGTCCTCGGCGAGGACTCCGTCGGCATCGTGGCGAGCGTCTCGGCGGCACTCGCCGAGTCCCACGCCAACATCGAGGACATCCGCCAGACCATCATCGGCGGCATCTTCTCGATGACGATGCTCGTCACGATCGACGAAGACGCCACGCCGTTTGACGAGGTCCAGCAGCGACTCGCTGACATCGGCGAGCGTATGGGGCTGCAGATCACGCTCCAGCGCGAGGACGTCTTCCGCTTCATGCACCGCATCTAGCCCACCAGCCCAGCCCGCCGCCCTACCGGCCGCCCCAGGAGGCTTCCCCCCGTGCAGATCACTCCCGAAGAGATCGTCGAAACACTCACCATGATCACGCAGCAGAGTCTCGACGTGCGCACGGTCACCCTCGGACTGTCGCTCTCCCGCTGCGTGGACTCCGACCTCGACGTCATGGCCGCCCGCGTCTATGAGCGCGTCACCCGCGCCGCCGAGCGGCTCGTGCCGGTCGCCGAGCAGATCGAGCGCGAGTACGGCATCCCGATCGTCAACAAGCGCATCTCGGTCACGCCGATCGCCCAGCTCGCGGCCGCCACCGACGCCGAGGACGTCACGCCTCTTGCGCTCGCGCTCGACCGGGCCGCGCACGAGGTGGGCGTCGACTTCATCGGCGGCTTCTCGGCGCTCGTGCACAAGGGCACCGGCGACGGGGACCGGCGGCTCATCGCATCGATCCCGGAGGCGCTCGCGGCGACCGAGCGCGTCTGCGCGTCGGTCAACCTCGCAACCACGCGCGCCGGCATCAACATGGACGCCGTGCTCGACATGGCGCACGCCATCCGGCGCGCCGCCGAGCTCACCGCCGACCGAGACAGCATCGCGGCGCAAAGCTCGTGGTGTTCGCGAACATGGTCGAGGACAACCCGTTCATGGCGGGCGCCGTCCACGGCACCGGCGAGCCCGACGAGGTCATCAACGTCGGCATCTCCGGCCCCGGCGTGGTCCGTGCGATCGTCGACGCGCTACCCGAGGACGCCGACCTCACCGCCATCGCCGAGGCGATCAAGGCGACGTCGTTCAAGATCACGCGCGTGGGCGAGCTCGTCGCCCGCGAGGCGGCGCGCCGTCTCGGCGTCACGATGGGCATCGTCGACCTTTCGCTGGCTCCCACGCCCGCCGAGGGAGACTCCGTCGCCGAGATCATCGAGGCGATGGGCGTGAAGCGCTGCGGCGGCCCCGGCACCACCGCCGCTCTCGCCCTGCTCAACGACGCCGTCAAGAAGGGCGGCGCCATGGGCACCTCGAGCATCGGCGGCCTGTCCGGCGCGTTCATCCCGGTCTCCGAGGACCAGGGCATGATCCTCGCCGCCGAGTCCGGCGCGCTCTCGATCGAGAAGCTCGAGGCGATGACGAGCGTCTGCTCGGTCGGCCTCGACATGATCGCCATCCCCGGCGACACGCCCGCCGAGACGATCGCGGGCATCATCGCCGACGAATGCGCCATCGGCGTCGTCAACAACAAGACCACCGCCGTGCGACTCATCCCCGCCATCGGCAAGGGAGTCGGCGAGCGTCTGAGCTTCGGCGGCCTGCTCGGCGAGGCGCCCGTCATGCCCGTCAACCAGTGGGCCGGCACCGTCTTCGCGCGCCGAGGTGGCCGCTTCCCCGCCCCGCTGCAGTCGCTGAAGAACTAGAGGGACCAGCGTTCGGGAGACCGCGTCTGGAGCGCGCGGAGTCCGGGCGCGCGTTCGAATGCGAGTTCCGCAGCCGGGGAAGACGTCACCAAACGCATCGCGTTTGTGTGCCGAGGGCCCCCGGCGAGGACTGCCGAGCAGTCGATGCGTGCGCCGGCTCCGCGCGTTAGATCCCGACGGCCTCGCGAAACGCGCGCACTTGTCGGCGAGCCACCGGGATGTGCGTCTCGTCCCGATCCGACGCAACGACGACGTAGCTCCCGTCCACCCGCAGGATCTCCTTGATCTTGTTGAGATTCACCAGGTGGCTCCGGTGCACGCGCACGAAGGATTCGCGCGACAGCCTGTCCTCGAGCTCGCCGAGCGTCATGTCGACGAGGTACTGATTCTCGTAGGTGTGCGCGTAGGTCGACTTGTTGCGCGCCGACAGCAACACGATGTCGCCGAGATCGAGCAACACGGTGCGACCGCCCTTGCGAACCGCGAGCTTGCGGAACTCGGCGTCGGTGGTGGAAGGACCCGCGATGGCCAGCCCGCCGATGCCGCGCGCCAGACTCTCGATGCGCGCGGAGAGCTCGGCGATGTTGAAGGGCTTGGTCACGTACTGTTGCGCCCCCTGCTTGAACGCGAGGATCTTCGCCTGATCCTGGGTCTTGGCGGTGACCATGATGACGGGGATCTTGGAGGTGGAGGGGTTGCTGCGGATGTCCATGAGGGCCATCCAGCCGTCGACCTGAGGCATCATGATGTCGAGCACCACGACGTCGAAGCGCTCGCTGTTCAGCAGCTCGACACCCTCGCCGCCGTCACATGCGCTGACCACCGACATGCCGTCCCGGGCCAGGCCCATGCGGATCATCTCGCAGATATGCGGGTCATCGTCCATGACGAGGACGCGAATCGGCTCACTCACCGCTGGTACTCCCTAATCGCCCGAATGGACGGGGCTTCCTACCTCACAGGAGGCGTGGAATACCGCTCGTCGTTTGAGAGATTGTACCCGAGCGGACAGACGCCCACGCGCGGCAAGCCGACTATTCGACGGCTTCTTCGCCGCCCGAACGCAGCCACCGGTCCATCGCGACTGCGGCCTTCTTGCCGGCGCCCATCGCCAGGATCACCGTCGCCGCACCGGTCACGATGTCGCCCCCGGCAAACACGCCCGGCAGGTTCGTGGTGCCGTCCTCATCGGTGACGATGTAGCCGCGCGAACTGAGCTCGAGTCCCGGCACCGCCTGCTTCAGCAGAGGATTGGCGCGCGTCCCCACCGCCGAGATCACCGTGTCGCAATCGATCGTGAACTCGCTGCCCATCACGCACACAGGCGCGCGGCGTCCGCTCGAGTCCGGCTCGGCGAGTTCCATGCGCGTCGCCGTGATGCCCGTGACCCAGCCGTCCTTGCCCACCACCTCGACGGGCGAGCAGAGCATCTTGAACTCGACGCCCTCCTCGCGCGCGTGGTGCACCTCTTCTCGGCGGGCGGGCATCTCGTCCTCGGTGCGGCGGTAGACCAGGAAGACCTCCTCGGCACCGAGCCGAAGCGCCGTGCGGGCCGCGTCCATCGCGACGTTGCCGCCACCCACGACGGCCACCTTGCGGCCGCGCCACACGGGCGTGTCGGACTTCGGGAACTCGTAGGCGCCCATGAGGTTGACCCGGGTGAGGAACTCGTTCGCCGAGTAGACGCCGTTGAGGTTCTCCCCCGGCACGCCGAGGAAGACCGGCAGCCCGGCGCCGGAACCGACGAACACCGCCGAGTAGCCCTGCTCGGCGAGCAGCTCGGGCACGGTGACCAGCTGGCCGACGACCGTGTTGGTCACGATGTCGACGCCGATCTGGGAGAGCATGTCGATCTCGGCGTTGACGATGTGCGCGGGCAGGCGGAACTCCGGGATGCCGTAGGAGAGCACGCCGCCGGGCGCGTGGAGGGACTCGAAGATGGTGACCGCGTGGCCGAGCTGCGCGAGCTCGCCCGCGCAGGCGAGGCCCGCCGGACCGCTGCCGATGACGGCGCACTTGAAGCCGGACGGCGCAGCCACCTCCGGCACGCAGCGTCCGTCGAGCTCGCACGCGAGGTCGGTGTCGCCGAGGAACCGCTCCAGCCGACCGATGGCGACGGCCTCGCCCTTCTTGGAGAGCACGCAGGACGGCCTCGCACTGCTCCTCCTGCGGGCACACGCGGCCGCAGACGGCGGGCAGCGCGTTGCGCTCCTTGAGCACCGCGACGCCGCGGGTCAGATCGCCCTCGATGATGGCGCCGATGAACGACTTGATGTCGATGTTGACCGGGCAGCCCTGCTGGCAGACCGGGTTCTTGCACTGCAGGCAGCGTTCGGCCTCGGCGCGGGCCATCTCGGCGGTGTAGCCGTAGCCGACCTCGTCGAAGCTCATGCGGCGCTCTGCCGGCGGACGCTCGGGCATCGGCGTGCGCGGCGCGCGTGAGGGCCTGCGGCGCTCGGGAGCCGGGGTGCTCGGCGTGGTGTCGTCTAGAGGTGGCACTGGCACCCCCGGGTGTACTCGGCGTCGGCGATCCGCTCGTCATCGACGTAGATCCGCTGGCGGCTCATGAGCTCCTCGAAGTCCACCGCGTGGCCGTCGAAGTCGGGACCGTCAACGCAGCCGAACTTGGTCTCGCCGTTGATGGAGACCCGGCAGGCGCCGCACATGCCCGTGCCGTCGACCATGATCGGGTTGAGCGAGACCGTCGTGGGCACGCCGTAGTCGCGCGTGGTCGCCGCGGCGAACTTCATCATGATCGCGGGCCCGACCGCGAAGGCGCGGTCGATCGCCCGGTCCTCGCACAGCTGCTTGAGCGGATGCGTCACGAGCCCCTTTGTGCCCGCCGACCCGTCGTCGGTCATCACCACGAGCTCCTTGATCGGCAGCGCTCGGATCTCGTCCTCGAGCACGAGCAGCTCGGCATTGCGCGCGCCGAGAATGACCGTGACCTCGCTGCCGGCCTCGGCCAGCGCACGAGCGACCGGGTAGGCGACCGCAGCTCCGACGCCACCGCCGATGACAGCCACGCGGCCCTGGCCCTCGGTGTGCGTCGGCACGCCGAGCGGCCCCACCACGTCGGCCAGGAAGTCGCCTTCCTCGAGATGCGCGAGCTCGTGTGTGGTCTTTCCGACGCGCATGAAGATGAACCGGATCCAGCCTTCGCTGGCGGACCAGTCGCTGAAGGTCAGCGGGATGCGCTCGCCACGCTCTCCCGTGCGCACCATCAGGAACTGCCCCGCGCGCGCCTTGGCGGCGATCCGCGGGGCCTCGACGCCCATCTCGAAGACAGACTCGGAGAGCTGTCGCTTGTGGACTATCCGGAACAACGAGACCCTCCGTTGGTCGAAATCGGGCGAAACGGGCCCGAGGGCGTCGGACAAGTATACCAGCGGCCCTGTGGCGGAGTTGCGCCGCACACCGCCTCTGCGTTGCCGCTGAGCAGGGACGCTGGTATGATTCGAGCCGATAGGCGCCTTCCGGAAGGCCCCCACCACTACAACGCAGCAGCCACCGGAGGAATCACCGAAGATGCACCGCTCTCGCGCATACCTTGCCGCGATCCTGACCCTCTCCCTGGCTCTGGGTACCGCCATACCGGCGTACGCCCTGTCCTCGGCTGACGTCCAGGCCCACGCGAACGCCGCCAGTGCTGCGCGGCGCAAGGCAGCCGAAGCCGCCGCGCTCGCGGCGAAGCTCAAGGCCGAGACCGATCAGCTCGACGACAAGGTCTCGGCGCTCGAGGCCGAAGCGGCCGCGCTCGATCCCGAGATCGCCAAGGCCGAGGCGCGCACCAAGCGCCTGCGGGCCGAACTCGCGAGCCTGCGGGCCCAGATCGCGGTCAAGTCGGCCAACATCGACGAGGCGGCGGCCCGGTACGCACTCGAGCAGCAGCTCCTCTCGGACCGCGTCGAGGCGACGTACCGGCAGGGAGACTGGTTCTACTTCGACGTGCTGCTCGGCTCGACCGACGTCCGCGACCTCATCACGCGGACCGAACTCGTCAGCCGCGTGATCCGGTACAACAACGACGTAGCCGCCCAGATCTCGTCGACCAAGGCCGACCTCGAGCGTTCGAAGTCCGAACTCGACCGGACGCTGCAGAACGTCGGCCTGAAGAAGCAGGAGGCCGAGGCCGCCGAGGGGCACCTCAAGGGCGTCCAGGACGCTCGCCAGTCCAAAGTCGACGCCCAGCAGTCGATCCTGAACCAGAAGGCCGAGCTGATGGTCGTCAGCAAGAAGAACGCGACCCGCCTTCTGGCGATCGCCAAGGCCGAGGAGGCCGAGTCGGCCCGCATCGCTTCGATGCTCCGCACGCGCCGGGGCTCGGGCAAGTACGCGGGCAGCGATGGCCTGGCCGGTCCCCGGCTTCAACAACGTGACCTCGTCATTCGGCTACCGCATCCACCCGATCTTCAAGACCCGGAGGCTGCACACCGGGATCGACATCGGCAAGAGCGGTAGCCGGCCGATCAACGGCGCTGCGATCGTCGCCGCCGGCCCCGGCAAAGTCATCTGGGCCGGGTCGCGCAGCGGCTACGGGAACGTCGTGATGATCGACCACGGCAACGGCGTCGTCACGCTCTACGCCCACCAGCAGTCCGGAGGCATCAGAGTCTCGAACGGCGCGACCGTGAAGAAGGGCCAGCGCATCGGCACCGTCGGCAGCACGGGCTTCTCGACAGGACCCCACCTGCACTTCGAGGTGCGCGTGAACGGCAGCCCGGTCAACCCGATGAACTACCTCTAGACGTCGAGTCGCCGGGGCGGGTGGCTCCCGGGGGACGCCATGCTCAGACATACTCGACGAGCCGCCCGTCGGGCGGCTCGTCTGCGTAACTGCGCGTGGCATCCCTCGGGACCACCCGCTCGCACATCAACCGGCGTTGTAGTCCTGCATCGTGAGCTCGATGCCGCTCTCCAGGATGCTGAGCGCTGCTTGCGCCGCCGAAGGGATGCTGGCCTCGAAGTCCTCCCAGGCGTCGCCCTTGAGGGGCTGCAGCACGTAGTCCGCGGAGTCCATTCGGCCGGGCGGGCGTCCGACTCCGACGCGGACCCTCAGGTAGGCGTCGCTGACGAGCTTCTCGTGCAGAGAGCGCAGGCCGTTGTGGCCGCCGTGGCCGCCGCCGCGCTTGACGCGCACGTCACCAGCGGGAAGGTCGATGTCGTCGTGGATGATGATCAGCTCGGCGACGTCGATGTCGTAGAGCTCGACCAGCCGCTTCACCGAGCCACCGGAGACGTTCATGAACGTCTGGGGCTTGGCAAGAACAAGGTCGCCATCGTCGAAGCGCACGACAGCGACCTTGGCTGATGCCTGGTCTTTCCAGTAGGTGGCTCTCAAGTTGTCGCCGAGAAGGTCGACGGCGAGGAATCCTGCGTTGTGACGCGTACGCTCGTACTCGGACCCGGGATTGCCGAGCCCGACGATCATGCGGGTCACGCGCTACTCTTCCTCTGCGGCCTTCTCGCCGATGACCTCGACCTCGGTCACCTCGGCGACCTCTTCTTCGACCTCGGCGCGCGGCGCCTGGACGGAGCAGATGACTTCCTCGGCATCGTCGAGGATGGTCACGCCGGCGGGCACGGCGATGTCCTTGACGTGCAGCGAGTCGCCGATCTCGAGCGACGCGACGTCGATCTCGAGGTACTCGGGAAGATCGGCCGGCTTGGCCTCCACGTTGATGTTGTGGAAGTTGACGGTGAGGATGCCGCCCGCCTTGACGCCCGCGGGATCGTTGACGAGCCGGAGCGTGACCTGCGCGTTGACCAGCTTGTCCATCTCGATGGCCAGGAAGTCCACGTGCATGATGGTGTCCTTGATGGGGCTCATCTGCATCTCGCGGATCATGGCGTTGATCGGCTTCTTCTCGCCCTCGATCTGCATCTCGACGATCGTCGAGCCGGCGGCATGGTGCGCCATGAGCAGCTCGAAATCGTGACGGTCCACCGAGATCGAAACGGGCTCTCGGCCGATTCCGTACACCACGGCCGGAATGCGGTTCTGGCCGGCGAGCTTGCGATTCGCCTTGCCGATGACCTCTCGGGGATACGCGGTGACTACGTTGGAGACTGACATGGGTAGTGCTCCTTCCGTTCTCTCTTCGTTCCGCCGAGAACCAAGGGTCGGGTTCCGACGGTGATCGTGTGCCTACAGCTGGAAGTCCGGATCGAACAGTTCCGAGACGGACTCGTCGTTGAAGACGTTCTGGACCGCGTGCGCAAACAGCGGAGCTACCGAGAGTACACGAATTTTGCCGTGCTGGCGCTCCTCGGGCACAGGAATCGTGTTTGTGACCACAAGTTCGGTGATCGGGGCGCTCTCGATTCGGTCGTACGCCGGGCCCGAGAAGATGCCGTGCGTCGCGGTCACGTAGACCTGCGTCGCACCGGCGTTGATGAGCGCCTTGGCGCCCTCGGTGATGGAACCGGCGGTGTCGATCATGTCGTCGGCGACGATCGCGACCTTGCCCTTCACCTCGCCGATGACGTGCGTGACCTCGGCGACGTTGTGGTCGGGCCGGCTCTTGGTCATGATCGCGAGACTCGCGCCGAGCATGTCCGAGAGCTTCTTGCACGCCTTGGCGCGCCCGACGTCCGGCGAGACCACGACGCAGTTCTCGAGGTTCAGTGACTCGAAGTAGTCCGCGAGGATCGGCAGCGCGGTCAGGTGGTTCACCGGCTGGTTGAAGAATCCCTGAATCTGGCCCTGGTGCAGGTCCATCGTGATGACGCGGTTGACGCCGGCGGTGGTCAGCAGGTCCGCGACGAGCTTCGCGGTGATGGGCTCGCGTGCCGCCGACTTCTTGTCCTGACGCGCATAGCCGTAGTGCGTGATGACCGCGGTGATCGATCTGGCCGAGGCGCGCTTCGCGGCGTCGACCATGATCAGCAGCTCCATGATCATCGCGTTGACCGGGCCGCAGATCGACTGGACGATGAAGACGTCGGCGCCTCTCACGCTCTCGAGGTAGCGCACGTAGATCTCGCCGTTGGCGAACTTGCTGATCTTGACGTTGCCGAGCTCGATTCCCAGGTGCCGGGACACTCCCTCGGCAAGCTCGGGGTTGCTCGTGCCCGCGAAGACCATCATCCGCTTGGAGTCACTGCCCATCGTCAACCTGCCCCGTTCGTGATCGGCCCTACGCCCCGCTGTCCTCGTTCTTGCGTCGACGGCGCTCGGCCCAGCCCGTCACGTTGACCTGCTCGGAGCGCTCCAGTGCGAGGGCTCCGGCAGGAACGTCGCGAGCGATGGTGCTCCCCGCCGCCGTGATCGCGCCCTCCCCGACGGTTACAGGCGCAACCAGCATGGTATCAGAGCCGACGAACGCGCCGTCGCCGATCGTGGTCGGGTGTTTCGCGAAGCCGTCGAAGTTGCAGGTGATGGCTCCGGCACCGACGTTGACGTCCGTGCCGATGGTGGCGTCCCCGATGTAGGAGAGGTGCGGGACCTTGCTCCCCTCGCCCACCGTGGTGTTCTTGATCTCGACGCACGACCCGGCCTTCGAGTTGGCCGCCATGACCGTTCCGGGGCGCAGATACGCCACGGGGCCGACGCAGACGCGGGGTCCCACGACCGCGCCGACGACCACCGACGCGTCCACGCAGGCGTCCTCGGCCACAGTCGCGTCGGTCAGCCGGGAGTTGGGCCCGATGACCGACCGATCGCCGATGATGGTCGTCCCCATCAGGAACGTCATCGGCAGCAGCTCGACGTCACGCCCGAGGCTGACGTGCGGGCCGATCCAGACCAGGTCCGGGTCGGTCATGGAGACGCCGGCGAGTTGGTGCGCCCGGTTGATGCGGTGCTGCATGATCTTGGCCGCGTCGGCGAGCTGCACGCGCGAGTTCACGCCGAGCGTCTCGAGCGGGTCGTCGGTCAGCGTGGCCGAGACCGTGAGCCCTTCGTCCACGAAGACCGAGACCATGTCGGTCAGGTAGTACTCACCCTGCACGTTCTCGGTCGTGAGACGGTCGAGATGCGCGAACAGCACGCGGGAGTCGAAGCAGTAGGTGCCGGTGTTGACCTCGGTGATCGCGCGCTGCTCCGGAGTGCAGTCCTTCTCCTCCACGATCCGCGCCACGTTGCCGTCCCGGTCGCGCACGATTCGCCCGTAGCCGGTCGGATCGGGCAGGTTCGCCGTGAGCAGCGTGAGAACCGCGCCACCCGACTCCCGCATCGCCACGAGCCCGGAGATGGTCGAAGCTTGAAGCAGCGGCGTGTCGCCCGACAGCACCAGGAGCGAGCCCTTGAAGTCGCCGAGTGCCGACTGCGCGCACATGACCGCATGCCCGGTCCCGAGCTGCTTGTCCTGACGCACGCTCTCGACCCCGCCGAGAAGCGCCTCGACCTGCTCGGCACGGTGGCCCGTGATGGCGACCGAGCGCTCGCATCCGGCCTCGCGGGCCGCATCGACCACCCAGCGCACCATGGGCACCCCGAGAATCTCGTGGGCGACCTTGGGCTTGTCGGACTTCATGCGGGTTCCCTCGCCTGCCGCGAGGATGAGAGCGATGGCGCTCATGATGCGATGCTCCTTCTCGGTACCGGGCGACTACGGTCGCACCGGGCGCTCAAGCGATGCATGGCTGGGGCACCAGGATTCGAACCTGGATAGCGGGCACCAAAAGCCCGAGTCCTGCCGTTGAACGATGCCCCAATAGCACGCCAGTCTACCGCCGAGCCGCACTGCAGTGTAGGAAGTGGTGAGAAGAAGCGTCAATGCCGAGACGCAACGCGGGTATCGGAAGCACGAGAGTCTAGCATGCCCAGCGGCCGTCGCCCGCGGGTCAGTTGCCGGAGACTTCGCCCTCTTCGGCGGCCGCTGCGCGAAGCCGTCGACGCCGCCATCGAGCGCGAACTGAGCGAGCACGGCACGTTGGATCTCGGTGCGGGACTCGGTGTTGATCGGATGGCAGATGTCACGGAAGTCCCCGTTGGGCAGCTTCCGCGACGGCATTGCGACGAACAGCCCCTTGTCCCCGTTGACCACACGCAGGTCGTGGATGACGAAACTGTCGTCGATCACGATGCTCGCGATGGCGCACACCTTGTTCATGGCTACCGGACGCAACGTGACCTTGGTGATCTCCATCGTTCCCCCTCTTTGCCGGCCGCGGCCCCCCGAGCCGCACATTGCTACCAACCCATGTGTTCGGCAGCCTCCTACGGATTCCTACCCGTCGAGCGCTGGTACAGCACGCGCGACGCGACGACAACGTCGATCGGCTTGTCCACATCGGCGCCGATAGAAGCGTAGGAGGTGTATATCGCCGCGCACCGGGCGCCCAGGAGCTGCTCCATCTTGCGCTCGACGTCTTCGACACGCAGGCGGCCGCTGAGGTACTTGAAGATGAACGGGATCCCGATGACGCGCGCCATCGCCACCGGGCTCTTGCGGGTCTCGAAGAGCCTCTGGCCGATGTCGTGATTCCGCTTCAGGAGCTCCGCCGAGCACACAACCAGATTGCCGCCCGTGACCCGTCCACCGGCGACCTTGACGTAGGTGCGCTCCGAACCCGGGAACTGCGACTCCATGTCCTCCGCGCGGATGAGCGGGTAGCTGAACTCCGCGCCGGCATTCAGCGACTGCGTCACGAAATCGTCCACGGCCTCGGGCGTGAGCGCCGGCAGATCGCCGGTGGCACCGAGCACGTGGCGACCGCTGTCGAACTGTTCGGCGCCGGCGATGGCGTTGTCGATGAAGGAGGCATCGGACACGACCAGCCGGTCCACCTTGTCCGCCCAGGCGCCGAGGTCGTCGGCGGACGGGACGACGAGGGCGATCTCGGCGACGGTCTCGGCAGCCCGCAGGGCGTCGATGACCCAGTCGATCATCGGCCTGCCCGCGATCGGTACCAGGCCCTTTACGGACACCTCGGGGTCGATGATCGCACCTTCGCCACCCGACAGAACAACGACGTCGACCTTCACTCGGCTCCCTCATCCTGGTCGATGATCTGAACTCCGGTCGACCTCGTGGTCGTGGCGGTGGACCACCAGCCTTGAGCGCGCGCTCCGTCGGCCACGAGCGCCGCGGATGCCTCGTCTGCGCACAGGGCGAACGTCCCCGAACCACTGCCGGACATCGCAGCGCCCAAGACCCCCGGCTGCCCGCTGACCCATGCTAGCGCGTCCAACACCTCAGGAACCAGAGTGGCCGATGCCGCCGTGAGGTTGTTGGCGATCGACGCCGCCAGGCGGTGCACGTCTCCCACTTCCAGCGCCTCGACGACGTGCCCGGCATCCTGTGCCGGCAGGGGCGCCAGATCGAACTGCGCGTACGCCGCCGCCGTCGGCACCGGCTTCGCCGGCTTGACCAGTGCGATGTGAGCGACCGCGGGTGTGAGTGAAGCGGCGAGCAGATCTCCACGTCCCGTCATCAGCGCCGCCCCGCCCACCAGGAAGAACGGGCAGTCGGCACCCAGACGGCGGGCCACGTCGATGCAGCGCGGGTCGAGGGGGTCGACGTCGTGGAGGTGTGCGAGTCCCACTATCACCGCCGACGCGTCGGATGATCCCCCGGCGAGTCCGGCCCCGACGGGGATGCGCTTCTCGATCTCGATCACCACGCGCGGCGCCACCGAGAACTCCTCGGCGAACGCGAGCGCTGCTCGGTAGGCGAGGTTCTCGCTCTCGGGAATGCCGAGGTCGACGGACGTGATCACGGCGAGCTCATCGGCGGGCAGAATGCGAACGGTGTCACCGAGGTCGAGCGCCTGGAACACGGTGACCAGCTCGTGGTAGCCATCGGGGCGCGGCCTGCCGACCCCGAGGAAGAGGTTCACCTTGGCCGGAGCGTGCAACGTGATAGCGCGCATGATGCTTGTCCCCCTTTGCACGAGAAAGCGCGGAGCACATGGGTGCCCCGCGCTAGTTCTCATCCGGCCTGCCCCCTGCGGCTAGTTCAGCCAGGGCAGCAGGTTCTCTCCGCTCTCGACGTGCGTGAGTTCGACCGTGCCGGTCAACACGTCGACGTACTGGTAGGACGCACGTGCCGTACGCTCGCGCTTCTCCATGACCTCCACAACGAAGAGCGCGGGATGTGTCTGCATCAGAACACCCTCGCGCTCGACGATCTTGGAGCGGCCCATGTTTGCGCGAACACGGATACGGCTACCCGTCATACCTTCGAGGTCCGTCCGAATACGGCCGACAACCTCGACCTGACTTGCTAGATCCATGGAGACCTCCCTCTGCTTAGTAAGGGAGTATAGCCGAATTTAGCGTCGATTACCAGCGCGAATAGCACCCTCGGACTGGCAATACCTGCATATTTCGGCCGAATCGTGTCCACTTTCGAGGGCCCGGCGGACCGGGGAGGTCAGTGCCCTTAGGAGATCGCATCTCCAAACGCGGAGGCGAGCGCCAGAAACCGCTCCGGTTCGAGCATCTCGGCACGGAGTGAACCGTCGATCCCGGCGCTGGAAAGCGCCGCGTCCAAGACCGATGGATCGCAATCAAGGGTGGATCTCAGCGAGTTGCGCACGGTCTTGCGACGCTGGGCGAACGCCGCGTCGGCGAGACGGGCGGCCGAGGCCAGCAGCACGGGATCGGTCGCGAGCGGACGCCGCTCCAGCCGGAGCACCGCCGAGTCGACACGCGGAGGCGGCAGGAAGCAGCTGCGCGGCACCGTGAACCGCCCCGCCGGCGCCGCAAGCAGGCGCAACTTCACCGTGTAGGAGCCGTACTGCTTGTTGCCGGGGGACGCGGCCATCCGGTCGGCCACCTCGGACTGCACCATCACCGTAGCGGACGTGAGGTCGGGCAGCTCCTGGAAGAAGCGCAGCACCACGGTGGCGGCAACGCCGTAGGGCAGGTTGGCGACCAGCATGGTGGGAGGGCCGAACGACTCCGAGAGCGCCTCAGGGGTGACCGTCACGGCGTCGGCACGCACGACCGCCAATCGAGGGCAGTCCGCGGTGGTCTCGGCGAGCACGGGGAGCAGCTGCTGGTCGCGCTCCACAGCCACCACCGCACCGGCGTTGGCGCAGAGCGCGACGGTGAGCGTGCCGAGCCCGGGCCCGACCTCCAGGACCGTCTCGGCGCCCGTGAGTCCGGCAAGCTCCACGATGCGGCCCACGACGTTGTCGTCGATGAGGAAATGCTGCCCCAGCGACTTCTTGGTGGCGAGTCCGTGTCGCTTCAGGACCTCGATGGTCGCCGAGGGGGTGGCCAGCCGAGAATGCGCCACGCTAGTCGAGGACGATCACGGTGACGGGCCTGACGCCCCAGCGATCGCACTCACCACCGGTGTTGAAGCACAGGTCGATGCGGTCACCCTTGATGTCGCCGCCGGTGTCGTAGGCCATCGCGTAGCCGTAGCCCACGACGTAGACACGGCTGCCCAGCGGGATGACGCGAGGATCGACCGCCACGACGCCGAACACCGCGGGGTGCCCCAGCGCCGTGCCCGGACCGCCGCCGCCGCCGGGCTCGTTGGGTGAGTACGCGGTCGAGAGCAGACGCAGCCGGCGGCCCGTCTGGGGCTTCGACGATCCCTTGGATCGCTTGGCGGGGATGATCTTGGCCCCGCCCGCTCCTGCCTTGGACCCGCCAGGCGCCACAGCCTCGAGCTGAGGGGACGGCCGCGTAACGATCTTCTCGGCCGTGACCTGGGGTGCACCTTCGACGCCGTCGGCCACGATGGTCTTGGTGACCTGGATCTTGAGGCCGCTTGCACCGTTGGCGATGATCTGGCGCGTGCCCTTGGGAAGTGAGGAGTCCACGAACGTCTCCGTCTTGAACGGCACCACGACTTCGTTCGTCTTGATCCGGGCGAAGCGCTGCGGAGCTGTGACCACCATGCCGGCGACGAGTTTGGTGTCGAGCGGAGGCGTGACCTCGGCATCCGGTGAGATCGCTGCGCCAGCCGCCGAGAGCGCGTCGGCGACCGTGGTGCCCACCACGTCGATACGGCTCTCCACGTCACCGACCCGGACGGTCACCGGGATCGCGTGACGCACGACGACGGTCATGCCGTCGGCGACGTCGGCGTCCTCGCGGGGCGCCAGCACGTCGCCCTTCGAGAGGGTGACGTGCGTCTGCCGCAGAACACCAGCCACGTCAGTGGCCCGGGTGTTCACACGCGTGACGCGACCATCGACGACGACCGTGACCTGCTTTTGAGCCCACACGAATCCGGTGACGCTGAGGAGTACGAGCACTGCTGGGATGAAGGCTGCGATGATGCTGTTGGTCCGGAAAGATCGTGCCGAGCGAGTCGGCCGAGACCTCATTCAGACCTCTCTGATTGGCGACATTTCAACCGTTCGGCAACAAACGGGAGTGCCAATGCTAGCGCTGAAAAACGAGGTGCGCAAACCCGCAGGTCGGCACGAATAGCTTTCGAAGACGGCCGTTTTGGGGCGCGAAAGCCCACAGAATCTGGCAACTCGGAGGGGCACAAGCAGGCTCTCGAGTCAAACCCGCAGGTCGCTCTTCCTAGCCCTGGAGGAGAACCGCCGCGACCAGCTCTGAACCGATCTCCTCGGCGCGTTTGAGCGCCTCGGGATGGGCCACGATGTCGCCGGGGGCGTCGGGGCCGACGCACTCGAAGGTGATGTCGGCCGACACGCCGAGAACCGCGAAAGCGCTCTTGACCGCCGAGAACGCACAGCCGGTCCCAAAGGGGTCGCCTCCGCCACCGACCACGAGAATCGCCCCCGGGCGCTTGTGAGCCGGGGCCGGCTCGCCCAGCACGTGACGCCGCGCCCAGTAGGGCTGGAAGCGGTCGAAGACGATCTTGAGCACGGCTGGCACGGTTGCGAAGAACACCGGCGTCGCGACCGCGATGGCATCGGCCGCGTCGAGCTGTGCGTACACCTCGTCCATCCCGTCGCGCTGGATACAGGCGCCCGTCTCTCGAGCAGGCGTTGCACCCCCGGCACGGTCGGGCACCCGCCTCAGCGGCCACCAGCACCTCCGCCACGCCGCCTGCGGCCTCCACGCCGGCCACCAGCGCGTCGAGCAGCCGCTCGCTGTTGCCGTGGCGCCTGGGGCTGCCCGCGATGCACAGCACGCGCGGCTTGCGACCTGCGGGCGTGCCCGTGTCGGCGCCCGGACTCACAGCTCTCCCCCGCCGAGAAGCCCGATCGCGGCCGCGTAGGCGTGCTCGGCGAATGCGGGCAGCTCCTCGTCGCGGGCGACAGCCATGCGCGCAGCCGTGAAGACGACGAGGGCCGGCTCGTTGGTGCGCCCCCGGAACGGCTCGGGCGCCATGAACGGGCAGTCGGTCTCGGTGAGGATGCGGCCGGCGGGCACCGCGCGCGCGGCCAGGCGGATCTCCTCGGCCTTCTTGAAGCTGACCGGACCGGCGAAACTCACCGCGCAACCGAGCGCCAGGAAGGGCTCAAGCGGCTCGGGCCCCATCGTGTAGCAGTGCAGTATGCAGCCGGCCTGCGGCAGGCCGACCTCGCGCATGATCGCCTCGCCGTCCGCGTGCGCCTCTCGCAGGTGCACGACCGCCGGCAGGTTCAACTCCACGGCCAGTTCGAGCTGTCGGCGGAACGCCGAGCGCTGCGCGTCCCGAGGAGAGTGGTCGTAGTGGTAGTCGAGGCCGATCTCGCCGACGGCCGCGGTTCGCGCATCTGATGCAAGGCGTATCAACTCAACCTCGACCTCAGGTGTAAGGTCCTTGGCGTTGTGAGGATGGACGCCGACGATGATCCGAACCGCGGGCGGCTCGGGCACCGGCTCGGCGGCTTCGATGCCGGCAAGCATCGCCCGCGCGCTGGCGCGCCACTCGCCGAGTGAACCGTAGGTGCGCGATGCATCCTCGCTCGGATCGGCGACGGTGGCCACGAATGTCACGCCCGCCCGCGCAGCGCGAGCCAGAGCCAGCGCGGGGTCGTCGAGCATGTCGAGATGCGCGTGCGTGTCGGCGATCGCGACTCCGCCGAAGTCCGGCGCCACAACCTCGCGGCCCTTGGCGTCAGCGAACAGCGGAGTGTCCGGGGACGTTGTCTCGGCGGCGATCACGGGGCTACTCGGCTTCCTCGACGATCCGCTGGAAGAGCGCCTCGCCCTTGACCACGGGGCTGCCGACGGGCAGACGTCCCCATCCGGTCTCGGCTTGCAGGTCCCGTGACGGCGAAGAGGTCGCCCAGGCCCAGCCGCTTCCAGACCTCGACCGACGAGCGCGGCATGACCGGCGCCGTGTAGAGCGCGGCGATTCGCACGGCCTCCAAGGCGTTGTAGAGAACGGCGTGCAGCCGGCCGACGGTCTCCTCGGACTTGGCGAGATTCCACGGCGCGCTGTCTTCGATGTAGCGGTTGGTGCGCTTGACCAGCTCCCACGCCGCCTCGAGCGCACCCGCGTAGTCGAGCCGGTCCATGCGCTCCGCGTAACATATATATAGCTCGCGCGCGATGGACTTGAGTTCCGCGTCGTCCTCGGTCTCGATCGGTGAAGCTGCCGGATCGGGCACGAGCCCGTCACAGTACTTCCCGACCATGTTGAACAGCCGAGAGCACAGGTTGCCCCAGTCGTTGGCCAGATCGCTGTTGAAGCGCTGCACCATGCCTTCGAGGGAGATCGAGCCGTCCGTTCCGAACTGCACGTCGCGCAGGAAGTAGTAGCGGTAGCCGTCGACGCCGAACTTCTCGACCAGCTCGGCAGGCGCCATCGCGTTGCCCTTGCTCTTGCTCATCTTCTCGCCCTTGGTGAGCAGGAAGCCGTGGGCGAAGACCTTCTCGGGCAGCGGCAGGCCCGCGGCGAGCAGCATCGCCGGCCAGATCACGCAGTGGAACCGGATGATGTCCTTGCCGACGAAGTGGATCTGCGCCGGCCATCGAGCGGCGAAGCTCTCGGCACGGTCCGGATCGCCGTAGCCGATGGCGGTGATGTAGTTGATGAGCGCGTCGAACCACACGTAGACGGACTGCGCCTCGTCGAACGGCAGCGGTATGCCCCACTTCACGTTGGCGCGCGAGATCGACAGGTCGCGCAGACCGCCCCTCACGAACGAGAGGACCTCGTTGCGGCGCGTCTCGGGCTGGATGAACTCCGGGTTGGCCTCGTAGTAGGCGAGCAGCTCGTCCTGATACGCCGAGAGCTTGAAGAAGTAGTTGTCCTCGTTCACGAACTCGACGGGGCGGCTGCACGACGGGCAGGTGCGCCCCTCATGGAGCTGGTCCTCGGCGTAGTAGGTCTCGCACGGGACGCAGTACCAGCCCTCGTAGACACCCTTGTAGATGTCCCCGCGGTCCCAAAGCGTCTTGAGGAACGCCTGCACCCCGCGCTCGTGCCGCGGCTCGGTGGTCCGCACGAAGTCGTCGTTGGTGATGTCGAGCATCTCCCAGGCCGAGATGAACCGCTCGGCCATCTGGTCGGCCCACTCCTGCGGCGTCACGCCGTTCGCCTGAGCGGCCTGCTCGACCTTCTGGCCGTGCTCGTCCAGGCCGGTGAGGAAGAACACGTCGTCGCCACGGAGCCGGCGATACCGCGCAAGCGCGTCAGCCGCGATGGTGGTGTACGCGGTGCCGAGGTGCGGCACGGAGTTCACGTAGTAGATCGGTGTGGTGAGGAAGAAGGACTCTCGAGTCATCGTGTTTCGGCACTCCGTAGGCGTGGGATATATTGGAAGAGAGGGCGGCTCGATGCCGCTGTCAAGGCTTGATTCTAACCGTTCGCGCGTGATTGAGGCGTCGGCGGCGCGACGAAAGGCGGGTTGACCATGCGAGACACAGGCATCGTACGCCACGTTGACGACCTGGGACGAATCGTCATTCCGATGGAACTGCGGCGGACTCTCGGCATCAAGGTGAAGGACCCGATGGCCATCTTCGTCGAAGGCGAGCGGATCATCCTCACCAAGCACAAGGACTCCTGCGCCGTATGCGGCGACACGAAGTCTGAGATCACCCAGGTCAAGGGCCGTGCGGTCTGCAACAACTGCGTGGCCGCCATCAAGAAGTCCTAGAAGGCGTCAGCTTGCAGTTGGCGGCTTGTGCGCGACGTCGTAGACCTCGCCTTTCGGGACTCCGAGTTCGCCGCGCGACCTGCTTGACCGCCGCGCTCCGGCTCTCCCCAAGCGCGATACGCGCCTCGACGGCCGCACGCACCTCGTCCGCGTCCGCGTGCGCGCGCTCGCGCGCGAGAGGCGGACCCACCAGCAACACGACCTCGCCCTTGAGCTTGTCACGAGCGGCGACCTGCTCGGCGACCTCCTCGACGGCTCCTCGAAGGACCTCCTCGTGCAGCTTGGTCAGCTCGCGCGCCATCGCGGCGGCGCGCCCGGGGAGCACCTCGGCAAGCGCCGCGAGCGTGGCCGCCGACCGGTGCGGTGACTCGTAGAAGATGAGCGTGGCGTCGAGCTCGGCGAGCAGCTCGATCGCGCGCCGTCGCTCCCCCGCCTTGCGCGGCAGGAAACCACCGAAGTAGAACGCGTGCGTGGGCAGCCCGCTCGCGACCAGCGCGGCCAGAATCGCACTTGCGCCGGGTAGCACCTCGACCTCGACGCCGGCCTCGAGGCACGCATCGACGAGCCGCGACCCCGGATCCGAGACACCGGGAGTCCCCGCGTCGGAGACGAGCGCGATGACCTCGCCCGCGCGCATCCGCTCCACGAGCGCGGGCGTCTGGCGCTCGACGGTGTGCTCGTCGCAGCGCTCCATGCGGGTCGCGATCTCGTAGCGCGCGAGCAGCTTCCGGGTCACGCGCGTGTCCTCGGCGGCGATCGTGTCGGCGTCTCGCAGCGCGTCGAGCACGCGGAGCGTCACATCGCCGAGATTGCCGATCGGCGTCGCGCAGACGACGAGGCGTCCGCTCACAGGACGAGTGCCGGTTCGGGAGGCGTGGGCGGCGTCGGGGGTGCGGGCGGATACGACGGCGCCGGCGGTGCGGGTGCCACAGGCGGGGCCGGAGGCGCTGGCGGTGCGGGGAACAGCGGCGGCTGCGGAGCCATGCCCGGACCTGCCGAGCCACCCGCGGGAGCCGGCGCCGGCTCCGTCGCGACGGGCAGCACCTCCATGCCGGTGAGCCGCCGGAAGAACACCGTCCACAGTGCCGAGGAGAACGTGCCCCACACCGCGGTGAACGCCAGTGAGATCGCCATCACGACGAACACCGCGACCGCGACGACGCCCGCGAACGCTGCCCATTGTCCGGCGACTCCGGCGATGACCGCCGGCACGATCACGATGATCGTGAGGATGACCAGCGGGATGGCGAGCACGATGCCGGCCGCAAGGTTCAGCCCGAGCCCGATGAGCCACATGAGCGAGGTGTCCTTGAACCGCGACCGGAAGGTGCGCCAGGACTCGCCCACGGCGTGAACCGCGCCGTGACCCGAAAGCATCACGAAGCGCAGCGCGAGCTCGTGAAGAAGCCCGAGCACGATCGAGAGCACGATAAGCAGCGGAACCCCGATCGCGAGCGTCCCGCAGATCGGCGCGAGCACCGCCGGTCCCGGTCTGAGCCCTCGCATGAGCGGGACCGCGATGGGCAGGAATGTCAGGAGACCCATGCCGACGAGCAGCACAACGACCGGCAGCGCGAGCAGCAGCGCGAGACCGAAGATGCTCCAGAATCGGGCGAAGCCGGCGTTCCAGGCTCCGCCGAGCCGCATCGTGCGGCCTTCCTCGATCTCGTTGACGGCGAAGACGAGGCCGCCTCGGGCTGCGACGCTCAGTATCCACCAGACGATTCCGATGATGATGAGCACGAGTGTGCCGACGATGATGACCGGCAGCAGCGCTTCGATCGTCCGCAGGAATGCGCGTCCGTCCACTCCCGAGAACGGGTTCGGCCTCGACCCCAATCGCGAGCCCAGCGAGTTGAAGTCGCTGTTGCCGCCCCCGCCACCACCGCCGCCGCTCGAGCCGCTGACCCCGCGAAGAGGCCGAGAACCCACAGGGCGCGGTAGCGCCACGTGATCTGCCATGCCCGCTTGATGATCGCTCCGTAGCCCATCAAACGCTCCCCTCGGTCGTTGGCCGTGTCGCGCTGCGACACGGCGCTAGCTGGTCGCGTTCCTGCTGCCCGAGCACCGGCGGTCTAGTCGAGCTGCCGGAGCTCGTAGTCACGCGTGCCGAGACCCATCTCCTCGGCGTAGCGCATAGCGATCGTGCCGTCGACGCCGGTGATGGCGGTGAACTTGTCGGAGCCGCTCGCCATGCCCTCGCCTCGGCCACCGGGAAGCCCGCTCGCGGCGACGCACCAAGTCGTAGGCGGCCTGGTCGATTGCGACGATGTCGGTCGAGGCCAGCACGCCGATGTCGGCGACCACGGGTGCGTCGGAGAAGCTCCAGCAGTCGCAGTCCGGCGAGACGTTGGTGACGAAGGAGAGGTAGACGACCTTGCCCTCCTTGCCCGAGATCGCGCCGGCGACGTGCTCGACGATCTTCTCCTGCAGCGCCTCCGGTGTCGTCTTCCAGCAGACGGCGATCGCGCCGTACGGGCAGCTCGCGACGCACTCGCCGCAGCCGTAGCAGGTCTCGTAGTCGACCTGGGCGACGCGGTCGGGGCCGATGACGATCGCGTTGACCGGGCACCACTTGACGCAGCGACCGCACGCGGTGCATTTCTCGGCGGTGACCTCGGGGGTGAAGTCGGCGTGCATGCGCTGCTTGGCGCTGCGGCAGCCGAGGCCCATGCCGACGTTCTTGATCGCGCCGCCGAAGCCGGTCGCCTCGTGGCCCTTCACGTGGGTGACGGCGACCATCGCGTCGGCGTGCACCGCCGCCGAGCCGATACGCACGCTCTCGAAGTGCTTGAAGCCCTCGATGGCGACGTCGGCCGCCTCTCGGCCGTCGAGGCCGTCGGCGATGACCAGCGGAGCATCGACGGTCGCGTAGCTGAACCCGTTGTGCAGCGCGCACGCGAGGTGATCGACCGAGTTCGCGCGCTGGCCGCGGTAGAGCGTGTTGGCGTCGGTCAGGAACGGCTTGCCGCCGTGCGCCTTGATGCGCGCGACGACCTCGCGGAGGAACACCGGCTGCACGAAGCCGGTGTTGCCCTCCTCGCCGAAGTGGAGCTTGACCGCGACCAAGTCGTCCTTGGCGACCGCGTCGGCGAGCCCGGCCTTTTCGAGCAGCGTCCCCGCACGCTTGACCAGCGAGACCTTCTTGACGCTGCGCATCGGCGCGAACCAGACGACCGCCTTGTCGCTCATCAGTGCACCCCCTCGTGGGCGTCGTATTCGTCGAATGCCAGTGCAGCCGCGCCGAGAATACCGGCGTCGTTGCCGAGAACCGCCTGGAGAACCGAGACGTCGCGGCGACCGGCGAGCGCCTCGCGCTGCATGACCTCGGCAGCGCGCTCGACCAAGAAGTCGGCGGACTCGCCGATTCCTCCGCCGACGACGATGAGCTTGGGATTGAAGATGTTGACGAAGCCGACGAGCGCGCGGCCGAGCGTCTCGCCGCAGTCGAGCAGGATCTCGCGGGCGACAGCGTCGCCGGCATGCGCCGCCTCAAGCACGCACTCGGCGGTGACCGCCTCGATGCTGCCCCCGGCGGCCGCGAGGATCTCGCGACCCTTGAACTGCTCGGCGGCCTTCCGGCCGCGGGCCGCGATGGCCGGACGCCCGACGTAGGCCTCGAGGTGCCCGGTGCCGCCGCAGGGACAAGGAGCCCCGTCTTCGAGCTGCACGACGATGTGACCGATCTCGCCGCCGAGCCCGCGGCTCCCGCGGTAGGGCTCGCCGTTGAGGAAGATGCCGCCGCCCACGCCGGTACCGACCGTGATCATCAGGAAGTCGCGGGCGCCCTTGGCGGCGCCGTAGCGCGACTCGCCGAGCGCGGCCATGTGGCCGTCGTTGTCGATGGTGACGTCGAGTTTGGTGCGCGACATGACCAGTGAGCGGATGTCGACGCCGGCCAGTGGCAGGTTGGTGCAGAACTCGACCGACTGGCGCAGGAAGTCGATCTGCGCGGGCAAGCCGATGCCGATGCCGGCGATCTCGGAGTGGTGCGCGCCGGCGCTGACCTCTTCGACGAGGTCGATGATGGTGTCGACGACCGCGAACGGCCCGGTCTTGGGCGTGAGGCGCTTCGCGTCCTTGACGACGCGGCCCTTGCGCTCGACCAGTCCTACCGCGATACGAGTGCCGCCGACATCGACGCCGACCGCGTAGCTGCTGCGCAAGGAAGCCTCCCCGAGTTGGCTTGATGTGATGCTCAGACCCGCTTTGGCGGGGCTCACGTTCTAGTCTATACCAGCCCGCCGACACTCCCAGACCGCCCCATGGGCATCGATTTCGAGCACCGTCGCCGCGCCGCTAGAAGTCCCAGATGGCGCCATTCTGATTGCGCACCAGACCCAGTTCCCGCATGCGTTCGAGCATCGTGCCCTCGGTCACGCCGAAGAGGCGCGAGAGGTAGCGGTAGTCGTTGAACCACGTGCGCGCCTGCTCGAGCACCATGCCGGTGGGCATCATCAGGTCGCGCGCCACGAGATCGGCTTCCTTGTGGTCACCGTCGTCGCGCGGATAGGAGTCCGCCGCATCCGCCAGTGCGAGCAGCACGTGCCCGGTCATGTGGGCGAGCGCGCGACGGCGTTCGATCTCGGGCCGGGCGTGGTTGACGACCATGACCGGCAGCCCGTCTTCGTAGATGGTCGCTGCCGTGAAGAACGCCGGAAGGTTCACGGCGCGCACGGGGATGCAGAGCGAGGCCACGATCTCGGCGATCGGAACGGGCGGCTCGACGCAGCCGACGGCGGCAAGCGCGTCCTCGGCGATCTGTCGATAGTACTGTTCGGTCCGAAGTGCCAAGCGTTCGCTCCCGTCCTGGGTGCGCGGCGAACCCGGCCGTACCTTGCCGACACCTCGTGTATCGTCTTACCACGACGCGGGGCACAGACCAAGTGAATCACGAAACGGTAGTTCGTGTGACGAGTGTCACAATCTAGGAACCTACGAGTTGCAGCACCGCCCGTCAAAGACCGATACATGAGACGCGGTGAATCCGGAGGGGAGGCGATGGTGAGCGCGACACAGGACTACCCACGTGCCGAGGAGGCCCTTCGGCTGCTCGCCTCCGCCGCAGGCGCTGCCCGCCTCTATCCCGCCGCATCCGCGCTTCCCGCCGCTGCCGTCGCCAAGTTCGTCGGCGCGTTCGAACGCCATCGCCGACGGTCGGGGCCCGCTTCGCTTCTCGGTGAGCGCCGAGGGCTTCTCGATCGGCGACACCGAGATCGCGGCAGGAGCAAGCCAGGTCGCCGCGCTCGCCAAGGCGCTGCACGCGCTGCAGGTCGGACAGCTGCTGATCGCTCCGGGGCTGACCGAACCCGAGGCCGCCGCATTCGTCGCCGTCGCCAACGCCGACCCTGCGCAGGTGCGGGCGCACGGCGGAGCCCGTTCGCTGCTGGCGTCCTCCCACGTCGCGCACATCGCGGTGATCGAGGTGTCGCTGCGCGCCTCCGAGGAGGAGGGGCTTCTCGGCATCGACCTGATGACGGCGCCGCTCGACGACATCGCCGCCGAGCTGCAGAAGTCCGCCGAGCGCTGGGCGCTGGCGACCGGCCCCGGCGACGACGACGTGGCTGCCGCGATCGACCGGCTGGAGGCCGCGACGCGAGAGATCGCGATGGAGCGCGCGGTGTCGGCGCTGATGCGTCTCGACGAGCCCACGCGCATGCGGGTGCTCGGCCTCTCGCTCAAGGCCGACGGCAACGGCCAGCGCATGAGCGGGATGCTCGGCGTCATCGCGCAGATGAAGCCCGCGGCGCTCGCCCGGCTGCTCAAGCTCGTCGCCGCGCAGGCCGGCACCGACCCTCGTCGCATCGCGAGCGCGCTCGAGCTTCCTCCCGAGACCGCACGACTGCTCGCCGAGATGCTCGCCCCGACCGCGACCGAGTCCAGGGACGTGCCCTCCGCGCCCACCGCCGGAGCCTCCCCCCGCACTCGAACTCGCCCGGCTCATGGCTGAGCCTGAAGACACGACCGACCTCGCGCGCCAGGTGGCCGTCGCCGCACCCTCCCTCGCGGCGAGCCGCGCGCTCTCGACGGCGGTCGCGCTCTCGCGCAAGCGCGCCGACGCCGAGACCGTCGAGACCATCGGCGACTCGCTCCCGCAGGCCGCACGCGACGGCGCGTTCCCCGCCGTGCGCGAGGCGCTCCGCCGGCTCGACGAGCTCTCGGCGCAGGCCCCGCTGCTCGAGGCGATCTCCTCGGCGAGGGCGACGCTCTCCGACCGGCAGGTGCTCTCGGACATGTGCGCGGCCGTCGACAGCGAGGGCGACGCCGCGATCGCCGGCGAGATCCTGGCGGCCGCCGGCCCGACCGGGGCCGAAGTGCTGCTGGATGCCTACATAGCCGGACCCGACAAGACGCGCGACCTGCTGCGCCCGGTGCTGCGCGCGATGAGCGAGCCGGTGCTCGGCGTTGCGCGCGGCCGGCTTCGCACCGAGGAGCCCACGCGGGCGATCGCCATCGTGCGCACGCTCGGAGTCATCGGCGACCGACGCGCGGTGCCGGTGATCGGGCAGGCGCTCGGCAACCTGAACGAGACCGTGCGCTTCGCCGCGATCACCGCGCTCGCCGAGACCCCCGAGCCCGAGGCCGCCAGCGCGCTCATCAAGGCGCTCGGGCACCCGGAG
This sequence comes from uncultured Coriobacteriia bacterium, assembly GCA_963726345.1. GTDB lineage: Bacteria > Actinomycetota > Coriobacteriia > Anaerosomatales > JAAXUF01 > JBAXEO01. Next base: position 138,468 of record CAVSCC010000014.1, on the reverse strand, counting down.
CCCGAGACGCAGCGCTTCGCCGTGCGCGAGATCGGTCGGGTCAAGGCTGCGCCCGCGATTCACCAGCTCACGCGCGCGCTCGAGGACCTCAACGTGCTCCAGCGCACGTACGAGACCAAGAAGGAAGTCATCCGCGCGCTCGAGCAGATCGGCACGCCCGAGGCGCGCACGCGCTGCACCGCACCGCCGACCGAACGTTCGTCTTGGGGCAGGAAGAGCAGAGAGCTCCGCGCGCAAGCACGCGCCGCGCTCGAGCACATCGAGGCATGCCGACCAAGCCATGAGGAGCTGACCCGCCGTGACGGACACCCCGTACCGCCCGGAGAACGAAGGCCCGCTCGCCGCACCGGCCGAGCTCGGCGCCGAGATGAAGTTCGTCGCCGTCCAGGCGCCGTTCGCCACGCCCGAGAAGCTCGAGCGCGCGCGCGACCTCGTGCGCACGCTGGCCGTCGCCGACACCAACGCCGCGCTCTACCCGATCACGCACCCGCTCGTGGCGCAGTCGCTCGGCGACCTGGTCGGTGCGGTGCGCGCGCTCGCGACCTTCGGCTTCGAGGACGTCACCGTCAACATCTACAAGGGCACGCTCTTCGTCGAGAACCAGGTCTTCCCCGAGGAGAGCGTCACCTACCGCAAGCTCATCGAGGAGCTGCTCGCCAAGGGCATCTCGGCGGTCACGTTCTTCTCCTCGATGACCGCCGAGGAGGGCGCCGCGCTCATCGACCTGCTCGGCGACACCGAGGTCGCCGGCATCGAAGGCGCCCGCGCGTTCCTCGAGGGCCGCGGCGTCCGCGGCATCTCGCTCGCCGAGACCACCGCGCTCGACGGCACGGGCGACGAGGAGCGCAACCGCGAGGTGCGCGCGCGGGCGCGCGAGAGCTACGACGCCGGCATGGGCGCGATGCGCGACATCGAGTCGCAGGCCAAGCTGGGCCGCGTCATCGAGGTCGGCCGGCTCCAGCAGTGTCGTCGAGTCGATGCTCGACAACCTGCTGCAGGATCCCGCCGCCGTCCTCGGCCTGACCGCCATCAAGGGCCACGACGACTACACGCTCAACCACTCGATCAACGTCTGCATCCTGTCGATCTCGCTCGGCACGGCGCTCGGGCTCAACGCAGACGAGCTGCACTCGCTCGGCCTGGCGGCGCTGCTCTACGACATCGGCAAGGTCCGCGTGCCCGAGGACGTGCTGCTGAAGTCCGGACCGCTGACCGCCGAGGAGTGGGCGCTCGTCAAGCAGCATTCCGAGGAGGGCGCCGACCTGCTCAAGCGCCTCCAGATCACCGACAAGATGCCGATGGTGGTCGCCTACGAGCACCACCAGCGCCACGACCTGATGGGCTATCCCGACTCCAGCGGCGGCGAGCAGCACCTCTTCTCCAAGATCGTCGCGGTCTGCGACGCCTACGACGCGATGACCACCAACCGCCCCTTCCGCCGAGAGATCCGGCCGGACAAGGCGCTCGCCGTGCTGATGCAGGGGCGCGAGAAGGCCTACGACCCCGGCGTCACCAAGCAGCTCGTCGCGATGCTCGGCATCTATCCGATGGGCGCGGTGGTCACGCTCGACGACGGGTCGACCGCTGTCGTCTACCGCGTCAACAGCGACGACCTGCTGCACCCGCGCGTGAAGGTGCTCATCGACAGCCAGGGCCGCTGGAGCGAGTCGCCCGAAGTGCTCGACCTGCGCCTGGTCGACATCGCAGACCGGCGAGCCCGTCTGTTCGATCGCGGAATGCGTCTCGGCGGCCGAGGCGGGCGTCGACGACGTCTGGCAGTACCTCTAGGCGGCGGACCGTCACAGGCCGAGGCCTAGGCGACAGCGGGTCGCCGAAGTAGCGCCAGTAGATCATCCAGAACGACATCACGCCCGGGAAGTGCGGGGTGTAGCGATACTGCGCGTGCGTCCCGGGATTCGTCGGGTAGACGGTGCTGCCGTCGATCTTCTGCGAAGCGCCCGGCTTCCAGAGCGCGGCGTTCTGCTTGAACTTCTCGGCGCCGTAGTAGATCTGCTTGCCGAACCCCTGGTACTTGTAGGTCGTGAAGCTGTCGGCCTTGCCGCACCCCATCGCCCAGTCCATGGCGTTCTGCGACGGGTTCTTGGCCGTGAGCAGCGACTGCTCCTTCTGGAGTGTCGCGAGGATGACCTTCGGGCTGATGCCCCACTTCACCGAAGCTTCGGCGATCATCTGCGCGGCGGTCTTCTGCGCGCCCGCGTAGTCCTTCCCGGTGTAGCTCTTGAGCGACGCCCGGCTGCGTGTCCAGGAACGCCTGGATGTCGGCGGCGTTCATCGAGTTCGCAGCGCGGAAGTTGGTCTCCGAGATGACGGTGTCGGGCTGATACTTGCCCGAGGGGGCGCTGCCCGACGGCGCGCACCGCCAGCGGGTACGCGCGGCGCTGCCGCCGCGGCCATCATCCGCGCGATGTCGGCGCCGAGAGCGTTCGCCTTGGCCTGCTGCGCGGCGATCTCACGCTCGATCTGCTTGCGCTGGCCGTCCGCCTGATTCTGGAGCCCGGCAAGTGTGGCCTCGCGGTCGGCCAGGCTCTGCTGCAGATACAGGTTCTCCGACTGCGTGAGCCGGTAGTCCCGCATGAGACGAGCATCGTGATCGCTGATGATGGAGAGGTAGCGCGCCCGGGCGAAGAGGTCCTGGAGCGAACGCGTGCCGATGAAGACCTCGACCATCCCCATGCGGGGCGCGCGGTAGATCTCGACCGCGCGCGAGGTGAGCGCACTGCGCGCGTGGACAAGCTTGCGCTCGCCCGCCGCGAGCTTCACGTCGAGATCGGCGATCTCGGTCCGCGTGCGCTCGAGCTCTCGGCCGATGGTCATGTACTCGGCGATCTTGGCGTCAAGCTCGACGCGCTTGGCTTCGAGCTCGGCCAGCGCCGCTTCCTCTTGCGCCTTCTTGGCCTCGATCGCCGGAGACGTGGGGGCGGCGACGAGCGGGCGCAACGCACACCGAAGGCACGCCTGCGAACACCAGGAACGCAAGCGCTAGTCCTGTCCATCTCCGGCGCACCAGCTTCACCACACCGCCTCTACGGTTCGCGTGAGAAAGGACCGCTCAGCAGTACCGCGGCCCACACGACCCTAGCACTCACGTACTGTGCAAGCCCCACACCATCGTATGTGCCCGCCAGCACACCGCGCCTCTCCCGTCCCGCGAGAGCACGGATCCTCGCGCCCGCGTGCATCGGGCCCCGCGTGACGTCCATCCCCACCTGTATATCGGCAGACGCAAGGAAGGCCCCCAGAGGGGCCTTCCGGATGACTCCCAATGCCTGCGCGAGCGCTCTAGCCGCCGATCAGCTTCGCCTTGGCGTCGGCGAACTCCTGGTCGGTCAGGATGCCCTGCTGCGTGCAGGTCCGCGAGCTGCTGGAGCTGCGAGGACAGGTCATCGCCAGCAGGGGCCTCCACGTACGGCGCCGGCGCGACGACGTTGCCGGGCGACGGGCCTGCACCGACGGCGACGGCCGGAGCCGGCGCGCCCTGCTCCTGCTGGTACTGCTGCTGCGCGTTACCGTAGGCCTCGACGTTCTTCTGGGCCATGCGGCGGTTGACGGCGTTCGACGTCGCGGTCGCGGTGGCCGATGACGGCTGCGACGCGGCCACGCCTCTGATTAGTCCTGGCATCTCTGCTCCCTCTCTACTCGCCGCCGAGAGGGCGGCGAGCCGCTCGTCGACGATGACGGCGGGTATCCGGGTGCTCAGCGCGATCTCGGCACCGAAGTTCTCGAGCGCGTTGATCAGGCCGATCGCCCACGACGTGCTCGATCGCGAGCGCGATGATCGCCGAGCCGGGGGCGAGACCCTCGGCGAGCGTTGCGCATCCTCGGCGTCGAAGAGACCACGGGTACCGGTCTCGATGAAGCCGAGCAGGGCCTTCTCCTCTTCGGGCAGGTCCTCAAGATCGAGTCCGACGACGGTCTCGTCGTCGCCCTTCACGATGACCATCGCATCGAGCACCCGGATCGCACCGGTGGACACGGCGCGCTCGAGTTCCGCCAGGATGCTGCCATCGAAATTGGGTGACCCAGTCGCCACGACGACCACGTCGACAGGTCCATGCTCCATGAGCTACTCCTTCCCGCCTCGTCGGTCAGCGCGTCGCCTCATCAGCACAGCCATGTGACCGGGCCGACTCGCGCGAGACGACAGCGCTTGAATACCAGATGATAGTACCCTGACTGCAGGCGTAGATACTCTGGCACGACGGGAGGAGATTCTGCGGTGGACAAGATCTCGCTCGTCAACCTGCTCGGCGTGTCGGTGATCGCCTTCCTCGTCCCGTTCACGCTGGGGTTCGTGCCAAGACTGCGCGTCCCCTCGATCGTGCTCGAGCTGCTGGCAGGCTACGTGTTCGGACCGGCGGTGCTCGGCTGGATCGGCCCGGGACCGGTCGTGACGATCATCAGCACGATCGGCGTGGCGTTCCTGCTGTTCCTCGCGGGCATGGAGATCGACCTGGGCGCGCTGCGCGGGGCGCCGCTGAAGCTTGGGCGCGATCGGCTTCGTGCTCTCGTTCGTGATCGCTGTCGCGCTCACGCTCCCCCTCGGGCGCCGCCAACGTCGTGCTCACGCCGCTGCTGATCGCCATCGCGCTCTCGGCGACCTCGGTCGGCATCATCATCCCGGTGCTGCGCGACACCGGGCAGCTCGACTCCCCCACCGGCACGTTCACCGTCGCCGGCGCGACGGTCGCCGAGTTCGCCACCATCGCGCTGCTCGGCGTGTTCTTCTCGGGGCCGGGAACGTCCTCGATCGTCGAGGCGCTGCTGCTCGCCGTTCTCGCGGTGCTGGCCGTGCTGCTCCTGCTCGGCGCTCTCGCGGATCTGGAAGTGGGAGCCCGGCCGCGCGGTCACCTCGCGACTCGATGACACGTCATCGCAGGTCCGCGTCCGATTCGCGGTGATGATCCTGCTCGGCTCGGCGGTGGTCGCGAGCGTCCTTCGGCTTCGAGGCGATTCTCGGCACGTTCCTGGCCGGCGCCGTGCTGGCGATCATCATCCGCGGCGACAAGTTCGAGGAGCCGTTCCGGCGCAAGCTCGAGGCGCTCGGCTTCGGCTTCTTCGTGCCGGCGTTCTTCGTGACCAGCGGCATGAAGCTCGACCTGTCGTCGATCAACTCGCCGTCGGCGGTCGGCCGCGTGGCGCTGCTCTTCGTGATGCTCCTGCTGATCCGAGGCGTGCCCGCGCTCCTCTACCGCTCGCACCTCACCCGCCGAGAAACCCTCGCGGCCGCGCTGCTGCAGTCCACGAACCTGTCGTTCATCGTGGTGGCGGTCACGGTCGGCCAGGAGATCGACCGCATCCGCCCGGTCACGGGCTCGGCGCTGGTGCTCGCGGGGCTCCTCTCGGCGGTGATCTTCCCGGCGGCGGCGCAGATGCTGCTCGGTGGCCGAACCGCGCAGACGAGGCCCGATGACGTGGCGGAGCGGATGTAGCGAATGCGCGAAGATGCGCGGTGCGGCACGCAGCCAGCCGCCTCTGAACGCCCATGAGGTGCACAAGGGGGCCAGGCGTCACGACACGTAACATCTCAAGCGTTGTCGGACACCCGCTGACAGGCTAGTATTTCGATGACCGTCGAACCATCAGGGGGAGAGAAACCATGAGCGAGTCCGTCGCGAAGAAGCTGAGCTTTCTCGATCGCTACCTGACGCTGTGGATCTTCCTGGCGATGGCAGTCGGCGTCGCTGCGGGCGCGCTGATTCCTGCGATTCCCGCTTTCATCGGCAAGTTCACGGTCGGCACGACCAACATCGCCATCGCCATCGGCCTGATCCTCATGATGTATCCGGCCTTCTGCAAGGTGCGGTTCGAGGAGTTGCCGGACGCCATGCGGGACAAGAAGGCGCTCGGACTGGCGATGGTGATGAACTGGATCGTCGCGCCGCTCGTCATGTTCGTACTCGCGGTCACGTTCATGCGATCGTACCCGGAGTACATGGTCGGTCTCATCATCATCGGCATCGCGCCGTGCATCGCCATGGTGATTGTCTGGAACGGCCTTGCGAAAGGCGACACCGAGTTCGCGGCCGGGCTCGTCGCCGTGAACAGCGTCATGCAAGTGTTGTTCTTCAGCGTGTACGCCTACGTGTTCGTCACGGTGCTTCCCCCGCTGCTGGGACTTACAGGAACTGTGGTCAACATCTCAATCGGCGAGATCGCCGGGACCGTGGCGATCTACCTGGGACTTCCGTTCTTCGCGGGGCTCACCACCAGGATCGTGCTTCGCCGGATCAAGGGCGCATGTTGGTACGACGAGGTCTTCATCCCGCGCGTCGGCCCGATCACCCTCGTAGCGTTGCTGTTCACGATCTTCGTGATGTTCTCGCTCAAGGGCGGCTACATCCTCCAGCTGCCGCTGGACGTGATTCGTGTAGCGGTGCCGATGCTCTGCTACTTCGCGATCATGTTCTTCTTGACGTTCTTCGTCGCCAAGGCGATCGGTTTGGACTACGCGAAGACCACGACCCTGTCGTTCACGGCGGCATCGAACAACTTCGAACTCGCGATCGCGGTGTGCGTCGCCGTCTTCGGGATCAACTCCGGCGCGGCATTCGCGGCCGTCATCGGCCCACTCGTCGAGGTACCCGTGCTCATCGCGCTCGTCAACGTCGCGCTGGCATTCCGTACCCGGTACTTCCCCGACGAAGTCACGCCGATCGAGATCGACCTTCTCAGTGAGGCCGACGAGGCGGTCGCCGAACTCGAGGACGTCTGCGTGGCGAGCACGATGCTGAAGGAAGACTAGATGCGACGCATCGCCCTGTTCTCGGACGTGCACGGCAACCTGCCGGCGCTGGATGCGGTCCTGGCCGACATCGAGGCCGAAGGCATCGATGAGGTCTACTGCCTGGGTGACCTTGTCGGCTACGGGCCGGATCCGTCCGGCGTCATCAGTCGCCTTCGAGAGCTCGGCATTCCGACCATCCGCGGCAACTACGACGACGGGATCGGCAACCGCCGAGGCGAATGCGGCTGCTACTACACCACCGACCAGGCGAAGCAGGACGGCGCAGGCGTCCTACGCGTTCACCGACGAGGCCCTCGACGACCCCGATCACGACTGGCTCGCAGAGCTGCCCGACACCATCCGCTTGGAGCATGAGGGGGCGCGCATCCTGCTTGCGCACGGCAGCCCCCGCAAGATCAACGAGTACCTGCTCCCCGACCGCAAGGACGACCAGCTCGCTCGGCTTGCCGACGATGCCGCGGCCGATGTCGTCTGCGTCGGGCACGTCCACATCCCGTACCATCGCCGGATGACCGCTGCCGATGGGAGGACCGTGCACTACGTCAGCAGCGGGTCCGTCGGCAAACCCAAGGACGGCGACCCGCGGGCAGGTTGGGTCGAGCTTCTTGCGGGGCAGCCGCAAGAGGTCAGTCAGCGTGCGCGGATGGACGAGGCCCGATCGCCTGCCGGGTTGTCCGATACCTGGATCGGCCTGGTCGTCCACCGAGTCACCTACGACGTCGAAGCCGTGGCCGAAGCGATCGTCGCCGCGGGCCTGCCGTCAAGGCTTGCCGACGCGCTGCGCAACGCGTAGATCGGGGTACATCCTCCTTGCGCCCTGAATCCGGGCGCGTCGACAGGGGGAGGATACGATCGAACAGCGCTTTCCCGGCCGCCCGCTTGCGCACCTGGCCGCATACACGACGCTTGTCGAGGAATACCTCGTGGACCCAGCGCCGTAGCGCGGGCAAGGACAAACCAGAAGGTCGGACGGGAAGCGCCCCCGTCCGACCCTTCTATGCTGGAATCCGCAAGCAAGTCGCGCATCCGATGGTGGCGGCTCACTCCACGACGACTGCCGTCCCGGACAGCGTGACCAGCATCATGCTGCCGTTGTTGCCTATGCCGTAACGGCGTGCGCCGCGCCCACGACGGCGTTCGCCCCGAGCTTCTCTGCGGCCTCCTGCAGCTCGGAGAGCGCCTCGCTGCTGCCGGTGTCGACTTCGCCCTCGTAGACCTCGGCGCGCCCTCCGCTGATGTTGCGCCCGATTGCCTTCAGGTCCTTGCCGATAGCGACGCCATGAATCGCGGTCGCCCAGACCAGACCCTTGTACTCGACAATCCGGCGGCCTTCGATCGAGTCGGTCGTGGTGATGATCATGTGAACCTCCTCAGTCTCACTCGGCCATCTCGACCGGCGTGGTGAACAGCTTCTTCGCGCCGACCAGACACAGAACGATTACCACGATCTGCAGCGGAAGGCGCGCAGCCATAAGCAGCCCTGCGAAGTTGGCGCCCGCGAGAGCGGTTGGACCCACGTTGGTAACTGCAAACGCACCCGCCCAGGTGAACGATCCGAAGTCCCACAGAGCGTGGAGAATCATCAGGACTGCAAGGCTGCCGGTCACTCGGCGAACCACGTAGAACACGCTGCCCAGAACGAAGGCGAACCCGATCTGCTGGATCGTCGGGACCAGCGCCTGACCGAGGAAGACGTTGGCGCCGTGAAACAATCCGAACAGCATCGACGTCGCAAGCCAGACGTATACCTCCTTGTACGCGCCGCGAAACGCAACCACAGACAGGCCGCGATACACGATCTCCTCGTTGAATCCCACGAGCAGCGTCCCTATCGCGAGCAACAGGAGATAGGGTGCGCCAAGTACGGATATCTGTGCCCAGTCGATGCCAATCAGCACGATGCAGGCCAGTACGATGGGAATCGCCCACATCCATTTGACCCCCAGTGGCTTCTCACGAAGAACCGGTCGCCACCAGCCGAGCCACGTCGTCAGGCCGGCGGTGATCACAGTGCAGATCGCCAGCGGGATGACGATGCCGCGCAGAACGGTGTCTGCGGACTTGCCTATGTCTGTGTACGAGGGGCCGATGAACCTTTCCAGGACCAAGAACAGAACCGCGTAGCCGATAGCTACTCCAAAGCCGATCAATGCCGTCGGTCTGACTCTTGAGCGAATCCATCCACGCCGTTCCGGTACCTGTCTCTGGCACGGTCGCCTCCCCCGAATCGTGATCAGCACGTCACACGCAGCACGATACACATTCGGAAGTTTCATTGGGAGTCTGAAGCCGAGCAGAGCTCAAGGGACGAGTCGTGGCACCCGTCAGGCTGAGATCCTTCAAGTGGCGATCTGTTCCGCCGGGCGCTTCCATAGCCGGAAGATGTCGTCGTAGCTGCCCCTCATCGGTTCGTTCTTCTCCGACCATCGCTTCACCAGAGACAGCGCGACGTAGAACGCGAAGAAGACGAGAAGGATGATGCCTACCGCTAGAGCCAGTTCCATGGGGCCCTCCATCTTCCTGCTCGCGTGATATGCAGTAGATGCCCGTTGCGACTGAGTATCTGCCGTGAGCTTACCCCGCAACTCCCGACAAGAACTCCGCGATATGCTCGTTGACGAAATCGGGCGAATCCTGGTTCGCGTTGTGCGCGGCGTTCGGGACAATGGTCAGCTGCGCCCCGTCGCGCTCCGCCCACTGCGGCGTTCTCCCCAAGAAGGCGGAGTATGGCTCACGGTCACCCTGAAGCAGAAGCAGCGGCACTCCTAGCCGGTAATCACTCGGTACCACCTGCGGACGGCCGAAGCCGGTGCGCATCACGGCACCGAAGACGTCGTCGTCCAGTGCGTCGATGGCTTGGCGTGCGTAGCCTTTGACCTCCTGCGTTACACCCGCCATGTCAGCGAACATAGCACGCAACCGCTTCTGCCCCAGCAGCCCGAGGGCGAGCGGATTCATGGCCTGTCGTAGGCGCGCCGTGACGGTTGCCGGCATCGTGATGCAGGCGGCTCCAACACCGACGAGCGCCCTCACCCGGTCAGGACGGCGAAGCGCCACCAGCTGCGAGATGCTCGCCCCCACCGAGTGGCCGATCATCACGGCCTGCTCTGCCCCTGCCGCATCGAGGAGAGCGATGAGATCATCGGCTGCCGCATCGGCAGAGAACTCCGAAGCCGGGCAGTCCGAACACCCGTGGCCCCTGACATCGTGCGTCAGGACGCGGTACTGCGACGCGAGGGCGTTGACCTGCCGATCCCACATCCGGTGGTCCATCGCACCGCCGTGTGTGCAGACCACGAGCGGGTCGTTCGCACCCTCAGACGTCAACCACCAGTGGAGTCGCGCTCCCTCGCGGTCGAGGACCCCGTCTCGGACAGTCACCCCATCGCCCCCTCAAGACCCACTTTCGTCATCGCCAGCCTCATGTGGTGGCTGGCGGGCTTGCAGCACTGCGAGTACCTGGAGATCGCCGACCGACTACGAGCCATGCGACGGCGAGTCCGATTCCGTTCACCACCATCGGCGGAGATGCGAGGCCGGAATCCGGAAACGCAAGCATGGACAGCCCCCACAGCGCCGGATAGACGAGAAGACCCAACCACGTTGACCACGGAACGTCGTACGCGCGAACCAGATACCGCATCGCCACGACGAGCAAGGTGCTGTATGAGACCACCGCGAGGATGAACGCGGCCCAGTTGATCGCCAGGCCGACCGTGCGAGAGGCGTTCACCTCAAGGACTAGCGCAGCACCCGCACCGAGCATCAGACACGCGGTGCCGACGACGTAGGACAAGACCGCTGCGCCGACAGCCCACGCGATCATCGAAGCCCAACCGTGCTTGTGGACTGCCGAGTCACCCGTCATGAGATCCTCTCCCCTCGCTCTGCGACCGAAGCCGATTCCGCCATTGCCGGTTCACTCGCCTTTCGCCGCCGGCTTGCGCTCCTGTGTCGAACCGGTCAGCGCGGCCAGGCCTCGCATCTCGAACGCTTCGGCGCCCGATACGGTCAAGTGTGGCCGCAGCAGCCGGTAGATGAGACGCGAACCACGACGCACCTGGTCCTCATCATCGCCGCGGCCCATGGCCTCTAGGTAGCTCAGCCACGTGTCGCCAACGAGCCATATCGCCATGACGAGGTCGGCCAGTTCCTCCTCCGACATGGGGTGGATACTGCCGCTGTCGATCCAGTGCCTGCCCAGGAATCGGTACAGGCCGAGTCGGCGATCCTGCATCTCGCGGTAACGCGCGCAGAGTTCCTCGTCTTGCCGTACGAGCGCAGGGAACTCCCGCTGGAGGAACCGGTACCTCCACTGGTGATCGAAGATGCCGTCGAACCAGCCGAGCATCGTGACCGGATCGGGCGTGACCTGGACGACTTCGCCGAGGAAGTCATCGTAGTCGGCGATCGCCCGCTCGTAGATCGCCCGGATGATCTCCTCCTTGTTCGAGAAGTGGTAGTAGACCTTGCCCGGGCTCGTGCCCATCGCTTCGGCGATGTGATTCGTGCTCACAGAACTCGTGCCCTGGGCGTTGAACAGCTCCAGCGCTGTGTCGATAATCTCGTCCTTGGTGCCGCGAGCCGCCATGCGAGCTACCTCCCTGAGTGGCTACCCGAATTGAGTAAATACTCAGATACGGCGTCTGTCAAGCGGCACTTCGACGCGGACAAACGACAGGGACCGGTCCCAACTGAGACCGGTCCTTCGAGAGTACTGCTGTTCCGTGTGCAGTTGGCTGCGCTCCTGGAAGCCCCTGTCATTCGGGCCAAGGTGCCATTGTCAGAATCAAGATCCAAGCCGCACCTGACACCGCCGACAGCACGAGACCGATCACGGCCTCGCGCCGTGCTGAGGACTTCAGGCCGAGGGCGCCACACAAAACGCCCACCAGGGCCGCAAGTGGACCGAGGAATCCGATCAACGCGAGCGGCCCGTTGAACGGTGTCGCTTCCAGCCACAACGTGAATGTCAGTACCGCCGACAAAGCCGTGAGCACCACCGCAACAATCCCTGACACCAGGGCTGTCTTGGCGAAGCCCCCGCCGTTCGTCCTGACCTCGCCAGACGCCACAGGTACATCGAGTGTTGGTGCTGGCATGCCAGTCACCTCCCTCACTCAGGGCTATCCGCACTCCCTCATCATGCCGCCGTCAGACGAGCAGCAGCGTCAGGGCCACCGCGACAAGCGCCGCCAAGATACCGAGCCATGCCACCCAAGAGTGGTCATGTCCGACCAAGATGGCAAACAACCCGAATCCCCCAGCTACGAGCCCTGCCACGGTAGGTACGCCGAGGCCGATCATCCTGATGGGAGACATGTACTGGGCCGCACCGATGACGTACAGGACGGCAAGCACTCCGGCCGCCCAACCCGTCTTCGTGGTGGGCAGAGAGCCGAAGTGGTTGCCACCGGTGGGACCGTGGACCGCGTGGATGTCCGTCATTTCGCTCACCCCCTCTGTGCCGAACACTCTCTATGTAGGTATGTTCCCGCATCGAATCACAGAGGGCGGTGCGCTAGTCGTCGGGCGAGGTCGCCACGCCCCGACGGGCTACGCCTGATACGTCTGCCCTAGCCGATCGAGCAGCGCATGGAAGGCTTCGTGCACGCCTCCGCCAACCACCTCGCGCTCGATTCGCTCGTACCCGTCAGCGAGCTGCTCTTGCACTGCGTCCGGCAGCTCGCGATCAGCGATGTCGAAGCAATCGTCTTCCTCGCGGCGTATGTGCTCGCGAAGGAGCTGGGTGTAGCCGGCCGATCGCCTCGGCGAGCTCTGCGTTTGCGGACCCCTCGCCTTCGGCCAATCTCTGTGCCGCTGCGGCAATACTGGCGACCGTCGTCCCGCCCCCGCGCGTGGTCCGCGAGTAGCACCAGGATGGTCTGCTCGGCGGAGCTGATGTTCGCTGCGCGGATTGCGGGGAAGAGCAGCTCCTCCTCCTTGGTGTGATGGCACTTGTCCACGAAGACCCGAAGGAACTCGACCGTCTGCGCGAGGTCGTCGGCTTCAAGCTGCTCGCCTCTCCGGGCGCGCCCACCCATCGAATCCATGATGTCGAGCATCCGGCGGACGCCGACGTGCTCGGCCCTCAGGTCCTCGGTTCCTGTCATCGTGCTCCACCCCGCCAGGTCGAATGCGTACGCCTACGGGGAGTCTCCCCCGCCAAGCGTCTGACCCGAGACAGGGTTCGTCGGCAGCACACTGATCGTCCGTGGGTACTAGCTATGAAGGGTGCCGAAACCGAAAGGGAGGCAACATGGCCGGACGTTCGCCCGCGGGACCACTGATGCACGAGCACCGTGTGATCGAACGCATGCTGAAGGTCCTGAGCCGTCAGCTGGAATCGATGTTCGAGCTGCAAGCCGTGGACACCGCTGCCATAGACACCGCCGTCGACTTCATCCGAACGTACGCCGATCGCTGCCATCACGGCAAAGAAGAGGACATCCTGTTTCGCAGGCTCGCGGACAAGGACCTCGATCCGCAGCTCGCCGGAGTCATGGCTGACCTGATCGATGAACACGTCTACGGGAGGACCACGACGCGCCAACTCGTGGACGCCAACCGGCGCTATGCGTCAGGCGACGAAGCCGCTCTGGCCGACATCGAGAAGGCCGTCGGGGCGTTGGTGGCGTTCTACCCCGTCCACATCGAGAAGGAGGACCACCACTTCTTCGGGCCCTGCCTGAAGTACTTCAGCGATTCCGAGCAGGCCCAGATGCTCCTGGACTTCGACGAGTTCGACAGGGCTCTCATCCATGAGAAGTACCTGAACATCGTCGAAGACATGGAGCAGTCCGCCGAGTAGCCCTTGCGGGTGAAATCCCTCCTCACGACAACAAGAAAACCCCACCGTATTCGGGTGGGGCTTTCGCATTAGGTATGGTGGCCAGAGACGGACTTGAACCGCCGACACGGGGATTTTCAGTCCCCTGCTCTACCAACTGAGCTACCTGGCCGTGCGCAACGCCTAGTGAGGATACCCGCGTGCCTGCGCGACGGTCAAGGACGCTACGCGCCCTACTTGCCGTTCGACACGAAGATCAGCACCGACGAGTTCTTCGGCACCACGATGCCGTCGGGAACCTGTCCCACGACCTGGTTCACCGGCTGACCGGTACCGCTCCACTGCACCGCTACCGGCTTGAGTCCGAGACCCTTCAGGGTTGACTCGGCCGAGGACGAGGTCTTGCCGACCACGTTCGGCACGGTGACCGTGGCAGTCGACGTGCCCGAGGGAACGGGGCCCCCGGAGACGATGAGCCCGACGATCGTGCCTGGCGGAACCGAGGTTCCCGCCGACGGGAACTGGTCGGCGACCTGGCCCTTCGCGGTCGAGCTGTAGTTGGTGACGACCTGCGTGCCCAGGCCGAGCGACTTGAGCGCCGAGGTTGCCGCCGACTGCGTCTGGCCCGGAGAGCCCCGGAACGGTGATGTTCTGCGCGCCCTCGGAGACCACGATGCCCACGCTGGTCTCGGACGGCACCTTCTGACCGGCCTCAGGCGCCTGCGAGATCACGACTCCCTTGACCACGGTGCTGCTGTAGCCCTTGGAGACGGTGGCCTTCAGCCCCGCGGCCTTGAGTGCGCTCTCGGCATCGGACTGCGTCTTGCCGGTGACCGCCGGCACGTCGAGCAGCTTCTGGCCGCCCGACACCGAGATGGTGATGCCCTGCGTCATCTTCGACTTCGGTGTTCGCCGCCGGCTGCTGGCCGACGACCTTGCCCACGTCGGACGCCTTGATCGACTGCGTCATCTCGACCGTCTCGACCTCAGAAACCCGCCGCATTGATCGCGGCGGTCGCGTCGGCCTGGGTGAGCCCGACGACGGCCGGAACGATACCGGTGCGGTTCAGGTACAGGTACGCGCCGACGCCCAGCGCGGCCACGACAAGCACCGCGAGCAGGATCCAGAGCCACAGCAGCGAGCGCTTCTTGGGCATCTCGATGAGCGAGGCCGAGCTGGGCAGCTGAGCGATGACCACTCCGTCCGGGATGCTGGGGCTGTACTCGCGAACGAGCTGGGGCGACAGGCCGGCGGCCTGCAGCGGGACACCGCATCCGACTCGGCGAGGCCGACGACGTGGGGAAGGCTCGTGGCGACGGTCGGTGCCGCGGCCGGGCCGCTGGAGACCATCAGGACGGACTCGGCGCCCGCCGGGACGGTCGTGCCCTGCTGCGGAAGCTGGCCCACGACCTCGCCGCGCGGCAGCTTGTCGTGATAGTCGTTGAATACCTGAGACGGAAGGCCGGACTCCTGGAGCTTGGCGAGCGCCTCGCCCTGAGCCAGGCCGACGACTTCCGGGACCGTCACGAACGCGGTGGCCGGCATCGGGGCCGGACCGCGGGAGACCATGACCACGACGCGCGAACCCGACGGGATCGTCGGGCCGAGGCCCGATGGCGCCGGTGCGGGAGTCGGCGGGAGCAGGCAGCGGGTTCGCGGCGACAGCCGCAGCTGCGGCTAGCCGGCGGCACCGCCTCGGCTGCGGCGGGCACCGTCTCGGCGGACCTCCGTCGCGGCCAGGGTGTGTGGGCCTCCGATTCGGCCGCTGGAACCGTCGGCTTCCGGCTCGGCCGTCGCTTCGGGCGGCTCAGGAGCCTCCCACGGGAGTCGGATGCCTCGGGCTCGGCGGGCGGGATTCGGAGCCTCGGACTCGGCCGCGTCGTTCGGGTCGACAGGTTCGCCCGGCGTCGTCTCGTCGGTCATGCGTCTGGTTCCCTTCATTCGCGCAGCCGTACGGCTGCGATCCTCTCAATGCCACTGTTCCCAACCCGGTGCGGGCGCAACCGCCCGCGGGCGCAGTTCACGCGCGGCCCGTTCGGGCAGAATCCACCCGACAGGAGCACCACGCACGTCGCCTTCGCGGCTGACTCCGGTGCTCGGACCGCAGACGATCGGAGGGGCCATGAGGGAGACTCGGCGACACACGTGGCGCGCACTGCTCACGATGATAGCGCTTGCGGCGCTGGGCATGGCACTGATCTCGGGTTGCTCGAAGCCCGCCGACAGCGGCACCAAGGACGGCGGCAGCCGCAGACGCGGTCGTCGTGACCAAAGCCGACGCCGACAAGACCGTGCGCCGTCTCGCCGGGTCAGACGCTCGAAGTCGTTCTCGAGGCCAACCCGACCACCGGCTACACGTGGCAGGTCGCCTCGAGTCGCCCGAGTTCCTGCAGTCCGAGGGCGAGCCGACATTCGAATCGGAGGCCGAAAGCGGCGTGGTCGGCGCGGGCGGCAAGCAGACGCTGAAGTTCTCGGTCACCGCAACCGGCAAGGGCGATCTCAGCCTGAACTACGTTCGGCCGTGGGAGACCGGTGTCGCACCGGCCGAGACCTTCAAGGTCGAGGTCGAATCCAAGTAGAGGAATCCACTCGCACGGTGGAGGCACACGCGTCTCGGCCCCGGAGCTGTTACGCCGGGGCCGAGTTGCGTGCGAGGTAGCCCGCCCAGCGCTTGTCGACCCACGCCTGGACGTCGGCGATCATCTCGGCGGTCATGCCGCGGAAGCGGCCCTGGGTGGCGATGTAGTCGGCGACGGGCTTGCGGGTGCCGCTCTTCGCGAGCGACGCGCTGCGACCGGTGAGCCGGAAGACGCCGTCCTCGATCTCGTAGAGCACGACGATGCCGGTGTCGACGGCGAGTCTGCCCAGCGCGACGCTGTCCTTGGGGTCGAAGTTCCATCCGCTCGGGCACGGGGTGTTCATGTGGATGTATCGCAGCCCGTGTATGCCGCGCGCCTTGAGCACCTTGTCGTAGACGTCGGCGGGAAACGCGGCCGACGTCGACGCCACGTACGGGATGCCGTGCGCCTCCATGATGCGCGGCAGGTCCTTGGGGTTCTCGCGCTTGCCGGCCCACGTGGTGGTCGTGCGCGCGCCGGCCGGCGTGAGGCCGCTGCGCTGCGTGCCGGTGTTCATGTACGCCTCGTTGTCGTAGCACAGGTAGATGAAGTCGTCGTTGCGCTCGGCGGCGCCGGAAAGCGCCTGGATGCCGATGTCGCCGGTTCCGCCGTCGCCCGCCATCGCGAGCACCGTCATCTCGCCCTCGCGCCCGGTCGCGCGCAGCCCCGCGGCGAGCCCGGCAGCCGCGGCCGCAGTCGACGGAAACGCGACGTTGACCCACGGCACCTCGACCGAAGCGGTCGGATACATCCCGCCGAGAACCGTGAGGCAGCTCGCCGGCACCGCCATGACCATGCGGCCGTCGAGCGCCTTGGTGATCGCGCGCAGTCCGATGCCGATGCCGCAGCCCGCACAGGCGCGGTTGCCGGGCAGCACGTACTCGCGAGCCGGCAGGTCGATGATGCGGGTCACTGCGTGCCCCCCGTCAGCTTGAGGTTGATCCAGTCGGCGTCGCGCTCCCGCACGCCGCACTTGAGGTCCGCATGCGCGCGCCAGCACCGCCGCCGTCAGGTCGGCGGGCGACACGTCGCGCCCACCGAGCCCGCACACGGCTCCCCAGACCACCGGCATGCCTGCCGTCGCCGTAGAGCGCCGCACGCAGGTCGCTGCAGATCGGCCCCGCGAACCCGTAGCTGACGGCCTTGTCGAAGACGAGCGCGAGCTGCTTGCCCGCGAGCTTGTCGCGCAGCGCCGCGACCGGGAACGGCCGATACGCCCGGATGCCGAGCACGCCGGCCTTCACGCCGGCCGCGCGCAGCGACTCGACCGCGACGGTCGCCTGCGTGCCGAGAGACCCGGCGGCCACCAGCACCACCTCGGCATCCTCGAGCAGGTACTCCCAGGTCAGGCCGCCCCACTCGCGGCCGGTGAGCGCGCCGAGTTCGGCGTCGACGGCGGGAATGACGTCGAGCGCCTCGAGCAGCGCGGCGTGCAGCTGCTGGCGGATCTCCATGTAGCCGGGTCGCACGATGCCGTCGGCGTCCGCGCGCGGGTCGGCGATGGTGACCGGGCCGATGTTGCGCGGGTCGCCGGGGTCGACGACCGTGAGCGGCGTCGTGTACGGCGGCAGGAACGCGTCGGCCGTCTCAGCCGAGATGAGCTCGACCGGCATGACCGTGTGCGAGAGCAGGAAGCCGTCGTAGCACACCATCACCGGCACGTGGAGCTGCTCGGCGATGCGGTACGCCTGCAGCGTGGTGTCGAGGATCTCCTGGTTGTCTCGGCAGTAGAGCTGAATCCAGCCGGCGTCGCGCACGCGACATCGAATCCTGCTGGTCGTTGAGCACGTTCCACGGCGCGGCCATCGCGCGGTTGGCGACGCACATCACGATGGGGAGCCGCGCACCGGCGGCCCACCAGACCTGCTCGGTCATGTACGCCAGGCCGTTGGCGCTCGTCGCGGTGAAGACGCGCGCGCCGACGGTCGAGGCGGTTATGCAGACGGTCAGCGCCGAGTGCTCGGACTCGACGGTGACGAACTCGGCGGGCAGCTCGCCGGACTCGACCCACGCCGAGAGCTGCTCGACGACCGGCGACTGCGGCGTGATCGGGTAGGCGGCGATGACCTGCACGCGCGCGAGCTTGGCGGCGGTGGCGGCGGCCTCGTTGCCGGTGATGACCGAGGTGGTGGTGGGGTCCTGGCGCGGGCTCATCGCTCGATCCTCTCGGCGGCGATGATCTCGCAGGCGCCGTGCTCGCCCTCGGGCACCATCTCGATGGCGCGCGCCGGGGCACTCGACGGCGCAGATGCCGCATCCCTTGCAGTACGTGAGCTCGATCTGCGGCGGGATGCCGCGCGTGATGCACGCGTCCGGGCAGTAGACCCAGCACAGCTGGCACGTCTCGGTCCCCTGCTTGGCCGCGAGGCACGCCGCCGGGTCGATGACGGGGTGCTTGCTGCGCCAGTCTCCCGTGGCGCCCGCCTCGCCCACCGACGGCCGGGACTGCGCGATCTGGTTCTCGGCGATTCCGCTCGACATCAACTCGACTCCTCGTGGTGTGGAAGCGACCCCTGCGCCGATGATATCAGTCGCCGACGAGCGCACCGGCAACCATTCGCTGCGGTAGACTAGCCGAGAAGAACGCCGCGCCCGCGAGACTCGGGCCGCGCGGGGAACCACCGAACAAGTCGCGAGGGAGATCCAGTGGACGTGCCCAAGGACGGCAAGAAGCACCCGCTGATCGTCATGGCCGAGCGCGGCAAGCGCATCGTCGCCGGCGTCCTGATGGTGCTGATGTTCGTCATCCTCGGCATCGCGGTGATCGAACTCATGTGGGTGCCGCTGACCCTCGTGATCCCGGGCCTGCCGGGCGGCACCGACAACCTCATCATGAGCGAGGCGGAGCTGCTCAGCACCTTCGGCGTCTTCCTCTCGGTACTCATCGCTCTCGAGCTGGTCGAGACCGTCGAGGTCTACTTCAAGGACAACGAGATCCACGCCGAGATCGTGCTCCTGGTCGCGCTCATCGCGCTTGCGCGGAAGGTCGTCCTGCTCGACCTGAGCAAGTACGAGCCGCTGACCATCCTCGGCCTGGCGGCGCTGTTCATCGGCCTCGCCGCCGCCTACGTCGCGATCAGATGGGTCGACGCGTTTCGGCTCCGGAACGACAACGACGGCGAGTAGTCCGAGCGCTGCGCCCGGTCCACCCGCCGTCGTCTGTAGCAATCCGCTCGAGCTACGGCTGGCTGGTTCCCCCGGAACCGCCTCGCCGCGGCTGCGCTGGCCTTCTCGGTCTCGGCCACGTCGATCTTCCAGACGTTGCCGTCCTTCTTCATGATCAGCGTCGTCGACTGCCCGGTCGGGGCCGCGAGCAGCACCGCGTTCGCCGGCGTCTTGGCGATGGACGCCGTCATCGTCAGCTCCTGCGACGGAATCGTGATGACGATGGTGTCGCCGACGTTCTTCGTGATGACCTCGGCCTTCTGCGCATCAGGCGGAACGGTAGCCGTGGCGAGCCCGGCGATGTCCTGCGGGTCGTAGAGCGCGGCACGCATGCCGGGAAGGTCGAGCGCGCCCTGCGCCTTGTAGAACTTGGCGACCGATCTCGAGCATCGCCTTCTGGTCAGCGCTGGCGCCCGTCGCTCCTCCGCCCGAACATCCCGTGACGAACAAGGCGACCAGCGACAGACACACGACGAGCAGTAGCAGTGTCCTCTTGGCCATCTGAGCGAGCCGTGCCTTGTGCATGTGCATCTCCTGACGTTACGTGGCTAGTGCGTGCACTCGAAAGCGATCCGTCGCCGCCTCGATGTTCTTCTCGGCGGCCTTCCCAGAGAATACGTTGCCTGATCGCCTGCTCGACACTGTCCAGGTCGATCAGTCCTGTCGCAGCAGCGAAGCTGCCGAGAATTGCCGTGGACACCATCGGCTGCCCGCCGACGATCAGGTCGACGGCCTCCGCGGCGCCGGTCACGTCGGCGGTGACGACCGTGAAGTCGCCCGAGACGCCCAGCTCAGCCAGCCGGTCGCGCGGTGTTGACGATCAGCATCCCGCCCGGCTTCACCCCCGCGGTCGCACCGCCCACCTGCAGCAGGGAGTCATCGAGCACCACGACGATGTCGGGCTCGGTGACCTGGTTCAGCACGCGGATCGGCTCGTGCGCGAGCCTCGTGGAGGCGGTGATGGGAGCTCCGCGCCTCTCGGCACCGAACGAGGGCTGCGAGGTCACGCCGGCGAATCCGCTGCGAAACGCGGCGTCGGCGAGGATCTTGGCGCTGGTGACCGCGCCCTGCCCACCGCGGCCATGCCAGCGGATCTCGTAGTCGGACTTCTCGGCGACGCTCATCTGGCTCCCTGGCTCGGTCAATCTCGGGTAGATTGTACACGCGGATGCCGCGCCCCGTTGATGGAGGACCTCCCCCTTGCCGACAAGCCCCGCTCGCACCTCCCCCACGCGCACGTTCGCCGTCAGGCACACTGCCGCCGCGAGCCGCGCGGTTTGCGGTGCTTGCGGCCTTGGTCTGCGTCGCCGTCTCCATGGGTGGCTGCGCCGATAAGCCGGCGGTCACCGCGGTCGTCCCGGCCCCGGCGGCGTCACCGAGCGCGTCGCAGGCCGCAAGCGTCCTCGGCGCGACGCGAGCCCGTCCACGCCGACAACCCCGCCCGTGCCCGCAGGTTCGACCACCGCGAGCGGCCCGACCGATCGCATCCCGGGCGTCGTCGAGATCGGCTGGGTCGGCGACACGACGCCCGGCTCCAAGTACGGCTCCCCGCCGCGCAACGGCCGCGCGCTCTTCGAGAAGGTGCGCGCGCAGCTCTTG
The DNA here is from genome assembly GCA_963726345.1 of uncultured Coriobacteriia bacterium. Lineage (GTDB taxonomy): Bacteria > Actinomycetota > Coriobacteriia > Anaerosomatales > JAAXUF01 > JBAXEO01. The sequence continues at coordinate 117,529 of CAVSCC010000014.1, read as the reverse complement.
GGCCCCGACCTGATGGTCGGCAACCTCGAGGGCACCTTCGGCATCGGGGGCAAGTCCAAGAGCAACGGACCCAACACCTACTCCTTCCAAGCGCCGCCCAAGAACGCCGAGGCGCTGTCGTGGGCCGGCTTCGACGTGATGAGCCTCGCGAACAACCACGCGTACGACTACCTCGAGAAGGGGCTCTCGGCGACGCGCAAGGCGCTCGCCGACAACGACATCGCCGACACCGGCCTTCCCGGCCAGATCACCGTCCGCGAGGCCAACGGCGTCAAGGTCGCGTTCGTCGCGTTCTCGCCGTACCGCTGGAACGCGACGCTCGCCAACATCCCCGCAGCTCAGAAGCTCGTCCGCAAGGCCAAGACGCAGGCCGACGTCGTGGTCGTGCTCATGCACGCCGGGGCCGAAGGCGCCGACAAGACGCACACCCCCAAGGGCGCCGAGAAGGCCTACGGCGAGTTCCGCGGCAACTCGCGCGCGTTCTCGCACGCGATGATCGACGCCGGAGCGAGCGCGGTGCTCGGCTCAGGTCCACACGTGGTGCGCGGAATCGAGCGCTACAAGGGCAAGCTCATCGCCTACTCGCTGGGCAACTTCGCGGGCTGGGGCAACTTCGGCCAAGGCGGCAACCTGTCGCTTTCGGGCCTGCTCACGGTGAAGATCGACAAGAACGGGGAGATTCTCGGTGGACGCTGGCTGTCGCTCAAGCTCGCGGACCCGGGAGTGCCGGTCGTCGACAAGAAGAACGCCTCGGCCAAGCTGGTCGAGAAGCTCTCGGCAAGCGACTTCGCGGACACGTTCGAGATGGACTCGAGCGGCAACTTCGGCCCAGGCAACTAGAGAGGCGCTCACGTGAAGTTCGAGCACATGAAGGACAAGAAGCATCCGCTCAAGATCGAGCTCAAGCCGGGCAACTACAAGTGGTGCGCCTGCGGCAAGACCAAGAAGACGCCCTGGTGCGATGGCACCTGCAAGGGCGCCAAGCCCGTGAAGTTCAAGATCGCCGAGAAGAAGACGGTCAAGATCTGCAACTGCGGGCTCACCAAGAAGCCACCGTACTGCGACGGCTCCGACAAGAAGCTCAAGAAGAAGTAGCGGGCCTGCCCTACGGCTTGATGCCGAGGACCTGCATCGCCCCGCTGGCATCGCGCATCGTGAGCTTGCCCGACGAGATCTCCCACGTGGTCGAGTTCTGGAGCGCGGTCAGGTACGCGGTCTCCTGCGTCATCAGCTCCGGCGGGCCGGCCATCTTGGTGGACTGGAGCGGTCCGATCTTGACCGACTTGGCTCCGGACTCGAAGTCGCCCATGAAGCGGTTCACGCCGCCGTCGCCGCTGACCTTGCCGTCGCTGCCGAACGCCACCGTCAGCGTCGAGTCCACCGCGGGGCCGGTCACCGCTTCTTTGCCGTTGTTGTAGCCGGTCACGACCCAGTCGCTGCCGGGCAACTCGGCCTTCGCCGCCTCCTTGTAGGTCAGGCTCACCTTCCCGCCGGTTGAGAGCGTGAGCGTTCCGGCCTCGACCTTGTAGGAGTCGCAACCTTCCAGCAGCTTGAGGTAGGCGCTCTCGGCGGTCATGAGCGGCTCGGGACCGGCCATCAGTGTTGCCGACGAGGGGACCGGCCTTGAACGTCCCGTCCGGATCGGCGGTGTAGGGGCCGCTGTACTGGTTGACGCCCGAGAAGCCGCTGAGCTGGCCCGCCTCGAACGTCGCGGTGATTCCCGCGGCACCCAGGTCACTCGAGCTGACGCTCGATCCGACCAGGCTCCATTCCTTGCCGGTGAGGTCGCCCGCGGACTTGGCGGTCCCGCCGGAGGCGGCGCACCCGGCCACCAGGGCCAGATCCTGCGACATCAACCCGAGCAGCGCGAACGTTGAGACCCGCTTCATTGGAATCACCCTTCTTGTTGCTGCTGAGAGCGCCTCGTCAGCGCCGCGGACCCTGCGCATACCTAAGCCTCGCTCGCGAACACGTTGACGTCGCTCAAGCCGAGCTTCTCGGCGGCCATCTCGCGCAGCTTGTACTTCTGGATCTTGCCGCTGGCGGTCATGGGGTACTCGTCGACGAAGAAGACGTACTTGGGCGCCTTGTAGCGCGCCATGCGCGCGCGGCAGAACTCCTGCACGTCGCCCTCGGTCATCTCGGCGCCGGCCTTCAGCCGGATGAACGCGCCGACGACCTCGCCGTACTTGGGGTCGGGCACGCCCACGACCTGCGCGTCCTCGACGCCCGGCATCGTGTAGAGGAACTCCTCGATCTCGCGCGGGTAGATGTTCTCGCCGCCGCGGATGATCATGTCCTTGATGCGCCCGGTGATGCGGTAGTAGCCGTCCTCGTCGACCGTGCCGATGTCGCCCGAGTGCAGCCAGCCGTCCGCGTCGACCGCGTTGGCCGTGGCCTCGGGCATGTTGTAGTAGCCCTTCATGATGTTGTAGCCGCGGCAGAGCAGCTCGCCGGGGACGTTGGGCGGGCAGTCCTCGCCGGTCTCGGGGTCGACCACGCGCACCTCGACCTCGTCGTGCTTGCGCCCGACCGTCTCGCACTTGCGCTCGAGCGTGTCGTCGGTGGTCGTCTGCGTGAACACCGGCGAGGCCTCGGTCAGGCCGTAGCAGATCGTCATCTCCGAGGCGTGCATCTTGTCGATGACCTGGCGCATCGTCTCGATCGGGCACGGCGAGCCGGCCATGATGCCGGTGCGCAGCGACGTGAGGTCGAACAGGTCGAACATCGGGTGCGCCAGCTCGGCGATGAACATCGTCGGTACGCCGTAGAGCGCCGTCGCCCGCTCCTTCTGGATCGCGGCGAGCACGATCACCGGGTCGAAGCTCTCGACCATCACCGCCGTCGAGCCGTGCGTGAGCGATCGCGAGGACGCCCAGCACGATGCCGAAGCAGTGGAAGAGCGGCACCGGCAGGCAGACGCGGTCGTCGGGACCGAGCTTCTGGCGCTCGCCGATGTAGAAGCCGTTGTTGAGGATGTTGCGGTGCGTGAGCATGACGCCCTTGGGAAAGCCCGTCGTCCCCGACGTGTACTGCATGTTGATGGTGTCGGTGTTCGTAGAGCCCCGCCTTCGCCGACGCGAGCGCTGCCGTCAGGCACGTGCTCGCCGAGAACCAGCAGCTCGGGCACGTTGTAGAAGCCGCGGTGCTTCTCGGGCCCCATGTAGATGAGGGTCTTGAGCTTGGGGAACTCCGCCGAGTAGAGCCGGCCGCGCTCCTGCGTCGCCGCCTCCGGCACGAGCCCGCGCACGATCTCGACGTAGTCGACGTCGCGGAACGTGTCGATGATGGCGAGCGCCTTCATGTCCGACTGCTTGATGACGTAGGCCAGCTCGTGGCTCTTGTAGACCGGGTTGACCGTCACCAGCACGACGCCGATCTTCGCGGTCGCGAACGCGATCGTCAGCCAGTCGGGAACGTTGCGCGCCCAGATGCCGAGGTGGTCGCCCGGCTCCATGCCGATCGCGAGCAGGCCCTTCGCGAGGTTGTCGACGCGCTCGTCGAACTGGTTCCAGCTCCAGCGCAGGCCGCGGTCGGGGAAGACGATGAAGTCGGCGTCGCCGCGCTCGGCGACCTTGCGCTCGAAGTACTCGCCGATCGTCAGTTCGGTGTGCAGCTCCATGTCGCATCCCCTACGCCGGTGCGTACACGACGGCCAGGATGCGTGCGGGCACGTCGCCGTGGGCGCGCAGCTGGTGAGGGACGATCGAGTCGTAGTAGATGCTGTCGCCCGCGCCGAGCACGTGGAGGTCCTTGCCGTACTCGATCTCGATCTCGCCGTTCATGCACGTAGACGAACTCCTCGCCCTCGTGGCTCGAGAGCGAGTGCGCCCCGGCGGCGGCCGGGTTCACGGTGATCATGAACGGCTCCATGTGGCGCGAGGTCTTGCCCTCGGCGAGCGAGAAGAAGTCGAGCACGCCGCCGTCTGACGAGGTCTCGAGCGACTTGAGCCGCGCGACCTCCTCGGCGTGGTCCTTGCGCGTGATGACCGGGCCGACCTGCGTGTCGTCGTCGAGCAGCGTGCCGAGACGGACGCCGAGCGCCCGCGTGATCTTGATGAGCGGCGCGAGCGACGGCGCGAGCTGGCCGTCCTCGAGCCCCTGGATGACCGAGATGTCGCAGTCGCAGCGCTCGGCGAGGTCTGCCTGCGAGAGCTGCAGCGACTCGCGCAGCGTGGTGATCTTGGTACCGATTCGGTTGTCTGCCACGGCTGTTCCCCTTCCCCCGCGCGCACGGTGCACGCGTGAGGACAGGGTACCGCGAAGGCGGCGGAGACGGTACTGGGCTGCAGAGGAAAGGCCGCCCGAGTGGACGGCCTTCCGGAGGGTGCAACGCGCTGCCCGGTCCTAGCGGACCTTGACGGTACGGAACTTGGAGTAGCCGACGCCGGAGCGGTACGCCCGCACCCGCCACGTGCCGCGGGACGTGAGCTTGAGCGACTTTCTGTAGGCACCGTTCGCGTCGGCCGTGGTCGCAAGCTTGACCTTGCGCACCCAGCGGCGCCCAACCTTCTTCTCGGCGTAGACGTGACCGTCGGCTGGAGCTGCCGGCGCCCGCACCGATGCGTCCGCGAACCGCGAACGTGCGCTTGGCGTGGACGTGCTTCGGAGCGATCGGCGAGCCGTTCGCGACCTTCGGGGTCACGAGCATCCACTCGCCGATGGCCTGGCTCAGGTCGTCGCCACCCCAGTAGACGGCGCGGTAGTACGTCGGACGGTCGGGCGTGATCTGGGTGACCACGACGCCCGTGTCCGTGTTCTGATGGAAGTAGTCGGGGGCCCACTTGTTGCCGTCGTAGGAGTGGTAGATCTTGAGCGTCCGACTGCCGGTCGCAAGCGAGCCGTCGGAGCGCCGGAGCTCGATCCGGAAGGTGACCGGCGTGCCGTAGACGGGCGCGAGCGTGTCCGGCGACAGCGTGATCGTTGACTTCTCGACAGCCGTGAAGCGCATGTCGGCAGTGGGCTCGAACCGGCCACGGTGACTTGCCGCGGACTTCGAAGTACACGGACTCGCCGGGCGCGATCTGGTCGGGAAGGTCCCAGGAGAACAGCGTGTCGACGAACGTGTCGCCGTCCATCTCCCTGCCGATGAGGTCGATGCCGCCGACGGTGACCGAAGACGTGTTGGTGACCGAAACGGTCCACACGCGCATGTCGCCATCGAGAACCGGGCCGCTTACGCCCCTGAGTTGCAGATCGATCGCACCGGCTCGTGCCGGTCCGCTTGTAGGCGTAGGCGGTCGCCGCGTCCACCGTCCACGTGGGCTCGACCCCGCAGGGCCACGACTCGTGGAAGGTCGTCCACTGACCCGGCGCGAGGAACTGGCAGCCGACCCAGAAGTCGCTCGTCACGCTGGGATTCTCGGCCCAGCGTCACGCGGACCTTGTCGACGTTGACCGTCACGGAGCTGTCGTTGGTGACCATCCCGTCGACGAATCGCAGGCTGGAGCCGTAGACGTAGCCGCGCGCGATGGCCGGGATGGTGACCGTCGCCTCCTCGCAGGCGCCCGCGAGCGCCGGAACCGCGAGCATCCCCATCGCCATCGACAGCACCAGAGCGGTGAACACCGACTGAGACTCGCTTGCTCGGGTACATCATCGACCCCTCCTCGTGGCAGACGGACGCAGCGCCCGCCGTCGTGTCGTACTGGGGGTATCGGCACGCACCCGACGACCTCAAGCGAATGCCCCACATCGCACGTCGCGCTGTGACTCGCGTCACTCGCGGAGCGCCCACGGGGTATCCTCAGCAGTAGCGTCGCGTCGCTGTCTCAAGAGGAGTCCCCATGCGCCTCGGTACGCGTCGTTCTCATCGGAATGATCGCCGCGACGACGCATGATCGATTCTCGCCGCGGGTCCGGCCGTCGCCCTCGCCCTCCCCGCCCCAACCGTGCGCGTGACCGGCCCGACCATCATCCGTTCGGGACGCACGTTCACCGCCCAAGGCACCGCCAAGAACGGAGTCGTGCCCGGCGAGGCCGTCACCGTCACGCTCAAGCGGCGCTCGGGCTCCGGCTGGGTCAGCGTCGCGTCGTACGTGCCGACCATCACGGCCAGCGGCGGTTTCTCGGCAAGGATCACCGTTCCCTCGCGCGCGCACTGGCGCGTGTACGCCGAGATTCCCGCCACCGGCGACCACGAAGCGGCGGTCGGCAGCACCAAGACATTCAAGGCGGTCGGAGCGAAGGTTGTGGCGCTCACGTTCGACGACGGCCCGTGGCGCTCCTCCACCGGCAGGATCGTGTCGGCGCTGCGACGCTACGACGCCGAAGCGACGTTCTTCATGCTCGGATCGCAGGTCAGGAGCCAGCCCTCACGCGCGAAGGCGGTCGTCGCGGCCGGCAACGAGCCGGGCGTCCACAGCTGGGGACACGCGAACATGCCGCGCCGCAGCGCGAGGACCAACGCCGCCGACCTGAAGCGCAGCAAGGCGGCGATCGCGAAGGCGACCGGCGTCACCCCCGTGTGGTTCCGGCCACCGTACGGGTCGACGAGCCGCACGCTCAGGCGTACCGCGAGCAGCGTCGGCCTGCGGCAGGTGCTCTGGACCGTCGACACGCTGGACTGGCGCTACCGCAACGCGAGCTCGATCACGTCGCGCGCGCTCAAGGGCGCAAGACCGGGCGCGGTGATCCTGATGCACGACGGTGGCGGAAACCGCTCGGCCACCGCGGCCGCCGTGCCGAGAATCCTCAAGGCGCTGCGCGCCAAGGGCTACGACTTCGTGACGCTGAGCGAACTCGCCGCGCTCGGCTACAAGGTGCGCTAGGGCCGATCGAGACCTGCGGCGCTAACCTTCGCCGTCGATGCGGTCGAGCAGCTTCTCGGTGTCAGCTTCGGCCACGGCGCCCTCGGCCGAGACCAGGTCGCCCGCGTTGCCGGAGAGCATGGAGCCTGTCTCGACGGCGATGCCGACCACCTTGCCCACGGCGTCGCGGAAGTCGTGCTTGAGTCGGTGCTTGTCCTCGGGCTTCTCGGCGGGGGCGGTCTCGGGGGCCGAGCCCTCGGGGGTGTCCTGCGGAGCGTCCGGGTTGATGTCGTCGGTCATGCTGGCTCCTCGGTTCAGGCGAGCCCGTAGGCCCGGAGTCGTCTGTGAGTACGTCTGCATTGTACCCGCCTCGGCTATTCGTGCGCACTCCGACCGCGCAGGCACCGGCCGCGGGGGTACCATCAGTTCAGACAGTCCACACACCGCCGAGGAGCATGTCCGATGTCCAAGGACGAACCCAAGCATAGCCATGCCGACAAGCCCTCGTCGGCCCAGCGCGAAGCTCCGCACCACCAAGAACGGGAAGCTCGATCGCGCCTACTACGAGGACGAGCTGCTCAAGCTCCAGATCGAGCTCGTCAAGTTGCAGGAGTGGGTGCGCCAGGAGGGCCTGCGCGTCGTCGTCATCTTCGAGGGCCGCGATGCGGCGGGCAAGGGCGGAACCATCAAGCGGGTCACCGAAGCGCTCAACCCGCGCGTCTGTCGCGTGGTCGCCCTTCCGTCGCCCACCGACCGCGAGCAGTCGCAGTGGTACTTCCAGCGCTACGTCGAGCAGCTGCCCGCGGCCGGCGAGATCGTGCTCTTCGACCGCTCCTGGTACAACCGGGCCGGGGTCGAGCGCGTCATGGGCTTCGCCACCGCCGAGCAGGTCGAGGAGTTCTTCCGCGACTGTCCCGAGTTCGAGCGGATGCTCATACGCTCAGGCATCACCCTCGTGAAGTACTGGTTCTCCGTCTCCGACGAGGAGCAGGACAAACGCTTCCAGGACCGGCTGGACAACCCGCTGAAGCGCTGGAAGTTCTCGGAGATGGACCTTGAGGGTCGCGACCGCTGGGAGGAGTACTCCCGCGCCAAGGACGAGATGTTCAAGTACACGGACACCAAAGAGTCCCCGTGGTGGGTGGTAGACAGCAACGACAAGAAGCGTGCGCGGCTCAATACGATCAGCCACCTCCTGAGCATGATCCCCTACGAGAACGTCATGCCTCCGGTGATGGTTCTGCCGCCTCGCAAGCCGGCGAGCAAGGGCTACGTGCGGGTGCCGATCGACACGCAGACGTTCGTACCCACGCGGTACTGAGTCCGTCAGCGACGCCGGTCGCGGATCAGTCGCTCGAGCGAGTCCGAGAAGTTCTCGCGGTCCTCGTCGGTGAACTTCGAGGGCCCGCCGGTGCGGCCGCCCGCCCGGCGGAGCTTCTGCTCGGCGTGGCGGACCTCCATCTCGATGTCGATCGTCGCCTGGTAGAAGATGCGGCCGCGCGGGCTGATCGCACCCGCGCCGCGGCCGAGCACCATCGCGGCGAGCCCGATGTCCTGGGTGACCACGACGTCGTCGGCGCCGAGTCGCTCGATGATCGCGAAGTCGGCGGAGTCTCGGCCGGTGCCGACGGTGACGGTCTCGACGCCGTTGCGGCCCTCGTAGCGCGCGAAGCTCTGGTTGGTGTTGGCGACCAGCACCACGCCCATGCCGTGCGCGCGGGCGATCGAGATGGCCTCGCGGGTCACCGGGCACGCGTCGGCGTCGATGAAGAGGGTGCTCACGACCGCTTCCTCCAGAGTTCGCACACGTAGTCGCCGCAGATCGGCGCGCGATAGTCTCGCGGCAGGAGGCAGCCGGTCTCAGCGTCGCAGAAGACGCACTTGCGGTAGTCGACCGATTCGGGCAGCGCCGCGCGGTACGCCTCGCCCTCGGGCGTCGGCAGGTGGCTCACGCGCGGGTCGTGCAGCGGGGTCACGCCCGCCTCGCCGGGCAGGTACGCGGCGCTCGTGACGCGAAGCGCGCCGCTCGCGACGAGCCGCTCCTCCCAGAGCGCGATGTAGTCGGGCAGCCAACCTTCGCCGATGTAGTCGACCGTCCTCGTCGTGCGCGAGGAAGAGCGCGCAGCACAGGCCGCCGCAGTCGTTGCAGAGCTCGAAGTCCTCCTCGGCGCTCGCAGCGGGCGCGGCGGCGCTCGGGATTCGTCGGCGCTAGACAAGAGGGAGCCGTATCTCGAAGCGAGTGCCTGCGTCGGAGCTCTCGAAGGAGACGGTGCCGCCGTAGCGCTCCACGGTCGCGAGCACGATCGCGAGGCCGAGGCCGCTGCCCTGGTAGGCGGCCACGTTGCGGGCGCGGTGGAAGCGCGAGAACACGTCGCCGTGCTCGGCTTCGGGGATGCCGATGCCGGTGTCGGCGACGGATGCGACCGCCGAACCGTTCGTCAGCATGGGCGCTGACGGTCACGGTGCCGCCGTCGGGCGTGAACTTGACGGCGTTGTCGAGCAGGCTCTCGAAGACGGTCTGCAGGCGGCCCTTGTCGGCCATGACCGTGAGCGCCGATGGACGCGACGTCGATCGCCGAGCGCGAGCCCGGCCTGCTCGGCGCGGGAAGCGACGGCCTCGGCAGCCTCGCGGACGGTGGCGGCGAGGTCGACCCGCTCGATGGTGCCGTTGGGATCGCCGGCCTCGATGCGCGAGAGGCTCAGCAGGCTCTCGGACAGCGACTGGAGGCGGTCGGCCTGGCCAAGCGCGCGGCCGATGAGACGGCGCTCGTCGTCGGTCGAAGCAGCGCCCTCGGCAAGCTCGAGGTCGGCCCGGAGGGCCGTCAGCGGCGTGCCGATCTCGTGCGCCGCATCGCCGACGAAGCGCCGCAGCGCGACGACGGTGCCTTCCATCTGATCGGCCATCTGGTTGAAGGACTCGCCGAGACGCCCGACCTCGTCGGCGCGCTCGACCGGCGCGCGCGCGGTCAGGTCGCCGTCGGCCATGCGGTCGCTCGCCTCGGTGAGCGCGACGATGGGCTTGGAGATGCGCGACGAGAGCAGGTAGCCCGCGAGCGCGGCGAGGGCGACGGCAAGCAGCGCCGCGACCGTCCACGCCTGCGCGATGCCGACGAGCACCGCGCGCCCGGAGGTGGGCGGCTCGGAGAGCACCAGGTAGCCGGCGGGCTCGCCGGATGCGGTCGACGAGCGCGATCTTGAGGCTGGCCCCGGACGCGGAGCCCGAAGCGGAGCCGCCGCCGAAGATGCCGTCGCCCAGCGGCTGCGGCCGGCGGTCGCGCCGCGCGTCGCGACGGCCTTCGCGCTCGAGGTCGAGCTCGCTCAGAGCCGATGTCTCTCGGCGAGCCCGAGTCGGTCAGAAGCGCGCCGCCGGACGTCGAAGACGCGGACCCGCACCTGCTCGACCAGGGCCGCGCGCGACGCCCAGGTCGCCAGCGTGCTCGCGGCCTCGGGCAGCGGCTCGTTGCGAATCTGCGATCGCGGCCGCCTGCAGGTACGCTGTCTCGGCCCGGGCGTAGTAGCCGCCCAGCACCGACAGCAGGATGCCGCCCAGCAGCACCGCCGTGAGCAGGGCGATCCCGGCGTACGTCAGCGAGAGCTGCGCGCGCAGCGATGTCGAACGGAAGGCGGCCATCTCAGGTGGCCAGCCGATAGCCGATGCCCGGGACCGTCAGCACGAGCTGCGGGTCGCTAGGGTCGGCCTCGATCTTCTCGCGCAGGCGCCGCACGTGGACGCTGACGGTCTTGTCGTCGTAGTACTCGCCGTCGGCGCCCCACACGTTCTCGATGAGCTGCGCGCGCGAGAACGCCTGCCCCGGGTGGCGCGCGAGGAACGTGAGCAGCCGATACTCGGTCGGCGTGAGATTGAGGTCGCGCCCGCCGCTGCTCACCGTCGCGCGCGTGCGGTCGATCACGACGTCGCCGACGTAGAGGATGTCGGCCTCCGCCGAGGAGAGCTCGCCGTAGGTCCGTCGCAGCAGCGCGCGGATCCGCGCCAGCAGTTCGCGCATGCGGTAGGGCTTGGTGAGGTAGTCGTCGGCGCCCATCTCGAGTCCGAGCACCTTGTCGAGCTCGTCGGACTGCACCGTGAGCATGAGGATGGGCTGGCGCAGGCCGAGCTGCCGCATCTGCCGGCAGAAGTCGAAGCCCGAGCCGTCGGGGAGGCGCACGTCGAGCACGATCAGGCTCGGCGACTCGTCGCGCGCCCAAGCCACGCCGGCGCCGCCGGTAGACTCCCAGTGCACGTCGTAGCCCTCGTTGCCGATGCCCTCGACGAGGCCTTCGGCTACTGCAGGATCGTCCTCGATCACGAGGACGCTATGTGTTCTCTCGGTCGTCATGAGATGAGCGTATCACTGCTGCGGCCGCCCCTCATCGCTGAGAGACGGCCGCTGCCGTGAGCTACTGGGGCTGCCCGGTCGAGCCGTCGGGAGCGGCCTGGCCCTGCGGCAGCCGTCTGGCCCTGGGGGCAGTCTGGCCGCCGTACGCCGCCACGGCCGCCACGGCCGTGCCCTCGGCCGCCGTCTTGGTCGAAGCCGCGGCCCTGCTGGCCGCCGAGCTGACCGGCACCGGGCCGCCGAGCTGGCCCCGCCGCACTGCATCGCAGCGCCGCCGCGCCCGCCGCCCACGTGCTGCCGACCATCACGCCGCTCGCGAACGTCGCGCCGAGCACGACGAATCCGAGCACCGCCGCCGCGACGATGATCAGCACCTTGGACGTGCCGGTCGCCGGCTTGACCTCCGGCGTCTTGTACCGCGCGGGAGCGGCGCCCGCGGGCTCCGGCATCGCTGCCGCAGGTGCGACCGCCGGCATCTCGGCCGTCGGCAGAACCTCGGTTGTCTCGTTGCTGCTGTCCGTCATGAACGCACCTCTTTCTTGTTGGTGGCCGGCGATACGACCGCCGGCCTTCGCCCATGACTTTGGACCGCTCTCCTTGTGAGGCAACTGCGAGGTGGTTACGAAACCGCAATGCAGGGCTCGAGCCTGCCCGATCCGCAGATTACGAAACCGTAGCCTCGCCGCAACCGCGAGGGCGTTGCCCTTCTCGGAAGGTGAACTCGGGCGGCGATCGCAGACCTGCTCGCCACGCCGCCCCAAGACGACTGAAACGACAGCACCTACCGAGGAGGCACCCAGAATGTCCAGGCGCTCCAGATTCTTCATCGATATCGCTCTCCTAGTCGGCCTGCTGGTCGCAAACGCCCCGGCTCGCACCGGTCTCGCGGTGCACGAGTGGCTCAGCATCGCGCTGATCGTGCCGCTGCTCGTCCACCTGGTGATCAACTGGGAGTGGACGGTCCATGTGACCAAGCGCTTCTTCGAGCGGCTGTTCAGCGTCTCGCGGCTCAACCTCGTGGTCGACGTGGCGCTGTTCGTCTCGACCGTGGCCGTGATGGTCAGCGGGCTGGCCGTCTCGAGCGTGCTGGCCGGCATGTCTCGGCATCGCGAACGCGGCCACCCGCTCTGGGTGGCGGTGCACGCCGACATCCGCCTCGGCGACGATCGTCCTGCTGCTGGTGCACTTCGCCCTGCACGGCGCCTGGTTCGTGCAGACGATCACCTCGATGTTCGAGGGTCGCGCCAGCACCGGCGCGGTCGCCCGTGCTCGGGCGCGCGCACGTTGCAGAACACGCTGTCGGTCCTCGTGGTCACGGTGGCGCTGGCCGCGGCGATGTTCGTGACCGTGGGCGGCACCGGCGCGCTTCTCGGCTTGAGGAGCGCACGGCGACCGCCTCGACGGCCGTGGCCAGCGCACCTCGATACCGGAGACGCTCACCTGCTCCGCGCACCGGGCTGCACCGCGTCGAGCTGTCACGCCGAGACCGGGCAGTCGCCGTACGGCAACTAGACGACTGCGCGGCAACGACAATCCAACGGACCGGCTGAGTCGCGCTCAGCCGGTCCGTTTTCGTCCTCGTCGGCGGGGCGAAGCGACGAGAGGGGTATGATGTCGGTGGCCAGAACATCGTCGCCGAGACGCGAAACGGAGGGTGACTGCGCTTGAGTATCCGTATGCGACTACTGATGACCACGTGCTTCACGCTCGCCCTCGCGCTCGCCGTGAGCTCGCCCGCCTTCGCCGAGACAATCGCGCAGAAGCAGGCCGAAGCCGACCGGGTCGAGGCCCAGATCGAATCCCTCAGCGACAAGGCCGAGATCGCCGCCGAGAAGTACAACGCCGCTCGGGACCGCTACGACTCCCTCGAGAAGAAGGTGAAGTCGAGCAACGCCAAGATCAAGAAGCTCAAGTCGCGCACCAAGGTGCTGCAGACCCATCTCGACACCCGCGCCAACGAGATGTACCGCCAAGGGCCGCTGACCTTCGTCTCGGTGCTGCTGAGCGTCAACGACTTCGAGGAGCTCGACGCGACCGTCCGGGTGCTCACCTCACTCAACCAGAGACGACGCCTCCACCGTGGCCGAGCTCAAGCGAGAACAAGGCCGAGGAGGCCGCCACCAACGCAACGCTCGTCTCGGCCAAGGCGCGATGCCGCCAAGCAGCAGAAGGCGATGGCGGCCAACGAGAAGACCGTCAACGAGCAGCTCGACGAGCGCGAGAAGGTTCTCGGCGGGCTCAACGCCGAGGTCAAGGACCTGATCGCCAAGAAGAAGGCGGCCGAGGCGGCTGCGGCGCATGCACGCTACCTCGCGCTCGTGAAGCGCCAGCGTGAAGCCGCCGCGGCCGAGGCGCGCAAGCCCAAGTCGCCAGCAAGCCCAAGTCGAAGTCCTCTGCCGACGCGGTGGCGACGCGCCCACGAGCAGCAAGGGCGCGGCAGCGGTCTTCTACGCGATGCAGGCCATCGGCAGGCCCTACCGCTGGGCCGGCTCCGGACCCAACTCGTTTGACTGCAGCGGCCTGACGATGTGGGCGTATCGGAGGGCGGGCATCTCGCTCCCGCACAGTTCCCGCGCGCAGATCAGCCAGGGGCCGCGCATCTCCACGCTCGAACCTCGAGCCTGGCGACCTGGTGTTCTTCGGCAGCCCGATCCACCACGTCGGGATGTACGTGGGCGGCGGCGACTTCATCCACGCGCCGTCCTCCGGGTCGACGGTGCGCATCCAGTCGCTTTCGAGCCGCAGCAACTACGTGGGAGCCTGCCGGCCCAGGTAGCGGACGCGCGCAGCGGCTACGCGCCTCGACTATCCCCCACGGCGAAGCCCTACGCGTCCAGGAGTTCGCGCAGCTCATCGGCGTCGGTGACCGGCGCCTGGCAGGCAAACTGCCGGCAGACGTACGCCGTCGCCGTGCCGGCCGGCGCCTCACGATCCCGCAGCAGCTCGATCGTCGGCCTCGTCCTGAGCCGCGCCGCCGCAGCCACCACCAGGTTCGGGCCGGTAGCCGGCGCGCACGACCTCGAGCAGCGGCCCCAGGTCGTCGCCCACCAGCGCCAGCTCCTGCGGCGGAGCCAGAATGAAGTCGAGCACGGACAGCCAGTGCGCGAAGCCGAGAGGCGCCTGCTCCATGCCGCGGCGCACCTGCTCGAGCGCGCCGTGCGCGGCGTCGGCGTAACGGCGCTCTCCGGTGTAGTGCGCGAGCCGCGCCAGAACGCCCGCAGCCACCGAGCTCCCGAGGGCACGGCGCCGTCCTGCACGCCCTTTGGCCGCACGAGCAGCGTCTCGTGGTCGTCGCTCGTGTCGAAGAAGCCGCCGTTCTCATCGGCGAAGTGCGCCGAGGATCTGCTCGGCGAGTAGCGCGCGCGCCTCGAACCAGCGCGGCTCGAAGGTGGTCTGGTAGAGCTCGAGCAGCCCGTCGGCAACGTTGGCGTAGTCCTCAAGATAGCCGTTGAGCTTGGCGCGCCCGGCCTTCCACGTGCGCAGCATTCGACCGTCGGCATCGCGCATCTGGGCGAGCAGGAACTCGGCGTTGGGCTCCGGCGATCTCGCGGTAGTCATCGCGGCCGAGGACGCGGGCCGCCTCGGCGAACGCGCCGAGCATCAGGCCGTTCCAGCCCGCGAGCACCTTGTCGTCGAGCCCCGGCTTCACCCGGCGCTCGCGCGCGACGAGCAGCAGCTCTCGGACATGCGTTCAAGGCGCGTCTGGAGTCTCACCCGGGGTCAACGCCGCGATCCTGGGCGATGTCGGCTGCGGTCCGAGCCAGATGCAGGATGTTGCTGCCCTCGAAGTTGCCGCACTCCGTGACGCCGTACGCGAGCATGAACAGCTCGGCGTCGCCCTGAGCGCTCTCGTCCGACGCCTCGATCACAGCCGTGATCTCCTCGGCGGTCCAGACGAAGAAGCGCCCCTCCTCGCCCTCGGAGTCCGCGTCCTGCGCCGAGTAGAACCCGCCGCTCGCGTCGCGCATCTCGCGGGCGACGTAGTCGAGCGTCTCCTCGGCCACACGCCGATACGAAGGGTCGCCGGTGAGTTGCCAGGCGTGCAGGTAGACGCGCGCGAGCTGCGCGTTGTCGTAGAGCATCTTCTCGAAGTGGGGCACCAGCCACGCCTCGTCGGTGGCGTAGCGGTGGAAGCCCCCGCCGAGCTGGTCGTAGATCCCGCCGCGCATCATGGCGTCGAGCACGCTGCGTGACCATGCGGCAGCGGGCGCTCCTCGCCCGATTCGCGATGCGCGCCGCAGGAGGAACTCCACCACGGCCGGCTGCGGGAACTTGGGCGCGCCGCCCCAGCCGCCGTTGTCGCGGTCGAAGCTCTCGGAGAGCCCGCGCACCGCGGTCGTCCAGCGTCTCGTCGATCGAGCGGTTCACGCGCCGGAGTCCGTCTCGGCAAGAGAGCTGCCGGCGCAGCTCCTCGGTGAGGTTCGAACCGGCGGCGACCACCTCGTCGCGGCGTGTCGCCCACAGCTCCGAGATCTGCAGCAGCAGCTGCGTGAACGACGGCATCCCGTAGCGGGGCTCGTCGGGGAAGTAGGTGCCGCCGTAGAACGGCTCGCCGTCCGGGCGTGAGAAAGACGCTCATCGGCCAGCCGCCCGCCCCGGTCATGCGCCTGCACGGCGTCCATGTAGATCGCGTCGACGTCGGGCCGCTCCTCGCGATCGACCTTCACCGAGACGAAGTGCTCGTTCATGAGCGCGGCGGTGGCGTCGTTCTCGAAGCTCTCGTGCTCCATCACGTGGCACCAGTGACACGCCGAGTAGCCCACGCTGAGGAAGATCGGCTTGTCCTCGGCCCGCGCCCGGTCGAAGGCCTCCTCGCCCCACGGATACCAGTCGACCGGGTTCTCGGCGTGCTGGAGCAGGTAGGGGCTGGTCTCGGACGCGAGGCGGTTGGCCACGAGGAAGCCTTCCGGGATGGCGGTATCGGCGGCGAGTGCGTGCTTGAGGTGGATACCCGAACCGCCGCCTGGCTCTGCCGATTCCGGCAAGGCGAGACCGGCAGCGTGCCGCTGAGACCGCTACCGTCCCGACTGCACGCAGCGGAGTCGGTTTGACACCGAGGAAGACAAGACAGGCCAGCCGAGGAAACCAAGGCTGACCTGCGAGTTATTCGTGGCGGGAGTGACGGGGCTCGAACCCGCGACCTCTGGCTTGACAGGCCAGCGCTCTAACCAGCTGAGCTACACCCCCGAAGGGTATCCGCCGAAGCGGACAGCGAACGGGAGTTTACCTGCCTCGCCGTTGGTTGTCTAGCGCGAGCGGCCGGCCATGCGCGAGCGACCGCTGCGCACGCATCGGAATACCCGCCCCATCTGCGCATTTGGGGCCTCCGCGCGCCCGCATCGGGTACCATGCTCGCAAGGGAAGGGAGCCCGCCGTGATCGCTTCGACCGAAGACGACTTCGCGACGAACCTGCTCAGCGAGCTGGCGGACCTCGTCGACGAGCGCGACCGGGCGGGCGCCGTCGCGCTCGTGCTGGATGCCGTCGAGTCGGAGCGCATCGCGATTCCCGAGCTCTACACCCAGGTGCTCGGCCCGTACCTGGCGCAGATCGGCGCGTCGTGGTCGCACGGCACCGAGAGCGTGTGGGAGGAGCACCTCGCCTCGCACGTGGTGCTCACGATCGTCGAGGCGCTCTACCCGACGGTGCTGCGCATCGCGGCCGAAGTGCCCGCCACCGGCAAGACCGTCCTGCTCGCGTGCCCGCCCACGGGAGCGCCACGAGCTCGGCCTGCGCATGCTCTCCGACCGCTTCGAGCTCGGCGGGCTGGAACGTCACCAACCTCGGCGCCGACACGCCGCTGCTCGACATCGTCGGCGCCGCCCAGGCCACACGGCGCCGAGCTCGTCGCGCTGTCGGTCTCGACCGTCTTCGAGCGCGTCGAGCTGCGCACGCTTCATCGACTCTCTGCGCCGCGCGCTTGCCGGGCGTGCGCATCGTCGTCGGCGGCCCCGCGTTCTCCAAGGACCGCAGCTGGCCCGCCGAGGACCTCCTCGACCCCGCCGAGCTCGGCCTCCCCGGCTCACGAGCGGCCGGGTGACGCGCGTGCTCTCGCTCCGCATCGCCTGGCGCTTCCTGCGCTCGAGCCCCGGGCAGTCCGCCCTCATCGCGTGCGGCATCGCGGTGGGCATCGCCACGCAGATCTTCGTCGGCTCGATCATCATCAGCCTGCAGGCCAACCTGCTCGACACCACGATCGGCTCGGCGCCGCAGGTCACCATCCAGGCGATCAAGGAGAGCGACCCCGTTCGCTTCACGCCCAAGATGCAGGAGCTCGTCTACAACGACCCGCGCGTGCAAGCCGGGCAGCGTCGCGCCCGTCCGCAGCGTGCCCGCGCTGTTCAGCAACGGCACCGACAGCTCCACGCTCGGCGCTCATCGGCGGGAACCTCAAGGAGCTCGACGGCATCTACAAGCATCACCGAGAAGACCATCGAGGGCAAGGCGTCGCTCGGCAACGGCCAGATCATGCTCGGCAAGGAGTTCGCCGAGAAGTACAACCTAGCGCCCGGCGACGCGGTCGCGCTCGCGCTGCAGGGCGGCCAGAGCGGAACGTTCACGGTGACCGGCATCTTCGACCTGGGCTCGAGCCAGTTCAACGGCCGCCAGGCGTTCGTCTCGGGCAAGGTGCCGCAGAACGTGCTGGGCTGGGCGAACGACGAGTTCCAAGCCATCGACGTGCAGCTCAACGAGCCCTACGACTCCAAGGCGGTCGCGAGCGCCTGGAGCTCAGCAGCTGCCCGGCGTCTCGGTCGTGGAGTGGCAGGGCCAGAACGCCGAGCCTGCTCGCCGGGCTCACCGCCCAGTCGGCCTCGTCGTACATGATCCAGGGCTTCGTGCTCGTCGCCGTCGCGCTCGGCATCGCGTCGACGCTCGCCATCGCCGCGGTACAGAAGACGCGGCAGATCGGCATCCTCAAGGCGATGGGCCTCGCCGACCGGCCGTCCGGCCGCATCTTCCTCTACCAGGCCGCGATTCTCGGCGTGGCCGGGTCCGCGCTGGGCGTGCTCTTCTCCTTCGCGATCCTGGCGCTGTTCCGGCTCTCCCCCGCACCGTTCACCATCGAGATGGAGCCGAGCGTTCGTGGCGGTCTCGGCGTGCATCGGCATCGGCGTCGCGCTGCTGTCGTCGATCGTCCCGATCCGGCGCACCTCCAAGCTCGACCCGATCGAGGTGATCCAGAATGGCTGACGCCCCCACCTGCGACTTGGGCACGCTGCTCGTGGCCAACGACCTCGACAAGGTCTACGGCGAAGGCGACGCCGCGACCCACGCGCTGAAGGAGATGTCGTTCCAGTTCTGCGAGGGCGAGTTCGCCGCCATCATCGGCCAGTCGGGCAGCGGCAAGTCCACGCTGCTGAACCTGCTCGGGCTGCTCGACACGCCCACGAGCGGCTCGGCGATCTACCACGGCACCGACACGACCAAGATCTCGAAGCTCGAGCGTGCCTCGCTTGCGCACCGAGCTCATCGGCTTCGTCTTCCAGTTCCACTACCTGCTGCCCGAGTTCACCGTCTACGAGAACGTCGCGATGCCGGCGCTCATCGGCGGAAGATGGGTCCCGAGGAGATCCGTACGCGCGCCGAGGAGACGCTGGCGCTGCTCGGCATCGAGGGCATGGGCAAGAAGAACGCGAACGCGCTCTCCGGCGGTCAGAAGCAGCGGGTCGCCATCGCGCGGGCGCTCATGAACAAGCCGTCGATCGTGCTCGCCGACGAGCCCACCGGCAACCTCGACACCGTCAACACCAACCTGGTCTACGACCTCTTCCGCGAGATCAACAAGGAGACGCACACCGCGTTCCTGATCGTCACCCACGACCGCTCCATCGCCGAGCGGACCGACCGCATCCTCGAGATCACCGACGGCGTGCTGGTGCAGGACATCACCACGAGCGACGTGGTGGCGGAGAGCTAGGACGGTTTCGGCACTCCCGGATCCGCTTCCAGTGCCGCCGAGAACAGACGCGCGCGCTTCTCCTGGCTCGCGTGAGTCGCGTGGCGCACGTTGCGAGCGACGCGCGCCCATGGCGAGCGGGCGAGATCGAGCCCGAGGGCCACGGCACCGACCACCGCGGCTGTCCCGGCGACCGACATGGTCGCGACGTACGGCCGGTCGAAGTAGTTCAGCGGGTAGTCGAAGAACGGCAACTTCGACGGCCACACGACCAGCGCCCCGATGCCGATCGCAGTCATCACCGCGAGCAGCCCGGCCGACGTGAGGATCAGCCACGGCTGCACGCCGATCAGCGCGCTCATGCCCTCGGGCGGCCACGGGTCGGTGGCTCCTGCGCCGAGGCGCACGTCGCCGTAGGCGGCCACGGTGCGCCTCCACGCGCGATCGTGCCAGATGCTGAGGGGCACGAGGACGAGCAGCGCCACGCCGATGCACGGCCACACGATGGGATAGTCGATGGTGGGCAGGTAGTAGAAGTCAGGCAGCGGGATCCGCCTCCGCTGTCACTGTCGAGCACGACGCCGTCGCGCATCACGATGGTCCGGTCGCACGCCGCGGCGACCTCGGGGTTGTGCGTCACGATCAGGAACGTCGTGCCCCGAGCGGCGTTGACCTGTCGCATCATCTCGACGATCTCGGCCGAGGTCGCGGTGTCCAGGTCCCCCGTGGGCTCGTCGCCCATGACGATTGCGGGGTCGTTCACGAGCGCCCGCGCGATCGCGACCCGCTGCTGCTGGCCGCCGGAGAGCTCGCTCGGCATGTGCCGCATCCGGTCACCCAGGCCCACGAGCTCGAGCAGCTCGCGCCCGCGCCCGAGGGCCTCTCGGCGGCTGTGACCGGCGTACTCGGCGGCGAGCGCGACGTTCTCCTCGGCGCGAGAGGTCGGGATGAGATTGAAGCCCTGGAAGATGAAGCCGATCGATTCGCGCCGCACGCGCACCAGGTCGGCACCGCGCAGCTCGTCGATGCGGCGGCCGTCCATCCAGACCTCGCCGGAGTCGGGCGTGTCGAGGCAGCCGGCGATGTGCATGAACGTCGACTTGCCGCTGCCGGAGGGCCCCATGATCGCGGCCATCTCGCCGCGCATGATGTCGAGTGTCGCGCCGCGCAGGGCGTCGACGAAGTTGTCCTTGCCGAGCTTGTAGCGCTTCTTCAGCTCCGACGGTGTGGATGATCACGTCGGAACGGATGGCGGCGTCACTCATAGCGCAACGCCTCCACCGGGTTGAGGCGCGCGGCATGCCACGCCGGGTACAGGCCGCTGACCACGCCGAGCACCACCGCGAACGCCACCGAGCCGACCATCAGCCGCGTCGTCACCAGGAAGAGCGCCTGCCCGCTCGCTGCCCCCGCGGCGTTGCCCGCCGCCGCGACCAGCATCCCGAGCACCAGCCCGCCGAGCCCGCCGAGCAGCCCGATGACGCCGGACTCGAGGATGAACTGCCGCATGACCTGGCCGTCCGAGGCGCCGATCGCCTTGCGGATGCCGATCTCGCGGGTCCGCTCGGCGACCGACATGGTCATCGTGTTGATGACCGAGAGGCCGCCGACCAGCAGCGAGATCGCGCCGATGGCGTAGATGATCGTGGTGAAGATCTGCAGCGGCGCCTTGATCTGCTTCTCGAACTCGCGCGCGGTGTACGCGTCGACGCCCTCGACCTTGCGCTTGACCGCCGCCGCGATGACGTCGGGCTGCTGGCCCGGCTGCGGGGTAGACCGCGAAGTCCGAGACGAGCGTCGCGGGGTTCACGCTGTTCTTGAGCACGTCGGGAAGGTCCTCTGCGGCGATCTTCTGAGCGTCCGTCAGCGTCATGTAGACCGAGGTGTCCGGGGCCGTGAGCGTCTTGTCGATGATGCCGACGACCTCGTAGTACTTGTCGCGGATCTTGACCGTCCCGCCCACCTTCGCGCCGAGCTTGTCGACGAGGTCGGAGCCGACGGCCACCTTGCCGTCCTCGGTTGGCCGCAGCGCCGCCCCGCCGAGTACGTGATCTTGAACGTCTCGTAGCGCGTCGCCCTTGCCGTCCGAGCCCGCGATCGAGGCAGGCGGCCCGAAGCTCACCGTGACCGTCTCGGTCGTCAGCCGCGCCGAGACCTCCGCCGCGACCGCTGCCACGCCGTGGACCCGCTCGATGTCGCGCTGCTTGTCGATCGAGAGCAGGCTCGAGGCGCCCTGGCGTCGCGCCCTCGGCCTTGGGCACGATCGACGACCTTGCCCTGGTAGTACTCCACGCCGCCGTCGACGAGCAGCGTGAGCTTCTCGGCGATCGAGCCCATGACCACGAGCGCGAACACGCCGATGGCGATGCCGAAGATCGTCAGGAACGCGCGCAGCTTGCGCCTGAATATGTTGCGCAGAATGCGCATGGGCCTCCTCGCTGGCGAGGACGAGCGTCACCAGCATACCGCCCGTCACCGATAGCTCAGAACAGCGTCCCCGAGAACCGCCGCGAGTCGTCGCCGGCGCCCGGCGCCTCTGCCGCGCCTCGTCGGCGCTCGCCGCTGCGTCCGCTCGCGCTCGACAGGCGCGGCGCGACCACGTCGCCGAGGATCTCGGCCATCTCGCGGGCGTTTCTCGGCGCGTAGTCGTACTTGCAGTTGTTGAACATCACCCACGTGCGCTCGGTCTCCTCGGCGAGGTGCTGGATCGGCTCGCGCCACTCCTCGAGCTCCTCGGGCGCGTAGAGGTAGTCGAAGCGGTCGGCCGCGCTGCGGTGCGCGCGTTCCACGTGCCCGCGTTGCGGCCGTGGAAGCGCACGTAGCCCAGCGGCGAGGTCGCGGCGGTGACCGGCGGCATCACGTGCGCGCCCGGCGATCTGCGGCGCATCGACGGCGACGTAGGTCAGGAAGCGGTCCGCGAGGAACCGCATCGTGCGCGCGAGCTGCTTGCCCTCGACCCACGACGAATGGCGGAACTCCACGAAGACCGGCAGCGGCTTGAGCATCTCGGCCGCCCGCTCGATCGCTCGAGAGGTGCGGTGCTCGTGCTCGCGGTCGTCGGCGGTGAAGTAGGGCGGGTACTGCATGAGCACGCCGCCCATCTTGCCGCCGTGCCGGAGCGGCTCGATGCCCTCGAGGAACAGCTCGAAGCGCGGTCGACCATGCGCTCCTCGGGATTGCGGACGCGGCCGCGCGTGGTGAGCTCGTAGTCGTAGTCGCGCAGGTCGGGGTGAAGCGAGCGCTCGTCGACCTCGTGGCCGGTCATCAGGCCGTACGCCTTGACGTGGAAGGTGAAGCCCGGCGGCGTGCGGTCGACCCAGCTCTGCGCGTACTCGGTCGCGGGCAGGCCGTAGAAGGTGGAGTCGACCTCGACGGTGTCGAAGCGCGCGGCGTAGTAGCGCAGCCGCGCCTCGGCCGTGGAGACGCCCTTGGGATACCAGCGCTCGATCATGGTCTTGTCGGTCCACGAGCACGTGCCCACGACCACGTCTCCCATGGCGCTGATCCTCTCGGCGTCCGGATGACCGGTCCAAGGCTCCTGACAGGTTTCTACCCGCCGCGACGACCCTGCCTTCGACATCCGCAGGCGATACGCGGCGCGGAGCACGAACACGAAGGCCGCCCTGGCGGACGGCCTTCGATCGGTGACGCTTGAGTGCGAAGTCGGACTACTGGGTGCGCCGTGGGGCACGAACCGCAGTTGCCGCCGGCTCGGGCAGCCGGCCGCCGACGCGCCGGTGGCGCAGGCGCCGCCGCTCGCACAGGCGCCGCCGTTGGCGCACGCGCCGCCGGTCGCACACGCGCCGCCGTTGGCGCACTGGCCGCCGGTCGGGCACGTGCCGTCCGCGGCCTTGGCGCAGGTGCCGTCGGCGTTGGGGCAGGCCACGGTTGCAGGCGCGGCAGCGGCCGTCGGAGCGGCCTTCGGCGCGACAGTGCGTGGTTCCGGCCGTCGCGATGCCGAAGCTGCCCAGAACGACGCCGGCGATCAGCGCGGCGATAACGAGGGCGATGACCTTCTTGATGCTCATGATACCTCCTGAGTGCGCAGATCGCTCCTTCGCGAGTGCTGTCTTCCGCCAGTATCGGCGGCACTTGTGAATACCGAGTGAATCTCGGCGACTTTCGCGGGTAGACTCAACTGTGTGACCGACACACCGTGCCGCCCCGGCCGAGGAGGCCCCATGAAACCCGTCGTCGACGCGGACCTGTGCATCGGATGCGGCAATTGCGAGACCGAGTGCCCCGAGGTCTTCCGCCTGGAAGACGACGGGTTCTCTCACGTCATCATGGCCGAGCCCGGCGAGGACATGTACGGCTGCGTGCGCGACGCCATCGACGCGTGCCCGACCGATGCGATCTCGATCAAGGAATGAGCGAGGTTCCCATCCGACTACGTCCTGCCCGAGACCGACGAGGCCCTGCTCGCCGAGTGCGACGTGCAGGTGTTCAAGGCGACCGGCCCCGGCGGCCAGGGCGTGAACACGACCGACTCGGCGGTGCGGCTGACCCACCGGCCCACCGGCATCGTGGTCGTCGGCCGCCGCGAACGCAGCCAGCTGCGCAACAAGCTCGACTGCCTCAAGCGGCTGCGCAAGCGCATCGAGCTGCTGCAGCGCCCGAGGGTCCCCCGCGTCGCCACCAAGCCGTCGCGCTCGGCCAAGGCTCGCCGGCTCGCCGACAAGTCCCAGCTCTCGGCGAAGAAGTCGACGCGCCGCAGGCCGGCAGCCGAGGAGTGAGCGCGTGAAGTGCTTCGTGATGCTCGGACTCTCGATCGTGCTGTCGATCATCCTGACGATTCTGGTGAATCTGCTGCTGTGGCTGTTCAACCGCTGACGGTCCAGCCGGTCGGTCGGGCAGAGCTCGCAGTCTCGCTCACAACTCCCGACAAGAACGAGAAGGGCGGCCCGATTGGGACCGCCCTTCTGCGATATGTGTGCTTGTGTGGTTCGGCAACTACGCCTTGCGGACGTTGCTGGCCTGCAGCTTGCCGTTCTGACCGGTGGTGATGTCGAACACCACGGCCTCGCCCTCGTCGAGGGTCTTGAAGCCCTCGCCCTGGATCTCGGAGAAGTGGACGAACAGATCGTCGCCATCCTCACGCGAGACGAAGCCATAGCCCTTGTCCGGATTGAACCACTTGACGGTACCCTCAGCCATTCCATACTCACTTTCCTGCCCCCCACAGGGGCAACAACATGCGACGTGTCGTTTGACCGAATCCCGACTCCCCAAAGCCGCTGGTCGCTGCTCCAAGCGCGAGACTAGAGTCACGCCGCGAACTCGGGCCACGAGTTGACCCTTACGAAGAATCATGCGCGAACCGCGCGGCGGTGTCTACCATGCGCGGCGGAGCGTGCACGCCCGAGCGCGGTCGCTCGGCGTTGAGTACGGTCCGTGCCTACCTCACGGCGACCTTGCGCCAGCGAGGAGACCCCCGGTCCGTAGTTCGAATCACCCGTCGACAAGACCCGGATCGAGTACTTCCCTTTCCTGAGCCGCAGCTTGACGTCCCCAGCCACCGGTGGATCTCGTAGTCACGGTGGTCGTGCGGAATGCCCGCCACCTGTGGTTGACCAGCCTGCGAACCTGGACCGTCATCCGCTTGGAGTGTGCGGCGCGATCGAGCCCCTGAGCGTCGTTCCCCGCCGTGCCGGATGGCGTGCCCGACGACCCGGGGCGTCGAACAGCGTGACGCGCGCGCGCAGGGAAGCGTCCTGGCTGGCGATGCCGCCGTCAGGAACCGCGACGCTGACAGACCTGGCTCAGATAGCCGCGTCTTGCTGAACGTCACCGTGTAGGTGGCCGGCATGACTCCGGAACGGTGTAGGTGCCGTCGGCAGCCGTCCGAACCGCAGGGTGGTCCGGGACGGACACCAGGCGCCCGCCAGCGCGCTGCCACGGAAGTACACCCTCCCCGTCAGCGTGCCCGCGGTCACGGTCGTGGTGACCGCGCGGTCAGCACGAACGCGACCGTAGCCGTAGTAGTCGTCTCGGCCCACCGCGCCCAGGTCGAGCGCCGTGCCGAGCAGCTGCCGCTCGACCATGGCCCTCGTCCACGTGGGATTCTTGGCTCGGATGAGCGCGACGACCCCCGCCACGTGCGGCGTCGGCCATCGAGGTGCCTGCCGCCTCAAGGTAGCCTCCGCCGAGCCAGGTCGAGAAGATCTGGGAGCCGGGTGCCGCGATGTCCACCTCGGGCCCGTAGTTGGAGAAGCCCGAGCGGACATCGTGCGGATCGGTCGCCCCCACTCCGATCACATTGGTGCCCGCCGCCGGATAGTACACGGCGCTTGAGCCCTCGTTCCCGCTGGCCGCGACCACGACGCAGTCCTTCTGACCGCGTACTGGACCGCGGCATTCGATCGCCGAACTGTACTGCGGAGAGCCCAGCGACAGGTTGATCACCTTGGCGCCGTGGTCGGCAGCCCAGATTATGCCTGCAGCCACGTTGGAGCACTTCCGGTCCCCGCCGACGTCATGACCTTGATCGGCAGAATCGTGCACTGGCCGGCGACCCCCGCGATGCCCCTGCCGTTGTTGAGCGTGGCGCCGATAATCCCGGCGACATGGGTGCCGTGACCGTCGTCGTCTTGGGCCGAGTCGGTCCCATGCACGAAGTCCCAGTCATTGGCGGTGTCGATGTGACCGACCAGGTCGGGATGGGTGAGGTCCATGCCGCTGTCGATGACGGCGACCTTCACCGACGCCCCCTGGGTGACGTCCCACGCAGTCGGCACCCCGATTCTCGGCAGGCCCCACTGGATCGGGAAGAGTGGATCGTCGGGCGTGGCGGTCTCGTACACGAGGCTGTCCGGCTCGGCGTAGTCCACACCCGGCTTTGCGCTCAGTTCGCTGACGAACTCAGCTACATCGACCCCAGCCGGGACCTGAACGACCGCCAGACCGCCGCTCTTGGCACGTCGAGCATTCTTCACACCCATGTGGCGCACGAACTCATCGCTGCGATCTCGGTGCCTGAGTCGAACCCGACGATGACGCTCCGGGTCGACTCGAGTGATCTCGCGACCGCCGGTGCCAGATGGGGCACACGCTCGATGCTGCCGATCCCGGATGTGGCCCACGCGTTCGGGGCAAGCGCGAAGAACAGTGCACATACGAGCGCCAGCTTGGGAAATGCCTTCATGCTTCTCCGATGTCAGCGCCGGACGCCCGATAGTCTACGCCGAGCAGTTGAGCAAAGAGCGTTCCCAAGTCCGTGCGCCGCTCACTTGGGACCGCAGAAGCCAGATGGCGCCTCAAGAAATGCTAACCCGCCTCCTGCATTACGCAGGTGGCGGGCGGAGTCTGTAGTGGTGGGCGATGAGGGATTCGAACCCCCGACCTCTTCCGTGTAAAGGAAGCACTCTCCCGCTGAGTTAATCGCCCAAAGGTACTGTGCTGTCGTCTCTCTGAATGTCGCTTGGTGCCCCCAGGAGAATTCGAATCTCCGTTTCCGACCTGAGGGGCCGGCGTCCTTGGCCGCTAGACGATGGGGGCGCGAAAGAGAATAGCACGCCGAAGGAGCCCTCGCGACTCCTACCTTACTTTGAACCGCCTCGTGACGGAGGCCGAACCAATATCCACAACACCATCGCCGGCGTGGGCGACTATCACGCGCCAGCTCCCTCTCGGCGAAAGTTTCGCCCGGTATCTGAAGGCGCTGGAACTCGGCGACACGGCGACCGATGTGCGTTTGACGACTCGCCAACGCTTCCGGTAGTAGCGCTCGAAGCGCAGGGTGACTCGTGTGCCGGATGGATGCGCCGCTGACAGGCGGCCCGTGACATAGAACGTCCGAGCACGCTTCACAGTCTTGGGCGTACTCGCCGATACGACGGTGGTTGGGACGCCGATTGCGGGTGGGGCAGATGGCGTCGTCGGCGCAACGGGGGTGACGGCGATCGTGACGGTCGCGGGCGGCGAGTACGACGTGCCGTCGAAGGCCCGGTAGGTGAACGTGTCGGTGCCCGACCAGTCCGCCGCGCCCCGGTAGGCCCAGGAGCCGTCTGACGCGGAGGCGAGGTTGCCGTGGGCGGGGCCGGTGACCAGCTCGGCCGTGATCCGGTCGGCGTCGGCGTCGGTGTCGTTGGACAGCACGCCGGGCGCGGCCACGGTGATGGTGGTGTCCTCGGCGACCGTGGCGGAGTCGGCGAGCGCGACCGGGGCGTCGTTGACGGGGGTGACGGCGATCGTGACGGTCGCGGGCGGCGAGTACGACGTGCCGTCGAAGGCCCGGTAGGTGAACGTGTCGGTGCCCGACCAGTCCGCCGCGCCCCGGTAGGCCCAGGAGCCGTCTGACGCGGAGGCGAGGTTGCCGTGGGCGGGGCCGGTGACCAGCTCGGCCGTGATCCGGTCGGCGTCGGCGTCGGTGTCGTTGGACAGCACGCCGGGCGCGGCGACGGTGATGGTGGTGTCCTCGGCGACCGTGGTGGAGTCGGCGAGCGCGACCGGGGCGTCGTTGACGGGGGTGACGGCGATCGTGACGGTCGCGGGCGGCGAGTACGACGTGCCGTCGAAGGCCCGGTAGGTGAACGTGTCGGTGCCCGAAGTCCGCCGCGCCCCGGTAGGCCCAGGAGCCGTCCGACGCGGAGGCGAGGTTGCCGTGGGCGGGGCCGGTGACCAGCTCGGCCGTGATCCGGTCGGCGTCGGCGTCGGTGTCGTTGGACGAGCACGCCGGGCGCGGCCACGGTCATGGTGGTGTCCTCGGCGACCGTGGCGGAGTCGGCGAGCGCGACCGGGGCGTCGTTGACGGGGGTGACGGCGATCGTGACGGTCGCGGGCGGCGAGTACGACGTGCCATCGAAGGCGCGGTAGGTGAACGTGTCGGTGCCCGACCAGTCCGCCGCGCCCCGGTAGGCCCAGGAGCCGTCTGACGCGGAGGCGAGGTTGCCGTGGGCGGGGCCGGTGACCAGCTCGGCCGTGATCCGGTCGGCGTCGGCGTCGGTGTCGTTGGACAGCACGCCGGGCGCGGCCACGGTGATGGTGGTGTCCTCGGCGACCGTGGCGGAGTCGGCGAGCGCGACCGGGGCGTCGTTGACGGGGGTGACGATACCGACTATCGCGTAGCCGCCGATGCTCGCATAGCTCGAGTAGCCGCCTACATCGAGTGGTGACAACTTGCCGGTCCCGCGAACGAATAGGTAGTAGGTGCCCGGGTTCAGTGTCGTCGAGAGACTGGCCGAGAGCAGCGTGGTCGGATTGCTCGAAACCAGCACTGTGCCACTGGCATCGCGAACCTCAGCCAAGACGTCGAGGTTGGGGCCGACGGGGGCAGGATTGATGCTGATGCTCGCAGGACCCGCACCTGCAATGAACCGATAAACATCCACATCAGAAGAGCTGCTCACGAGTCCGGACGCCGAAAACGTCGTAGCTGTCGGCAGTAGAGACGCCGTCGTGGAGGTGTCTCCGGCTTCGTCGGGCCGCTTCGCGAGATACGACTGCACAATTGCGAGGTCGTCTTCTTGATTGTTTGCGTTCGGGTACTCGCCCCTGCTCCATTGGCTGAGGTTCTTGTAGTAGCCCGCGCCCATGATCGGCGCCCACCCTGTCTCACCTGCGCCACTTCCGGCGTAGTACTCCACGACGGGCGATCCAGTCTGCCCGTCGTGACGCAGGTTGAGGTTGTGGCCACATTCGTGTGCAGCAGCCTCAGCGATGCTTTTGACGTTGTTCGGACCAAGGTTCTCAGGAAACACGAGCGCCGGCTTGTAGTAGTCGCCAACATCGTCGAACACACCAATGTAGGCAATCCCCCCGTAGTCGCCAAAGTAGCCGCTGATCGGGCTGATCAACACCCGTGTGCCATAGACCGAGTCCGAATTGCCACTGCGTGTGATCGCGGACTCGGTGGTGAATTCCGTCGTCACATCCACATTGAAGGGAGCGTAGTCTTCCGCAACACGCTGCCAGATCTCCTGGATAGCCGTCTTCTCGGCATCACTGAACGAGGGATCCGAGTCAAGTGACCAGGCGGGACAAGGTATGGGTTTGCCGCCGTTCTCGGTGGCAGTCCACGCAATGCCCGACATCGTTCTCGGCCCGAAGTCCAACAAGATCGTGAGATTCGCACCCGGTTGACTGTGGAGGGCGAATGTCTCGGAGAGAGCGAAGGGTGCCGCGAACTCAGGAATTGCTGCCGCCGCGTCGGCGCCGGCTGCCGTGGGCAAGATGGGGTTCTCGGCGTAGAAGAGGTGATCCGTTGCGTCGACGCGCAGCGTGGAGTCAGCCATCAACGTTTCAGTCAGCTGCTTGGCAGTCCAGCCGTGACTGCGAGCGACCTCAGGTAAGCGAGCGCCGAGAGCGGCGACCGCCGACGAACCACTCTTCGAAGAAGCCACGACCTCGGTCTCGGCCACGGGCGTGACGACAACCGGCGTTGCGGCTGTGACCCGGGCAACTCCGGTGCTCGGCGTACCTACCGAGGACGCAGAGAGCGCCAACGCGACCACCAGGGCCAAGGCGGCGACTGCAATCGAGCGTCGGAATGTTGCGCGCATGATTCCTCCGAGAAGAAAGGACGCGGGTGGTTCACGCCCTCTGCACACTATCGGCACACAGCTCAACGCCCTTGACGGCGGCGCTCTTGAAGCGTGCAGCGACTGGCGTATCAGCACATTCCAGTCCAACGGGTGGTGTGCCCCCGTAATGCAGCAAGGGCCTCCGCCTGAACAGGATGTCCCTCGATTTCTGTCGTGCCCCGAGGGAATACGAGACCGAATCTACCAATTTCAGACAGTCCGCGAATGACCGTTCTGTGTCGTATCGTTGCAGATCACGAACTAGGTGCGGGTCAGGTCCCGCATCGATGCGACCCAAGCGGCTACTTCCGATTCGGCAGCCATCGAACGTCTCCTGCGGACAGCGTACGCGAATTGCCCATGCGCGTACCTTGTGACTCTTCAAGGCGTTGGACTCCATTCAGGGGACCCGGCTCTGTGCGAGAAGCACGCGCGTGTCCGCCGCGCTGACTCGCTTCACGAGCCTCCATCTGCCGGCTAGCCGCCGCGGGGTCCCACGCGAAGTAGCAGACACTGACGCGATGGGGTATAGCTCCACAAGAAAGCCGCTCGTGCGAATTCGCGCATGGGTGCCCCTTTCGCGGAGAATCCGCGTCGCCCTTGCGCCGCAGCCGGGGAAGACCAATCCAGAGGAGAGCTGCCATGACACCACGTTCCTAACTCGAGTGCTCGTCTTCGTAATCGTGCTTGCGGTCCTGTGGGTATTTGGTTCTGCGAGTCGCCAATGAGTACGAGCGCGCCGTGGTGTTCCGTCTCGGGCGGCTGCAGCGCACGCGGTCTTGCCCGACTGTACTGGCTGATTCCGTTGGGGTATCGAGCGGCAGAAGAAGGTCGATCTGCGTATGAGATTCCCGGCAGATGCAGCGCGCGATGGCTCAGGAAGCGCAGGCCACCCGCGAGAAGAGGGCGCGCATCATCAAGGCCGAGGCCGAGCAGGAAGCCGCCGCCAAGCTCGCCGAGGCTGGGATCATCATCGCCGAACACCCGCTCGCGCTCGAGTTGCGTCGCATGCAGATGATCACCGAAGTGGGTGCCGAGCAGAACACGACCACGATCGTCATGATGCCAAGCGAGTTCGTCACCCTCGCCGAGAGGCTCGCGTCGAGCTTCAAGGCGAAGTAGCGGACCTGAGCGCGCTGGAACCGCGCAGGCGGCTCGTCTGCGCCTAGTCGAGACCCGCGTCGCCACGCGTTCGAGTAAGCGCACCAAGCAGGTTGCCGACGACGATTCCAACACCGACAGCGACTAGGATGACCGGCCACCACAGATCCCAGAGCAGGTTGAAGAAGAAGATGGTTGCGACGACCGTGAAGACCAGGCCCCACGTCAGTGATCCGGTGGCCGTCGCGCCGAACCGTCCGGTCGCATGATACGAGCGCCAAGCATTCGCGAAGCTGGCAATCGCCGCCAGGTAGATGAATACCGCCCACCAGTTGCCGGTGAAGACCACGTACCCGGAGTTCTCAAGCAGGAATGCCGCACCGAGCAGTATCAGGACGACGCCCACGATCCAGCTGGTCGCCTCCGTGTTTCTCCGGCGCTGGGAATCCGGGGTTCCCTGCGGAGCCGAGACTGTATGTGCCATGACTCCCCCTCACGTTTTCACGTGTCCAAAGGAACACGCGAGAGTTCCAATCGACACGGTGAGTGTTCCCGCCTGGGGCGATTCGCTATCGCACCGCACAAGGCACGACAATGGCACACATCCGACCCGAGAAGCGTTCGGTGGCGAGCCCATATCTGTGCGCAAAGGTAGCGAACGAGTAGCCCACCGATTGCGAGTACGAACACAGTACCGGTCAAGGTTGCGGCGGCGATGCTCATGCCCAGATACGCCAGAATCGTACCGAGTGTCATGGGATTCCGGCAGTAGCGGTACGGCCCGCTCGTGAGCAGCGCCTGGGTGGGCATCACCGGAAGCGGTGTACCGCGGCCCCGCGTGACTGCACGTAGACGCAGGTGAGACCCCCTGTTTGCACAGAGGGGCTCACGTAGAATCTGGTGCCCCCAAGGGAATTCGAATCCCTGTTGCCGCCTTGAAAGGGCGGAGTCCTTGGCCGCTAGACGATGGGGGCGAATCAACTACTGGTGGGCCGTGTAGGTTTCGAACCTATGACCTTGGGATTAAAAGTCCCCTGCTCTACCAACTGAGCTAACGGCCCGTGCGCGCCCTGCGAGGGCAACGCGCAGGCAAGTGTACAGGCGCTCTTGCGCACGGTCAACGAGCAGGCGCAAAACCGTCGTGACGCGCCCGTTCGACAGCGCCGCGCATCGGCGTCCTACGTGCGCCGATCGCACCCTACCGAGCGCCCCAGAGCAGCTCGTGCAGCGCCGAGACGGCCGCGAGCGCAGAGGTGCCCCACTCGTCGAACTGGAACGTCCACTCCCACGCAGCCTCGTGCAGCCGCTTCTCGTCGAAGTGCGCGCTGCCCTCGGCGAGTGCGGCCGACAGCTCGAGGATCTGGACCGCGGTTGCCTCGGCGAGTTCCTCGATGTCGTCGACCTCGACGTCGCCTTCCGGCTGCAGCGCATCGACCGACGTGATGATGCGCTGTGCGAGCGCGGTGACCGACTCCTCGAGCTCGGCCGGGTCGGGCGCATCGAGCTTGAGCGTCACGGCGTCGGTCCAGAACTCCTCGCCGGCGTCCTCGTAGACGTCGCTGGCCGCCGGCATGGTGACGCCCGCGGTGTAGATGAACGTGAGCGCGCGGCGGAGGTTCTCGGCGAACTCGGGATCCTCGGCATCGCTGGCCAGCAGGTCGTCGAGGCGCTTGACGAGCGCGCGAAAGCCCGCCCAGTCGAAGTCGATAGCCATGTGAGGACTCCTAGTGGCGGAAGTGGCGGTTGGGGCGCCGGTGAACACGATCGCCACGCCCAGCTCGTCGGCCTTCGTCGATGCACTCCTCGTCGCGCATCGAACCGCCCGGCTGGATGACCGCGGTGACGCCGGCCTCGGCGCACACCTCGAGCGAGTCCGGGAACGGCATGAACGCGTCGCTCGCGCACACGGCGC
Source organism: uncultured Coriobacteriia bacterium (assembly GCA_963726345.1). Classification (GTDB taxonomy): domain Bacteria; phylum Actinomycetota; class Coriobacteriia; order Anaerosomatales; family JAAXUF01; genus JBAXEO01. The sequence continues at coordinate 85,016 of CAVSCC010000014.1, read as the reverse complement.
CCTTCGCGTTCTCGCCCGCCCCATCGACGGCGATGCGCGCCGAGTTCACGCGATTCATCTGGCCGGCGCCCACTCCCACGCTCACGAAGTCCTTCGCGAGCAGGATGGCGTTGGTCTTCACGCTCTTGGCGACCTTCCACGCGAAGAGGAGCTGCTCCATCTCCTCGGCAGTGGGCTGGCGCTTCGTAGACGACCGTGAAGGTGGCGGGGTCCTCGGAGACGGAGTCGGACTGCTGGATCAGCATGCCGCCCTCGACCGCGCGCTCTCGTAGTGCCCGGCGATCGGGCGCATGCCGCCGGTCGCGCAGGACGCGCAGGTTCGCCTTCTGCTTGAGCAGCTCGAGCGCGGCGGGCTCGTAGTCCGGCGCGATCATGACCTCGACGAACTGCTCGTTGGCGAAGATGCGCCTCGATCGAGCGCCGCCGGCACGGTGCGGTTGAACGCCATGACCCCGCCGAAGCGCTGAGGTCGGGTCGGCGGCCCGCGCCTTCTGGTACGCGGTCGTGATGTCGGCGTCGATGCAGCTGCCGCAGGGGTTCGTGTGCTTGATGATGACGCAGGTGGGCTCATCGGCGGCGAACTCGCGCACCGCGGTCCAGGCAGGCATCGGTGTCGAGGAAGTTGTTGTAGGAGAGCTCCTTGCCCTGGAGCTGCTCGGCCATGGCCAGCGTGTTCGCCTTCGCGTCGCTGAAGCGGTAGAACGCCGCCTTCTGGTGCGGGTTCTCGCCGTAGCGCAGGTCCTGGACCTTGAAGAGGCGCAGGCGGACCTCCTCGGGAAACATCTCGCCCGCGTATCCCGAGAGGTACTGCCAGATCTGGTTGTCGTAGTGGCTCGTGAGCCGGAAGACCTCGGTCGCCAGCGCGCGGCGCGTCTCGAGCGTGGTGGCGCCGCCGTTGGCGCGCATCTCGGCGAGGATGTCGTCGTAGGACGCGGGGTCGGTGACCACGGTGACGCTCGCGAAGTTCTTGCTCGCGCTGCGCAGCATCGCCGGGCCGCCGATGTCGATGTTCTCGATCGCCTCGGCCTCGGTCACGCCCTCGCGCGCGACCGTCGCCTCGAAGGCGTAGAGGTTGACGCACACCAGGTCGATCATGCCGATGCCGTGCTCCTCGGCGGCGGCCAGGTGCGCCGACTTGTCTCGGCGAGCGAGCAGCCCGCCGTGGACCTTCGGGTGCAGCGTCTTGACTCGGCCGTCCATCATCTCGGGGAAGCCGGTGAGGTCGTCGATCGGGCGAACGGGCACGCCGGCGTCGGCGAGCGCCTTGGCGGTGCCGCCGGTCGAGACGATCTCGACGTCGAACTCCTCGGCGAGCGTGCGGCAGAACTCGACTACGCCGGTCTTGTCGGTGACGGAAACGAGCGCGCGCCTGATGGGGGGATGAGCCACTTGAGACGACCTCCTACGGAATCGCGAACACGGAAGGTGGAGCAGTGGCGGTGCGAGGCAATTGTAGCCGAAACCGATGCGCTCAACGGAGTGTCAGCGCGCGCCGAGAAGACGCTAGCGTGCGAGGGTGAAGTCCGTGCTCGCGCAGGCGAGCGCGGCAGAGAGGCTACTGCAGCTGCTTCCACTGCGCCGCCGGTCACCTTGTACTCCGAGATGACCTGCTGCTTGTTGTCGCCGTTCTCGTCGAAGGCGACCGCGCCGGTCACGCCGTCGAGCGTCCCGTTGCGCACCGCCTTCATGACCGCCGCGCGCTGTGTTCCCGCCTTCACGACGGCGTTGATGATCGACCACGCCGCATCGTAGGCGTAGGAGTCGTAGGCCTCGGGCTTGCTCGCCGAACTTCGCCTTGTACTTCGCCGCGAACTCCTTGCCCTTGGGCTGCTGCTCGAGCGGGAGCCCGAGCGACGTGGCGATGTCGCCCTCGGCGTTGGCCGGCTGCGCGATCTTGATGTACTCGGCCGAGTAGAGCATGTCCCCGCCGATGAGCGGCACCTTGAGCCCGGCCTCCTTGCTCTGCTTCGAGAGCAGCGCGCCCTGGTTCAGCGCGCCGGCGTAGTAGATCGCCTCCGGGCCCTTCGCCTTGATGCGGTTGGACAGCGCGCCGAAGTCGACTTCGCCGGCGTTGATGTGCTCCTCGGCGACGACCGTGCCGCCCTGCTCCTTGTATGCCGAGATGAACTGCGCTGCGAGGCCCTGCCCGTACGGCGTGGAGTCGTCGACGACCGCGACCTTCTTGATGCCGAGCTTGCCGCCGACCAGCTCGCCTGCGGCCGCGCCCTGCGCGTCATCCTTGGCGACGACGCGGGCGACGTTGGGCAGACCCTGAGCCGTGAGCGCCGGATTCGACGAGACCGACACCATCGCGAGACTCGAGGTGTTGTAGACCGGCGACGCGGGAATCGAGCACCCGGAGTTGAAGTGGCCGACGACTCCGACGACCTTGGTGTCGCTCGCCAGCAGGTTCGCGACGTTGACCGCCTGCTTGGGGTCGCCCATGTCGTCCTCGGCGTGGAGGTCGAAGGTGTAGCCGGCCTTCTTGACCTCGTCGGAGCTGTTGGCCTCGTCGATTGCGAGCTGGACGGCCCGCTTCATGCCTTGGCCGTAGATGGCGTTGTCGCCCGTGAGCGGGGCCGCGAGACCGATCTTGACCGCTCCGGGTCCGGACGCTCACTGTTCGGCGACGAGGCTCGCCGACGTGCACCCCACCAGGGCCGAGGCGAGAAGAGCCGCTGCCGCTATCGCTGCGAGCCGTCTACAGGCGTGCGTCACCAAGATCGCCTCCATCTGGATTGCCGAAATCACGGAAGAATCCACCGCACGTGAATATAGCAGCGCCGAGCACGCATGGAAAGTGCGGAACAGCGGGTCAGATGCGCCGCGCCGGCAGCGTCACAGTTCAGCAGCAGAGCGCCTCATGGCGCTCGTCCACAGATCGGCGAACCACATCGCGACCTGCTCGGAAAGCGGGCCCCCGCGGCCCCGTAGTGCGACGCACCCCGCCAGTGCGTTGGTGAGAAACGCCTCGTCGGCGGCCTCGAAGCGCTCCCAGGTGATCGGCTCGATGCGGGTGACAACGCCCGCGGCGCGCGCCGCGTCGAGAACGAACGCGCGCGAGACGCTCGCGATCGCCGGCGGCGCGGGAACCGTGAACAGCGCGCCATTCTCGGCGATCCAGACGGCGGCGGTGGAGCCGTCGAGGACGAACCCGTCGGCATTCACCAGAATCGCCTGGTGCGCGCCGCTCAGCGTCGCCGCGGCGTGGGCAGCGTCCCACCACGAGCGGTCGGCCGGCTTCGCGAGGCCGCCGTGCGCGGGCATGTCGTCGCCCGACGTCGACGCGAGCGCCCAGCGGCCCGCCATCGACCTCGAGAGTCGATGGCCGAGACGACACCTCGACGTCGATGCCGCCCTCCGGGGTCACGACAACCGACAGTCGAGCTCGCCGGCGCATGCGCCTGCAGCGACAACGGCTGCCGCTGAGAGGGCAGCGCGCTCGATCTCGGCCAGCAGCTGCTCGCCGCAACCGCCGCGCCGCAGCCGCTCGCGGTGGTAGGTCCACAGCGGGATCGAGCCGGCGACGACTCGGCAGGTCTCGCGAAGCGCCATTGGCGGGCATTGCGCCGAGAACGCGGCTCGGTCTTGAGCACGCTCTCCTCCCACTCCGCGGCGGGATCGGAGTCCACGGTGATCCCGCAGCCGGTGCCGTACGCGGACCTGCCGACCTCGGCCCTCGAGCGTCCGGATGAGCACCGACGAGTCCAGCGAGCCGGGAACGGCGACGAGCAGCGAGCCGGTGTAGGCGCCGCGCGGCGAGTTCTCGAGCTGATCGATGATGCGCATCGCGGCGATCTTGGGCGCGCCGGTCACCGAGCCGCAGGGAAACGTCGCGGCGAGCACGTCGGCGATGGCGCACTCGGGCCGCACCAGCCCTGACACGCGGCTGACCGCCTGGTGGCAGTAGGCCGTGGACTCGACCTGCGAAGAGCGGGTCGACGGCGACGCTCCCAGGCACGCACACGCGACCCAGGTCGTTGCGCTCGAGGTCGACGATCATCACGTGCTCGGCGCGCTCCTTCTCGCTGCTCAGGAGGTCGGCCTTCAGCGCAGCGTCGGACTCGGCGATCGGCACCGCGCGGCCGCGTGCCCTTCACCGGCTCGATCCACACCTCGCGTCCCGGAGGCGCACGAACCGCTCCGGCGAGACGCCGACGCGAGCCAACCGTCGCCGCGCACCCACGCCGCGGCCATCGAGGCGGGCGTCCCCGACGACAGCGCGCGAAACAGCTCCGCCGGGTCGAGCCGCGTCCGAGCGCTCGAGTCGCCGCGTCAGGTTGAGCACGTAGACGTCGCCGCACAGCACGGCCTCACGAACCGCTTCGACCCCCGCCGAGAACGCCGCGGCATCCATGTCGGAGTGAGCGTCGTAGCACCAGCGGGACGGTGGCGACATCCGCCCGCGCTCTCGGGCAGCGGCACCGCGTCGGCCGCGAGCGTGCCCCACGTGCGCCAACCTTCGGCAGTCCCGCACGAGCCCGCCCGCGTAGACCGCGAACGCCGAGTCTCCCGAGTAGGGCACGAGTGCGGCGGCAAGGCGCGGCTCGCTCGGCATCGAACGCGTCTTGCAGTACCGCCCCGACCGCCGACAAGCGCCGCTCACGACATCCGGGGATCTCACCGCCGGCGACCGGGTCGACCGCGACCAGCGCGTGTGCCGCTCGAACCAGCCAGCCGCACTCGACGGATCGAGCGACCAGCGGTTCCCGCTCGCGCAGCGCCACGAGCCAGTCCGCCGCAGAGACGTCGGGGCCCGCAACCACCGGGCCCAGCGGACCGAGTGCGCTTCTCACGCTGGCGCTATCCGCACCTTGCGCCCGACGATCTCGACGCGGTCTGCGACGATGAGCTGCAGCGCCCGCGGCAGCAGCTCGTGCTCGACGGCGTGGATCTTGGCCTCGAGCGACTCGAGCGTGTCGTCCTCGGCGATCGACGACGGGCTCCTGGGCGATGATGGGGCCCTCGTCGAACACCTCGTTGGCGAAGTGCACGGTGACGCCGGTGACCTTGACGCCCGCGTCGAAGGCGTCGCGGATGCCGTTGGCGCCCGGGAAGCTGGGCAGCAGCGCCGGGTGCAGGTTGATGACGCGGTTCGGGAAGAAGTCGAGCACCTGCTTGCCGAGAAGCCGCATGTAGCCCGCCATCACGACGTAGTCGCAGCCGTGGTCCCGAAGGATGTCTCGGATGCCGGCGTTGTACTCGCGCGTGGTCGGGAACTTGCCGCGGTCGATGTGCACGCCCGGGATACCGTGCTCCTTGGCGCGCTTGAGCCCGCCCGCGCCCTCGTGGTTGCGAGACGACCACCGCCACGTAGGCGTCCAGCGCGCCCGATTCGGTCGCGTCGATGATCGCCTGCAGGTTGGTGCCGGAACCGGAGATGAGGACGCCGAGCGGTACCTTGCGCTGGATCATCGGTAGACCACCTTCCCCTCGCCCGAAACGATCTCGCCGATCTCGAAGACACTCTCGCCCGCCTCGCGCAGGAGCACCGCTGCGGCGGGCGCGTCGGACTTGGCGAGCACGAGCGCGAACCCGATGCCCATGTTGAAGGTCCGGAGCGCCTCGTCGGCAGGAAGCGAGGCGGCCTCGACGGCGAGCTCGATGGCACGCGGTACCGGCCACGATCCGCTCGCGATCGCGGCATCGCAGTCGGCAGGCAGCACGCGGTCGAGGTTCTCGGTGATGCCGCCGCCGGTGATGTGCGCCATCGCCTTGACGGGGATGGCGGACTCCAGCAGCTTCAGGATCGCCTTGGCGTAGATGCGCGTGGGAGTGAGCAGCGCATCGCCGAGCGTCGCGCCGCCCAGGTCCAGTCTCGGCAGGTCGAGCTCGGCCTCGTGGCCGTCGACCAGCACGCGGCGCACGAGCGAGAAGCCGTTGGAGTGCAGCCCGCTCGACGCGAGTCCCAGCACCACGTCGCCGGGCGCCACCGTGCTGCCGTCGATGAGGTCCGGCCGGTCGACGAGCCCGACGCAGAAGCCGGACAGGTCGTAGTCGTCGGCGGGCATGACGCCGGGGTGCTCGGCCATCTCGCCGCCGACGAGCGAGCAGCCGGCCTGGCGGCAGCCCTCGGCGATTCCGGCGACGATCTGCGTCACGACCTCGGCGTCGAGCTTGCCGATGGCGACGTAGTCGAGGAAGAAGAGCGGCTCGGCGCCGGAGACCAGGATGTCGTTGGCGCACATCGCGACCAGGTCGATGCCCACGGTGTCGTGCCGGCCGAGCAGCTGCGCGAGCTTGAGTTTGGTGCCGACGCCGTCGGTACCCGAGACCAGCACCGGATCGGTCATGCTCTTGGCGGCCGCGATCGAGAACAGGCCGCCAAAGCCGCCGATGTCGCCGATGACCTCCGGTCGGTAGGTCGAGCGCACCGCTTCGCGAATCCCCTCGACCGCACGGGCGCCCTGCGCGGTGTCCACGCCGGCGTCGCGATAGGTGGTCGGTCGGTCGTCCTCGTTGCCATCGGTCACTTCCCCCCGTTCCTGGCCGCGGCCGCGCGTCGTGTTCGGAATCCATGGTGCGAGCTTGCGCGTCCGTGCGCTTGGGCAGGCTCAGCACCCACTCTTCTGAGAGTCTTCGAGAGCTGCCGAGACGCGCTCCAAGTCGGTGCGCTCGCGCTCGGTCTTGTCCTACCCGACCGCCGCGTCTCGATGCCGAAGGCCTTGCCGTCCTTGTATCCGACCCCCGGCATGAACACGACCCTGTCGTTGGCGAAGGTACCCCCCGGCAGGTACGAGCGCATGGGCACCAGCGCGTTCGAGTTCACTAAGACGCTCCGGCCCATGTGCGGAGTGCCCCGCAAGTCGATGCCGACGAGATCGGCGACGGTCGGCATGATGTCGACCTGACCTGCGGTCGCCGTCACGAGCTCGGCTCGCGTCTGACCCGGGCAGGTGGATGATCAGCGGCACACGCTGACGGTCCGCCGCCGAGTAGGCGCGGCCCGAGCAGCCGCTTGGCGGCGCGGGCGTCTTGTCCGGACAGCGTGTTCTCGTTCATCGCGGTGTGGTCGCCGTAGATGATGACGATCGAATCGTCCCAGATGCCGTCGGCCTTGAGCTGGCCTATGAACTTGCCGATCGCATAGTCGCTGTAGCTCTCCGCTGAGATGTAGTTGCCCATCAGCGAGCCCCGGAGGTCCGAGGGCGTCTTCAGCGGCCGACGAGCCTCCGGCACCAGGTCGAACGGCGTATGCGCCGAGAGCGTGATGAACTGCGCGTAGAACGGCGTCGCGGTCGCATCGGCCTGCCGCAGCAGCTTCCCGCTCTTGCCTGAAGAGCACCTCGTCCGAGGTGCCGTTCACGTTGAGCATGTCCTTCGAACCGAAGAAGCCTTGTCGTAGTAGCGCGAGAACCCGAGCGACGGCGTAGAGCTCCTTGCGATTCCAGTAGAGCATCTTGTTCGCGTGCATGGTGAAAGTGTCGTAGCCCTGCTCGCCCAGCAGCCGAGGCAGACCGGGGATCACGCGGTCGACGTAGGCGACCGGCGCTGCCTGGTCCTCGGCGGATACAGCGACGTGTTCACGACGAACTCGGCGTCGGCGGTGTTGCCCAGTCCGGTCTCGGCGTAGGTGTTGGGGAAGTACCAGCTCTCGTTGATGAGCGCGTTGAGGTTCGGTGTGATCTCGACGACCCTTGATCTTCCTCTGCATCACCATCGTGTTGAGCGCTTCGACCTGGATCAGGATGATGTTCTTGCCGGCGTAGGCCCCCGGCGCGAACGTCGCGATCCGCGACCCGTTCTCGGCGCCGCGGATCGTTTCGATGCGCTCCTGGAGCGTGCTGCCGGGCGTTACGGGAATCGTCGGCGGCTTGGATGCGACAGCCGGCGTGACGGTCGGCGTCGCCACTCGGCAGCGCGGCGCGAGCTGCGACGTCGGCCGTCTCGGCGTGGCCACGTCATCGGCGCTGCGAGGCAGACAGCACCGAGAGCTGCGCGACGCTGAGGCCGCGCAGCCGAGCGACGGCGACGCCATCCACGTCCGGAGGGATCTGCAGCGCGAGACGCCACTTGCGCGACGAAGCAACCACACAGACCGCCAGCGCCACGCCCACCCAGAGGCTGCGTCCGAGCGTCCGCCGGTGCTTGTCGGACCGTCGAGGAGTCTCCGGGTCCTCGGCGAGCGACTCCGAGGTATCGATCAGGCTGCGATCGGCCCGGCCCAAGACGACCGCCCACCACGCTAGGAACGGAATGTCGATGAGGAACAGCGCGTAGACCGGCTTGATGAGACCGCCGACCGCCCCACCGACGGTGGCGAGCTGCCCGGCGACTGAGAGGATCCGAGGGTCGAAAAGCTGGGCGTAGAAGCCCACGTACACCGTCACCGCCATCAGCAGCATCGACAGCACGGAGTAGGCGCCGAGCGTGAGCGAGGTAGCTGCGACGCCGAGGAACCAGATCGACCGCTGCCAGCACGATGAAGATGAACGCTATCTCCAGCGGAAGCGCCGGAAACGGATTGCTCTCTCCCAGGGCGAAACTGCGGGCCAGCGCGACTTTGAGGGTCGCAAGCACAACAAGGACGATGAAGTATCGGTCGTCTTTCAACCATTTGGGGCGATGCAGCATGCGCGCAGTATTCCTATCCATCGGGTTCCATGGCTCTCCACGAGTATATCCGTGGGCCTGATCGTTCTAGCGTGATTCGATCGTCGCAGTCGCGGGCAAGGAAGGCAGCGCCGTCAAGTAGCGCTCGTTCACGCCGAGAAGCCCAGTGGCTCTGTTGTAGAGCTCGACCGGCACCGAACTCGCGGGCTATCGGCTTGCCGTCGGAGACCCGGCGGGCCGTCGCGTCGTCATACCCGATGCCCGGCCTGAAGAACACATCGTCGGTCACGAAGGTTCCCTCCGGCGCGTAGTAGCGCAGGGGCACGATGGGCGAGCCGCCCACGAACACACTCCGCCCGAACATGGCCACGTTCGTGGAGTCCAGCCCCAGCAGGTCGATGATCGTCGGCATGATGTCCATCTGCCCGACGGTGTCCGTGATGCGCCCCGGAGTCTTCTGGCCAGGGACGTGGACGATCAGCGGCACTCGGAAGTGGTCGAGCACGGTGTACTCGTGCCCGACGAGACCCGAGAGGACCTGCAGCTCGGGCTTCGTCAGCGGACTGAATGACGGGCCGAAGTGATCGCCGTAGATCACGATGACGCTGTCGTCCCACAGCCCGTCGTCCTTGAGTTTCTTGACGAGAACTACCGAGCTGCTCATCCGCGTAGTGCTGGGCCTTGATGTAGCGGCCCGTCGGCGTGCCGCGAATCTTCTCCGGCACCGCGTAGTCTGTCCGAGTCGAGACCTGCGTGAACGGATGGTGCGCGGAGAGCGTGACGAGCTGCGCGTAGAACGGTCCCTTCTTCCCGAGCCGCTCGATGATCGGCAGCGTCTTGCGAAAGAAGGCCGCATCCGAGGCCCCCATGCCGATCTTGTCCTCGTCCGCGTAGAGGGCCTTGTCGCGATAGGCCGTGAATCCCAGAGCGGGATAGAGCTTGTTCCGGCTCCAGAACGTCACGGTGTTCGCGTGGAACGTGTACGCCGGATAGCCCTGCGCCCTGAGCAGTCGGGGCAGCGACGGAATCTCCTTGCCGCCCCACGCCACCGAGGATGGCTCGGCCCGGCGCGCGAGCAGCGAGGTGTTCGAGACGAACTCCGCATCCGAGGTATTGCCCTTGCCCATCTGCATGAACATCGACGGCGCGTACCAGCTCTGTCCGACGATCCGATTGAGGTTGGGAGTGACTTCGTGCCCCGAGAACTTGGCGCCGATGAGCAGCGGCATCATCGCCTCAAGCTGGATCACGATCACGTTCTTGCCCGCATAGGCCCCCGACTCGAGGAGCGCCCACGACGCGCGTTGCCGGCAACGAGCCCTGGAGCCTGTCGATCTCCTGCTGCACTGATGCGGGATCCGTGTAGTCGACCGGTTTCGCACGCTCGACCGCTTGCACCGCGTCGGCGGCCATGGCGTCCTCGCTCGCGGCGCTTGAGCTTGCGAGCTGGAAGGCCAGCATGCCCTTGGCCTTCGCGCCGGCCTGGCTGTCGGCAATCGGCCCACCGAACGCCACGAGGCCGATGACGACGCCCGCCCAGACGACCGCTGCCACGGCGGTTCCGATGAGGCGCGGATCCCTCCTGGCAGGCATCGTGCGACGCCCGCGCGCTGTGATGCCCAGCAGCACTGCGAGCGCCACGATGTCGACGAAGTACCACGCGTAGGAGATCCGCAGGAGCGACCAGACGCTCTCCTGCACCGCGCCCAGCTGCCGCGCGAGTGCCAGCGTGTCCGGAGTGGGCAGTTGCTCGAACTGGGCCACGTACACCGCGGAGACGACGAAGATGACCGAGAAGATCGTGTCCACCGCGAGGTACGCCCACAGGCGGCCGCGCGTGACGGCCAGTCCCGCGATCACAAGCGCCAGAAGGATGATCCCGCCCTCAAACAGCATCGCCCGCAGGGGGTTCGGGTCGCCCACCACGATCCAGCGAGTCACCCAGGCCTTGGCGACGATGATCACCCAGAAGAGTGCGAGCGGTCCCCAGAACGGTGCGCTGGTCGCCAGCCGGCGCGGCGACAGACTCTCGACGCGCGCAGGTCGCGTGCCGGTCGACGCCGAGACGGACCGCAGGGAGTGGCGTCCCACGGGCGCCCCTAGCCGCAGCTTTCGAGCGCCAGCTTGCCGGACTTCACCGCATCCGGGATGTCGACAGGGTAGTCTCCGTCGAAGCATGCGAGGCAGAACTGCTCGGCAGGTGCGCCGGTGGCGGCGACCATCGCCGGGAGCGACAGGTAGGCCAGCGAGTCGGCGCCGATGTGCTCGCGAATCTCCTCGACGGACTTGCACGATGCGATGAGCTGGTCTTGCGAGTCGGTGTCGATGCCGTAGAAGCACGGCCACTTCACCGGCGGAGACGTGATGCGCATGTGGACCTCGGTCGCGCCCGCCTCGCGCAGCAGCTTCACGAGCTTCTTGGTGGTGTTGCCGCGCACGATCGAGTCGTCGACGACGATCGAGGCGCTTGCCCCGAATCGCGTGCTTGAGCGGATTGAGCTTGAGGCGGATGCCCTGCTGGCGAAGCATCTGGCTCGGCGAGATGAAGGTTCGGCCGACGTAGCGGTTCTTCGCGAGCCCCTCGCCGTACGGCACGCCGCTGCCGGCCGCATAGCCGACCGCCGCCGGGATGCCCGAGTCCGGCACGCCGATGACGAGGTCGGCCTCGACGGGCGCCTCGCCGGCGAGCGCCTCGCCCATGCGGCGGCGGGCCTCGTAGAGCGAGCAGTCGCACATCTCGGAGTCGGGACGCGCGAAGTAGACGAACTCGAACATGCACAGCGAGGGCTTCTCGGCGGGGACGGCCTGCTCGGCCTCGATCCCGTCGGCGGAGATCTTGATCATCTCGCCGGGCGCGACGTCGCGCAGGAAGGTGGCGCCGACGATGTCGAGCGCGCAGGTCTCGCTGGCGACGACCCAGCCGGTCGAGTCGGGCAGCTCGCCGAGGACGAGCGGGCGGACGCCGTGCGGGTCTCGGAAGGCGTAGGCGGCGTTCTCGGTGGTCAGGACCACGGCGTAGGCGCCGTTGATGAGCTTCATGGTCTCGCGGATGCCCGCGCGGATGTGATGGGTCTGCTGGGTGAAGTAGCCGATCAGCGACGCGATGACCTCGGAGTCCGTGGTCGAGCGGAAGCGGAGGCCCTTGTCCTTGAGGCCGTCGCGCAGCTCCCCGGTGTTGACGAGGTTGCCGTTGTGCGCGAGCGCGAAGATCTGGTGGCCGATCATCGACAGGTGCGGCTGAGCGTTCTCCCAGCTCGTGGACGAGCCGGTGGTCGAGTAGCGGGTGTGGCCGATGGCGACGTCGCCGGTGAGCGAATCGAGGTCGCTCTCCTTGAAGACGCGGGAGACGAGCCCGAGGTTCTTGGTGACCGTGACCGTCTCGTTGTCGCCCACGGCGATGCCCGCCGACTCCTGGCCGCGGTGCTGCAGCGCGTGCAGGCCGAAGTAGGTGAGCCGGGCGACGTCTTCGCCGGGCGCATAGACAGCGAACACTCCGCAGGCTTCCTCGGGGTGCTCGGGGCGATCGTTCAAGAGCGGCTCGTCGCGAAAATCGACTGTCATGCGGAGTGAGCGCCTCGCGTCGTGGAAGGGGGTGGGAACGCGCGTATTCTAGCACGATTCGTGCGCCGACTGAGAGCTCTCGGAGGCCAGCTGGCATCGCAGACGCGCTGGCGCACGAGGCATTTGGAGCAGCGATGGTACGATGGTTGCGAGCAAGAGATCGAATCCGGTCCCGAGCCCGTAGCCGTTTTCAGCACCTGCCGTCTCTCGGAGGACCCATCTGATGCAGAACCCACACGCATTCAACACGCTTCGCAGCCGCTTGGCCTCAGCGCAGCGTCTCGATCGCTCGTCCTCGGCGACGGCGCTCGTCTTCTTCGCACTCTTGGGCACGGTAGCGCCTTCGCCGACACCGCCGAACCTGATCCTCTCGGACGGCGAACCTGCAGGGCCTCCAACTCGATGACGGCCGCCGACGATCCAGGCGCTACCTCGACACGCAGCCGGGCCCGCTGAAGACGCTCGGTCGACGCCGGACTACGACAAGGTCATCACCGCTGAGCGCCGGTGCGACGTCAACCTGAACGCGACCCCGGACATCGGCGAAGCGCCGAAGCCCGCCTCACTGATCATCTGGGAGGCCGTGCCAGGCAGTGGCACATCAACCCAATGGTCATGCTCGCGATGCTCGCAGAAGGAGCAGAGCCTGCTGACGCGCACGATCGCTGACGCCCACGACGCTCGCGCGGGCAATCGGGGCGTCGGGTGTTCCGCAGACGGCACCATCGCGAACCGGTATCCCGGCTTCGGCAACCAGATCTGGCACGGCGCCCGGCTGCTCGACGGCTACGGTGAGGGCAAGAACGGCTCGACGATTCCGCTGCTACTATCAAGGGAATCTACGTCTGCGACAAGTACCTGAATCCGGACGTGAAGGTCTATCCGGCAGACGCTGGCGACGTACAAGCTCTACATCTACAACCCGAGCATCGGCGGCAACACGAACTTCTGGAACATCTACCTGTCCAGCTTCGGCAATCCCGCCGGCGACCCCATCAGCGGGTCCAGCGGGTCGGTCTTCCGCTTCTACAACACCAAGCTCGGAACGCCATTTCTACTCCGCGTCGGCTCGCGGAGGCGAACAGCGTCGCGAGCTCTCCTGTACTCGACGGTTACCGCTACGAGGGCAGTCGGCCTATTTCGCCAATCCGGCGAAGAACTCGACGCCGCCTCTCACTCGCTTCTACAAGCACAAGAAGACGGGCAGCCCACTTCTACACCGCTTCCGCCGCCTGAGCGCGACAACGTCCAGCAGGCGATGAGCTCATCCGACCTTCAGCCTACGAGGGCGTGGCGTACAACGTGTCGGCTGAGCCTGCAGCCGGTGCGAAGCACGATCTACGCGGTTCTTCAACAAGCAAGAACGGGACGCACTTCTACATCCGCATCGATGCCGCCGAGCGCGACAGTTGTTGAACGAGCCGCCATGGCCCGCATCGATATACACGTATGAGCGGCCTTCGGCCGTCTGCGGGTCTCAGCACGAAGAACGCTCGTCGCCGCAGCGCCGAGAACGACGTCAGCACCGCCACCCGTCGAGCAGGCCGTGGCCGAGCGGGCGAAGACGCTTCGACGAGGACTGCGCTACCCCTCGTGCAGCTCCTCGGTCTGGACCTCGCCGCGACGAGCGCCTCGAGCGTGGGCTCGAACGCCTCGGCCAGGTCGTCGAGCGACAGGTCGAGCTTCTCGCAGATGGTCAAGCGCTCGCCGCCCACGGTGCCGATGACGCTGTAGGGCACGTTGCGCTGGATGAGATGCTCGACGAACTCCTCGGCGTCGCGTCCGAGACGGTGACGACGATGCGGCTCTGCGTCTCGCCGAACAGCGAGGCGGCGGGCGCGAGGCCGTCCTCGAGGTGCATGTCGGCGCCGATCTGACCGGCGAGGCAGCACTCGGCGAGTGCGACCGCGATGCCGCCCTCCGAGCAGTCGTGCGCGCTCTTGACGAGGAATCCGCGGATCGCGTCGCGCACGGCCGCCTGCACGTCGCGCTCGAGTTCGAGGTCGAGCGCGGGCGGACGTCCGGAGACGAGTGCCGTGCTCGACCTTGAGGTACTCGCTGCCGCCCAGCTCCTCGAGCGACTCGCCGACCAAGAACGATGACGTCGCCCTCGTCCTTGAAGCCACCGTGGCGCGCGCGTGCACGTCGTCCATCAGGCCGACCAGGCCGACGGTGGGCGTCGGGTAGATGGGCTGGCCGAACGACTCGTTGTAGAAGCTCACGTTGCCGCTGATGACCGGGACGCCGAATGCCTTGCAGGCGTCGGACAGGCCGCGGACCGACTCGTAGAAGGTCCAGAACACCTCGGGCTTCTCGGGATAGCCGAAGTTGAGGCAGTCGGTGATCGCCGCCGGATCGCCGCCGGCGCACGAGACGTTGCGCGCCGCCTCGGCGAACGCGATCTGCGCGCCCACGTACGGGTCGAGGTAGCAGTAGCGGCCGTTGCAGTCGCTCGAGACCGCGATGCCGCGGCCCTCGTCGCCGATGCGCAGCACGGCGGCGTCGCTGCCCGGCAGCACGACGGTGTTGAGCATGACCTGGTGGTCGTACTGCTCCCAGATCCAGCGGCGCGAGCAGATGTTGGGGCTCGCGAGCAGGCCGAGCAGCACCTCGCCGAGACGGGTCTGGTCGGTGGGCAGCTCGAGCTCGGTCATGCGGGTCGAACGCCTGGACCTCGTCGAGGTAGGCCGGGCGCTCCATGGCGGGATCGTAGATGGGCGCGTCGTGCGCGAGCGTGGAAGCGGGCATGTCGGCGACGACGCTCGTCGCCCTCGCGGACGACGAAGCGGCCGGTGTCGGTGACGCTGCCGATGACGGTGGAGCGCAGGCCCCACTTCTCGCAGATGGCGTGAGCGGCTTCGAGGTTCTCGGGCGTCACGATCGCGACCATGCGCTCCTGCGACTCGCTCACCATGAACTCGAACGGCTTCATCGCGTCCTCGCGCGCCGGGATCTTGGCGACGTCGATGTCGACGCCCACCCCGCCGCGGCTCGCCATCTCGCTGATCGAGCTGGTCAGTCCCGCGGCTCCGCAGTCGCCGAGACCGACGAGCAGGCCGCCGCTTGAGCAGCTCGAGGCACGCCTCGATGAGCAGCTTCTCCTCGAACGGGTCGCCCACCTGGACGGCCGGGCGCTTGTCCTCGGCACGCTCGTCGAACTCCTGGCTCGCGAGCACCGACGCCCCGCCGATGCCGTCTCGGCCGGTCGTCGAGCCGATGAGCACCACGAGGTTGCCGGGTCCGGCAGCGACCGCGAGGATGATCTCGTCCTCGCGCATGACGCCGAGCGACATCGCGTTGATGAGGCAGTTGCCCTCGTAGGCTTCCTCGAAGTAGACCTCGCCGCCCACGGTCGGGACGCCGAGGCAGTTGCCGTAGCCGCCGATGCCGGCGACCGAGCCCTCGAAGAGGTAGCGCTGGCGCGGCTTGTCGAGCGTGCCGAAGCGCAGCGAGTTCAGCGAGGCGATGGGACGGGCGCCCATCGTGAAGATGTCGCGGATGATGCCGCCGACGCCGGTCGCCGCGCCCTGGTAGGGCTCGATGGCGCTCGGGTGGTTGTGCGACTCCATCTTGAACGCGACCGCCCAGCCGTCGCCGACGCCGATGACGCCGGCGTTCTCGCCGGGGCCCTGAAGCACGGCCGGCCCGTCGTTCGGGAACATGCGCAGCGCCTTGCGCGAGTGCTTGTAGCTGCAGTGCTCGCTCCACATCAGCGAGTACATGTAGAGCTCGGTCAGGCTCGGAATGCGCCCGAGGATCGTGACGATCTTCTCGTACTCGTCGAGCTTCAGTCCCAGCTCCACGGCGAGCTTGGGGGCGAGGTCCGGGGCGAGTGACTCGGGCATGCTGGGGCTCCTCGGCGATGAGAGCGGGCGTCGTGGTCATTGTAGCCGAGGTGAGGCGCCGTGCGGGTCCGCTACCCGCCGTGTCGCGCGAACGCGCTCCGCAGCTCGGCCTCGTGCTCGCATCTTCGTGAGGATCAGCAGCTCGTCGCCCGCCTTGAGCACCGTGTCGCCCCGCGGCACGACGACCGACGCCGCTCGAGACGATCGCCATGACCTGGCTGCCCTCGGGCAGCGTCAGCTCGGCGAGCGTGCTTGCCGACCGCCTGCGGCAGCGCTCGGCAGGACGATCTCGTCGATGACCATGTTCTCGGCCTTGAGTCGCAGCATCGTGACGATGTCGCCGAGGCTCACGCTCTTGAGCACGTCGGCCATGATCGCGGTGTTGCTGACCGGCACGTCGACGCCGAACCGCTCGGTGAACAGCCACGCGTTCGACGGGTTGTTGATGCGCGCGACGGTCAGCGGCGACTCGTACTCCATCTTGCCGAGCAGCGCAGACCACGAGGTTGTCCTCGTCGTGGCCGGTCGCCGCGACGAGCGCGTCGGCGCTGCGCGCGTCGGCTTCGTCGAGCACGTACGGCTCGTCGCCGTCGCCGCAGATGATGCGTGACGCCCTCCATGAGGTCCTCGAGACGCGCGCAGCGCTCCTGGCTCGACCTCGACGATCGTGACCTGATGTCCCTCGGCGGCGAGCGTCTTCGCCAAGTGCGAGCCGACCTTGCCGCCTCCGACGATGAGTACGTACATGACGGCCTCCTACGGTGTGGTCATCTGCTGGAACTTGTCCATCGCCGAGGTCGAGTACCGCTACCTCGACGATGTCGCCGTCGTGGAGCTGCTTCGTGCGAGGTCGGGATGAACGAGCGCCCCGCGCGAACGATCGCGAACGGGCAGGACCTCGCCGGCCATCGCCAGGTCGGCGATCGGTGCGCCCGGCAATTCGCGGCGGAATCGAGATCTTCACGAGCTGGACCTCGCCGTCGCCCAGCGCTCACGTCGCGCACCAGGTGCGGGAACAGCACGAGGTTCGACGATCTCGTTGGCCGCCCACGTCACCGACGACACCGTCTGGATGCCGAGCCGGCGGTAGATCTCGGCGCGGCGCGGGTCGAAGATGCGCGCGACCACCTTGGGGATGCGGTAGATCTCGCGGGCGATCGTCGCCGAGACGACGTTGGAGTTGTCGCCGCTCGTGACCGCGACGTAGGCGTCGGTCCTGTCGGCCATCCCGCCTTGTCGAGCACGTCCCTGTCGAACACCATGCCGCGCATGGTCGTGCCCGGAAGGACTTGCCGAGGCGCGTGAACGACGATCGGGTCCTTGTCGATGACGACGACCTCGTGGCCCTCGAAGGAGAGCTTGGTCGCCAGCTGCGCCCCCACTCGCCCGCAGCCACCGATGATCACTTTCACGCTGCACTCCTCCTCAACTGCGGCGCCTGACGGCGCTGACTGACGCGTCCCTACTTACGGTCGTTCCCGAGAAGACCTCGTCGCGCGCCATCCGGCGCCGCACGAAGAACTTGCGGATCTCGTCGGCGATGAGAAGGGTTGGGCCAGAGGCGAACAGGAACGCCCAGTCCGGCCACAGGTTGATCGGCCCGTGGTGGAAGACCTGCGCGAGGCCCGGGATGTAGACGAGCGCGCAGAACATCAGCGATCTCGGCGAGGATGCCCCAGAGCATGAACCGTGTTGGAGAAGAAGCCGACCTTGAAGATCGACTGCACGTTGGTGCGCTGCGCGAAGCCGTTGCCGATCTGCGTGGTCATGACCGCGCCGTGGGTCATCGTCGTCGCGAGGATGTAGACGGTCGAGCCGCCCACCGCGCGATCGCGCCCGACACGCGAACATGTTCATGCCGGGACGCCAGCCGTACGTCCAGTACAGGAAGTAGAACGCCGCCATGCAGGCCGCAGCCTGGATCGAGCCGAGGAACAGCTGCGAGCGCACGAGCAGGCGCGCCGGTGACGAGCCGCTCCTTCTGCGAGCGCGGCGGGCGGTTCATGATGCCCGGCTCGGGCGCCTCGGTGCCGAGCGCGAGCGCCGGAATCATGTCGGTGCCGAGGTCGATGGCGAGAATCTGCATGACCGTGAGCGCCAGCGGGATCTTGAAGAGGACGAACAGGATGAACGGCACCAGCTCGGGCACGTTGCTCGTGAAGATGTAGGCGACGAAGCGGCGGATGTTGTCGTAGACCGCGCGGCCCTCTTCGATCGCGTTGACGATGCTCGCGAAGTTGTCGTCGGTCAGGATCATGTCCGCGGCTTCTTTGGCGACGTCCGTGCCCGAGATGCCCATGGCCACGCCGATGTCGGCCACCTTGAGCGCGGGGGCGTCGTTCACGCCGTCGCCGGTCATCGCGACGATGTGGCCCATGCTCTTGAGCACCATGCGCGATGCGCATCTTGTGCTCGGGCGAGACGCGGGCGAAGAGCACGTTCTTCGCGTCGAGCGCCACGCTGAGCTCGTCGTCGGTCATGTCGTTGAGGTCGTTGCCGGTGATGATGCGCGCATGGTCGCCCGCGGATGATGCCGATGCGCCGGGCGATCGACTCGGCGGTCAGACCGTAGTCGCCGGTGATCATGATGACTTCGATGCCGGCGGTGGCGCACTCCTCGACGGCGACGGCGACCTCGTCGCGCGGCGGATCCATCATCGCCATGAGACCGACGAAGATCGAGATCGCGCTCGGTCTCTGCCGGCGAGAAGTCGACCTCCTCGTTCGCGATGGGCCGGTAGGCCATCGCGAGCACGCGCAGGCCGTTGCGCGCGAACTCGTCGTTCTGGGCGACGATCTCGGCGCGCATGCTCGTCGGTCGAGCGGCTGCTGACCGTCGAGCGTCTCGACCGTGCGTGCAGAGGTCGAGGACCTCCTTGGGCGCGCCCTTCACGTAGCCGATGCGCGCGAACTTGTGCATGTGGATCGTGGTCATGCGCTTGCGCACCGAGTCGAACGGCAGCTCGAAGACGCGCCTCGTCGAGCTCGAGCTCGGCCTCGTGGTCGAAGCCGGCCTTCTTCGCCGCGACGAGCAGCGCCGCCTCGGTCGGGTCGCCGAGAATCGTCCAGCTCTCCTCCGGGCCTGCCGGGCTCGATGAGGCGCGCGTTGTTGCAGAGCGAGGCGGCACGGACCAGGAGCTCGAGCGCCTTGCGCTGCTTCTCGTCGAGCGGCTCGCCGTCGTCGTGGTACTCGCCCGTCGGGCGCGTAGCCGCCGCCCGACACCTCCAGGTGCTGCCCGGCCACCCAGATGTCGCGGACGGTCATCTCGTTCTTGGTGAGCGTGCCGGTCTTGTCGGTGCAGATGACCGTGGTGCAGCCGAGCGTCTCCACCGACGAGAGCTTCTTGATGAGCGCGTGGCGCTCGGCCATGCGCTGGACGCCCATCGCCAGCGACAGCGTGACCGTCGGCAGCAGCCCCTCGGGCACGAGCGCGACGATGATGCCCACCGAGAAGAGGAAGCCCTCGATCGAGCGTCAGGCCGCCGAAGAAGTAGCCGAGGACGAAGAAGATGACTCCGACGCTCGTGGCGATGACCGCCACGAGCTGCGTGACCTTGCCCATCTCCTTCTGGAGCGGGCTGAGCTCGGACTCGACGCTCTGCGTCAGCTCGGCGATCTTGCCGAACTGCGTCTCCATCGCCGTCGCGAAGACGATCGCCTTGCCGCCGCCGTAGGCGACCGAGGTCCCCGCGAACACGAGGTTCGGCATCTCGATGAGCGTCAGGTTGGGGTCGTCGTGCGGCGACGCGGTCTTGCGAACCGGCTCGGACTCGCCGGTGAGCGTCGCGTTGTTCGTGCGAAGCTCGAACTCCTCGATCAGCCGCGCGTCCGCCGAGATCGCGTCGCCCTCTTCGAGCACCATCAGGTCGCCGGGGACGAGCTCGGCGGCCGGAATCTGGATCGGTCTTGCCGTCTCGGATGACCTTGGCGTTGTGCGGGATCATCTGCTTGAGCGCCTCGGTGGCCTTCTCGGCGCGGAACTCCTGCCAGAACGAGAAGATCGCGTTGATGAAGATGACCGCGAAGATCGCCCAGCCCAGCTGGGGCATGCCGGCGACGAACGCGAGGATGCCGCCGACCCACAGCATGATCGCGAAGAGGTGGTAGAAGTTCTCGAGGAACTTCAAGATCAGCGGGCGGCCCTTGATCTCGCGGATCTCGTTGCGGCCGTACTCGCTCGAGCCGCTTGCGCGGCCTCCTCGGAGGTCAGGCCCTGCGTCGCTGGTATCCAAGTGACTCGTAGACCTCTTCGCCGGTCTGGACCCAGCACGAGTCGTCCACACAAGAGCGTCGTGCTCTGGCATCGTCTGTAGTCGCCCCGCAATCGCAAGAAGATCGTCCGCCGAATGCAGACGCTCCCTGTGAGGTTCCCGCGTAGCTGCGCGGCTCCTGCCCGACGATCTTGTCAGAGTCGCGTGCTCTCGCTGAACGGCGACGCGCTCACGAGCCTAGTCGAGGTCCCTGAAACGGAAGCCGACACCGGGCTCGGTGAGGATGTAGCGCGGGACGTCGCCGGGCGCTTCGATCTTCCGGCGCAGGTGAGAGACGTGCACGCGCAGCGTCTGCGTGTCGCCGACGTACTCCGGCCCCCACACGTTCTCAAGCAGCATCCGGGACGTCACCACGCGCCCGGCGTTGCGCGCGAGCAGCGCGAGCATGTCGAACTCGATCCGCGTGAGCCGCACCGGTTCGCCCCGCACGCGTGACCGCCCGCTTCGCGAAGTCGATGTACAGGTCGCCGCCCGCAGCTCCATCACCGACGTGTCGGCGCCCTGCGGTGCGTCGCAGCAGCGCGCGGATCCGCGCGAGCAGCTCGCCGGTCGAGAACGGCTTCGTGAGGTAGTCGTCGGCGCCGAGGTCGAGCGCGGCGATCTTGTCGTCGTCGGAGTCTCGCACCGAGAGGATCAGGATCGGTCCGTGGTACCACTCGCGCAAGCCGTCGGCACGCCTCAAGCCCGCTCATGCCGGGCAGCGTGAGGTCCAGCACGATGATGTCGGGCGTGCGCGTCGCCGTCAGCTCGATGCCCTCCTCGGCGGTCTCGGCAAGATCGACCTCGTAGTGCCGCGCCTCGAGAACCGACTTCAGCGCGCGACGAATCTGCTCCTCGTCGTCGATGACGAGAACGCGCATGACCCGCTCGGGTGCGCCTTCGGATGTCACGCTGCTCTCCTGGTCGGCGATCGGAATCACCAGCACGAAGCGTGCGCCTTTGGGCTCGACGTCTTCAACCCGCAACGTCCCGTCGTGCGTGCGGACGATCTCGCGCGTGATCGCGAGCCCCAGACCCGTGCCCGACGGCACGCTCGCCGACGACTCGCCACGATAGAACTTCTCGAAGATGTGCGGCTTGTCGGCGTCCGAGACGCCCGGACCCGCGTCCTCACCCAGAGCTCGACACGTCCCGCGAACCGGCCGAGCGCCGACCGTCACCGAGCGCCTCGGCGGCGAGTAGAGAAGCGCGTTCTCCACGAGATTCGACGATCGCACGGGCGAGCTGGGCGAAGTCCGCGCGCACGTCGGGCAGGTTCTCGGCGAGCGTCGAACCGCACGCGCTCGCGCTGAGCCGCCGGAAGCCGACCGAGCACCGTGCCGAGAATGTCGCGCAGGTCGTGGGGCTCGAAGTGCGGCTGCCACGCGTCGGACTCGAGCCGAGACAGGTCGAGCAGGTCGCCGATGGAGTCGTTCAGGCGCACGAGATCCTCGGCGACGGCCGCGAGCTCCTCTCTGCACGCGCGCGGAATCGCACCCCTCGCCCTCCTCGACGAGGCCGGTCACGCGCGCCGTCGCCGCAGCCAGCGGCGTCTTGAGCTCGTGCGAGACCGAGCTCACCAGCGTCGACTTGAGCCGGTCGGCCTCGCGGAGCACCTCGGCGTGCGCGGCACCCTCCTCGAGGCGCTGACGCTCGATCGCGGACGCCGCAAGATTGGCGACGGCCGCGAGGAGTCGGGCGTCGTCACCGCTCGGCTGCGCGTGCGGGTCGGAAGGACGGTCACGAGCACGCCCTCGAGACTCGTTGACGTCTGGAGCGGCAGGTAGATCCCCTCGGCGTGACGCCCGGAATCGCCTCGCCGGCCCCGACCGAGACGAGCCGCTGGTCCCACGGAACGCTCGCCGCTCGCCGGCATCCCGATGCCCTCGCCGGTCCGCAGCACCCAGGCGACGAGCGCCTCCTCGCCGGACGAAGGCGACGCCTCTCCCGCCGCCGAGAGGCAGCGGCCCGCTCGGCCCGCATCGGCTCCGCGCACGTAGAGCGCGACTCTGCGTCGCGCCGAGAACCTCGGCGACCTGGGTCGACGACGAGCTCGGCGGTCGCCTCCGCCGACTTCTCGGAGGCGATGCTGAAGGAGAGCCGATTGAGCAGCTCGAGTTCGCTCTGCCGGCGCAGCGCGGCCTGCTCGCGCCGGCGCAGCTGCGCGGTCTGCTGGCCGGAAACCAGCGCGACGACCAGGAAGACGACCAGGCCGATCCACTCGGCCAGCGACGCGACGGTGAGCCGGTAGTAGGGCGGGATGAACAGGAAGTCGAGCAGCAGGAACGCCGAGCACCGCGGCGGTCGCCGAGGCGCGAACCCCGGAA
The DNA here is from genome assembly GCA_963726345.1 of uncultured Coriobacteriia bacterium. Lineage (GTDB taxonomy): Bacteria > Actinomycetota > Coriobacteriia > Anaerosomatales > JAAXUF01 > JBAXEO01. Next base: position 62,479 of record CAVSCC010000014.1, on the reverse strand, counting down.
ACGCGCGCGACGAGGATGATCAGCGGCACCAGCAGCAGCATGAACACGGGCGTCGCGAGCAACGTCCGGAACGGCACCAGCGTCGCCACCGCGAGCACAGGTTGCGCCGACCGCGAACGGGTAGCCCCCGCCGTACGTGACGATGCGCTTCAGGTCCATAGCGGCGAGACTACCACCTTGCGGCAGAGTGCGAGTGCCGCCGCCCCGGGGCACGGCGGCGCATCGAGCGATGACGGTGACGCTACCTGGGCTCGAGTCTTCACCCCGAACGTCCTGCGCAGGTTCGCTTCCTCCCCGCATGACGAGAGGATCAGCACCTCGTCGCCGGCGTTCAGCACGGTGTCGCCGCGCGGCACCACGACCTCGCCGTCGCGAGATGATCGCCATGACGTGCGCGCACTTGGGAATCGCGAGCTCGGAGAGCTTCTTGCCCACGGCTTCGGCATCCGCGGGAAGCGTGAGCTCGTCGATGACCATGTTCTCGGCCGAGAGCGCCATGAGCGTGATGACGTCGCCGAGACTGACCTCCTTCTCGATGAGGCTGTAGATGACCTGGGCGGTCGAGACCGCGACGTCGACGCCCCACGTCTTGGTGAACATCCACTCGTTCTTGGGGTGATTGGTGCGGGCGAACACCATCGGCACCTGGTGCGTCGTCTTGACACAGGAACGAGACGACGAGGTTGTCCTCGTCGTCGCCGGTCAGCGCGGCGACGAGGTCGGCCTGCGCGGCGCCGGCCTGGTCGAGCACCGACGGCTCGCAGCCGTCGCCGCGAATCACCCTGACGCCCGGCATGCGCGCGGCGACGTAGTCGGCGCGATCGGGCCGCGACTCGACCATCGTCACGCTGTGGTCGGCCCGGAGCTTCTCGGCGAGGTAGCTGCCGGACTTGCCGGCTCCAACGATCAGGACGTTCATCGTCGGCCACCTACTCCTTCAGCCCGAGCAACCGCTCGAGCTTGTCGGCGCTCTCGCGGAGCACGTTGATGAACAGGGTGTCGTCCTTCTCGAAGGTTGAGCCTTCGATCGGCAGGATGGCGCGGCCGCCTCTGACGATCGAAGCGACCGCGACCTCGCCGGGCACGTGTCAGTTCGCCGACGGTCTTGCCGGCGAGGGTGGCCGGCAGCTCGATCTCCACCATCTCGACTTCGGCGTTGCCGAACTGGTACTCGCTGTGCAGGTCCGGGTGCGTGATCATGTCGAGCAGCCGCGAGCTCGTCCACGTCACCGAGGCGACCGTCGAGATGCCGAGGCCGCGGTAGATCTCGGCGCGGCGCGGGTCGTAGATGCGTGCGATGACGCGCGGCACGCGGTAGTGCTCTCGCGCGGTGCGAGCCGCGACGATGTTGCTGTTGTCTCCGCGAGGTGACGGCGGCGAAGCAGTCGGCGTCCCTGATACCGGCGTCCTCGAGCACGTCGCGGTCGAAGACCGGGCCGACGAACTTCTGCCCCATGATCTCCTCGCCCTCGGCACACTCGAAGACGAGCGGGTCCTGGTCGATCACCGAGACCGTGTGCCCCTCGAACTCGAGCATGCGCGCGAGATAGCGGCCCACTCGCCCGTACCCCCCGATGACTACGTGCAACCGGTTCTGCATCTCGTCTCACCTCGCCTTCAGGTCAGGTCCCGCGCCTTGCGCGGTGCCAACGCATTCGGCCTGCGGTCATCCTGCGCAGGAAGAACTTCCGGATCTCATCGGCGATCAAGAGCGCCGGCGCGAAGAGCGCGAGAAACGCCCACTCCTGCCACGTCAGCGCCGCGGTGCCGAAGATCACTCTGCAGCACCGGCACGTACACCAGCGCCGCCTGCGCGACCAGCATCGCGCCGATTCCCCACAGCAGCATGCTTGTTGCTGAAGAACCCGACCTTGAAGATCGACTGCCGATGGGTGCGCATCGCAAAGCCGTTGCCGACCTGCGCCATGACGATACCCGTCAGCGTCATCGTCGTGGCGGCCATGTAGATTCCCGTTGCCGGGCGACGCTGCCAGTCGGCATCGCGCCGAACGCGGCCATCGCCGCCCAGTCGCCCCACTGCCAGCCGGCTTCGAGGTAGCGGTAGAAGAAGCCGATCATGCCCGATGGCTGCCGCGAGCGGGCCGAGGAACAGGTACGCCTTGACGCACCATGCCGCGCGGTCAGAATCGGCTCGCCCGGCCGCTTGGGCGGGCGCTCCATGACGCCTGGCTCGGGATGCTCGAGACCCAGCGCGAGTGCCGGGACCTGGTCGGTGATCAGGTCGATCGTGAGAATCTGCATGCAGCGTGAGCGGCAGCGGGATCCGCAGGAAGACCATGGCGATGAACGGGATCATCTCGGCGACGTTGGAGGTCTGGAAGTAGGTCAGGAACCGCCGGATGTTGTCGAAGATCGCGCGGCCCTCCTCGACCGCGTGGACGATCGATGCGAAGTTGTCGTCGGTCAGGATCATGTCGGCGGCCTCGCGCGCGACGTCGGTGCCGGCCTTGCCCATCGCGATGCCGATGTCGGCGGCCTTGAGCGCCGGCGCGTCGTTGACGCCGTCGCCGGTCATCGCGACGACCTCGTGCATCGACTGCAGCGTCTGCGCGATGAGCATCTTGTGCTCGGGGACGACGCGCGCGAAGACCACCTCGCCGCCGATGACGCTCCTTGAGGTCGTCGCTCGGCCATCTCGTCGAGCATCGCGCCGGTGATCGACGCGCGCGTCCGGGCTCGTGATGATGCCGATCTTGCGCGCGATGGCCTCGGCGGTCAGTCCGTAGTCGCCGGTGATCATGATGACGCGGATGCCGGCGGTGTGGCACTCGGCGACGGCGCCGATGACCTCCGGGCGCGGCGGGTCCTGCATCGCCTCGAGGCCGAGAAGCGTGAGCCCCTGCTCCATCGGCGCCATGTCCTGCGCGTCCTCGCCGCGCGCGACGGGCCGCTCGGCGACGGCGATGACGCGCAGCGCCTCGCTCGCGAGCCGGTCGTTGGCGGCGAGCGCCTCGGCGCTGGTCGGCGTCGGTGATCGGGCGGATGCCCTCGGCCGTCTTGATGTGCGTGCAGAGCTCGATGGTCTCCTTGGGCGCGCCCTTCACGTACGCGACCAGCTTGCCGCCCACGTCGCACACGACCGTCATGCGCTTGCGCGAGGAGTCGAACGGGAACTCGTAGCGACGCGGGCGCTCGGCCTCCAGCTCCTCGATGTCGAAGCCGGCCTTCGCCGCCGACGACCAGCATCGCGGCCTCGGTCGGATCGCCGAGGATCGTCCACGACGTCGCTGCCCTCGGCGGGCGCGCGCAGGCGCGCGTTGTTGCAGAGCACCGCGGCCGCGAGGCAGTCGTCGAGACGCGTCTTCGCGTCGCCGGTGACCGGACTTGCCGTCGAGCGTGAAGGAGCCCGTCGGGCGCGTAGCCGACGCCCTCGACCTCGACGCGTCAGCCCCGGCAGCCAGACCTCGCGCACGGTCATCTGGTTCGCGGTGAGCGTGCCGGTCTTGTCGGTGCAGATGACGGTGGTCGAGCCGAGCGTCTCGACGCTGGAGAGCTTCTTGACGAGCACGTTGCGCTTGGCCATGCGCTGCGCGGCGACCGAAAGCGCCATCGTGAGCGTCGGCAGCAGCCCCTCGGGCACGTTGGCGACGATGATGCCGATGGCGAAGACCACAGCCGCGAGCGTCTCCATGCCGACGAAGATCTTGCTGATCGCGAAGAAGAAGATGCCGAGACCGACCGCGATGATCGAGATGAGCTTGCGACAGCCGCTCGATGTTCTTCTGCAGCGGCGAGAGCCGCTCGGCGACGCTCTGCGTCAGCCCCGCGATCTTGCCGAACTCGGTGCCCATGCCCGTGGCGTACACGACCGCGCGCCCGGCGCCGAGCACCGCGGTGCTGCCGGTGAAGATGAAGCTCTCGACGTCGGTGATCGACGGCGGGTCGACGCACGACCACGTCGGCGCGGCGAATGACCGGGATCGACCTCGCCGGTGAGCGCCGAGTTGTCGACGCGCAGCTCGGCCGAGTAGACGAGCCGCGCGTCGGCCGAGATCAGATCGCCCTCCTCGACGACCATGAGGTCGCCGGGAACCAGCGCGCGCGCGTCGATCTCGTGCATCTGCCCGTCGCGAATGACCTTCGCCTTGGGCGGAAGCATGTTCCTGAGCGCCTCGATGGCCTTCTCGGCGCGGTACTCCTGGACGAACGCGAAGACGGCGTTGACGCAGGATGACGATGATGATCGCCACACCGAGCGCCGCCTGATCCGAGAGCGAACGCGAGGACGGTCGCGACCCACAGCAGGATCGCGAACATGTTGAGCAGGTGCGCCGCGAACCGCATCCACATCGGCTTCGGCTTCTTGGCGGTGAGCACGTTCTCGCCGTATTCGGCGAGGCGCTTCTCAGCCTCGTCCTGCGAGAGGCCCTTTCGCGATGTGCCGAGCAGCTCGTACGCCTTCTCGGCGGGCAGGCCGCACAGCTCCGTGGCGTCTACCTGCGGTTCCTCGGGTGATTCCACTTGGTCCAGTCCCCCGCTACTCGAAAGCCCGGTGGCTCCGGGCATGCGAACTCGATTCAACACCGGCCAGACGAGTCCTGCCCTCAGTAGTCACGCGACTCGCGGACGGCGGTCTGCTTGCCGGCGCGCGACGGGGCTTCACGTGACTGTAGTGCCGCCGAAACGAGAGCACCCCGGCGGCCACCAGGATCGCTGCGAGGAGAACAAGGAGTTCGAGCCATTCCGACACGACACACCGCCCATCCATCGAGGGCCGCCCGCGAGATGCGAGTGCACAACGGGACGAAGTATCCGACGGTGGGTGTGAAGCGACCGCTAAGGACCGGATGCCGGCTGTGAAGAATGCGTTAAGAAGCGTCCGTCGCCAGGAGTTGTCGGCGGGCTCGCAGCGGCTTCGGGAACACCACGCGCAGCAGGTAGGCGACCTGCTCGGCGAGCGCGAAGGGCGTCATCGCAACCGGAATCACGGCGACCCAACGCGGAAGCGGCGGTATCCAGCCGAAGAGCGCGAACACCAGGAAGACGGCCTGGAGGCCGGTGTAGATCCACCCCGGCTCCGGCAGCTCGGCCAGGCGCGCGCGGCGCTTGGGCCGCAGCGAGTCGATGCACACGAAGACGGCCAGCAGCACCGCCGCCACGTACACGAACAGGAAGTACCAGCCGACCGGCCCGCCCGAGAACCAGTCGAGGCCTCGGATCGCCGGAGCGCCGCCCGACATCTAGCCGGCCACCTCGGCAAGCGTGCGCACGATCGTCGTGAAGAACGGCTGGCCGTCGGTGCCGCCCGTGAGCGGGTCGACGACGCGCTCGGGGTGCGGCATCAGGCCGAAGACGTTGCCGCGCTCGTTGCAGACGCCGGCGATGTCGTCGAGCGCGCCGTTGGGCGCGCTGCCGCCCTCGGCCGTCGAGCCGTCGGCCTCGACGTAGCGCAGCACGACCTGGCCGTTGGCGTCGAGGCGCGCGAGCGTCTCGGCGTCGCAGTAGTAGTTGCCCTCGTTGTGGTTGATCGGGATCTCGAGGATGGTGCCCGCGGGCTGGTCGAGCCACTGGCAGACGTTGTCCTCGACCCGCAGGTTCGTCGGACTTGCAGATGAACTTGAGGCCTTCGTTGCGCAGCAGCGCGCCGGGCAGCAGGTGCGCCTCGGTGAGGATCTGGAAGCCGTTGCAGATGCCGAGCACCGGCCCGCCCTGCCTCGGCGAAGCGCACGACCTCCGACATCACGGGCGAGAAGCGCGCGACGGCGCCGGTGCGGATGTAGTCGCCGTAGGAGAAGCCGCCCGGCAGCACGATCGCGTCGAAGCCGGACAGGTCGGTGTCCCCGTGCCAGATGTACTCGCTCTCGAAGCCGAGGAACTGCGTGGCGCGGATGACGTCCTGCTCGCAGTTGGAGCCGGGGAAGATGACGACGCCAAATCGCATGGTTCCTACGCCTCCCCGACGACTTCGATGCGGTAGTCCTCGATGACCGGGTTCGCGAGGAGCTTCTGGCACATCTCCGAGACGGTCGCGAGATCGGCGTCGGCGTCGAGGCGGATGTACTTGCCGATCTTGACCTCGTTGACGCCCTCGTAGCCCAGGTTCACCAGTGCCCGCTCGGCGGTCGCGCCGGGAGGGTCGAAGATGCCGGGCTTGTAGGTGACGTAGATCTCGTAGCGTGCCATCCGTCTCAGGTCCTTTCGGTCGCGCGGGTCCAGTGGGTGCTGGCTAGATCGTTTGGAGGAGTCGGACTTGGTCGGCTTTGCGGGCTTGGAAGCTGGCTTGTCGCCCTTGCGACGCGGCGAGGCGCATCGGCCGCATCTTGGCGAAGTCGAGGTAGAGCGCGTAGAAGATGCACGCGTACGCCAGGCCGAGCGTGACCGAGGACAGCAGCGCGGCGTAGGTCATGTTGAAGGAGCCGATCGCGAAGCTCGCGCTCCCCAAGATGCCCCCGGGCTTGTCGATGTAGCGAACAGCCCACGACGCCGTCACCAGGACGACTCCCGTGAGCAGCAGGATCCACCACTGCTTGCGCAAGGCCTTGAACTCAGGCGTCTGCGGGTCGATACGCGCGACGCGACGTCCGGCAGCCGCCTTCGGCTTCGAGGCGGTGGACGACGTGCCGGTCGCCTTGCGCGAGGGCTTGGCGGCGGCTGCGGACTTGCGGGTCTTGCCGGGGGGCTCCTGGTACTTCTGATAGCGGGCGTTGGTGGGGGCGCGTTTTGACACGGATGAATCGGCCTACCCTTCGGGAACGAACGCACGGCCGGTGATCAGCTCGTACGCCTGAATGTACATCTTGGATGTCCGCTCGATGACCTCGGCGGGAAGCGCGGGTGCTGGCGGGTTCTTGTCCCAGCCGCTCTCGATCGAGCCAGTCGCGGACGAACTGCTTGTCGAAGCTCGGCTGGCCGCTGCCGGGCCGATAGCTCGCCGCCGGCCAGAACCGGCTCGAATCCGGCGTGAGCACCTCGTCGACCAGCGTGACCTGCCCGTCGATCGTGCCGAACTCGAACTTGGTGTCGGCGATGATGATGCCCCGCGACGCCGCATGCTCTCGCGCCGCCGAGTAGACCGCGAGCGACTTGTCCCGCAGCTCCTCGGCCGGCTCGGCGCCGATGATCTCGACCATGCGCTCGAAGCTGACGTTCTCGTCGTGCAGGCCGATCTCGGCCTTGGTCGAGGGCGTGAAGATCGGCTCGGGCAGGCGGTCGGACTCGACCAGCCCCTCGGCGAGCGGGATGCCGCACACGGTCCCGGCGCGCTGGTACTCGGCCCAGCCGCTTCCCGCGAGGTAGCCGCGCACGATGCACTCGACCGGGAAGACCTGTCGCCTTCTTCACGAGCATGAACCGCCCGCGCAGGTAGTCGGCCATGGGCGCGAACTGCTCGGGCAGGTCGGCCACGTCGGCGGAGAGCAGGTGGTTGGGGACCACATCGCCGAGCAGCTCGAACCAGAACAGCGAGAGCTTGGTGAGCACCTCGCCCTTGTACGGGATCGGGTCCGGCAGCACGACGTCGAACGCGCTGAGGCGGTCGCTCGCGACGAGGAGCAGCCGGTCGCCGAGGTCGTAGAGGTCGCGGACCTTGCCGCGGGAGTCGGGCGTCGGCAACGGCTGCGGCACGTGTGGCTCCTCGAGGGATCGGCGATTGGCTGTCAGAGGCCGGCCCGGAGCGCGATTCGTGCTGCAGTGAGGCTGGCTGGGTACGCCGTCATTGTAGGCGAAGGGGCGGCTGCGGGCGAGGCGGTTCGTCTAGAGAATGCGCCAGCCGAAGTAGAACGCCATGGCGGCGAGCCCGTGAACCGCCGCGACCGCCAGAATCGCGAAAGCCAGACGGCGGTGCCACAGGCGATGCACCTTGCCGAGCTTGATCACGCGCAGTCCGATCAGCACCTGAACGACGAGCAGAGCGAAGAGCAACACCCCGATGACCATCAGTGATCCGAGCGAGATCGTCAGGCCGAAGAACATGGCGGGTCTCCCGTCGAGCGGTCAACTGACTCATACCGTACCCGCCGGGATGCGAGTCCGCCAGACGCGCCCGATGACCGGTCGCCCGACCTACGCGAGCGGCAGCCGGATCGCGAACACGCTGCCGCCACCGTGCCGCCGCGTGACGCCGATCGTCCCCTTGTGGCGCTCGACGATCTCCTTGGTGACCGCCAGCCCGATGCCCAGCCCGCCGCTCGTGGTCGCGCGCGCGTCGTCGGCACGCCAGAAGCGCGAGAACACCCGCTGGAGGTCCTCCTCGGCGATGCCCATGCCGGTGTCGGCGACCTCGATGACGGCCTGGCCCGTGTCGCGCCGGACGCTCACGTCGATGCGCCCGCCGGCCGGCGTGTAGCGCGCGGCGTTGCTGAGCAGGTTGCCGATGGCCTGCTGGAGCCGGTCGGAGTCGACGCAGGCGTACGTGCGCTCGGCGATGTCGACGGACAGCACGATCTCGCGCGTCTCGATGAGCGCCTCGTGCGTGTCGACGGCGGCGCGCACCGGGCCGGCGAGGTCGATGCGCGTGCACGTGAACGGCACCGAGCCGCGCTCGAGTCGCGTGAGCTCGAGGATGCCGTCGGCGAGGCGCGCGAGGCGCATGGTCTCGTCGCGCACGATGCCCAGGCGCTCCTCGTCGGCCGGCAGCACGCCGTCCTGCATCGCCTCGACGGTGGCCTGGATCGCCTGCAGCGGCGTGCGCAGCTCGTGCGCGACATCGGCGGTGAGCCGGCGCTCCATCTCGCGGTCGGCCTCGATCGCGTCGGCCATCTCGTCGAACGTCTGGCCGAGGAACCCGATCTCGTCGTCGCCCTGAAGCTGGGTGCGGGCCTCGCGGTCGCCGGACTTGAGCGCCTGGGCGGTCGCGGTGATGCGCTCGATCGGTCGGACGAGCCGGCTCGCGTACCAGACGCCGCCGAGCGACGCGAAGGCGATCGCCACGAGCGCGGCGACGGTGAGTCCGGCCAGCGAGCCCTGCTTGAACTTCTGGTCGCGCTCGGTCATCAGCGCGCCGGCACTGTACGCCCAGACGCGCACGGTTCCGACCTGCTTGCTGTTCACCATGACCTTCGAGGTGACGACCGAGCCCTTGGGCTCGAGCACGACGTCGGCGCCCGGCGGCTGGACCTGCCCCGGCTCGGCCTGGGTGACGTCTCGCATGTGCGCGCTCATGCTCGCGTCGTCGTAGACGATCTTGCCGCTGGGATCGAGGATCTGAACGCCGATGCCGGCCGTCGGGCCGAAGCGGGGAATCTGCGACATCGTCTGGATGGTCCAGCCGCCGAGCTGCGGGTAGGCGCCTGCCGAGATCTCGGCGATGCCGTCGGCGGTGTTCTGCAGATTGGCCTGCACGTACTGCGTGAACTGGTAGTTCCAGACGGCCGAGAGCAGGAGCCCGGCGAGCGCCGCGGTCAGCGCGGCGACGACGGCGAACGCGAGCGCCAGGCGGCGGCTGAAGGTATGCGGTCCCCTGAGCGGCCGCGGCGCGGCGTCCGGCTCGGCGGGCGGAGGTACCTGTGCCTCCGGATTACTCATCCGCGTCCGGTTTGGGCGGCTCGAAGCGGTAGCCCACGCCGTGGACGGTGTAGATGAACGTCGGCTCGCGCGGATCGTCGTCGAGCTTGGCGCGCAGGTTCTTCACGTGGCTGTCGATGGTGCGCTCGTAGCCCTCGAAGTCGTAGCCGAGCACCTTCTCGACCAGCTCCATGCGCGAGTACACGCGACCGGGGTAGCGCGACAGCGTGGTGAGCAGCTTGAACTCGCTCGCGGTCAGATCGAGCTCCTTGCCGCCGAGAAACGCCTTGTGGCCGGCGATGTCGACCACCAGGTCGCCGAACTCCAGCCGGTCGCGCTGCGGCTCGGACTCGACGTGCGCGCGGCGCAGCAGCGCCCGGACGCGGGCGACGAGCTCGCGCGGCGAGAACGGCTTGACCAGGTAGTCGTCGGCGCCGAGCTCGAGCCCGGCGATGCGGTCCGCTTCCTCGCCCTTGGCGGTGAGCATGATGATCGGGACGTCGGAGGCGTCGCGAATCGCGCGGCAGACCTCTTCGCCGGAGACCTTGGGAAGCATCAGATCGAGCACGACGAGGTCGAAGCGGTGCTTCGCGAACTCGTCGAGCGCCACCTGCCCGTCCTCGGCCGGCGTGACCCAGTAGCCCTCGCGCTCGAGGTAGGCCCCGACCGTCGTGCGGATGGTCTTCTCGTCTTCGACCAGCAGGATGCGGCGGGTTTCCGCAGTCATCGCATGACTCCTTCAGGATGTCGCGCCAAACGGGCTGACCAGAGCGAACTCTACGCCGCCGGGCGTCTCGGCGTGCGCCTCTCCACGAAATCTCCGTGCGCTGGCAGTGCCTACTCGGCGTCGAGCATCGACGTGCACGCGGGGCACCGCGTGGCCTTGCATGGAACCAGCGTCAGGCAGTAGGGGCACTCCTTGTCGACGGCCTCCTCCTCCTTCTTGCGGAACGCGGTTGACCGCCGAGACGATCAAGAAGAGCACGAAGCGCCACGATGAGGAAGTTGATCACGGCGTTGAGGAACGCGCCGTAGGAGAAGACCACGGCCCCGGCGGCCTGTGCGCCGGCAGCGGTCTTGAAGTCGCCGGGCGGGATCGCGACGAACATGTTGGCGAGGTTGGTCTTGCCCACGATCGCGCCGACGAGCGGGTTGATCAGGTTGTTCACGAACGAGTGACGATCGCCCCGAACGCGGCGCCGATGACGAGGCCGACGGCCAGATCGATGACGTTGCCCTTGAACGCAACTCCTTGAATGACTTGAACATGCGTTCCTCCTCCTCGGCCGGCGCCGAGAGTGGCGTGACCTCTCACCGAGAAGCGTACCCGATAGCGCACGGCCGTTGACAGTTCGATACTCATCGAACTAGTATCCGGACAGGCGGTCGAGTCGGTTCGTGCCGCCACGGTATCGCGAGGAGCAACCCTTGTCGCAAGAAGTCGACCACCGTCCCGAGCCTGCCCACCACGCTGACGTGGCGCGACACCCTCAAGCGCTGGTCGCTGAGGTGGGGTCTCGCGCGCAACGACTCGGCGGTCCCGGCCGGCCTCTACCGCATCGGCTCACCGACGTCGGCCTCGCCGGTGCTCGTGACCTGCAACTACCGCATGACCGTCGACCTGGTCCGCGGCGACCTCGCCGGCGTCGACGCGTGGCTGCTCGTGCTCGAGACGTACGGCGTCAACGTGTGGTGCGCCGCCGGCAAGGGACCTTCTCGCACCGACGAGCTCGTCCGGCGCATCTACAGCGTCCACCTCGCCGAGGTCGTCGACCACGAGCGCATCATCCTCCCGCAGCTCGGCGCAGTCGGCGTCGCCGCGCAGACCGTCCGCGAACTCACCGGCTACCGCGTCGTGTGGGGGCCGATCCGCTCGGCGGACCTGCGCGCCTTCCTCGCCGCCGAGCAGAAGGCGACGCCGGAGATGCGCGCGGTCACGTTCACGTTCGCCGAGCGCATGGCGCTCGCGCCTGTCGAGTTCCTCGGCGCCTTTCGGTACTGGTGGGCCATCTTGGTGCTCGTGGCGCTCGCGGTCGATCGGCGCGTCGATCGGTGCTCGCGCGTTCGTGCCGCAAGCAGCGCTGATGGCGCTCTTCCCGAGCGTGCTCGCCTACCTCCTGGGCGCCTTCGCCGGCGGGGTCGTCCTTCCGGCCGCTGCTGCCGTGGCTGCCCTTCAGGGCCTTCTCGGCCAAGAGCGCGGTTGCCGGCGCGCTCGTGGCCGTCGCGGCGCTCGTGGCGCTCCCGGGGATGCTCGGCATGCTGAGCCCGTGGGCGTGGGCGGCTGTCATCCTGGGAGTCTCGGCGTTCGCGAGCTACGTGGGCGTGAACTTCACCGGCTCCACTCCGTATACTTCACCCAGCGGCGTCGAACGCGAGCTGCGTCGCGCCATCCCGCTTCAAGCGGCCGCGCTCGCGCTGTCGCTCGTGTTCTGGACGATCGCCTGGGCGACACGGATCGGAGGCTAGAGGTGCAGGGACTTCGCTATCTCGAGGAGGCCGTCACGCTTGGCTTCGACGCCGAGAAGTGCACCGGCTGCCAGAGTCTGCACGATCGTCTGCCCCCACGGCGTGTTCGCGATGGGCGCCGACAAGCGCGCCTTCATCGCCGACCGCGGCGCGTGCATGGAGTGCGGCGCGTGCGCGCTGAACTGCGCGTGGGGCGCGATCAGCGTCAAGCCCGGTGTCGGATGCGCCGAGGCGATCATCCACTCGTGGATCTACGGCGGGGAGCCGACCTGCGGCTGCTCGACTCCCGGGCCCGCCGACGCTGGTGCCGGAGCCGGGAGCGCGTGCTGTGGCGGCGGGCCGGTGCTGCCGCGCGAGCTCGAACCCCGCGCGACCCGCGACCCCCGGCTGCGGGTGCGGCCCAGCTGCCGGCTGCGCTGACGACGCAGTCACCCCCTCGCCGCCAGGCGCGGCTTGATGAGTGTGCGGCTCCCGGTCGGGAGCTGACAGCGTGATCGTCGCCACCATCGTCATCGCCGCGTTCTGCGCGCTGTGGGTGGTGCAGGCGACGCTGGTCTTCAAGCACCTCGGCGAGCTGCACGACCTCGCAGACCTGACTCCGCCCGACCCCGCCCGAGTGGCCGACGGTGAGCGTCATCAGCGCCGCTCGCAACGAGGCCGTCGACCTCGCCGACTCACTCACATCTCGGCTAGCCGACGGCTACCCGAACCTCGAGATCATCGTGGTCGACGACCGCTCCGACGACGCCACGCCGGAGATCATCGCCGAGTTCGCTCGCCGAGACCCTCGCGTGCAAGTCTGTTCGCATCGAGGCGCTGCCCGACGGGTGGCTCGGCAAGGTGCACGCGCTGGCCCGAGGCGTCGAGATGGCCACCGGCGAATGGCTGCTGTTCTCCGACGCCGACGTCCGCGTTGAGCCGGGCATGCTGGGCCGGGCGGTGGCGCACTGCGAGGCCGAGGGCTACGACCTGCTGGCGCTCGTGCCCGAGTTTCGCAGCAGCAGCGGGATCTTCTACGTGCTCTGGGCGATCTTCATGCGCGTGATCGCGATGGCCATCAGCCCCGCCGCCGTGCGCGATCCGTCCTCGAAGATCGCCATGGGAAGCGGTGGCTTCACCCTGGTTCGCCGCAGTGTCTTCGACGCGACCCCGGGATTCGAGCATCTGCGGCTCGAGACCGCCGATGACGTGTCGCTCGGCGCGATGGTCAAGAAGCGCGGGTGGGCGCTGCGACTTCGTCAACGGTCGCGGCGCCGCTTCGGTCAGCATCTACGATTCGCTCGGCGCCTTCTATCGCGGCGTCGAGAAGAACGGATCGTCTCTCGCCAGCCTGCCGTTCTGGCTGGTGGCGGTCGTATTCGCGCTGCTCGGCTGCGTGGAGTACTCGCCGCTGGTGGCCGCGGTGGTCGGGTTCTCAGCGGGTGTCGGTTGGCTGGCTTGGTTCGGCGTGGGGACGACCGCTGCTGGCGACCGCGGCGACCATCGCTCCCCTACGGCGCAACACCGGTCTCGCGTGGCCGGGACTGCTGTGGCCGATCGGCTGGGCACTCATGGCGAGCGGAGTGCTCCGCTCGGCGTGGCTCTTCCACCGGCGCGGCGGAGCGCTCTGGCGCGGCACGTTCTACCCCAAGGCAGAGGTGCTCGAGGCCCAGCGCTTCAAGCTCGGCTAGGCACCGTTGCGAGGCTCGGCGCCAACCCTCAGCGCCACTGCAACAGCGCGAGGTCGGCGAGCGCGACAACGATCGCGACGATCACCGTGAACGCCCCGACGCCTCCCAAGAACCAGCCGGCCAGCCCGCCCAGCAGGATCGCGCACACGGCGACGATGCCCACAGACCACTCGCGATGTCCTCCGCTGGCTCGACGCGTGGCCTCGGCGGTCAGCGCGCCCCAGATGAAGCCCATGAAGATGCCGCCGAACGGGATGAAGCCGAGCGCGATTCCGCCACCGATGCCCACCGCCCCGCCCACGAGAATGGCCCGCAGCAGCTGCCCCGGCTTGACGACCACATACTGGCTCCTCGCTGGCTTTGCGCAGATCTTGCACTTGTAGCCGACCGGCGTGAGCACCATGTCTTTGGGGCAGATCGGCCGCTCGCACTCGGCGCAACGCAACTCGGTCTGACTCCGGGATGAAAGGCGCATTCCGGCATCTGTCGTGGCTCCTCGGATGGGGGTCTGGGTCCGGGACACGCGTTGCGAACAGGTTAGCGCACCGCCCTACCGTGGTGGATCGCGCCGATCAGGCAGGGCTCGGCCAGTCGAGCGGACGAACGTCTTCAGTCGGCCAGACGACGTGCTCGATGCGCCCTCGCCCTGCCTGCTTGACCTCGTACATGAGCTTGTCGGCGATGCTCACCATGAGGTCGGTGCTCGGCGGCGGATGGAGAAACGTGACGGCGCCTCCCGTCACGCCCACAGTCCACCGCGTCGCGACGGCCTCGTCCCAGGCATTCGCCACATCCGCAAGAACCTTCTCGGCCGCTTCGAAGTCGGTGTCTGGGAGCAGGATCCCGAACTCGTCACCGCCTAGTCGCGCGACGAGGTCGGTCGAGCGCAGGCGGCTCGCCAGACAGGCGGCGAGCACGGAAAGCAGCTCATCGCCTTCCCGGTGGCCGAGGGTGTCGTTGACCTCCTTGAAGTGATCCAGATCGAGGTAGCAGAAGGTGAGCGGACGGCGCGTGCGGCGCATGGTGTTGATGGCGAGTTCCGAGCGGTCCTCGAATGCTCGGCCGTTCGCGACACCCGTCAGGGAGTCAGTCCTCGACGCTTCGCGCTCCGCGATGATCGCCCTCCTGGCCAGATCGACCAAGAAGACCACGAGCAGCAGGAACGCGATCAGCACCAGGATGTTCCACAGGTAGATCCAAGGATTGATGTCGCGATGTGTCAGCAGTCCTGCGGCGGGCCAGAGCACCGCGCATGCGCCCGCGATCACGAGCCCCGCCCGGTACGACACGAGCCACGTGGCGAAGACGACGGGACCGATGTAGAAGATCGTGACGTTGACTTCGTCGCCCGTGGCGAAGTCCAGCGCAGCCACGCCGAGGACCACCGACAGGCAGATGCCCATGACCAGCCACCCAGGCAGCCGATCGAGCCAATCGCCGAAGCCACCCAAGAGCCTGCCCGTCGACGCAGCACCGGGCGGCAGCGAAGACCTCGCTTGATTCGACAGCGCGCCCCCGGTGCCACCCGTCTCTTTGTCCGAGCGATTCAAAGCGAACAGAGCCTCTCTGTCAGCCACGAAGTCATCACAGGGTAATTCCGGACCCAGCTTCCCACAAACCGCCGAGCAGGACAGGAGCGCCGCCACGCGAAGCGAACTCTCACACAAGGAGGCTCCCCATGCTCAGAGCGATCGTGTTCATATGCGGGGCCGCGCTCATGGCGCTCGAGCTGGTCGCCGCTCGAGTCTTGGCGCCCGCGCTCGGCAACTCGATCTTCGTGTGGGGAAGCGTCATCTCCGTCGTCATGCTTGCGCTCAGCCTCGGCTACTGGGTCGGTGGCCAACTCGCCGACCGGGTGAGCGCGGCACGCGCGCTCGCGCCCCTCATCGCCGGAGCAGGCTTGCTGACCGTGCTGGCACCGCTGATCGCGGCGGCGGTGCTCCCGTGGGCGGCAGAGCTCGGCCCGCGCGTCGGGCTCGCTGGCCGCTTCGGCCGCCATCTTCTTCCTGCCGGCGCTTCTGCTCGCGACCGTCTCGCCGCTGGCCGTGCGCCTGGTCGCTTCCGACGGGCTCGACCGCATCGGCCGCTCGGCGGGCTCGCTCTACGCGATCTCGACGGCCGGAAGCATCGCCGGCACGCTCGCGACGGCGTTCTGGCTCATTCCGGCGCTGTCGCTGTCGCCTCTGATCGTGGCGATCGGCTTCACGCTCTTCGGCTGTTCGCTCGCCGCGCTCGCACTGCCCCGGCTCGCGCGGGCCGAGTCGGCGACAGGCGTCGGTCCGACGCGACGCCGCGGACAGGTATCTCGGCCGGTCGCGGCGGCGCTGGCGATCGTCGTGGCGGGGACAGTCGCGGGCGGCTGGGTGCTCGCGCGTGTGGCGCCTGTCTCGGCGACCAACGAGAGCGGCGAGCGCGTGCTGTTCCGCGCCGACACGCAGTACCACCGGATCACCGTCACCGAGGCCGACAACGTCCGCCATCTGCGCTTCGACGCCACCAACCAGTCCGCGATCGACCTCGTCGGACGGCTATCGCTCAACCATCGCCTACCCCAACTACTTCGACCTCGCGCTCGCCATCAAGCCTGACGCGAAGACGCGTCCTGGTCCTGGGCATGGGCGGGGGCGCGGTCACCAAGCGCTGGTGGCGCGACTACCCGGACATGACCATCGACAGCGTCGAGATCGACCCCGTCGTGGTCGACGTCGCGCGGCGCTACTTCGGCCTCCCCGACGACCCACGGCTCGGCGTGTTCACCACCGACGCACGCCGCTACGTCCAGACCTCGAAGGACGACCTACGACGTCGTCATCGTCGACGCGTACTACGCCGACTCGCTCCCCTTCCACCTGACGACGACCGAGTTCCTGCGCGAGGTGAAGTCGCGCATGTCCCCCGACGGCGTGCTCGCCTACAACGTGATCAGTCCCGGTGAGCGGCGACGCGCAGCAAGCTCTTCCGGACGACCTACCGCACCGCGGGAGGAGTGTGGGACCACCTCTGGGCGTTCCCGATCGGCCTGTCGAAGGACGGCTCGATGCAGACAGCGGCGCAACATCATCGTGCTGGCGAGTGACGCCGACCTCACGAAGGCCGAACTCCTGCGCCGAATCTCAGACCCGCGTCGACGGCCGCGTGAAGCTCGCCGGCTTCTCGGGATTCTCGGCCGACCTCTACTCCGAGATCGTGCCGCTGGGCGATGTGCCGGCCATGACCGACGCGTTCGCGCCGACCGACTCCCTGATCGACGTCCGGTAGGCCCGCCAGCGCAACCTCGCCACCCACGGACCTCCCCGACGACGGCCCACTCTGAACAGCGCCGGGCCTGGGCTTGAGCGCCCGGGGTGCACCTGCCGATAAGAGCGTGACGGGCTGGAGCGCGGGGGCGAACCGGATGCTCAACATCGCAAGGGCAGGAGTGTGCGACACGGACCTCGGTTGCGGCCGCGCCCGGACACCCCCATTGGGGCAACTACCTGCAGAAACAGGGAAATTCAGGTACACTGCTTGCAATATCAAGTGACTTCCGCGCGCGAGAGCCTGCCCGCGGGTCATTTGCCGTTGCGCCGATAAGGTGTCGGCCGACAGTTGATTGCGCGCAAAAACGAGGAGGTGGACGGCCTGAGGAGCGAAGGCAAGAGGTGGGGCTCGCAGGGGCCTCGCCACCGCTTTGTCTTCAAGCTTCCACGGCCGTCGGCCTGGCTTGCCGGCGCCTTGCTCGTTGTCGGATTCATGATCCCGGTGATTGCCGCCGCATACATCTCCACCGGTCCCGCGTTTGACAAGAACTGGTACTGGCAGAACCCGACACCGCAGGGCAACCCCCTCTATGCCGAGTCGTTCGTGGACGCCTCGAACGGCTGGGCCGTCGGCACGAGCGGGACCATCCTCCACACCAACGACGGCGGCCGTTCGTGGGAGAGCCAGGAGGCGCCGACGCAGAGGGTCCTGCGCGGCGTCGACATGGTGGACTCCACCTCCGGCTGGATCGTCGGCGACACTGGCTACATTCTGCGAACCATCAACGGCGGTTCGACGTGGACGACACAGACAGCCCCGGTGACGTCGATTCTTCGAGCCGTCACGGCGGTATCCAGTTCCGCAGCGTGGGCCGTCGGCGATGGCGGGGTCATCCTCAAGACGACCGACGGTGGCGCCACCTGGACCCAGCAGACGTCCGGCAGCACGGCGGTCCTGTATGGAGTCTCTGCCATCGACGCAACCACGGCATACGCCTGCGGAGCCGGCGGGGCCGTCCTGAAGACCGTCAACGGTGGCACGAACTGGACGACGGTCACCTCGGGCACGACCACGCAGCTCAACGCGATCGTGGCGGTCTCGGCCACGCAGGTCTGGGTTGTAGGCAACGGTGGACTCATCCGAGCCACTGCGAACGGCGGTACCACGTGGGCCACACAGGCCTCTGGTTCGACACAGGACCTCAACGCCATCGCGGCGGCCTCGCCAACGGTCCTCTGGGCCGCAGGTGGGGCGGGCAACATCGTCGGTACGACCAACGGCGGGACCAACTGGACGCTCCAGAACAACACCGGGCCAACGCTTAACGCAATCGCCGCCGGCGAGCACGAGTGCCGCCTACTCCTCCGGTGCGAGCTGGCTACATGCTTGCGACGAGCAACGGCGGGACGACGTGGGATACCGAGTACACACGCACCGCACAGCAACTCAACGCGGTCTACTACTCGAGCGATACCACGGGCTGGGCGGTCGGCAACACCGGCGTCGTCATGCGCACGACCGACGGCGCGGACTCCTGGTCGGTCCAGCAGGTGGGAACCGCGAACCTGCTCGCCGTCCACTTCGCCGACGCCAACACGGGATGGGCCGTAGGCAGCGCGGGGCGGATCATCAAGACGGCTGATGGCGGCAACACGTGGGTCGCCCAGACCTCGGACCGTGAACAGCGACCTCAACGGCGTGTGGTTCACCTCGCCAACGACCGGCGTGGCCGTGGGCGATCGGGGGACGATCCTGCGAACGACAAACGGCGGCAGCCACGTGGAGCGCAGTCACATCGGGGACGAACAGGGCGCTGTGCGGACGTCCAGTTCTCGGGTCCGTCAGTCGGCTGGGCGGTCGGCAACAACGGCACGATCCTGCAGAGTACCGACGGCGGTGCCACCTGGACCGCCCAGACCTCCGGCACGAATCAGCGGCTCAATTCCGTTTCGTGCGTCAGCACACAGGTAGCGCTTCGTCGCAGGCGCCAACGGAACCGTGCGGCAGGACCGTCAACGGCGGAACCGCGTGGACCGCCGTGACGAGCGGCACGACCCAGAGCATCAACTCGATCTCGATGGTCTCGGCAGACACCGGCTGGTTCGTCGCGGACACGGGCCTGATCTTCAAGACCGACCGACGGGAGCGACCGTGGACTCGCCAGGTCTCCGGAACCACGAGCAACCTGCTCGGCGTATGGGCGCGCAACTCGAGCACCGCCTGGACCGTCGGCGCTGCAGGCGTCGCCCGCCGCACCACCGATGGCACTCGACTGGAACTCGATCGTCTACGGGACGCAGAACCTGCTCTACGCCGTCAGCATGAACGACACGTCGACCGGCTGGGCGGTGGGCGCTGCGGGGACCGTCGTGCGAACCGGCAACGGCGGCGCGAGCTGGGCGGTCCAGTCACCAGGCACGACCAGCAACCTGCTCGGCGTCTCGGCGCTGAGCCCGCAGTCGGTGGTGGCCGTCGGAGCGGCGGGCACGATAGTCACGAGCGCTGACGGCGGAACCAGCTGGACGACCAGAACCTCCGGAACCGCCAACCAGCTCAATGGCGTCGCCTTCCCGACACCGACGACCGGCTGGGCGGTGGGCAACGTCGGCACCATCGTCCGCAGCACCGACGGCGGCGCGACGTGGACCACACAGACCTCCGGGGTCATCGACAACCTGTTCGGCACGTACTTCCGAAGCGGCACGCTGGGCTGGGCGGTGGGAGCCAACGGCATCATCCTGAACACCGCCAACGGAGGCACTACCTGGACCCCGCAAACCTCCGGAACCACGCAGCAGCTCAACGCGGTGTACTTCCGTTCCGACAGCACCGGGTACGCCGTGGGCAACGCGGGCACCGTGCTGATGACCGTGAACGGCGGCACCACCTGGAACGACATCACGAGTGGCGTCGGGACGACGAGCAATCTGTACTCGGTCGCCTCGGTCGATGCGACCAACGCGGTACTCGTCGGAGCGGCCGGCACGGTGCGCCGTTCCGTCGACGGCGGCCTGAACTGGAAGACGCAGCTGCCGGGTACGTCCTACGACCTTCGCTCGCTGTCCGCGGTCGCGCCTTCCGAGCAGTGGATAGTGGGCGACAGCGGCACGATCCTCAAGATCGCCGACCAGAGTCCGCCCTTCACCACGCTCGGAATCGATCCGGCTGCGCCTGACGGCGGCGGTGGCTGGTACGTCAACACGCCGCTCGTGTCGCTCACGCCGAGCAGACCCGGCATCACCTACTACAGCTGGGACTCCGCCAGCGGGCCTTTCACCACTATGCGGCCTCGATCTTCGGCCCAGAGGGCAACTCCACGCTCTACTACTACTCGATGGACGACGCGGGCATCACCGAGCCGGTCAAGAGCGCGCCGATCAAGACGGACACCACCGACCCGTCCGCGCCGACGACGGTCACCGTCAGTGCGGTCACGACGTCGACGGTGGCGCTCGAGTGGCCCGCGGGGACCGACGCGGCATCGGGTGTCGACCGCTATGAGGTGTACGTCGACGGTGTCCCGGCCGGCACGTCCGCCACGACGAGCACGGTGCTCACGGGGCTCACCCCGAACACCGTCTACGCCCTCTCGGTGGTCACGGTCGATGTCGCGGGCAACCGCTCGGCCAACAGCCTCCCCGTGTACGCGGTCACCGACTCCGTCGACGTCGCCGCGCCACTCACGACTCTGTCGTTGACCCCCAGCGCACCTGATGGAGACAACGGCTGGTACGTCGTCGCTCCTCTCGTGACCCTGACCTCGAGCGAGCCCGGCAGCAGCTACTCCAGCTGGGACTCGCCGGTCGGCCCGTTCACGACCTACTCGCGCGCCGTTCCCGGCGATCGAGGGCAGCCAGACGCTCTACTACTACTCGGTGGACGCGCTGAGCAACGAGGAAGCCGTCCAGAGCGCGCCGATCAAGACGGACACCACCGACCCGTCCGCGCCGACGACGGTCACCGTGAGTGCGGTGACGACGTCGACGGTGGCGCTCGAGTGGCCCGCGGGGACCGACGCGGCATCGGGTGTCGACCGCTATGAGGTGTACGTCGACGGTGTCCCGGCCGGCACGTCGGCCACGACGAGCACGGTGCTCACGGGCCTCACCCCGAACACCGCCTACGCCCTCTCGGTGGTCACGGTCGACGTCGCGGGCAACCGCTCGGCCAACAGCCTCCCGTTCTACGCGATCACCGACCCGTCGGACGTCGCCGCGCCACTCACCACCGTGCTGACGGTGACGCCCGAACCGCTGGGTGGGCCGGACGGCTGGTATGACACGACGCCCACCGTGACGCTGCCTCCACGCCGGCTGCGGTGCCCGCGGTGATCTCTCTACAGCTGGGAGTCGTCGGTCGGCCCATTCACGTCGTACGTGGACACGCTCGACGCCTCCCGCGACCCCCTCGACGCTGTACTTCTCGGCGCACGACGCTGTCGTCGATGCGCGCCGAGGAGCCCACCCGGCAGGTGACGTTCAACATCGACACCGCCGTGCCCGCGTCCCCGTCGGTGACCGCGAGCGCGACGAGCTACTCGACGGTCCGCCTCACCTGGCCTGCGGTCGTGCCGACGCCGAGCGGGATCGCCGGCTACGACGTCTACCGCGAACGGGCAGTTTCGTCGCGTCGGTGACCGACCCGTTCATCGATGTCGTGGGGCTCTCGCAGAACACCACGTACGACTTCGTGGTCTACGCCAGGAACGGTGCCGGAACACTGTCCGCAGCGTCCGAAGTCGCGAGCGCGACGACGCCGGCGACACCGCTGCCCTCGCCGCCGGATGTCGGTCTTCGCCAAGTCGCCGTCGGGCAACTACGCCTTCGTCAACTGGAGCGCCGTCCCGTGTCGAGACCAGCGGCGCGGTGAACTACCGCGTCTGGCGTTCCGAGAACGGCGTGGACTTCTCGGCGATAGCGACGACGACAGGCGGGGTCGACGACACCACCCTGATCGACTCGACGCTGCGCTCATCCACGCGCTACTGGTACGCGGTGTCGACCATCGATCCACGCGGCGAAAGCGCGCTGTCCTCGACATGTCGCCTCAGACTGGGCGAGCATCTCGACGACGACCACCGGGCCGCGAGCGGTCGTGGGGCTGACGGCAGTCGAGTCTTCGGCGCCCGGTCGTGCTCAGCTGGCAGGCTTCCGCCAACCCGGCGACCGTCGGCTACCGCGTGATGCGCGCCGGCGCCAGCCTCGCGACGCCGACGGTGCTCACGTCGGTGCCGACGACCGGGCACCGCCTACTTCGACCTGACCGTCCAGAACGGCCAGCCGTACTACTACTCGGTGGCCGCAGTCGACGCCTCCGGCGTCGTGGGGAGCCCGTCGCTCGAGATTCTGGCTCGGCCCGCACGCGATCACGGTCGAGCCGACTCCTCACACCGTCGGCAGTGACGCGTCATCCTGCATCTGCCACGCGAGCCACACGGCCGCGGCACCGGACAAGTCCGACGGCAGCAACAAGCTCATCCGATTCCCCGGCAGCACCGTGGGCACGATGTGCAACTCCTGCCACTCCGGCGGCCGCGCGCGAGAGCAGTTCGCGGACCCGCTCGCGAAGTCGCGACACAATCTGGAGTCGACCGTCTCGCCGTCCGCGCCGTTCACGTGCCTCACGTGCCATCGGCCCGTCACCGACGAGGGCGAGCCGCCGGCCAACCTGATGCGCGACCAACGGCGTCTGGGTCTGCGTCGAGGTCACCGGCACCCCTGCGGGCGATGGCTTCTGCTACTCGTGCCACGGCACCGGCTCGACGCTGCCGCGAGGCGACCTCACGGTCTTCGAGGGCTCCGCTCATGCCGCCGTCACCGCACCGGCCACCGGCGCGGCATCAAGTGCGACGCATGCCACGAGTCGCATTCGTCGCGGAACGAGTCCCTCAACAAGTACAGCGGCTACATGGTGTGCATGCAGTGCCACACGTCCGCGACCTCGGATCCCGCGAACCCCGACCTGTGGAGCCGTCTGACACTCAACCCCGACGCCAACGCCAAGCACCCGATCCTGCCTCAGGACCAGGCCAACGGCTCGGCGATGAGTGTCAGAACTGCCACAACACGCACGCGGTCACCCAAGCTGCCCCGCTGGTTGATCCGCATGACCCGAGCCCCGGCACGTGGACCTCGACCGACGAGAAGGCGTTCTGCTTCCGCTGCCACGACGGCGAGGCCCTGCCGACGAGCACCGAGACCGACGCCCTGGGCCGGAGCGGTGCTGGCGTCGGGCGCCGCCACGACGGTGACCGACATCGAGCTCGCCTACCAGCGAAACGTGCACGGCTTCGGTGCCGAGAACACCCGGCGACCACCAATGCGAACCTGCGGCCGACATGGGCTACACCTACGACACCGTGCTCGAGTGCAGCGCGTGCCACGATCCGCACGGCAGCGTGAACAACTACGCGCTTGCGGCACGAACGTGACCTCGGCCGACGGCAGCGTGGTCATCAAGGGCGTCGTCGTGGCACCGGTACCCGGCGGCGGCTACGACCTCAGGTTCTTCTGCAACACCTGCCATGTGTTCGACCCGGCGACCCACGAGTCGCATGTCGGGCACGAGCACGGTGAGCTTCCCGACTGACTGCACGGCGGCCGGTTGCCACCGGCACATGAACGAGGCGGGGACGCAGGGCGACCTCGGGCTCTAGCCGACGCAGTCACAGCTATTCACAGCCGAGCGGATCCTGGGCGCGCTAGGGAACCTGCCACTCGAGGCGAGTCTTGCTTGCCTGCCCCCCTCGGGCGAGAACACCAGCGCGTAGCGACCGGCCCCTTCGGGCACAGCGTAGACGAAGACGGTGCTCGTGCCGAAGCCGGGCAAGAGCGGCCTCATCGAATTCGCGTTGAAGGCAGGCTTCTTCATCTTGGCCATGGGCATCGCGGCGCCGGTCGGGCCGACGAGCTCGAAGTCCTGCGCGCGAACCTCAAGGGCCTCGGTGCCCTTGTTCTCGAATCCGACGTCGACGGTGAGGAAGTCGTGCCCTCAGGCGGTGCCACGCCGCCCAGCTTGCCATCGCTCGTCTCGCGGCGGCCTCGACGGTCACCGTCCAGCCGCCGTGACGACAGCTTCTCGCCGACCACGCCGTGCGTCACCGGCTTGGTCGGCGGCGCGGGGTGGAAGTCGCCACTTCGGGCTGCGTCGAAGCGGGAAGCGTGCCCGAGATGCGAATGCACCCGCCGAGCGCTAACGGCGCAGCCCGCCAGGCCGATCCCTGTGAGTACCCTTCGTATCACGTGACTTCTCCAGTCCCTTTGCGAGCGATGCCGATGCTTGCGGCAGTAGTCTACTACGCGCGCGCGAGGGGCAGGCTGGAGGACCCTGCTCGCCTCAACGCAATACCGAGCCCGCTGTCGCTCTTTTCGCGGCGACGGGCTCGGTATCGCCCGGCGGGAAAGGGGTCGCGAGCCGGGAGCGGGCGGGTGGTGCTGAACCTTAGGCGGGGCGTCAGCTGACACGATTCTCGGTGCTTTGAGGCAACTTGACTCGGCGGACACGGTAGCCACGCTCTCTGAGCGGTGGCTCACCGTGCCGCTGCAAACGGGGGATGCGGGCAACGAAGCGCCCCCCGTCCGACCTCTCCTGTCAGGGTGTTATCGGTCGGAATCCGCCTGTTCTTGACAGATGCTGCGGCCGTGCTCTAGCGCCTGATCCTCCGACGTCTGCGGCGGACTCGCGCGGCGGCGAGCCCTTCGGCTGCGGCAGGCGGCGCAGCCTGCGCCGGAGGCGCCGCCGTGGCTGCATCGGCGGCCCGGTCCCGTTGACCGCCTCGTCGACCTTGGCCGCTGCGCGGCCGAACACGCTCGCCATGCCGCTCAGCGCCGTCGCAACATGCGGTGCTGCGGCTTCGGAGACCTGCTGCGCTGCACCGCCGATCGCGTCGCCGGCCTGTTGCGCCCCCTGCGAGACCTGCTGACCGAAGTCGGTCGACGTGACCTTGCCGATAGCGGCATCGGCCTGCCGAGCCATCTCGTCGACGCCCGCGCGCACCTGATTCGAGCCGCGCTTGTTCTGCGGGTCGTCGGCGGCCGACTTCGCCCACGCCGAGAGGGCCGCCCCCAGCTCGGTCATGCGGGCGACGACGTCGTTCCACGCTTCGGCGGTCGCGCTCGGCGTAGCGGGTCGCGGCGTCGGGCGCTGGCGCTGCGGCCGGCGTCGGCTCGCTGACGCGGCGTCAGGCGTACGGGTCGGTGCCGGGAGTCTCGTCGGTCATGATCGCTCTCCTTCGGGTCGCGTCTGCTAGAACTCGAGTGCGTCGAGACGGTCGAACACCACGTCCACGCGCGCGAGAAACGCCCGCGGGTCGAAGATCGCGTCGAGCTGCTCGTCGGTGATGCCGGCCGCGATCGACATCCGGGTCGGCTGCAAGCAGGTCGCGGTAGGTCGCTCCGTCACGCGCCTGCTGGATGTCGTCCCAGACGACCATCGCGTTGCGCTGGACGATCGCGTACGCGTCTTCTCGGCTGATTCCGGTGTCGACGAGCGCGAGCAGCACGCGGCTCGAGTAGATGAGGCCGCGCGTCGACTCGAGGTTGGCGAGCATGCGCTCGGGATACACCACGAGCCCGTCGAGGATCCACTCGAGCTTGCCGAGCAGGTAGTCGGTCAGGATGAAGCTGTCCGCGAGCACGACGCGCTCCGCCGAGGAGTGCGAGATGTCACGCTCGTGCCACAGCGCCACGTTGTCGAAGCCGACCTGCGCGTTGGCCTTGACCACGCGCGCGAGTCCGCAGACCCGCTCGGCGGTGATCGGATTGCGCTTGTGCGGCATCGCCGAGGAGCCCTTCTGGCCCTTGGCGAACGGCTCCTCGACCTCGAGCGTGTCGGACTTCTGCAGCGCGCGGATCTCGGTGGCGATCGACTCGGCGGTGGCAGCGACGGTCGCGAGCGTCGCCAGCACGTGCGCGTGGCGGTCGCGGGCGATGACCTGCGTGGATGCGGGGTCGGGAGTGAGGCTGAGCTTCTGGCAGACGTAGCTCTCTACGAACGGGTCGATGTTGGAGTACGAGCCGACAGCGCCGGAGATCGCGCCCCACGCGCAGGAGGTCTCGCGAGCCGCGACCAGCCGCTGCTCGGCGCGATGGAGCGCCCACGCCCACGTCGCCCACTTCATGCCGAACGTCATCGGCTCGGCGTGGATGCCGTGCGTGCGGCCGACGCAGAGCAGGTCGCGGAACTCCAGCGCGCGCCGCTTGCAGATCAGTCCGAGACGGCGAACGTCCTCGATGATGATGTCCTGCGCCTGCGTCATCTGGACGCAGAGCGCGGTGTCGCCGAGGTCCGAGCTGGTCATGCCGTAGTGCACCCACTTGCTCGGCTCGCCGATCCGCTCGGCCATGTCCGTGAGGAACGCGATCACGTCGTGGTTGAGCACGGCCTCGAGTTCGTCGATGCGCTCTACCGAGAAGCCCGCGCGCTCGCGGATCTGCTCGGCCTCCTCGAGCGTGATGCCGCAGTCGCCGAGCTCCGCCTGCGCTTCGCATGCGAGGATCTCGATCTCCTGCCAGATGGCGAACTTGTTCTGCAGCTCCCAGATGCGGGCCATCTCGGGGCGGGAGTAGCGAGGAATCATGGGCGGGTGCTCCTGTTCGGCGTCAACACGTCACCACCGATTGTACGGCACCCGCGTCGGCGGCTACCGCAGTTCGTCGGCGAGCATGTCCATCAGCAGGTTGTCGTGGAACGTGCCGTCGGCGCCCTTCTCGTACTGGCGGGCGACACCGATGCGCTTGAAGCCGACCCGCTCGTACGCCCGGATGGCGCGCTCGTTGGCGAGCGACGGATCGATGGTGAGGCGGTGATGCCCGCGTTCCTCGAAGAGGTAGCGCGCGGCCGTCCGCAGCGTGTCGGCGCCAAGCCCCTGCCCGACGCACGTGATGTCGAGCGTGATATCGATGCCGGCCGACTTGTAGTACGGGTCCGGCTGCTCGGTCAGGATCACCAGGCCGACAAACGTGCCGTCGAGTTCGACCGCCAGCGACGTCGACCTCGGGTCATCCAGCGTGTCGGCGCGCAGCCGCGCCATGTCGTAGCCCGGCCACCACTCGGCGACTCCCGGCTGATGCAGGATCTCGAGCAGCGCGCGGCAGGTCGTCATCGGTGAGGAGCCGCATCGTGACGCGCTCGCCGCGCAGCAGTCGGTTCGGTCATGGTCGCCTCACCCTCCGCTCGGTGGTTCGTACGTCCGTGCCGATCGACCACGCGTCGCCGATCTGCTCGCCGACCGCCCAGTAGCGGTTGTCGGTCATCGTCAGCGTGAACGGCCGCACCTTGGTGATGTCCGGCTTGCCGCCGTCATCCAAGAAGCGCTCCTCGGTCCACGTCGCGACGATGTCGGCGACGAAGAGCTCGTGGCTGCCGAGGTCCACGACCTGCGTCACGCGACACTCGAGCGAGACCGGGCACTCGGCGATCATCGGCGCGTGCGCGAGCGAGCCGCGGACGACCTCGAACGGCGCGCTCTTGTCGACGCCGCGCGCTCGCCGACTGCAGGCCGCACCAGTCGGTGACCGCGACCATGTCGACGCTGGGGATGTTGACGCTGAACTCGCCGTGCTCGCGGATGCCTGCGTTGGTCGCGTGCGGCTTGCCCATCCCGGCAGCAAGTCGCGGCGGATTGAACTGCACCCGGTTGACCCACGCGACCGGCATGAAGTTCGGGCCGCTCGGCAGGTCGGCACCGATCAGCGTCATCGGCATTGGGTAGATGAAGCCCTGCGGGCCGAGGTCGATGCGACCGGACATGTCGAACCTCCCTGATAGAGCGTGTCTCATGAGGGTGTACCCGCTCTCACCCGATCAGTCGCCGCACAGCTGGGTCGAACCTGGACCGCGCGGGCGACCGCACGGGCCTCTCGGCGGGTATGAACCTCACACGAACCGACACCTCTGGAGGTATCACCATGGCCAACGTGCAGATCCGCAACGAAGTCGTCTTCAAGGCGCCAACCCGCGTGGGGCTCCTCGCCGATGTCACCGGCGCGCTGAATGACGCGGGCGTCAACATCCTCGCCATCGGGGCGTACGACAAGGGCGACATGGGCGAATTCCTGATGATCACGAGCAACAACAAGCTCGCGTACGAGGCGCTCGCCGACATGGGCGGCGTCATGGACATGCAGTCGGTCGTGGTGGCAGAGGTCGCCAACAAGCCCGGTGAGCTCGCGGCGATCGCGCGGGTGCTCGCCGACAACAGCATCAACGTCAGCCAGGTCTTCGCGACATCGATCGACGGTGCCGACAAGGTCATGCTCGTGCTGACCGCCACGTGCGAGGTCGACGTCGTCGGGTTGCTCGAGGGCGTGTAACTGCGCTTGGGACTGTGCCCGACATGCAAGTACTCGCTCCCGTGACGGCATCCCTGGGAGCCGGCTAGCTATGTCGAGCGCCGATCAGATCCTCCGTGTACGACTGGAGCGCCAGCTCGTCCAACGGCCATCGGGCAGCGATACCTTGGCTGGAGTAATCAGCCCCGCCGACGTGGTGCGGCATCTTTGCGCGATGCAGGCGCAGGACTACGCTGGCGCGCTCTGGTCGGTCGGCCTGCGCTCAGGACCCGGCAGCACCGCCGCCATCGTCGAGCGTGCCCTTGCGGAGCGACACGTCGTCCGCACGTGGCCGATGCGGGGCACACTGCACTTCGTCGCTCCAGAAGACGTGCGGTGGATGCTCGCGCTGCTGAGCCCGCGCGTGCTCAAGCGAGCGCGGCGCCGGCACGCACAGCTCGGCATCACCGCCGAGACCATCGGGCGCGCACGCGCGATCTTCACCGACGCCCTCAGCGGCGGGCATGCGCTGACGCGCGGCGAGATGATGGCGCTGCTCGAAGCCGACGGCATCGAGACCGCGGGGCAGCGCGGCTACCACGTGCTCTGGACCCTCGCTCAGAACGCCGTCCTGTGCTACGGCCCGCCGGAGGGCCGGCAGCAGACGTTCGTCCTACTCGACGAGTGGGTCCCGCCGAGCAAAGCCGACGAGCCGCTGGAGCCAGCGGCGGCACTTGTGCGACTGGCAGCGCGCTACTTCGCAGCACACGGACCCGCGACGATCGCGGACTTCGCCTGGTGGGCGGGAATCACCAAGGGCGAAGCGCGCTCGGGTGTGGAGGGTGCGACCGACGTGTTGCGGAGCGTGTCGACGGACGCGGCCGACTTCTGGATGCCCGTCGAGGTCGCCCAGGCACTGACGGCGCCCGTGTCCGCGGCGGCGACCGCCCGGACGGCGGTGCCCACGGTGCACCTGCTCCCCGGCTTCGACGAGTACTTCCTCGGCTACACGGACCGTCGCCTGCAGCTGGACGAGCATCGGGAGACGTATGGCGCGACCATCTCGGCCAACGGGATGTTCTCGGCGACGCTGCTCGTCGGCGGACGCGTTGCGGGGACTTGGAAGCGGACGCTGCGCCGGGATCGTGTGGATATCGCGGTTCGGCTGTTCCGGGAGCTGACACCCGCCGAGAAGCGAGGGCTGACGGAGGCGGCGGAGCGCTACGGGGAGTTCGTCGGCCTGCAGGCGACCGTAGAGGTTTGAGTGGGGCACCTTGCTCGGGCTCGATCCGCCCCGCGACGCGCCGTCATCTGCGACAATCGCAAGCATGAGCCATCCTGCCGACACCGCACTCAGCCTGCTCCGAGCCGGCAACGAACGCTTCGCCGAGGGGCGCCAGAGGCCGCACTTCACGCCTGCCGAGCGCGAGCGCTTCGTGGAGGGCCAGCAGCCGTGGGCCGTCGTTCTGGGCTGTTCGGACTCACGGGTACCCATCGAGACGTTGTTTGACGTGGGGCCCGGCGAACTGTTCGTCGTTCGCAGCGCCGGGCACGTCATCTCCGACGCCGGCTACGCAAGCGTGCGCTACGCCGTGCAACAGCTCGGCGCACGGCTCGTGGTCGTGCTCGGGCACGAGGACTGCGGCGCGGTCGCGGCTTCGCGGAGCGGCGACGCACCGGCCTATCTGGCACCCGTCACCGACCACATCCACACCGATGCGCCGACGCTTGCCGAGGCCGTCGATCAGCACGTGCGCGAATCAACGGCCGAGATGCGCGAATGGTTCGATAGAGCCGGGTTCTCGGAGGCCGACGTCGTGGTGCTGGGTGCGGCCTATCAGCTCGCGAACGGCGAGGTGCGCTGGCTGGACTGACGCGCGCACGGTCGCCCGCCGTCGGCACGCTCGCCGCGCTAGTAGTTGTCGTCCTTCCCAGCGCTGTAGAGCCCGAGGTAAAGACGGTGCGGACCCGGGATGTCGTTGGGAACGAATCCGATGCAGTCCCCCGGCATCACGCGAACACCCAGCCCACGCACCGTGTGGTTCACGAAGACACCCTCGACGCGTTCGGTCGGCAAGCCGAAGGACTCGGCCAGCTGGCGGGCCACGACGCCTTCGACCGGCACCTCGAACGCGAACTCGTGGGGCAGTCCGCGTTCGGTCCTACAGGGGCGCAGGCTGCCGAAGATGCGCACGGAGATCGTCGTGGCGTCAGAAGTACCCGCCGAGCCCGTTGTCTCCAAGATGCTGCCTCCCGTTCCCTGAGAACACAGTCTCACTGCTGACTATCCCCGCGCCCGACCACTCTAGTCGCGGCCGTCCTCGACCTCGCGAGTGCGGTCGTCCGTCAGGACGGTCTTCAGCGCGCGAACCGTCTCGGCATCAAGCATCCCTCGTCGACGCGCTATCTCGAGCGTACGGCGCCCGAGACAACAGTAGAGCGGCAGCTCGCTCCCGGGCAGACCCCGCATCGCTTCGACGTGCGCGCGAACGGTGTCGACATCGCCGCGCACGATCGGTCCGGTCAAGGCGCCAGTCGTGCCCAGCGAGCGGATATTCTCTAGCGTCCCGGTGATGAGCGGTTGCAGTGCCGGGATCGCCGACCCCTGGTCGAAGCCAGCTTCTACAAGCAGCTGCACGGCCAGGTCCTCGACGGCGACAAGGTAGTTCGACGCGGTGACGGCGGCGGCGTGGTACAGCACCTTGTCCTCGTCGGCTATGAGGACCGGACGACCGCCGAGAATGTCGACGAGCGCTTCGAGAGCCTCGAGAGCACCGGGCCCTGGCGTGATCCCGAAGGTCGAACCGCGGATGAGGCGTGTGGCATCTTCGACCGTGGCGAACGCCTGTAGAGGATGAACGCACCCCGTCAGGGCCCCCGCGTCGGCAGCCGGTGCGAGCACCGCGATGGGGAGCGCGCCGCTCATGTGGACGACGAGCTGGCCGGAGCCGAATCCGCCTGCATCTGCGACCTCGGCGACGACGCGGGCGATGGCATCATCGTTGGTGGTGACCAGTACGATATCCCCCGACGCTGCAGCGGAGGCGTTGTCCGTGCCGGCATGTGCTCCCGTTCGCAGCGCGGCCTTCTCGGCGGTTTCGCGGCTGCGTGTCGTCACTGCGGTGACGTGAAGTCCCGCCTCTCGCAGGAGCAGCGCGACAGCCGATCCGACCTTCCCGGCGCCAAGGACCACGACGGTCTTGTCACGGAGAAGCGAAGGCGCAGGCTGTGGTGATCGCTGGCTCATGCACCCATCCTAGACCCGTCGGACGAGTCCGCAACCGTCCCCGTCTCGGATTCTCGGCACCGTGTCTGGGGAATGTCCAGTTGAGCGGGCGGCATCGCCCGCACAAGCTGAGGGAGATCATGATGAGAATCGGGATCATCGGCTCAGGAAACGTGGGGAGCTCGCTCGCGAACGGCCTCGTACGCCACGGTCACGACGTGATGCTCGGAACGCGCGATACCGAGAAGCCGGCCTGTCAGGAGTTCGTTGAGGCAAGCGATGGCCGCGGCCGCGTGGGCAGCTATGCGGATGCGGCACACTTTGGCGACATCGTAATCACCGCCTACCCGGGCTCGTTGGTCGAGGAGATGGTCGCGGCGATCGGCGCCGAGAACCTCGCGGGCAAGATCGTGATCGACACCGTTAACCCGATCCTGCGCATCGACGGTGTCGTCAGCGCAGCGTATGGAGACGATGATTCGGCAGCCGAGGTGCTCCAGCGCGCCGTTCCGAGTGCCCGGGTGGTCAAGGCGTACAACACCGTGTGGGCGAATCGAATGGTCGACCCGGATCCGGCAGACGGACCCACGAGAATGCGGATCGCCGGAAACGATGCCGAGGCCAAGGCCCAAGTCGCGGCGCTGCTCGAGTCGACCGGCTGGGGGGTTCGCGATCTTGGCGACCTGACGCGAGCGCGCAAGCTCGAGGCCGAGGTAGTCGCTTGGGCAGCGCGCTGACAGGTATCGGCCTCCGTGAATCAGCTGGCGAGCTCGCGCAGCCTGGGTAGACACCCCTTGGAGGTGGACGTCATGCCGATCACCTGCGAACGCATCCCGACCGACATCCCTGCGCCGACGATCGAGTGGCTGCTTGAGCCCTCAAACCCGGCAGTCGCCGTCCTGACCCGGCGCACGCTGCTCGATGAATCCGACGATGCGACGACGACCAAGCTATGGGCCAAGCGGAACGAATACCCGCCGGTCGCCGCGATTCTCGACGCGCAGGCCGAGGACGGCTCGTGGACAACGCCGGGGCAGGACTACAAGAAGTACCAAGGGTCGCTGTGGCAGGTGCACTTGCTTGGCGAGCTGTGGGCCAGCGGCGAAGACGAGCGGGTGCGGAAGGCGGCCGACTACGCGTTCTCTCGGCAACTGCCCGACGGCTCGTGGAGCGCGACGAACATGCGCGCTGACGGCTCGATCGCCTGTCTCACCTCCAACGTCGCCCGCGCGCTCGCACGGATGGGCTGGGCCAGCGACGAGCGAGTGATCGCCGCACTGGTCAACCTCGTCGACCTGTACCGGGAGCTCGGGATCATCGACTGCAGGTCGGGACGCGGCTACCAGCTCAACGGCTACTGCCACATGCTGACCGTCAAGGAGCTGCTGTTTCTCGGCGAAGTGCCACGGGAGTTGTGGCCCGACGGCGCGGACGTGCTGCGGGATGCATGTGTCGCCAAGCTGCGCGACAAGCAGGTGTTCCGTTCGCTGCCGGTGGAGTCACGTGAGTTCAACGATGCCATCTGGTCGATGCCGAGCGCCGAGCGCCACGGTTTCCGCGAACGGTTCCTCGCCGAGCACCCCGAGCTGCACTACAAGGACAAGCCCGGGTGGCTGCGCTTCGGCTATCCGCTGTCGTACAACTCAGACGCGCTCGAAGCGCTCTGGGCGCTGATGCGCGTCGGTGAGGCGCCGAGGGACGAGTACCAGCCAGCGATCGACCTCGTGAAGGCTGCGGCCGACAGCGAGATGCGCTGGACACTCCGCAACACGTTCAACGGCAAGATGCTCGCCGACATCGAGGTGCGAGGCCAGCCGAGCAAGTGGGTGACCCTGCGCGCACTCCAGGTGCTCAGATGGGCAGGCGGATAGGGTCAGACTCCACCCGCGCAACCGGCGGTGCCGTGGAGGCAACTCCGACGGCAATCTATACTGTTCCGAGGCCGCAAGCGCACGGAGGACGAATCTTGGAACGAATCGAGTGGGACGAGAGTCTGGAGACTGGGGATCCCGTCCTAGACCTCCAGCACCGCGCCATCCACGGCATCTTCAACCAACTGCGCGAGACCGGGGACGACCCCGCAGAGGTTCTCGGCGTGCTCGACTTCCTCACACAGCACGTGATCGTGCACTTCGTGACCGAGGAGGACCTGATGCCGCGGGAGGAGTTCCCGCCGCATCTGATCGAGGCCCACGTCGTCGAGCACCGGGCACTCACCGACAGTGTTCGCAAGCACGTGCTCGAGTTCCGGGCCGGAAACCTCACCGGGACCGGTCCGCTCCTCGAGCTGCTCCATGCATGGCTCGTCACGCATGTGCATGAATGCGACCGCCTGCTCGTCGAACACCTGCAGGGCCGCGGCGTGACTGCTCAGGCGCCCGAAGCCTGGTCGAAGATCGCCGGCGCACCGGGCTGCTGAGCGCGAGGCGCGTCGGTCACGCTGCCCTACACTGGGGGCATGCCAGAATTCGACTCACCCTTCCATCGCTTGCGCGTGACTGACAACGACGGCGTGCGCCTGCTCAAGTTCGAGCGCAATCACCAGTCGTCGATGAACATCGCCGACCCCTTCGAGACCAACATCGAGTACATCGGCTACCTACACCTCGCCTTCGCGGTCAAACCGGATGCCCGTTCGGCGCTGGTGATCGGACTCGGCGGCGGGTCGCTGGTCAAACGCATGTGGCGGGACTACCCCGACCTCGAGATCGACGCCGTGGAGATCGACGAGCAGGTCGTCGACATCGCTCGAGAGTACTTCGCGCTACCCGACGACAGCCGCATCCGCGTGTTCGTGGACGACGGTCGCGCGTTCCTCGGCTACTGTGCCGAGACCTACGACCTCATCTTCATCGACGCGTTCGACGACGACCACATCCCCCGTCCGCTTCTCACGGAGGAGTGCCTGCGAGAGTGCCGAGACCGGCTTTCCCCAGACGGCGTCGTGGCGTACAACGTGATCGGAGCCGTGACCGGCGATCACAGCAAACCGTTCCGGAGCCTGTATCGGACCGCCGCCAACGTCTGGCGAAACGTCTGGGTGTTCCCTATCGGCTCGGCGGACGGCGCTACGGACTCCACGCGCAACATGATCATGCTCGCGAGTGACGCCGACCTGTCCGAGGATCAGCTGCTCGGGCGTATCGCGAGTCGGGTTGACGGGATGGTCTCCGTACCCGGGTTCGAGCGCTTCGGTGAAGACCTGTACAGAGGCGTGGTTCGAAGCGGAGACGTGCCAATGCTCACCGATCCGACACCGCCCCATCGCAAGGGCAACCGCCGGCGCTGAGGGACGCACCCGGTAAGCCCCTCTCGGCGTCGGAGCCCGGCGTGCGTCAGCCTGCGAGCTGGCCCCACACGAGCCCTGCGGCGATCCACCACATGATGCAGCCGACGACTATGTCGAGCACGCGCCATGCGACTGGACGGTCGAAGAGCGGCGTCAGCACCCGGGCGCCCAGCGCCAGCCCAAAGAACCAGACCGAAGACGCCACGCCGGCCCCCAACACGAACGACACTCGCTCGGCCGGTGGATACTGCGCCGCTACTCCGCCGAGCAGCACCACCGTATCGAGGTAGACATGCGGGTTGAGCAGCGATACTGCGAGGGTCGTCGCAAGCGCAGCCGAGAGCGTGGTCGTGTCGCGCGCGCTCGGAGACGTCTCAACGTGCAGCACGTCGGGCCTGTACGCGGAGCGAAACGCCAGCGCGCCGTACGCGAGCAGAAACGCGGCGCCGCCCCATGCGGCGATGTCGGTCAGTGCCGGGAACCGGCCGACAAGCGCGCCGAAGCCAAGAGCGCCGACGATGATGAGCGACCAGTCGATCGCAACGCACAGCGCGGCCACCGCCAGCGCGTGCGAGCGCAGCAGGCCTTGGCGCAGCACGAAGGCATTCTGCGCACCGATCGCGATGATGAGTGAGGCGCCGAGCCCGAGGCCGGCGATGAACGCGGAGTAGGTCATGTCCTGCAGTGTAGCGGCGAACTCCCCAATCTCCGACGCCAGGCGATGGCGCGCGGACCGCGCGTGGCTGAGCTTCACCTCGTCCCGCAGCAGATACTCGAAATCGCCACATCTCGTCGATAAGGACTTCACCCGCCAGAGGGATTGTCAGAGGTGCCGGGTAGTGTCTGGCAATGGCCGGGCCCGAAGAAGGAGGCAGCGATGTTGCGAGCAATCCACCTGAAGACCGCTGGACTCACGAGCGAATGGGCAGCGGCCCTCGCCGAGATGACCGTCGCGCGCATCAGCGGCGTCGCCAAGGTCATAGCAGTCCAGTCTCTCGGAATCGTGTCCGTGTTGTTCGACGACAGTTCGACGAGCCCGGAGAAGTTCGTACTGGCACTGCGAGCCGTGGGCGTGAACGCCAGCGTCGTGCGCGGACGGGGCTGACCGGAGGCATCTGCGGTAGGCTTCTTCCAGGTTCGCGCCCACGAGAGGACTGAGCGTGGAGATCCTCGACCTGAAGAAGCGATACGCGAGACTCTACAAACCAAGAACGGCCGAGCCCTCACTCGTCGAGGTTCCGCCGCTGCGATTCCTCATGATCGACGGAATCGGAGGCGTCGGCGGTCCGGATTTCCAGCTCTCGATGGCAGCGCTCTACCGGCTCGCGTATCCCGTGAAGTTCGCGGCGAAGAAGCGGCTTGGGCTGTCCTATCCCGTGATGCCCTCCGAGGGGCTCTATGAGGCCGCTGACGACGTGCCCGGGCCCTCTGCCAACGACATGGCCTGGACACTCATGATCATGCTCCCGGATGAAATCGATTCGGAGTTCGTCGACGACGTCCGCGAGACGGTCGCCTCCAAGAAGGACGTGCCGCACCTCGGAGACGTCCGCGTCCAGACGTACTCCGAGGGCACGAGCGTTCAGGCGCTACATGTCGGCCCCTACGCCGATGAGCCACATACCATCAGTCGGCTCCTCGCCTTCGCCGAGGGACAGGGGTACGAGGTGTCCGGCCGCCACCATGAGATCTACCTCGGAAACCCTAACCGCAGCAATCCTGACAAGCTCAAGACGCTGCTCCGGTATCCCGTTCGAAGAGCGGGTGCCTAGCGGAGTTCGAAGATGAACAGCCTGGTCTTGTTCTTCTCGGGCCAAGACCGACCCGCGACCGCCGTGATTCCGTCGCTGGATACTTGAACGCCATCCACGGTCGTTCCGAACATCGCGCTCAGGTCCTTCGTCGGGAAGCCTCCGCCTGATTCGCCGACCAGAAGGCGCTGGCCTGAGTCGATGATCGCCACGGCATCGTTGCCCACGACCAGTGCGTTGACGTATCCATCCGGGCCGGTAATGGGCGTGAAGGATCGCGTGGTCAGGGAGTAGCGACCGACCTGCTGCACACTCCAGTCCCATCGGTCGTATCGATCGAAGTTGATCGAGTACACCGAATCACCGGCCCGAATGGCGTACCCGGGGTAACGGAACCGAGTCGGCGGCATCGGATAGTCTCGGGCCTTCCCCGTTGACAGATCGTGCACGACATAGTGACCTGAGCCATCGTAGATATCGGTCCAGAGCAGCTTCCCGTCCCTGAGCTGCATGAAGTTGTTGTAGAACTCCGCAACATGAGTCCGAGCTATCTCGCGCTTCTCTGCGGTGCGCAGGTTGACGGTCACGATTCTGGAGTCTGAGCCCTCCTCGTGATCGACCCACGCCGCGATGTCCCCCTCGAGAGCCGGCCCGTACGCCTCGCGGCTGGTCGCAAGCACCTGTCTGGGTCCGCCTGCAACCGGCTCCGCGTACAACTGCTTCTCGCTTTCCCACAGTAGCCAGCTCTCATTCACTGTGATCCAGGCGATGTCAGCAGGCACGGTGAAGCGTGTGCGCGATCTTCCGGTATCGAGGTCGTAGCAGAGCAGCGTGTCGATCAGACCGCTGCCGGAGTCGACACTCGCGTAGAGGGTGTTCCCCACGACACGAGCCATACCGTAGCCTCGATACGGCAGATCGACTGTTCGGACGCTCGGCTGCCTGCCATTCGTGACCGCTGCCTGGCCTGCGGTCGGTCTGGCATCCCTCGACACGCATCCGGCTCCACCCAAGAACAGCGCACCAAGCGCGACGACCACGAGCACGACTGCTGATCGCGACTCCACGGGCACCGGTTGTCGGCCCGCATTCAAATGGCGCGGGGCCCCAGGAGGGGCCCCTGCTGTGACCGTTCACCAGCACATCGCCATGTTGCTGCCATCGACATCGGCCTGGTACGTGGCTCTGCACAGGCCGTTTGATGACTGAGAGCCCATGGGATCCCAGTAGACTCCCCGGTAGAGCGAGTTGAAGTTCGGGTCGACGCTGCGCATCGTGACCGCAGAGTTCAGATCGTTGATCCCTGACACCGACATGTAGTGCCTTGAGGAGTGACCGTTGTAGCGTGGGATACGCGCGGTCGCCGTCAGGATGATCGGCACGGTGCGCGCGGACTCCAGCATCCAGCCGATGCGCGTGTAGAACGCGCTGGTCGGGTTGCCGGTATCGGTGATGTTGGATGCGACGTAGTTCACGGTCCCGAACGTCCCGTTGTAGCTGTTCAGGGCCCGGGCGAGTCCGGTCGTCAGGCTGCCACTGGTGGTGGTTCCGGCCTTCCCGGCCAGTGTCGCTTGAGACGGAAGGCCTGCCGAAGAGCCGCTCTTGGCCCTATGCCAGCTCAGACTCTGACGCGCCGAGGCGGGGCCGCAATAGTAGGAGGTCTCCTGCTTGTAGTTGGTGGCGGCCAGAGTGTGCAGCCCGTAGGTGGCCGAGGCTGCTGTCACCGCCAGCATGCCCGTCTGACCTGCGACCGACGCAACGCCCGTCGATGCTGCGATCTCCGCATCCTTCTGCTGTGTCGCCTTCTTCCACTTCGCTGCGACCGCCGGTGTCAGCGACGGGTCGTCGACCGGCTCCCCTGGCTGTCCCGCGGCGCTGGCAACCCCCGGTGTCAGCGCCGTCACGAGCAGACAAGGTACCACCCACTTCAACACTACTTGACGCATCTCGCATCCCCCTTTGAACTCGCGCTCGCCGCATATCCGGACCGGCAGCAGCGATTCACCGCCAAGATCGGGTGCCGAGGAGGACGAGCCCTCTCCTTCCGCACGAAGCGAAGGTAGCGGGGCATGCTTCTCAGATTCTTTACCGTCGCCAATCGAAGGTGGGGCCGACGGCGCCGTAGCCACGGCCGAGTGAGCGCTATTGCGCCTTCCTGATCGCGAGCGAGAGCGAGGGAGTCATGGTCAGGCCTGTGACGGCCTTGACCGCACGGAGTGCCCGCCTGACTGCCCTCTTGGGCGGCCGCGAACGCACGGTGCTGCGTTGTTGGTACCAGAGATCAATATCGTCCTTAACACCAAGCCGCTGCGGCCGGATGAG
This sequence comes from uncultured Coriobacteriia bacterium, assembly GCA_963726345.1. Lineage (GTDB taxonomy): Bacteria > Actinomycetota > Coriobacteriia > Anaerosomatales > JAAXUF01 > JBAXEO01. The sequence goes on along the minus strand of CAVSCC010000014.1, from coordinate 23,783 downwards.
GTTTGCCTCTCGACCATCTCGATTGAGAATCGTCATGATCTCGCGCTCGGTCGCTCCGCGTATTCCATGTCTCAGCAGCTCGGACCAGGTTGCATCGGCGCGCACGCGTTTCGAGAATCGGCGAGCATACCGCAGGGCTGCGCGGTCAGGCAGGTAGTTGAGGAACGGCAGACCGGTTGTGTGCCCCTCGATTGGGAACCAACGATAGGGCGTCTGATCTATGAACAGGATGCCGCCCCGCACCAGATGGGACCACAGGAGCGGGAGGATCGACAGGCGTTCTTCCGGAAGCAGATGCTCGAATACAGCCGAGAAGACGATGAAGTCAAAGGTTCCAATGTCTGACGGCAGACTGCTCGGATCAGGGGACAGTCGGAAGCTGACCCGGTCGTCCACGCAGTAGTACTGCGCGCGGTGTTCCGCGAGCTCCAAGGGCGCTGACTCAAGCTCCACACCGACTACCTCGGCTCCAGGAAACATGCGTGCGAGTCCCATGCTTGAAGCTCCACATCCCGAGCCGAAGTCAAGTACACGTCGTCCGACGAATTCGGCCTCGCCTGCGAAGCTGAGGATGTCCCAGTGAAGACATCCTTGAACGTAGCGGGGGTCTTCGTCTCGCGCAATCTCATCACACAGGTAGGCCGGCCCCTTGACGCGCAAGACGTGTTCGATGAGGTCGAGCGGGTAGTCCGTGGTCAGTTCCCGACTCGGACAAACGCGACCGTCACGCATCTCGACCTGGATTCTGCGCCTGCCGCCGCCCTCCTCGACGCGAACCACCGCGTCCGGGTGTGCCAGAGTATCGGTCACAGGGTCCTCCTATGACGGCCGCCACTCGCAGCGGTCGTCGTCGAGCGATTCACGAACGTGACACCTGATATCGCTGATCGTTCCCCTCTCCGCCATCAATGCTCGAGTACAGCTTCTCGAGTTCGAGCACGTATTCGGAAACGTCGCGTGACGCAGCCGTGCGCAGTGCGCCTTGAGCCAGACTGGACCACAGCTCTGGGTCGTCGAGGAGCCTCGCCGTCACTTCGGAGAGCTGCTCAGCCGATCCCGGGTCGAAGGTGATCCCGTTCGCGCCATCCGTGACGAGTTCGGGCAGGCCACCGATTCGAGACGCCACAACCGGCCGCGCATGCGCGAACGACTCGATCACTGCGTAGGGACTGTTCTCGTACCACTCGGACGGGACCACGACCAATCGCGCGGCATCGATAAGTGAGCCGAGCACGTCCTGACCGACTCGTCCGTGCAGGACTATCTCGGCGCCGGCCCAGCTCGGAACGGCGGTCATCGCCTCGATGTCCTCGAAGAGCGGTCCTGCTCCAGCTACGTCCAGACGGATCCCGCGGGCATTTCGGAGGGATTCGACGAGCGTCATCACACCCTTGATGCGCTCCAACTGACCGGCGTACAGTACGCGTCTCCCATTCGGCATGCTCACATTGGTGGCTAGCGGATGGTTGGTGAAGTTGGGCATGTGGACGATCTTGTCCGAAGTCCAGCCGAACTCGATGAACTTCTGTTTCAAGAACTCGCTTGGGGCAATGAAGGTGTGAACTCGACGCGGGAGTCGCAGAAGACGATGGAACTCCGCCTCCAGCGTCGCCACCAGGCTTGCGGACCTTGAGTCCTTCTTGCACTTGTGCACCGTGCACTGCCAATAGCGGGCGCCCTTGCATCGCTCGCACAGCTCGCCGTGCGCCGCGAGGTCGGTGTTCGGGCACAGGAGCTTGTAGTCGTGCAACGTCCACACCACCGGAATGCGTCGCTCATTGAGTTCGACGATAACCGAGGGCGTGAGGTGACCGTGCAGGCTGTGTACGTGCGCGACATCTGGGCGCCACTCGGACAGCATTCGCGAAAGCGCTCTGCGCGCGGCTCGGGAGTAGATGGCGCGAGACAGAACCCGGACAGCGTTACCGGGGCTCTTCACATCGTTCATCGACCTGAAGTCGATCTCCGGAACCCAGTACGCCGAGTCTTCGGACTCTAGGTTCTCCGGATGCTGCATTGCGAAGAACCGGACCTCGTGACCCCTTCGCCTCAGGTGTTCGGCCAGATCGAGCGCGTGAACCTCAGCCCCGGCGCGCCGATAGTAGTACGTGTTGACGAAGAGGATCCTCACCGTGGCCTGCCATCTCCCGCGAGCACAGGACGTCTGCGCACTCTGCATGCGTCCGACGCGCGCATCATAGCTCAACGCGCCGCCGCAACGGAGTCTGCAGCGACTGCCGAAGCGCGTGCGCGCATTGCTGCCCTCGCGGCGGCCGCCCTTCGAAGTTGCTGCCCGCGCCCCGCTCGACCTTGTATACAATCATGTGGCTCAAGGAGTCGGAGGACCGTATCGCCACGCGCCAGACGCTGGGCGGCGGCGGCGAGGTCCCATCCCCTTGGTCAGTGCTTCGCTCGACGAGGGCAGAGAGGCAGGAACCGTGCCGAGGGCTCAATGGATGGCCGCGCGAGCACTCGCATTCGTTCTCTACTACTCAGGGGGACTCTGGGTATTCGAGCGCGTGGATCGCACGCGCAGAACCGGCTACCGCTGCCTGGTGATCAACTATCACCGCATCGTTTGCGAATCGTTGGGCTATCACGACATAGCCGTCTCCCCAGCCATCTTCCGCAGCCATCTTGAGTACATGGTCGGACGAGGCTTCCGGTTTCTGTCGCTTCAGGAGTATCAAGCGTACCTCGAGGGGCAGCTCGCGCTAGAGTGCGACAGCGTCCTCCTCACATTCGACGACGGATACAGGGACAACTACGAGTCGGCGTTCCCAATCCTGGATGAACTCGGAATCCCGGCGGTTGTCTTCCTCTGTACCGGCTCAATCCAGACCCCCGAGTTGCTGTGGTGGGACCGAGTGGTGAGAGTTGTCCGGTCGCTTCGGCACGCTGGGACGACATCGATTGACGCGGACGCGGACATTCCGAAGCGCGCTTTCGAGATGCTTGAGCAGAGCCTGCAGGGCGGCGATAGGCGAGCTTCGATCAGAATCGCGAGGATGATCGACTGGCTCAAAGACCGTTCGGCATCATCGCGAGAGGACATCCTGCTGGCTCTTGAGCGGGTGGCACCTGACATGGCCGACGAAGGACTGATGCTGACCTGGGATATGGTCCGAGAGATGCAGGCCGGGGGCATTGCCTTTGGCGCGCACTCCGTCACCCATCCGATCTTCTCGGAACTCACACCTCAGGCTGCTCGGTACGAGATTGTCGAATCGAAGCGATGTATCGAGGACAGGCTTGGCCTGCCGGTCACCGCATTCGCCTATCCCTACGGCAAGCACGGGTATTTCGACACTTCAACCGTCGTTGCCCTTCGCGAGGCCGGCATCAAGTGGGCCTACACGACCGAGAACGGAGTGAACACCCGGAGTCGGATCCGTACACACTTCGTCGCGACGGGCTGCGTGACGCGCCGCGGTATCTGCTGGCCGTGAGGCTGGCTGGAGTATTCGAGCACCCCGCACTCGCGGGACTACGTTCGCGAATCGAGGGACGCCCACTGATTCCGCAGGATGGGCGGGATCACGCATAGCACCAGGCGACGAGTGGTAGTGCGGACGCCGTCGCAGTACAGTCAGTGTCCAACGTGCTCAGCCCAGGGGGGCGGGCAGTGACCAGGGGGTGGCAGGCAGATGCATGTCCCGTTCGTCGACCTGAAGGCGCAGGCTGAGTTGCTCGGCGAGACGTATGGCTCGCTGCTGGAGTCCATCGTCAGCAGGGCCGCATACACGATGGGCCCGGAGCTCGCCCAGTTCGAAGACGAGTTCGCGACCTACTGCGACTGCGAGTACGCGGTGGGCGTGAGCAGCGGCACCGATGCGCTGAAGCTCGCATATCTCGCGGCCGGCGTCGGTCCAGGCGACGAGGTCATCCTGCCGGTGAACACGTTCATCGCCACCGCCGAGGCCGTCTCTCACATCGGCGCGCGTCCGGTGTTCGTGGACTGTCTGCGCCGAGACCGCGAACATCGACCCGCGCCTGGTCGAGGCAGCACTCACCGATCGGACGAGGGCGATCGTCCCGGTCCACCTCTACGGACAGCCGGCCGACATGGACGCCATCCGCGCGGTCGCCGAGCGACACGGGATCCCGGTGATCGAGGACGCGTGCCAGGCGCACGGCGCCGAGTACCGAGGTCGCGCGCGCGGGTCGCTCGGGCTGGCGGCGGCGTTCAGCTTCTACCCGGGCAAGAACCTCGGCGCGCTCGGCGATGGCGGAGCGGTCGTCACCAACGACGAGGACGTGGCCGACGAAGATCCGCCTTCTTCGCAACCACGGCCAGGAAGACAAGTACACGCACCGCGTCGTCGGCTACTGCGACCGGCTTCACAACCTGCAGGCGGCGTTCCTCTCGGCGAAGCTGCCGCATCTGGACGAGTGGAACGAGGCGCGCCGGGAGGCGGCGACCCGCTACGACGCGCTGCTCGGCGATGTCGCCGGCGTCGCGCGCCTGACCACCATCGACGACGTCGTGCACGTGCATCACCTGTACGTCGTCCTGGTCGACGATCGCGACCGCGTTCGCGACGCGCTGGCCGACGCCGGCGTGGAGACCGGTATCCACTACCCGGTCCCGCTGCACCTGACCCCCGCGTACCGCTCGCTCGGGTACGCCGCAGGGGACTTCCCCGTCGCCGAGGCGCTCGCCGAGCGCAGCCATCTCGCTCCCGATGCACCCGCACCTGTCCGCGCGCAGATCGAGTACGTGGTCGAGCAGCTCGCGAGCGCCGTCGAGAGCTAGCGCCTCGGCGCGTCGCGCGAGCACATCGCTGAAGTTGTCCACGGCAGCTGCCGATACACCCTGTGCGAGCGTCGACCAGATCGACTGCCGCATCCAGCTGGTGCATCCGGAGCAGCGTTACCGAATCCGCTTGCACCGGCCGAGCAGCTCGAGTTCCTGGTGTCGCGCAGTGCAGGTAGCCAGGCGCAACGCAAGGCATACTTCACCTCACACCAATGGGTAGCGCGATTGAGGCGGAACCGGCTCGGATAGTTGGACGAGCCTGGCGGACGTGAAAGAGGGGTGACGGACCGTGGTCGATGCGACTCTGCGGGCGGGGACGCAGGCGCGCCGCTGCGCGCGGGTCTCCGCGCGCATGCAGCTCGGTTGGGCCAGCGCCGTTGCCGACGCTCTTGCGATGGCGGTCAGCTTCCTGGCGGCAGTGGCGATTCGTGCCTTCGCGCCGTCCGCGATTGGACGTCATCCGGCTCAGTTCGCGCCCGGCTGGTCAATCGCGATCCTGGTCGCCATCTCCGTCTCAGTCTTCTATGTCTCGGGCCTCTACGAGCCGGAAGTCTACGTTTCGCGGCCTCTGCACCTGTGGACGCTGCTGAAAGCTTCGCTCACCACCTTGGGTGTCTCGGCGCTGTTGTTCTACCTGATCGGCTCGATGTCGCTCGACAGGCCGCATCTCGTCCTCCTGATCACGTTCATCCTGTTCATTCTGTTGGCCTGCGTCCTGCGCCTCGCGGTCCTCGATGGCCTGTACAGCGCCCGGGTACGACAACGCGGGCGGGTGTCCATTCTGGTGGGCGAGTCCGCGGCGGTGCGTGATGCTGCCGAAGCGTCTCGGCCATCTACGAGGATTCGACCGCTTGGAGTGTGTTGAGCCCGCAGCGTTGCGCCGCGACGCAGAACAGGGGCTCCGGAGCATGCTCGGCGGTCCTTGGTCGGCGGACACGCCGGTCGTATCGGTCTTCGTCGACGCATCGAGCATGCCTCCTCGAGAGGTCTTCAATGCCGCTGCGGCCGCGCAAGCGCTCGGCGCGGAGGTGTATGTGGTCTCAGGGCTCCTCGAAGCTCTTCAGGGCAATCGCCTCTTGAGCAGACTGTTCATGGTGCCGACCGTCCACCTTCGGGGAGACATCGCAAGCGCGAGACCCTACCCGCTCAAACGCGCGCTGGATGTCGTCGGATCCGCGACCCTGCTACTTCTGTCAGCGCCCGTCATCGCGCGTGTTGGCGGCCCTGATCCGTCTGACATCTCCCGGTCCCGTCTTCCACAAGCAGACCCGCGTGGGCCGCTTCGGCGTTCCGTTCGAGTTCCTGAAGCTGCGGTCGATGGTGATGAACGGCGACGACGTGCATCCACTCGGAGTACGTGCGGGCGTTCATGAACGGTACGGCCGAGGCAGTGGCCACCGGAGCCGGCGGGGAGGCGCTCTTCAAGAGGGTCGACGACCCGCGGATCACACCCGTTGGGAGGTTCGCGCGTAAGTACTCGCTCGACGAGCTGCCCCAGTTCTGGAACGTGTTCCGCGGCGACATGAGCCTGGTCGGTCCACGACCGCCGCTTCCCTACGAGGTGAACGAGTACGACGACTGGAACTCGCTGCGCATGGCAGTTCCCGCGGGCATTACCGGCTTGTGGCAGGTCGAAGGGCGCAGTCGTGTCTCGTTCGACGAGATGATCCTCCAGGACCTGATGTACGCGCAGAACATGCGACTGCTTGTGGATGTTGAGCTGTGCCTGAAGACGTTGCCGGCCACGCTGCTCGGCGGCGGAGGCGGCTAGAACCGTGCAGGGGCCCAAGGGCCCATCGCGCGCTGAGGGGGATGCATGTCGAAGATTACGATCGGGCTGATTGGCTACGGCTACTGGGGTCCGAACCTGCTGCGCAACTACATCGAGTCGGAGTCCGCCCATCCGAAGTGGGTCTGCGACCTGAGTCCCGAGCGGCTGGAGAAGGCGGCCACCCGCTATCCGTCGCTCCTGACAACGACTCACGTCGAAGACGTGATCAACGATCCCGAAGTCGATGCCGTCCTGATCGCCACGCCGATCTCGTCGCATCACGCGCTGGCAATGCAGGCACTTCGAGCCGGCAAACATGTCTTCGTTGAGAAGCCCATGGCGACCAGCGTCGAGGAGTGCGACGAGATGTGCGAAGCCGCCGACGAGGCCGGCCTCGTGTTGATGGTGGGGCACACCTTCGTCTACAGCCCTCCAGTGCGCTCGGTGAAGCAGATAATCGAATCCGGTGAGCTCGGAGATGTCTACTTCATCACCTGTTCGCGCGTGAACCTGGGACTGCACCAGAGAGACGTGAGCGTCGTGTGGGACTTGGCCCCGCATGACCTCTCGATTCTCGAGTACTGGCTCGGCGAAGTGCCCGTTTCGGTGCAGGCGATGGGGCGCAGTTGCATCAACAACGGCATCCCCGATGTCGCATTCCTCAGCGTGCGCTACGCTACTGGGATCATCGCGGAGCTGCAGGTCTCGTGGCTCTCCCCTGTCAAGCTTCGCCGCACCATCATCGTCGGGAGCAAGAAGATGCTCATGTACGACGACACGGAAAGCGTCGAGAAGGTCAAGATCTTCGACCAGGGCGTGGATTACAAGGACCCCGAGACGTTTGGCGAGTTCCAGCTGTCGTACCGAACGGGCGACATCCGGGCCCCCAGGATCGAGAACACTGAGCCGCTGTCGGTCGAGGCAGCCCACTTCATCGAGTGCGTCGCGACGGGGCTCGTCCGATCACCGACGGGCTCGCCGGGCGCTCGGTGGTCGCCGCGCTTGAGGCCGCGCAACGTTCGCTCGACGGCGGCGCGAATGTGGCCCGCGAGCGCCGCGGCATGCTCTTCAACGGTCGCGAGAAGTTGCTCTCCGGAGTCTCCAGGTCTTGAGGAATGACGGGGCCGCGAATGCGAATCGCGCACATAGGCAGTAAGGGCCTCCCCTCGCGTGGCGGGACCGAGCGCGTCGTCGAGGCGATAGCGGTGCGTCATGCGGCCGAGCATGAGGTGACCGTCTATGGCAGCCGGCGTGTGTGCTCAAGTGGGTCGTATCGCGGGGTACGCGTTGTGGCCCTGCCTGTTCCCAAGGGCAAGTACCTGGGTCCTGTGGCACTAGACATACTCTCCGCGCTGGCGGCGGTTTGGAGAGGCTACGACGTCGCGCACGTACACGGCTCGGAGAACGCCTTCGTGCTCCCCCTTCTGCGACTGCGCTCCAGAGTGATATCGACCAATCACGGACGAGCGTACGAGCTGCAGAAATGGGGCGCCACCGCCCGCCGCATCATGCGAATGATGGAGGGCGGCTCGGTACGTTGGGCCTCCTCGGCAACCTGCGTTTCGTTCACCCAGACCGAACAGTTGCTCAAGACGTACGGCGTGCCCGTTTGCTACATCCCTAATGGCGTCGATCCAAGCATCAGTCCGAACACGGAGTCCGCGGCCAAGGTCCTGGCCGCGAATGATCTCAAGCCCCACAACTACGTCATGTTCGCCGCGGCCCGCGTCGATCCCACGAAAGGCTGTCTGACCCTGATTCGTGCGTGGCGGGCCACAGGGTCTGATCTGCCACTTCTCATCGTCGGCGACCTGTGGCATGCGCACGGGCACGAGGCCGAACTGCGCAAGGCGGCCGAAGGCGCCAACGTCACCTTCCTGCCTCGAACGGAAGACCGTGGAATCCTTCTGGGGCTCGTCGCGTTGTCGGCACTGTTCGTCTTCCCCTCCACCGTCGAAGCCATGTCCATGATGCTGCTGGAGGCGGTGTCCGTAGGCGCTCGCGTGCTCACAAGCGACATTCCCGAGAACACGCGCATCCTGCCGGGCGGCTTCCCGTCATTTCGAGCGGGGGACGAGGTCGACCTTGCTCGGGCGATGAATTCAGCGCTGGCCGAGCCAGAGGCCGAAGCTCGCGCGCGGTGTGACTCCTACGCCCGTGCCGTGCGGCAGGCCTACGACTGGGGACGCATTGCCGAGCAGTATATGGAGGTGTATCTGGGCGACCAGCTGCCACCTCTGTGCGAGGAGAAGAGTCTCTGAGATTGACCATCCTCAGCCTTTGGTGCTACCTCGAAGCAGCTTGCAGGCCGCGCAGGCTCCGCCTGCACCTTCGACCACGCACGTAGGAGAGGATGCATCGTGCACGACGCCTCGTACACCGTCCAGACACCCGACGCCCCATCTCGCCAGCGGGTGCTCATCGTGACGGAGAGCCTGAACAACGGAGGAATGGAGCGACAGCTCGCCCTGCTCGCCAAATCTCTGCCGGAGACTTGGGAAGTTCGAGTCGTCGGACTAGCCGACGGCGTCTACGCCCAGGTACTTCGTGACGCAGGCATCGACCTGACGGTGATTCCCCGTGCGTTTCGCATGGATGTCCGCCCAGCAATCCCGCTTGGCAGGATCGTCCGCACGTGGCGTCCCAGCGTGGTGCATACCTACGGTTGGATCTCCACGGCTGCAGCGGTCCGTGCGTGCCGAGCCGAGAAGATCCCGCTTGTCGACGCAAGCATCCAGGACGGCGCAGTCCCTGCTCGGCGGGGCCGGGTCGTTCGGTGGATGACATCGTTCGCCGACGTTGTGATCGCCAACAGTCAGGCCGGACTCGATGCGTTCGGCATTGACGCGCAGCGCGGGCGAGTGGTGCGCAATGGCTTCGATCCCGAGCGCTGGGCACTGTGCGGGAGCGAGGGACGGCAGACCGGAGGTGCTACCTGCGTCGTCATGACCGGGCGCATGCACCGGCACAAGGACTATCGCACCTTGCTGGAGGCGGCACGCGTGCTCGAGAAGCAGGACCCCGGCGGATGGCGCTTTCTGGCCGTCGGCTCGGGTGAAGATCGAGACCGGTTGATGTCGGACTACCGCGACCTCGTGGAGTCCGGGGTCGCAAGCTTCCCCGATGCTGGTCGAGAGGTCCTGGGGCTCGTAAGCAGCGCCAACGTGGGGGTTCTGTTGACGAACGTCGCCCACCACTCGGAGGGCATCCCCAACTCGGTCATGGAGTACATGGCGTGCGGTCTTCCCGTGGTCTGCACTGACGACGGAGGTAGTCCGGAACTCGTCGTCGAGGGCGAGACCGGGCTGCTCGTGCCGCCGTACGACACAGACGCGGTGGTGGAGAAGCTTCGGTTCCTTCGGGAGACACCGAACGTCGCGGTACGGATGGGCGAAGCCGGCCGAGAGCGCATCGCCGAGGTCTTCACAGTCGACGCGCTCGTGAGCGGGACCGTAGCCGCCTATGAGCTTGCTCTCAGCAAGCGCGGCGTGGCGTCAACGCGAACGCAAGAGGCCTGACCGGACCGATCGGGACTACGGCGCGGCAGTCGGACCGCCGTCGGCGGCAGAGGCATCCTGCTCGGCTGCTCTCAGGCGCCCCCACTTCACGGCCATCCCGAGGAGGCACCAGAAGGGAACCGCGATTGCGTCGGTGGTCCAGGGGGCATGGTAGATGGCCCCGGCGACGAAGACCGCAGCAGCCCCTATCGCCGCGGCGGCCACCGAAATGCCGATCGCCTCGCCGCGGGATGTCCATGCCTTCACCAACGCTCCGAGAGCTGCTGCCATCGCTGTGAGGTAGAGCAGGATTCCGACGATGCCCACCTCAAAGAGGAACCTCGTGAGGCTCGTCGCCCAAGCCAGGGCGAAGTTGATCGCACTCGAATCGCCGGAGCTCTGGCCAGTGAGCGCAGAGCCGCTGAGCAGCCCGGGCCCGTGCCCGATGAGCAGGTCCGCCTGCGACCGCGCCTGCGTGAGAACCAAGAGAGTGCCGCCGAGCCTGCCGGCCTGGCCGCCTTTATCCGGCTGCACGAGGTAGTCCATGATCGCAGACGGGTTGCGCAACCAGTGGAGCGCGTAGTACGAGTCAATCGCGCCTCCCGGGAGCAGGGGGGCCAGGTAGACGTACCCGCCGTACAGGACCGCTATTGCGGCCGCGCCCAAGAGCACGTAGAGAAGTAGCGCCGCGACGCCGCGACGGGGGTTGGCAATCGCCTTGACCAGCCCGACGACGATCGTCCCCGCAGCCATGAAGAGGAAGCCGGCCTTGGCTTGGCTGATCATGAGCGCCGACGGCGAGCGTCAGCCCGATGGGAATCAACCAGAGGGCCCTGCGGCCGTTCAGTAGCGCGACCGCGGCCGTCCACGTCATGCCGAACACGATGGCGAGCATCTGAGTGCTTCCGCCCAGTCCGAACGTGCCGCCGATGTCGTCCACGCTGCTCACGATCCGGGATTGGACGAGCATGATCGGAATCTGCGCGATCAGGACGATCACGACTAGCGCCGAGAGTCGTCTCAACGAGCCGATGCTCAGCTTCGAGTTGATGACCGCCAGATACAGCAGAGGAGCAGACAAGTAGGCTCCCAGCGCCTGCGCGGCGAGCAAACGCCCGCTTGCCCCGAACACGGCCGAGACGACGAGAACCCCAGCGAGTGCGATGAACGCGGGCGGCACATCGAGATGCAGGTCGGGCGCTTGGTCGAGCAGGACGCCGACGATGAACAGTCCTATTAGCAGTTTCGTGAGCAATGCCGACTGGTCCGGGAGGCCGAGCCATGAGATGGCTCCGAGCGTGACGAGGGACGAGACCGAGGATCGCGCCGAGTCCGAATTCCCGGTTCACCATCACCAAGATGATGAGGGCCGTCCCGACAATCGCCACCACTCCCAGCACCGGCCGAGTCGCGACCAAGACGCCAAGTAGTGTGGCCAACGCGATGACCGCCGGCCACAGCCAATGCCCTGTGGGCGCCCAGGAAAGCAGCCCGGATGCGCTCTCAGCACCACCCCGCCGACTCATGTCTGCACTCCGATGCTGTCGAGTATCCGTCGGGCCCGCTCCTCTACCGTATGTCGGCGAGCCGTCTGCGCCGCACCATGTGCCAGACGCTCGCGAAGCTCCGGATCGCTCTGGAGCCTTCCCAGCGCATCGGACCACGCGGGGAGCGAATCCGCGTCCACCAGCACGCAGTTCATCCCGTCCACGAGCACCTCGGCAATCGAGGGAAGGTTCGATGAGATGATAGCTCTGCCCGCCGACAGGTACTCGACCATCTTGAGCGGCGAATAGAACTCCTCGGCCCCGCCCTTGGCGTCTTGAGCAACTCCGCCGCCCTTGTATGTGTTGAACGGCATCAGGAGAATGTCGGCGTGCGACAGCAGGTCCGGAACATCGGCGTTGGCGACGCGTGGCCGAACCGACACGTTGTCCGGCAGGTCCACTTCGGGGGATTGTCCGCCGACCGCGACGAAGTCGACTTCCGGATGGAACCGGGCGACATCGAAGAAGGTCTGCAGCCCCTTGCCGGGATCGAACGAGCCGACGTAGAGCGCCTGCAGCCGTGGGCCGTGGGCCGAGTCCGCGCGGTAGTCATCGTGAATCGGGAAGTTGTGACCGCTGTGCTCGACGATGATCGCTCGACTCATCCAGCCCCCACTCGCGGGCGATCACCCCCGCGAGTCGCTGCGATATGCAGACTATCCGCAGACGTCGGCTCCGGCGGGCCAGCCGAACCGCCAACCGGTCGTGCCGTGACCAGAACACGGACGGCTGGTGGATCTCGACGACGGCCGTCCGAGCTCCGCCAATCAGCGCGCCCAGCGTGGGGAGCCCTCTCGTGCTGTAGGTGAATGTCGTGCGTCTGCCGATCCGAGCCGACTCCCAGACGGAGCGCAGGCGGTCAATCCACTTGTTCGCGGCGGCAGGGACCCACCGGATATTCGGGGTGTTGCTGAGGCCGTATGCCGTAGCCAGCTCGGCGGAACTGGGTATCGGCATGCCGACCGGGGGAAGCATGTACAGCGTCGTGTCCACTCCCAAGGTGGTCAGGGCGTCACACATCTTCAGGTGGCCGACGGTATGCGCCGGGTACCTGAAGACTTCCGAGAACTGGATGAACCCGCACGATGGGCGTTGTGTCCGCGCGGCGCGGTGTGATTGTTGGACTATCCATCGGTGCGCGTCTCCCCCTTTCGCAGAACCGTGAGGGCACGCGCTGTGACGAAGGAGTTTCGCCCGATAGTGACGAACGACTGGGTGCCCGCCAGAGCAAGATACCCACCCGCAGGCACCAGCAGAAACGCCATGACGTACTTGGTCACCATGGCCCAGAAGCCGACGGTTGCGAGGTAGCGGGACTCGCCCAAGGCAAGAAGCGCGGTCCCTCCCCAGAACAACACGATGTCGACGACAACGCCAACCAGCAGAATCGCGAGAGCCGGTGCCGCGGGCAGGAACGACGGTCCGTAGAGCATGCTGATGGCGGGTCGGGCTAGGACGACGAGACCGATTGACACGGGAACGATCCAGAGTGCCGCTACCTTGCTACCACGCCTGACCAGCGTTCGGAACCGATCCCACTCTCGGCTCGCGGTCGCCTTGCTGAGCTCAGGGTATATCGCGCTGACAAGCGGCAAGTTGGGCATGGCCGCAATCTGGACGATCGACTTCGCCAGCTTGTAGTAGCCGACCTCCGCGGGCGTGCGCAGAAAGCCGAGGATGAGCAGGTCCCCGTCGTCCATGATGCTGGCCATCGTGCCCCTGAGGTTGGCTAGGATCGCGAATTGCGCCATTTCTCGTCCCATCCCGCCGAATTGGACGAGCTTCTGACGCACCCACCCGTGACACAGCACGGCATACGACGCGCGCAGACCGAGCGCCCACATCAGCACGGCGTTGAGAGCGGCCGCCCCTACGACCACCGTGACCACTCCGACCGATACCGCCGCCAGCCAGATAGACCACGGTCATCCCGCAGACACTGACCACTTGGGAGCCTGTCTGGATGACCCCCTGCGTGCGGAAGTCGCCGTTCACTTGAAGCATTCCGATGAGCGTCTGCTGTCCTGCCTGCAGCAGAACCGTGAACGCGATCACTCGGAAGACCCACGCGTAGTCCGCATTCTTCGCAAATACGGTCGCCCCCCACGTTGCGAGCACCTCGACGATTGCGAACGACACGAACGCGCTTCCTACGTCCGCAAGCAGGGCAAGTTTGAATGCCGAGGAGGCCTTGGCGGATCCATCATCGGCGAACTGTGTCACCCACTTCACGATGAACTCGTTCATGCGGAATGAGAGGAGTCGGCCTACGATTTCGGAGAAGCCGACGGCGATTCCGAGCATTCCCCAGAGCGCCACCCCAAGCATGCGGGCGGACAGAATGCCCTGAACGGCGGCGAGCGCGATAATCATCGCGCTGGAACCCGTCAGCCAGCCGGTGTTCTTCAGGAAGCCGCGAAAGACGCCGTCCTCCCTGAGCGCACGGCGTGCACCCTCGAGACGAGTCGCGGAGAGCGCTCATCGCTACTCTCCTGCGTCAGGTGCACCATGGTACGAGTAGCCACCACGTGCAGTCGTGTCCTCAAGACCCCACAGGGCAACGCCGAGGACGCGCGCGCCGACGTTCTGCAGCTGTTCGCAGGTCTTGCGCGCCGCGTCCCGGGTTGACACGTTGGCTTGCGTGACGATGAGCACGCCGTCGACCCAGCGGGCCGCCGCCGCGGAATCGGCAACCACCAACAGAGGTGCGGAGTCGAGGATGACCCAGTCGGCGGTCTCACGAAGACCTGCAATCATCCGTTCCATCGCCGCCGAGCCCAGCAGCTCGCTCGGATTCGGGGGCATGGCGCCCGGAGGAATCACTGAAACGCCCTCGAAACCCTTTGGCCGCTCCATCACGCCCTCGACGGTCATGGTGCCGCGAAGCACGTCGGAGAGCCCGGACTTGCCAACGATGTCGAAGAACCGCGCCGAACCTGGCTGGTAGAAGTCGCAGTTCACCAGGACGACGGACTTGCCGGCGCGCGCCAGCACGACCGCAAGATTCGCGGCGACCGTGGACTTTCCCTCGTTCGGCATCGCGGATGTGACGAGTACAGTCTTGATGTCGTGTTCGAAGTTGATGAACCCTATGTTGTTGCGCAGCACGCGATAGGCCTCAGCTGCGGGTCCGCTGGGATCATCGACCAGCGTGAGACCCGTACTCGGGCCCTTCTCTTGCTTCGCCTCCATGGGAATGGTGCTGAGCACCGGAACACCGTAGATCTCCTTGGCCTGCTCGGCCGACTTGACGGTGTTGTCCAGGATCTCGACGACGAAGGCGATTCCGAGGCCGAGAATCAGTCCGAGCGCAAGCCCTAGAGCGCCGTTGCGCTCGGGCTTCGGTGACACGGGCTCGGGATCCGGCGTCGCCTTCGTCAGGATGCTGCCGTACCCCGTGGAAAGCTGTTCGTTGATTCTGAGTGACTCGAGCTTGTCCGAGAGCGTCCCGTACAGGCTGTTGGCCGCTTGCAGCTCTGCCCTTCGCGTGCCGGAAAGGTCGCCCGAGGATATCGCCGTCTGAGCGTCAGCGATTTGCCTCTGAGCTGCCGCTAGACGCTTCTCGACGTCCTTGACTGCCGCCGTGATGCTTGAGCGCTGCTGCTCTTGCGACCAGGCAATATAGGTCGCCGCGATGGCGTTTGCGGTGTCGGCAGCCAGCGAAGCGGATCGATTCGCGACTTCGATGGTCACGATGTTCGTCTCGCCGTCGAACCTGACGCTCACCTTCTTGGCCAGCTCGGCCGGCGTCTCCGCAAGCTGAAGCTTGTCGACAACTCGGCCGAGAACGACTGACGAACGCATCACGCTGACCTGCGTCTGGATGTCACGCTGCAGCGCCATGTCGGTCTTGTACGTGTCAGGAGCGCCCAAGAGCGCCGCTCCCGTGTTCTGCTGGGTCAACATCAGCGTGGCTCGCCCTTGGTATGTCGGCGCTGTGACGAAGCTGACGGTGAGGGCGACCACCGTCGTTACCACGGCGGTGACCCATATGATTCGAGAGCGAGCACTGAGAACGTTGATCAGGTCGCGAAGCCCCACTTGCGCCTCCCAGATTGGGCCGAGAACAGGCTAAACAAGCACTCTAGCAGGTGCTGGACGGACGCCGCCACGCGACGCCTCATGCCATGTCTGCCTTGAGTACCCAGAAAGACCATCGGTGAAACTGGGCTCGGACTTGAACCCATCGCCTTGGTCCGCACGTCTGACCTGCAATCGAGGTGCCGTCAGAATCATGGCCGCCCCACCGTGCGGTTCCGCGTGGCCGCGGCCTCGGATCCCGTCAGGAGATGGCGCTCCGAATGAGCTTGAATACCGCGCTTGCGATTTCCCTGCTGCTCTCGAACATCTCAGAAATCTGAAACGTCAGAAGGAAGAGCCCCGGATAGAACCATGTGGGTCTCGCCTCGGAAGACGCGACGATCGTTCCGACGAACCTACTCTTGACGAGATACCTGTTTGCGACGACCGCGATCGCCACACCTAGGAGCGCGCCGGCAAGGACATCCGTCGGGTAGTGGTACCCCAAGTAGACTCGCGGAAACGAGACGACCACTACGCTAAAGAGCAGCGCCCATGCGCCTGCCTTCCTCGACACGTACAGCAGCCCGGTGGAGAGCGCGAAGAAGAGCACCGCATGATCGCTCGGGAACGAACTCGAGTTGTCGAAACCCCAGTGAGGTCGGCGTCTCCCCGAACGGGAGGATGAAGTGCAGATCCTCGGCGCTCATCGGTCTGGCACGATACGGCAGCATCAGCGCCAATACCCTCCCAAGCGCGATAGCAGCGAGACAGCCGATCAGCGTCGCGATGACGTGCTCGCGCGAAAGCGGCCGGTCCTTGTCGCGCTTGAACCACGCCCACCAGATGAAGGTCGCAAGCACCCCACCCTTGAGCAGTTCATTTCCGGGCACGAAGAAGACGAATCTGGTGAACGCCGAAGCGTGCTGGGAGAACTGGTTGATGTAGGTCATGACCGCAAAATCGAGTGGATTCAAGTCGACTCCCGCCCCCACAGCTTCGCCATATGCCGATCGCAATCGGATTCGACAGCAACCGGGGCCCCGTCATCGCTCTGTCGTGCCTTGCATCCGCATGCTACACATGCCGGAGCGCCGATGCACGGCGGCAATGAGGATTGCGTCAGATGGAGTACCAGTCGTCTCGACGACGTCGGTGCACTCCCTGGAGCCGACGCTAAGGGGCCTGCATCTCGCTGCCCCGAGCAGCTCACCATTGGCGGCCACCCACTCGAACTCCTGCCGAAGACCGCTGTCCAGCGACACCGCCGGTGCATAGCCGATCAGCTCGCCCGCGAGGCTCACGTCCGCCCATGTGTCGCGAACGTCGCCGGCCTCCGTGCCGCAGAACCTGAGAGCCGTGGCTCGATGCCGGCTACCTTGCCGAGGGCCAGAATCGCGTGACGAAGCGACACCCTGTTGCCGCCGCCGAAGGTTCATGACCGTTCCCGCTGGGGCCTGCCGGGCACGCGAAAGCCCCTCGACGATGTCGGCGATGAAGGTGAAGTCGCGCGTCTGGCGGCCATCGCCGTACACCGCGATCTCCCGTGCCGCCAGGAGTGCGCGCGCGAACTTGTGAAACGCCATGTCCGGTCGCTGGCGGGGGCCGTAGACGGTGAAGAACCGGAGCGCCACCGTGTCCAGCCGTAGTTCGCGTGATAGAGCCCGCAAAGATGCTCGGCGGCAAGCTTCGTCACGCCGTATGGGGATACGCGGCAGGCAGCGCATCGTCTCTCGGAGCGGCAGCACGCCTGATCGCCGTAGACCGAAGACGATGAGGCGTAGACGACCTTGGGAACGCTCGGCCCGAGCGCAGGCCTCGAGCAGTCGCTGCGTCGCCAAGCACGTTGTTGCGCGTGTAGACCTCGAACGTTGATCCCCAGCTCGCACGAACACCTGCCTGAGCCGCCAGATGGTAGACGCAGGACAGTTCCGCGGAGAAGCGACACCAGTGACTCGCCACCCGCAGTCGCGAGCGCTCGCGCCGCGAGTTCGAGGATGCTCGACTCGTGCAGCGAGAACCTCGATCGAGGCGGATGCTGAGGCTAGTTGGCCCGCTTGATGCGCCGCGGATAGTAGTCCTCGAACGAGTCGATTCCGACGACCTCGTGGCCGTCCGCGAGCAACCTGTCGCACAGGTGCGAACCGATGAATCCCGCACAGCCGGTGACGACTATCCTCATGGTCATTCCAAGCCTCGTTGAGCAGACGCTGCTGCTCAAGCACTCTAGCACCTTGCGGATCCGGTCCCGCGAAGAAGACAGACTCAAGTGACGCGACCCGTGCTCAGTCGAAGTCGGCTCACGTCCCGTGTACTTGCGCCCACTCCACACAGAGTTCCTCGAACACGTCCAGCCGCTGCTTCCAGACGACTTCCGAGTCACGCTGCTCCACGACGAATCGTCTCGCCCCCTGACCGAGGGCCTCACGGAGTTCCGGCTTCTGCCAAAGGGTCTCGACAGCGTCGGCAACCCCTGCTGCGTCGCCATCGGACACAAGAATCCGGTCCGCCCCGGAATCACCGAGTCGGGAAGGCCTCCCACATCTGTCGCAATCACGGGCAGCCCGCACGACATGGCTTCTGCGACGGCCCGCGACGGTCCCTCGGTCGAGGACAGCAGCATTGCGATATCGGCCGCCCAAAGATACTCACGAACGTCTTCGACCGATCCGTAGAACCTGACGTATTCCGTCAGTCCCAGCGCCGCGGCGGCCGTTCCCAGTGACTCTCGTTCCGCCCCATCCCCGACTATCAGGAGTTGAGCCGGGACCCCACGCCTCCGCGCGTCGACGAGAGCGTCCATCGCCCACCGGTGCCCCTTGATCGGATGGAGCCTCGCGACATAGGCGATGACGAATGCGTCTCCCGGGATACCCAACTTCGCGCGAGCCGCTGCCTGGTCCGCCGACGGGCAGAATACGCCCGTGTCGATCCCCGCGGTCACAAAGGATTGCCGCTCCTCGGGGATGCCCAGCCCGGTCAACTCGTCGATCCCCTTCTCGAAGCTGCACATGAAGTGGGTGGAGCGAAACGCCCACGAGCGCAAGGAGGACTCGAGCGGGTCTCACCGCCGTCTGCCGGAATGAGTCCAAGTGAAAGTCGGCTTCACCGACCCACTCGGTTACCGTCGGGCACAGTCCTTCACAGGCCCTGCAGCCGACAGCGGAGACAGGCGAGAGGTACGAGAACACGACCAAGTCGCCCGGTCGGTGCGACGAACGCAGGAACCGATTGAGCGCGAGAAGGTAGCCGTCGTAGCGCGCGAACTGCGCAAAGCGCCGAAGTCCCGAGTAGTCCTCGGCCTTCTCGTATACCGCCGAGTCGAACAGCCCGTTCCATCCGATGGGTCGAACGGGAACCGCAAGCCGGCCGGGTGAGCGTTTCCCGGCAGGCATCACGCCGATTATCTGTGAGTCGATACCCTGCGCGACCAGCCAGTCGGCGAGCGCAGCGGCCTCACGCTCCGCTCCACCTCGGGGCTCGGGAGGTAGGAAGTATTGCACCATTCTGACTCGCTTGAGCATCCCTGAAGCCCCCACCCCTCGGTGGTTACTGAACCGGTTGGCGATACGCGTTCATGACCGCGAAGCGGTCGCCGCGATACCCGGGACGCTCGAGCTCCACACGTCGGGTGGCCGATGACCCTCCGACCGCCGGACGTCGCCAAGCGTCACGATAGCGCATGTGGGTTCGCTCAGCATATCGCCCGTTGCCCGAACCCCCCGGACCGCGAGCGCATCGACGGCCACCTGACGCACGGCAACCCCGCTCGTTGTGTACGGGATTACTGCGTGATCTCAAACACATTGATTCCTCAGGTCGAGCCCGATTTGTGCCGAAAACATGGGTGTTGACAGAAGAACAGCAGCAGCGCTCCTCACTGCGACAAAGGCACCGCCGGTGAAAGCCGGCTTCGCAAAGCCACGGGTCTAAAGGGAGCCACCCGGCTCCCCACGATAGCCGGGTTGCCGTGGGCCAGCAGGTTCCGAGAACTCGGACCCGGCCAACTATCGGCGTCATGCGCCAGAGAGACCGGGTCTGTTGTGTCACGGAGGACCGATGTAGGAGAAGCTCGATGTTCAGCACCGCCCAGCCCGGATCCGTTACGCGAGCCGGCTGACCTCGATGGCCGCGATCGTCCAGTCATGGTCGCTGCCTGCCTGCTCTTGGCTGCCAACCCTTCCCCGGCCGCTGCGCTTGCCACGGCCAGCCACTGAGCACCCCCTTCCCGCGCGTCTGCGATGTGGTGGCCCGCTGCCACCTCGCCGAAACGCCAACCTTGCAAGCTCGACTACGTCATTCCATTCGACTGATCCGCTGTCCCCCGACACCGCCCGCATCGCCACCCTTCGCTCTCTCAATCCTGCGCAGGCCCTCTTCGCTGCTCGACGACTGCGACTCAAGTTCCGCGAGCCTGACTCGACGGGCAACCCCGACGAACCCGCAAGCTACGACGCCCAGCGCGTCGGCGCCATCCCGACTTCATGGCTGCTCACTCAGGTCGGCTCGACTCTGAGCGCACCGATCACCTCGGACCTCCGTCCCAGACGATCTCGGTCGCCGACACCAGCAAGTTCCGCGTCAACGACCTGGTCGTCGTCGACGACGAGAAGTGCCTCGTCACCGCCGTCGGCGAGCGCCTCGCTGACCGTGCAACGCGGCTACGCCGGCTCCACCGCCGCGCCACGCCAGCGGTACGCGCATCGCCGCGGCGGTCTCGGCTTGGCCCTACTCCATCAACGCCGATCTGACCGCCAACTGCCCGCCGGCCGGGCGACCGGCGCCTTCGCCACGCCGGGCACCGGCACCGAGCGCGCTCGCGACTGGCTGGCCCGCAGCACCGCCGGCCTCTATCACGCCGCCGACTGGGACGGCGTCATGATCGACGTCTGCATCGGCTACATGAGCTGTTCAAGGGCACCGGCACCTACGCTTCCGCTCGATCGCCGTCCGCTCCAACGTCAATGCCGAGGCCGACTACACGGCCTTCGACAAATGGGCGCGCAGCGCTTTCCGGCCTTCCAGACCAGCCTGCGCAACCACCTGGGCCTGACGCGAGCAATCCTCGTCAACGATGCCCCTCCCGACTACAGTGGCACCAACGGCATCCCGCTTGAGGGCTTCCCGACGAAGCACCACGACCTCGGGCACCTGGTCCCAGAGAGATCGTCGGCCCGACAAGACCTACGACCCGTCATACCTCGACTGGAGCGCCAACGCACCGGCAGCCCAACTACACGATGTTCAGACGTATGGGCCGCCGACCGACTACCAGCTCATGCGCTTCGGCCTGACCTCGGCGCTGATGGGCGACGGCTACTACTCCTACAAGATCGCCGACCAGCACAACTTCAGCTGCGCCGTTACGACGAGTACGACAACGCAGGCGCCGGAGGGGCTACCTCGGCAGCCCGTCGGCGCGATGCGTCTCAGCGGTCCCGGCGCTGACCACGCCGAATCTGACCGGCAGCACGGGAGCGTTCGCCGACACCGCCGCGCTCAACGCGTGGACGCTCTACGCCCGCACCGGCTACGCGGCGACCAAGTCGCTCGACGCGGGCACCGCGAAGATTCAGGTCACCCAGTCCGCAGGCGACCTGGGCGGCGTCGAGCTCAGCCGATCCAACGTCGCTGTCACCGCGGGAACCGCCTACACGCTCTCCTTCCGTGCTCGCGCCGACAGGCCCTTGGCCGTCCAGGCACTGTGCAGCAGGCGAGCAGCCCGTACGCGACGTCCATGAGTTCGCCACGAGATTCCGCTGACCACGAGTGGCGCACGTTCGAGCTGCCGCTGACGTCCTCGGGCACCGCTGCGGCCGCCATGCTGATGCTCAACATGGGCAAGTCCGTCGGCACCATCTGGATCGACGACATCAAGCTGCAGGAGGGCGACCGCAACGTCTACCGTCGCGACTACGAAGGCGGCATCGCGCTGGTCAACGCCACCGACAGCGCCGTCACCGTCAACCTGAACGGCACCTTCCGCAAGATCAAGGGCACGCAGGCCCCGTTGGTCAACGACGGCAGCCTGGTCACCTCAGTCACGCTGCCGCCGAAGGACGGTCTCGTGCTGCTGCGCGAGGCCCCGACGCCCGTCACGGAGCCAATTGCGAACGCCGACTCCTACGCAATCGAGCAACGCCACCGCGCTGACCGTCTCGGCACCCGGGCTGCTGGGCAACGATATCGCTCCTGAGGGCACACTGACCGCGTCCACCGTGACGCAGCCGGCCAACGGAACGCTCTGTCAGAACGCCGATGGATCATTCACCTACGCTCCGACGCAGGCTTCGCGGGAACCGACTCCTTCACGTACCGCGTCTAGGACGGCACGGACTACTCCCCCGCAGCCACGGTCTCGATATCTGTGACCGCGCCGGCCGTGTCGCTCCGGTCGAGCCGACGACGCCGACCGTTGTCACCCCAACCGTCATCAACAAGCCGGTCGTCAGGCGTGCGAAGAAGACCGGCCGCCGCACGTACAGCGTCTCAGGCTCGGTCCAGCTCGGCTCGGCGGCTACCGTGCAGTCCGCGTCCTACTCGACCTCCGCATCGAGGGCACCAGTCGTGCTGGAGGTGCAGATCGAGCGCTACGCCAGGGGGCACTGGCGCGTGTACAAGAGGATTCACGTCGTCAATCCTGGTTCGCGCTACAAGACCCGCGCCAGGCTGCGGTCCGGCAAGTACCGCGCGAGTACCGTTGTCTCCGGCGGCAGCGTCCCGGCCGCAAGGTCGGCTAGGACAAGATCCTTCAAGGTCCGATAGCGGGGTTGGGATCATTCACCGCCTTCGATCTGCCGTACTGAACCGCGAGCGACGCCAAGGAAATGCCTTGCCTTCGCTCGCGGCCCGACGATGGTCTCTCTCTGTCCATGACACGTTCGAATCGCCGAATCCTCGCCGCAGTCGCGATCGTGCTCCTCGTCGCGGTGTCAGCGACAGCAGCCGCGCTGTGGACGAAGGGCGTCGTCGCCACGGCGACCACTGGCCGCACGCAGGCCGAGGCCGGCGCGCGTAGCCTCGCGGCGATGGACGCGACCTCAGCAGCTTCCCAGTTCGCCGCAGCGAATCGAAGCTTCGCCTCCGTGGTGCGGGCACTTGACGCGTGGTCGGTTCTCCAGCACGGTCGAGTCCATCCCTTGGGCAGGTCGGCAGTAC
Organism: uncultured Coriobacteriia bacterium; assembly: GCA_963726345.1. GTDB lineage: Bacteria > Actinomycetota > Coriobacteriia > Anaerosomatales > JAAXUF01 > JBAXEO01. The sequence goes on along the minus strand of CAVSCC010000014.1, from coordinate 1,031 downwards.
GCCGCCGCAAGGTCTCTGGCGCTCATCGGCTTCGAAGGCTCGGCGGCTGGTTCCGAGTTGGCCAATGCACTCCGCGAATCATCCGCGGCAGCGTCGAAGACCGGCCAGTCGGATGAGGCCGGAGCTCTGCGCTCCTCCACTCTCGCGCGCGCGAAGAGCGGCCCTTGCCTCCTTGTCTGAAGCCGTTGACACCGCGGACACGCTATCTGCAGACGGTCTTGTCCCGCCGTTGGCGGGGGCGGTGAGGTCGATCACAGGGCGCGCTCGGCGAATCATCGCCGCTCGGGCAGCGCAGCCGTGCGCTTCTCGACTTGGGCTCGTACCTGCTCTCCGGGACCATCGGATACTCGTGGTCTCGCAAGATGGCGCGGAACTCCGTCCGACCGGCGGCTGGGCGGGGAGCTTCGGTATCGTCGACGTTGGCGCCTCGGGGGTGAAGCTCGAGAGCTACCAGGACGTCTTCGTGCTCCCCGAGCCACCCGTTCGGGTCGTGCCGCCGCTTGGAGCGCTCCAGTCAACCAAATTCAACTTCCGAAACGCGAACTGGTGGATCGACTTCCCCACCAGTGCCGAAGCGATGCTCGGTTTCTGGAACGCGTGCCGGCAGCAACCCGTCGACGGTATCGTGCTTGTCGACACCGTGGTCATGGCCGACCTCCTCCGCGTTCTCGGACCGGTCACCGTGCCGCTCCACAAGGAGACATTCACCTCCGAGAACCTCTTGGGGCGGCTGCTCTACCTCACGCAGGTGCTCGAAGGGCGGACAGCCTGACCGCAAGAACGTGCTCGTCGAGTTGGCAAACGAACTCGAGACGCGCCTGATGTCGGCCAACCCGGAGACCTGAGGAAGGTAGCGGCAAGACACTCGGCAAGGCCGCTGATTCGAAGCACGTCCAGGTGTACTTCACGGATCCGCAAGCGCAGGCGGCAGTGGACGCGCTGCACTTGGTCAGGGCGCATCGCGCCACCCAAGGGGACCACCGATGCGGTCGCAATCTCCAACGCGATGAACAAGCCCGGCAAGGCGAACT
>CAVSCC010000013.1:0-163679 GCA_963726345.1 uncultured Coriobacteriia bacterium | reverse complement strand
ACTCGTCTCCGACTACTCCGAGGCCCAGCTCGCCGCACTGCGCGCGGGCCTCGCGTTCCTGGCGCTGTTCGCACTGCTCGCGCTTGCGTGGGTGCGGCGTCTGCCGGACAGACCGCAAGTAGAAGAGGCCAGCGCACGGACGTAGCGGAATCCCCACGACAACCATTCACGAGGAGAGGTCATGACTGACGACACCGGAATGCGCCCCCAGCCAGATGCCGATTCGGCGTCGGGTCAGCAGCAGCCCGAGGAGCCCAAGCGTTCGTCGATGGGGCCGTGGGTGTGGATCGTCGTGGCAGTCGTTGGCGTCCTCTTGGTGCTGGGCCTGTATGCCACCCAGACGGAACAGGGCAGGGCGTGGATGCTCGGCCTGCGCTCCATGGTTGCTGTGCCAAGCGTCGTGGGCCAGACACAGTCGCAGGCCCAGTCGGTGCTCGAATCCGTGGGGCTGCGGCTCGGACAGGTCAGTGAAGAACCCACGCTGGGAGTTGCTCCCGGGACCGTTGTCTCGCAGACGCCTGCGGCGGAATCGACCGCGAAGAAGGACTCGGCGGTCGATGTCGTCGTAGCGACGATGCCGAGCGCGAAGGTTCCGAACGTGGTCGGACAGATACAGTCGAATGCGATCACCTTGCTTGCCGAGGAGGGCCTGCGCACCGGGACCGTGGAGTACGTCTACGACGCGAACGTCCCGGCTGGCAACGTGACCGCCCAGTCGCCGCCAGCGGACGAGCAGGTTGCGGTCGGCTCGGCGGTCAACCTGACCGTCTCCATGGGCGTCAAGCAGGGCCAAGTACCCAACGTCATCGGGCTGTCCCAGGACGATGCGAACTCCGTGATCGCGGCGGCAGGCTTCGAGGTCAAGACCGTCAAGGCGGCCAGCGAGAGTGTTCCGCCGGGCGACGTCTCGGCCCAGTCCCCGGACGCGGGCGTGGTGACCGCCGCGGGCAGCACGGTCACGATCACCGTCTCGACCGGTCCGGCTCCCGCCCCGGCTGCAGCACCGCCGGCGACACCTGCCGAGCCCGCTGCTCCGGCGGCTCCCAGCGAGCCGGCCAAGCCCGCCGAGCCGAGCGAACCCGCCGTCGAAACAGTGAAGGTGCCCGATGTGATCGGGAAGAGCGTCCGCGAGGCCGTCTCCGCACTGCGGGCGGTCAAGCTGAAGGTGTCGTTCGCGTTCGCTCCGAGCGAGACCGACATCCTGAAGGTCATCAAGCAGGAGCCGGGGGCGGACACATCGGTCGACCCGGGCACGACCGTGGTCATCACGATCGGCCTGCCGTCGATCAGCCTTCCGGACGGCAAGCCGACGCAGCCGACGCCGCTGCCCGCCGAGGAGCCTGCTCAGCAGCCGGCCGCAACACCACAGCCAGCGCCAGCGCCTCAGCCGTCCGCGCCGACCACACCTTAGCCACGCAGGGGCAACCCCGCGCGCAGGTGACCACGAGTCTCAGCTGACACGACCCAGGAGCCGATGTGAACGAGATTCCGGTCGCCCGTATTGTTGTGCTTGCATTGGGTGTCGCTCTGAGCCCAGTTCCTATCGTGGCCGTGTTGATCATCCTGCTCACCAAGCGTGCGCGGAGGGGCAGTCTGGTCTTCTTGGCCGCATGGATAGCGGGTAATGCCGTCGCCATTACTCTGGCGATCGCCTTCGCCGGCAACATCAACCTTCCCTCGGAGGGCCTCGATCTGCCCTCGGAGGGGTTGATGACTCTGCTCTTGGGGGTCGGCCTCTTCATCACCGCGTGGCTGTCTCGCCGGGGGCGCTGGCGCTCCGAGGACCCGGAAGTTGTCCCGAAGTGGGTTGCCGCTGTGGACGATCTGTCGCCCGCGGGCGGCGCCGTGGTGGCCTTCACGAATGCGCTGACCAGTCCCAAGAACCTGGCGCTCGCGATAGCCGCGGGCATTGCGATTCACGATGCAGTGGCGCTGCCCGCGAATAGGGTCAGCGCCGCGCTGCTGTACGTGGCGGTGGCCAGCGTCACGATCCTGACGCCCGTGGTCGTCTACCTGGTCGCGGGGAAGAAGGCCGAGCCCACGCTCGCGCGGTGGAAGCGCAATGTGACGCTGCGGGCAGCCGTGGTCATGGAGATCGGACTGTTCGTCTTCGGCACGGGGCTGGCCCTCAAAGGAATCTACAACCTGCTGACGTAGCATCGTCCAAGAGCCGCATGTGACCAGCAGGACTGATTCGGACTAGCCTGCCTCTTCGGGTGTCGGCTGGAACGCCTCGGCGAGTCGCTTGCCGGCGTTGATGAACAGCGCCGCAAGAGGTGCCGCCAGCGCCGCTCCCAGAATTCCTGCGAAGATACCGCCCAGCATCGTGACAACCAGGACCACCAGCGGGTGAAGGTTGAGTGAGTCGCCCATCGTCCGTGCGTTGATCACGGTCTGCAGCACGTTTTGCGTGAGCAACACGATCACCAGCAACGCGATCGCGGTGGGCATGCCGTTCGAGGACAGGGCGATCATGAACGCGAACGCGCCCGAGATGATGGCTCCGAAGAACGGGATGTAGCAGGTCAAGAACGTGACCAGCGCCACGGTCAGCGCGAGCGGAACCCCCATGATCAGCATCGTCGCGCCGATTACGGTCGCGACCGCAAAACCAGTGATCGTCGTGGCTCGGAAGTATCCCCGCATCGCGTTGACCGCGTCATCGATCACGCCCTGGCCCACGTCGACGGGGAGCCCGCCCATGTGGGTGCTGATCCAGTCAGTCATCGTCGGGAAGTCCGAGAGCACGTAGTAGAGAAGCATGAGGCAGATGAAGACGCTGAAGGCGGCCTCAAAGATCGCGGACAGCGCCGACGACAGACTGCCAGCGACGGACTTGATGAGGCCGCCGGAGATCGACGGGACTGCGGCGCCGGCGGACTTCGCGGCATCCTGGCTGCTCGCGATTGCGGAGTTGAGCGAGCTCACGTCGATTCCCTGTGAAGCGAGCGCGGCGGTGAGCGCTGCGACGCCGGCGTTGAGATTCTCTTCGATGCTGGGCATCTGAGAGAGAATGCCGGTGACGACCAGCCACACGACCGCGACGACTACGGCGACGAGCCCGAGCAACACGATGAGCGCTGCAACGGCTTTGGGGATCTTGTGGGCGACCATGCGCTCACAGAGCGGGTAGGCGATCATGCCCACGACGGCGGCAAGTACGAGCGGGATCGAGATACTCGCGGTCGTGACAAAGAACCAACCCCACAGCCACACGACTACCGCCATGCCGGCGATCATCCAGCTGCCGATGCCGGCGATCATCATCCAGCCCGGTATGGCTGCCGGGCCGGCGGCGGATATCTGCTGTCCAGCGGAGCGAATTCGATCTCCCAATCCGGGCATGGCGGTTCCTCCGAATACGAGGTGCTGAAGTGAGCTCGTGCGTGGATGCGCCGCTACGCTGCGACCTGCACATGATACCCCAACCGTCAGTGCAGGACTTGCAGCGCCTCAGCGCCCCGTGCCGGCGGCATCGGGTAGTCTGTATCGGATACCACACCGGCTCCAAGTCCCAGCAAGTGCGGCCTACTTCCGAGCTCGATTTCCGAGAGGCGCCACGTGGCAACCGACATCACCGAACTCAGGCTCTCGGTCCGTATCGACGAGGGCACGGGCCCCGCGTTGGTGATGCTGCACGGCATCAACTCCGACGGCGGCGACTGGCGCACCGTCATCGACACCATCGGTCCCGGCTACCGCTTCGTCGCGTTCGACCTTCTCGGCTTCGGGCGGAGTCCCAAACCGCTCGACATCGACTACTCGGCGGATGAGCATGCGCTCGTCCTCGAGAACACGCTGCAGGACATCGGCGTCGACGACCCGTTCCTTCTGGTCGGCTACTCGCTGGGCGGCGACATCGCGCTGCGCTACGCGTCCACCTACCCCGATCGGCTCCGGCGGCTGTTCCTGCTCGACGCCCCGTTCTATCTCCCTGCGTCCGAGCTCACGGGCAGCGATTCCGGTCTCAAGTACGTCTGGGAGCTCGGCTCGCAGTGGCTCTGGAACCGGCTCGCCAGTTCGAAGCAGAAGGACAGCCCCCTCTACAAGTTGGCCACGGGCGCGATACAGGACCCGCTCAAGGAGGCGTTCCACGCCGACGACATGACGACCCACTGGGAGATCATGGGCAAGAACCTCGCGAACACGGTCAACACTGCCACGTGGGTCGACGATCTGCCCAAGCTCACCATGCCGGTCGTCCACGCTATCGGTGTGCGCGATGCGATCGTGAAGGTGGGGCAGGCGCCCGCCCTGAAGCGCCTGAAGCCGGACCTCGAGATCCGTCGCATCGGAGGTCTCGCCGCCGACCACATGGTGCTCTGGAACATGCCGGAACGCGTCGCCGAGGAGATCATGCGCGACGAGATCCGGGAACTCGCCGTCGCCTGGCGCGGCGGAAGCGGCGAGCCTCTCGTCCTGCTCCACGGGTTGGAGGACAGCTCGGAACGTTGGGTGCCGGCCGCTGAGGTGCTCGCGCGCTCCAACGACGTCGCCGTCATCGATCTGCTCGGCTTCGGCGACTCGCCCGCGCCGCAGAGCCTGCACTACACGCTGGCCGACCACGTGGCAGCGGTGCTCGCCACGGTCACCAAGCTGTGGGGGTCAGACCGCCGCGTCCGCTTCGCGGGCGACACGTTCGGGGCCACGGTCGCGCTGGGCTGCGCCGCCACGGTGCCGGACCGAAGCGCCGGCGTGATCGCGTTCTCCCCGGCGCTGCTCGAGCCGGGCGCCTCGATCGAGGACCTCGCGGGAGACGAGCGCGCCGCCCGGGCGATCTCGATCCGAGAGCTGGCGCACAAGCTCGCCAAGGACGAGCGAGTCCGTTCTTCCGCCGCGGAGCTGGCCGAGGCACGCCTCCTCCCGGTCGTCCGCACCATCGACAACGGAGTGCTCGCAACGGATGCGGTCGCGCTTCTGGCGCAGGTGCCGCCTCCGGTGCGCTTCGTGGTGCCGTCGGACGACACTCCGACACCCGCGGCGTTCCTCGCCGATATCTGCGCGCAGCGCGAGGGCTTCGAACTCGTGCGGCGGCCTGGTGCGCGCGGACTTCCCTTCTCGGCGCCGGCAGAGGCCGTCCGCGCGATCGCTCCCGACGATGCCGAGGGCATCGCTCTCGCCGAGAAGGCGACGCCCGTACCGCGTGATGCACGCAAGGATGCGGCGCTCAACGCGACGGGGGGGATTGAGAACGCGCTGCTGCGCACGGGCGTGCTCAACCTCGTCGCCGCGGCGATCATCGTGGTGCTGAATCCGGTGCCGGTGCAGCAGCTGACGCTCGGTTTCGCACTGTGGATCGCCATCGCGTCGGCCAGCGCGATCTTTGGCGCGGTCACCATGAAGAGCAGGACGGCCGGAACCCGCTACACGTTCACGACGACGGCGCTGCCTACGCTGCTGATGGGTGTCGCCGGGTTGGCGGTGGCGTCCTTCCTGTTCGCGAACCCCGAGGCCGGCAGGCGCTTCTTCGGCGTAGCGGTCGCGGTGTATGCCACCGCTCGTGGCGCCGCCGACCTGTGGGTTGCGCTGCGCACGGGCGGTCAGACCGCGAGACCCCGCTGGCTGCTCTACGCGGGAGGGGTGCTCGGCATCGTGACGGCGCTCTCCATCGTGTTCGGCCCCAACCACGGGCGCGGGGTCGTGCGGCTGACGCTGGCGCTGTACCTCGGACTCACGGGCGTGTCGCTGGTGGCCTACGTGGTGTCGATCCGCCGAGGAGCCCGGCGGCGGATGCGCGAGCTACTCGGCGGCCGAGACTAGCGCCGAGGCGGCCTCGTCGGCCAGCAGGAAGCGGCATGCCTCGTCGGCGACGCGGTGGTCGAACAGCACCGCGAGGTGGCCGGGGCCGGCAGACCTCGTAGTTCACCGCAGCGGTGCCGGTGATGATCGAGGTCGACGCCGGGTGGACCACGTTGTCGTGCGCCGAGTAGATCGACAGCGCCGGCGTGTCGCTGGTGTCGGTCGTGCGAGACGCGACGTAGCGCGATGTCTGCCTGAGCTGCGAGCCTGACGTGCCGAGCACGGGCCCACGCCATGGGACTCCCCGGCCGGGCAGCGCGATCAGGACCGCGCGTCGAACGAGTTGCGGGGAGTCGGCGATGGTGTCCAGTGCGAAGAGGCCGCCGGACGAGTGGGTGAGTACGTCGACCTTCTCGGCGCCGGTCAGTGCGAGCACGTTGGTGATGAACGCGCGTACGTCCTCGGAGGAACGATCGAGGGACTGCGGCCAGAAGAAGTTGCAGGCGTAGATGGGTCCCGACCCGGCTGCCCGAAGACGACGGGCCAGGTAGAGGAAGTCGACGCGATTCTGGAAGTAGCCGTGGACGAGGACGACCGGCACCGTGCCGCCCCCGCTGCCCATCCGCAGGGAGAAGAGCTGGTACCAGATCAACAGCGGCTGGGTCCATGCGACGCACCAGAGTTCGCGCAAAGCCCAACCGAGGGTGTCGGTGAGTGAGCGAGGTGGGAGGTAGCGACGGGCGGCCACGTAGGAGACGACTACGTACAGGAAGCCGCACGCCCAGACGACGCCCACCCACCACACGACGATCGTGACAGCGATTCGAATGAATGTGGGGAGGGCGGCCATGGCAACCAATGGTAGCGCATGCACACGCTCAGTCGGAGCGCGCCACGGTGCACCAAGAAGAAGACCCGCCCGAAGTGCGAGCGGGTCTTCCAGTCAGTGAGGGAATCGCTGTCTCGGAGCTACTTCGAGCCGCCCGAGGAGCCGCCTGACCTGCCGGATCCGCTCTGACCGCCGCCGCCGTTCATCCGCCTGCGGCGAGCACCGCCACCTGGGCGGTCCTTGCGGCCGCTCCCGGGCGTCGGGCGCTGCTGCTTCTGCGGAGCCGTCGCCGAGCGACCCGGATCGGGGACCTGCCGAGCCTCGCTGTACACGAAGTCCGCGTGGTCGGCCGTGTCGATGATCGCGCCGATCTTCTTCTCGATGTCGCGGAGCTGTTCCTTCTCCTCCGGAGCGTAGAGGGAGATCGCGATGCCGCTCTTGCCCGCGCGGGCCGTACGGCCGATGCGGTGGACGTAGTCCTCGGGCACGTTGGGCAGGTCGAAGTTGATGACGTGGCTGATGCCGTCGACGTCTATCCCGCGCGCAACGATGTCGGTGGCGACGAGCACGCGGTGACGGCCCTTCTTGAAGCCGTCGAGCGCCTGCTGGCGCTGCGACTGCGAGCGGTTGCCGTGGATGGCGGCGCCGGAGATGCCGCTCTTGTCCAGGACTCGCTGGACCCGGTCGGCACGGTGCTTGGTCCGGGTGAAGACCAGCACGCGCTGGAGGCTGTGGTCCTGGATGAGGCGCACCAGCAGGTCCATCTTCTGCTGCCCGCCGACGGGGTAGATCGACTGCTCGATCTTCTCGATCGGCTTGGAGGGCGGGGAGACGTCGATGCTCACCGGCTGGTGGAGCGTGTCGCCGGCGACTCGCATGACCTCGGGTGACATCGTCGCCGAGAAGAGCAGGTTCTGCCGCTTCTCGGGAAGCAGGTTCATGATGCGCTTCACGTCGGGCCAGAAGCCCATGTCGAGCATGCGGTCGGCCTCGTCGAGGACCAGGATCTCGACGTGCGAGAGATCGCAGTCGCGCTGGTTGCACAGGTCGAGCAGTCGGCCCGGCGTGGCGACGAGCACATCGACGCCGCGGCGGAGTGCCGACGCCTGCGGACCGTAGCCGACGCCACCGTAGACGACGGCGACGCGGTGCTGGGTGAATCGGGACGCCTGCTTGGCGACGCCCTCTATCTGCAGGGCGAGCTCGCGGGTCGGCGTGACGATCAGTGCGGTGGGCTTGCGACCGCCGGACTTCACGCGCTGGAGCGTGGGCAGAACGAACGCGGCGGTCTTGCCGGTGCCGGTCTGCGCGCAGCCGACGACGTCGCGGCCTTCGATGACGGGCGGGATGGCCTGGGCTTGGATGGGGGTGGGCGCGTCATAACCCATCGCACCCACCGCCTTGAGCAGGCGTGGGTCGAGACCCAAATTGTCGAACCTCAAGTTAGAACTCCTCTTCTGTGCGCCGGTGCGGCAGCACTGCGTGTAGACGCAGCTGATCCGACGGGCCACAGAGGGATGCGAGGGACAACCGAGTCTTGGGTGGGCGCCAAGTGATAAGGCGCGTCGTGCCAAGGGAGCACTATACGTGCCAGCGCGACATAAGGGAAATGGCGGGCGCCACCACGGCCAGCGATGCGGCAGCGAATCGCCCGGCAGCTAGGCCTCGAGTCGCACCTGGATGACGTCGATCGTCTCGGCGGTGAAGCCCGCTCGGCAGTAGGCGAGGTAGTAGCGCCACATCCGCACGAACCGCTCGTCGAAGCCCAGCTCGAGCACGCGCGGAACGGCTGCTTCGAAGCGCGTGCGCCACTCGGCAAGCGTCTTCGCGTAGCTTGCCCCGAAGTGGATCTGGTCGGCGACGTTCAGTCCCGCGGTCCTTGCGGCGTCGCAGAAGCGCTCGGGGCTCGGCAGCATGCCACCAGGGAAGATGTAGCGCTGGATGAAGTCGGGCTTGCGGCGATAGTCGTCGAAGCGGGCCTCGTCGATGGTGATGGTCTGAAGCGCGGCGGCGCCGCCGGGAGTCAGCAGTTCGCGCACGCGCTCGAAGAACACCGGCCACCAGCGTTCTCCGACGGCCTCGAACATCTCGATCGAGGCGATCGCCGAGTAGGTCTCGGGAACCGCGCGGTAGTCCTGCAGCCGGATGTCGACCCGGCCTTCGAGCCCGGCTTGCGCGACCGCGTTCGTCGCCCAGGCGTGCTGCTCCTCTGAGAGCGTGACTCCGGTGACGCGGCATCCGGACTGCTGCGCCGCGTACACGGCGAAGCCGCCCCACCCGCATCCGATCTCCAGCACGCGGTCTTTCGCGCTGGGCTGCAGCAGATCGAGCAGGTGGTCCCACTTGCGCACCTGCGCGGAGTGCAGATCGTCGCTGTCACCGAACATCGCCGAGGAGTACGCCATCGTCTCGTCGAGCCACAGCCGGTAGAAGTCGTTGCCCAGGTCGTAGTGCTCGGCCATGTTGCGCTTGCTGCCCCGTGGCGAGTTGTCGCGCAGCTTGTGCCACGCGCGCTGGATGGGCGTGGTGGGCGGCGCGAGCGCACCCGGCCGGTCGACCAGGTTCGCAAGTCCGAGTGCAAGGACCGCATCGAGGTCGGGCGTGTCCCAGTGGCCGTCCATGTAGCCCTCGGCAAGGCCGATGTTGGTCGATGCGATGAGCTTCGTCGCGCCGCGGGGATTCAGGATCTCGACGCGGGCGGAAGGCCCTGGTTCGGCGCCGATGAAGTGCTTCTCGGCACCGTTGTGAAGGACCAGTTCGAGGTCACCGCGGCGCATTCGGCTCATCACGAGCGCCACGATCTGCTCGGAGAGTGAGGGCAATCCGTTGCGGCTGGCGGTGCTCAAAGCGAAGTCTCCTCCTCAGGTGGCGTGGTGGGCGGTATGTAGCGGATGCCTTTCGAGACGATGCGCAGCGCTTGCAGGTGAATCAGCAGCCACGCCCTGAGCGACATCGGGCCGTAGCGACGGACCGCGGCGACAAGCGTGGCATCGGTGAGCTCCTGCGCCACGAGGTCGAGTCCGGCCACGAGGAGCAGAGGGCCTTCGACGTAGTCATAGATACCCACATGCAGCTTCTCGCCGGGCACCGTCAGCCGAAATTCGTACCGGGCATCCATCGGGATGAACGGCGATACCGAGAACACCTTATCGACCGTAGGTTTCGAACCGAGGTCGAACACGTCGCCGCAGTTGTGCAGCAGGTAGTTGTGACGGCCGCCGAAGGTGTTGTGGACCTCGGCCAGGACGGCGCGTGGGGTCCCGTCGGCGTGGAAGCAGTACCACATCGACACGGGGTAGAAGCCGAAGCCGAGAACCCGCGGGAACGTCAGCAGGCAGACCCGGCCGCCCTCGAGATCGATGTTCGCGCGGGCCAGAACGGCGTCGATCCATGGCCGCAGCGGCGAACCGTCACGCGGGCCGTGGTCGCGGTCCCGGAGCTGTGCGAGAGCTCGGCCGTTGTGCGAGAAGTGCTTGAGTCCGGCATCGAGTTCGTCGAGCTCGGCCAGATCGAGGTAGAGGAAGTAGACCTGGTAGCGGAAGGAGTTCTCCTTGGGGCGCGTCCTCTTGTGGGCGACCGTGCCGGTGTAGAGACGGCTGTTCACGAGGTCGTCTCTGGGGCCGGGATCGGCGCAGGGGCCGGCGTCCGACCAGGCTCACGCTCGGCGACGGGGCTGAGCACCCGCGTGCGGCTCGCATCGAGCTCGTCGCCCCACGGGATGACGGCGCCCATCGACTCGGCCACGCGCACCGCCGAGAGCAGACCGTCCTCGTGGAAGCCGTAGCGCTGCCAGGCGCCCGCGTACCAGATTCCGTCGGCGCCCTGGATCTCGGGGAGACGCTTCTGCGCGGCGATCGCGTCGGCGGTGAAGAGCGGGTGCATGAAGGTCATCGGCTCAAGAATCGACCCCTCGGCGAAGGGACGGTGCTCGTTGAGCGTCTCGAACACCGGTGGGACGCCGTCGGGCATCTCCTGCAGGTTGTTGAGCCAGTACGTCAGCGTGAGCATGTCCTTGGTCGCGTCGCCGGTCTCGGCGTACCAGTTCCAGGCGGCCCACGCGCGGCGGCTGTCGGGCATGAAGCTGGCGTCCGTGTGCAGCGTCACGCCGTTTGGCTGGTACGTGAACGCGCCGAGGATCTCGCGCTCCGCCTCGCTTGGGCGACGCGAGCATCGAAAGTGTCTCCGGCGGGTGCGTCGCGATGACCACGGCGTCGTAGGTCTCGGTACGCTTGCCCGTTACGACGGTGACGCCGCTCTTGCCGCGCTCGATGCGCTCGACCGGCTCGCCTGCGTATGCGGTGCCCGACACGCGCTCGACGGCGCGCTCCACGTAGGTGCGGCTCCCATTCACGACGCTGCGCCACATGGGCTTGCCGGTCACGTGCAACAGGCCGTGGTTGTCGCAGAAGCGCAGGAACGTCCCCGCCGGGTACTCGAGCAGCAGCCCGGGAGGTGTCGACCAGATCGCATCTCCCATGGGCAGCAGGTACCAGTCGATGAACGACCGGGAGTACCCCTCGCGCTCGATCAGCTCGCCGAGAGTGATCGTGTCGATGCTCGGGTCGGCAAGCAGCCGGTCTGCGTCTCGGCTGAACTTCAGGACCCCCGCGAGCATCGCGAGGAACTTGGGGTTCACGATGTTGGCCCGCTGCGCGAACACAGAGTTGAGGTTGGTGCCCGACCACTCGATGTGCTCGGTCCCGACCTGGACCGAGAAGGACATGTCGGTCTCCGTCCACTCGATGCCGAGCAGGTCGAAGAAGCGGATCAGGTTGGGATACGTGCGCGTGTTGAATACCTGGAAGCCGGAGTCGGCGGGGAAGGTGGTGCCCGCCACGGTGAGGTCGACGGTGTAGGCGTGACCGCCGAGACGTTCCTCGGCCTCGTAGAGATCCACGGTGTTCTGCGGCGAGAGAAGCCAGGCCGAACCGATACCTGCGACTCCGGCTCCGATGACTGCGATCCTCAACGCGTGCATCCCTTTCGCCTCAGTTAGAACAATCTGTCAGGTTGATTCCCCTGTTGGGCGGTCGACTGTCGGTCGGAGCTCAAGCTCATAGTAGATGAACCGCCTGAATCCGAGACGCCGAGCGAATGGACCGACGCCGCCCGTGCGGGTGACGCGAAAGCCGGCGCGTTCATAGAGATGACGCGCGGGGTTCGTGTCGCCGACGTTGAGCTCGATCGCGCGAGCCCCTTCTCGGCGGGCGTCGTCGGCTATCCGCTCGATCATCGCCGCGCCGATTCCCTGTCCGCGACACGCCGGATCTACCGAGAAGCCCTCGAGCCCCCGGGTGTCTCGCGAGGTCCTCCGCCGACGTCCCGAGATCAGGCGGTAGACGCTCCATCGCCACGCGCCTCCGAAGGGCCCGTACGCGCGCTTCAGCACTCTGCGGTCCAGGCAGAGCAGGCGATCGTGCCCCGTGACGAAGGCGACTCCGAGGACGTCGCCGCGATGATTCACCGCGGCGTAGACCTCGTCGAGGCAGAAGGACCGGGTAGAAGGTCGATTCCGGCCTCGCGATCTCGCGGCAGGACGAGCCCGGCCAGCTTCCGGCCAAACGACAGATAGAAGAGTTCGGCGACTCTGCGTGCCTCGGAGGGTTCCGCGCCGCGAACCACCTCGACATGGCCGCAGTCGACCGCTTGATTCTCGTTCGACATCGGGCACCTCATCGTCTTCAGTCGGGTCCGCGAGACTCCGCTCGCGCGGACGAGGACGCCCACGGTCCTCAGTCCTCGTCGGAGCCTCGGGCTTCTTGGACCTGAGCCAATCGTAGTCCTTCTGCATCATGCGCATCACCTCGTCGGGGTCGCTCAGGTGCCCTGCGCGTCTCCCGCCGAGCGTCGCACCGCTACCCGCCGAGCAGTGTCACCACGACCCGGTGCTCCATTCCATCTTCCACCAGCGGGATCGACACGCCTTCGACCATCACGCCGTCGAGCGTCATGTGGTCCACGCCGCGCGTTGACCCCGCGGGGGTTGTCCACCCGGATCCGGTAGGTGGTCGAGCCGTAATGGTAGGTCATCGAGTACTCCGGCCATCGCTTTGGGATGCAGGGCTCGACTACCAGCGAGTGGCCGGTCGTCGTTGCCACCACGCGCAGCCCGAGCATCCACTGTAGCGCCACGCGGTAGAACCACGACGCCGAGCCGGTGTACCAGGTCCAGCCTCCTCGGCCGGTGTGGGGAGCGGCGGCGTAGACATCGGCCGCGACCACGTACGGTTCGACCACGTACTTCTCGGCGGCCTCGCGCGTCAGGGAGTGGTTGATCGGGTTGATGAGATCGAGCAACGCCGCGGCCTCGTCGCCATCGCCGCGCATCAGGTGCGCGAGCACGACCCACAGCGCGGCGTGCGTGTACTGCCCGCCGTTCTCGCGCACGCCGGGGACATAGCCTTTGATGTAGCCGGGGTCCTCGGCCATCTTGTCGAACGGGGGAGCCAGCAGCGCGATGAGCCCGTCTTCTCGGCGGACGAGCTTCTCCTCGACCGAGTCGAGCGCGGTTTCCGCGCGCTTGGGCTGACCGCCTCCCGAGATCGTCGCCCACGCCTGCGCGATCGCGTCGATGCGGCACTCCTCGGCCTCGTGCGTGCCGAGCGGGGTGCCGTCGTCGAAGTACGCGCGGCGGTACCACGCGCCGTCCCACGACGTCTCCTCGACCGCAGCAGCGAGCCGAGCGGCCCACGCGCGGTAGTCGTCGGCCAGGTCGGTGTCGCCGCGCGACTCGCACACCGGCGCGAACCGCTGGAGCACGTAGACGAGGAACCACGCGAGCCACACGCTCTCGCCCTTGCCTTCGTGGCCGACGCGGTTCATGCCATCGCACCAGTCGGCACCGCCCATGAGCGGCAGTCCGTGGACCCCGACCGGCCGTCCCGACTCCAGCGCGCGGACACAGTGCTCGTAGACGGTGGCGGCCTGCTCGGAGGTCGCCGGCTGCAGATAGGCGTCCTCGTCCTCGAGCGGGAGCAGCGGCCCCTCGATGAAGGCGGTCAGCTCGTCGAGCACGGAGGCGTCTCCGGTCGTCTCGAGGTACTCGGCGACGGCAAGTGGCAGCCAGTGGCGGTCGTCGGAGATGTGCGTGCGCACGCCACGTCCGGAGAACGGCTGCCACCAGTGCAACACGTCGCCCTCGGGGAACTGGTGGCGCGATGCCTCGACGATCTGCTCGCGCACCAGGTCGGGCCGCGCGATGAGCAGCGCCAGGCAGTCCTGCAGTTGGTCGCGGAAACCGTAGGCGCCGGAGGACTGGTAGGTCGCAGTCCGCCCCCACATCCGGCACGCGGTCGCCTGATAGAGCGCCTGGCCGTTCACCATCAGGTCGAGCTGCGCGTCCGGCGTCTCCACTTGCACGGTGCCGAGAAGCTCGTGCCAGAAGTCGGTGCAGCCCTCGAGTGCGCCGGAGCCGCACGCGGGCTCGCGATAGCGCGTCACGAGATCGCGGGCCTCTTCGAGCGTGGCCGTCTGGCCGAGCAGGAAGGTGACTTCGGCCGACTCGCCCGGCGCGAGCGAAACCGTCGTCATCATCGCGCCGCAGTTGTCGTGGTAGCGGCCGGAGATCTCGCCGAGACCCTTGCGGCCCATCGCCGCCGGGTCGCACGGACGTCGGTTCCGGCCGACGAACTCCGTCCTGCTCGCGGTCCACGAGTGCAGCGGACGGTCGCATGCGAGGAACGCGCAGCGTCCGGGGAAGTCGAGGTTGAGGTGGTTGTGCGCGGTCAGCATCTGGGTCTCGGCGTCGAACCACGTGACGACCAACTGCTGCGCACGCGAGCGAGAGTCGCCGAGCACCCACTCGACGAACTGAGTCACCGACAGAGATCGCTCCCGGTCTCCGGTGTTCGTGAGCTTCAGTCGGCAGACACGCACCGGGTCGTCTGCGGGGACGAACCAGTCCAGTTCGTGGGCGATGCCGTGAGTCTCGTGCTCGAAGCGCACGCGGCCTTTGCCGTGGCGGATCACGTACGGTTCCGGGGTGCGCACGGGCAGCGGCGTCGGGCTCCAGAACTCGCCGGTCTCGTCGTCTCGGATGTAGATCGCCTCGCCGCTGCCGTCGGAGACGGGGTCGTTGTTCCAGGTGGTGATGCGGTTCTCGTGGCTGTTGAGCGCCCACGTGCAGCCCACTCCGGCCTCCGAGACCGTGCAGCCGAACCCCGACGATGCGAGGACGTCTATCCACGGCGCCGGCGTGGTGTCGTCTCCCTCGAGCACGATCACGTAGTCGCTGGAGTCGGCGTCGAAGCCGCCAAGGCCGTTGTCGAAGCTCAAGACCGGGCGTTCGAGGGGCGTCTGCCGGTACTCGTCCGGATCCGCGGCGCGGGTGACCACGAGCGCACCGGGTGGCTCAGGCCGCTTGCCTCGGCGGTTGAGCTGCAGCTCCAGGCTGCCGGCGTCGCCCTCGAGCGTACCGCGCGCCACCGAGCGGAGCAGGTTCAGGACGTCGGGGTGCATCTGGTCTGCTCGGCGAAGGAAGACGCCGCCCGTCTTGTCGAGCAGCTGCAGCGCGTGGCCGGTCCTCACCAGCAGGCGCAAACGGTCGTCGAGGTCGTCGGCGTAGCCGGTCGGGCGCGTGTTGAGGATGACCAGATCGGCGACGAGCCCCTTGTGTCGCCAGTACTGATGCGCGAGCAGCGCCTGGCGAACCAGCGGGGCGTGCTCCAGCTCCTCCACCCGCACCAGCAGGATCGGAAGATCGCCCGAGATCCCGATCGACCACAGGCCGGACATCTGCAGCCCGTTCTCGACCGGGGTCTTCACCTTGAGCGGCGAGTACGGGTCGGTCAGTACCAGCCGAGAAGCCAGGCGCTCGAGCGTGATGGCTTCCTGCGGGCTGATGCCGAGGTCGCGCAGCTCGAGTTGCGCGGCGGTCCACGCCAGGTCGATGGCGCGCTGAGCGCTCCGGACTTCGGAGTACTTCTCGGTCAGGCGCAGCGCGGTCTCGCGGCTTCCTGCGAGACCGGTCGAGAACACGAGGCGAACGCTCTCGCCCGCCGGTACCACAACGCTGCGGCGCAGCGCGCAGCAGGGGTCGAGCACCGGTCCCTTCGAACCACCGAGCGGGCCAGGCTTCTCCAGTGCGATCGGGTCGTCGGCGCCCCGCAGTCTGCCAAGGAAGGCCGCACGGTCGGTCTCGAACGAGGTGTCACATGGTTGAGCCTCGCAGGCAAGCGTGTGCAGGCCCCACAGCCGCGCCTCGCCCGCGCTCCGGGGTCGGCGGGTGAAGAGCACGGCGCCGGTCTCGGGAAGCCACTCGGTCTCGATGAACAGGTTGGAGAACGACTTGTGCGCCTGGTCGGCGCCTTGCGGAGCGAGCGCCACCTCGAAGAAGGACGTGATATCGAGGTGCCGCTCCCCGAAGCCGCGGTTGGTCAGCGTGAGCCGGCGGATCTCGACGTCGTCCTCCGGCGACACGGTGATCTCGACGTGTGTCTCCAGGTCGCCGTCCTGCCGTCGGAACTCCGCCTTGTCGGGCGCAAAGACCACGTGGTAGTCGTCGGGGCGAGATGGGTGAGGATTGTACGGCGCCGAGAACACCGCGCCGCTGTCGGTGTCGCGGACGTAGAAGAACGTCCCCCAGCAGTCGCGCGTGAGGTCCTCCCGGTAGCGCGTGATGGAGATGTCGTTGCAGCGCGAGTAGCCGCCGCCGCCGTTGGTGACCATCACCGAGTAGCGGCCGTTGGAGAGGAAGTGCGTCGCGGGGACGGGCGTCTCGGCGGTGGCGTACGAGCGCGTCACCGGAGGTGGCAGGTCGCGCACCGAGCGGACGCTCTCGACCTCCTCGACGTGCGGCGAGACCAGCTCGACGGCGCGAGGCACGCGCTCCTGGAGCAACAGCTCTGAGGAGCCGACCATGGGATCGGAGTGGAACCGGTCGCGCATCCGCTCACCGTGCAGCGCGTTGCCGAGCGCGACGAACGCCATGCCCTGATGGTGTGCGAAGTACGCCTTCACGACCGCTCGCGACTTGCCGGCTGGCACACGCCCCGGCGTGTAGTCGAGCGCCTCGTAGTAGCCGAAGCGACCCTCGGCGCCCTCTGCCGAGAAGGCCGCCAGGTCGTTCACCACCGCCGTGACGTCGATCGGCAGCGCGATCATCGCGGCGTAGGGGGCCACCACGACGTCTTCGGACAGTCCCCGCTTCAGACCGAGCCCGGGGACGCCGAATGCCTGGTACTGGTAGGTGAGCGACGAGTCCTTGGCGTTGAACGCGGACTCGCTCACGCCCCAGGGGATGCCCCTCGTGGCGCCGTAGTCGATCTGGGAGCGCACGACCGTGTCGTACGTCTCCGAGAGCAGCGTACTGGGCCAGTCGCGCATGACCAGCAGCGGCATCATGTACTCGAACATCGACGCGCTCCAGCTCACCAGCGCGCGTCCTTCGCCCGTCTGCGTGAGCGCGCGTCCGAGACGGAACCAGTGCTCCTGCGGGACGTCGCCCTTCGCGATGGACAGGAAGCTCGCAAGCCGGCACTCGCTGGCGAGCAGGTCGTAGTAGCTCTGATCGAGCCGGCCTTCGCTCAGGTTGTAGCCGATGGAGAAGAGCTGCCGGTGCGAGTCGTAGAGGATGGAGAAGTCCGTGTGCTCCCACATCTCGCGGGCGACGCTGGCGTTGAGCCGTAGCCGGGCGAGGAGCTCGACACAGCGCGGTCGGGCCTCGAGGATGCCGTCGGCGATTCCCGCCGCCCACGTGCTCAGCTCCGGATCGTCCGTGCTCTGCGCGAGGTCATCGAGTCGCGCGAGCGCCGAGCCCAGACCCTCGGCGAGTCCCGTAAGACTCGGCACCATCGAGAACAGCGGGGCGAGCGCCTCGTCTTGCCGCACCGACACGGGAATCTCGTTGACGGCGTCGGCCCAAGGCGCGAGCGAGGTCAGGAGTGTCAGCGGCTCGGCGATGGCGCGGCGCACGTCGGCGAGCGAGGACTCCAGCGCCTGCAGCGGTGTCGCGGGCACGTCCACATGCTCGACCGGCACGGGGCAGCTTGTCGGGGCGCCGCCGACCGCAGTCTGCGTCATCATCTCGCCCCAGAGCCGCGCGGTCTGGTCGGCCAGCGCGTTGTAGTGGGCGAGCTGCGCCGACCACTCCCCGAGGCTGTTGGGTGCGTCGGCGAGTTCGATTGCGCGGACCAGACCGTCGAGCGCCTCTCTGAGGTCCCGGACGGCCTCGGATGCGCCGAAACCTTCTTGCCCTGCGACCAGGTCCTCGAGCGCGAGTTGGACGCTATCGAGGGCGCCGCGCGTGATCTGCGCTCCCAGCAGTGGTGCTTCCGACGCTTCCAGTAGCGCCACGCGCAGCACGAGCAGATGGCCCGCGAGGTTCCCCGAGTCGACGGTCGACACGTAGGCCGGCCGCATGGGCTCGAGCGTCGCGATGTCGTACCAGTTGTAGTAGTGCCCGCGGTAGCGCTCGAGTCCGGTCATCGCCGAGAGTGTCGCTGCGGTGCGGTCAGTCAGCGCTTCGACCGTGAGATAGCCCAGGTCGTAGGCGGTGACGTAGGAGAGCAGCTGCAGTCCGATGTTGGTCGGCGAGGTTCGCCAGGCCACCGTGGCTCCCGGGTCCTCCTGGAAGTTGTCAGGGGCCAGCTGGTGACCGTGCTCGACAACGAACGTGTCGAAGAACCTCCACGTCTTGCGCGCGATGCGTCGAAGCACGCGTTCTTGGGTTCCGGTCAGCGGTTCCTCGACGCGCAGCGGCGTCGGCAACGAGTACCACCAGGTGATGACCGGGCCGGCGAGCCACAGGGCCGAGAGCGGCAAGGCGATTGCGAGGCGGATTCCCGCGCCAACCGAGCCGAGGAGCAGCAGTGCGGTGGCGAGGACCGCCGCCGGTCCCATCGCGCGCCAGAACGCGCGGCTCGTGGTACCGGCGCGCTTCTGGGCGTCGGCAGCGGTCTCCCACTCCAGGAGATGCTTCCGAGAGACCCTCATGCGCCAGAGCGCCCGCAGCGCAGCGTCGATCATCAGCCATGACTGGTGAGGGAGAGTCGCCAGGGAGAGCAGCCCGCGTTGTCCGTCTGTGAGGAGGTCCCCCAGCACGGATGGCGCCTTCGCCGAATACGTGACCGAGCGCGGGCGAAACACGAGCGAGTCGGCGAGGGAGAAGTACACCGGGAAGAAGACGATGAGCGTCATCAGCAGGGGCCAGGACAGCGCTGCCTCAGGCAGCAGAAGCCAACCGAACACAAACAGCGCGAGGGTGGACGGCGCCACGAGCGAACGGCGCAGGTTGTCGAAGATCTTCCACCGGTTCAGACCTGCGAGCGGGTTGAGTCGTTCCTGACCCGAGGCGTCCGGAACGCGGCGGCCGAGCCAGGGGAGCGTCTGCCAGTCGCCGCGCACCCAGCGGTGGAGCCGCGACGAGGCGGCGAGGTAGTTTGAGGGGTAGTCGTCGAGGACCTCGATGTCACTCGCCAGCCCCGTGCGCAGGAACGAGCCCTCCACCAGGTCGTGGGAGAGCAGTGAGTTGTCGGCGAATCGGCCGTCGAGGACGCCTTCGAACACGTCGACCTCGAAGATCCCCTTGCCGGTGAACGATCCCTCGCCGAAGACGTCCTGGTAGGTATCGGACACCGCTCCCGCGTACGGATCGATGCCGGTCGGGCCCGAATGCAGCGCGGCGAAACGGCTACGTTTGGCTCCCGGCAGCGTCATTCCCACGCGCGGCTGGATGAGCCCGTAGCCGCTGACGACGCGCGGCTCGCCGGGCCGCCACCGCGCCCGGTTGAGTGGATGCGCGATTGCGGAGATGAGCTTGCGCGCGCCATCTCTCGGCAGGATCGTGTCGGCATCGAGCGTGATGACGAACGCGCAAGAATGCCGAAACGCCTGCTCGCCCAGTTTCGTCGAGAAACTCGTGCCGTTTTCGCCGCGCATCTCGCGCACCAGCTCCAGCAGCGCGCCACGCTTGCGCTCCCAGCCCATCCAGAGATTCTCGGACTCGTTGAGCTTGCGCGTGCGGACCAAGAGGTGGAACGGGCGAACTCCGTGTTCCGCCTCGTAGCGCTCGTTGAGCTCGGAGACTCCCCTGACTGCGGCCTCGGTGATCAGCCCGTCGTCGGGCCGGGCCGGTTCAGACGACGGCCGCAGGTCGCCGAGGAGCGCATAGCCGACGTTGGCGTCGCGGTTGGCGAGATAGGCGATCTCCATGCTGTCGATGACTTCACGCGCCGCGGTCGCGGATGAAAGCAGCGCCGGCACCACGACGATCGTGCGATGTGCGTCGTCGACGGGAAGCCGAGAGTCCAGCTTGGGCAGGATGCGCGGCGGGAACACGAACGCCGAAAGCCGGTTGACCAGAACGATGGACACCTCGGAGAGCGGGATCACTGCCAGCAGCACGATCGCCAGAACCTGTCCGACGCCAGCGTCTTCCGAGAGTCCGTAGAGCGCCAGCAGCGCAAGCAGCCCCGCCAAGAAGACCGCGAACGTCCCCCAGTAGAAGAGTGCGTGGTTAGCGAGAGGACCGCGGTAGAGGGCCTCACGCCTCTGACGCCGGTAGCCGACGAGCGGTTCGAGTCGCAGGCGCCCGTCG
Source organism: uncultured Coriobacteriia bacterium (assembly GCA_963726345.1). Classification (GTDB taxonomy): domain Bacteria; phylum Actinomycetota; class Coriobacteriia; order Anaerosomatales; family JAAXUF01; genus JBAXEO01. Next base: position 143,577 of record CAVSCC010000013.1, on the reverse strand, counting down.
CCCATGAGCCACCAGCCAACGTGGCCGCGAACGTCGTCCGAGGCGTCGACGGCGAGCGCCTCGTTGGCGAGCGCGACGACCTTCTCGGCGACCTCGATCTCGCTGTCGACCGAGCGCCGGGCGATGACCTCCAGCGAGTGGCGGTACCGGTCGCGGCTCGCGAAGTCCATCACGGCGTAGGTGTGGGCCGGGTCCCTCCGCAGGATCGCCTCGACGATGGAGACCCTCTCGAAGAACTCGCGCCAATCCAAGGCGTCGAGGAGCCGGATGCTGGTGATGGCGTTGGAGATGGAGACCTGGTTGGCTGCCTGTTCTTGCTGTGCGTCGGCCGCTGCCGCCTCCAGCACGATTCCCTCGGCAGTGAGGCGACGCTCGAGCCACGCGTTGACCGCTTCGCCCCCGGTCTCAAGTTCGCCGAGCCGCTGCGTGAACCGCACGAAGAACGCCGGTGGGACGTCACCCGTATCGGCGTCGATCGTCGCGAGCAACCCGGGCAGTGTCGACGCGTCGTCCTGCGCGGCGAGCACCAGGCGCTCGGCCCAGCGGTCGCCGTCCCTCTCGGCGCGCATCGAGATGACGACGGCCCGGGAGAGCCGGGCCAGATTCTCGACGAGCGCGATGCGAAGCATGATCGGGACGGCCCACACCTCGCCGATGGTCAGCGGCGCCCTCTCTTGGTAGCCGCCCACGAACTGGAGCGAGGTACTCCTCGTCGATGCGCGAATCGGTGTGGGCGATGACGTCGAGGAGGGCTTCGTAGATGCGCGGGAAGCCGTCCCACTCTCCGCCGACCAGCCGAGGAAGCTCGATGCCGTAGTCCGCGGGGAGATCCTCGTTGACCAGCAGGACCTGCTCTTCGATCAGGTAGTAGTTGTCGAGCAGCCACTCGCCCGCAGGAGAGGAGCCACCGGCCAGCCGCGCCGCCGAGGCGAGCTCGCGGTTGTCGGCCGAGAGGGCGGCCGCCGCGCGCCCGGTCAGCGCGATCAGCGGCGTCGTCCGGACGTCGCCGCCCACCGTCCACGACTGTGCTGTTGCGATGATCCGCGCGTCGTCGGCGAGCCGCTCGGCGGAGAGGAGTTCCGCGCGCAAGGGTTCGTTCATTGAGACGTGTGATCCGTGAGTCGGTATGGCCGGTTCCGGCATTGAACTCCTCGCGGCCGATTACGAGCCGCATCTGGTAGCGGGTTTGCTCTCACCCAATCAGGAATCTACAAAGTCATTATCCCCGAGAGGGGCGTGGCGAGCGGTCCGTTTGCGCGAGGATACCCCATGGGGTATAGTGGCGAGCGACCGATGATCCCGTTAGGAGACAGTAGACGATGAGCAAAGCTGGCCAGAGCAAGGCGGCCTCCCAGAAACCATCCGCGAAGTCGGCGTCCAAGCCGAAGTCGAACCTCATGAAGTACGTGCCTTGGGTCGTAGTCGGCGTCGTCCTGCTGGCTGTCGCGTTCTTCGCGCTCAAGCCGGCCGCAGGCGGCACCACCGTGTAGACGTCAAGGGCGTGCAGAAGGCCGCAGCCGACGGGGTTCGGATCGTCGACGTCCGGTCGGTCGGAGAGTTCGAGGGCGGGCATATCGCCGGCTCCCAGAACGTCCCGCTCGATCAGTTCCAGTCGGTAGCGTCGCAGTGGGACAAGACCGCTCCGGTCCTGGTCTACTGTCAGACCGGCTCCCGTTCCGCCGAGGCGGTCTCGATGCTTGAGGCGCTCGGATTCACCAAGATCCTGCATTTCGACAAGGGAATCGTCGGCTGGACCGGCGCCTTGGAGCAAGGGGGCGGTTCCTCCGCGGCGTCCAGCACGGTCGCGGCCGCGAAGCCCAGCGCCACGCCGGTGATGTATGAGTTCTACACCGGTTGGTGACCCAGCTGCAAAGCGATGAAGCCTGTGGTCGACAGGCTCGAGCAGCAGTACAAGGGCAAGGTCGAGTTCAAGCGCTACGACGTTGACAACAGCGCCGAGGGCAACGAGCTCATGAGCAAGTTCAACGCGAAGTACGTTCCCACGTTCGTGTTCATCAACAAGGACGGGAGCGTGTCGAGTCAGAAGGTGGGCGAAAACACCGAGGCCGATATGCAGAAGGCGTTGGATGCGCTGAACTGATGACACGGCCGCTATGCGTTTGTCAGCCAATTGCAACCGAACGGCTCCCAGAGGGAGCCGTTCGTCGTTTCATGGAGCGCATCTGTCCCGCACGCTCGAAGGCGGGGGTATAGTCGCTTCAAGGACGTCTGCTCGGCGTCCACAGCCGTCAGTAAAGGAGGGCACCACTACTGAAGGTGGAAAGCGATTCAGAGCAGGAAGATCGGTCCGGGATGGCAGATGAAGGCATCAGGCGGGCTGGAGCGCAGCACCTGAGCGCCGGGCATAAGTCCCTGGGACACCGAGGCTGAGGCCGCGAATGCAGAAGTCGGCCGAGACGCCTCGAGGATAGCCCCTGAAGGGGCGCCTCGGACGGTGCGAAGGCCATCCCGGTCGCTCCTGGTCAAGTAGACCGGGAGCGACACACAAGCAGACAAAGAAGAAGCGGGCCCCTTTCGGGACCCGCTTCATTGCTTTGAACGGACCGCAGTAGCTACAGCGCGTCGGGGCCGCTCTCCCCGGTGCGCACGCGAATGACCTCTTCGATCGTCGAGACGAAGATCTTGCCGTCTCCGATGCGATCGGTGCGTGCGGCCTTGGAGATCGCTGCGACCAGGTCGGCCACCTCGTGGTCGTTGACTACAGCGACCAACGACACCTTCGGCAGCAGGTCGATCACATACTCGGCACCGCGCCAGTGCTGGGAGATGCCACCCTGAGTGCCGTGGCCCTTCACCTCTGTGACGGTCAGGCCCTTGTGGCCGAGACCGATGACGGCCTCCTTCACTGCGTCCAGCCGCTCGGGCCGAACGATGGCTTCTACCTTCTTCATTTAGCGGGCACCTCCATCGGCTCCATCAGTGACAGGACTGGTGCTTACGAAGTCAGGATAGGCGAGCACGCCCATCTCGGTGGCGTCCAGGCCGGCGATCTCGTCGGCCTCTGAGGAGCGCAGGCCGGTGAGCGCCTTCTGCGCCTTGAAGAACAGGTAGAAGAGGCCGAACGCCCAAGCCGCGGCAACAACGACTGCGATGAGCTGAGCGATGAGCTGGCCGGCATCGCCGTAGAACAGGCCCGTGACGGCGCCCGTCGATGCCGTTGAAGCCGTCGCCGTAGGTGCCGTCGGCGAACAGGCCGAGGGCGATCATGCCCCATGCGCCGTTGACGCCGTGGACCGAAGATGCACCGACCGGGTCGTCGACCTTCATCACGCGCTCGATGAAGATGACCGAGCCGACGACCAGCAGGCCGGCGATGCCGCCGATGAGCACCGCGGCCCATGGGGCGACGAAGGCGCACGGCGCGGTGATGGCGACGAGGCCGGCGAGCGAGCCGTTGACCGCCATCGAGGGGTCAGGCTTGCCCCAGAGCTTCCACACCAAGAACATCGCGGTCATCATGCCCGCACAACCTGCGAGCAGCGTGTTGGCGATGATGACGGAGAAGCGCAGGTCGCCAGCCGCGAGGGTCGACATGCCGTTGAAGCCGAACCAGCCGAAGAACAGGATGATGGTACCGAGGATGGCCATCGGGATGTGGTGGCCGGGGATGGCGATCGGGGTGCCGTCCTTCTTGAACTTGCCGATGCGGGGGCCGATGACGATTGCGCCCGCGAGTGCCGAGAATCCACCGACCATGTGAACGACCGACGAACCCGCGAAGTCCAGTGCGCCGTGGCCGAGGCCGAGGGTGGTGCCCAGCTGCGACAGCCAGCCGCCGCCCCAGACCCACATGCCGTAGACCGGGTAGACGACGGCGGCCATGAAGACGCCCATGGGGATGAACGCGGAGAACTTCCAGCGCTCGGCCATCGCACCGGTGACGATCGTGGCGGCGGTGTCCATGAACACGAGCTGGAAGAGGAAGAACGCGAAGATGCCGACGTCGAGCGTGCCGTCACCGAGCGAACCGAGCAGGAAGCCCTTGTAGGCGAAGAGACCCCAGCCAGGAGCGGCCGCGATCATCTTGTCGAGCGGCTCAACGCCGCCGAGCAGGCCGATGCTAGCCGAAGCCGCCGAACTGGATCGCGAAGCCGACCATCCAGTAGACGAGCGCTCCGACGCCGAAGACGATGAAGTTCGTCATGGCGACGTGTGCGGCGTTCTTCGAGCGGCAGAAGCCGGTCTCAACGAGCATGAAGCCCGCCTGCATGAAGAAGATCAGCATGACGCCGACGATCACGAAGAACATGTTGACGCCGATGGTCAGGTGCCCGAGTGCCGCGCCGAGTTCGGCGGTGGTCGGCTGCACCGGCGTTCGCGGCGATGATCGACGGTGATGTCGCCGGTCGCCGCGCCGGTCGGGATCTCCTGCGACCGCGAGGCCGGTGAGAAGAACGAGCGCGACTACCGTGAGTATTACCGTACGGACGGCAGAACGCTTGAGGATCCTCGGCCACTGACCGACGATCGCAGATGGATCGAAGAACTTCGTCACTAACGTCTTCAACGCCCACACCTCCTTGAAGGGTGCTGACCCGCGCCGGCGGGTCATTTTCGGGGGGTACCAGGCGCCGTACGTCATTGGACGGCGATCTCGGGAGGTGCGCGCCTCCCGAGGCGGCTCGCAAGAAATGCCGCAGAAACACCGTAGGGGGGGCACATTTCGGGCGCGTTTCATCGGCAACAAAGGCGCGTGAAACTTGCGTTTCGGTGTTGGCGGTGCTCCGACCAAGGTGTTTCGACCGCAAGCAATCAGGCGGAAACACGTCGCGGCTAGAGTGTTGGCACGCGTAACCGATTGAGGATGAGAATCATGGAGATCAGAGACATCGAGAGTGCTGCTGAGCCTTCTGCTCGTGTTCGCCGCGGGCAAGGTCATGGGCGAGCTCTTCGAGCGGATGCAAGCAGCCGGCAGTCATTGGCGAGCTGGTCGCCGGAATCATCATCGGCCCGGGGCTGCTCGGATGGGTGGCACCCTCGGCGACACTCTCTACCGTCGCTACCATGGGCGTGATCGTGCTGATGTTCGTGGTGGGGCTGGAGACTCGGCCGTCGGAGCTCTTCAAGGTGGGCGGCCGCGCGTTCGTTGTGGGCGCGGTCGGCATCGTGCTGCCGCTCGCGTGTGGGTTCGCGTTCGGGATGACGCTGGGCTACGGCAGGCCGGAAGCGATGTTCATCGGGACGGCACTGGTGGCCACATCGGTCGGTATCACCGCCCGCGTTCTCGCCGACCGCGGGTTTCTCAGCACCACCGAGGCGCGCATCATTCTGGCGGCCGCCGTCATCGATGACGTGCTCGGTATGCTTGTTCTCTCGCTCGTGGTGGGAGCTTCCCGCAGCGGCATTGATGTCGGGCACATCGCGATTCTGCTCGGGCAGGTCATCGTGTTCGTCGGTTTCGAGGTCTGGATCGCGCCGAAGCTCGTGAAGCGCCATGCGCACTGGCTCGACCGCCTCAAGATCCCGAATGCCGGATTCGTGGTCGCCCTCATCGTCATGCTGGCGATGGCCGCTCTCTCCGAGAGCATCGGCCTGGCTGGAATCGTCGGCGCCTTCTTCGCCGGCATGATGTTCGCCGAGACCGAGGACCGCTGGGAGCTTGCCAAGCAGACTCGACCGCTCTACGAGTGGCTGGTCCCCTACTTCTTCGTCGTCACCGGCATGCAGGTCCAGCTGTCGCAGTTCTCATCGCCCAACATCCTGTGTGCCCGGGCTCGCGCTTGCTGGCATCGCGGTGTTGACGAAGGTCGTCGGGTGCGGCCTTGGCGCCGCCGGGATGGGCTGGAGGCGCATGGTCGCGATCGGCGTGGGGATGGTTCCTCGTGGCGAAGTCGGCCTGATCGTCGCCTCGACCGGCCTCGCGATGGGAGTGATCGGCTCGGCGACGTACGGGATGATCGTGTTCGTGGTGGTTGTCGACCACGGTGGTCGTGCCGCCGCTACTGGCCGTGGTGTTCCCGTGGGCAACGGGCAGCGACCCGTCCCCGGTCCCGCTACATCTCGAAAGCGGTGACGTGATCGCCTGAGAATCCGCTTGCATGCGCGTGGGTGACGCGTTCACTCGCGATGCTATACTCTCCCGCGCACGGGGACGTAGCTCAGTTGGGAGAGCACCGGCTTTGCAAGCCGGGGGTCGAGGGTTCGAGCCCCTTCGTCTCCACCAGTGAATACTGCAGGCCGGGAGCCCGATGGGCTCCCGGCCTGTGCTTGTTCTGGGGAGCTACTATGGCGCGGTGAACACGTTCGTCGTAACGAGAGCGACATAGCGTGGTGCTCCATCGGCGTTCAGCCTTCCCCAGACCACAGAGCGGACATCTCCCGATCTGTCCCTCCAGGGCGGTCGCGAAGGCCTCCTTGTCGAAGCGGACCCCTCGGGATGGAAGCACCCCACCGTTGGAGACCCCGGTGAGCAGGTCACCGCTCAAGCGCGCTGACGGCTCGACTACGGGGAAGGCCTGTGTCAGGTCGATGGAGCCCTTCACGCTCAGGCGCGCAGTCTCCAGATCGATTTCGCCCACGTCGTACGGAGCCGGGAAGCTGGACCTCGACAAACATGGCATTACCGTTGGACTTGCTGTTCAGCTTCATCGGCCGACTCGTCGCTGTCGCGGCGATCCAGACCTCGAAGTCGTACGTCGTGTCCATGTAGTTGCCAGCGTTGTCATAGGCGATGACACGGAGCGTGTGCCTGCCGGCCTTGTCCGACAGGTCGACGAGTCAGCGTTCTTGTCGATCACCTGGTTGTCGAGGTAGGCGACCTCGGATGCGACTCCGGAAAGGGCATCGGTGGCCTCCCACGTCACCGTCAGGTCTTCGCTCGTGAGGTAGTTCGGCCGCAGCGCCGGGAATGTCACCTCGGGCGGCGTAAGGTCGATGGCGAAGTCGATGTCGTGGTTCTCGACGTTGCCGAACTTGTCCACCGACATGCACGCGAGCGTGTGCTCGCCTTCGCCCGTGACGCCCCACGAGGGGGTGTCGTCGAGCGCCGTCGATACGTGCGCCGTCGAGCTCACCGTGGATCTTCCACAGGCCCGAGGCGCGGAACCCGCCGTCCTCGTCGTCGTCGGCGTCGGTCATGTGAACGGTGATCGGGCTGTTGTTCCACTCCCGCATGGGGAGTCCGTCGGTGCGGGTGAACTCCACGGTCGACGAGGGAGCGCGGCTGTCGATGGTGCGCCTCCACGTGTCGATCACGCTGGGGACCGCTCGCATCGCCGTCGTGTATCCGGCAGTGTAGACAGCCTGAAGGTCGCCGTCGGCGTTGCACTGGTCTCCCTTGCACGTGGAGTGGTCGCGGCCGTCGTCGAGGTCGCAGCCGGCGTCGTTGTCCGACAGGTCGAGGGTCCGCAGCGACTGATCGAGCTTGGTGAAGTCGACCCAGCCCAGGTAGTCGAGGTCGTCCCCCTCGAAGCTGTCCGACGGCAGAAAGTCCGCCGTCTGATTCACGTAGGACATGAGGTAGAAGAGAGGCTTCACATTGTACGGGTCGTTCTGCTGCGCGAGCGCGTCATAGAACGGCCCGTTTGGGCAGTCGGAGTGACTGTAGCTGGTGCCTTCGTCCCCCCAGACCTCCGGGTGCGCGTTGATGTCGGCGAGTATGGCGTCGTCGGCCTGCGGCACGATGAGCTCGCCCGGACTCGTCGTGTTCGGGCATGTACCAGCTGAACTTCTCGGCGTCGATCCTCGCACGACCACTCCTCGAGCGAGTCGTCGTCCAGGACGCCGCCGGGATGCAGGTCGCCATGCGGATGGGCCGGCTGCCCCATGTCGGTGGCCAGGTGGACCACCTTGCCGAGGTAGAAGTAGGCCTTGCCCTCGTCTCCGGCCTCCCAGAAGTCGATCGAGTGGTCCCACATCTCTTGAGCCTTCATCCACGCGTTGTAGTTGTTCCCGTTCGTGGTCGTGTGGAAGACTCCGTCATCGAGCTCCCAGAAGTGCGCCGCTCGTCACGGCTCCAGCACTCCGCAGTAGCTGTACTCGCTGTCGTAGTCGTCCTCGCGCTTCGCGCCATACCAGATCCACATGCGGTTGGAACTCGACACCTGGCCGACCTCGTCACCGGTCTCCTCGCTCACTCCCATCTTCCCAGCCCTCTTGCCAGAAGACGGAGTCGTCCTCGAGGGCGGGGAACAGGGGGTACTTGGGATCGCGCTCGACGAGCGCCTCGTCTGGGCTGATCGAGTCGCGCATGAACGGCATGAACAGCGCCGTGCCCTCCCACGCCGCGTGCTTGTGCGATTCGCCACCGTAGGCGAAGGCCGCTGCAGGCAGAATTGGCACGAGAGCAGCAGTCAAGCAACAGACAGATTGCCGTACGAATCGTGCGCGAGCGTCTCCAGTTCATAGCGCATCCCCCCAAGGCATCGTCGACCGTGACGCCCCGGTGCGACTCCATCCGCCGCTCCCGAGCGGGCGCGCGTGGTGCGCGAGGTGCTATGCGCTCTCCGAATCTTGCGGGTTGACTCGTGTCCCATTGCGCGCCGCCCTCAGTTACGAGGCGCTACATCCTCTCTTCCCACCTGAGGCAGACTCAATCAGAGCCGCGGGGCGTGCACTCCCCGCATCGTACCGGTCGACATCCCGGTTCAAGGGCGTTCGCTACACAGGAGCACCGGCATTCCGCTACTGGGGCACGAATGCGCTGTACGCGAGGCGCTCAAGGCCATCTCGCGTGACCCGCACGGCAACGATGCACCGCTTGCCCTTGCAGGACAACGGGATGAGCCGGCGACTGGTCGTTCGCCCGAGGGCATTCGTGCGGCTGGATGCACGGGACTTCTCGTCGCCCAGCTGCCAAGTCACCTCGACGAGTGCATTCACAAGGGGCGCCCCACGCAGGTCGGTCGCGTTCACTTCGACCGCGAGGGGCTCATCGCAGGCGATATCGGAGGGCGGCGGCACGTACTGGACGTCTTGCCACCGAGTGAGGCTCGTTGGCTCGACCCAAATGTCCTGGAAGGAAGATGCCGTGATCCGGCTGAGGATTCCGGTGTCCCTGTCGGAGAGAGTGTCGGCGGTTGCGGTGCTGGCCACGGCTCCCACTCGGATTGCGCGCGGTTCAGGACTCGCGAATGCGGGTCCTCCCACGGCCACAGCCAACATGAGGCCGAACAGCGTTGCTCGCTGCAGAGCTGTAGTGTCTTGGCGCTCGCCAAGCATCCTTCGCCGGAAGGACATCCCCCATCACCCCTCACTCAAACTCCCTGTCACGGCACTATCGGCCGCGATTGCGCGGGGCTTAAGTGATTGCGGGTCGGTATCGGTGCGGCGATGGCCGGCGCCGGGCCCTCCTCCACGCCGATACGCGACAGCGCCCGCGTGAATGGCACGCCTCAGATGGGGACAATCCGGGTCAAGAACGATGGGCGTGCCGGACGAGATTGCGCCGAGGAGGAGGACGCGATGAAGCCCGACGACTATGTCAGCGATCCGAATCCCCACTACGCGGGGGTCCCCGGAACCGACGACGACCTGCCCGCCAGCTACGGTGAGGATCCTCCGTCCGTCGGCGGGGCTCCACAAGATGAACTGTGGCGGCTTCAGACGACGTTGATCGACGAGGACGAGAAGGCGGGCCTCAAGCTCGACGGGATCCCTCCCGAGATAATCCCGGAGATTCTTGAGGCGATGGGGGACGACGCGGGCGACCCGCTTGACGACGCGCCGAACGGCACCAGTGCGACGGGGCTTTGGGGCACTCCAGATCATGGGGGCTTCCCCCAGCGGGACGACTGACACTATCCTGTGCAGATGATTGCTTGGGGTAGGGGGTGCGCTGCGCCCCCGCGCGCTGACTGGCGCGTCTGGCGTTTGCCGAGAGGTCGTAGGTTCGCATGGCCAACCGCGTCAAGAACATCTTCCTGGGCGATCCGCTCCACAACGAGGAGTCTCGGCACCAGCGGCTGAGTAACCCGATTGCGCTGGCGGTCTTCTCCAGTGACGCCATCTCGTCCGTCGCCTACGCCACGGGTGAGATCATTCTTGTGCTGTCACTTGCCGGGACCGCCTACCTGCATCTCGCGTGGCCGGTCGCGCTCGCTATCGGCGCCCTGCTGATCGTCGTTTCGCTGTCGTACCGGCAGACCATCCGAGCGTATCCCTCGGGTGGCGGCTCCTACATCGTCGCCAAGGAGAACCTCGGCGAGATGGCGGGGCTCATCGCGGGGGCGTCGTTGCTGGTCGACTACGTGCTCACCGTGGCGGTGTCCATCTCCAGCGGTACCGCCGCGATCACGTCGGCATTTCCCCAGCTGCTCGCGTGGACGGTTCCCATCGCGCTCTTCTTCGTCGTGCTGCTCATGGTGGGCAACCTGCGCGGCGTGAAGGAGTCCGGGGCCCTGTTCGCGGGGCCGACATTCGCCTTCATCGGCTTGATCGTCTTCATGATCTTCTTCGGGATCTTCGTGGCGCTCACGAAGGGGACCGCGGCGATCACGGTTCCCTCGGCAAGTGACGCGATCGAGCCGGTGCAGACCTTCACGCTGTTCCTGCTCATGCGCGCCTTCGCGTCGGGCTGTGCGGCGATGACCGGCGTTGAGGCGATCGCGAACGGCGTGCAGGCGTTTCGGGAACCGGTCTCCAAGAACGCAGCCAAGACCCTCACGTGGATGGCTGGCATCCTGCTCCTGCTGTTCCTGGGCATCAGCTGGCTCGCGGTCACAGCGGGGGTTCGCGAAGTCGAGACCGAGACCGTCATCAGTCAGATCTCGCGGCAGCTCTTTGGCACCGGGCTCATCTACTACCTGATCTCGTTCGCGACGATGGGCATTCTTGTCGTGGCCGCCAATACGAGCTACGCGGACTTTCCTCGGCTGGGATCGTTCATGGCGAGCGACGACTTCCTCCCTCACCAGCTCAAGGACAGGGGCTACCGGCTGGTGCACAGCAACGGCATCCTGCTGCTCACCGGTGCCGCGGCGGTCCTGATCATCGCGTTCCAGGGCAAGACGAGTGCACTCATCCCGCTGTACGCGCTTGGCGTGTTCATGTGCTTCACGCTGTCACAGGCGGGGATGGTGCTTCACTGGTTCCGCGAGAAGGACGACCCGCGCTGGAGGACGGCTGCGATCATCAACATGGTGGGCGCGATCACCACCGGTGTCGTGTTCTCGGTCATCGCGATCACCAAGTTCACAGCGGGCGGCTGGATCGTCGTCGTCATCGTCCCGATCATGGTCGCCTACTTCTCGTGGGTGAAGCGTCGCTACGACATGGTCCGTGCCGAGCTCGCGCTTCCCGATGACGAGCTCGCCGACCTGAACTGGCAGGCCTACAACCGCCTGCACAACCACGTCATCGTCCTGGTCAAGGACATCGATCGTCGTCTCGTACGCGCGCTCCAGTACGCCAAGACGCTCCGAGCCGACACCACCGAGGCGCTCTACATCGACGTCACCAGCGAAGAGTCCGAGGCGTTCCGCAAGCGCTGGGAGAAGGCCGAGATGGGAATCCGGCTCAACGTCGTGGAGTCACCGTACCGCGAGGTCATCGGGCCGCTCGTCGACTACGTGAAGAACATCCCACGCCCCAACAAGGACCACGTGGTCACGGTCATCCTGCCGGAGTACGCGCCGACCAACGCCGCCGACGCGATGCTGCACGACCAGACATCGTTCTGGATCAAGCAGCAGCTCTTCGGACAGGAGGGCGTCATCGTCACCGACGTTCCCTACCACCCCGACTTCGACGACGAGCCCGAGCAGCTGGTCAAGTCAGAGCGCGCGCCCAAGGGCTAACCCTTGGCGTCGTCTTCGTGGCTGGCGACGACATCCGCAGCCGAGACGATGGCATCCTTGCCCACGCCGAGCGCCGAGCAGACCTCGTCATCGCGCTGGCCATCCGAGATGAGCAGCAGCTCGTCGCCCGCGCCCAGGAGCGTGTCGCCTTTGGCAATCGTGAGCTCGCCGGTCGGGGTGATGATCGCCATCACGTGACAGTTCTCGGGCAGCGCGAGTTCCATCAGCTGCTTGCCGACCGCTGAAGCAGTGGGGGGCAGCGTGATCTCTTCGATGGAGACGTTGTCAGCCTGCAGGCGGAGCAGCGTGATGAGGTCGCCGAAGCCGACCTCCTTCTCCACGAGCGACAGCATCATCGAGGTCGACGAAACCGGCACGTCGACGCCGAACTCCTTGGTGAAGAGCCACTCGTTCTTGGGGTGGTTGATGCGCGCGAAGACCTTCTCGCTCCCGAAGTGCTTGGAGAGCATCGCGACCACCAGGTTGTCCTCGTCGTCGCCGGTCGCAGCGATGACCAGGTTCGCCGAGCCGATCTGCGCGTGTTCAAGTACTTCGGTCTCGCACGCGTCCCCGTGCACCACGTGTATGTCGGGCATCATGGCGGCGACTACATCGGAGCGGTCGAAGCGCTCCTCGATGAGCGTGACGTCGTGTTCGCCCTTGAGCTCCTGTGCGAGGTAGAGACCGGACTTCCCGGCTCCGACGATGACGATATTCATGGCGGCCTCCTACTGCATTCCCATGAGCTTGCGCAGCTCAGGGATAGAGTCACGGTCGATTGCGATGTAGAGGAGGTCGCCCGCCTTGACGACGTCGATGTCGGTCAGCAGCACGGCGTGCCCGTCGCGCTCCGCCGAGACTACCGAGAGGACACGCGGAAGCTCGATATCCAAGACGCGCTTCCCGTCGACCGCCTGGGTCGCCTCGATTTCGACCAGCAGCACCTCGCCCTGCCCGAACGCGAAGTCGCTGCGCGCCTTGGGGTCGAGCACCATCGCGAGCAGCCGCGACGCCGACCACTGGACCGCCGAGACGGTCGGGATGCCGAACCTCTCGTAGATCGACGCACGTTTGGGGTCGAAGATCCGCGCGACCACCAGCGGCACCCCAAACCGCTCGCGCGCCACGCGGGCCGCGACGATGTTGCTGTTGTCTCCGCTGGTAGCGGCTACGAAGGCGTCGGCGCGCTCGATGCCCGCCTTGATGAGCGTGTCACGGTCGAACACCTCGCCGGTCAGCCGCATGCCGTTGATGCCCTCGAACTCCTCGAAGACGTCGGCGCTGCGGTCCACGACCGCCACCGAGTGCCCGTTGGCCTCGAGTTCGTGGGCGATGTAGCGGCCAACTCGGCCGTATCCTCCAATTACCACGTGCATGAGCGGACTCCCTCGTCCGTGCGCGGCGCGAGCGCCGTGACCACCGGATGCGTGTTGAACGTCGCATCATGGTAGTACCCGTTGGAGCCTGCGTCACCCGCTGTGGGCAGGAATCGTCTGATTCGGGGCAGGCCGTGCGACGAACCCGCGTCGCCGGGCGGTAGAATCCGTGAGACAGAGGCCGCCAGGGGAAAGCAGCCGTCATGCGCGTTCACGTCATCCAGCACGTGCCCTTCGAGGGGCCGGCCGCTATCGCCGACTGGGCCACCTCGCGCGGACACCAACTCTCCACCTCGCTCGCTCTGTTGGAAGAACATCCCCCTCCCGGCGACCTCGACCTGCTCGTCCTCATGGGCGGACCGATGGCAGCAGACGACGAGACCGCCTCTCCCTGGCTCCATGCCGAGAAGCACTTCGTCGCCGGCGTGATCGCTGCCGGCCGGCCGGTACTGGGCGTCTGTCTCGGCGCGCAGATCCTCGCCGAGGTCATCGGCGGGACGGTGCGGCGCAACGACCAGCCGGAAATCGGCTGGTATCCGGTCAGCCGCGAGCCCGACTTGGCCACCGCGCCGCCGCTCTTCTCGGCTTGGGACAGGCCTGTCGTGGTGGGCCACTGGCACGGTGACACGTTCGAGCTGCCGCTGGGGATGGAGCCGGCCCTGTCCAGCGAAGGCGTGTCGCAACCAGGCGTTCGTGTTCGACGGGCGCGTGGTGGGGCTGCAGTTCCACCTCGAGTGGACCGAACAAGCGCTGGGCGCGCTCGTGGCCGAGTGCGCCGACGAGCTGGAGGATCACGGCACCTTCGTGATGACCGCCCGGCAGCTCATGGAGGGGGAGCGTCTCCACGGTGCCGCCGCTCGCGAGCGGCTGTTCGCGCTCTTGGACGACCTCGAGCGGATCGGAACGGGCGAGCCGGGGAGCTGGGTGTGATGAGCGATACCGGCCGCCCGATCGTCGACGTCATGCGGGCTCGTGAAGCGCTACGGCGACCAGGCCGCCGTCGACGGCGTGTCGTTCTCGATCGAGGCGGGCTCGATCTTCGGGCTTCTCGGCCCGAACGGCGCCGGCAAGACGACCACCATCTCGATGATCTCGTGCCTGATCGCGCCCGACGAGGGTGACGTCGTCGTCGACGGGCACTCGGTGCTCGGCGACTCGACCGGCGTGCGCAAGGTGCTCGGCGTGGTGCCTCAGGAGATCGCGCTGTATCCGACCTTGTCGGCGGCCGAGAACCTGCGGTTCTGGGGCCGGATGTACGGGCTGCACGGCTCGGCGCTTGCCGAGGCGGTCGAGTACGGGCTGGCGATGGCGGGACTCGAGGAGCACGCCAAGAAGCGCATCGAGACGTTCTCGGGGGGCATGAAGCGGCGCATCAACATCGCAGCCGGCATCCTGCACCGGCCCAAGGTGCTGCTGATGGACGAGCCGACGGTGGGCATCGATCCGCAGAGCCGCAACCACATCCTCGACTCCGTGCGCGAGCTCAACCGCGACGGCATGACGGTGCTCTACACGAGCCACTACATGGAAGAGGTCGAGATGCTGTGCGACCGCATCGCGATCGTCGACCACGGGCGCGTGATCGCCGAGGGCAGTGTGGCGGAGCTTCAGGCGCTGGTGGGCGACGAGGACCGGATCCGCGTGAGCCTGGGCGAGGTCGAGGGTCTCGGCGACGCCAAGGAGGAGGCGGCGGCCCAGGCGGCGATGGCGGCGGTCCAATCGCTGCCGTCGGTCAGCTTCGCTGAAGTCGTCGGCGGCACGATCGAGGTGCTCACGCCGGACGCTGCACCGGTGTTGGGCGACGTGATCACGCGCATCACCGCGGCGGGCGCCCACGTTCGAGCCGTAGAGATCGCCGAGCCCAACCTGGAGTCGGTCTTCCTGCACCTGACCGGCCGAGGACTGCGCGACTAGTGCGCCGAGCGATCCACATCGCGCTGAAGGACCTGCTCGTGTGGCTCCGCGACCCGGCGGCGCTCGGCATCTTGCTGGGCATGCCGGCGCTGCTGATCGTGATCCTGGGCTCGGCGCTCGGTGGGCTGAGTTCCGGGGGCAACGCGCAGATCGCGGTGGCGATCGTGAACCAAGACAGCCGGCTGCTTGCCCGACCCAACGCCGAAGACCAAGCGGCCGACCTCGAGAACGCCATCGCCGGATCCAAGCGCATCAAGGCGCTCTTCCAGATTCAGCGCAGCCGCAACCTCGACGAGACGACCGCGCGCGTCGCCAGCGGCGAATTGGCCGCGGCGCTCGTGATCCCGCACGGCTTCGGCGCCGACCTGGGCTCAGGGCGTTCGGTCAAGCTGACGGTACTGACCGATCCGGGCTCGGGAACCGCCGCAGGCATCTGGACGAGCGTGGTCGAGGCGGTGGCGACGCGCTACTCGGCGGCCTCGATCGTGGTACGCACCACTATGGAAACGGCCCGCAACACCAACTCGCCCGCGCTCTCGCGGCCGGGAGGAGCGGCTCAGCTCACCGGCTACGCGATCGCGCAGGGCGCCCGCGACGACGCGCTCGACGCCGTGCAAGTCACCGACGACGTGGCCAGCGGCACCGTGAAGCTGGGGATGATCGACTACTACGCGCTCTCGATGACGGCGATGTTCCTGATGTTCGGCGCGATGTACGGCGCGTTCTCGACCGTCCAAGAGAACCGCGAGCGCACGATGGCCCGCATGCTGGCCTCTCCGACGCCGCGCTCGGCGGTGGTCGGCGGCAAGATGCTCGGCGTCTTCGTGCTGGGCGTCTTCCAGTTCCTGTGTCTCTACGTGTTCACGCGGTTCGTGCTGCATGTTCAGTGGGGAAGCAGCGCGACCGCAACGGTGCTCGTGGCGTTCGCCGAGATCGCCGCGGTGGTGGGACTCGGCACGCTCATCTCCTCGGTGGCGCATACCGAGCGCGCGGTGGGCGGTATCGCGCCCCTGGTCGTGCAGATCCAGGCGCTTGTCGGCGGGGCGTTCTTCCCGGTTGCGGTGCTCCCGACGTGGCTGCAGCCGATCCAGTACCTGTCGGTGGTCGGCTGGGCGATGGAGGGCTGGCGGCGCGTCCAGGTACAGGGCGTGGGCGTCCCGGGCGTGATCGGGCCCGTCGCCGCGCTGCTCGCCTTCGCCCTCGTGTTCTACGCGATCGGCGTCGCCCGGGCGGGGGTGGAGGCGTGAGGCGCGTCTTCAGCATCGCCGGGCTCAACCTCCAGCAGCTGCTGCGAAACCGGGGCGAGCTGGTCGGCGTCCTCGTGCTTCCGCTGCTGCTGACGTGGGTGTTCGGGCTCGCGTTCGGTTCCGGGTCGGCTGCGGCCCGCGTCACCAAGATCCCGTTCGCCGACGCCGACAACAGCCGCTACTCGAAGTTCATCGCGGACACCGTCAACGAGTCGGACTCGCTCAAGACCGTCGTCGTGACCGAGGCCGAAGCCCGCCGACAGGTCCGTGACGGTGATGCGCCGGTCGCGATCATCGTCGCGCGCGGCTTTGGCGAGAACGTCGAGCACGGCCGAGACGCCCGCGTGCTCACGCTTCGCGACCCCGGCTCAGCCGATGCGCAGGCGATCGTGCAGGTGGTCTCCGGGGCGACCGACCGCCTCGCGACCGACGCGAAGGCCGCGCACGTGGCGGCCAGCGCGCTGATCAGCCGGTGCCGACGGCGTCTACCCCAGCAGCGCGCCCGACTTCCGCACGCTGTTCCGCGCCGCCGACCGCTTCTGGCATCCGGATCCGCCGGTCGGCGTCACCACGAAGGTCGTCACGGCCTCGGCGGCGCACTCCTCGGAGCTCTCGGCGCCCGCCAGCACGCAGTACTCGCTCGGCTTCACGGTGTTCTTCGTGCTGATGGTCTCCCTCGGCGGCGCCGGCGGGATCCTCGAGGAGCGCGAGCTGGGTACGTTGCGGCGCCTGCTCGCGACCCCCGCAACCCGAGGCGAGATCGTGCTCGGCAAGGTGTCGGGCGTGGCGCTCATCGGCGCCTTCGAGGCGACCGTGCTCGTGGGGTTCGGCGCGCTCGTCTTTGGCGTGCCGTGGGGGAGCGCGCCGCTCGCGGTCGTCATCCTCTTGGGCTCGCTGGTGCTCGCATCCACCGGCCTGGGCGTCATGCTCTCGGTGCTCGTACGCACGCGCAGCCAGCTGTCGTCCATCACGCCGATCGTCTCGACGGCGCTCGCCATGCTCGGTGGCTGCTACTGGCCGCTCGAGATCACGAGTCCGTTCATGCAGAAGGTGGCGCTGGCGACCCCGACCGGATGGGCGATGATCGGCCTGAAGAACACCGTGGCGCGAGGACTCGGCGTTGAAGCCGTGCTCGTGCCCGCCCTTGTGCTGCTCTCGATGGCGGCGCTGTTCTTCGCGATCGGGCTCTCAAGGCTGCGTTTGGAGTAGCGCCTCGGTGGCCGAGCCTCCTCGGCAGCGGGTCGAACTGCGCGCTATGCGGATAGAACCCGAGCAGTCGCAAGGGCTAGACTGTCGATTCGTCCGCGGAGAACAGAGGAGCGTCCTTGAGCTGGAAGCGCGACCCCAAGACCTGGCTTGCCATCGCCGTCACGCTGTTCTTGTGGGCGTCCGCGTTCGCCGGCATCCGCGCGGGAATGCGGCTCACGCCCGCCGGTCTTCCCGGCGCCGACGGCTACGGTCCCGGCGAGGTCGCCTTGCTGCGCTTCGGCACCGCCTCGTTCGTGCTCGCGCTCTATGCGCATCGTTCACGCGCATGCGGCTTCCCGACAGGCGTGACCTCGGGCGCATCGCGATCGCCGGCCTCACCGGCATCACCATCTACCACGTCGCGCTCAACTTCGGCGAGATGACGGTTCAGGCCGGGGCCGCCTCGCTGCTGATAGCTGCGGGACCGGTGTTCACCGCGCTGATGTCGACCGCGTTCCTCGGCGAGCGGCTGACCGGTCTTGGGCTGGTTCGGCATCGCGATCGCGTTCGTCGGCGTCGCGCTCATCTCGCTCAGCCAGGGCGCCGGGTTCAGCTTCGACCCGGGCGCGCTGCTCATCCTGCTGGCCGCGGTCTCGACTTCGGTGTTCTTCATCGTCTCCAAGAAGCCGCTCACGCACTACTCGGCGCTGGAGTTCACCAGCTACTCGATCTGGGCGGGCACCATCCCGCTGCTGTTCTTCGCTCCCGGCCTGGTCGAGCAGTTCCCGACCGCTGCGCCCTCGGCGACCATCGCCATCATCTACCTGGGCATCTTCCCCGCGGCAATCGCCTACGTGCTCTGGAACTACGCGCTGGCCCGCATGCCGGCCTCGATCCTCTCGTCGTTCCTCTACCTCGCGCCCGTGCTGGCGATGGCGATCGCGTGGGTCTGGCTCGGCGAGCTTCCGACGGTGCTGACCATCGTGGGGGGCGCGGTGGCTATCGTCGGCGTCGTGGTGGTACAGACCAAGGGACAGGCGCGCCGAGTCGCGGCAGCTGCTGCCGAGAACCCCATCGAGGCCTCCGAGGTCTAGCGGGCGGCTCGGTCGGCGTTTGCCGATGGCGTTTGTCGCGAAAACTGACCAGCGGGTATAGTGAATGCGCCCGCGAATGAGGAGGAACCATGCCGATCGTGCGAATCGACATCCAGTCCGGCAAGACCACCTCGTACAAGCGCGACATCCTCCACGGGGTCCGCGCGGCGATCGTCGAGGCCCTCGGCGTGCCCGACGACCGCGTCATGCAGCGGATCGTCGAGACTCCCGGCGACGACATCGACGCACCGGAGATCAGGTCGGACCGGCTCACGATCATCGAGATCGCGATGCTGCCCGGGCGCGGACCGGATCTCAAGGAAGCGCTCTACAGCGCGATCGTGCGCCGTCTCGGCGAGAAGCCCGGCATCTACTCGCACGACATCATGGTGCTCATCAACGACCCGGCGGCCGAATGCTTCGCGCTGGGCGGCGTGATGCAGTGCACCATGACGACGGCGCCGAGGAGGACGGCGACTCGTGACGGACGCAGCCAAGGACAACGGCTCCGAGCCGATGGGCTCGTCGCGGGTCCGCGCCTACACGCTGGGCGAGGAGATCGCCAACAGCATCATCCACGGCCTCGGCGTGGGTCTGTCGATCGCTGCGCTGGCGATCCTGCTGGTCTACGCGGGCCAGAGCCACAACCGTGGGCGATCGCGAGCGCGATCGTCTACGGGCTCGTCGCTGGTGCTCGAGTACACGGCCTCGACGCTCTACCACAGCTTCCCGCAGGAGCGCGTGAAGCACGTCTTCAAGATCCTCGACCACTGCGGCATCTACGTGCTCATCGCCGGCACCTACACGCCGTACTGCCTCGTCACGCTCAGGGGTTCCGGCGGGCTCGTCGTGTTCGGGGTCATCTGGGCATTCGCGATCGCGGGAATCGCCGCCGAGGCGTTCTGGACGTATCGCCCTCGCTGGCTCTCGGCCGCCGTCTACCTGGGCATGGGCTGGATGATCGTGTTCTCGATCAGGCCGCTCGTCGCGGCTCTGCCTGCCGCCGGCATCTGGCTGCTGGTCGCCGGCGGGCTCTGCTACACGTTCGGGACGATCTTCTACGTGATGAAGCGGGTGCGCTACATGCACGCCGTGTGGCACCTCTTCGTGCTCGCGGGAAGCATCCTGCACTTCCTCTCGGTCCTGCTCTACGTGATCATCCCGGCGTAGCGATCGTCCCCGCCGGCCCCGGGCTCGAGCGCGCCACGCGTGCTACTTCGCGCCAGGCAGCAGAGCGTCGTTGTCGTAGCCGCGCTGCTCCCAGTAGCCGCGGTAGTTCTCGTTGTTCGAGACCTCGATCCCGGTGACCCACTTGGCCCACTTGTAGCCGAACCGGTCCTCGGCGACCACCTGGAAGGGGAACCCGCGCTCCGGCGGGATCTCCTTGTCGTTCATCGCGTAGGCGAGCAGCAGGTTGTTGTCGACCACGAAGTCGAGCGGCAGCGACGTCGAATAGCCGTCGTAGCTCGTGAAGATCACGGTCTTGGCGGCAGGGTCGTAGCCAGCCTTGCCGAGGAGGTCCCGGAGGCGGACTCCCTGCCAGAGGTAGGTCTTGCTCCACCCCTCGACGCAGTTCAGCGTCGTCGCCTTCCGGTACGACGGCATGGCTCGCACCTGCGCATACGTCAGCTTCGAGCGGCGTGTCGACTTCGCCGGTCACTGCGAGCCGATAGGTCGAGCGGTCGATCTTCTGCGGGCCCTTGATCGAGTTCTCCGGCTCGCTTGCCACGGTGTCGAGCGGCTTGCCCTTGTACGAGCGTGACCTCGACGGCTCCGAGGTCGGTCGAGGTGGGCACGGCACTCTGCTCGGCGGCCGCCGGCGGAATCGGCGTGGCGCTCGGCGGGACGAGTCGGGAACAGCCCGCCCCGGATGCAGCAGCAGCGACAAGCGCGAGCACGCACGCCAAGAACCATCTCCTCAGCGCGCATGGGGCCTCCGTTCGGAAAGGTCGTCGTCATGGTGCGGACGAAGGGTATGTTCCCGATGGAGACACGGGCTAGCAGAGTTGGAGCACCGATGAGTTCGCAGTACTGACGTCGAGTTCCTCGGCAGCAAGATGTGCGGTACCGACGATCATGACGGCGCGGTTCGCCCGGCCGGAGGGCTTCGGCTTCAAGCCGGGGCAGTGGCTGATCCTCGACGCTGGCCGAGGACGGGCCTCGGCTCGCCGAGACGTTCACGATCTGCTCGGCGCCGAGCGATGACTACCTCGAGATCACGACGAGGCTCTCCGGCTCGGACTACAAGAACGCTCTCGCGCGACTGGCTCCCGGCGACCACGCCCGCGTGACCGGACCGGGCGGGCGGCTGGCGCTTCCCGCGGACGCGACGCGCGTGGCGTTCCTGGTGGGCGGAGTGGGGATCACGCCGGTTCGCAGCATGCTCCGAGACGCCGTGGTCCAGGGGCGCCGGTTCGACGACGCGCTGCTCTTCTACGGCAACCGCGACGACTCATGCGTGCCGTTCGAGGAGGAGTTCGAGGCGATGGCCGACATCGGCGTGCGCACCGTGCTCTGCTTCGAGCATCCACCCATCGGCTGGCAGGGCGACTCCGGCTTCATAACCGCCGAGATGGTCGGCCGGCTCCTCACGCCCGAGCAGCGCGAACGGCCCGTTCATCGTCGCGGGGCCGCCTCCGATGGTCGAGGCGATGGAGCGGGTGCTCGATGAGCTGGCCGTGCCCGCCGCCCACCGGCTTGTCGAGCGATTCGGCCCCGTCAACAGTCCACGTTCGCAGCCCGCCGAGGACGTGTCCGCGGGATAGGTTGCGGTCCGATGAAGGGGAACATCCCAGTCAGTACGAGTCGCCGTTCATGTCCGCCGCAGTCGATAGGAGACATCCCATGGAACTGCTCGCACGTACCTGCAAGTCCGAGCAGATGAACTTCCAGCGCATCGTCGCGCGCTTCTTGCTCATCTGCGGAATCGCCTTCACCTTCTGGATGGGGTTCGGAAACCAGTACGCCTACCAGGGCCAGCCGCTGGCAGTGGCCACGGCGTACGGACTTCTGTTCTCGGGCGTCTTGATCATCGTCTTCGTGGTGGGACTCTTCTTTGAGAACCTCGCTGCGCTTCTGCTCGGGCTAGGGGCTCTCGGAATCATGGTATGGGGCAGCGTGGCCGGCTGGACGGGTGGCGCGTGGGGGGCCATGGCGTTTCTGCTCGCCCTCCCGATGGTGATCTCGGCGATCATGTACGCGTCTGCGGCCCGGATGCAGAAGATCTGCGGCATGGAAGAGTGATGCTGCGCGAAATGCGGGCTCGTTGATTGCTCTGCGGCGAGCCCGTTCCCTCGAAAGTGCCAATGGCGCGCAATGCGGCTAAACTACTGGCTAGATTAGCTGCCGGTACACGGACTAGGGGTCCCTGGCGCTGCGCGGGTTCTTGGATGTGTATGTCGCTCGTCCTCGAGGACGGTCTCACGCTTGTACGACCTTGAAGGGGTTCTCGGACCCACAGTCACGCAGTTCGTTGAGCGCCACGTCAGGTCTCTGCTGGCGTGGGACATCGTCGTGTTCTTCCACCGCAACCCGACGGCCGTGGTCGACGCCGCAGGGCTGGCGAGCCGATCTGGGTCGTCGTGTCGAGGAAGTCGAGCCGGAAGTCGACGACCTGTGCGCGGGTGAGATCCTGAGCTGCGCGGGCGGGCTGATCCGCTACGACCCGACGCCGGAGCTTCGCGACCAGGTCCAGCAGTTCGTTGAGGCGTGCCAAGATCGCGGCAGGCGGTTGGCGCTCATCGCCCAGGTGCTGCACGGCATCAGCGGACGTCCCGGAGCGGTAGGACCGCTCAGAGCTTGTCCGAGGCCTCGATGTTGACCGACTCCTGCGCGATCACCTCGACGATTCGCACGTCCCCCGCCGCAAGGTTCAACGGCTCCGGGCGCTCGAGCTCGGTGCCGGACGCATCGAACGTCAGGCGGATCTGTGGTTCCAGCGGGTCGGTACCGGGGCGCTCGACCACGCCGACCGACTGATCGGAGAGCCTGACCAGGCAACCGACGGGGAACACTCCCAGCGCGCTCGCGAAGAGCCGCGCGAAGAACGGGTCGAGCATCGTGCCGGCGTCGCGGAGGACCTGCAGGACGGCCCTGTCCGGGGTCAGCGCGGCGCGCTCAGCGGTGGCGTTCGTCAGGTTCTCGTAGTGGTTCGCGACGGCGATCATCCTGCTGTAGGGATGAGCGATGTAGTTGTCAGGACGCTCCGGGAAGCCGGTCCCGTCGACGTGCATGTGGTGCTCGTACGCTGCGAGCAACGGCGCGGGGTCATCGAGGGAAACCCTCTGCAGGATCTCGGCACCGACCTGCGGATGCAGCGTTCGCATCTGCTCCGCCTGCGAGAGGGTCGTCGGCGTCGAACGCAGACTTGCCGATGTCGTGGAGAAGCGCCGCGGTGCCGAGCGTGGGCAGGCTCTCCTCGGGCAGCCCGAGCCGCTCGCCCAGCGCCAGCGAGTAGATCATGACGTTGAGCGAGTGGAACAGCGTGCGCTCGCCGGCGCCGCGAATCGTCGCCAAGGCCAGCATCGCCGACGGGTCATCGAGCAGCCTGCCGAGAACATCGCTCACCATCCCGCTCGCCTGGCTCAGGTCGGCACCGCCGCCGGCAGCGAGCTGCTTGGAGATGGTTCTCAGACTCGCGAGAAGCTGGTTGTACAGCGCCCGGTCCTGGTCGCGCAGCCGGTCACGTTCCTCGCGTTCGCGGGCTTCCTCTACCTCGGACTCCTCGGCGAGGAACGCAACGGTGATGCCGTGGACGCGCCGCGCGCTGAGTTCCGAGCTCACGTCGAGCTGGGGACCCGGACGCATCGTGAGTACTTCGACCAGGCCGAGAGCGTCGGCGCGGGTCAACGACGGGAGGAAGGTGAGCGACTCGATCGATCGCTCCTCGAGCGCCTCGGCAACAGACTGGGCGCCGGCGCCCTCATCGGAGATCACGATGCTGCCGCGGTAGAGCCGGCCCTGGTGCACGTTGAGGACGAACGGCTCGTTGGCGGCGATGTCGCGGACCGAGGACTCCAGGCCGTCCAGGGCCTCCCTGAACGCGGGGTGAGAAGGCGGGTAGAGCTGGACTGCGCGGCGGCAGGCGCCCAAGGCGACGACGACATCGGAGGGCGTGCTCACTGGACGATCCCTCTCGCGCGTGCTCGTCGGGCCTCGGCCACGTGCGACTGGACGTCGGCGAAGTGGCCCCGCTTGATGAACGAGCGCGCGAGCCGACAGTCTCGCCGAGCGCCTCGTCGGCCTCGGGCCCCGGCGTGCGCGCCAAGCGCGCCGATGAGCTCCTTGGCCAGCGGGATAGTCGGCCGCGATCGATGTCCAGCTCGTCCGAGCCGTGCTGCGAGTAGCGCCGCCGAGCCGGGCTCGCCGCTTCGCGCGATGGCGCGTGCCGCGACGGCGACCGTCTCGGGACTCGGGTCGCGGAGAGCGCTCGCCAGGATGCGGTTGGCGACCGGGCCGCTCGACCGATGCGAGCGCGCCGATCGACTTCTCGGCGGGACTGCTCGTCGGGACGCGCCATGAGCGCCTCGACGGTCGCGACGGAGTGAGGATCGCCTTCGATGGTGAGCCGCCGCGCCACGGGGCCGACAAGATGCCACGGCGTGTCGGGCGCCGCGGCGTTCAAGAGGTCGATGACGCGTCTGCCGAGCAGCTGCTCGGCGACGGCGATGCCCTCGTCCTTGTACGGAATCGCTTCGGCGACCAGGGACGCGCCCGCCGCATCGCCGGCATACCGGACGATCCGGCTTGCCTCGTTGGCGAGGGACGGGTCTTCTACGACCGCCTTGACGAGCGCGCTCATGGAGCGCTTCCCCGCGGCGATGCCCAGTGCGGATTCCAGCCGCTGGGAGAGTTCGGGCCACGGGCCGGCGTTGTGGGTCTGGCGGTTGCTCGAGTTCGAGGAGCACCTGGGAGGCAAGAGCGAGGTCGCCCTGTTCGATCAGGTGCGGGACGGTGCCGGCCAGGCTCTCGGCGCTTCGGCAGTACCGCTCGAAATCGGTCTGCGCTATCCAGGACGGTCGAGCATCGTGCGAACGCCGGCGGCGCTGATGTCGCGCCCGGATGCGGCGACGGCCTCGACGGGCCCGGGCGACGTCGCCGTCGGCGAGCGTCGCCGCGGAGAGAACGGCGTTGTAGGTGCGGTCGGCGTCGACGAGCGGCGGTTCCGGCTCCGGGCGGGCGCGCACCTCCAGCATGTGATCGAGGAACGCGGTTTCCTGTGACGAGTGGCCCGCGGCGGCCAGCATGGCCTGGACCTCGGCGCGGACCTCTGCCGCGGCGTCTTCGAGGGGCAGGCTGTTCAGCGCGCTGGAGAGCACGAGCATGTTCTTGCCGAACGTGCCAGCGAGGATCGATGCGGCGATCTCGGGCGCCTCGAAGTCCTCGAACATGCTGCCGACGAGGTCGCGCACCGGCCCGGGCTTCATGGCCAGCGACAGCAGCGCGTCCTGGCCGGTCGGCGGCTGGGACTTGAAATGCTGCGCCGAGCGACCGGGCGAGCCGGCGCTCCCCATCCGGACCCGCCGAACGGATGATGCTCGACAAGCTCGGCCTCGAAGGCGTCGGGATCTCCGGCCGCAGCCGCGGCGTACCAAGCGGCGAGCTCGCCGGGGTCCTCCGCCAGCGCAAAGAGCACCGCGTCGGCATTCTTGGGATCCAGCTCCTGCCCGATGACGGCCAGGTCGCACCTCGGCGACGTGCAGATGTTCGAGCGCCGGCGGCGTTGGCAAGCGCGCCGAATCCGCCCTCGGCGCGCACCTCGTCGACCGGTCGCGCGAGGATCGAGAGGAACGCGAGAAGCTCCTCGCCGGTCACCTCGGCAGCGATCTCCACCTCGGCGACGCCATGGGCCCGCAGCTCGTCGGAGAGATCGCGGGCGCCGGGTATGTGTGACCCGATCGGAGTGCCGCCGACCGAGAAGCCCTCGCGTGCGAGCGGCCATGCGGAGCGAACTCGCGCCGGTCTCGAAGTAGGTCGCGAGCGCGTCTCGAACCGCCTGAACCGACTGCAGCGGGATGGGGCTGGTCGCCGGATACAGGCGCAGGGAGCGCGCCGCGGCCGCGAGCGAGCGCAGCACGGCTTCGAGACTCTTTGTGGCGACATCATCGGGCACTCGTGCGGGACCTCTCTGTGCAACCCCCAGCGCATAGTAGCGCACACCTGCTCTGACCCGCAGAAAGGCGCCAGCCTTCCGTATATCGGGCGGTAGCGACCGGCTGGTTGAGCATTCGGAGCCTCGTCGGCCGTTTTCACCGGCGCGAGCGGCGGTTTCCGCCCCTCCGATGCTGGTAACCTACATGCTATGGACACCATCGGAGTCGAGCTGCTGCTCATCCTCGCCCTCACCGCGGTCGGCGGCTACTTCGCGGCGGCCGAGATCGCGCTCATCTCCGCGCGCCGCGCGGCGCTTCAGCAGCGTGCCGAGGAGGGCTCGAGCGGCGCCAAGACCGCGCTCAAGCTCATCGAGGACCCCACGCGCCTGCTCTCGACGATCCAGATCTGCATCACGGCCGTCGGATTCCTGGCCGCATCTGCCGGGGCCGTGACGCTCGCCAAGCCGCTGGCGACCTGGCTCGCCTCCTTCGGCATCCCGTGGCTCACCAGCATCGCGCCCGGCGTCGCGGTCGTGCTCGTGACCCTGGCGATCACCTACTTGTCGCTGGTCTTCGGCGAGCTCGTCCCCAAGCGGATCGGCCTCCAGCGCGCCGAGAAGGTCGCCATGAGCGTCGCCAAACCGGTCCTCTGGCTCGAGCGCGCATTCGCGCCGCTGGTATGGCTGCTCACGGTCTCGACCAACGGCGTCGCTCGGCTGATCGGAATGAAGAGCAAGGGCGGCCGACCGGGCGTCTCGGAGGAGGAGATCAAGCTCCTCGTCACCGAGCAGGGAAGTCTGCTCGACGAAGAGAAGCGCATGATCCACGAGATCTTCGAGTTGGGCGATACCGTGGCCCGCGAGATCATGGTTCCCCGCGTCGACATGGCCCTCGCTCCCGACACGACCACCGTGCTCGAGGCCGCCGAGATGATGCGAGGCACCGGCTTCTCGCGGGTCCCGATCTTCCACGGCGACCGAGATCGCATCGTCGGGATCGCGCTGCTCAAGGACCTCGTCAGCCCGCTCTCGGAGGGCGGTCGAGATCAGCTGATCACGGAGCACATGCGCGAGGCGGTGTTCGTCCCCGAGACCAAGCAGATACTCCCGCTCCTCTCGGAGATGCGCGCCATGCACAACCAGATGGCGATCGTGGTGGACGAGTACGGGGGAACCGCCGGGCTCGCGACCATGGAAGACATCGTTGAGGAGATCGTCGGCGAGATCGCCGACGAGTTCGATCGCGATCACCGCTACATCCAGCAGGTCGGACCGCGAGAGTGGGTCTTCGACGGCCGGCTCTCCATCGAGGAAGCCATCGAGCGCGGCATACCGGCAGAGGAGTCCGACGAGTACGAGACCATCGCCGGCTGGCTGCTCTCCCAGCTCGGGCACATCCCGGTGCCGGGTGAGCGCTACGAGCGCCGTGGGTATGAGTTCCGCGTACAGACCATGCGCAGACGCCGTATCGCCAGGATTCGGGTCGCAGCGCTCGATACGGCGGATTCGGAAGGGGAGGACGACCATGAGTGACGGCAGCTCGGGCGGCACGCCGAGCCCCCCGCCTGCGGCACCGATTCCGCCGCAGCCCGGAGGCTACGAGCCGAAGCCACCCACACCCGATCCGGGCTCCAGCTCTCGCCGCAACGGTGTCTTCCTCGGCGTGGTGCTCGTGGTGGTCGGCGCCGTCGTCTTGGTCTCGCGGTTCGTCCCGGGGCTCGACGCGCCGTGGTGGGCGCTCTGGCCGCTCCTCATCGTCATCGGCGGCGTCGTGCAGGTGTTCACGCCTGGCGACTCGGGTTGGGGCGTTGAGCGGGTGTTCGACGGCATCGGCACGATCATCTTCGGACTGATCCTTCTCGGCAATACGACCGGTTACATCGCGTGGAGCGTCTGGTGGATCGTTCTGACGCTCTGGCCGGTGCTGATCATCGCGCTGGGGCTCACCATCCTGGCCAAGGGCCTTGACCAGAGCTGGCTGCGCATCGCTGCGACGCTCCTCATCTGGGCCGCACTCGCCTACGCCGTTTCCGTCTCGCTGACCGGCTCGGGCCTCACGGCGCCGGTGGGGTCGTGGGCGGGATCCGGGGGTCAGGCGTTCGCCTTCGCCGAGACGGGCGCCGGTGTGTCCAAGGCGAATCTCGAACTGACCGGCGGCGCGGGCGACATCAGGATCGACAGCGGCAACCGACTCGTGACCGCGAAGGGCGAGTCGCCGTTCGGGCCGCCGACGTTCTCGGCGAAGGTGCGGGGCAGCTCGGCCGATGTGGCGATCGGCTTCAACGAGGCCGCGAAGGGCACGGTCGTGGTGCCCGGCATGGTCGGCGCGCGTATCGACGTCCGACTCTCCGACAGCGCGCTGTGGGATGTGGCGCTCGAGACGGCGGCGTCGTCGTTGGACGCTGACCTCTCGGATGTGCGTGTCAGCGACCTCAAGTTGCAGACTGGTGCGAGCGCCGTCACGATCCGGCTCGGCGACGTGCCCAGCGGCGAGCGCGAGTCGACGCTCGTCGTCAAGGCCGGCGTCTCGTCGGTACGCATCCTCTTGCCCCAGGACGCCGAGGCGCGCGTCGAAACGCAGAACGGTCTGGTGGCCAGCGACATCGGTGGGCGGTTCGAGCGGCGGGACGGTTCGTGGGAGACGCCGGGCTACGCATCGGCAAACAAGAGCTGGGACATCAGGACTGAGGCCGGGGTCGGCTCGGTCTCGATCGAAACGTACTAGGAGGTCTCCGTGAACGGAAACGAACGCCGGTCTGACTGGCTGGTCGTGCTGGGCATCGGACTGATCCTGTGGGGAGCGTGGTGGCTGCTCAACGGGCTCCTCGCCCCCTTGCTTTGGCCGCTTCGCGCCATGCTCGACGTCCTCGCACGCGTGGGTTGGCCGCTTGCCATCATCGCGATCGGCGTTCTGGTGATCGTGGCGGCCCGACGCGGCGGACAGATCGTGATCCGAGGCCGCCGACTCTATCGATCCCGCCAGAACCGCATGGTCGGCGGCGTCCTGGCCGGCCTTGGCGAGTACCTCAACATCGACGCGACGCTGATACGCGTGATCTACGCGGCCCTGGCCATCTTCACGTCGTTCTTCCCCGCGTTCGTCCTCTACATCATCGCGATGATCGTGATTCCCGAGGAGCCCGTCGCGACGACGGTCGACGAGTGGCCGTCCGCGGTGTCGTCGTCCCCACCGAGCGCGCCGCCCACACCCCCGGCCGCCCCTCCTGTTCCGCCAGCGGAGCCGCCCGCACCATCCGAGTAGTTCGCCGAGGAGCCCCCCGCATGCCCCGAATCGCAGAAGCCCCGCCGACCACGCCCGGCGACGTCATCGACGCGCACGTACACCTGTTCTCCCTGCCGCTCCTGATGGAG
This sequence comes from uncultured Coriobacteriia bacterium, assembly GCA_963726345.1. GTDB lineage: Bacteria > Actinomycetota > Coriobacteriia > Anaerosomatales > JAAXUF01 > JBAXEO01. The sequence continues at coordinate 114,540 of CAVSCC010000013.1, read as the reverse complement.
ATGGCCGAGCGCCCCGAGACGCCCAAGCGATTCAAGCAGGCGCTCAAGGAGGGGAAGTGGGGTCGACGCCAGAGCGAGACGCTTCCCGACATGACGGCCGAGGAGATCGCGCCGTGGTACGTCGAGCGGCTCTCGGCGGCGAACGTGGCCAAGGCGCTGATCGTCTCGGTGCTGCCGGACTCGAAGTACATGCGCGACTTCATTCGCGCGGCCAACGGTCACGTGCATGCGCTGTGCAATGTCGACCCGCGCGACCCGTCCTCGGCAGACCTGCTCGAGCGCGAGATGGCGGCGGGGTTCCGCGGCGTGAAGCTCTACCCGGTCAACCGCTGCTACCAGCTGAGCGATCCGGCGTGCCGTCCCTTCTTCGAGAAGGCCAACGAGCTCGGCGCGAACATGATCATCCACTACGGGGTGACCGTGGACCCGACCGGCGACCTGAACTTCGCAGACCCGCTCGACCTTTCGCCGGTGGCTCGTGACTTCCCGGACCTCAAGTTCGTGATCGCGCACTTCGGCGCCGGATGGCTCGATGAAGTGCTGCGGCTGGCGTACCAGTGCAAGAACGTCTGCGTCGACACGAGCGGCACGAACAACTGGATGGACTACTACGTCCCCAAGATGACGCTGTCCGAGGTCTTCGAGCGGGCGATCATGGCGCTGGGTCCCGAGCGCGTGCTGTTCGGCACCGACTCCGGAACCACCGCGCCGTACCGCACGTGGATCCGCTTCATGCAGCAGCGCACCATCGAGGAGATGGGGCTCTCGGCGTCCGACCGGGACCTCATCCTGCGGGGCAACGCTGCGCGCATCTTCCGCCTCGACGAGCCGCTGCTGCCCTGACCGCCCGAGTCGCGATCGCACCTCTGGAGGACCGATGAGCCCCGCCGCCGATGAGCCCCGCGTCGCACCCGCTTCGGACTACGACACCTTCGTGAACTGGGATGCCCGTCTCGCGCGCGAGCTGCCGTTCTTCAGGCGCCTCTTCGCTGAGGTGGACGCGAGTTCCCTGATCGACGTGGGAGCCGGCAGCGCGCGCCACGCCATCGCGTTCGCCGAGATGGGACTGTCGGTGGACGCAGTCGACCCTGACGACTCCATGCTCGCGCAGGCCGAGGCCAACGTCGCCGAGGCGGTCGACCGCATCGCAGCCGGAGGTGGCGAGCTGCGGCTGGTCCGCGGCGGATTCGGCGAGCTCGCGGCGCTCGGAGCTCGGTCCGGCCGACGCGCTGACCTGCACCGGCAACGCGCTGCCGCACGTCGCCGGGCTCGCGGGGCTGCGCGAAGCGCTCGCCGACTTCAGCGCGGTCATCAGGCCCGAGGGAGTGCTGGTGCTGCACCTGCTCAACCACGCGCGTCTTCTGGACGGCAAGCCGCGCGTCATACCGCCGATCATCCGCGAGGTCCCCGAAGGCACGCGCGTGTTCCTGCGCGTCATCGACTACCCGGTCTCGGGCGAGTTCCTCGACTTCGACTTCGTGACGTTGACGCGCGATGCAGACGGCGTCTGGGACCTCGCGTCTCGCCGCTCGCCGCATACGGCGCTGCCGCTCGAGCTGCTGCGCACCGAGCTGTCCGCTGCCGGCTTCGAGCGAATCGAGGCTTTCGGCGCCCACGACGGGCGCCCGTTCGACGCCGCAAGGACGAGAGCGTGATCGTGGTCGCACGCCGCGGCGCCTAGCGACCGGACACACGCCAGCCCAGCGGCCGCACCGCGAAGGCGCCGCCCTAGCGCGCCTCGGATGCCAGCTGCGGCCCCAGCCGGCACGTGCGCCCGAGCGCGGCGTCGCACGCGGCGACCGGTGACGCCGGCATCGAGCCCGCGACACACCCGTCCGCAGCGCGTTGCGGCCTCACGGGCCAGCTCGGCGCGGAGATGGCAGAGCGGCAGACCGGCGACGTTCTGATAGCAGTCGTCTTCGGTTACCTCGGCGACCTGCCCCTCGATGTTGTACGCGCCGGCGCAGCCCATGAACTCCCCGCGTGCCATCCACGCTTCGATCTGGCAGTCGGAGAGCGGCTTCATGGTCACGTCGGTCGTCACGGCGAACGTGCGCGGAGGCCTCTCCCGGGCACGCGAGCGCCACTCCGGTCACGACCTGGTGCGTGCGCCCCGACAGCGCTCGCAGCATCCGCCACGCATCGGGGACGTCGGTGGGCTTGCCGAGAACCTCCGTGCCGAGCACCACGATGGTGTCGAAGCACAGCACGAGTGCTCGGTCCCCGAGCCCTTGCGCGCAGGCCGCCTCGGCCTTCTCGGCGGCCAGTGACTCGGCGAGCGCAGGCGGGTCGGAAGCGAGCGGGCTGTCGAGGTCCTCGGGCGTGTCGACGGCACTCGCCGAGAAGGGCAGCCCGAGCCAGGACAGCAGCCGGCGGCGGCGGGGAGACTGAGACGCGAGCACGAGACGCGGAGCGCCGGACGGCGGCTCGCGTCGCCTCGTCGCCGAATGCATGGGTATCGAAGTCCGGTCATTCGCCGATGATATCGCACCCCCTGTCCTATACTCGAGTGAGCGCGAATCACTCTGACTCGCGCCGTGCACGGTGAGGGAGGGTTAGTGGTCGCCGCCCAAGCTGGTCGTCCCAAGGCGCCGCCGCTGGTCGAGCAGTTCGTTCGGCTGCTGGTCGCGGCGAACAAGGCTGTCAGCATGTACCCGCCCACGAGCGAGATTCCCGGCAACGCCGCGGCTGCCTGCGCCGACGCCCTCAACGCCGCCTTGGCGAGCTGCCTGACCTGCGGTTCTCGACCACCAAGAACGGCCTCTTCTACGACGACATGCCGATCTTCCCGGGCAACAAGGGTTTCACGGACTTCAGCCACGAACTCAACCTGCGGATGCTCGCCGAGGTTCGCTTTCACGCCGGCATCCGGGGACGAGACCTCATCTCCTTCCTCACGATCCTCCAGCTTCCGCCCGACGAGCTCCAGGCCGCAGGCGGCTACGAGGCGCGCCTCTGGGAGCTGGGCGTCGACACGATCACCGTCCGAGAGATGCGCGTGACGCTCGTCGAGACGCAGCTCCCCTCGTCGCTGGAGGGCGATGAGGCCGAACACACCGACTTTGCGTCGATCGAGGACGCGATCGCGTCGGCGATGTCGAGTCGTGCGTACGACGACGTCACGCTCACGCGACTGATCGGCGATCCGGCGGCCGTCCGCGACTATCTCCAGCAGGTCTACGACGCCAACAGCACGTACACGGCCCTCGTCGCGGTGGGCGAGCGCTTGTCTGTGCTCGCCGAGGCGGCATCCGAGAGCGGCGAGGACAGCCAGCACGAACTCTTCCGTGCGCTCGCCGAGGCGATTGCGGGCCTCAGCACGAAGCTCCAGCGTGATCTGCTCGCGCAGCAGGTACTGCCCGATGTCAGACGGTCACCCGCGCTCGCGGGAGTCGTGCGGCAGATGGGCTTCGACACGGTCTCCCGCCTCTTCGCGCAGGGGGTCGTCTCGGGCGAGACGGGCAGGGACGAGATCGTGAAGGCGATTCGCGAGCTCGTGCTCGTCTCCCCGTCGGAGCGCGAGGAGATCATCGACATGGCGCGCGCAGCGATGCTGGAGGCGGGCATGTCCGAGGCGGACGCTGCGGACATCCTCGAGCAGGCCACGCCCGTGAGACTCGCCGTTCGTCCGAGTCCGCCCGCCGGCGACGTCGCACCCGCTGACACGATCCTCGCGCTCCTCGATCTCCCGCAGGGAGCCCGAGACCGCAGAGAAGTCGATCCGCAGATCGAGCTGCTGCGCGAGGAGGCCGTGCGAGGAACGACCGACAGCGACATCATCAGCGCGATGGTCACGCTCGTCGGACTGGACACCCGACCCGCGCAGTTCGCTTCCACGATGTCGACGCTCGAGGACTCGCTCGACTACCTCATCGAGAGCGGTGCGGTCGAGGTGGCCGCAGACGCCGCCGTCTCGCTGGGCGAGTGTGCGAAGAACCCGGAACTCACGCCCGAGCAGCGCCTCCGCGTCGAGCAGGCCATCGACAGGTTCGCTCGACCGGGAGACGTCCGCGAACTTGCGCGCACCATGCGCGTCTACCCCAAGGGCTCGTCGGAGCACGAGGCCGCCAGAAGACTCCTCGACCTGCTCGGCAGGGCCGCGCTCAAGCCGCTGCTTGAGAACCTCGCCGACGAACCCGACATGGCGGCGCGCAAGTCACTCGTGGAACTGCTCTCGATGATGGCCCTGGAACACACGGCCCAGCTCGGCGCGTGCGTCAGCGACTCACGCTGGTACTTCGTGCGCAACGTCGTCGCGATCCTGTCCTCGACCAAGTCGTCGGCGGTGCTGATCTACCTTGAGCGCACGCTCCGCCATCCTGACGCTCGGGTCCGCCGAGAGACCATTCGCGGGCTGTCGGCGGTCAACGACCCGCGCGCAACCGAGATGCTCGTCGCATCGCTTGCCGATGAGGACGTGCAGAACGTTCAGCTCGCTGCGCGCTACCTGGGCGAGTCGGGAGCACGCAGCGCGGTGTCGCCGCTCGAGATGGTCGCCCGCGGCGAGGGGCGTGGAAGCCGAGACACGGGGCCGAGAGTCGAGGCGATCGAGGCGCTCGGACGGATCGGCGCCGCCGAGGCGCTCCCGACGCTGGAAGGCCTGGCCGGCAGGCGCTCGCTGCTCGGCGGCGGCCGCAGCAAGGATCTGCGTGCGGCGGCCGAAGCGGCCATCGCGGCGATCAAGTCGAAGGGTGGTGCGTGATGCCCGACGATCTCTCGGCCTCCCTCCCGCTAGCGGGCATGGTGCCTTCGCAGTTCACGACCGGCATCGGCGGCGAGACCATCCGCTACTCGACGGGCCAGCTGAAGGCCGCCAGGAAGCTGCTCACGCGGCTGTCAGCTCTTCGGCGGGCCGCGCGGTTCTACCCGATGGAACACCCGGCCGTCGCGGACGCCGTGGGTCGGCTCCACGATGCGATCCGCGTCTACCATGACGAGGGCGTCGACCTTCAGCTCGCGTTCTTCGATGGCGAGATACTGCTCGGCTCTCAGGTCCTCGCCGAGGAAAGCATGCTCTTCGACCAGCTCGACCGGGAGATGCGAGCGCTGGGGATCGGGTCGATCGTCTGGAGAGTCGGGCTCAGCCGTCCGGAGCTGATGAGCGCCTCACGCATACTCGCCGCCGACGTCGATGAGGCGAGCGAGGCCGGTGGCATCGGCGCGATGGCGGCAGCGGCAAACCTGCCGCACGTGCAGTTCGCCAACGTGCAGGTGCTGGCCACCACGGACGAAGAGCGCGAGTCCGACGACCCCGCCGAGTCCCCTCGCGAGGCGATGAGCGGCGCCCTGACGCTGCTCCGCGAGACCGACCTCCTGCTGCAGAACAACCGCCAGGTGAGCGCAGCCCGCGTCAACGGAGTGGTTCGCTCGCTCGTCGACAACGTGCTGGCCAACCGCTACGCGATGCTGCAGTTGACCGCGCTGAGGAACTACGACGAGTACACGTTCTACCACTCGGCGAACGTCGCGGTCATCGCGCTCGCGCTCGGGTTCGTGCGTGAGCGATGACCACCGGTTCCTCTCGTCGCTCGGAGCGGGCGCGCTGCTCCACGACATCGGCAAGCTCACCATCGATCCCGCGCTGCTGAACAAGCCCGGGCCCCTCACCCCAGAGGAGTGGGAGCACGTGCGCCAGCATCCCATCTCCGGCGCCGAGATGATCGCCCAGCTGCCCGGACTCGACAAGTCCGCCATCGTGACGATCCTCGAGCACCACATGCGCTGGGACGGCATCCGGCTACCCGTCGCGCACCCCCCGACGCCAGCAGCACCTGTGCAGCCGGATCGTGGCGATCGCCGACGCCTACGACGCGATGACCTCTCGGCGCAGCTACTCGGCGGCGCGAGTCGAGGACGACGCGATGCTCAACATCGCGCAGGGCTCGGGCTCGGCGTTCGACCCGGCGCTCGTCCGAGTCTTCGTGGGCATGATGGGGCTCTATCCGCCGCGCTCGGTCGTGCGCCTGTCGACGGGCGCGGTCGCCATCGTGCTCGCTGCGGACGCCGTCGATCCGGCGCGCCCCCGGGTGCGGGTCATCACAGACACTGACGGGGCGTTCATCGCTCCAGACGACGTCGCTCTCGAGGCGACTCCCGAGGTGAGCGTCGTGGCTTGCCTCGACCCGCGAATGCTCAACATCGAAGTCGACGACTACCTCTAACGCTCTGAAGGAGTACTCATGGCTGCACGGTCGCGGCAACGCATAGGTGTACTGATAGCGGCGATCGTTGCGGTGTTCTTCACCGTGGGGATTCCGTTCCTGCGCTGGCTCTCCGGAGTCTGGATCGACTGGCTCTGGTACGGCGACCTGGGCCAGCGCTCGGTGTTCGTGACCCGGATCGTGTCGCAGATCGTGACCGGGCGTGGTCTTCGGACTCGCGACGTTCGCGCTGCTCTACGTCAACCTGCGCATCGCGCGGCGGATGGCGCCCAAGGCGGTTCCGATCGGACTGCCCGAGGGCACGCCCGAGCAGCTCGAGATGTTCATCGAATCGCTGCGCGGCAAGATGGGGCCGATCCTGGACCGCGCGGTCCTGTGGGGCTGTCTGGTGCTCGCGTTCTTCAACGGGCTGGGCATGTCGACGCAGTGGCAGACGTTCCGGCTCGCGCTCGCGTCGGTGCCGTTTCCCTACAACGACCCGCAGTTCGGGCGCAACGTCGGCTTCTTCGTCTTCCAGCTGCCGGCCTACAACGCGCTGAGCAACTGGCTTTCCGGCGTGCTCATCCTCACCACGATGCTCACCCTCGCGGTCCACGTGATCGACGGTGCGATCCAGCCGTGGGCCAAGTTCAAGGGGTTCGCCCCGCACGTCAAGGCGCACCTGTCGGTGCTCATGGCGTTCATCGTGCTCGCGTGGGGCTTCCGCTACTGGATCTCGATCTGGGAGCTCAACTACTCCACGCGCGGTCAGATCGTCGGCGCGGGCTACACGGACGTGCACGCGCAGCTGCCCGCCTACCGGATCCTGATCGTCGTCTCGGTCGTGACCGCCGCTCGCCCTGCTGCTCAACATCCGCTACAAGGGCTGGCGCCTGCCGCTCACCGCGCTGGGCGTGTGGGTCGCCGCATCGATCCTGCTCGGCGCGGTGTGGCCGGGTCTCATGCAGCAGTTTCATCGTCGCGCCCAACGAGGCCGCCGCCGAGACGCCCTACATCGAGCGCAACATCGAGATGACGCGAAAGGCCTTCGGCCTCACCGACGTGAAGGGACAGAAGTTCCCTGCCACCGAGAACCTCACCCCGGCCGACATCGTCGCCGACCGGCAGACGCTGAAGAACGTGCGGCTCTGGGATCCGGGCATCATGGCGCAGTCGTACGCGCAGCTGCAGTCGATCCGGCCCTACTACGAGTTCCCCGACGTCGACGTCGACCGCTACACGATCGACGGCGTGCGCCAGCAGGTGCTGGTCTCGGCGCGCGAGATGAACTCGGCGCTGCTGCCGTCCACCGCGCAGACCTGGGTCAACCGCCACCTCGTGTACACGCACGGGTTCGGGCTCGTCATGAGCCCTGTCAACGAGGCCGACCCACGCGGGATGCCCAAGTTCATCATCGGCGACGTCCCGCCGAGGACCACGACGGACCTCGTGACCGAGCAGCCGCGCATCTACTACGGCGAGGCGACCAGCGACTACGTCGTCATCGACACCGGCATCAAGGAGTTCGACTTCCCGCTCGGCGAGAAGAACGCCTACTACGAGTACAAGGGCACCGGCGGCGTCGCCATCGGATCCCTTCCGCGAAGGCTCGCCTGGGCGCTGAACCTGGGATCGAGCCAGGTGCTGTTCTCCCAGTACGTCAAGCCAGAGAGCCGCGTGCTGATCCGCCGGGACCTGAAGACGCGCCTCGAGGCGCTCGCTCCGTGGCTGACCTACGAGGACGACGCCTATCCCGTGCTGGTCGACGGCCGGATCAAGTGGGTCGTCGACGCCTACACCAGCTCGGAGTGGTTCCCGTACTCGGAGGGCATTCCGGGTGCTTCGCAGACCAAGTACCTGCGCAACTCGGTGAAGGTGGTCGTGGACGCCTTCGACGGCACCACCACCTTCTACGCCTTCGACCCGACCGATCCGGTGCTCCAGGCGTGGCGCACGGTCTTCCCGTCGCTCGTCGTGGACGGGTCCAAGATCCCGACTCGCGATCCGCGAGCACTTCCGCTACCCGCAGGGACTGTTCGTGGCGCAGGCGGAGGTCTATCGCACCTACCACATGACCGATCCGCGCGTGTTCTACAACAAGGAAGACCAGTGGGAGATCCCCGGCGAGCGCCAGGGCAAGATGATGCAGCCGTTCTTCGTGCTCATGAAGCTGCCCGGCCAGACGCAGCGAGGCCTTCTACATCATGTCGCCCTACACGCCGCGCAACCGCGACAACATGATCGGCTGGGTAGCCGCGAACTCCGATCCCGAGAAGTACGGCGAGCGCACGGTCTACCTCTTCCCCAAGGAGCGCGTCGTCTTGGGCCCGGAGCAGGTCAGCGCGCAGATCAACCAGGACGACGTCATCTCGCCGCAGCTGTCGCTGTGGAACCAGCGGGGGAGCTCGGCGATCTTCGGCAACATGCTCGTCATCCCGATCAAGGACTCGATCGTCTACATCCAGCCGCTCTACCTCCAGGCCGAGCAGACCGCGATTCCGGAGCTCACGCGCGTGATCGTCGTCTACGCCGACCGGGTGGAGATGGAGAGCACCCTGGAGGCCGCGCTGCTCAAGGTGTTCGGACAGCAGGGCGGCGGAACGGCGAGCGCTGTGGGCGGCGTCTCGAGCGAGACCACGGGCGGCGCGCTTGGTGGCTCGGGCGCGGGACAGGGATCCTCGTCCGACGTCGCCGCAGCGCAACAGCTCTATCTGGATGCTATCGCCGCGCAGCGCAAGGGCGACTGGGCGACCTACGGCAGCAAGGTCGAGCAGCTCGGCAAGATACTGAGTAGGCTGGCCGCGCGAGAGAGCACGGCCACGCCCAAGAAGTAGGGTGGCCGATGCGCGAACTGCATAGAACGACGGCCGGAGTGGATAGCGCTCCGGCCGTCGAAGTTGTCAGGATGGCAACGGCTTTGCTAAGATACGTCTCTGTACAGCCAGTGGCACCGCAGCGTTCGGCCGGAAGACGACCGGGACGGCCGAGGGACCTGCGCAGCGGATGTCGGCAACCAAGACCGGCCGGATCGGCCCGAAAGGTCCGCGAAAGCAGCGGACTCCAAAGACCGAACTTCTGCACTAGGTCCGACCACCAAAGAGCATAGCGCTTCTCTGGTATGAGACGACGGCTTGCGCCGAGTCGCTACCGGATGCGAGGCAGCTAGCACGCCACCCCCTCACCAAGCTGTCCGGGCAGATCCCTGTCCTCTCTCGTCTCCGTGTCGTCGTCTGTCCTGTAGTTCGACATCGGAGGTATGGTTTGAGTTTCACCACACGTGCACGACTCGCGAGTTTCGCCGTTCCGCTCGCCCTGGCAATACTGCTGACGGGAGTCCTGGCCACTCCGGCTCACGCCCGCCAGAAGCGGAGCATCACCGTGATCAAGAAGGTCGCGGCACAGCAGAAGCTGTCGAAGGCGGACACCAAGGCCTTGATCGTCCTGGCCAAGCGCGAGAGCGGCTACAACCCCCGCTGCGTCACGGGTTCGTACCGCGGACTGTTCCAGATCAAGCTGACCAAGCGCAACAAGCACAAGTGGCAAGATCCGTATTTCAACACCCGCGTGGCCATCAAGCAGATCAAGGCCCGCTACAAGACGCCGAGAAGAGCTCTGGCTCACAGCTACAGCAACGGCTGGTACTAGGCCGACGCATCGCGAGCGAGCTCGACCCTGAATACAGCAGGCGGCACCGGGATGTTCCCGGCGCCGCCGCCCTTTTGGGGTATCTTCCATGAGAACGCATCGCGTTGTCCTCTAGGAGGCCTGAGAATGTCAGATGTTGAGGGCAGCTCCACCGCACCGTACGAGGTGCCGCCGGAGCCGCCAACTGCTGAAGAGCCGGTGATCGAGCGCGAGAACATCGTCGACGCAGTCGCCGACCTGCTCCAGATGATCGTGAACTGGCTTCGCCAAGAAGCCGCAGGCATCATGCGCGACAAGGTCGTGCTCCCCGGCCAGCAGCTGGGGATGCTCGTCGCGTTCGCGATGGCGGCCGCGACGCTCATGGTCATCGGTCTCTGCTTCCTGTTCGTCGCCTTCCTGATGGTGCTCGCCAGCTACATCGGCTGGCCCGGAGCGCTCGCCGTCGTGGGCGCCGCCATCCTCATTGGCGCCGGAGTACTCACCTACCTGAAGATGAGGAGCATCCAGACATGACGCCCGATCCGACCACCCAGCCGCTCTACATCCCGCCCGAGGAGCGCGTCTCGCTCGACGAGATCAAGCAGCGCGCCGGCACGATTCAGAACCTTGCGGTCGTCCAGGCCAAGGAGGTCGTGCACGAGGTCTACGAGCAGAACGTGACCCGCGCCGCGCTGGTCGCCCTGGGCGTGGTCGTCGTTGCGGCCTCGCTTGCGTACTACATCGGGACGCGGGCGGCTCGGCGGGTCGTCGAAGTCGACATCGACTAGCGCGACCACCGATGGCGGCTCTGCTGATCGAGCGCATCGACGTGCGTCCCGAGCGCGTTGAGGCGCTCGTTCGCGTGCCCGAGGGCGCGCCGATGCGGACGAGTCGGATCGCCGGGTCTCGCCGAGCGCGCGCTCGCGCTCCTTCCCGGGCTCTCGTCGCCACACGTGCGAGAACGGCTCGGCGCACGGAATCGCCGCCGAGCTCGCCGACACCGAGACGCCGCACCTGCTCGAGCACGTCGCGTTCGAGTTGATGGCGCTGTCCGGCTCGCCGCGCACCCTGCGCGGAGAGACCGCATGGGACTTCTCGGCGGACGGGCGCGGCGTGTTTCGCGTGCAGCTTGCCTACGACGACGACCTGGTCGCGCTCGGGGCGCTGCGGGCAGCGGTGGGGGTGTGCGAGTGGCTGCTGGCGCCAGCCAACGGTGAGGAGCCGGACGTCGGCGCGATCGTCGCGCGGCTGCGTGGGTTGCGCGACCAGGGGGCCGGCGAGCGGGCGTGAGCCCGCGAGGGTTAGCGCGCGGCACACGGCACCGATGGAGCCGCACTTGGCGCACGCACGCCCGTTGACCTGCTTCGCTCCACGATGCTAGAGTGCTCGCCACACCTCGGGCGGTGCGAGCCGGGGGCTGGATAGCACACCACGGACGTGAGGGAAGAGAGCGCGAGAGCGCTCAGCCACCCCTCCGATGTCCTCCGCCAGGGTCGCCGCACAGGCGCCGGAAGCGGGTCGGCCCCGGACCGGTATCCCGGGAATGAGGTTTCGCTTCTCCGGCTCACCGGCCGGGCGGCGGAACGAAGATTGGTGGTACCGCGAATGCCCCCTCGCCCAATCAGGCGGAGGGGGTGTTGTTGTTTCCGGTGAGGTGGACAGCATGGGTACCGCACGAATCGTGTTCGACCGGTGGAGCGACCGCTACGCCGACTGCATCACGGGCGTGCGCTCCAGCGCCGTCCGCGACCTGTTCGCCGCCGCTTCGCGCCCCGACATGATCTCGCTCTCAGGCGGCATGCCCGCCGTCGACCTGGTACCTGCCGAAGCGGTCGCCACCGCGGCGCGCGAGGCGGTCATGCACGAGGGCGCCGCGGCGCTCCAGTACGGCGGCAGCGACGGCCGGCTCAAGACGCGCGAGCTCGTGGCCGACCTCATGGCCGAGATCGGCGTGCGCCTCAAGCCGAGCGACCTGCTCATCACCGCCGGCGCGCAGCAGGCGCTCGACCTGCTCGCCAAGACGTTCATCAACCCTGGCGACGTCGTCATCACCGAGGGTCCGACCTACGTCGGCGCGCTTCAGGCCTTCTCGGCGTACCAGCCGGAGATCCGCTGCGTGATGATGGACGACGACGGCATGCGCATGGACCTGCTCGAGGCCGAGCTGAAGCGCGTCGGCCCGCGCGGCGCCAAGTTCATCTACACGATCCCCAACTTCCAGAACCCCGGCGGCGTCACGATGTCGCCGGAGCGCCGCCGCCGGCTGCTCGAGCTGGCGCGCGAGTACGACATCCCCGTCGTCGAGGACGACCCGTACGGCCGGCTGCGCTTCGACGGCGGCCACATGAAGCCGCTGCGCTCGCTCGACGACGAGGTCATCTACCTGGGCACGTTCTCCAAGATCTTCGCGCCCGGGCTGCGGCTGGGCTGGATCGCCGCGCCCAAGCCGATCCTCGCCAAGGTGCTGCTGGTCAAGCAGGCCGCCGACCTCTGCGGCTCCAACTTCGCGCAGGTCACCGCCGAGCGCTACTTCCAGGGCACGCGCTGGCGCCGCACGCTCGCCGAGCTCACGCGCACCTACGCCGAGCGTCGCGACGCCATGCTCGCCGCGCTCGACGAGCACTTCCCGCCGGAGGCTCGCTGGTCTAGGCCGGACGGCGGCTTCTTCGTCTGGGTGGAGTTCCCGCCCTACGTGGACTGCTCCACGATGCTCGCCGAGGCGGTCGAGTACGGGGTCACCTACGCGCCGGGCGACGGGTTCTTCCCCGACGGCCGGGGCAAGAACTGCATGCGCCTCGCGTTTTGCTACGCTGAGCCCGAGGCCATCGCCGAGGGGATTCGCCGGCTTTCCGAGGTCGTCGAGGACCGGCTTGAGCTCTACCGCGCGTTCATCGCGGCGGGTGCGCTGCCGGAGCGAAGAGAGGGAGCGGCATGAGAGAGAAGATCGCGGTACTGATGGGCGGGCGGTCGCTCGAGCGCGAGGTCTCGCTCGCGAGCGGGCGCAGAGTCTCCGACGCGCTGACGGCGGCCGGCTACTACGTGCTGTCGCTCGACGTGACCGCCGACCTGGTCGGCACGCTGCGGAGCGAGCGCCCCGACGCCGCCTACATCGCGCTGCACGGCAAGTACGGCGAGGACGGCACGATCCAGGAGCTGCTGGAGTTCCTCGGCATCCCGTACACGGGACCCGGCGTCGTGTCGTGCGCGTTGTCGTGGGACAAGTCGGTCACCAAGCACCTCCTCGCCGAGAAGCACATCCCGACGCCCGCGTGGGTCACGCTGACCGCCGACGCGTTCAAGGAGATGGGTGCGGCGACCGCGCTCGACCTCGTGGGCGACGCGGTCGGCGGCTTTCCCGTCGCGGTCAAGCCGGGCCGGCAGGGCTCGGCGCTCGGCCTCACGCGCGTCGATGCCCCCGCGGACCTCGCCGACGCGCTGCTCGCGGCGCTGTCTTTCGACACCTCCGCGCTCGTCGAGAAGTGGGTCGAGGGCGTCGAGCTTGCGGTCTCGGTGCTGGGCGAGGGCGAGAACGCGCTGGTGCTTCCGGCCGTCGAGATCGTCCCGCCGGACTCCGGGCTCTACGACTTCTCGGCGCGCACCACGCCCGGGGACGCCGACTTCTTCGCGCCCGCGCGCATCACGCCGGAGGCCGCCGAGGAGGTCGCGCGGGTGGCTCGCGAGGTGCACAGTCGCGCTCGGCTGCCGAGACGTGAGCCGCGTCGACCTGGTGCTCGACGAGGCCGGGCAGCCCCTCGTGTTGGAGTGCAACACGTCGCCGGGAATGACCGAGACCTCGCTCCTGCCCATGGCCGCAGAAGCCGCAGACATGACCTTCCAAGATGTGGTATCAAGATTGATTGAGGCCGCGCTCTCTCGGCGGTAATCGGGTACATACTGGCAAGCACCCGGGCGATACGAGAGCCCGGGTCTGACTATCGAGCGGAAACGCATCGACAACGGAGGTGCTCTGGGATGTACGACGACAGGCGTGGTGGATCGGTGTTTGGCGCGTTCCTGCTGGGTGGCTTGATCGGCGCGGTCCTGGGGCTGCTGTTCGCGCCGCGCTCCGGCAAGGAGACGCGTGACCTGATCGCCGAGAAGAGCGGCGAGTACTGGGGTCAGGCCGGCGAGGTCTATGTCGCCGGCAAGGAGAAGGTGACCGATGCGGTAGTCGCCGGTCAGCAGACCGCCGCCGAGAAGGGCGAGCAGCTCCGCAGCAAGATCGATGAGGCTCGCGGACGCCTGCAGGACCAGGTCGCCAAGTCCGCGACCGGTGCGAAGGACAAGATCGCCGAGACGACTCCGGCGGTCCACGCGCTGTCGACAAGGCGGCTGCCGCCACCAAGTCCGGCGTCGAGGCGGCTTCGGGCAAGGCCCAGGACTCCCTCGACTTCGTCGCCAAGAAGGCAACGCCGACTGACGATGTCGAGACTGCCGACTCGAAGTCCTCGGGCGCCACGCCCACTCCGGAGGTCTAGTTCAGGCACCAGCTCGTGGTAGGCTCAGAACCGGCTCCCGGCACGCTGGGGGGCCGGTTCTTTCGCCGAGAGGAATCACGTGCATTCGCTTCGCGAGGTCGACAGACTCGCCGTCTACGGTGAGAAGCACAAGAAGACCGGCGCCCGCAAGCGCGTCGGCCGGCTGATCGACGTGCTGTTTCACCCGAGCGAACCGCGCGTCGTCGGTTTCACGGTCGAGCGGCCCGACTTCCTGCTGATGATCCAGAGGAGCGACCGTTTCGTCGCGCTCGACCGAACCGAGATCCTCGACGACCGCGTGGTGGTCAACGGTCCCGATGCCTGGGGACGAGCGGCCGCCAAGCGCCTCGACGTCCTCTGGGAGCGAACCGTCGTGTGGCTCGGAATGCCGGTGCGCACGGAGAGCGGTGACCCACTCGGCCGCGTGCGAGACGCCACCTTCGCCGAAGAAGACGGGCACCTCGAGACGCTCGGCCTGACCGAAGGCCTCACGGCCGACACCGCGCTGGGCACGCGGGTGTTCCCGGCGCGCCTGGTTCGGGGCTTCGAGGGCGACGCGGTGGTCGTGAGCGACGAGGTGCGCGCCGTCGCGACCGACGGCGGTGCTGCCGCCGCGGCCGGCAAGGGCGCCGCAGCCGCCAAGGTGGGCGCCGAGCAAGCGGCCGTGGCTGCGGGCAAGGCGGCCGCAGTGGCCACGGCGTACGGCAAGTCGGCGGTCAAGGCGGCCGCGAAGAACCCTAACACCAAGAAGGCGCTGGGCTTCCTCAAGTCGATGACCGACAAGGTCGTGGACGCCGCGCGCCTTCCCGAGGACGACGAGTAGGCGCACCATGACCCGCAGACTCAAACCGCTGAGCTTCACCTCGGCTGACCAGCTTCCGATGGCCTGCTCGACGTGCGCGTTCTGGGAGAGCGCCGGCGAGCGCGAACGGCGCTGCGGAACCGTGTGCGACGCCGACCTCCAGGGTGCGTGGTACCGGCGTGTCACTGACGAGTGGGGCGAGTGCGGCCGGGTCGCGTTCGACGCCGATGAGGTGCTCGGGTTCATCAAGTACGCGCCGAGCGGGTTCTTCCCGCAGGTGCAGTCGTTCGCCGCAAAGCCGGAGGATCCGTCGGTGCCGCTCATCGCATGCCTGCACATCTCCGAGGACGCACGGCATCGAGGGCTTGGCGCGGTCCTGCTGCGAGCGGCGCTGCGCGATCTGGCCGGGCGCGGCGAGCGCCGGGTCGAGGCGTTCGCGCTACACCGACCTCGTAGGCCACAGCGAGGACATGCCCATGCTCAGCCTGGCGTTCCTGCTCGAGAACGGCTTCACGATCGTGCGGCCGGATCCGCGCTACCCGCTTCTTCGGCTCGACTTGAAGTCCCTGGTGCTCTGGCAGGACAACCTCGAAGCGGTTCTGGAGTCCCTCCGGTTCCCGATGCGCGTTCCCAACCGTGCTCCGGCTTCGTGGACGAAAGGACCCTAGCGACTCATGTCTGATGAACCCAAGAAGGGCGGCTCGCTCGAGCGGGTGCGTGCGTACCTGACCGAGCATCTGCTCAACGATCAGATCATCGAGTTTGAGACGCCCACGAAGACCGCGCAGCAGGCGGCGGACGCCGCCGGCTGTGAACTGGGGCAGATCGTGAAGTCGCTCGTCTTCGTGGTCGATGACCGGCCGGTACTGGTGCTCGTTGCCGGCGACCGACGTGGTGACCCCGACGCGATAGCTCGGTTGATGGGCGGCAGCGAAGCGCACTTCGCCGACGCCGAGACGGTCCGGGCGGCGACCGGCTACGCGATCGGCGGAGTCTCGCCGTTTGCGCTGCCCGAGGGGCTGCCCGTGCTCGTGGACGACTCTCTCGGACGGTTCGAGACCGTGTATCCGGCGGCCGGCACGCCCGCGTCGATGGTGAAGATGAGACGCACAGACCTGCTCGATCTGGCCGGCGGCCGCGTGGCACGCGTGTCGCTCTGACTGACTGAGGTTCTCCTACGGCTTCCGGAAGGTGGTCGCGACCGTGTCCACGTCCCGCTTCGAGCTTCCCGGCGATCGGCCGGCCCGGTGGCCCTGGGTCGTGCTGTTGGTCGCGGCGATTCTCGGCGCAGTCGGCGGGGGCAGCGACCGTCTGGGCGCTGAATCGGCCCGTCAGCGTGACCGTCGACGGACAGGTTCGAACTCTGCCCGCGCGTTCGACGGTGGCCGACATCCACAAAGCCAAGCTGCTCAAGGCCGCTCCCGGGGCGCTGCTGTCGGTGAAGGGCGAGGTCCTCAGGCCCACCGGCGGAAAGCCGCCGACGGTCACACGCAACGGCGAACCGGTTCCCTCCACGCAGCGCCTCCGAACGGGCGACCGTATCGAGCAGCATCGTCGGAGCCAGCGTGACCGAGAGGTCGGTCACGGCGACTGAGGCGATTCCGGTGAAGGTCGAGAACCGCGGCTCCGGTGCCGTGGCGAAGGTGGTCGAGACCGGCACCGCGGGCGTGGCCGAGGTGACCCGGGGGCAGGTGTCCCGCATCAAGCTGTCGACCAAGGTCATCAAGCCCGGGAAGCCGATGGTCGTGCTGCGATCACGGCCGACGGCGGGGGACAAGCTGGTCGCTCTGACCTTCGACGATGGCCCGGTCGCCGGGCAGACCGACAAGATCCTCGACGTGCTCGCTCAGAAGCAGGTCAAGGCCACGTTCTTCATGCTGGGCGGCCGGGTGAAGGCGCAACCCGCGCTCGCTCGGCGCGTGAAGGACGAGGGGCATCTGGTCGGCAACCACTCGCTCGGCCACAAGAACCTGCCCAAGGAGAAGCCGGCCGAGATCCGCCGCCAGATAGCAGGCGGGGCGTCGGCAATCAGAGAAGGCGACCGGCGTCGACCCGGTGTGGTTCCGCCCGCCCTACGGCGCCGTGAACGGCAAGGTGTGGGCGGAGACGCGGACGCTGAAGCTCCACGTCGCGATGTGGGACATCGACACGCTCGACTGGAAGAAGCCCGGCGTCCAGCGGCTGGTCAGGAACGCGGTGAGGCGCGTCAAGCCGGGTGCCGTGATCCTGCATGCACGATGGCGGCGTCGACCGCCGGCAGACCGTCGCGGCGCTGCCGCAGATCATCGACAAGCTCAGGGCGCAGGGCTACTCGTTCGTGACGCTCGAGGAGCTCGCTGCGGCCAAGTGACGGCGCGCGGCCATCCCGAGTCAGCTCTCCCGCGCCGGCGGGCGGATGACGCCATTCTGCGTCACGACCAGGTCGACGACGGCGTCGTGCGGCTCCGCGGGAATCTCGGCGAGGATCTGCTCGGCGAACGCGAAGCCGATGCGCATGCAGTCGGGCCCCAGGCGCGGCAGCAGGCGGTCGTAGTAGCCACCTCCGTAGCCCAGGCGGCTGCCACACGCGTCGAACGCGACTCCCGGGATGATGACCGCGTCGACGAGTTCCACCTCGACGAGTGGCGATTCCGCCACCGGCTGCGAGAGACCGAAGGGTCCGGGCACGAGTTCGCGCTCGTCGCTCGACGACGTGCAGGTCGAGGAGCCCGGGCGACTGGATTCGAGGGTACGCGATGGTCACTCCGCGATGCCGCAGCGCCGAGACTGCGGCCAGCGGGTCGATCTCGGCGGAGAGCGCGGCGTAGGCGAGGACCACGCGGGCGTGCGCGAGCTCCGGCAGACCGAGCAGGACCTGCGAGGCCGCCGCTGAGGCGTGGCCGCGCGCGGCGCGGTCGAGGCCGGCTCTGGCCGAGAGAGCTCGGGCGCGCGCCGCACGCTTGGCTTCGGCGACGGGGTTCTCGGATTCGCGGTGCCGGGCGCGCGTCGGAGTCGGTCATGCCGCGCCCACCGCCATGAAGCCCAGAAGCGCGACGGTCAATCCGATCACGACGGTGACGGTGGTCCATCCCACGAAGTTGTACGCGGGGCCGTTGGTGTAGCGGCCCATGATCCGGCCGTCGTTGATGATGATCATCATGAAGATGAGCAGGAACGGCAGCAGCACGCCGTTGACCGCCTGCGACATGACCATGATCGTGATGAGCGGCGCGCTGGGGATGAGCACGAATGCCGCCCCGAACACGATGACGAAGGTGTAGATACCGACGAAGACCGGCGCCTCGGACCACGTGCGGTCGATGCCGCGCTCGAAGCCGAACGCCTCGGTCACGGCGTACGCCGCGGTCAGTGGCAACACGAACGCCGCGAGCAGGGACGCACCGAACAGACCTACGGCGAAGAGCATCGTGGCGTACTGCCCGGCCACCGGGGCGAGCGCGAGAGCCGCCTGCTGAGCACTCGCGGCCGGGATGTGTCGCGGGTACAGCACGGTGCCCGTGGTCACGATGATGAACCAGGCGATGATGTTGGCCGAGATCGCACCGCCGATGACGTCAACGCGCTGGTAGCCGAGCTCCTTGGCGGTGACGCCCTTGTCCACGATGTTGCTCTGGACGAAGAACTGCATCCAGGGCGCGATCGTCGTCCCGATGGTTGCGATGACGATAAGCACGAACCCGGCAGAGGGAATGAACGTCGGTACCACCGTGGCCTTGAGGACCTCGGCCCAGTCGGGCTTAGCCATGAAGGCGGCGGCCACGTAGGCCAGGAACACGCTCGAAAGCACCAAGAGCATTCTCTCCACGTTGCGATACGAGCCGCGCACCACGAGAAGCCACACCACCGCCGCGGCGATCGGCACGGAGATGAACTTCGACACCCCAAAGAGCTGCAGCGACGCGGCGATGCCCGCGAACTCGGCCACGCTCGTCGCGGCGTTGGACGTCAGCAGACAGGCCATGGCGAAGATCGTGGGGCGTATGCCAAAGCGCTCTCGAATCAGGGCCGCGAACCCCTTGCCCGTGACCGCCCCCATGCGCGCCGCCATCTCCTGCACGACCACCAGGGAGAACGTCATCACGAGAATCATCCACAGCGTGGCGTAGCCGTAGCTCGCGCCTGCCGCCGAGTAGGTCGCGATGCCTCCGGCATCGTTGCCGGCGGACGCGGCGATGATGCCGGGCCCCAGCGCAGCGAGCAGCGGCACAAGACGCCACTTGGTGCGCGATTTCGTAGTGTCGGCAGCGGGCACGGATCTACGCTCCTGGTACCGCGGTGATGATCGCGCCGCCCGCGACCGCAAGCAGCAGGTAGGTGACCGTGGACAGAACCATGAGCCCGACCGCGAGCCTCGTACTCGACAGGTGCTTGTCGTTCTCGACGCGCCGGCGTGCGACGACCGTGACGCCGACGCCCGCGAGCAGTTCGAGCATGACGGTGAGCCCGGTCGCGACCGCGAACGCGGCAGCGAGCGCGGCGCTGCCGAAGAGCACCTCGGCCAGCGCATAGACGATCAGCCCGAGCAGCACTCCCGCGACCAGACCCAGCAGGCCGTCGCGCGCGATCTGCGTCCAGACGCCCATCGGCTTCTCGGCCTCTGACTCCTCGATGATCTCGCCGATGGCCCGGGTCGTGGTGTCCTCGGCGATGCGGAGGACGACCGGCAGCAGCGCCAACGCGGGCAGGAGCAGGACGGCGTTCTGGCCCAGCCACGGGATCTTGGGTGCCAGCGAATAGACCGCGATGCCGGAGAGCGCCCACACGACGATCCACCAGTTGCGGCGGATGAACCACCGCGCCAGCCCCAAGGAAGCGCTCGGGTCGTCGGTGGATCCGGTGGCGAGCGCGAAGTCCTCGTCGGCCTCTTCTTCGAGCACGTCGAGCGCGTCGTCGACGGTGACGACGCCGAGCAGCTTGCCGTTCTCGTCGGTGACGGGCATCGCGAGCAGGTCGTACTTGCTCATCTGCTCGGCGACGTCCTCCTGGTCGTCGTCGACGTGGGCGACGAAGAGGTCGCGCTCGGCGATCTCGCCGATCGGCGTGCCGGGCAGGGCCAGCAGCAGGTCGCGGAGCGAGACAGCGCCGACGAGGTGCTGGTCGCCCTCGACGACGTAGATGTAGTAGACGCTCTCGTGCTCGGCGGACTCGGCGCGGATGTGGTCGATGACCCGTTCCACCGTCATGTCCTCGGCGACGGTGGTGACCTCAGGGGTCATGATGCCGCCGGCGGTCTTGTCCTTGTAGCCGAGCAGGGAGCGGATGACGCTCGACTCCTTGACGCCCATGAGGCGCAGCAGCGTCTCGGCCTTGTCGTAGGGGAGGTCGCCGATGATGTCGGCGGCGTCGTCGGGGTCCATCTCGGCGAGGAGGTCTGAGGCGCGTCGCTCGGAGAGGTCGTCGATGACGTCGGCCTGCAGCTCGTCTTCGAGTTCGGAGATCGTGTCGGCGGCCTGCTCGTTGTCGAGGTGCTCGAAGACCCGCGCGCGCTGCGCGGGAGCGAGCTTCTCGAGGATGTCGGCGACGTCGGCCGGGTGCAGTTCGTGCAGGCGCTTGTGGGTCACCGACAGCTTGACCTGGGAGAGGTCGCGGTCGAGCAGGTCCATGTAGTTCCACGCGATGATGTTCTCTTCGAGCTCGCGACCGAAGACGCGGGTGACGCGGGCGACGAACCGCTCGAAGCCCGGAGAGATCCCGCGCAGGATTCCGCGGGCGCCCACCTCGGCGCCGAGGAGACGGAGCTGATTGCGCGACTCCGAGAGCTTGAGGTCGTTCACGCGGACGACCTTCATCCCCTGCGTGTCGACGATCTGCTTGCTCATCAGGTCGCGCGACAGCAGGACCTCGTCGGGCTGCAGGTAGCTGAAGCGGATGTCGGCGGCCGCGACGTTGAGCGCGATACGCTCGCCGTCGAAGTTGCTCGACGAACTTGCGCCACGACAGCATGAACGGGATCTTGTCGGGCCCCTTGAACGCCAGCGACGTGACGCGCGGAAAGACCTCTCCGGTCGCGATCGCGATGTCGTTGATGGTGCCGATGTTCTCGCCCGTGGCGTCGACCACCGGCTTGCCCAGCATCTGGGACAGATACAGCATGGCGCTCTCCCTCCCCAACGCACACTGCGGGCGGATCGCCGAGAAGGCATCTGCCGTACATCGCGTGCGCCGGGTTCGTCTGGTGGTGCTCCCTCGAAGGGCCACCGACATTCGGGAGGCGCTTCGAGGGTCTACGGACTGTGAGGTTTCACGAAGACCCTTGTCTTCAGGCAACAGGACAGACGGCACAAAGAAGCCCCTGCGTCCGAGGGACCAGGGGCAGCGGTCGAGCGCATCAGCACGCTCGCCGAGGCGCACTCATGGCGCGCGCCGGCAGTGTTCGCTGCTCACATCCCTGGTCGTGGATTTGGCACTGTCCGACGTAGGGCGCGCGGCGCGTGGTGTCGCCGACGCAGCGGGTGTACCCGCCTCTGGAATCCCAGCCACCTTAGCTTTCGCCTTAAGCCGGCGAGGGCTGTTCTACCCATTGGCGTCTCTCGACATTTCCGGGCAGTGGCCTGTGTTCGAACAGGAGCCGCACCGTAACGGACGGAGCGTACTTCCTCGAGCTGTCAATGCGCAGGCGGCGAACCCCCCGAGCCCTGACATTGTATTCCTGCGGGTGGGGCGAGGCAAACGGGTGACGTACGCGCGGTCCGGCTACCGCTCCCGGGCGGCCAACCAGGCGTGCGCGAACTGCGCCCAACCGTCGCCACGCTGCCCTTCGACTCGCACGACTCCCAGGTCGGCTGCTCGGCGAGCGCTGGCCAGCACGCTCGCGCTCTCGAACGCGTTGTCGACCAGCGCCATGATCGCGACGGCGTCGGCCATCGCCAGGTCGGTCACCGAGTCGCCGATGGCCGCGGCCTGGTTTGCCGACGAGCCCCCGCTCGGCGAGGTCGAGCGCGATCGCCTGTGTCTTGCTGACGCCGCGCGGCACCAGGTGGTAGGCGTGGACGAGCTCGAGACAGGCGAGTCCGTGAGTCGGGCGGATGCACGCGCCCGTTGTCGAGCAGCGACACCGGCAGGTCGAGGGCGTCGAGCACGTCCTGCGCCTCGGACGACATCGAGACAGCCCCGCAGCAGGTGTGAGGCCTCCCGGTCGCGATGCCACGGCGTGTGGTACTCGATGCGCCCCGGGAATGCCGACCGCAGCGCCTCAAGTGCGCCGGAGTCGCGAATGAGCTCGTAGGGCGTCGAGTCTCCGCCGAGAAGATGCGCGGGCCACTCGGCGGTGTTGTAGACGACCGTGCGGCCCGGGCCGGCGCCGCGCACGAGCACCGACCCCACTTCGCCGATGAAGTCGGTCCAGCCGAGCAGCCGCACGACCTCGGTGAGCTGAAGCCGTGTTCGGCCGGAGACCGGCACCACGGTGAGGCCGGCGCGGTTGAGATGCGACGATCGCCTCGACCGTCGCGGTCGACGGAGCGCCGCCGGCGTCTGCCACGACGGAGCCGCCGCGGGCGAGCAGCGTGCCGTCGAGGTCGGTGTAGAGCACCTCGACGCGGGACAGAGCGTCGAGTGCGGCGGGGTTCTCGGCGAGAAGCGGCGGTCTGTCCATGGCACCGATGATACCGCTGATCGCGAATGTGGCGTGCGCGCCGAACCCGGCGGCGCACGGTTGGCACTTCGACGAGACTCCGGCGTTGCCGTTCACGATGAGCTGGTCGCGCCCACGGTCGCGTCGCGGTATAAAGGAGCGAGGCCGAAACCGGCCCCCATCGATGAGGAGCCTGCAAGCATGGATGACGCGTTCGAGTTGCCGTTCCCGCAGTACCGATGCCCGACCTGCGGCAAGGACCTGCCGCTCGGCGAGGCGCGGATGACCGTCACCTGCGCGGCGCACACGCAGTCGGACGCGGTCGAGTTCGAGGTGCGCAAGGCCACCGACGCCGATCGTGCCGAGATCGAGCTGCTCTGCGAGCGCGCGCTGGGCGAAACCGACGTCGACGTCTTCGGCCGCACGTTCGATGTGCTCTCCGGCCTCAACCTGGTGGCCGTCTCGGCGGGTGCCATCGCCGGCCTCCTGTCCTTGGCGATCGACCGCGGCGAAGCCAGCGTCGTGCTCCTCAGCGTCTACCCTGACTTCCAGGGCAAGGGCGTCGGCGGCGCGCTTCTGGTGGCGGCCGACCAGCTCGCCGCCAAGCGCGGGCTGAGCTTCCTGCGCGCCGCGGTCACCAACGACGACGTCCCGCAGATCTACTTCTACCAGCGCCACGGCTTCGCCATCTACGAGGTGGCCGTCGGCGAGGTCGCCGACCGCTTCGGAAGCGCGACTCCGGGCTTCTCGGGAATCCCCGTCCGCGACGAGATCCGCCTCAGGCGCGCCATCTGCGCGCAGTAGCGTCCCTCCACGAAAGGAACGGCGCTATGACCCGCTCGACCCGCGCCATCGCACTCGTCCTCGCGCTCTCGCTCACGGCGGCCGCTCTGCTCGCAGGCGGCTGCACCTCCAAGACCGAGATCGCTCAGCCCCCCGCCGAGAAGCCCGCGGCGATCAAGATCGGCACGCTGGCCACCGAGGACTCGCTGCCGCTTGTGGGTCGCCGAGCAGCGCGGCTACTTCGCCACGCAGGGCTCTGACCGATGTCGAGATCGTGCTCTTCCAGTCCGCGCAGGAGCGCGACACGGCGTTCGCGTCCGGCGCCATCGACGCGTTCATGGGCGACATCATCGCGGCCGCGAACCTCGAGGCCGGCGGCAAGCCGACCACGATCGGGACCATCATGCTCGGCGCCGACCAGAGCCAGGGCCGCTTCGGGATCGTTGCCGCGCCCAAGTCGGGCGTCAAGACGCTCACCGAGCTCGCCAACGTCCCGGTCGGCACCTCCTCGGCGACCATCCAGGAGTACGTGCTCGACGGGCTCATGTCCGAGGCCGGCGTGGCGACCTCCAGCGTCAAGGTCGAGGAGGTCAAGAAGGTTCCGGTCCGCATGGAGCTGCTCATGGCCGGCAAGATCAAGGCCGCCGCGCTCCCCGAGCCGTTCCTGACACTCGCCGAGCAGGGCGGGGCCCCGCTCGTGGCATCGGACACTTCGGCCACGGCCAACCTCTCGCAGACGGTGCTGGTCTTCTCGGACAAGTACCTCGGGGAGAAGGGCGGCGCCGCTGCCAAGGAGGCCGTGCTCAAGTCGTGGGACCTCGCGGTCAACGACATCAACAAGGACCCGCAGTCGGTGATTCCGTTGCTGGTCGAGAAGGCGCGGCTGCCGGAGTCGCTCGCGACCACGTACAAGGTCAACACGTATCCCACGGCACAGCTGCCGACCGAGGCCCAGGTCGCGGCGGTTCTCACGTGGATGAAGGACAAGGGCTACCTGAAGGGCGACGTCACGTACCAGGACCTCGTTGCCGAGACAGCCTCGAAGTAGTCTCGCAGAGCCGTGGCGGCGCTTGAGTTCGACAGCACGTCGATGACCTACGAGGGCTCGGACCGCTCGGTCCGGGCCCTCGACGCGCTCGCGCTGTCGGTGGCTGACGGCGAGCCGGTCGCGATCATCGGGCCGAGCGGGTGCGGCAAGTCGACGCTGTTGCTGCTGGCTGCGGGACTGCTGGCGCCGTCGTCCGGTGCGGTGAGTGTCGGCGGCGTGCCGGTCGACGGGCCGAGGCGCGGCACCGCCCTCATCCTCCAGGACTTCGGCCTGCTGCCATGGAAGACCGTCGAGGCCAACGCCGCGCTGGGCCTGAAGATCCGCGGAGTCGGCGCCGCCGAGTTGCACCAGAGGGCGACAGCGGCGCTCGAAGGCGTCGGACTCGCCGACTTCGCTCGCGCGTACCCGGCGGAACTCTCCGGCGGCATGCGGCAACGGCTCGCGCTGGCCCGCGCGGTCGCTCTCGACGCCGATCTCGTGCTGATGGATGAGCCGCTCTCGGCACTCGACGCGCTCAAGCGCGAGGAGCTGCAGGACGTGCTGCTCGGTCTGTGGAAGCGCCGCGGGCACACGCAGATCCTCGTGACGCACTCCATCGAGGAGGCGGTCTTCCTCGGTCGCCGCGTGGTCGTGATGACCTCTCGTCCGGGGAGGGTCTCGGCGGTGGTCGACAATCCCGGGCATGGGCGCGGAGGGCTACCGCGTGACCGAGGAGTACTTCGCGACGGTCAAGCGCCTGCGCAGCATCCTCGCCGATGAGGGCGTTGTCGCGGCGGCCGACGTGGTGGCGCCGTGAGGGGCTGGGGCCGCAAGCTGCTCGGCTACCTGGGCGCGCTCGCCGTGTTGCTGCTGGCGTGGGGCGCACTGTCGGCGGCCATCGGCTCGCCCGCGCTCCCAGGTCCGGTCATCGCGATTCAGACGTTCTTCGCCCAGTGGGCAGAACTGTGGCCGCAGATGCTCGTCAGCGGCGCGCGCGTGGTCGTGGCGATGGCGATCGGTACCGCGCTTGCGGTGCCGCTGGGGCTCTGGCTTGGTCGCTCGGCTCGAGCGGATGCCTTTGCAGCGCCGATGATCTACCTGCTCTACCCCATCCCCAAGGTCGTGTTCTTGCCGGTATTGCTCGTGCTGCTGGGCCTGGGCGACACCCCCAAGATCGCCCTCATCGCCCTGATCGTCTTCTTCCAGATACTGGTGACGGCCCGCGACGCCGCCAAGGCGGTGCCCGAAGGCAGCGTCGTCTCGGTGCGGTCGCTTGGCGCTTCGCGCTTCGATGTGTACCGCCACGTGGTCGTGCCGGCTTCGCTCCCCGACATCTTCACGGCGCTTCGAATCGGGACGGGGACGGCCATTGCGGTGCTGTTCCTCACCGAGTCGATCGCCGGTTCGAGCGGGCTGGGCTACTACATCGTCGACGCGTGGGGACAGATCGACTACCCGGCGATGTTCGCCGGCATCATCGCGATGGCCCTTCTCGGCGTGGTGCTCTACGAGGCGCTCGACGCGCTCGAGACCTGGGCGACGCGGTGGCGCTCGGCGGGGCGGTAGGCAGGCGCTAGCTCGGCGTCCGGTGGAGTGACCGCCGCGAGCGCCTCTGACAGTGTCGCCGTTGCGGGCACACCGGCGCTGCCTGCGATGTGCGCACGCTCCAGCCGCTTGGCGACTTCCTCGGTGGCGCAGCACAGGGCCACGGCCACGCCGCG
Source organism: uncultured Coriobacteriia bacterium (assembly GCA_963726345.1). Classification (GTDB taxonomy): domain Bacteria; phylum Actinomycetota; class Coriobacteriia; order Anaerosomatales; family JAAXUF01; genus JBAXEO01. The sequence continues at coordinate 88,392 of CAVSCC010000013.1, read as the reverse complement.
CTTCTCGAGCGCCTCCAGCGCGTCTTCGAGCGCGATGAGCCCCGTGAGGTCGATGAACGGGACGTTCGCGAGCTTGATGACGATCGCGTCCGGGACGGTGTCGGTGTGCACGAGGGCGCTCTCGAACTCCTCGACCGCGCCAAAGAAGAACGGGCCGTCGACGGTGAAGACCAGCACGCCGTCGGGGACGCGCTCGGCCTGCTCGGCGGTGAGGCGGGATGCGAGCTCCTGCCCCTCCAGGGGGCGGACCTCGACCGCGACGGTCATGCGCCGGAAGAAGTTCAGCAGCGCCAGGATCACGCCGACTTCGACGGCGACCGAGATGTCGGCGAACACGCAGAGCGCCGAGCGTGACCAGCATGACCGCGACGTCGGAGCGCGGGGAGCGACGGGCCACGCGCACCACGCGCGCGATCTGGCTCATGTTGAACGCCACGACGAACAGGATCGCGGCGAGCGTCGTGAGCGGGACGTTGTAGGCGAGCGGCGCGAGCAGCACCAGCACGAGCAGGATCGTCGCCGCGTGAGCGATTCCTGCGACCGGGCTGTTGCCGCCGTGGCGGATGTTGGTCGCGGTTCGAGCGATCGCGCCCGTGGCGGCGAACCCGCCGAGAAGCCCGGCACCGAGGTTCGCGATGCCTTGTCCGACGAGCTCCTGGTTGGGGTCGTGCTTCGTGCCGAGCATGCCGTCGGCGACGGTCGCCGAGAGCAGCGATTCGATGGCGCCCAGCAGCGCGACCGCGATCGCCGGCTGCAGCAGCTCCTGGAAGCTGGCGAACGTGAGATGCGGCAGCGTGAGCGGCGGCAGCCCGCGCGGGATGCCGCCGAACGCGGTGCCGATCGTCGCGACGCCGTCGGGATGGGCGAAGGTGACGAACAGGGTCGCGGCCAGGAGCGCGACCATCGGCGAGGGGACCTTGCCGACGACCGGGATTCTCGGCCAGAGAGCGACGATCAGCAGGCTTGCGAAGCCGAGCATCGTGGTCGCCGGCTGGATGTGCGCGAACGACGCCAGCAGCTCCGGCAGCTTCTCGAAGAGCGTGGCACCGGACGAGGCGGGAAGCCCGAAGAAGTTCCCCCACTGGCCCACGAAGATGACGATCGCGATGCCCGCCGTGAACCCGAGAACGACGGACTCCGGGATGAAGCGGATGACGCCGCCGAGCTTGGCCAGGCCGAGAAGCAGCAGCATCGCCCCGGCCAGCAGCGTCACGATCTGGAGCCCGGCCAGGCCATGTCGGGCGGTGACGCCGAAGAGCAGCACGGCGAAGGCGCCGGTCGGGCCGGCGATCTGGACGCGGGTTCCACCGAGGAGCGTGACCAGCAGTCCGGCGATGAGCGCCGTGTAGAGTCCCTGCTCGGGCTTGGCGCCGGAGGCGATCGCGAACGCCATGGCCAGCGGCAGCGCGACGACGCCGACGACGACGCCGGCTGAGATGTTGCGCATGAGCGAGCCGCGCCTGAGGAGTCCGGCGCGCCACGCCTCGAGGATCGCGGGCACGATGCTCCAAGGAATCGAAACGCGAAGAGGGGACCCCTACCGTAGCACACTCGTTTGCGAGGTCCGCCCGTGGGAGTCGCCATCGCGGTGACTGCGGGACGGCCGATCCCGCTCGCGATCGGCCGCGTGTCAGTTCGCTGGGCTAGAATCGCAGAATGCGCCCGGGGAGGCGTCAGCCAGCAACGTCGAGGAGCCCGACTTGAGCCAGGGCGTGAGGTTCGTCCACGCAGCGGATCTGCATCTCGACGCGCCGTTCTCGGGCGTGAGCGCCGACGACGCCCGCGTGGGCGCCGCGCTCGCGGACGCGACCTTCGCCGCCTTCGACCGCGTGATCGACACGTGTCTCGAGCGCGACGCGCAGTTCCTGGTGATCGCCGGCGACGCCTACAACGCAGCGGACTCGAGTCTGCGAGCGCAGCTGCATTTCCAGGCGGGCATGCAACGCCTTGCCGACGCGGGCATCGACGTGTTCGTCGTGCACGGGAACCACGATCCGGCGAACGGCTGGTCGGCGGGACTCCCGTTGCCCGAGAGCGTTCGCGTCTTTCCCACGGACCGCGTCGGGCGTTTCGAGGTCGAGGTGGCCGGCGAGGTGGTTGCGGCGGTCTACGGCCGCAGCTTCGCGCGCGCAGCGGAACTCGAGAACTTCGCGCTGGGATACGCGCGGCAGCCGGGCGATGCCGTGGCAGTCGGCGTCCTGCACGCCAACATCGGCAGTGCCGCGGGCTACGATCCCTACGCACCGGCGTCGCTCGACGACCTGCGCGCCGCGCGCATGGACTACTGGGCGCTCGGCCACATCCACAAGCAGGAGATCCTCGCCCGAGACCCGTGGGTCGTCTACCCGGGCAGCACGCAGGGGCTCAACCCCAAGGAGACCGGAGCGCACGGCTGCATGGTCGTCGAGCTGAGCGCCGACCGGCGTCAGCAGCGTGGAGGCCGTCGAGACCGCACCAATCGGCTGGGCGCAGCTCGACTGCGACATCTCGCAGGCTGGCAGCATCGAGGGCGTCCGCAGGGCTGCTCGGCGAGGCGTGCGAGTCGGTCAGGGCCGAGCAGAATCGGCCGGTGGTGGTGCGGCTCGCTCTTGTGGGACGTTCACCCGCGCACGGCGAACTCGCTCGCCCGGGCGTGCTCGCCGAACTCGTCGAGAACGTGCGCCACGATCAATCACTCGGCACCCGTGGGTGTGGCTCGACCGCGTCACCGACGCGACCTCGGCAGTCCTCGACCTCGATGCAGTGAGGGCCGGGGGAGAGTTCTCGGCCGAGTTGGTGAAGGTCACCGACGAGCTTGCCGCTGACGCCGGGCGAACTCGAGGGGCTCGATCGCCGAGATCGCGGGCACGCTCGCGACCTCGCTGCCCGGCTACCAGCCGGGGATGCCGGACGAGGAGCTTCTCGGACTTGCCCGGGATGCCGGACTCGATCTGCTGCTCGCGCCGGGCGGTGAACGCTCGTGAAGCTCACCAGAATCGATGCCCTGCGCTACGGCGGACTCGAGAACGCGTGCCTGTCGGGGTTCGGCGAAGGTCTGACGGTCGTGCTGGGGCCCAACGAGTCGGGCAAGTCCACGTTCACGACCCTCGCGCGCCACGTCCTCTACGGGTTTCCCGACGGACGCGCCAAGGTGCGACAGTACAGGCCGCGATCAGGCGACCGGGCAGGCCGGCTGGTCTTTGGCGACGACACGGGCGAGTGGGCGATCGAGCGCGTCGACGGCAAGAAGGGCGGCGCGCTGTCCGTGACCACGCTGTCCGGCGTCGATCGCCCAGGGCTGCTGTCCGAGCTGGTCGGCGGCGTGAGCGAGCCATCATTTCAGGCGATCTTCGCCTTCGGGCTCGACGACCTTGCCATTGGCCGAGGCGGGAGCGCCGGAGATGACATCGTCGCCCGGCTCTATGCGGCCGGCGCAGGCCTGGCGGTCAACCCGATGGACGTGCGAAGCGCGCTCGAGGCGCGCGCAGCCGAGCTGTACTCGCCGCGCGGCTCCAAGCCCGTGGTCAACGCCCTGGCGGCCGAGATTCGCGCGGTGAGGCAAGAGATACGAGAGCTCGAGACAGAGGCCCAGGGCTACGCGAGCGAGCAGGCACGTCTCCGTGAGCTGTCAGAGACCCTCGCTCCGCTCAAGGCCCGCCGAGACGAACTCGAGGTCGCGTCGCGCGAAATCGATCGGGACGTTCTCAGGCTGACGTCCGCGAGCGAGCAGATCGAGTCGCTTCGTGGCGAGCTGGCCGAGAAGGACGCAGCGATTCTGGACCTGCAGCGCAGCGCCGAGGTCATCGACGTCGACGAGCGAGTCCTTGCTGTGGCCCCCGAGCTCTCAGCGCTACTCGAAGACGCCTCGGGGTTCCGCCAGCGACTCGATGCGATCGCGAACGCCGAGAGCGCTGCCGACGACGCGGAACGCCGGATCGGGGCCGGTCCCGCGATTCCCTCCGGGGCGCGAGACAGCGCCGAGAATCGCGCTGCCGTCGAATCGTGGCGCGACCGCCTCGCCAAGCTGCAGGCCGACTCCGACTCGGCGCAGCGGGCCGCGACGCAGACCGCCGCCAAGGCAGCCGGAGCGGAGTCCGTCGCAGCCGAACAAGCTCCCGTCGCCGGCCGCAAAGGGCAGGGCTCTGCCCGTGGCCTTCGCGGCTCGTGGCGCTCGGCATCGGGGTCGTGTTCGCCGTCGCCGGTCTGCTCGTTGCGCCTCCGCAGCCGCTCGTCTCGGCGCTCGGGGCTGCCGTGTTCGGGCTCGGCATCGTGGGGCTCGCGGTGGCGCTGTGGCGGAGCGGGCCAGCATGCACGCTGCGCTACCGCTCACCGCCGAGGCGGCGAGGCTGCGCGCCGATGCACAGGCAGCGCGCGTGCTCGCCGAGACAGCCAGCTCCGAACTGGAAGACGCGAAAGCTGAGTGGCGCGAGTGGCTGGCGGAGCGCGAGCTCGACACGCACGGCGAAGACCCGGCGGCCGTCCGCCAGTTCTTGGACGAGATCAAGGACCGCGACGCGCTCGCCGCTGAGGCCGCACGCTACCGTGCCGACGCTTCACGCGAGCGCGAGCGGGCCGAGGAGTGGGTGGTGCGCCTCGTCGACCTGATCAGGCAATACGACGACACCGCCGGCCAGATACCGCCGCTGTCGGCGGCGCTCGAGCTGGCTGCGCGCGCGCGGGCCACGCTCGACCGCGCTCGCGCAGCGCAGGACGAGCGCGCAGAGGTCCTCCGCGATCTTTCCGCTGCGGACGTCGTCCGGCAGAGGCCTTGCCGAGCAGAGCCGAGATCGCCGGCGCGGTCATCGCCGAGGTCGCGGCGAAGCGAGAGTCTGGATCCGAGCGACCCGCTTCCGGCGTTGCTGACGATCGCCGCTGCGGCAGCCGAGGAACGCCAAGAGCTCGACCAGGCCTTCGAGCAGCTCGCCGACGAGCACTCGGGGCTCCGCGCGCGTCTCGACAACGATGGCCGCGACAGCCGCATGACCCGCGCACGCCAGAGACTTGAGGGCCTGAAGGCGCAGGCGGCGGCGGCCGCGGACAGATACGTCGTCTCCGCACTTGCGGTTCGCCTGCTCGATCGCGCCCGCGAGCGTTTCGACCGCGAGCGCCAGCCGGAGGTCGTTCGAATCGCGGGACGGGTGTTCTCGGCGATGACGCTCGGGCGCTACACCGACGTTCGCATCCCGCTCGACGCCGAGATCTCGGTCGTCACGGCCGACGAGGACCTGGTGCCGGCGACCCTGCTCTCCACCGGCGCCGCCGAGCAGCTCTATCTGGCGCTTCGGGTCGGCCTGATCTCGTCGCTCGGCGACCTGGGGAAGCATCTACCCGTGCTCATGGACGACATCGCCGTCAACTACGACTCCGAGAGGCTTGGCGCAGCCTCGGCGGCAATCGCCGAACTGTCGCACGTCCGGCAGACGGTGCTGTTCACCTGCCATCCCGCAACGGCCGAGGTCATGCTGGCCGCGGTACCGCAGGCGAAGCTCATCACGCTCGACCGCTGTGAGCTGCGGGGATAGCGCCTCAGTCCGTAGTCACCCGTCCGCCGGCGAACTGAAGCCGCCACGAGTTCGCGACCACCGCCAGCGACGAACCCGCCATGGCGGCCGCCGCAACGACGGGCGATAGGTGGCCGGTGGCGGCAAGCGGTATCGCCACGATGTTGTAGGTGAACGCCCACCAGAGGTTCTCGGCGATGACGCGGCGCGTCGCGGCAGCGATGTCGAGCAGCGCGGGCAGCGCAGCGAGTGGCGAGTCGCCCTGCCATCGGTCGCATGCTCCCCCGAGAGCCGCCCGGCGCCTGTCAGCACCACATCCGCCGACAAGACCGCGACGTCGGAACCGCCCCCGACCGCGACCGCGAGGTCGGCGGCGCCCAGAGCGGCCGCATCGTTGATGCCGTCGCCCACGAACGCGACCGCCCCGCGCTCGGCAAGCGCGCGGACCACGCTCTCCTTCTCGTGCGGAAGCACGTCGGCCCACACTTCATCGATGCCGAGCTCGCTGTGCGACGGCTTCGCAGGTCGCTCGCGCATCGCCACTCACGATCGCAGTCCGGATGCCGCGCGCGCGCAGCGCCGATGCAGCCGTCCGCAGCCTCCGCACGCGCGTGATCCGCGAGCCGGATGCCGCCGAGGAGCACACCGTCGGCGGCGACCCAAACCACCAGCGCGCCCCCCGCACGCGCTTCCTCCGCCGCGCTGCACGAGCAGCGGGCGACGTCGTGACACCCTCGGCCGCGAGCAGGCGCTCGTTGCCGACCACGACGCGCGCGCCCGCCACTCGGCCGACCAGCCCGAGGCCCGGTCTCCGCTCGACCTCGCTCGCGACGCCAACGGCGCCGTCGTCGCCCGGCCCGGCCTCGGGCCTTGCCGCCCGCATCGATCGCTCCGGCGACCGGATGCGGATCGCCGGCCTCCAGGGCCGCCGCGAGCGCGAGCAGCCGTCTGACGCACTCGTCGCCCAAGTCGCCGGGAGGAACCCGGCGACTTCCGGCGCGCCGGAAGTCAGCGTCCCGGTCTTGTCGAAGGCGACCGTCGTGATGGCACCGGCGCGCTCGAGCGCGGGGCCACCGCGCACGAGCAGCCCTCGGCGAGCGCCCGCACCGATCGCGTTGGCGACGGCGAGCGGCGTGGCGAGTCCCGAGCGCGCACGGGCACGACACGACGAGCACCGCGACCGCACGCTCCACCGCCCCGGCGAGCCCCACCCCGGTGGCAAGTGAGATCAGCAGCGTCGCCCCTGCGATCGCGATCACGACCGGCACGAACACGCCGGCCACGGCGTCGGCGACGCGCTGCGCGTGGGACTTCGCGAACGCGGCGTCCTCGGCGAGCGTCGCCAATCGTCCCGCCAGCGTCTCGGCTGCCGACGCGCGCGATGCGCACCGCCAGTACGCCCGTCAGGTTGACCGTGCCCGCCCAGACCTCGTCGCCTGCTGCAGCGCCTGCGGGAAGTGGCTCGCCGGTGAGCCGGGACCGGTCGATCTCGCTCGCGCCGCTGACGCACCACGCCGTCCACGGGCACGCGCTCACCCGGCCGCACCGCCACCACGTCGCCGACGCTCGCTGCCGACAGGGCGACCTGCTCGGCGTCGGCCACATACGCGAGCGCATCTGCGCCCTCGTGTGAGGCAGCGCTCTCGCGTACGAGCCAGACGTTCTCGGCGGCGCCCTCGGCGAGCGCCGCCAGCGATGCGCTCGCGTCCCGCGTCCCCAGCGCCTCGAGCCAGCGTCCCAAGAGCACGATCGTGGTGATCATCGCGGCCGACTCGAAGTAGGTCGGTCCGCTGCTGGTCGCCGTGGCCCACGCGCTGTAGAGCCACGCTGTCCAGGTCCCCAGCACCACGAGGGTGTCCATTGTCGCGCGACGTACCAGTGCCGCGCGCCACGCGCCGATCAGGAATGGCCAGCCTCCGTAGAGCAGCACGATCGCCGACAGTGCGCCGACGAACAGCTCGTATGCCAGCACGCTCGCGTAGGCCTCCGTCGCGAAGGCGGGCCACAGCACGAAGAACGTCGGCCACATGACCCACATGCCGATGACGCCGGAGACGAACAGCCGCAGGAACAGCTCGTCGGTGTCGGCCTTCGCGCGAGCGGCCTCCCGCGCGGGCGACGCGCCGAGTAGCCCAGCAGCGAGATGCGTTGCGTGATCGCGGCCAGCGTCGGTGCTCTCCGGGTCCCACGTCACCCGCGCGAGCGAGGCCGCGTAGCTCGCCTCGGCGTCGAGCACGCCCGGCAGCGCCATCAGCGCATCCTCGAGCACGAGCCCGCACGACGCGCACCACATGCCGTCGACCCGGAGCGTCTCGCGTCGCGCGCCCGCCGCCAGCGCCGCGGCCGCCTTGCGCTGGGCCGCGCCGGAGTTGCGTGCGCGACGTGCATCCGGGCCCGCGAGCAGGTCGGAGATGCCGGCATCCTCGGCGGTCACGTAGACGCGCCGGCAGCCCTCGCAGCAGAAGTCGTGGTCGCGGTCGCGGATCGGCCGGCCCAGCACCGGGAGCCCGCACAGGTCGCACGCGCTGGACTGCGGCGCCATCGCTGCGCTACAGCGCTCCGGCCGTGGCGAGTCCCTGCGCGATCGTGACGGCGCCGAGCAGGATCACCATCGCCGCGGCCGCCGGTGCGAACCACCCGCGTGCCCGACCGCCGAGAAGCCCGCTCGCCGCACCAAAGCCGGCAAGCGCCGGCACGGTGCCGACGCCGAACGCGAGCATGATGATCGCGCCGTAGAGCGGCTCGCCGGTCGCAAGCGCGGCGAGTTCGACCGGCAGCAGCGGCGCGCACGGCAGCAGCCCCATCATCGCGCCGAGCGGGAGACCCCACCAGCCGCCGGACTTGGCGAGCCGCGCGACGGTCCGGCCGAACCACGGCAGCGAGGCGATAGCGGCGGTCGGCTCGGGAAGGCGGGCTCGGCTCCCGCGGATCCACGCGACCAGCAGCAGCACGCCCATCACGAGCAGCATCACGCCCGCAGCGAGCTTGAGGAACTGGCTGACCGCCGTCGGCGAGAACGGTCCTGACAGCGTAGCGAGCGCCCCGGCCTCGCCGAGAAGCCCGAGCAGCGCGCCAAGCAGCACGTACGTCGACAGCCGTCCGAGATGGTAGGCGACCTGGAACACCCCGGCGCCGCGAGCGGCCGAACGCGAACCGTGGCCGCACCGGTCCCGCAGGCGGCCCCGTCGGTCAGGCTCGCCGCCGCGACGAGCGGCCCGCACATCACCAGACAGTGCCCGAAGCCGCCGGTCAGCCCCAGCAGGAACGCGCCCCAAAGCGACAGCGCCCCGAGGTTGGCGGTCATCTGGTGTCCCATGTTCACGAGAGCGGCCTCCGCAGCTAGCTGAACGTGTAGCCGCGCTGCACGAACAACACCACGTAGCCGACCGTCCACAGAACGAAGCTCACGATGATCACCTTGACGATGAGCGGCACCGGACCGTGCGCCTCGGAGATACCTTCCGGATAGTCGTGGACCGGCGCGACGGGCTCCGGAACGTGGTCGCCGACATCCGGTGACGGTCACGGCTCCGGTACGCCGAGACCATCCGCCGGCGATCACGGCCCAGATCGCGACGATGATGGCTGCACCGACGCCGAGCCCCCACAACACCGCTTCGATCTGCTCGGTACCCAGGCATCAGCGAACCTCCCTCTCAGCGGTGGGCGCAGGATCGTCGTCATCGAGCACGACGAGCGCGGCCCGGTCCAAGTTGCTTCCACTGTCCGTCGGCGATCGAGTACCACAGCGCGAAGGCGGCGCCGACGGTGAACGTCACGATCGTCGCTGTGACGAGATAGACGGAGAGATCCATCACTGATCGCCTCCCGGTCCGCCCTTGGCTCCTGCCAGCTCGCGGGCGTAGAAGGTGACCGCCCACTTCTCCTGCTCGTCGAGGATGTTGACCCATGCGGGCATCGCCGTCGGATGAGCGACGGGCTCGCCCTTCGGCTGACCGGCGACCACGGGCGCCGGGTCGGTCCCCACGACGCCTTGGTCGATGCGCCAGTACCAGAAGTCGATGCCCGCCGTGCCGGCCGGATCCTCGGTCAGGTTCGCCGGCGTCGGCATGAGCGGCGCTCCGTACGGGCCGTCACCCAGGGCCTTCGCCCCGTGGCATCCGGTGCACAGCCGCGTGTAGATCTCCTTGCCCTGTCTCGAGCGTCTCGGGCGTCGGAGCGTAGGGAGCCGGGTCGAGTGCCGTGTAGGCGGGCGGCACCTCGTCGCTCACGTCGGTGGGCTCGCTCGGGTTCACGAACATCGCCTTCAGGTACTTGATCGCGGCCCAGCGGTCCTCTTCGGACAGCAGCAGGTGCCACTGCGGCATGGCGGCGTTGCCGATGCCGTAGCTGACCTTCCAGTACCACTCGGAGTCGGGGAACTTCTTGAGCGTCGGGCTCGGTGAAGTTGGCGGGCAGCGGAGCGAGGTGCTGCGCCGTCGGGCCCTTCGCCCTGGCCGGCATCGCCGTGGCACATCCAGCAGCGCTGCAGGTAGACCTGGCGCCCGCGCATGATGCTCGTGTCCGGCGGCATCTTGAGCGACTCGGCCCGCTTGGGGATCTCGGGGTCGACCGGCTCGTTGGCGGGGTCCGGGAAGATCAGCATGTTCTTGACGTAGCCCGACACGAGCCGGATCTGCTCGGGAGTGAACCAGGTGTGCCACTGCGGCATCGCCCGCATCGGCATCGAGTCGCTCACGCGCCAGAAGTAGTCGCCGGGAACCCAGTCGACGTAGGTCGACGTCTCGATGAAGCTCGGCGGCGCCGGCAGCAGGCCCGCAGCGTCCGGGCCGTCACCGCCGCCGGAGTAGCCGTGGCAGAAGGCGCAGTTGGCGACGAAGATCGCCTTGCCGGCGTTGATGTTGTCCACCGTGGGCTCGGGGATGGTCTCGTTGGCGTACTTGGCGGGCAGGTCCCCTTCGTCGTTGTAGTCGGGGACCATGTTGATGAAGGCCTTCTCCTCGAAGAGCATGACGAGCCAGATCTCGTCCTCGCTCATCGACTGCTTCCACATCGGCATGACCGTGCCGGGGACGCCCTCGGCGATGCGCCAGAAGAAGAAGTTGACCGGCTGGTTCTTGTACTTGGTGTCGCGCAGGTTGGCCGGCCGGGCGTTGTTGAGCATCGCGTAGGGGCCGTCGCCCTTGCCGGCGCAACCGTGGCAGGTCAGGCAGCGCTTGCCGTAGATCTCGCGGCCCTTGTTGAAGTTCTCGACGGTGAGCGGGAACTTGTTCTTCTGGAAGCCGGGGCCCAGATAGCGCACCGGGACCATCAGGTCGGTCGAGGCGGTCTGCTTGTTGCCGAGCGTGTTGAGGTAGGCGACGATCGCCCGCGCCTGGGCCTCGGACAGGTAGCTGAAGTTCGGCATGATCGAGTTGGGCGTGAACTCGCGCGGCTTGAGCAGGTGGTTGACCTCCCACTGGTCGCCGCGCTTCAGGCCGATGTTGGCCAGGTCGGGACCGGTGCGGATCGTGCCGAGCTGGTGCGGCTGGTCGTAGGCGAACTGCCCGGCTTCGCTCGGCCGAGAAGGGGTCACGTCGCCCGGGCGCGTGAACTGGCTGTGGCAGTACATGCAGCCGTTGGAGACGAACAGGTCGCGACCGAGCTGCTCCTCGGCGGTGAAGGGCAGCGTGTTGACGGTCGGCTGCGGGCTTGAACACCACGGCCGGCAGGAACACGACGAACGCTACGACGGTCAGGACGACGGCCAGTCCGCCGATGATGATGAGGCGCGGCGTCATCTTCATGGTCGCGTCTCCTCTCTACACGCTCGCCGCAGCGGGCGCGGCGTCGGCGGTCGCGGGCTTCTCGGCAGGTAGCTCGTCGTGCGGCGAGTGCGGTTCTGACGATGTTGTAGGCGAAGAGGTACTGGGCAAAGATGATGACCGTCCCGCTCGCGGCGCGGCCGATCCACAGCGACCGGATGCCGGGCATGATCTGGATGATCGGGATGCCCTGCTCGAAGCCGCCGGCCTGCACGAGGCCCGCGGCGGTCAGCACGGTGAAGAAGCCGAGGAAGCCGACGGTCGTGAGCCACCAGTGGGTCCAGGCGAGCTTCTCGGAGTGGAGCGGCACGCCGAGGATCCTCGGCATCATGTAGTACACCATCCCCCAGAGCGAGAAGGCGACGAAGCCGAGCAGCGCGAGGTGCGCGTGAGCCACCGGCCAGTTGGTGAAGTGGATGAACTGGTTGAAGCCGCGCAGCGCCTGGAACGAGCCCTGCATGCTCACCGCGAGGTAGAAGGCGGTGCCGGTCAGCGCGAAGCGCAGCGGTATCGAGGTGTACGCCACCCGCCACGAGCCGCGCATCGTCATGAACATGTTCACGACGAAGGCGCTCACCGGGATCAGCAGCCCGATCGAGCAGATGACCGAGATGGTCTTGAGCCACTCGGGCACCGGCGCGCCGAGGATGTGGTGCGTGCCGACCGCGGTGTAGAAGAACGCGATGCCCCAGAACGCGATGAGCGCCAGCGCGTAGCCGTAGATCGGCTTCTTGATCTCCTTGGGCACGATGAAGTAGATGAGCGCGACGGTGCCGGTCGTGAACCACAGCCCCAGGATGTTGTGCCCGTAGAACCAGTTCCAGATCGCGTCGTTGAGTCCCATGAGCGCGCCGGTCGGCGGAGCCCAGATCACGTTGCCGATCGCGAACACGATGGGGAACCAGATGAGCGTGCCCATGACGTACCAGAGGGAGACGTAGAGCGACTTCTCCTTGCGGCGCGCGATCGTCATGAAGAGGTTGAACGCCGTGAGCAGCAGCACCATCATGATCGCGATGTCGATCGGCCAGGCCAGCTCGGCGTACTCGCGAGCCTGGGTCCAGCCCAGCGTCAGCCCGACGACGCCGACGGCGAGCGCGAGGTTCCACGCCCACGCCACGACGATGCCGAGCTTCTCGGAGTAGATCTCGGTCTTGGTCAGCCGCGGCACGATGTAGTACCAGCCGGCGACCATCGCCATCGAGAGCCACCCGAAGGCCAGCCCGTTGACGTGCGCCTGCCGGATGCGCGGGAAGACCAGCCACGCGATGCCCGTGAAGCTGTCCGGCGCGATGAACTCGATGCGCCTGGATGAGCCCCAGCGTGATCGCCAGCACCAGCCAGAAGATCGCCGAGTACACCATCACGCGCGCGGTGTCGTCCCTGTGTTGCGCCATCGACCCGCCCCCTTGCTTCGCCCCGAGGAGCCGGACCGCCCCCTGAGACAGCGCTCGCACCATTCTAGGCATTAGCAGCAGCGAAGTGCACCATCGCGGGCATAGAACTTCATGAGGGGGTGTGCACGATGTTCGCCGACCGGTCCGACGCTGGTCGCCAGCCTCGCCGAGAGGCTGCCGCTGCTCGGGCACGTGGAGCGATGCGTTGGTGCTCGGCATCCCGCGCGGGGGCGTGGTCGTTGCGGCCGAGGTCGCCCGCGTGCTCGGCCTGCCGCTCGGCATCGTCGCGACCGCCAAGGTCAGCACGCCAAGCAGCCCCGAGTTCGCGATCGGAGCCGTCTCGGCCGACGGCGTGGTCTACCCCAATCCGGCCGTCGGGCTTCTCGCGCCGAGCGAGGTCGAGGCGTACGCCGGTCCCGCGCGGGCGAAGGTCGCGCACACGATCGAGCTACTCGGCGGGGCCGGGAGCCGGCCAGCGCCGTCGCCGGCCGGGCGGTGCTGCTGGTCGACGACGGGCTGGCCACCGGGCTGACCGCACTCGCCGCCGCCGACTACCTGCGACGCAGCGGTGCCGACGCTGGTGGTCCTGGCGGTGCCGGTGGCGTCTCGGCAGGCGGTCGAGCAGCTCGAAGCCGTTGGTCGACCGCGTCGTCGTGCTCGACGTGCCCGCGTGGTTCGGGGCGGTTGGCCAGTTCTACCGGCAGTTCGGTCAGACCGAGGACGCCGAGGTGATCGCGCTTCTGGCTGCGGCCGACAAGCGGCGTGGGTCGTAGGCGCACCGTCGACAAGTCACTGAGTCGCACCGGTTCCCGAGAGCTCCTGGAACTCCTGCGTGCGCGCCGCGAAGAGATACAGGATCGCGGCGATCGCGGATGGAGCCACCAGAACGCTGACGGCGGTCACCCACAGAACCACCTCGCCGAGGTGCCAAGAGCGCCCTAGATGACCATGGCGCCGACGATCGCGAGCAGATGAATCCCGCGAGCCGCTCGTAGAACATGCCGAGCACGAAGACGGCGACCGTGATCGCCAGCGGCAGCAGGGCCGCCGTGGCAGCCTTCTCGATCTCGGGGAGCGTGTACACGAAGTTGGTGTAGCTCGCCTTGGTGTTCGCACTGAAGAAGGCCAGCGTCCAGAACAGGCCTCCGAGCAACACGAAGCTTCGTGCGAGAATCCGCTCGACGTTGACGCGGCCCGTGTCTTTGGCGCGAAGCATAACGTCCATGTGTCCCGTCCTTCAGATCGTGACTCGTGGCAGTATGACGCATGCCCGCGACATGCGACCCGGGGAGTTCATTCCCCTCCATAACCATCGTGTTCGTGATTTCATCGCTCCGACCTGCCGAGAGGCCAAAGATGTCCCGCACCAAATCGACTGAGACCTGGGTCGCCATCGACTTCGAGACCGCCACGCGCGAGGCTACGAGCGCGTGCGCCCTCGGCATGGCGATCGTGCAAGGGGACAGGGTGGTCGAGCGCCGTTCGTGGCTGATCCAGCCGCCGTTCAACGAGTACGAGTTCCGGAACACGTGCATTCATGGGCTCGGTCCCGAGGACACCGAATTCGCCCCGGACTTCCGTGAGGTGTGGTTCGAGGTCCAGCCGCTCATGGCGCAGGGGCCGCTTCTCGCTCACAACGCCAGCTTCGACATCCGAGTGCTGAGGGCGCTGATCGCGTCCTACGAGCTGCCCGCGCTGGCGTATGACTACGTGTGCACGGTGAGCCTGGCACGAAAGGCGTTTCCCGAGCTGCACAAACACACCCTCGACACCGTCTGTGATCACTGCGGCATAGCGCTCGTGCATCACGACGCCGCTTCGGACGCCGAAGCGTGCGCCAATCTGGCGCTCGAGTGCGCGGCTGCGACGGGCTCCGCGACGATCGCCCAAGCGGTCGAAGCGCTGGGGGTCCGGGTCGCACAGCTCTGACTCTGCGGAGCTTGCACTACATATGTAATGCAACTAGTATTGCATCTGGTAATGCATCTCGCATTTGAGGGGAAGCTCGTGTCGAGCTACTCCTCAGTCACCAGGCCGGCGCAGTTCCGCCTTCCCGAGTGGGCTCACACTCTACGTTGAAGAGCGCGCGTCCGCCAACGGATCGACCAAGACCGAGGTCGTGCTCGAGGCGCTCGATTGTCTGCGCCAGCGGCGAGAGTCGAGGAGCTCATGGCCGAGGGCTACGCAGCGCGGGCTGCAGAGAGCCGAGCACTCGCGGAGGCGGGGCTAGGCCGTTGCCGAGGAGTCGTGGCCCGAGTGGTAGCACCGGCGATCGCGGACCGAGGCGTTCGCAGGGGACAGATCTTCTGGGTGGACTTCGAGCCATCGCGCGGTTCAGAACAAGCGGGTCGACGCCCCGCGCTGGTGATCCAGAACGATGTGGGCAACCGATACTCGCCCAACACCATCGTGGCCGCGATGACCACCAAGTTGGGCGACAAAGCATACCCGACGGAGGTGCGGCTCTCAGACGACCTCTTCGGCAAGCCGAGCGTGGTGCTTTGCGCCCAGGTTCTTACCGTCTCACAGGAGCGTCTCGGCGGACCTGCCGTCGCCCAGCTTGACGCTGGCAACCATGGACGAGAGTGGACACGGCGCTCCGGTTGTCGCTCGGGCTCTAGCGGCCGCGGCTAGCGGCCTACCACTGTGCCGATTCCTTCTGCTGCACGACCTTGGTCGTCCAGCCGTGCCGAGACGCGACGTCCTCGACGATGCTGCGCGTGGCTGCGTAGTCCCACTCCCACTCGACCGGCAGGCCGTCGGCGCCGATGATCACCATCTTCTGCACGCCTGAGCGCGCTTGCCTGGTCGAGTAGGTCTCGGCTTCGACCGCAAGCTCAGCCGGCGCGCTCTCCTTCACGATCTCCCAGAAGTAGAGCGTGAGCTCGGGCTCCACGGCCTTCATGATCGCCGAGTACTCGACCTTCTTCTTGCCGGTACCCCAGTTGGCGTCGACCAGCTGGTTGTCGACAACGATGTCGGTGTCCGTTCCGTAGTGCGCGTTGAGGCTGGGGTACTGCGCGAAGGCGACGAGCATGTCGGCGAGCAGTGTGAGTCGGTCGCTCGCGACCGGCGCCGGCGCGACAACGGGGAGCCGGCGACGGGCTCGGGTGCTGGCTACCGGCTCGGGGGCAGGCGCTCGGCTCGGACACAGGCAGCCGCTGGGTGCGGACGCGGGCGCGGCCGCGGCGGGTGCCGCCTGCATCCAGGGAGGGGTCACCGGCGTGCCGGTCTCCGGCTCGTACCAGCCGCTGATCTCGTTCCAGGCGTGGCCGTTCATGCAGCCCCACTGGTCGTTCAGGTAGACGTACTGTGCGCACTGCCGACAGTATCCTGCGAGTGCCATCGTGATCCCGCCCTTTCAGCTCTGCCCGACCTCGATGCTCGCCGGTTCGCCCTCTCGCCGGATGGTGGTTCTGGCGCTGGTTCGCGGGTTCGTACAACGCCGCCTGCGCGGGTACGATTCTGAAAGAGGAAGTACCCAATATGCCCAATGGCCAGAAGTTAGACTGACCGACAGCTCAGATTCCCGTACGACGATCGGCCGGTCCGTCCGGCTCCGCCAGAGTCGCATCCTTTGGAGGAGCTCGCTGGCCGCGGTCAGACCGAAGGCACCCCAATGGGCCTCGGCTTTCTTGCCTGGATCCCCGTCGTCGCGTTTGTCGTGATCGGGCTGATCTTCGCCGGGGTCTGGATTGCTCTGTTGTTCAGATGAGAGAAGCGGTTGACGACCATCGGCGCAACGTCGGAGGCGCGGGGCTGCGGGATGTGGTTGGGGACGCGAAGCAAGAACGGGTCGGGGATTGGTCACCCCGACCCGTCCGAGTCATTCTGTGGTGCCCCCGAGACGATTCGAACGTCCGACACCAGGTTTAGGAAACCTGTGCTCTATCCCCTGAGCTACGAGGGCGGATAGTCGTCTTTTTGCAGGTCAGAGTACCTAGGCTGCGTCATCGACGACAAACGGGGTCGGGTCCGAGTGTCCAATGCGTGTCACCGACTCTCCGCGGAGCAGGAGACCCGCCATCTTCTCGGCAGCGACCCGACCGTCAGATGGTATCAAATGCACGTGCGCGCAGTCGCCGAAGCTGAGCCGCTAGTCCTCGATGACGTCCAGCCCCTGCTCCCGAAGCTGCGCCAGATGGTCCAGCATTCCCCGAATCACCTCGGGGCTATGCCCTTCCCAGTCCTGGACCTCCTCGACCACTCGCAACGGGTGGCGAGTGCGATAGGACTCGGTGCGATTGCCCGGGTATCGCTTGTTGGTGACATTGGGGTCATCCTCGAACGGGCCCATGGGCTCAACAACGTAGATATGCCCCCGTTCCCCGCTTTCCGCAAGTGCGGTCGCCATCTCAGCCCCCCAGGCGGCCGTGTCCACCAACGCCGAGAAGTAGATGTTGTTGGAGACCCTGCCTTCCTGGAAGTTGGAACCGTAGCCGGGGACAAGCTCATCGCCGGGCTTCAATTTCGACTTCGTGCCATGGTAGAACGGCCCCGTGACGCGGTCGCAATTCTCGAACGTGACGGGCGTCCACTCCTGGTCGCTCATGTGCACCGCCCCCGATGTGTCTGGCGTGTTAGGTACGAGCGGACGCGAAGGTGCCGCTCTTCCGCAGTGTAGCTCCTGGCGTTCTGCTCGATACCTCTGTCAGGCAACGGCCAGATGGCCGCAGGGGCAGTCGCGCAAGCAGCTGTCTCGGCACGCTGTGACCCGGGGCTCCTACCGTGCGCCCACACCCGTGAGCGCCTGCCACGCTCCGGCCTTGGTTCCCGTCCATCCGTAGAGGCTTGCGCCGATGCACCCGGCCTCCTGCGTACCGCGCACGAACGCCTCGCACTTCAGCGGCCGAGGACTTCTCGGCCTCTCCGCCGATCAGGTGAATCGGGATGGTTGAGCAACCCTTCTTCGAACGCAGGATCCGCACGTTCCCGACGGTGTCCGAGTAGGCGAGCTTGGCGCCGTTGCCGTGATAGGTGTAGTACCCCATCGGCAGGAAGACGTCGTAGATCCCGGCGAGGTCGGCGTAGGGGAACTTGCTCCAGTAGCTGCCCTTTCGTGAGAGGCCGACCGGCGACGGGATGATGGCGCCGAGCGGGTACGACGCGCCCGACGGCCGAGCGGATCTGCTGCGAGAGCGATATGAGTGCGCGGTTGCGCGCCTGCTGCGACTTGACCGCACCCGACTCGATGTCCAGCGCGAAGGAGTCGAACTTCTGGCCATCAGCAGTCCGGAACTGGATGGCGGCAGTGGCACGCGCGTAGTCCAGGTTCAGGTCCTTGAGGTCGGGGAGGTACCAGGCAACTACCTTGATGTCTCGGGCGTGCGCTGCCGTGATGAACTGTCCGAGCAGTTCCTGCTTGAACAGCATGCCTTTCGAACGCGAGTTCCCGGTCTCAAGGTAGAGGGTCCTGACGCCGTGGCTCGCCATGTCGGAGACCGCCGCCGCCGGGTCCTTCCACGCGCGTTCGTCGTAGATGTCGACCCAGGTCCCGAGCCCTCGGTAGGAATCGAGCGCGATAGCCGCCGAGGCGGACCGACGAACCCCCGGCGGTTAGCGCGGCTGGGTGACGGGCTCGTGGTCGCTTCGCTCGGCTCGGCCGCGCTCGATGTGGCGCCGTTGGTCGCAGAGCCGACGAGACCTGACGTCGAGATGCGCGGCCCCGCGGAGCCCCCGGAACCTCCCGCAGAAGGCGCGCGGTTCTGCGCGTAGACCAGGACCCCGATTGCCAGCAGCACCATCCCCGCCGCCAACAGTCCGGCGACGAGCATCAGCAGCTGGCGGCCCGAGAGTCTGGGCGGTGACGGCACCGGGCCTCCTCTGTTGGCGGTCGTCGCGGACGGATTCGATCAGTCGTTCTCGCTTGGCGGAATCGAGCGGGTGCAACCAACAGGGTGCGCAAGTCGAGTGCCAAGGGCGCCGGTGATCCGCAGCTTGACAGGTATGCAAGTGGGCACTTACACTGACCGAAAGCAAGTAAACACTTGCACTGCAGAGCGGTCGAACTCGAACTCCATCGGAGGCGTGGTCAATGAAGTACATCACCTGGATCGCGGCGACAATCGGGGGCGTTGTTCTCCTCGGGCTTCTCGGCCTCGCGGTCAAGCCGAGCCAGTTCGCTGCGCCGGCTCGAGTGGCATCGCCGAAGCCGGTGCGGCTGGTTCCGATTCCGGCCGGTCTGCCGGCACCGGTCGAACGCTGGTATCGGGCCGAGTTCCCGCAGGGCCTCCCGGTCTACGACACGGTCGTCATGCGAGGCACGGGCACCATGCGCATCGCTGGCGTCGGGTTGCCGTTCCGCCACGTCGTCGAGGTACGGCCCGGTCGCGGCTTCTACCGCAAGATGGACATCACGTGGATGAACATCGCGTTCCTGCATGGGCTGGACACGTTCGTCGACGGGACCGGCGTGATGAACACCCCGGTCGGCCGAGTCGACGGTCCCAAGATCGACCAAGGCGCCAACGTCGATCAGCTGGCTCGAGCTGCTCGCCGTTCCGGGCGTACTTGCCGAGAACCCTCGGGTTCGCTGGGAGCCCATCGACGACGAACTCAGCGCGACTGGTCGTCCCGTTCGAGGACGCGGAGGACAGCCTCGTCATCGGGTTCGACCCGACGACCGGCGATCCGACCACCGCGCGCACCGACCGCTACCGCGAGGCCGATTCCGCCGAGAAGACAGGATGGGTCGCAACGATGACCGACCGAGCGGCAGCTCCCCGGTGGCATGGGCCGCATCGCCACCACGAGTCGACGCGAAGTGGGACAACGACCCCAGGCCGTGGGCGACGTTCGAGTACGACGCCGCGTGGCCCAACGCCGAGGACTCCCGGATTCGATGAGGCGCTCAACGCCGGCGGAGTGAAGATCGGAGCTGCACGATGACCACCGAGACCGAGGACAAGATCCTGATCGCGGCGGCCGAGCTCTTCGCCGAGAAGGGCTACGCGGCGACCACCACCAAAGCGGTCGCGCAGCGTGCTGGCGTCAACGAGGTCACGCTGTTCCGCAGGTTCGAGAACAAGGCGGGCATCCTCCGCGCGCTGGGCGAGCGGTGGGCGGCAACGCAGGCCGGCTTTGCTGCGCCCACGATGCCGGAGCCCGAGGACACCCGGGGCACCATCGACGCCCTGGCGCGCATGGAGATCATCCAACGCGATTCGCGACGGTGGCGTGGCGATGCGCCTGCTGCTCGACGCCCAGTCCGTCCCCGAGGTCGCCGAGATCATGGGCTCCGGACCCGGCGAGAACATGCAGGGGCTCACGGACTACTTCGCCAGCCGCCAGGCCGCTGGCGACCTGCGCGACGACATCGCTCCCGAGCTGATGGCCGAGGCGCTCTTCGCCTTGACGTCGACGCTGGTGATGAGCCGGCAGCTCCTCGGCCATGCGGGAACGGCCGAAGAACTGGGAACAGAGAATCGGATGAGCCAGCTCGTCGACCTGTTCTGGTCGGGCGTGCGGAAGGAGACGATTGAGCGATGAAGGCACTCGTGGTGTACGGAACCAAGTCCGGCTGTACGGCCGAGATCGCCGAGCGCATCGGCAAGGACCTCGCGGGCCACGGGGTCACAGTGGATGTCGTGGCCGCCGAGAAGGCAGGCGACCCGATCGGCTACGACGCCGTCGTGGTCGGCAGCGGTGTGCGGGCCGGGCAGTGGCACAGCGCGGCCAAGAAGTGGGTCCTCTCCAACGCCGAGGCGCTGAAGAGCATGCCGGTCGCGTTCTACACGTGCGGCATGATGATTCGCGAGCCGGGGAAGGAGGCCGAGGTGCGCGCCTTCACAGACCCCATCATCGAAGCCACGGGTATCGAGCCGGTCGACATCGGCCTCTTCGCTGGCTGGTTCGAATCCAAGCAGTTCGGCTTCGCCGAGCGTTCGATCCTCAAGCTGATGAAGACTCCGGAGGGTGACTTCAGGGACTGGGCCGCCATCGACGAGTGGACCGACCACACATACGGCCGGCTGTGCGAACCATCTCCCGGCGCGGCACGTCAGACGAGGTAGGCCCACCCCCGGCACCGGAGGTTCTCGTGATCAAGCGAATCGGCACGGCACTGCTTGTCCTAGCCCTCGCGGTCTCGCTCGCTGCGTGCGCGGCCGAGAAGCCCTCCCAGGACTCCGGCGGCTCGCCGCCGGCCACAGGTCAGCCCGCGGGCGGGGCCGCCGGTAGTCAGCTGGCGGCCGGACTCTACGAGCTGGAGGACGGCACCGTTCAGGCCGTCGGCACCCTGGACTACCGTGACCTCGAAGGTGGCACCTGGGTCATTCTCGGCGGGAGCGAAGCCACAGGCGACGCAGGCAAGACGGTCGCTGTCATCGCGAACGCGGACGAGCTCGGTTCGAAGCTGGACGAGCTCAAGGGCTCACGGGTGATTGCCACGGGGGAGAAGCTCGACGGGGCCTCGATCCGCATGGCCGGGCCGGAGATCAAGGTCACGACCATCGCGCCGGCCGAGATATCGGTCGATCCGGCGCAGTAGGTCGACGTTCGCGGGTTGCGAGGCGCATACGCTTGCGGCAGCCTCACATCGGCCTCCAGACACGAAGAAACCCGGCTCTGCCAAACCGGGCTTCTTCTCACAAGGAGGGGGATGACTATTCGTTTCTTGGGGTTCGGACCTTGTCCAAGGGTCTTTGCCGCAACCCCACTATCGGACACGCCGTGCGAAGCGGGAATGAACCGCATCTGGAGAAAGTGTGGAGGCCGTGAGAGTGCCGTTGAGTCCGAACAGCACCTTGGTGGAAGGGCCAGCGCGGCGAGTGGTACGTCGTCGTGCAGGGCCTCCTCTTCGCGCTCATCGTCTTCGGGCCGAGAACGGCGCCGGTGCTGCCGGCATGGAGCGATCCGTACGCAGCGAGTCGCCTCGGCGGTGGGAATCGTGCTGATGCTCGCGGGAGGAGCGCTCGCGCATCGCGGGGCTGCTCGGCCTGGGTCGGCCAGAACCTGACCGCGCTACCGTACCCGCGCGACGAGTCGACGCTCGTGGTGACCGGTCCGTATCGGCTGGTGCGCAATCCGATCTACAGCGGCCTCATCTTCGCGGCCTTCGGCTACGCGCTGTGGGTGAACGGGTGGCTCACGCTGGTCTACGCGCTGGCCCTGTTCATCCTCTTCGACCTCAAGTCCCGCAAAGAGGAGTGTTGGCTCGCCGAGAAGTTCTCCGACTACGCCGCCTATCAGCAGCGCGTCAAGAAGCTGATTCCCTGGGTCTACTGAGCGGGCGCGCCGGGCAGTGTGCGTTGCGCGGTAGCCCGGGTCCCGGGCCATAGTCAGCGGCGATGCACGCGACCTAGACCATCCGGCCGACGAGGATTCCGGCGAACACCGCCACCAGTCCGACAAGCGCCGAACCGAACATGTTGAGCGCGCCTTGCATGAGGAATCCCCGCTGCATCAAGCACGACGCTCTCGTAGGACAGCGTAGAGAACGTGGTGTAGCCGCCCAGGATCCCAACGCCCAGGAACAGGCGCCAGACCGGCGGTATCAAGGCCCGTTCTGCCGAGACGGCCATCACGATGCCCAGCAGGAACGCTCCGGAGATGTTGACGATGAACGTGCCCCACGGGAACGACCCGCCCCAGCGCTCGACCGTCCACCAACTCAGCATGTAGCGAAGACCGCCACCGATTCCCGCCCCGGCGACCACGGCCGCGATGTCAGTCGGGTTCATGGTCGGGTCACCCTCGCGCCGCACGGGGTGGTGCCGGTGGCGAGCATTCTCGGTGCTCCTCAGAGTCGATCGGGTGCCTGCCGCGCAATCATAGCGCACGGCCTTTCGGAGGCGGCCCCGCTGCTCGCGGTGTCTCGTAGCCGCGGGACTTGCGGCGTGCCCCTCTCGGCGGGTACTGTTTCGATAGTCATCGAACTGCCGAAGGGATCACGCATGACCAGCGCTTCCGAGCAGGCGGCACGCACGGATCTGATCTTCAAAGCGCTCGCGTCGAGCACGCGGCGTGAGATCGTTGCGATTCTGGCGACTTCCTCGGGTCCCGGGGACGACCGTTGCTGCGGGGACGAGGTGTGCGCCTGCACGTTCTCCGAGCGGCTCAACCTGGGGGCGCCGACCATCTCCCATCACATGAAGACCCTGATCGATGCAGGCCTGGTGAGCGCCGAGAAGCGCGGGCTGTGGGTCTACTACCGGCTGGCACCGCGTGCGCTCGCTGACGTCTCGGCTGCGGTCGCCGCGCTGTCGGGCGAAGCTTCGGAAGCGCCGAGTGCAACTCGGGGCGCGCGTGCGGCTGAGGGCCCGCTTCGCGTGCGTGGCACTTGCGCTTGGGCTTGCGCTGGGGCTGTGGGGCGCGCTGCCTACGGCTGCGTTGGCGTGGGCGAATGGCCCGCAGTACGGCGAGGGCTTCGGCACCCACGACTGGATTCTCTACCACGCGGACCAGAGTGCTCGCCGGCAGGGCTACGACTGGGTCGACTGGCCCACGGCGCAGTCGGCCACGCGACGATCCCGACATGGTGCTTCGCGACTTCTACCACCACGTCTACGACCGGACCGGCGAGCCATACGGTGACGCGCCCGCTCGCGTCGAAGCGCTCTATCGCCAGGCCGTCGACCAGCTGCGCGGCGGAGACCGGATCGCCGCAAGCCGCACGCTCGGTCTGCTGTCGCACTACCTCTCCGACTCGGCCAACCCGCTCCACACCGACCAGACCCCCGCCGAGAAGGGCATGCACTCCCGCTACGAGGACGCCGTGGACGACGCGACCGATCAGCCCGGCGCGGGCACGGCGTCATTGGCGCCGCACACCACCGCGCCGAACACCGATGCGCGTGGACTCACCGAGCAGATCGCGGGCACGGCCCACGCGGACTACGACGCCCTGGTGAGCGGCTTCATCGCCGACAGGAACAGCCCGGAAGTGCAAGCGATCACCGAGCGGTCGCTGAATGCCGCGGTGGGCGGGGTCGCCGACACCATCGCGGGCATCAGCGCCGATGCGGGTGGGGAGCGCGGAGCCGGGTCGTCGGCCGTGCCATCGCTCGCGCCGGGGCTCGCTGTCGGGCGCGATGTGGTGCGTCGTCGGCATGGCGCTCGGCGCAGTGCTTGTCGCGGTCCTCGTCTCAGTCCTGCTCCTGCGCAGGCGGCGTGGAGCGTCGAGCTAGCGGGTCGAGTTCAGGTACGTGACGACGCCGTTGCTGATTCCGGTCGCGAGCTTCTGCTGGTAGGCGGGGCTTGAAAGCAGCCGGTCCTCGGTCGCGTTCGACATGACGCCCATCTCGACGATGACCGCAGGTACCTTGCTCCAGTTGAAGCCGCTCATGGCGGCGGTCGGCGTGATGCCCCGGCTCTTCGCACCGGTGGTCTTGAGCGCCGCCGCGTGGATGGCCTTGCCCGCCTTGGCCGGACGGAGCCACGATCGGCCCCGTCCACTTGTTCTTTGCGGGCACCATCGTCATCAGTCCGTGCGTGCTCGAGTTGCCGACGTCATCGCAGTGGATTCGGAGCAGGAGGTCGGCGCCGGCCTTGTTCGCGACGGCGGCCCGCTGCGCGTTGCTGATGTTCACGTTCTGCGAAGTGCGGACCATGATGACCTTGACGCCGCGCGCCTCGAGTTGCTTCTGGATCTTCTTCGACACTTCGAGGTTGACGAGCGACTCGGGCCGTTTGGTGACCGATCCACTCGCGCCGCTGGTGACGGCAGGCTTGGTGGTCGTCGAGCCGGGGCCGATGGGCTCCGGCATGTTGCTGCCCTTGGCCTGATGGCCGGCGTCGATCACGACCACGAATTGGTCGCTCTTGGCGCGTCGTGACAGGCGGGGGAGCGACGGGCTTCGGCTTCACCGGCGGAGACGCCGTCTTCGCCGCAACGGTGGCGTTCGCAGCGGTCGGCTCGGCACTTACGGCGGTCGACGCCGCCTTCGAGGTCGCGGGCGGTTGGACAGCTCGGCTTGGCGATCGGCACGTCGACGGTGGACGTCGTGTCCGGTCCGACCATGGCGCCAGCGAAGGCGAAGATCGCCCATCCACCCAGTGCGACCGCGACGAGGATGGCCGACCAGCGTGACCACGATGCGCGTCACCGAGGCGGAGCCGTCTCTGCGTTGCCGATAGGTTGGTTCGCCAGGTGCCATGTCTCTCCGTCGCTGCACGGTGGCTTCTCTGTGGAACGCGGCCGTCAGCGCACCGCGTCCCGACATACGCAAAGAGAACCCTGTGCCAACCGCCGGTGCGCGACGTAGGAGGCTGCGGCTACGGCGTGGGAGGAGGCCCGTCGAGCGTGATCGTCACGGTCGAGCCGTAGTCGGCGCGCTCCCCGGCATTCGGGGTCCTGCTTGGTGACGTTGAGCGTGCCCGACCCGGCCTCGGTGACGACGGTGACCTTGAAGCCGGCTGCCGAGAGCTTCGACTTGGCCGTGGCCTCGTCATCACCGACGACCGCAGGAACCTTCGGCCGTCGCCGGTCCGCTCGCGACGGTGATGCTGACCGTCGAGCCCTTGGCGACCGACACCCCGCTCGGCGGGTTCTGGGACATGACGTCGCCCTTGCTCGACCTTGTCGCTGGTCGACTCCTTGACCGAGACCTTGAAGCCGGCCTTCTGCAGTGTCGAGGTCGCCGACGACTGCGACTTGCCGGTCACGTCCGGAACCTGGACCAGCTCGGTGCCGCGCGACACCACGTAGCTGACGACGCTGCCCTTGGGCGCCTCGGTTCCGCCGGCGGGAGTCTGCTTGAAGACGTTTCCTGACGCGACTTCCTTGTTGAACTCGGAGGGAAGCGCCTGCGGACTGAACCCGGCCGCCTCGAGGGCCTTGAACGCCTCCGACTCGGTCATGCCGGTGACGGTGGGCACCTCGGCCATGTTCGGGCCCGCGCGAGAGCGTGAGCGCGACCGACGATGCCCTTCTTCGCGCTCGAGTTGGCCGCTGGCTGCTGGCTGATCACGTCACCGACGGCGACGCTGTCGGAGAAGTCCTCGGTGACGGCGCCCACGACGAAGCCCGCCTCGGTCAGGAGCGCCTGCGCTTCGACGCGCGTCTTGCCGGTGACATCGGGAACCATCGCGCTCCTGGGGCCGAACGCGCCCATGCCCCACGCCACGCCGAGACCGGCGAGGGCGAGAAGCACGACCGCCAGAATCCATGGCCACACCGGGCGCTTCTTGGGGGCGGGGTTTCGGGCCGGCTGCGGCGCCGTATCCGTCTGCCGACCGACGGCAGGACCGACGTCGCGTCCATGCGTGCGGCGGCTGCTGCAGCGGCCCCGCCCGCGACCATGGCACCGGCTGCCGCGGAGGCGGCGTGCACGGGCTCACCGCTGACCACCCGCCGCAGGTCCTGGCGCATCTCGTCGGGCGAAGAGTAGCGGTCGGCCGCTCGCTTCTGCATCGCCTTGACGATGATCGCCTCGAGGCCGGGATCGATGTGGCTGTTGCGCGCGCTGGGCGGCAAGGGCTGCTCGTTGACCTGCTTGAGCGCGACGGCGACCGGGGTGTCGGCATCGAACGGGAGCGTTCCGGTCACGCATTCGTAGAGCACGACGCCGAGCGAGTACAGGTCGCTCGCGCCGGTGAGTTCCTTGCCCTGTGCCTGCTCGGGCGAGACGTAGTGCGCCGTGCCGAGCACCGAGCCGGTCTGCGTCATGGTCGAGTTGCCGGCGCGGGCGATGCCGAAGTCCATGACCTTCACCGAGCCGTCAGGCTGCACCATGATGTTGTGCGGCTTGATGTCCCGGTGAATGATGTCGTAGCCGTGGGCGACCGAGAGCGCCGAGGCGACCTGTGCGCCGATGTCGGCGACCTTCTTGGAGGGCAGCGCGCCCTTCTCCAGGATGATCGACTTCAGGTCGCTGCCGCGCACGTACTCCATGACGATGTAGTAGGTGTCGCCGTCGGCGCCCCAGTCGTACATGTTGACGATGTTGGGGCTCTGGAGGTTGGCGGCGGCCTGGGCCTCCTGGCGGAAGCGCGAAGCGAAGGCCGGGTCGGACGCGTAGCGGGCGTGCATCACCTTGACGGCGACGGTGCGCCCGAGCGTCTCGTCCACAGCCTTGTATACGTCGGCCATGCCGCCGGTGCCGATCTTCTCGGTCACGCGGTACCTGCGGCCAAATACCAGTTCTTCCACGTAGAGCCCCCGTGCTCGTTACCTGCGGGAGAAATTCCCCACTGCCGACATTCTAGTCCACTTCTGCCAGCTTCGCTGGGCCGATGAGCCAGCGCGTTTCCGCAGCGTTGCCGCACGGCTATCACCTCTACTTCGCCCTCTGTGCCCTGAGCGCCGCCTGCAGTACCGGTCGGGCGGCCGGCGCCGCCACCTGGCCGCCGATTCCGCCGCCTTCGATCATGATCGCCATGGCGACGGTCGGGTTGTCGGCGGGGGCGAACGCGATGAACCACGCGTTGGTGGGCTTGCCCTTGCCGACCTCGGCGGTTCCGGTCTTGCCGGCCACCTTGACGCCGTCTATCTGCGCTCGCGCGCCCGAGCCGCCGCTGACGACCTTCTGCATGATCGCCGTTGACCTGCTCGGCGGTAGCGGGGTCGGTGGCGGTGGTGAACGCCTTGGGTCGAGCGCTCGCGAGGCTCTGGCCCGCCCGGTCGCGCACGCCGCCGACCACGTAGGGCGCCATGACGACGCCGTCGTTGGCGATCCCGGCGGCGACGAGCGCCATCTGCAGCACGGTGGACTGCGGTCCGGCGGGGCTCTCGTGCTCGCCGACGGGCTGGCCGACGCCGGCCCACGCGGTCTCCCACACGGTCATCTCGGCGGGGTCGGGCATGAGCGAGGTCTTGCGCGGGCAGCTCGTAGGGCACCTTGGTGTCGAAGCCGAACTGGTCGGCCTGCTTGACCAGCGCGGGCGCGCCCATCTTGACCGCGAGCTGGGCGAAGACGGTGTTGACCGACTTCATCGTCGCGCTGACCAGGTCGATCTGGTCGTAGCTGCCGCCCTCGAAGTTCGTGACCGGCGCGTTGCCGATGTCCATCGAGCCGGGGCCGGGAAGCACCGTCTCGGGAGTGGCCACGTCGTTGGCCAGCGCGCCGGTGAGCGTCACGACCTTGAAGGTCGAGCCCGGCGCGTAGATCGCCGAGCGGGCGCGGTCGATGAGCGGGGCTCCGGAGCCGGGCGCTTGCAGCTCCTCCCAGTCGGTGTCGATGTCGTTGGGGTTGTAGCCGGGGTTGGCGGCCATGCGCGAGTACGGCGCCGGTGCGCGGGTCGAGCACGACGGCCGCGCCCTTGCGCCCGCCGAGCGCCTTGACCGCGGCCGCCTGCACGCCGCTGTCGATGGTGAGCAGCACGTCGTTGCCGGGCACCGAGCGGCCCACCGCGGCGTCGAAGACGTCGCCCCAGGTCGCGAAGACGCGCTGGCCGCCGGCCAAGCACGTCGTTCTCGGCGGCCTCGATGCCGGCGCGGCCGTAGCGCGGGCTGAAGTAGCCCACCGTGTGCGCCGCGAACGAGCCCTTGGGATAGACGCGCTTGTAGGTGCCGTTGCCGAGCGGCTCGGACTGCGCGAGCACGACGCCGTCGCGCGTCAGGATCGCACCGCGGTCGCTGCGGGCCTCGGCGGCGAGGTTGCGGGTGTTGGCGGCGTTGTTGCGCAGCGAGCGCGCGTCGATGACCTGGATCCACGTGAGGTTGACGATCAGCGCCACCATGAGGCCGGCGATGACGATCGTGACGCCCGTGAGCCGCCGGCCCAGCGCGAGCCTGCCGAGAACCCCGAGGTCGGTCGAGGTCAGCTGCATCTCCGTCTCGATGCCGGTGCCCTCGTCGCCCGCGCGCAGCAGCAGCGCGAGCGCGATGAAGCTCGAGAGCAGCGACGAGCCGCCGTAGCTCACGAACGGCAGCGTGACGCCGGTCAGCGGGATGAGCCGCGTGACGCCGCCCACGATCACGAACGCCTGCAGCGCGATCGCCGCGACCAGGCCGACCGCCGTGAACGCCGCCATGTCGGTCTTGGCGCGCGAGGCCGTCGCCAGCCCGCGCACGGAGAAGATCAGGAAGCAGATGATGACCGCCGCCCCGCCGAGCAGCCCCAGCTCCTCGCCGATCGCCGAGAAGATGAAGTCGGTCGAGACGAACGGGATGCGCGTCGGCAGGCCCATGCCGAGCCCGGCGCCCGTGAGCCCGCCTGCGGCCAGCGCGAAGAGTGACTGGAGGAGCTGGTAGCCCTTGCCGGCGGCGTCGGCGAACGGGTTCAGCCAGATGTCGACGCGCGTTCTGCACGTGGCCGAACAGGAAGTACGCGGTGGTCGCGCCGACGCCGAAGAGCGCGAGGCCCACCGACGACGTAGGCCGCTCGACCGGTGGCCGCGTAGAGCATCACGAGGAAGATCGCGAAGAACAGCAGCGACGAGCCGAGGTCGCGCTCGAACACCAGGACCAGCAGCGAGACGACCCACATGAGCAGCAGCGGCCCGAGCGTTCGCGGCTCGGGCAGCTTGATGCCGAGGAAGCTCCGGGTCGAGACGGAGAGCATCTCGCGGTTCTCGGCGAGGTAGGCGGCGAGGAACAGCACGATGAGGATCTTGGCGATCTCGCCCGGCTGGAACGACAGCCCGCCGATGCGGATCCACAGCTTGGCGCCGTTGATCTCTCGGCCGATGAAGGCGGGGAGCAGCAGCAGCCCGAGGCCGGTCACCATGAGCGTGTACTTGTAGCGCGCGAGGCGCTCGAGCGACGGCACCGCGATCAGCGTGAGAACGAGCGCCGCCGACGCCGATGAAGAGCCAGACCACCTGGCTGGCGGCGAGTTTCGGATCGAGGCGGGTGACCATCGCGAGGCCGATGCCCGACAGCACGTAGGCGATCGGCAGCAGGCCCGGGTCGGCGAGCGGGGCGAAGCGGCGCACCGCGAGGTGGGCGAGGAGGAAGGCCAGCAGCAGCGCAGCCGGGCACGAAGAGGCTCGCGACGTCGAAGGTCTTGAGCCGCTGCGCGTCGACCAGCGCGAAGATGAGCAGCACCGGCGGCGTCGCGGCCAGCAGGAGGAGCAGCTCTGTGGTGCGGCGACTTCGCATCGGCGGCGTCCCTAGGGAGCTCGACGGCGGAGCGTCGGTCGGGACCGTGGACGGGACTGCGGCCGGCGCGTTCTGCTCGGCGATCGTCGCGCGGTAGCTCTCGACCGCTCGCTGCGCCTCCTCGAGCGACGGCATCGGCAGGCCGGCCTTCAGCCGCGCCTGAATGGCGAGGTCGAGGTCGGTGACGGTGACGGTGGTCTCCTCGGCGCGGGTGGAGAGCGTGATGCCCGCGAAGCTGCCGGGAACGCCCTGGTAGATGACCACGACGCCGTTCTCGGCGGTGAGGTAGGCGCGAGAGTTGGCGACGTGGTACGCCCCGTAGACGATGCCGCCCACGACGAGCGCGAAGAGCAGCAGCCAGCCGACAAGGGCGAGCCAGCCTCGGCCGCGCCGCGCGCCGTTCGGATCGACCGTGGCCCCGCGCACGGCGCCCTCGCCGCCCATGTCGACGATGACGACTGAGATGTTGTCGTGGCCGCCGGCGTCGTTGGCCGCGTCGACCAGCGCCCTCGCGGCAGCAGCCGGGTCGGGGTACGTGGCGAGGGTCTCCGCGATCATCGCGTCCTCGAGCATGCCGGTCAGGCCGTCGCTGCAGAGCAGGAGCCGGTCGCCGGGGCCGGCGGTGAGCTCGTAGGTGTCGGCGACGACGGCCGGGTCGGTCCCCAGCGCGCGCGTGATGACGCTGCGGTTGGGATGGTAGCGGGCCTCGGCGTCGGTGAGCTGGCCTCGGCGGATCATGTCGGCGACCATCGAGTGGTCGTCGGTGATCTGCTCGAGATGGCCTGAGCGCAGCAGGTACGCGCGCGAGTCGCCGATGTGCGCGATGGCGATCTGCGTGCCCTCGACGATGGCGGCGGTCATGGTGGTGCCCATGCCCTGCTTGCCGTAGCCCTCGCGGGCCGAGCGGATGACCTCGCGATTGGCGGCCCTGACCGCGCGCGCGAGCGCCTTCGCGTCCGGGCGGCGCGGTGCGTGGTCGCGCACCGTCTGTATCGCGATCGAGCTCGCGACTTCGCCCGCCTCGTGTCCGCCGAGACCATCGGCGACGACGAACAGCGGTGGCTGAGCGAGCACGCTGTCCTCGTTGTGGGTGCGTACGCGCCCGATGTCGGAGAGCGCCGCCCAGCTCTGCGGTGAGCGCGGTGTCACGAGCGGTCCACCTTGAGCTTGACGCTGCCGATGTCGATCGCGTCCCCCGGACGGAGCTGGCTGGGCGCGGTGAGGCGCTGGCCGTTGAGCACGGTGCCGTTCGTCGATCCGAGGTCCTCGATCACCGCTCCGTCACCGGCGGGCGAGATGCGCGTGTGTTTGGCCGAGACGAAGTCGTCGCCGATCACGATGTCGGCACCGGGCGATCGGCCGATCACGACGGGCCCGCTCACCGCGACGGTGACGCCCATCAGCGCGGCCGGGCCCTGGACGACCCTGACGGTCCAGGTGCCGGCGCCCTTCTTGCGCTGGCCGGCGACGAGCCCGATTCCTGCCTTGACCGCAGCGAACAGGAACAGGTAGAGGAGCGCGAGCAGCAGAAGCCGGCCGGCAAGCAGCACGACATCGATCATGCGCTCGGCCTCGGCTCGTGGTAGACGAGCTCAGTGACGCCGACCACGATGACGTCGCCGTCGCGCAGCCGCGCGGAGTCGACGCGGTCGCCGTTGAGCAGCGTGCCGTTGGTCGAGCCGAGGTCCTCGATCGCCCACCCGGCGCCTTCGCGGACGAACGCGGCGTGCTGCCGCGAGGTGTTGGCGTCGGCGAGGCACACGTCGCAGGAGGCAAGTCGCCCGACGACCATGCGGTTGCCGCGCAGGACGACGTCGCGGTCGAGACCGCGGATCGTGATGGTCGCGGGCGGGGGTTCGACGGCGCCCGAGACAGCCTGGAACGCCGCGGAGGCCTGCTCGGCCTCGGCGTCGTAGAGCAGTCCCGGCTTCACCACGGGCACCGGCGGGATGGCGGCCGGGATCGGCGCGACCCGGCTGTCGGAGTCTGCGGGTGCACCGCCCGACGAAAGAGGCCACTCTTCGTTGAGCTCGGCGGCCATCTCCTCGGGCGACAGGAGCTCGCCGATGACGTCGAAGCGACCGAGCTTCAGATCGTCGTCGACGATGAACCGCACCACGGGGCGTGTCGCCAGCGCATACGAGTGGTCGCGCGCCTCGCTGACCAGGTAGGTTTCGAGTTCGCCCGCGAGCGTCTCGGCGAATCCGCCGAGCTGCGCGTCGTCGGCCGGGGAGAGCAGCACGTTGTAGAGCGTGGGCGCGAAGACCTTGCCCACGCCGACGACCTTGCGCCGTTCCATCTCGCGCGCGAGCTTGCGAGCGATCTCGGCGGGCTGCACGGGGGATCGGAACACGCGAGCGAAGCCGCCCTCGACCACGTTGCCGATGCGGTCTTCGAAGTCCGAGAGAATGCTCACTGCGATTCCACCTCTTCCCACGATTCGTCGTCATCGGCGTCGTAGTCGGCTGCGCCGAACACGCCTTCTTCCTCGGCACGCAGCGGCGCACCGAGCGCTGCGACCAGCCCTACAAGTATAAGGGAGCCGACGAGTGAGATGAGGAACACCGGCCCCGCCCACGGCGCGCCGTCGCCCCAGCGCGAGGCGGTCTGCTCGGCAAGGACGTGCGCTCCGTAGAGGACCGCGCCGCCGAGCAGGGTGCCGAGCAAGGCGGCGATGCGGGAGGCCCGGCGGGCGAGGAACGACATCACGACAGCGGCCAGCGGCCAACCCGTCAGGGCGATCCACGTCGCGGGCTGGCCGAATGCGTCGCGTGTGGCCGCGCCTGCGAGCGCGATGCGTTCCGGGTCGGCGAAGAACAGCGGGTCGACGGCGGCGAACGGCACGGAGGGGCTGGAGGCGAAGGCGGCCAAGAGGGCGAGCGTGCCGCCAAGCAGCGCGGCGGCGGCAGCCTCAAGTGGCGGGAGAACGAAGCCGGCGAGGAGCGGCATCGCATAGGGGACGCGCGCCACGGCGAGAAGGGGCGCCGACAGAGGCAGTACGGATGCTCCGGTGCTCTTGCGCGCGACAAACCACCACCAGGCGCCTCCGCCGACAGCGAACACCGTTGCGACCAGCCACAGGCGCAGCGCGAAGAGACCGACGGTGAAGGCGACCAGCCCTATCCCCGTGCCGAGTGTGGGAGCGAACCCGCCGGCAACCCCGACCGCCCCGGTCGCCGCCAGAAGCGGCAGCGGCTCGAGACCGAGCGGGGACAGTCCGGCCCACGTCAGCCACGCCGACTCCGCGGCCGCCACGCCACGCAGCAGCCCGTAGCCGAGCGGCCCCTGCAGGCGGTCCCAGAGGCCGACGCGCACCCAGTCGGGGTCCTCGTCGGTCTCGGCGTCGATCGCGGAGTACTTCTCGGCGAGGTCGCCGAGGGAGTCCAGGCCGATCGCGGGATCGCCCAAGTGCGGCAGCAGTGCGTCGGCGAACGCGGCGACGGTGGGGTAGCGGTCGAACGGCTCCCGTCCGAGGCCGGCGAGCACGACGTCGTCGACGGCCGGGGCTCAGCTGCGGGTTGAAGGCGCTTGGCGGGGGTGGGTCGAGTGTCTGGAGCTGCGCCCGCGCGGCCTCGACGGTCGCTGCCGCGAAGGGGTTGGCGCCGGTCAGGCACTCGTAGGCGAGTACGGCCAGCGCCCACTCATCGGTGGATTCGCCGACGGGTCGTCCCTCGATCTGCTCGAGCGGCATGTAGCCGAGCGTGCCGCCGCTACCGCTCCCGTGCCCCGCCGCCGAGGAGAGCTCGGCCATCCCGAAGTCGGCGACTCTGACCCGTCCGTCGCGAGCGATGAGCACGTTGGCGGGCTTGATGTCGAGATGGAGGACGCCGTTGGCGTGCGCGAACTCGAGCGCGTCCGCCACGACCCCGACGACGGCCGCGGTCTCGTCGGCATCCAGCGGTTCGCCGAGACGGTCGAGCACCACTTCGAGTGAGACGCCGTCGACGAACTCCATGATGAGGAACGCCTCGTCGGCGTCGGATGCGAAGTCATAGACGGTCACGATCGAGGGGTGGTTGAGCATCGCGGCGGTACGGGCCTCGGAGAGGCCGGGCGGGTGGTGCAGCACGACGCCGCGCGCGTCGAGCGGAAGAGGGAGGCGCTTGATGGCGACCCGGCGCTGCATGCGCGTGTCCCACGCGAGAACGACGACGCCGTAGCCACCTTCGCCGAGCTCGGCGAGCGGGCGGTAGCGGTCAAGAATGAGCTGCTGCTCCACGCGCCTCCCGATTCAGCCGTCGGCCGGTATCGTCCCTGCGGTCATTCTAGCCGAGCACTCCGCATCAAACGCCTTGACCCTTGGCAAGGTACTCGCTATTGTTTCGAGCCACTGAACTATTCGATGTTCGAACTGAAAGCGAGTCCGCCCGCATGACCGCCTCCAAGATTCCCGATCAGCTCATCTACGACCTTGAGGATTCGATGACGCGCCTGGCGCGCCTCATGGCCACGCGGCACACCGACCCGGGCTTCTGTTCCGGGTCGCTGAACATGAGCCAGATGATGCTGATGCGCGCGTTCGAATCCCACGACGCCCTCAAGATGTCGGACGTCGCGCTGCTGCTGGCCGTCAAGCCGCCCGCGGCTTCGGCGACCGTCGATGGGCTCGAGAAGCAGCGGCTATGTCGAGCGCAAGACCTCCGAGGACGACCGCCGCGTGACGCTCGTACACATCACCGAGGCAGGGCCGGGAAGCGCTCGCCGACGCCGAGAAGGTCCGTCGCGGGCACATGCGGCGCTACTTGAGCCTGCTCTCGGACGAAGCGGACATCCGAACCATGATCCGCATCCAGAACACGCTCATCGACGCCATCGACTCCGGGCTCGTCTAGCCGCCCGGTTCTCCGCTCACCCCTCAGCACCAGCCAACGAAAGCGAGCACCTGCTATGGACCGCATTACTCGATTCTCACTCAAGAACGCCGCGGCGGTGATCCTGCTGGTCGTGCTCGTCACGGCCGGCGGCGTCTGGTCGGCGATGCAGCTCAAGAAGGAGACGATGCCCGACATCGCCATCCCCATCGTGGCGATCGTGACCCCGTACCCGGGCGCGGCGCCCGGGGACGTCTACGACCAGGTCACCGAGCCGGTCGAGAAGTCGATGCGCGGCCTCGCCGGCATCAAGCGCGTGCGGGCGCAGTCGGGCGACTCCGTTTCGATGGTCATCGCCGAGTTCGGCTACTCGCAGGACATGGACAAGGCCGAGAGCGAGGTCAACAAGGCGCTCGCGGCGGTCAAGCTCCCCGAGAACGCGCTCGACCCCAACGTGAGCCGCATCAGCTTCGGGTCGGCGCCGATCATGAAGCTCGCGGTCATCGGCAAGGACCCCGGGACCACCGAGGCAGCTGCGCTCCGACGTGCGCGAGCGAGTCATCCCGGCGCTGCAGGGCATCCAGGGCGTCGGCGAGGCGAAGCTGGCCGCCGACTCCCCGGCGGTCATCAAGATCGAGCTCGACCCCAAGGCGCTCGAAGACGAGGGCCTGACCGCCGACGGCGTCATCAAGCAGCTCCAGGCCGCGAACCTCTCGTTCCCGGTGGGAACCGTCGACATGGGCGCGACCACCGAGCCGATCCGCGTGGGCGGCTCGATCTGCGAGCGTGGATGACGTCAAGGACTTCCAGGTCGCGGTCTACCCCAACCAGAACGAGATCATGGGCGACGCGTTCGCCCAGATCGGCACCGGCATGGGCGCGCTCGGCCAGGCGATGGGCCAGGGCTTCTCGGCGCTGGGCAAGGGCATGGGCACGATGGGTGCCGCGACCGGCGAGATCGGCATGCAGGCCGGCATGATCAACGGCATCCAGCAGATCCAGGGTCAGATGTACACGCTCAAGTACGACACGCTGCCGCAGCTCAAGGCGGCAGCGTCGAGCATGCCCACCGGCACGCCGCAGTACGCGCAGCGCTGCAGGCGCAGATCGACCAGATCGAGACGTGGCGCTGCCCGGCATGCAGTCCGCGGCCGACTGGCCTGCAGAAGCAGATCACCGGCTCGCAGAAGCAAGCTCAAGGCGCAGGCGAAGTCCGCCTCGTCAGGCGGCGATGTCGACGTCGAGCGGCGGGAGCTCATCGGGCTCCTCGAAGCAGCAGCACGCCCGAGATGGAGATCGGCGTCGTGCGCCTCGGCGACATCGCGAAGGTCACCTACGCGCCGGTCGACGGCAGCGTGGGCAGCCGCGCGAACGGCAGCCCGGCCGCGCTCATCGACATCGTGAAGACGCAGGACGGCAACACCGTCGATGTGACCAAGCAGGTCACCGCCGAGATGGAGCAAGCTGCAGCCGGGCTTCCCCGTGCCGACCAAGGTGCTGACCGTCTACGACGCGAGCAAGGGCATCAACGCGTCGGTCGACGGCATGATGCGCGAGGGGCTTCTCGGCGCGCTGTTCGCGATCATCGTCATCCTTCATCTTCCTGCGGAACTGGCGCGCCACGATCATCGCAGCGGTCTCGATCCCGCTCTCGATCCTCATCGCGATGGTCTTCCTCAAGCAGACCAACGTCACGCTCAACGTCATGACGCTTGGTGGCCTGACCGTGGCTATCGGGCGCGTGGTCGACGACTCGATCGTCGTCATCGAGAACATCTTCAGACACCTCCAGCGCGGCGAGAAGCCCGATGCCGAGCTCATCCGAGTCGCCGTGAGCGAGGTCTCGGGCGCCATCACCACGTCCACGCTGACCACGGTCGCGGTGTTCCTGCCGCTGGGGCTGGTGACCGGGGTCATCGGCAAGATATTCCTGCCGTTCGCCATCACCGTCGCGCTGGCGCTGCTCGCATCGCTGCTCGTGGCGATCACCGTGGTGCCGCTCATGGCCAAGTGGTTCCTGCTCAAGGCCAAGATGCCGGTCGAGGACAAGGGCGAGTCGAAGTGGCTGGCGATGTACCGCCGCGCGCTCGGCTGGTCGCTCGACCACCGGCTGGTCGTCGTCTCGCTGGCGGTTGCGCTCTTCGTGGGCTCGCTCGCGCTGGTGCCGCTCATCGGGACCGGCTTCGTGCCCGAGAGCAAGGAGAAGTACGTCCAGATCGAGGTGAGCTACCCCGAGGGAACCAAGGCCACCGAGGTCGACAAGGCGGTCCGGGTCATCGAGGGCGAGCTCGCGGGCGAGGACGAGCATCGAGCTCTACCAGTCCACGATCGGCGCGAGCACCACGCAGGTCAGCATGTCCGGTGGTCTCGGCGGGTCGAACACGGCGCTCACGTACGTCCGGCTCAAGAGCGACGCGAGCACCGACGAGGTCATCAAGCGGCTGCAGGCCGAGACCAAGGGCAAGCTGCCCGCGGGCGCCGCAGTCGTCTACCAGCGCGTCGACAGCTCCGGCACCAACAGCTCGCTTGAGATGATCGTCACCGGCGACGACCTGGCCGACATCCGGACCGCCTCGGACACCATCGAAGCGGCGCTGAAGGACCAGCCGGGGCTCACCAACGTCAAGAGCAACCTGGGCACGGCGCGCAAGCAGGTCGTGGTCGACGTCGACCAGACCAAGGCGACCGAGTACGGCCTCAACGCCGCCATGGTCGCCGGCACGGTGCGCGGGTTCGTCGCCGACCAGAAGGCCGGATCGATCAAGGTCGCCGGCCAGCCCACCGACGTGTTCTACTCGCTCGCGCTCGACCCGGTCGACAAGGCCGAGGAGATGCGCAAGCTCAAGCTCACCACGCCGCTGGGCAAGACCATCAAGCTGTCCACGATCGCCAAGGTCGAGGAGACCGAATCGCCCGTCGCGGTGCTCACGCGCGACGGCGCCGAGTACGCCGCGGTCAGCGGGCGCATCACCGAGCGCGACTCGGGCTCGGTCATCAAGGCGGTCCAAGCCAAGGTCGCCACGCTCAAGCTTCCTGCCGGAGTCACCACCGAGACGGGCGGCACCGCCGAGCAGATGAACGAGTCGTTCTCGCAGCTGGGCGTCGCGATGATCATCGCGATCGGCGCCGTCTACCTGGTCATGATCATCGCGTTCGGCGAAGCGGTAGCGCCGCTCGCCATCATGATGTCGCTGCCGCTCGCGGTGGTCGGCGGGCTGGTCGGCCTGCTGATCGCGGGGCTGCCGCATCGACATCCCGGCGATGATCGGCGCGCTCATGCTCATCGGTATCGTCGTCACCAACGCCATCGTGCTCGTCGACCGCGTGCAGCAGAAGCGAGCGCGCGGGCCTCGCCCGCCGAGACGCCCTGCTCGAGGCCGGCTCCACGCGCATGCGGCCGATCCTGATGACCGCGGTCGCGACGATCATGGCGCTCGTGCCGCTCGCATCGGGCTTCTGCGGAAGGCGCGCTCATCAGCCAGTCGCTCGCGGTCATCGTCATCGGCGGGCTGACCACCTCGACGCTGCTCACGCTGGTCGTGGTGCCGGTCGCCTACGACCTGCTCGAGGGCGCGAAGGAGCGCCTGTCGCGCAAGTCGACGGACGTGGAGCCCGAGGTCGTGGTCGACGGGGCGTAGCCGATCCGGCCGTGCACGGACTCGATGTCGTGCACGGCGGGCCGGGCCACCTCGTAGACGCACGCCTCCGTACCGCCCTGTGAGAAACTGGTCGCGACTCTCCGCCCGCGCCGTTCGCCTCGCCGAGGAGCCGCATTGCCGCCCACCCTCACCGTCGTGATCCCCGCACTCAACGAGGCCGAGCGGCTGCCCGACCTTCTCGGCACGCTCTGCGCGCCAGACGCAGCGGCCCGATCAGATCGTCATCGCCGACGCCGGGTCGACCGACGCCACCCGCGCCGATCGCCGAAGCGGCACGGCGCGCAGGTCGTCGACGGCGGCAAGCCGGCCGCCGGCCGCAACGCCGGCGCGCGCGTGGCCACCGGCGAGCTGATCCTCTTCCTCGACGCCGACGACGAGCTCGACGACGACTTCATCGAGACGGCCGTCGCCGAGTTCGAGGAGCGCGAGCTCGCCGTCGCCACCACCTTCGTCGATCCCATCGAGCGCGACGCCCGCAACGTCTTCGCGTGCGAGGTCGTCAACATGTACCTCGACGTCATGCAGTACGT
Source organism: uncultured Coriobacteriia bacterium (assembly GCA_963726345.1). GTDB lineage: Bacteria > Actinomycetota > Coriobacteriia > Anaerosomatales > JAAXUF01 > JBAXEO01. The sequence goes on along the minus strand of CAVSCC010000013.1, from coordinate 49,769 downwards.
CGCGCCGCACGCGCCCGGCTTCTGCATCCTCGTCCGCCGAGAAGTCCACGAGGCCATCGGCGGCTTCGACGAGACCGTCGTGCTCGCCGAGGACCACGACTACGTGCAGCGCGCCGCCGAGCACGGCACGCTTCCGCGTGCTGCGCGACTGCTCGGTGCGGACCTCGATGCGGCGCATCGAGAAGGAGGGGCTCGTCCGCCTCGCGTTCAAGTACCTGTACTGCGAGCTCTACGTGGTCACCGGTCGCCCCATCCGAGAGGTGCCGTTCGACTACGAGTTCGCCGCGTTCGAGCCCACCGCCGAGAAGCGCCGGGCATCCGGCCATCGAGGCGCTGCAGAGCGCAGATCGGCGGGCTGGCGGATGCGGTGTTCTCGGCATCTCGCGGAGGTATCGAGGCGCTGCGTCAAGCTCGGCTCGGCCGAGGTGTCGCCGGCCGCGTTCGATCGCGCGCTGCGCGACCTCGCGGGGGCCGACATCAAGCGGATGGAGCGCTACATCGGCGCGCGCGTGCGGCTTGCTCGGCGGACGCCGCGCAAGGCGGCCGAGCGGGTCCGGGCAGCTGGCGGAGCCATCTGGCGAGGTATCGGCGGAGCGGGCGGGTAGGGCGGCAAGGCTGCAGTGCATGAGGCAGGGACACTGACCGGATGGGGAGGGACTCCGCCCGGCACTGGCTGCCGAGCGGAGTCCGCGTGCGGGTCAGGCGGGTGGCGACTGACTACTGGTTGGTGCCGGTGGCGCTGGTGTTCGTGCTGCCGCTGCTGCTGGTCGGAGGGGGACCATCGTGGCCGCCCCGGCCCCCATGGCCGCCCACGGTCGTCTCGGCAACCTCCTCGGTGAGGTGCGTCTTCAGCGCGGCGAGGCGCTTGTCGGCCTCGGACTGGGTGATGAGCCCGTCGCTCACCTCGCTCTTCAGCGCGGCCTCGGGCGCGTGGAGCGCGAGTTCCACGATCTGAGCGGCCGTCACGTCCTTCGCCGAGGCGATCTGCGTGAACGACTTGCCGGACTCGCGCGCGGTCATCACGGTGGTCGTCGTCTCGCCCGTGAGCTTCGCGACCACCTCAACGAGGCCGCCGCCCGGACCGCCCGGGCCGCGGCCGGGACCGCGGTCAGATCGAGCGCCGGTCGCCGTCGTCGCACCAGCGACCGCTGCGGTCGAGACCGTGCCCGTGGCTGTCTTGCTCTTGGCAGCGAACGCTCCCGCCGCAGAGCCAAAGACCGCCAGCGTGATGAGCGCCATCGACCCCACGGCCACTCCTATTCGACGAATCATGATTGCTCCTCTCGATTCAGGTGGCACCGGTCTGCCCGGCACCTGAATCGAGAATGGAGGCCACGGGTTGCAGCAACGCCACGGGGTGGTTACGGAGTCGAAATCGCGCGGCGCGTAAGTTGCCCAGCTCAACCTGCGGTGCTAGTATTCATTCTCGCGCTACGCGGGTGTGGCGGAATGGCAGACGCGCATGGTTCAGGTCCATGTGGGGGCAACCCCGTGAAGGTTCAACTCCTTTCACCCGCACCACAGACTGAATACAGGGACCTCGCCGAACTCAGCGAGGTCCCTGTTGCTTTCCGGCACCATTCGTCGCTTCTCGGCAGGGCGACGGCCGCCCGGCCGCGAAAGTATGCTCCAGCGAGGGGGTGGACGAGGTTGGCCAGACTCACCGGGTGGAACCTGCTGTTGGGGATCGTCGCCGTGCTCATGTCGGTCGGGATGGGGTTTGTGTGCATCCTCGCCCTGGCAGAGAACATGTTCCTGCTCGCGAATCTGGACGACACGAGCCTGGCGAGGGACACGGGTCAGTACATCATTCTGGGCGCATCGGTCATCTATGCAGCGCTGTTCGTCGCCCAGGTGACGGCCACAGTCCTGCTGTTCAGGCGACGCCAGGACCGCGGCCTCTACCTTCCAGCCCTGGCGGTGACCGTCATCAACTTGTCGATGACTGTTCTGCTGCCGTTCGCGCTCTTCGTAGCGTAGCGGGGTCAGAGTCGGCTGCTTGCGGCGAGCCGGCGCTACCCGAAGCGCACGCAGCGCATCGACATGCTGCCCATCTCGATTCCGGTGTGCGTGAATGAGACTGCGTCGTCCTCGTCGGCCATGGCTGCTGCGTAGAGCAGCGGCAGGTAGTGGTCGTTGGTCGGCACCGACAGCCGCGCCATCGCCCCGGCGGACTCGTAGTCGACCAGCGCGGCGTTGTCTCGGCGATCGATCGCGTCGGCGATCCAGGCGTCGAACTCCTCCGCCCACGGGCGAGCAGGCGCGTCGGGTTCCCAGCTGATGCCAGCGAAGCTGTGCACGATGTTGCCGCTCCCCGCGACCAGCACCCCCGCATCGCGCAGTGGCGCGAGTCGCCGGCCGATCTCCCAGTGCGTCTCGGCAGGTGCGTTCACGTCCAGCGAGAGCTCGAAGACGGGCACGTCGGCGTCGGGCCACATGTGGCGCAGCACCGCCCACGACGCGTGGTCGAGCCCCCACGTGTCGTCGGCGATCGCTTCGGGCACCAGCTCGCGTACGGCGCGAGCGTGATCAGGCGAGCCGGCTGCCGGGTACTCCACCTCGTAGAGCTCGGCAGGGAAGCCGCCGAAGTCGTGGATCGTACGAGGGTTCGTCGCGCTCAGCACGTGGGTGCCCCGAGTGAGCCAGTGCGCCGAGACCACCAGTACGGCCTCCGGCCGCGGGAGGTCTGCCGCGAGCGTCGCGAGGCTTCTCGTGAACGTATTGTCCGCCAGGGCATTCATCGGGTTGCCGTGGGCGAGGAACAGCGACGGCATCCGGCTGGTGGTCGATGGTTCGGTCATGATGCCTCCGGGGGTCCCTGAGCACTGCAGTCTCGTCTCGGGATACCCAATACCAAGACGTGTGCCAAGGGATGCTGACTGGAGTAGCCTCTCAGCATGGACATCTCACGCATCACCTCGCGCCTCTACATCTCGTCCTGGCCGCGTCGCGGCGAGTCCGAGGACCTCTCGGCGCTCGGCATCCAGCTCGTCATCAGCATGACCAATCGCGAACCGTATCCCGAGTTCTGCATTCAGCCGCTCGAGTGGGTGCACGCACCTTCGACCGACTCGCCGCTGACGCCGATTCCGATGGCCCGATTCCGCACAGGCGTCGCAGCGGCTATCCCGGTGCTCGCCGCCGGCGGAGGGGTGCTCTGCCACTGCCGAGAAGGCCGACACCGCGCCGTGGCGATGGCGTGCTGCGTTCTGATCGCGCAGGGCTGCTCGGCGGAGTCTGCGATGACGCTGGTGGAGGCGGGCAGGTCGGTCGCTCGGCCGCGCGCGTTCTGGATCGCACCGCGCATCAGGAAGTTCGAGCGGCTATGGCTGGGCGGCCTGCGCGACGAGCTCGATCCGCCGGCATCCGTTGCCGAGGACGCCTGCCGCCGATAGGCCCACCGATCGACGCGCTCCGAATCTAGCGGACGAGCTTGCCCGGCCAGGCGCCCGTTCCGCCTACGACGTTGCGCACGTCGGTAAACCCGGCTTTCAGCAGCCGTTTGGCCGCCCGCACGCTGCGGTTGCCGCTCTGGCAGATGACGATGATCGCCGCATCGCGATCCAGCTGCGCAGCCGCGCCCGGCAGGGTGCCGAGCGGCATGTTGACCGCGCCGGGCACGTGTCCGGCCGCGAACTCGCTGGGCTCGCGAACGTCGATCAGCCTCACCGAGCCGCCCTTGAGCTCTCGGGCGAGTTCCTCGGTGGTGATGTTGGGCACACGCGGTCCAAACAAGAACATGACACGCTCCTTCACTTCACGACTAGCCGAGTGGCTCCTCGACCGGCACGGGATCGGGTCCGGTCTCGGCGAACAGCACCGCACCGACGATCACTCCGCAAGCCGCCAACTGCACCCACGACAGAGACTCGCCCAGAAACGCCCAGCCTGCAAGGAGCGCGACGGCGGGGATGAGGTTGATGGCGAGCGACGCTCGGCTCGCGGGCATCAACTTCAACGCCGAGTTGTACAGCCCGAAGGCGCCCAGGCTCACGGCGATGCCGAGGTAGGCGACGCATGCCCAGGCCACCGGCGCCGCGGCGAGCCACGTCGTCGGATCCGAGGCGAATGCCATGGGGGCGAAGAACACCGCCCCGACCGCTGCCTGCATTCCCGTGAGCAGCCACGGGTCGTAGCGCGTGCTCAGGTGCTTGATCGCAATCATCGAGCCGGCGGCAGCCACCATCGCAAGCAGCTCGAGGAAGTTGCCGAGCAGAGGCGCGGGGGCATTCGCCTGGACGGTCCCGCCGAGAGACAGCGCGGCGACACCTCCGAGCGACAGCGCGATCGCCACGGCCCCGCGCCAGGTCAACCGTTCGTGCAAGAAGACCCACGCTCCGCCGGCCACCAACAGCGGCACGATCGCCGAGATGACCCCGGCCTGGCTTGAGGTCGTGAACTGCAGCGCGAACCCTTCGAACAGGTAGTAGAAGCACGGTATGCACAGCGCCGCCAGCAGCAGCACCTTCCAGTCGCCCGCACGGTAGTCAGGCCGAGGGATCCTGCGCCAGAAGGGAGCGAAGACCACGGTGGCGATGATCATGCGCAGCCAGATCACGGTCATCGGCGAGAACGAGCCCAAGGCCGTCTTCAGGGCCACGAAACTCGTTCCCCAGAACAGGACGGCTCCGCCAAGCAACAGCAGGGGGAGCAGCGTTCGGTTCGACTTCAAAGCGTTCAACGGGCCTCCGCGCTCAGAGCCTGAGGCGGTCCCCAGACTTCGAGCCACCCATTGTCGCAGACGCGGCGCGGTGCCTACAGCACCCGCGAGCTGAGTCGCGCCAGCGCGTTTCGCATGCGCTGGAGGCGGCCGATGTTGTGGGCGTCCGCCGGCGTGTACTCGACGGAGTTGGCCAGATCGTCTTCGAAGATGGCGTCCTGCGACGCGGCGACGCCCTCGTCGTAGAAGAAGATGCTGAGCTCGTCGTGGAGGTCGAAGCTGCGGATGTCGAAGTTCGTCGTGCCGATGACCGCAACCGACCCGTCGATCGTCATCGTCTTGGGATGGAAGAAGCCGGCCCGGTACTGAAACACCTGGCCGCCGCCGCGCACGAAGTCATCGATGTAGGTGAACGCCGCCCACCACGGGATCTTCTTGTCGGGCACTCCGGTCATCATCAGGCGCGTTTCCACGCCGGCGAGCGACTGCGCGACCATCGCGTCCTCGATCGCCTCGTCGGGGATGAAGTACGGCGACTGGATCTGCACGCGCTTCTCGGCCGAGGCGATCGCGAGCAGGAACGCGTTGCGCACGGCCGCCCAGCTGCGTCTCCGGTCCCGAGCTGGCGACCTGGGCCCAGACGGTGTTGGCGGCCGACCTCGTCCTCGAGCGCCGGGAAGTACCGCGCCGAGAAGACGCTCTCGCGCGTGGCACGCAGCCAGCGGATCGCGAACAGCCGCTGCAGGTCGGCGACGAGCGGGCCGCCGAAACGGACGTGCGTGTCGCGCCACGACTCGTAGCGCGGCTTGCCGTCGATGTACTCCTGCCCCATGTTCATGCCGCCGGTGTAGGCGACGCGCCCGTCGATGACCGCGATCTTGCGGTGGTTGCGGTAGTTGAGCTTGGTCCACTTCGCGGCATCTGCCGAGACACCCGCGCCGGCCTTGCGCAAGCGCCTTGAGCTGCCGCTTGCCGTAGGTGATCGAGCCGACCCAGTCGTAGAGCACGCGCACCTCGACACCCTGGCGGACCTTCTCGGCGAGGAGCTTGCAGAAGCCGTCGGTCAGCGCGTCCTGCTCCCAGATGAAGTACTCGAGGTGCACGTGGTCGGTGGCCGACTCGATGTCGCGGTAGAGGCGCGCGAACTTCTCGGCGCCGGTCGGGAAGATCTCGAGGTCGATGCAGGGGAGTGGCTCGGTTCCGCCCTGCGCGCGGATCGCCGTGATGAGCCGGCCGATGAGCGGCGGGTCGCGGCGTTCGAGGGCGGCGATTCCGGTCGGCGTGGCGCGCGTAGATCGGGGCGAGCGTCTCGGCGCCCAGCCGGAGCGCCTCGATGCGGCGGCGGTCGGTTCTGGCGATGAGGCGCCAGTTTCGGCCGAAGAGCACGTAGGCCACGACTCCGAGGCCCGGGAGCAGGAGCAGGATCAGCATCCAGGCGAGCGTGGTCGACGGGTCGCGCTCCTCGTAGATGAGGGTGAGCATGACGCCCGAGAACCACCGCGTAGAACGCGATGGCCAGCAGTCCGTAGTTCTGGATTGCAGCGATGTTCATGCGCCCGAGTCTACCCGAAGCAGGCTTCGACCCTGCGTAGCACGGCATACGCAGAGGTGAGCGGTGTAGAATCCGCTGAGGTAGGCCGATTCGGACCCGAGACAGTCCCGGGAGGGAAGCCATGCGCGCGCGAAGCCATCAAGCGAGGCTCAGCTTTGGAGCGGCGCTGTCGGTCGCAGTCTTGCTTCGCGACGATGACGTTCGGCGCGACGGTGGCTGGCGCGGCTACCGTGACGGTGTCATCGCTCGAGAGCACTCCGACCACCGGTGACGCCGCCCCCGCCGAAGGTCGACAGGCGGCCGATCGCGCCCAAGTTCGTGCCCAAGAAGGGCAAGGCGATCTACCTCAATCGCAGCAAGCAGCGAATCTACCTGTACGTCGATGGCCGGCAGATCGACACGTTCCTGTGCTCGACGTCGCGCACGCTGCCGCGTCGCGGCAAGTACTACTACAAGTTCAAGCGGCCCGCCTCAAGCGCCGGCTCGGTCACCTTCAAGTGGCAGACGGTCTTCACCAAGGGGCCCGCACGGCGGCAACATCGGCTTCCACACGATTCCCGTGAACAGCAGCGGGTCACGAGATCGCACCGGTCGGCAAGCCGGTATCTCACGGATGCGTGCGGTGCCCCAAGAAGAAGGCGAAGTTCCTCTACCGCTGGATCACCAAGAAGACGCCGATCATCGTCCGCCCGTAGTGGAGCGGCGACGGCTCGAGGCTAGTCCTCGACGACCTCGACGAGCGTGATCTCGAACGTCAGGTCCTGCCCGGCGAGCGGGTGGTTGAAGTCGAGGATCACGAACTCCTCGTCGACCTCGGCGACGGTCGCGGGAACGCGCTGGCCCTCAGGGCCGGAGAGCTCGACGGCCCAGCCGACCTCAGGCACCGACGGGAACGAAGCGATCGGGAACTGCTGCAGCCCCTCCTCGTCGTGCTCGCCGTACGCCTCGGCGGCGGGAATCGTCACGGTGACGGACTCGCCGGTCTCGAGGCCGAGTACCGCGCCGTCGAAGCCGGGAATGACCTGACCCGAGCCGACGACGAACTCCAGAGGCTCCCGGCCCTCGCTGCTGTCGAACTCGGTGCCGTCGGACAGGGTACCTCGGTAGTTCACCTTGACGGTGTCGCCGGACTTGGGTGCCATGGAATGCCTCCCTGAGGCTCTGGGATGCGGTGCGTTTCTCGCGACACTGTACCGCACCCGAGGAGGCGCGTCGCGTCCGATTGCCGTGTGCGCAGGTCGTGTGCGGGGAATACGAAGTGCACCCACCGTGTACTATGTTGAACGAACCGAGGAGTCTTGATGGAACGAGACCCGTACGCGCCCATCAAGGGCAAGTGCATCTGGTGGCGCGAGTTCCCAGTCCAGGAGGACGTGTGGGACGTTCGCCTCAAGGACCCCCAGAAGACCGTATCGTGCTCCTGCTTCGTTGAGGGGAAGGGCTGGATGTTCACCAAGGAGGACCTTGCCGACAGAATGCCCGGATGCGCGGGCGTGCCGCTACTACATCAAGAACGTCTAGCGCGCTCGCGCTGCGAGACTGTCACACCGCATCCGATAGGAGTCCCTCTATATGCACGTGCGCGATCTGCCCCACGGCCGCAAACTCTCGATTCTGGCGGGCGTGCTTCTGGCGATGCTGCTCGGAGCGCTCGACGCCACCATCGTCGGCCCCGCGATGCCCAACATCGTCAGCGAGCTTGGCGGCATGTCGCTGCTGTCGTGGGTGTTCACCATCTACTCGCTCACCTCGACCATCACCATCCCGATCGTCGGCAAGCTCTCCGACCTCTACGGCCGCAAGTGGTTCTACCTGGGCGGCATCTCGCTCTTCCTCGCGGGATCCGCGCTGTCCGGGGCCGCGGGCGAGGCGTGGCTCAACGCCATCTTCACCGTCGGCTGACCGGCGCGCCCCAGCAGATGTTCCAGCTCATCCTGTTCCGAGGCATCCAGGGCATCGGCGGCGGCGCGATGATGGCCAACGGCATGGCGATCATCGGTGACCTGTTCGAGGCGCGGGAGCGCGCTCGCTACCAGGGGCTCATGGGCGCGGTGTTCGGGCTCGCCTCGGTGCTCGGACCCCCGCTCGGCGGCTGGCTCACGGACTCGTTCAGCTGGCGCTGGATCTTCTACATCAACATCCCGATCGGCATCGTGGCCCTCTCGGTGCTCGCGATCACCATGCCGCGTCCGGAGCCCGGCCAGCAGCACCGTGTCGACTGGTGGGGCGCCGCAGCGCTCACCGCCGGTCTGGTTCCGCTGCTGCTCGCACTGAACTGGGGTGGCTCCGTCTACCCGTGGGGCTCGGGACGGTCCTGGGCCTGCTCGGCTTCTCGGCGCTCGCGCTCACCGCGTTCGTCATCCGCGAGCTGCAGCGCCTCCGAGCCGATCCTCGACGTGACGCTCTTCGCCGACCGCAGCTTCTCGGCGAGCATGACGGTGCTGTTCCTCTCGGGCGTGGGCATGTTCGGCTCGATCATGTTCCTGCCGACGTTCATGCAGATCGTCCAGGGTCGCAGCGCTTCGAGCTCAGGCAGCCTGCTGATGCCGATGCTGATCGCGATGATCGGCTCGTCGATCCTCACCGGTCAGCTGATCGCCCGCACGGGGCGCTACAAGGTGTTCGGGCTGGTCGGCATGGGCGTGGCGGCCGTCGGGATGTTCCTGCTGTCGCGGCTTGCGCCCGACACCAGCAACCTCATGCTGGCGCTTGGACATGGTCCTCGTCGGCGCCGGTATCGGCTCCACGATGCCGCTCTTCACCATCTCGCTGCAGTCGCAGTTCCCCACGCGCATGGGCGAGGTCACCGGCGCGCTGCAGTTCTTCCGCTCGATCGGCGGCACCGTGGGCGTGGCGCTGCTCGGCGGCGTCATGAACGCGACGTTCGCTCGCGAGCTGGGCGCGCTCCTGACCGAGCAGTCGGCGCGCTTCGGCGCAGCGTTCCCGATGCTCTCCAAGCTCGCCGAGGAGCCCGGCAAGCTCCTCAACTCCGGCGCGATGGAGGCGCTCGCGGCCGCGCTGCCCGCCGCGGCCCGGCCGCTCCTCGAGCCGTTCTTCGCGGACGTGAAGGTCGCGCTGACCACCGGCATCGCCACGGCGTTCCTGTGGGGAAGCGTGCTCATGGCGCTCGCGTTCATCGCGATGTGGTTCGTGCGCGAGATACCGCTCTTCGCCAAGCCGCATCTCGACACGGCCGCCGAGATCGGCGCCGAGCTCTTCGCCGAGGAGGCCGTGCAGCCCGCCGAGCACGAGCCCACGGCGATGGGCGAGGGAGCCGATGCCGACTAGCGCGCGACGATCTCGCGAGTTCGTCGCCCTCGTGACCGAGGAGGGGCGCGAGCTCTACCGCGACTTCTCATGGCGGCGCACGCACGACCCCTACGCGGTGCTCGTGAGCGAGGTCATGCTGCAGCAGACGCAGGTCGTCCCGCGTCGAGCGCCGCTACGACGAGTGGCTCGCCGACTTCCCCACGCTCGAATCGCTCGCAGGCGCGCCGCTCGAGGCCGTTCTCGAGGCGTGGCAGGGGCTCGGCTACAACCGTCGCGCGATCGCGCTCAAGCGCGCCGCCGAGCAGGTCGTGGCCGACACCGCTGCTGATGCGGTCGCCGCGCTCCCCGCCGACGAGGCGGCGCTGCGCGCTCTTCCCGGAATCGGCCCCGCAACGGCGGCCGGCGTGCTCGCCTTCGCGTTCGACCTGCCGGCGGTCTATCTCGAGACCAACGTGCGCACGGTCTTCCTGCACGAGCTGTTCGCTGACCGCGACGGCGTTCCCGACCGCGATATCGTGCCGCTCGTGAAGGCCGCAGCCGATGAGGCCGCGCGCCAGGGCGTCCCATCGCGGGAGCTGGTACTACGCGCTGCTCGACTACGGAGCGCACCTCAAGCGCACGACTCCCAACCCCTCACGCCGCAGCGCGCACCACACGAGCCAGTCGCGCTTCGAGGGCTCGCGCCGGCAGAAGCGCGCCTGGCTGCTCCGGGCGGTCATGGCCGGGCCGGGTTCGACCGCCGAGGAGCTGACGCGCGCGCTGTCGGCGACCGAGCGCGCGGCGGGCCGCGACGATGTGCTCGCCGACGAGGTCACCGACATCCTGTCCGCACTTGCCGACGAGGGTTTCATCGTGCAGCGCCAAACCGGCTGGTTCGTCGCCTGACGCAGCTACCGGCCGTCGGACTCCATCAGCTCGCGCGCGGCATCGGCAGCGCGACGAGCGACCTCGGAGTACGCAAGCCCGGTCTCGCGGGCGATTCGCGCCACGTCGTCGTGCTCGGGGCGCAGTCTCCCGGCGCCGACCTTCACGCGCACTTCCCCCCACTCGGTAGCGACCCGCACGACCTCGCGCGGAGCCGCAAGTCGCTGCGTCGGCTGAACCCGCACGCCCAGCGAGCCCGTCAGCTCGATCACGCGCGTTGCGAAGCGCCCAGCATCCCGCTCCGGCACCAGCACCGACAGCATCACCGCCGAGCGGCCCTTCTTCATGACGATCGGCGTCTGCCATACGTCCAGTGCGCCTTCGGCAAGCAGCGTCTCGGCAGCGAAGGCGAGTTCCTCGGCGGAGAGGTGGTCGAGGTTGGTCTCCAGCACCGCGACGGACTCAGCCGCGAGCGACGTCGGGCGTGTCACCCACGGCGGCCTCCTCGGCGAGGATGAGTCTGCAGACGTTGGGGACGCCGATGTCACGCGTGCCGGCGCCGTAGCCGATTCCGACGATGGTGACCGGCGGCATCGCCGAGAAGCCGTCGACGCAGGCGGCGAGGAGCGCGGCGCCGGTCGGCGTCGTGAGCTCGCCAGCGGCCGGGCCCGTCACGATCGGCACGCTCGCTTCACGGAGGAGCAATGCCGTGGCCGGGGCCGGAACCGGAAGCGTCCCATGCGACGTCTCGACCGTGCCCGAGCCCACCGCCACAGGCGTGGCGAGCAGTGAAGTGATTCCGAGCGCGTGCAGCCCGGCGCACGCACCGACGACGTCGACGATCGAGTCGATCGCGCCGACCTCGTGAAAGTGCACGTCGTCGATGGCCGTCCCATGCACGGTCGCCTCGGCCTGCGCGAGAGCGCCGAACGCTCGCAGCGCCCGGTCGATCACGGGCAGCGGGAGCGCGGCCGCCTCCACCGACGCGCGGATATCGGCCCAGCGGCGCGAGTGAGGCTGCCCCTCGGCCGTGACGCGCACGCCCAGCGCGCTGACGCCGCGCGAACTCACGCGCTCGACGAGCACGCGCGGCCTCAGGCGCGAGCGACGCCGCGATGCGGACGAGGTCCTCGGCGGTGAAGCGGCCATCGGCGCTGCCGGCGTCGAGCAGGGCGCCGAGGAGCTTGTCGCCGGACACGCCCGTCGAACAGTCCAGGTAGCCGATCATGATGCCGTCATATCGGCGGCCTCGGAGAGGCGCGCTGGCGGGCGGTTGATGCGCGAGGCGAGCACCGCGGCGCCGAACCCGTTGTCGATGTTGACCACGCCGATACCGCCCGCACAGGAGTTGAGCATGGCGAGGAGTGCGGCGATACCGCCGAAGTTGGCGCCGTAGCCCACGCTCGTCGGGACGGCGATCACCGGCACGTCGACCAGCCCGGCGACGATCGAGGGCAGGGCGCCCTCCATGCCGGCTACGGCGACGATCGCGCGTGCCGAACGCAGGGTGTCGGTATGCGCGAGCAGCCGGTGCACCCCGGCGACGCCCACGTCGAACAGCCGCGTCACTCGGCAGCCCATGACCTCGGCACACACGGCGGCCTCCTCGGCGACCGGGATGTCGGCGGTGCCGCCGGTCGCGACGACGACGTGGCCGTCGCAGGGCGGTGACTCTCGGCGGTCGACGACGATGACGCGCGCCGTTTCGTGCCACGCGGCGTCGGCGGCGACCTGTCGCACCGCGGCGAGCTGATCCGGCGTCGCGCGCGTTGCGAGGAGCACGTCGCCATGAGACAGGAGTCTCGGCGGCGATCGCCGAGACCTGCGCGGGGGTCTTGCCTTGGCAGAAGACGACCTCGGGGAAGCCGGTGCGCAGGTCGCGATGGTGATCGACGCGCGCCGAGATCGTGCCCTCCGGCGAGTCAACGGACAGCTCGGCAAAGGGGAGCGACGCGAGTTGCTGCGCGGCCTCGTCGGGCGAGAGTGCTCCCGCCGACACGGCGGCGAGGAGGTCGATGAGGTGCTGCTGGTCCACTGGCGACTCCGGTCTGGCGGGTTTGCGGAGGGCTGAGGTGCGCCCGAGGGGCTCGGCTATACTTGTACCACGACAGCGACGGGAGCCTAACGCATGCCCAGATACGCCTTTCTCGGACCAGCCGGGACCTTCTCGGAGGAAGCGCTGCTCACGCTCGGCATCGAGGACCTTGAGGCCGTGCCGTGCGGCAGCATCGGAGATGTGTTCGAGGCCGTGGAGCGGGGCAAGGCAGACGGCAGGCGTGGTTCCGATCGAGAACTCGGTCGAGGGCTCAGTGCCCGCCACGCTCGACGCCCTCGCGTTCGACACCTCGCTTGAGATCCAGGCCGAGATCATCCTCGATATCCACCATGCGCTCATCACCGCGCCCGGCGCAGACCTCGCCGCGGTCACGTCCGTTGCGTCGCATCCTCAGGCGACGGGCCAGTCCCGTCGCTGGCTCGCGCGCAACCTGCCCGGCCGGACGATCCTGGCCGCCAACTCGACCGCCGAGGCGGTCCAGCACGCGGTTGCCGATCCCAATGTCGCCGCAGTCGGGACCCGCTTGGCCGCCGAGCTGTACGGCGGGGAGATCCGCGAACCCGCCATCGAAGACTACGCGGACAACCAGACGCGCTTCGTCCTCATCGGCCGAGGACTGCGGGAGCGGACGGGCAGAGACAAGACGTCGCTTGCGCTGTTCATGAAGGCGGACCGGCCCGGAACGCTGCACATGGTTCTCGGCGAGTTCGTCTACGGCGAGATCAACCTGACCAAGATCCAGTCGCGCCCCACCAAGCGCCAGCTCGGTGACTACATGTTCTTCATCGATCTCGAGGGGCACGTGGACGACGCCAACGTGAAGACCGCGCTCGACTGTCTCAGGTTGAAGATGCGCGAAGTGCGGATCTCTGGGAAGCTACCCGCGCGCCTAGCGCTCGCAGCGCCGCGGACGACCTGCTACGGGGTCTTGCCGTACACCCGGCCGGCGTCGTACACCCCGTCGATCTCGGCAAGGATCCTGACGACGGTGTCTTCGGTCCCCACAGGTACTGAGATGACGTAGCGCCCGCCGCCCATGTCGGTGATGTTCGAGTTCTCGAGGCCCGCCACTTTCAGCACCGCCGAGACGTTGCCCCCGGGTTCGACCCACGCCGAGACGAAGCCGGGATTCGCGGTCAGGCCCACGACCGGCACGATTCTCTTGCCGCCGCTAGCGCCGGCGCCGTTCCCGGTGTCCGCGCCGAACCCGCGAAACAGCAGCAGCATCAAGACGACCACGACAACCACGACGAGCACGCCGAGAAGCCCCAGCATCCCGCGACTGGAATTCGCGGAATCCGGGTCCGGCTGGACGTGCGGATTTGTGATTGGCTCGTCGGACAAGTGGTTCCCCCTTCGGGCACTCCCCCTCACAGGGTGCCCCCCACCCTGAAGCATTCGCTTCGCCCCTAACTCACCGCGCTGCACGAACACGCTTCGGGCAGACAGTGATGGGGTCGGAAGCCAAGTATAGTCCAGTCATCCCGCACACGCTTGCCACGGGATGCGATCAGGACCGTGATTCGGTGAACGGCGACATCTCGCTCGGCCCATCGAGATTCACGAATGTATCGGGCTGGGTCGGGGGCTGCCACGAGTCTCATGTCGAGGCAACCCTCTCGGCTGCGCGGGCGCGTTTGGCTTCGTACATCGCGATGTCGGCGCGCATGATCAGAGACCGTGCATCGTCAGTGACGGGGTCGAAGAGCGCCGAGCCGACACTCGACGTGAGCCGCAACGACTGCCCGTCGAGCGACGATCGGCTCGCTCAGCCGGGCCGTGAGCTTGTCGACGATCCGCTCGAGATCCGCCTCCGCAGACGAGCTGCGGGAAGATCAGCACGAACTCGTCTCCGCCGAAGCGAGCCGCCGTGTCGATCTCGCGCACGCTGGCGCTCAGCCGCTCGCCGAGAACGACCAGCACACGGTCACCGATCTCGTGGCCCAGTCGGTCGTTCACGCTCTTGAACTCATCCACATCCACGTACGCGATGCCGAGGATGTGCCCATGCCGCTTGGCCCCGGCCATCGCGAGTTCGAGGCGGTCCTCGAAGAGAGCGCGGTTTGCGAGGCCGGTGAGCGAGTCGTGGAAGGCGCGGTGCCTGAGAATCGCCTCGGCGCGCATCTTCTCGGTGACGTCGTGGCTGACGGACACGACCAACGGCTCGTCGCCTTCGTCCCCCTCGGCGTAGCACGCGTGCACTTCGACCATGCGGCGCTCGCCGTTGCGCATCCGCTCGGAGTGAAAGACGAGCGAGCCGAGCCCGACGATCTTCGCGACCATCGCCGCGCGTTGCTGCGGCGTGAAGTTGCCCGAGAAGCCCCACGGCGGAAGCGCGGAGAACTCCTCGCGCGTCAGTCCGGCGTGTTCAGCAGCCACGTCGTTGAAGTACACGACGCGGCCGTCGGTGGTGTGGACGATGACGGCGTCCAGCGAGTTCTCCAGCGCAAGGTTGACGATCTTCAGCTGGTGCCGGAGATCATCTATCTGGCGCTCGAGGCTGTCGGAGCCCATCGGAGACAATCCTGTGCCCTTTCCTGGCGGGGCTCCGCTTCACCGTGAGCCGCACTCGTTACATCGGCTCGCGATCGGCTTGTCGTGAGTGCGTTTCCGGCCGCGCCGGCGCGTACCGCATCGGAACGGAGGTCAGCCGACGTCTGCCCAGAGCCACAGGCTCGCGATGCTGCGCCATGGCTTCCAGCGCTGTCCGCGCTCCTCGAGTTCCTCGCGCGTGGCCGAGCGGCCCAGCCCCAGCGCCCTGCCGGCGCTGTTGCGCATCCCCTGGTCGTCGAGCGCCAGAACGTCGGGCCGCCCGAGCGCGAAGATCAGGTACATCTCGGCGGTCCAGCGGCCGACGCCGCGCAGCCGTACGAGTTCCTCGATGACCGCGTCGTCGTCGAGCTGCTCGAGCCCCTCCCAGTGAGATCTCGCCGGCGACGGTGGACCGCGCGATGCCCTGCAGGTACTCGACCTTGCGTCCGGACAGTCCGGCCGCGCGCAGGGTCTCTACGTCGGCGGCCGCGAGCGACTCGGCCGACGTGCCGACCTGCTCGGCGACGCGGCCCCAGATGGTGGACGCGGCCTTCTCGGAGAGCTGCTGCGAGACGATCGAGCGGGCGATGATGGAGAAGCCGCCGCCCTGGAAGGAGCCGTCCACGCGCCCGATGCGGTCGATCAGTGCGCCGAGCTCCGGATCGGCCTCGGCGAGCGCGCGCGAAGGCTCATCGTCAGCGGTGTAGGTGATCGTGTGCGACATGCGGCCAGTGTACGCGTGCCTGCCGGGTGCAGGAATCCCGTGGACCGACCCTCAGGCCGAATAGTGCGGCGCCAGCTGCTCGACCCGGAACTCTTCCCAGCCGGACAGGCCCTCTTGTTTGGCCCGGTACATGGCGTGGTCGGCGCGGTTGATGAGCTCGTCAGTCGCCTCGCCCTCGTCGTATACGGCGAGGCCGACGCTCGCGGTGACCGTGACCTGGTGGCCGTTGAGCTGGATCGGCACGTCGATGCAGCCCGCGATCGAGGCAGCGATGTTCGCCAGGTCGTCCGCGCAGCCCAGCCGAGGGAACAGCGCGACGAACTCGTCGCCGCCCACCCGCGCCACGGTGTCGGACTCGCGCATGCAGGACTTCAGCCTCGCCGAGACGATCTTCAGCACTTCGTCGCCCATCGCATGACCGAGCGTGTCGTTGACCGGCTTGAAGTCGTCCAGGTCGGCGTAGACGACGCCGACGATATCGCCGTGCCGGTCGGCGCTCGCGAGCGCCTGCTGCATGCGCTCCTGGAGCAGGCCGCGGTTGGGCAGGCCGGTGAGCGGGTCGTGGAGCGCCATGTGGCGGATGCGTTCCTCTGCGAGCACGCGGTCGGTGATGTCGTGGACCACCGAGACGATGATCTCGCCGTGCCGGTAGGTGTTGCACGAGCGCGCGTGGACTTGCGTGTGCATGGGGGTGCCGTCCGCGTGCGCTGGTCCCGATCCGTCGAACACCGCCCCCTCCGGGCTCCGAATCTCGGCCATCCGGGTCGGGATGTGAGCGCGTGCGCTCTCGGGGATCCAGCCCCACGGCTCCAGGCTCTCGAACGCGTCGCGGCAGAAGCCGTAGATCTCGCAGGCGGCATCGTTGACGTAGATGACCTGGCCATCGAGCGTGTGAGCCAGAACGCCCTCGCTGATGGCGTCGAGAAGTGCCGTGTGGAAGTCGAGCTTCTCCTGGCACTCCAACAGTGAACGGGTTGTGCTCGGCGCCGGACGGGAATCCCGTTCGACGCGCTGGTCGGTCTGGCTGCCCCCCCGGACGTCCATTTTGCCCACACCCCGTTCTGCCCGGCGCCGCACGGGCGCCCCTGTAGCATCTATCGGCATGTGGAGGCGTTTCGTGAGCGACTCCGACCAGAAACATTTCGCAACCTTAAGGCACGGCGGCAGACGCGGAATCACGCCCCCACTCAGGGGCTTCTCGGCGGTTCCGCTATACTTCCAGCGTCCCTTCGGTCACTTCAGCCGTGCGTTTCTGGAGGCATCATGCTCGACGCCCGATTCGTCCGCGACAACCCCGAGGCAGTGCGAACGGCGATGGCGAATCGCCGATCCACGTGGGACGTCGACACGTTCCTGGCGCTCGACGAGGAACGCCGGTCGCTGATCGGCGAGGTCGAGGCGCTTCAGGCGCAGCGCAACGAGGCCTCCAAGGCGATCGGCGCGCTGATGAAGGACGGCAAGCGCGATGAGGCCGAGGCCGCCAAGGAGCAGGTGCGCCTGGTCAACGAGCGCATCACCGGGCTCGAAGCGCACCTGGACGCGGTCGAGGCCGACACCCGTGACCTGCTGATGACCGCCGCCAACATCCCCGACGCGTCGGTACCGATCGGCGCCGAGGAGACCGACAACGTCGAGGTCAAACGCTGGGGCACGCCGCCCACGTTCGAGTTCGAGCCGGCCGGGCACTGGGACCTCGGTCCCGCCCTCGGCATCCTGGACTTCGAGCGCGCCGTGAAGCTCTCCGGGTCGCGCTTCGTCCTTCTCGGCGGTATGGGCGCCAAGCTCAACCGCGCACTCATCAACTTCATGCTCGACACGCAGACCGAGGCCGGCTACCGCGAGTGGGCGCCGCCCGTGCTCGCCAACGCCGAAACCCTGACCGGCACCGGCCAGCTGCCCAAGTTCGAGGAAGACCTCTACAAGACCACCGACGGGCTCTACCTGATTCCCACGGCCGAGGTCATGCTCACCAACATCCATCGCGACGAGGTGCTCGAGGCCGAGCAGCTGCCGCTCAACTACACCGCCTACACGCCGTGCTTCCGCGAGGAGGCGGGCTCGGCCGGCCGAGACACGCGCGGCATGATCCGCGTCCACCAGTTCGACAAGGTCGAGCTGGTCAAGTTCGCCAAGCCGGAGGAGAGCTTCGACGCGCTCGAGGGCATGCTTCTCGACGCCGAGCGGATCCTGCAGCTCCTGGGGCTCGCCTACCGGGTCATCGTGCTGTGCACGGGGGACATGGGCTTCGGTGCGGCCAAGACGTACGACATCGAGGTCTGGCTGCCCAGCTACGACGCCTACAAGGAGATCTCGAGCTGCAGCAACTGCACCGACTTCCAGGCGCGTCGCGCGGCGATCAAGTATCGCTCGCAGGGGGAGTTCAAGGGCTCGCGCCTCGTGCACACGCTCAACGGGAGCGGCTTGGCTGTCGGCCGAACCCTCGCGGCGGTGCTGGAGAACTACCAGCAGGCCGATGGCTCGGTCGTCGTGCCCGAGGTCTTGCGGCCGTACCTGGGCGGCGTGGAGCGAATCACCGCCGAGAAGTAGCTGCGAACGGCGGGACCATGCGCTGCAGCGATTCCGGCGCGCGCCTGCGGAGCCGCTAGCCCGCCACGGGAGCTGCGACGACCAGGCCCGCCTTGACCCCGTCGAAGACGAGCGGGTGAGCATCGACGGTCAGGTGCTTCAGTTCCCCGTCGAGGGCGACAAGCTTGAGCGGGATCCCCTTCAGGGGGCTGTCCCCGTCCAGCAGGAGCCTGCGACGTTCTCGGCCGGCATCCCGGGCGTCCGGGTGCACGATGATGTCGAGCGGACGACCCTCCAGCTCCTCGGGTCGCGACGCGCCCAAGAACCGACGGCAGGCGGCGTTTGCGAAGAGGATCCGCTCTTCATCGTGCAGGAGCACGATGTCGGGGAGCACCTCGAGCGCCGCGGCACACATGCTGTCGCGGGTGACGGGACTCGTGACCGGCGCGTTCACGAGCGTGATCCGTTGGAGTTCGGGGAGACGCTGTAGACGATGACGACCTTGCCTTCGAACTCGATGGGTCGAGCATCAGTAAGCGCCGTGACGATCGAACCGTCTCGCGCGTAGAGCTTCGCGGGGAGTCCGAGTAGCTGCTGGCGCGACTCGGTGAGCAGGCGACGGCGCATCGCGTCAGGCGTGTGCATGTCGGGATGCACAACTTCGTCGAGGGGCAGGCCGATGAGTTCGTCTGCGGACGTCGCCGCCAGGAACCGAGCGGCGGCAGTGTTGGCGAAGAGGATCGTCTCCCGGTCGCAGATCATGACCGGGCGGGACAGCATCTCTATCGCGACGCCGCATACTCCGGCGAGTTGGTCGCTATCGATGACTGCTTCGCGCACTTTGGTCTCCGTTGGCAGACGGGAGGTCGGACCGGGCAAGTCATTTGTCGCGCAACAACCCCGCGGACGTCACGAGTTCTCGTCCGCACGCCGCCATAAGCGAGTGCCGTGCCCGACGCTGCGCTTCTGCGAGATTGCTTCCGCGATTGACCGTCCGAGTCTACTCGACCTACTCGGCGAGCAGCCGCTCGGCATTCCCGCCGAGGACCGCTTCGATGACCCCGTCGGCGAGCGGGAGCGAGCGCAGCCACGCGATCTCTGCGGCCGGGTCGGTCCACGGGCCGTCGCTGCCGAACAGCACCTTCTCGGCGCCGTGGGCATGGACGATCTCGACGAAGTCGGCATCCGGCAGGTGGCCGAGCGTGTACGCGGTGTCGAGGTAGACGTTCTGCCCCACGAGCACCTCGGCGACGTCGTTCCAGACGCGGAAGCCGCCCAGATGCGCCAGCACCACGCGCATCTGCGGGAACGCCTCCAGGACCGCCGAGAAGGACTTGGGCGTGCCGCGCACGGTCTCGTGAAGCTCGTCGGCGCCGGCGTGGAAGAAGACCGTCATGTCGTGGGCGATAGCCGCCTCGTAGACGGGCGCGAGCCGCGGCTCGTCGGGCGCGAACGCCTGGTGCTCAGGGTGCAGCTTCATGCCGCGCAGGCCCAGCTGAGGCCATGCGCGCGACCTCGGCGGCGGGGTCCTCCACCTCGGGGTGCATCGCGCCGAACGCGATGATTCCGTCGCCGCCGATCGAGGCCGCCCAGTCGTTGATGCCACGCACCTGGCTCGCCTTGGTGGCCACCGGCTGGACGACCGATGCGGACACACCCGACTCGCGCCATGCTGCTTGCGGAGGCCGGCGACCGTGCCGTCGTAGAAGGCCGTGAGCGTGCCCTTGCTCTGGAGCGCTGCGATGGCGTTGGGAGCCACGGCGTCGGGCCATGCGTGCGTGTGGATGTCGATGATCTTCAAGCGAGAGCTCCTCGGGATGCGCGGTATTGGGAATCCTCTTCTAGCGTACCGCTTTGACGCCTTGGAGGAATCACTCATGGCCCAACACCATGCTCACGAGATCGCGCCGACCATCCTGGTCGTCTTCGGCCCGACCGGCGACCTGATGGCGCGCAAGGTCGTGCCCGTCGCTCTTCTATCTGATGGGCAAGGGGCTGCTGCCCGAGAAGCTCGTCGTCGTCGGCTTCGGCCGGCGCGAGTGGGGCGACGCCGAGCTGCAGGCGCACGTGCGCGGAATCCTCGCCGAGAGGGCCGCGCACGGCGTCGCCGGAAGAAGTCGAGCGGTTCCTGTCGCTCTTCCGCTATCAGCACGGCCAGTTCGACGACGTCGACACCTACCACGACATGGCCCGCGCGCTCGGCAACGATCCAGGAAGAGTGGGGCGTGTGCTCCAACAAGGTCTTCTACCTGGCCGTGCCGCCGAGCGACTACGAGCTGATCTTCCGCCAGCTCGCGGCCAGCGGGCTGACCATCGAGTGCTCCGACGACACCGGCTGGACGCGCGTGCTGGTCGAGAAGCCGTTCGGCGACGACCAGGACACCGCCCGCGAACTCGACACCCTTCTCGGCAGCCTGTTCCGCGAGGAGCAGATCTACCGCATCGACCACTACCTCGCCAAGGAGATGCTGCAGGGCATCCTGAACTTCCGCTTCACCAACAACCTGTTCGAGTCCGAGTGGAGCCGCCAGGCCATCGAGGCGATCGACATCACGCTGCTCGAGCAGATCGGCGCCGAGAAGCGCGGAGCGTTCTACGACCGCGTCGGCGCGCTGCGCGACGTGGGTCAGAACCACCTGCTGCAGATGCTCGCGCTGGTCACGATGGAGCAGCCCGAGTCGCACGCGGCCGACGACATCCGCGATGCCCGGGCCGCCCTCATCGAGTCGCTGGTGCCCATGACGCCGGGCGAGGTCGCCGACGGCACGTTCCGCGCGCAGGTGGAGGGCTTCCGCGAGATCCCCGGCGTCTCGCCGGATTCACGCACCGAGAGCTACTTCCAGCTGCGGACGCGCCTGACCGGTCCGCGGTGGGCGGGCGTGGGCGTGACGATGGAGGCAGGCAAGTGGATGGGCGAGGCGTGCAAGCGCATCGTCGTGACGTTCCGCCATCCCAAGAAGTGCCTGTGCGAGGGTATCGAGCACGTTGCGAACAAGATCGTGTTCACCATGGAGCCCAACGACCAGATCGAGATCTGCTTCTTCGCCAAGCGGGTGGGCTTCGAGGACGAGGTCGAGGAGCGCCGCTTCACGTTCTTCCTCTACGAGAAGACCGAGAAGGCCCAGTACGTCGAGGAGTACGCCAAGCTCATGTACGACGCGATGCGCGGCGACCAGACGCTCTTCGTCTCGACGCGCGAGGTCGACTGCGGCTGGAGCTTCATCGACCCGATCGTCGACGCGTGGGAGGCCGGGGCTGTCGAGCTCGACTACTACGCGGCCGGCGACGCCGAGGTGGTCAGGCGTGCCGACGAGGTCTTGTCGGCGAAGGCGCGTCGCGGGCAGGTCGGCGTGGCCGGGCTGGGCAAGATGGGCGCGGGCCTCGCGCTCAACCTCATCGACAGCGGCTGGGAGGTCGTCGGCTTCAACCGTCACGCCGACGTCGCGCGCGCGATGGCGCCCGACGGACTGGTACCCGCCGAGACGCTCCGCGACCTGGCGGCGGCGCTGCACCCGCCGCGGGTCATCTGGCTGATGGTGCCGTCGGGCGCGCCCGTCGACGAGCTGCTCTTCGGCGCCGACGGCGCCGGCGGGCTCGCCGCGCTGCTTGCGCCGGGCGACACGGTCATCGACGGCGGCAACACGCTTCTTCCGCGACGACGTGGTCCGCGGCCGAGCGCCTCGCCGAGCTCGGCATCCACTTCCTGGACTCGCGGAACCAGCGGCGGGCCCGCCGGCGCGCGCGAGGGCGCGTCGCTGATGATCGGCGGCGACCGCGAGGTCTTCTCGGCGCTGGAGGCGATGTTCGCCGACGTCGCGGTGCCGGGCGGCTACAAGTTCTTCCCGGGACACGGCGCGGGGCACTTCGTGAAGATGGTCCACAACGGCATCGAGTACGGCATGATGCAGGCGATCGCCGAGGGGTTCCAGGTCATGCACGAGGGCCCGTACGACCTCGACCTGCGAGGACGTCGCCGACGTCTACCAGCACGGCAGCGTGGTCGAGTCGCGGCTCGTCGGGTGGCTCGGCGAGGCGTACGCGGAGCTGGGCAGCGACCTCGAGGGCGTCAGCGGCGTCGTCGGGCACACCGGCGAGGGCGAGTGGACGATCCGCGTCGCCGAGGAGCTGGGCGTGGCGGCGCCGGTGATCGCGGAGTCGCTGCAGTTCCGCGTGGAGTCCGAGACCACGCCGAGCTACGCGGGCAAGGTCCTCACGGCGCTCCGTAACGCGTTCGGCGGGCATGGCCTCGGCCCCGGCGGCGGCCCGAGGCGGTGACCTCGTCGGCGCGAGTTCGCGCTACTCCATGACCTTGGTCGCCTCGGCCAGGTCGAGGCGGAAGATGCGGCGCACCGGCGGGATCTCGGAGAGCAGGATCACGGCCAGCATGAGCAGGCAGATCTGGGCGACGCTCTGCGGGTAGATGTAGGCCTTGAGCTCGAATCCCTCGATGTCGAACGTAGGCGAAGAGCGCGTTGGTGGCCTGCACGCCCAGCCAGACTCCCAAGCGGCATCGCGGCGACGGCGATGGCGAGATTCTCCAGCGTGATCATGACGGTGAGCCGCAGGTTGTCCTCGCCGATGGTGCGCATCGTGGCGATCTCGCGGGTGCGCTCGGTGACGTTGGCGGTGAACGTCGTGAAGACGACTACGAAGGCGAGCGCCGCCCCGAAGCCGAGCAGCACGACTCCGAAGAAGTCGAAGAGCTCGAGCCATTTCTTCAGTTGGTCCACGTAGGCGGCCTTCACCTGCACGCTGGCGGCTCCCGGCAGGTCGTAGATGTCCTCTCGGATCCGGTTCGCCCGGGCCGGGTCGGCGTCGATGTACAGCGCGTTGTAGCTGGTGACCGGACTCCCGGTGAGTCGCGACGCGGCGTCGAGCGATACGTACGCGGGCTGGCCGAGCATCTCGTCGGACAGCGCGCCGACGCGCAGGGTCACGGGATCGTCGACCAGCGGCGAGTCCACCTCGACGCGCTCGCCAGGGGCGACCCCGAGCTTCCTCGCCGTCGATGCCGAAAGCACCAGGTCGCCGGCGGCGAGCGCTTCGGAGGGCGATGCGCCGCTCACGGCGGTCGAAGCCGTGGAAGTCGGCGTCGGGGCTCATCGCGGTCACGACGACGTCCTCCTCGACGCCGCCTGCGGACATCGTGACCGGGAGCATGAGCGCGACCTGCACGCGCTCGACGCCGGTCATGCGGCGGACCTCGGCGACCCGAGCGGAGCCGTACGGGCGCGTCGAACGCCGCCATGATGTCCCACCGCTCGATCTCGTGTGAACGCCTTGTCCATGATGTAGTCGATCGAGTCGAACATCGCGACCGTCGCCACCGAGAGCACCATCGCGAACGCGATGCCCAACACGGTGTAGATCGTGCGGCGCTTGGCGCGGAAGATGTTGCGCAGAGGCACGCGGAACGTGAACGAACGCGGGAGTAGGGGCGAGAGTGCGCGCTCCACGACGGGTATGTGCCCGCCGGCCAGCGAGACGTTGGGGTCGGAGTGCATGGCGATAGCCGGGGCGAGCCGCGACGACCTCCACGCAGGCATCGCGGCAGCCGCGGCGCTCGAGACGACCGCCAGCGCGACGGCGATGCCGACGACGTTCGGATAGAACCCGCTCGTCATGAACGGCAGACCCAGCATCGACACGTACATCGCTGCGACGCCCGCGCGCCCCCACAGCCCGAGCCCGACCCCGAGGATCGACCCGGCGAACGCGACTATCATCGCGATGGTCAGGTAGTGGGTCAGAATCTGACCGTCGCTGTAGCCGAGCGCCTTGGCGAGTCCGATCTCCCCACGCTGGGCCTGGACCAGACGTGACAGGGCGATGAACAACGACATCGAGCTGATGACCAGCACCAGCGCGGGCATCGAGCGCGCCATCAGCTGGTTCTGCTTGAGTTCGGACTCCAGGCCCGCGTAGCTGGGCATGTCCTCCCGCAACGCTGTCGATGACCACGTCGTAGGAGCTGAGCTCGTCCTCGACCTCGCTCGGCCAGTTCGTCGATGTCCACACCGGGCTCCGCCTTGACTGCGATGTCGTTCCCGGAGTGCGAGGTGCCAAAGAGCTGCTCGACCCCCTCCTCGGTCGTGTACACGACCGCGAAGGTGCCCGGAGCCGGGAGATTGCCCTCGCTCTGCATGGCGTAGAGGTTCTCGGGGTCGATGCCTATGCCCGACGACGCGCACGTGCTTGCGCTCGTCCGCCCACCAGCAGTGTGAGCTCGTCGCCGAGCCCGGTCTCCGTGTCTGTGGCGAACTGCGTGCTGAGCAGCACCTCGTTCCTGGACAGGCGCGGGGAATCGGCCCTTCTCGATGTGGACCGCGTTCAGCGTCGCCGCAGGTCCGGCAGAGCTGATCACGCGCGCGGTCGCCTGGTCCCCGTTCTTCAGTTCGAGCCCGACGTCTTCGACTGTTCTGACGTATGCGGCCTCGACGCCCGGCATGCGCTCGACGGCGCGCGCGCGCTGTCAGGGGCACGCGCTCCACTCGCACGGTGAAGTCGGCGAAGCGAAGCGTCGTGTACGCGTGGTCGAGCGATGCCTTGAGGTTGTAGTAGCCGTTCTGGAAAGTCACGTAGCTCGTGATGCCGATTGCGATGAGCGCGACGAGCGCGATGAACTGCCCCTTGTGCGCGAGCATGTCGCGCCAGGCCTTGAGCGTCAGCATGCTGACACCCCGTCGCCCGCTCACCAGCTCACGTCCTCCGGGTCGAGCGGGTGCTCGTTGATTTCCTGGGAGACGATGTGGCCGTCGCGCAGCTGCAACACCCGGTCCGCAATCGCTGCCAGCGGCTGGTTGTGTGTGACCAGTACGACAGCGGCGCCCTCTTCCTTGTTCACCTCGCGCAGCACTTTGAGCACGAGCTTGCCGGTGCGGAAGTCGAGGTTGCCGGTCGGCTCGTCGCCGAGAATCAGCTCGGGGGCCTTGGCGAGCGCGCGAGCCACGGCGACGCGCTGCTGCTCGCCGCCGGAGAGCTGCGCGGGGAAGTGGCGGGTCCTCTCGGCGAGTCCGACCTTGGCGAGGAGCTCCGCGGAGTCGAGATCGGGACCGCTGCCATCGCGCTCGGCGAGTTCGAGGGCGAAGCGCACGTTCTCCTCGGCGGTCAGGGTGGGGATGAGGTTGAAGAACTGGAAGACGAAACCGATGTGCTCGCGCCGGAACAGCGTCATCTCTCGGCGGTTGAGGTGCGAGATGTCGTGCTCGGCGAAGAAGATGGAGCCGCTGGTGGGGGCGTCGATGCCGCCGATGAGGTTCAGAAGTGTGGTCTTGCCCGAACCCGAGGGCCCCAGGATCGCCACGAACTCGCCACGCCTGATGGTGAGTTCGTCGACGTGCAGCGCTTCGACCTCGACCTCGCCCATCTTGTAGATGCGGCGCACGTCGCGCATGACGACGAGGTCGTCGGTCACGTCGGCCATGGACTCATCCCCGCTTCATCTTCCCCGTCATGCCCCACCACGCCATCTTGGCGCCGCCGCGCGCGATCTTGCCCGGCGAGAGCATCGCGTAGATTCTTCCCGTGTTGCGGCCTGGCGACTCTGCAGACGAGCGAGACCGCCCGCCGCGCGACCTCGTCGATGGGTGTGCCGAAGGCGTCGAGAGCAAGCCGCACGTTGCCTGCGGTAGACGCCAGTCGAGGGCTCACGACCATGTTGTCAGCGTAGAAGTCGGTGTCGACCATGCCCGGCGTGAAGGCGTTGATCGAGACGTTGGCGCAGTCGCGGTTCTCCTCGGCGAGCGAGCGGGTGAGTGAGGCGATCGCGGCCTTGGAGGCGGCGTATGCGGCGGTGTAGGGCGTGGCCGAGCCCTTCCAGCCGCGGCCGCACATGTTCATGAGGTAGCCGCCGTGCTCGCGGAAGTACGGGATGACCGCCTTCGCGCCGTAGATGTGACCGAGCACGTTGATGGTGACGAGGTCGTGGAGCGCCTGGTTGTCTTCCTCGTCGAGCGGCTGGTAGCCACTCGAGACGCCGGCGTTGCTGAACCACACGTCGATGCGTCCGTGCGTCTCGAGCGCGTGGGCCTTGAGCGCGTCGATCTCCTCCCAGTGCCCCACGTTCGCCGAGAACCCCGAGACTGCGGCGCCCGCTGCCGAGAGTTCGCGGACGGTCTCGGCGACTGCATCGGCCGTGCGCGACGAGATCACGACGATTGCGCCGGCGCGCCCGGCCTCCTCGGCGATCGCACGGCCGATGCCGCGCGTCGAGCCGGTGACCACCACGACCTTGCCGTCGAGTCCCATCCGCTGCCCCCTTCGTCCCAGATGGTACGCCAGCTGAGGCGCAGTTGGCGTACTGTGATTCGGGGTATCCACTGCTGACTGAATCTGCCGGAGCGACGAGGGAGGTCCTGATGCGTCTTGAGGGCAAGGTTACCGTGATCACAGGTGCGGGCTCCGGTATGGGGCGCTCGATGGCGAACCTGTTCGCCGCACAGGGAGCGAAGGTCGTGGCGGCAGACTGGCACGCTGAGTCGCTCGACGAGGTCGTCACAGAGGTCAAGGCCGCAGGCGGCGAGATCATCGGTGTTCAGGGCAACGTCGCCGTCAAGGAGGACTGCGAGCGACTCATCGACGAGGCGGTCCTCGCCTTCGAAGGCGTCGACGTGCTCTGCAACAATGCCGGCGTCATGGATCTGTTCCAGGGTGTCGCCGAACTGGACGACGACGTGTGGAAGCGGGTCATGGCCATCAACGTCGACGGTCCGATGTTCCTGACGCGCAAGGCGATCCCGATCATGCTTCTCCGTGGAGGCGGCTCGATCGTGAACACCTCGTCGGCGGCCGGAATCGGCGGCGGCGCTGCGGGTGCCGCGTACACGGTCTCGAAGCACGCGCTCGTCGGTCTCACGCGATCAACGGCATTCCGCTACGCGCTCGACGGCATACGCTGCAACGCGATGGCGTGCGGTGGAGTCGAGACCAACATCATGCAGAGTGTCGATACCACCAAGATGGATAGAGCCGGCGCGGCACGCTACGGCGCCTACCAGGCGCTCATCCCGGCGACGCTGAAGCCGAGGGAGATCGCGGACCTGGCGCTGTTCCTCGCCTCGGACGAGGCCAAGCACATCAACGGCGCCATCATCCCGATTGATGCCGGGTGGACCGCAGCGTAGAAGGCGGAGGACGCAGAGCGCCTAGAGGCGGGGACGAGGGGGGTACGTGAAGTCTGGCGTCTTTGCGCCGCTCCGAGTAGCCAACTATCGCTGGCTGTGGATCGGGCAGTTCGTCTCGATGATCGGCGACAAGATTCACCAGATCGCCATGGCGATGCTGGTCTATACGGCGACGGGCTCGATGTTCCAGATGGGGCTCATGCTCGGAATCACGCTGCTCCCGGCCGCGCTCTTCGGATTGCTCGCCGGAGTCTACGTCGATCGATGGGACCGCCGCCGAACCATGATCTGGGCTGACTTGGCCCGCGCGGCGCTGGTCGCGATGATTCCCTTCGTGGTGAGGTTCGGCATCGGCTGGGTGTACGTGATCGCGTTCATCGTGTCGACGGTGTCGCTGTTCTTCATCCCGGCCAAGCGCGCGTCCATCCCCGACCTGGTTCCCGCCAGCGAACTCATGGCAGCCAACTCCCTCGACGACACCTCCGAGGCGGTCGCTGAGTTTGCCGGCCTCGCCGTCGGCGCTGCGATCGTGGCCGTGCTCGGGAGCACCGCGGCGTTCGGCATCGACGCGGTGTCCTTCATCTTCTCGGCGATCATGATCTCGCGTATCTCCCTCCGCGCGGCACCGGCCGCCGAGGCGGTCCCCACCGGCGTATGGGCGGAGGCCGCCGAGGGGCTGCGGCACATCTGGAAGACCGACGTCCTGCGCGACCTTATCGGCGTGTATGCGCTCGCGGCGGTATTCGCCGCCGGTGCCATCGCCGTGACCTACGCGCTCGCGCTGCAGCGCTACGACGCTGGGGCGCCGGGCGTAGCGCTGTTGGACGCGGCGGTGACGGCGGGAACGATCGTGGGCGCGCTGGCCGTCGGCCGCAGTGGCCCGACGCGTCCGGGTCGCAAGTTCCTGCTCGGAATCGCGGCATTCGGGCTCTCGATCGCCGCGCTCGCGCTCGCTCGAGACGATCTGGGTGGCGGTGCCGCTTCTCGCGCTGTGCGGAGTGGCCAACATGTGGTTCGTGGTTCCGGCGACGACCATCCTGCAGACGCGCTCGGCGGTCCCGATGCGCGGACGCGTGATGGCCGCATCGACCAGCGTCAACCGCATCGCGATGGTCGCGGGCGTGGTCGCGGTCGGGGCGCTGTCGGACTCGGTATCCCTGGCGTGGGTGACCGGCGGCATCGGCGCGGGCGCCGTGCTGGCCGCCGTCGCGGGCTCCGTGCAGGCCTCGCTCAGAAGCGCCTAGCGGCGCGCGGCTTGGCCAGCGGTTCGGGCGCCTCGAATCATTCCGGGACGCTTCCCACGACGGTTCGATTCCGTCCGGAGTTCTTCGCTCGGTACAGAGCCTGATCGGCTCGCTTCAGCAGGGATTCCAGAGTCTCGGCATCGCCGAGTACGCCGACGACACCGGCCGAGACGGTGATGGAGAGCGGATCGCCCACAAGGTCGGTCGTTCGTCCTTCAACGGCAACGCGGACGCGTTCAGCCGTCGCATAGGCCTGATCGAGAGTCGTTTCCGGCAAGAGCAGCGCGAACTCGTCGCCTCCCATCCGAGCGAGCATGTCGATCTCACGGATGCATCGGCGGCAGGTGTCCACGAACGCTCTGAGCGCCTGATCGCCCGCCGCGTGCCCCGAGGTGTCGTTGACGCGCTTGAGATCGTCGACGTCGACGAATGCGATTGCAACGGGTTCCTGATGGCGGGCAGCACGTTTGAGCTCGCCCCTCGCCAGCTCGAAGAAGCGGCGGCGGTTGGCCGCTCCCGTGAGCTCGTCGGTTGTGGCCTGCCGCCGAAGCGCCTCCTCGGTCAGCTTGAGCTCGGTGATGTCGCGATTGCTCTCGCGACGGCCCAGCCAGTGCCCCCCCTCCCCGTGTACCGGGGTGCACGAATGGCCGATCCAACGGGTCTCGCCGTCGGGCGTGACGATTCGAAACTCGATCTTCAGGTCCTGCTCTTGGCCCTCATCGCGGGATGCTCTGTAGTGCTCGACCACCAACGAGTGATCGTCCGGGTGCACGATTCTCATCAGCAGACCCGAGTCGGCCGTGAACTCGGCTGCGGTGTGTCCGGTGATGCGCTCACAGGAAGGGGAGACGTAGCGATACGTACCGTCGGGCGCCATCCACGCTTCCCAGTCGTACGTGAAATCCGCGACCGTCCTGTACCGCTCCTCGCTCTCGCGAAGTGCTTCCTCGGCGCGTTTCCGATCGGTCACGTCATAGAGCGTGACGAGGTGACTGCCCTCGAACGCGCCTGTAAGCAAGCTTGCGCTGATGATTGCGGTCTTCGTCGTTCCATCCTTGCAGGTCACGCGCGATTCGAGCGGCGTGAAGGCCTCCCCGGTCCTCTTGGCGCGCTCGATCTCGGCTTCCCATGTGTCGGTCACCCACTGGCGATATTCAGGGTCGGGGTAGGCCCTCGGCCACCAGTCGTTGAGAGTCGGAATGTCACTCTCGGTGTAGCCGAAGGTCTGCACGAACGCCGGGTTGAGGAAGGTGATGTGCTGCGTCTCGTCATTGAGCGCCATCGGCACCGGGGAAGCGGTGATGACCGCTCGGGCCCTCGCCTCGTCCGTTCGCCGCTCTTCGCTCGCCAACCCGCACTCGTCGGTGTCGGCGGCCTCTCGTGAAGTCAACCGCGTAATCCTCTCGAACCCTTGGTCGGGCCTCGAACCCCGGGGTCACACGACGGGCCAAAGAGACTCTGGGGTCGTGCCGCGGAATGTACCCTTGGCGTCCGGCCCCCTCACGCATGGGTCGGCCCAGCGTTCCGGTGGGGCGGGTGAACGCGAACGGGTCGCAGTGTCCCTCAAACACAGACGGCCTCCCGTTTGGGAGGCCGTCGTGTCATTCGTGGTGCGGATGGCAGGACTCGAACCTGCAACCTTCTGATTCGTAGTCAGATACTCTATCCATTGAGCTACATCCGCAGTGCGCCCCGAAGGGCTTAGGTATCCTGCCACCAGCTCTGTGCGCTGTCAATCGCGCATCTCGGGTGACACGAACGATGTCAAATGGCGGAGAGCGAGGGATTCGAACCCTCGAAGGGGGCTTTACCCCCTTACTCGCTTAGCAGGCGAGCGCCTTCGACCGACTCGGCCAGCTCTCCGAAACCGCGCGCCGAAACTCAGACTCCGCGCGCGAGTGGTAATAGTACCCGCGTGGCCGCCGAGCGTAAAGCGGTTCACGGGCGCGTGCGCGCTCCCCGAAGAGCGCTTGCTCCTTGGATCGTGCGTGTGGCGGAGGGGGAGGGATTCGAACCCTCGGACGAGTTGCCCCGTCAATAGTTTTCAAGACTATCGCAATCAACCACTCTGCCACCCCTCCGCGGGCGCAGGACACGCAGGAGAGTATAACCCGCAGTGAGCGAGCGGCCACCGGCCGGACGGGCGAACGAGGCTAGAAGCCGGGGAGTCGGAAGTAGCGCACGCGGCTGTCGTAGAAGCTGTGGTCGGTCAGCCACAGAAGCTGGTTGTTGCGCCAGGCGATGCCCTCGTGCCAACCCGGGCAGCGTGCTCGTGTAGACCAGCCGGGTGCTGCCCGTGGCGCGCGGGGCCGCGTAGATACGTCCCAGGTTCCGGATTCGGCCGACCGCGAGGAAGAACATGTCCTTGTCCTTGCGGTACGCAAGGCCTTGGATGCCGACCTCCGGGACCGGCGAGAGGGGCATCGAGTCGATGTACTCGAGTGTCTGCAGGTTGTACCTGAACAGCCGTGAGCTGTCCCTGAAGGACGCGACGTAGAGCCGGTCGATCCCGTTGTCATCCGGAGCGACGGTGGCCGCCGCGACCTCGTGCGTCTGGTTGGTCGCGACGACGCGCTCGCGTTCGAGCGTGGTGGCGTTGAACACGAAGATGTGCTGGTCGGTTACCGCCGGCCACTTCTCGGCAGGTACGTAGAGGTGCCCGTGAGTGTCCTCCGCCGACCGATAGTAGGCGCCCGTGCCGAGATGGGCGTATGCCGAAACGGTTCGGCTGCTGATCTCGCTCTCGGACGCCCTGAACCCTTCGAGTATCGTGCCGTCTTCGTTAGTGAACGGCGTGTCCGTCCCAGTCTGGTAGATCCAGTCCGAGTCGTACCGACTGGATCCAGTTGGTGTGGAAGATCCAGTAGCCGCTGTTCGCGCTGCCGTCTGTCGTGACCCCTTGGTGTGCGCCCAGGTCTCTTCGCGAGTTGCCGGCGAGCGCGGCGTCCTCCTGGATGCTCACGATGATGTCGGCCAACCCGTTCGTCGCCCGGTTGATCGAGCGGGCCGAGATCAGGCGGACCGCGCCGCTGCCGTAGCCGCGGCGGTTGTACTGCGACACGAGCGTCTTGTATGAGGCGTGCGCGCTCTTGGCCGAGGAGATCGTCAGCGATGACGCGCTGTTCACGTGCGTGTAGCCGTCGTACCTCACCCACGCGCGGTTCTTGCCGATCGCGTTGAGGCGCACGTCGACGGCCGCGTCGTAGCGCGAATGCATACGCGACTCGGCCGCGAGGTTGTCGGTGTTGAGCGGGTTGTTCACGTCGGCGTAGTAGTGCGAGAGCAGGCCGAGGGCTCGGCTCGCGGCGTCGACGTTTCCAGCGGCCAGAGATGAGACAGCCCGGCCGTAGTAGGTGGCCACCTTCCTGTCCGCGTGTCCGCTCGCCCTGCCCCAGCGGTCGTACACGTGGTCCCTGGTGTCGCGGAGGACCGTGTCGGGGTCGTCGGTGGCGCGGAGCGCGACGGACCCGTTGACCCACGTGGCACCCTGCGTCGCAGCCATGCGATTCGCCTCGGTGAGCACCCAGTCGTGCGTACCGAAGCCGTTGCCGCTGCGGCTGCGCCCGTTGCCCCACGCGAGCGCCTGGGCAGGCGCCGACAAGACGGTGAGCGCGATCATCCCGCCGACGACCGCGCGGGAGATGAGGGATGGTGTTGCACACACTCGGGTCACATGGCCTCCAGACAGCGTTCCGGCCACCCCCGACTCTAGCACGGTGCACGCCAAGCTCGGCTAGACTGAGGCCAGCGCCTCTAGCGGTTGCGCGCGCAAGTGAGGGGGAGGCCGGATGCAGTCGGATGAGACCTACATGGCTCTGGCGCTTGCCGAGGCACGCCGCGCCGCTGCGATCGGTGAAGTGCCGATCGGCGCGGTGGTCGTGTGCGAAGGTGCGCTCGTGGCTTCGGGTCACAACCGCCGAGAAGTCGACCACGACCCGGCGGGCCATGCGGAGTTCCTCGCGATCCGCTCGGCGAGTGCGGCGCTTGAGCGCTGGCGTCTTTCGGACTGCACCGTCTACGTCACCCTCGAGCCCTGCCCGATGTGCGCGGGGCTGATGCACCAGGCGCGCATTGCCCGCTGCGTGTTCGCCGCCGACGATCCCAAAGCCGGCGCACTCGGCACGCTCTACGACCTTTCGAGCGACGAGCGCCTGAACCACCGTTTCGAGGTCACTTCGGGAATACTCGCTGAGGAGTCCGCGGCGCTTCTGCGTGACTTCTTTCGGCGACTACGAGAGGAGCGGGCGTGAACGGCACCGTCAACCGCACGTCGGCGATGGACGGCGACCGTCGCCCTCGCGCTCATCCTCTGTTCGCAGCTCGCCTTCGCGATGCCGGCGCTGGCGAAGAGCTACACGACGGGCCCCGTGACCATCGAGGCCCAGGTCAATCCGGATGGCTCGATGTCCGTGGTCGAGGTGCGGCAGTTCGACTTCAGCGGTGACTACAGCCGTGTCTTCTGGGACCTGCGCACCAAGGGCCCGCGCAGGGGATCACGCTCAAGAGCGTCGAGGAGATCGTGGACGGGCAGGCGCGTCCCCTCTCGCCGACCGACTCGCCGCCGGAAGGCGACCGACCGCCCGGCACCTACTATCTGAGGGACACCGGGGGCAGCACCACGGTCAGCACCTACTTCCGCAAGTCCGATGAGAGCGCGACGTTCCGGCTGACCTACGACGTGGCGGACGCCGCCCAGCGCTACTCCGACACGGCCGAACTGTACTGGCAGTTCATCGGCGACCAGTGGACGGTCCCGGTCACCGACGTCTCCATCACGATCAAGCCGCCGGTCGCGCTGACCAAAGACCAGGTGAAGGCCTGGGCGCACGGCCCGCTCACGGGCGTGGTCAGCCATCGCTCCTGACGGCGTCGTGACCCTCAAGGCGCCCGCAGTTCCCGCCGAGACCTTCGTCGAGGCCCGCGTCCTCTACCCTTCGTCGGCGCTGCCTGACGCGCCGGTGATCGACCAGCCGCGCAAGCAGACGGTGCTCGACGAGGAAGCGAAGTGGGCCAACGAGGCCAACGCGGCGCGCATTCAGGCCAAGCTGGTCGTGTACGTCGCGGTCTTCGGCCTCGGCCTGCTCTCGCTGGCGGCGCTGGGGTTCGCGCTCTGGGCGTTCTTCAAGTACGGCCGCGAGCACAAGACCCAGTTCCAAGGCAAGTACTTCCGAGAAGACCCCCGGCCCGAACTCCCACCTTCGGTGGTCGGAGCGCTGTTCCGCTTCGGCAAGGTCGAGGATTCTGACATCGCGGCCACCCTCATGAACCTCGCCGACAGGGGCATCATCTCGATGCAGCCGGTCCGGGAGATCAAGTCCAGGCATCTTCGGCGGCAAGGAGATCAACACCTACGAGCTTTCGATCGTGCCCGGTCGCGAGCAGGAGCTCACGGCAGCCTGGACGCCAACCTCACTGACCTGATCTTTCAGCGACATCGGGGGCGGAGCCCCGGTGCGCCTCGAGGACATCAAGGCGTACGCCAAGGACAACGCCGAGGAGTTCTCGGAAGGCATCCAGCAGTGGAAGTACGGACTCGTCGGCGCAGGCCGACCAGCTCGGCCTCATGGAGCCCGGCGGGATGTCCTGGCAGGTCGGGCTCGTGATGCTGGGGATCGCGCTGGGCGTCCTCGGCTTCTTCGCGGGAATGTGGTCCGGAGCCTTCGCGGCATCGGTGACCCCCATTCTCTGCGCGCTGGTGATCCTCGTCATCTCCCCCTTCATGAAGCGCCGCAGCCAGGCCGGCGCCGAGCTCAACCAGCAGTACGTCGCGCTGCGCAACTTCCTCAAGGACTTCTCGCGCCTGGACGAGGCGCCCCCCGCGTCGGTCGTGCTCTGGAACCGCTTCCTGGTGCTCGCGGTGGTGTTCGGCATCGCCGACGAGGTCATCGCCCAGCTCAAGGTCAAGGTTCCCGAGGTCGTCAACGACCCGAACTTCGCGATGACCTACTGGTGGGTCTACGGTGGCGGCGGCTACGGGACCTCACCGGTCTCCGCGCTGCAGAGCGGGTTCACTTCGGCGGCGTCGGTTGCGTCGAGTGAGATGTCTTCGTCCTCGGGTGGCGGTGGCGGGTTCTCCGGCGGTGGCGGTGGTGGCGGAGGCGGCGGTGGCGGAGGCGCCGACTAGCTCAATCGGCCGGCGAACGGGTAGCCTTACCGAGTGCGCGTGAGGCATGCGCGGCGCGACGACGTTAAGATTCGCGACCCTCTATGCCGATGTAGCAACGTATGCAGCCGGGTTGCTCGGCTGGTGAACGCCCCGAAAGCACGCCGGAGGCACGGGAAATGACGCAGGGTTCGATGATGGCTTGCGGCGTGTTCGCGCGAATGGTGGCTGAGCCCGCCGCGCCGCATCGCTGCCCGGGTTGGCGAGTCGAGCCGTGGCTAACGAGCTCGCCATGCGGGTCGAGGAGACCCTGCGGCCGGTCATCGGCTCGGTGCTCGCGACGGTCTCGGTCGAGGTCGAGAGCAAGCGGATCGGCAAGACGCCCGACACGCTCGACCACAGCGACCTGAAGCAGATGGCCGAGAACCTCGTGAGCGCGCTCAATCTGGTCGTCGGTCGCGAGCTCGCCGAGCAGGCCGCAACTCAAGGTGCGCGAGCTCTCCTAGCAGCGGTCGTCGCGCCTACTCCGGCAACGGCGACTGCCCCGTGAGGGACATCTCCGCTGCTCGCAGGATCGCGGAGCCGGCGGAGTGCCGTGGCAGCTGGGCCCACGGATCGACGCCTGCCTTCATCCGCTCGAGCACCCGTCCCGGGGTGAACGCGCGGATGTCCAGGTCGTCAGTGAGTTCGTCCCAAGCCAGCGGCACCGCGCACGGGGGACCCGTGAGCTTGCGTGTGGAGTACGCGGCAACCGCGCTCGCACCCTCGGCATTTCGCAGGTAGTCGAAGTAGACCTTGCCCGCCCGCTCGGACTTCGCCATGAGCGTCGTGAGCGCTTCGGGATGACGTGAGGCGATCCGGTCGGCGAGCGTCTTGGCGAACGCGCGCACCCGCGGGAACTCCCATACCGGCTCGATCGGCAGGATGACGTGGAGGCCCTTGCTCCCCGTCGACTTGAGGTAGGGCTCGAAACCCAGCGTCCGGCATTCCTCGGCGACGAGAAGCGCGGTCATCCTGATCTGCGGCCACCCGACGGTATCGCCGGGATCCAGGTCGAACACGATGCGATCAGGTCGCGTCGGTGCGTCGATGCGCGAGAGCCACGTGTGGACCTCAACGGCGCCCATCTGCGCGAGCGCGACGAGCCCCTCCGCCGAGTCGATCGTGAGCAGCTTCACGGGCTCGCCCTTGAGCGTGTGGTCGAGGGTGTGGATGTGCTCGCTCAGACCCTTGTCGGGATGACGCTGGTAGAAGCAGTCGCGGCCGTGACCGACGGGGCAGCGCACGAGCGTGAGCGGCCGGTTGGCGGTCTCGGCGAGCATCAGCGGCGCGATGGCCGCGTAGTAGTTCGCGAAGTCGGCCTTGGTGAACGTCGAATCGGGGAAGAGCCGCTTGTCGGGGTTGGTCACGCGCACGCCGATGACCGTGATCGGCTTCGACGCTCTTGGTCGCCGGCGTCGATTCCGCTGCGCGGGAGGTCAGCGGGCGGCGGATCGCCCGCCTCGGCATCCGGCACTGCGTTCTGCTCGGCGACCTCGCGGACGATCTCGGTCGGGGCCTTGTCCTCGCGAACGCCGAGGAAGACCGGCTGTCGGAGGTGCCCCTCGGCGGTCCATTCTCGGAACGCCACCTCGATCACCATCGTCGGCTCGGTCCAGTGCAGCACGTGGCCGGTGATGTGCGGCGCGACATCGAACGGCGAGTCCTCACGCTCAAGCGAATCGAGCCGGCTGCGCAGCGCGGTGAGCGTCGCGTCGTCGAAACCGGTGCCGACGCGCCCGGCGAAGACCAGCCGATCTCCCTCGTACGCGCCGACCAGCAGCGAGCCGAAGCCGCCGCGCGAGCCGGCTCCCTCGGTGAATCCGCCCACGACGAGTTCCTGCGTGAGCCGGCACTTCACCTTCTGCCAGTCCCGTCCGCGTCCGGGCCGGTACGGGCTGTCCGCTCGCTTGCAGACGATGCCCTCAAGCCCGGCGGAGCACGCCTGTCGATAGAACTCGTCGGACGCGTCAACCACGTGGTCCGCGAAGCGCAGCGGCGAGCCCGCCGGCAACTCGGCGAGCACGGTGCCGAGCAGCTCCTTGCGCGTCGACAGCGGCAGCTCCCGCAGGTCGCGGCCGTTGAGGTGGAGCAGGTCGAATGCGACGAACGACAGCCTGTCGACGTCCGATCCGAGCGCGCGCTGCAGCAGTCCGAATCCCGAGACGCCCGCCTCGTCGAACACCACGACCTCGCCGTCGAGAACCGCCGAGGAGACCGGAAGTCCCTCGACCGCGCGCGCCAGCGGAGCGAAGCGGTCGGTCCAGTCGGCGTGACTCCGGGTGAACGCGCGGGCGCGGCCGTCCGAGAGCGCGAAGGCGGCGCGGTAGCCGTCGTACTTGACCTCGGCGAGCCAGCCTACGGACTCCGGCGGGCGCAGCACGAGCGTCGCGAGTTCGAGGTCGATCTCGGAGTCGATGGCGGCCTCGGGCGCGGTCGCGACCGCGGTTCGCGGGGCCGACGTGCCGTCGCCGCCGGCCGACGTCGGCGGCGGCTCCGCAGTGTCGGGCGCGGGTACCGCAGTCGGCTCCTGCGGCCGTGACCTCGTCCATCGAGCGGCCGGTGACGGCGCTGTCGGGCTGCTCGGCGATGACGTCGTACTCCTCGCGCGGGCGAACGAACTCGTCGCGCTCCTTGATGAGCAGCCACATCTCGCGCTTCTCGCCCGGGCGCGGCTTCATGTGCACGAGCACGTAGAGGCCGTTGAGCTTGGTGCCGTGGAGGTTGAACTTGAGGTCGCCCTTGGCCAGCCCCGCGTGCGGGTCGTCGACCGGCGTCCCACGTGCCCGTGTCCCAGACGATGACCGTGCCGCCGCCGTACTCGCCCGCCGGGATGGTGCCCTCGAAGTCGGCGTAGGGGATGGGGTGGTCCTCGACGTGGACCGCGAGGCGCTTGTCGTGCGTGTCGAGCGACGGCCCCTTGGGGACCGCCCAGCTCAGCAGGACGCCGTCGAGTTCGAGCCGGAAGTCGTAGTGGAGCGCGGTGGCGGCGTGCTTCTGGATGACGTAGCGCAGCGGCGCGCTCTGTGCCGTGCCGGGCTCAGGCGCCGCGGCACCGTCCGCAGCTGCTTCGCCTCCCGGCTCCGGCGTGTGCTCGAAGTCGCGCTTGGCGCGGTACTCCTCCAGCGGTGTCACGGCCGCGCGGTCCTACGCGCCGGCCGCGCGCGCGGCTACGGGCGTCCTCGACGCTCTTCTTCAGCAGCTCGACGATGTCGACCACCTGCGCGGTCGGCTCGGCGGGCTCCTCGGCGACGGTGATGGTCTCGCCGGCGGCCTTGCGGTCGATGAGCGCGAGCAGGTCGTCTCGGTAGGTGTCGTGGTAGGAGTCCGGATCCCAGGTGCCCTCGATGGTGGCGACCAGTTGCGCGGCCAGCGCGAGCTCGGCGTCGGTCACCCCGAGGGCGTCGAGGTCGCGGCCGGGCAGGTCGAGGTCCTCGGCGGCGCGAAGCTCGTAGGGGTAGCGCAGCACCTCGAGCAGCAGCGCGTCGCCTTCGGGCACGAGCGCGCACAGCCGCTGCCGCGAGCGGATGACGATCTGCGCGATGGCGACCCGGCCTGCTCGGCGAAGCGCCTCGCGCAGCAGCGCGTACGCCTTGGCGCCCTGCGGCTCGGGCGCGAGGAAGTACGGCGTGTCCCAGTAGGTCGCCGGGACCTCCTCGGCGCAGACCGCGCCCATGACGTCGATGGTGCGCGTCGCGCGGACGTTGGCCGCCGAGAAGTCCTCGTCGGTCACGGTCACCCAGCGGCCGTCGGGCAGCTTGAAGCCCTTGACCACCGACTCCCACGGAACCTCCTCGCCGGTGGTCTCGTTGACGCGCCGGTTCTTGACCGCCGAGAAGTCCCGGCTGTCGAGCAAGTGGAAGCTCACGTCGCGCTGTGCGACGGCGCTGAAGAGCCCGACTGGAATCGTGACCAGCCCAAAGGAGATCGTGCCCTTCCAGATTGCGTGCGCCATGGCTGAGTTCCTTCTTCAGGTGGGTCGCGGAGCGCGGGAGCTACGAGCGAGGAATCACGTTGAGCCACATGCCGCCGTAGAAGCCTGCGACTGCTACGACACTGTTGAGCACCGTGCCCCAGATCATGTCGATGATCGCCACGTTGGCCGGGAAGTTGGCCAGCGTCGAGAGGTTGGTGAGGTCATAGGTCGCGTAGGCGACGAAGCCGAACAGCGCGCCACGCCACAGAGCCGCGCCGACCGTGCCGACCTGCAGCCCGGGAATGACCGCCAGCGCGATCAGGCCGACGATGTAGACCAGGTAGAACGCTGCGGCGACGGGCAGGTTGGGCTTCTCGAGCAGCAGATACGGTGCGCGCTTGCCGTACACACCCATGGCCGGTTGATAGATGCGCGGCACCGCCGTCGACAGCCAGATGAAGTCCATCGCGAAGAAGGTCGCCGTGCAGATTCCGTAGAGCGCCAAGAGCTTGCCGAAAGACATGTGTGCCTCCGTCGTGTCGGGAGCTATATGCGGCATATTCCCGTTTGTCGCCCCGGCGCTCGCACGATTGGGAACAACCTCCCATGTAACCGACTGCCATGCGCACGCGCGTCCGGCTCCGCCGGCACGCCGCAGGGAGGGCACTATGAGCACGCTCATCGTCATCGGCTATCCCGATGAGACGACCGCCGACAAGGTCTGGGCCGACCTGAAGAAGGCCGAGTCGGACTACATCGTCGACCTGGAGAACGCGGCCGTCATCATCCATCACGGCGACGGCAAGTTCGACGTCCACACCGGCTACAACATCGTCGGCACCCAGACCACGTGGGGGTTCTTCTGGGGAGCGCTCTTCGGACTGCTCTTCTTCGTGCCGCTCTTCGGCATGGCGATCGGCGCAGGCATGGGGGCCATCATGGGCGCCATCGAGAAGTCGAGCATCGACAAGCAGTTCATCAGCAAGGTGCGCGACCAGGTCGTGCCGGGCACTTCCGCGCTGTTCATGGTTCTGCACAGCGCCACCCAGGACAAGTTCATGGCCACGCTGGAGCCGTTCGGGGGAACCGTCCTCCAGACCTCGCTGACCGAGGAAGACGAGAAGAAGTTCCAGAGCGCGCTGCACGGTGACGGCGCCTCGGAGTAGGGGAGAAGCATGGCATCGCAGGCCGAGAAGAGGGTCGCCAAGCAGTGGAGGTTCCCCGTTCTTGAGGGCGTTCTCCCGCTCGACCGGAAGCGCATCCCAGCCGATCTGATCGCCGGCGCGACTCTGGCCGCCCTCGCCATTCCCGAGGTCATGGGCTACACCAAGATCGCCGGCATGCCGGTCATCACCGGGCTCTACACCATCCTGATCCCGATTGCGGTGTTCGCCCTTCTCGGCTCGTCGCGCCATTTGGTGGTGGGAGCCGACTCCGCGACCGCGGCAATCCTGTTCGCTGGGCTGACCGGTCTCGCCGTGGCTCCCGACTCAGCCGAGTGGGTGGCACTTGCGGGTTGGCTGGCGATTCTGACCGCAGGGTTCCTGATCGTGGCGAGAGTGCTGAAGCTGGGGTTCCTGGCCGACTTCCTGTCGCGCTCCGTACTCATCGGCTTCCTGACGGGCGTCGGCATCCAGGTGGCGTGCGGGCAGATCGCCGGCATGCTCGGCGTCGAGAAGACGGGCAGCGGTCCGCTTGCGCAGGCAGTAAACGCGATCCTCGCGATTCCGACGGCGAGCATGCCCACGGTCGCAGTATCGGCCGCGGTTCTCATCGTGATCGTCGGTGGCGGCATGATCAGCAAGAAGATACCTGCCGCTCTGATCGCGGTCGTCGGTTCGATCGCTGCCAGCGCGTGGCTCGGACTTGCGGCGATGGGCGTGGCGACTCTCGGCACAGTGCCGAGCGGGTTGCCCGCTTTCGGGGTTCCGACTCTGCCGTCGGGTGGGCAATGGGCGAGTCTGGTCGCGACAGCAGGCTCACTCTTCCTGGTGATCCTGGCGCAGAGTGCGGCGACGTCGCGCGCCTATGCCGTCAAATACAGCGAGCAGTTCGATGAGAACGTGGACCTTGTCGGATTGTCGTTCTCGAATGTCGCGGCAGGGCCTCTCCGGTACGTTCCCGGTCAACGGAAGTCCGACCAAGACGGAGATGGTCGACGAGGCGGGGGGCCGAAGCCAGATCTCTCAGCTCACGACCTCGGTGATCGTGCTCTTGGTGTTGCTCTTCTTCACCCGGGCGTTGTCGTTCATGCCCAACGCCGTGCTCTCGACGGTGGTCTTCATCATCGGAGTGAAGCTGGTCGATCGAAAGGGAATGAAATCGATCTTCGCGCAGCGCCGCATCGAGTTCTGGCTCGCATCTGTCACGGCCGCGATTGTGGTCGTCAGTGGGCGTGGAGCAGGGCATTCTCCTGGCCGTGGTCTTGTCGATAGCTCGTTCACTTGCGGCACTCGTACCGCCCGACGGACCTCGTCCTCGTGCGCGACGTCGGCGACGCGCTGCGGTTCGCCCCGCTCGACAGCGGTGAACAGCTCAAACCGGGTGTCGTGGCCTATCACTTCGGCGCGAGCCTCTACTTCGCCAACGCCGCGACGTTCGAGGAAGAGGTCATGAAGCTCGTGGCCGACGCGACGCCGGCGGCGCGGGTGCTGCTGATCGACTTCTCGGCGGTGGGAGATATCGACTTCTCGGCGGCATTCATGCTCAAGATCCTCTTGAGGACGCTCCACGACAGGAAGATCGACGTGGTGCTCATGAACGTCACTCCGGCGGTCTCTGCGGAGATGCAGCGGTCCGGGCTCACCGAGCTTGTCGGTCCCGAGAACGTGTTCGAAGACGTCGCGAAGGCTATGGCGGTCGTGGACAAACTGACTGACTAACGATGTGCATTGGTGAACGCGTCAGTGGGGTAAGAGCACTCGTAGTGGGTTCTTCGGCCCATGCGGAGTGCCGAAGTCGTCGAGTGAAGGAGTGCTACCTATGGGCTGCTGCGTATTCACGATCATCCTCGCCGGCGCACCGCGCCTCGCCATCTTCATCTGGTGGCTGCTCCAGAGGGCGTACGTCACCCTCGCGTT
This sequence comes from uncultured Coriobacteriia bacterium, assembly GCA_963726345.1. Taxonomy (GTDB): domain Bacteria; phylum Actinomycetota; class Coriobacteriia; order Anaerosomatales; family JAAXUF01; genus JBAXEO01. The sequence goes on along the minus strand of CAVSCC010000013.1, from coordinate 8,081 downwards.
CAAGGGGAACGAACTGTGGGGCCTCCTCGGCTTCCTCTTCTTGCCGTGGACCACGCTGATGTGGGTCATCGTCTACCCAGGCGGCGTCAGCTTCGTGAACTGGATCTTCCTCGGGCTGGCGTTCGCAATCGACATGGGCACCTACTTCGGCGGCGGCCGCGAGGGACAGCGCAGGTACGCCTCGTAGGAAACCAGTGACCTCACCTCGGCTGGAGCCTGCCCCAGTAGGCAGGCTCCAGCCGGCGCTTGGCGCTGCAATGAACACGCTGTTCCCTGCAGCCGGCGCAACCTAGATCGCGCCGCGCGCCGGGCTTCTCGGCAGGTGCTACTAGCCCCTGCTCATCTCATCGATGGCGATGGCGACTGCCAGAACAAGTCCGTCATCCTGCCCCGGCTGCACCTCGATGCCGTAGGTGTCGCGCACGCGGAACCACTTCTTGGAGACCTCGGCGACCTTGTCGTGGCCGCTGCTGATCTCGTACTCGTGATCGAGGATGTTGCCTTGCGCGTCCCAGTCGGCGCCCGCCATCTTGATGTCGTAGCGGTCGCGGAGCGGGGATATCAGCGCCTTCTTGATCGTCGCGACCGTGGAGCCCCCTCGCTCGATCTCCATCGTGTCCCTGATGTGCAGCGCCTTCTCTTGTATCGAAGCGACCTCGTTGCCACCGGCATCCTCGAGGACGAACGTGCTGCGCAGCCTCAACGCCTTGCCATCGACTTTGAACGCCCGGTTCCCGTTCTGGTCCTCGATCCAGGCGTCGTCGCCGATAGAGAACAGCTTCTCTCGCATCTGGTATTGCGTGGCTCCACCGCCTCGGCCTGCGCCGATCCTGTCTCGCAGTCCCATGAAGGTACCTCCCTCGACGTGATCCACACGGTCTGACAGTCGATACCCGAAGGCGGCGAGCCGCTCCCCTCGCGCCTCGCGATACCCGTGGCGCCGGCGAGCCGCACGGCATCGAACCTCCCGCGCTAAGATGCTTCCAGCGGCCTCCCGCAAGCGGCGGGCAGCGGCTGCAGGGGGCGCCGGAGAGGGCGGCGCCACTCCGATCGACCGAGGGGAGCCACGTGGGAGAGACGATCACGCCGAAGACGTCCAAGGTCGATGCGCTCGAGCGAAGCGCGGCCGCCGCAGTGGAGGCGCTCCCCGGTTCCGTCAAGAAGATCAGCGGCCGCGACATGCTCGCGGGTTTCACCAACGCCATCGCCAACGTCCCGGACTGCATGGCGAACGCCACGCTCGCCGGGGTGAATCCGATCCATGGGCTCTATTCGCTCGTGATCGGAACACCCGTGGCCGCGCTCACGACGAGTTCGAAGCTGATGACCGTCGCGGTCACCGGCTCGATGGCGCTCATCGTCGCCGATGCGCTGAGCGCGGTGCCCGCCGAGGAGCGCGCGGTCGCGCTGATCTCGCTCACGCTGCTCGTCGGAATCATCCAAGTCCTGCTGGGCGCTCTCAGGGCCGGTACCCTGGTCAGATTCGTTTCCAACTCCGTCATGCGAGGGTTTCTCACCGGCGTGGCGGTCAACATCATCCTCTCCCAGGTCGCCGACGTGACCGGCTACAAGAGCGAGTTCGCGAACAAGTCGATGCGGTTGGCCGATGCCGCCCTCCATCCGTTCGCCCTCGATGTTGCGACGATGTTGGTCGCCCTTCTCACGGTTGCGATCATCCTCGGCGTCGGTCGCACGCGGCTCTCGACGTTCGCCTTCCCGATCGCACTCGTCGTCTCGACACTCGTCGTGAAGCTCGCGGGTATCGGGGTCGTGCTGGTCGGCGATACCGCCGAGATTCCCTCGGCGCTGCCCACGTTCGTGATGCCGCAGCTGAGCGGGCTCCTCACCTTTGTCGTGCCAGCGCTCTCGGTCGCGATCGTCGGGCTGATCCAGGGGGCCGGCATCAGCAAGGCGGTGCCGAACCCCGGCGGCGCGTACTCCAACATGAACCGCGACTTCATCGGGCAGGGCGCGGGCAACGCGGCCTCGGCGCTCTTTGGGGGGATGCCGGTCGGAGCTTCGCTCTCGAGCACCGCTCTGAACGTGCAGCTCGGGGGCAGGCACCGCGCGGCGAACTTCATCATCGGACCGATCATCGGGATCGTGCTGCTCCTGCTCGCTCCGGCCGTGGAGCTCATTCCCCGAGCGGCGCTGGGCGCGATGCTGATCGTCATCGGCGTGCGCGCCATCGACGTGCCCGCGATCCGCTCGGTCTGGCAGACGAGCGTGCAGACCCGCACGATCATGCTGGTCACCTTCATCGGCACGCTGATCATCCCGGTGCAGTACGCCGTCCTTGTCGGAGTGGCGTTGTCGGTGGTGCAGTACACGTTCAGCTCGTCGCTCGACGCCCGTGTCGTGAGCTTGACCCGCGACGACGAGGGGCACCTGATCGAGGGAGACGCGCCGGCGAAGCTCCCCGATGACGCGGTGACCGTTCTCGACCTCTACGGCAGTGTGTTCTACGCCGGAACCGACGTGATCGACCGGCTGCTTCCCGACGCGATCGGCGCCCGCAATGCCGTCGCGGTGCTCAGACTCCGAGGGCGCGCGGATGTGGGCAGCACGTTCTTGCAGCTGATCCGCAGGTACAGCGGCCAAGTCGCCGAGGGCGGCGGGTACCTCGCTCTCGTCGGAATCGGACCGGCGCTGCTCGACCAGCTCGAGCGCACGGGCGCCGCCGACGTGGTCGGCCGAGACCACATCTACCTCGCGAAGCCTGCGCTCCTGGCTTCGGTGGATGAGGCCGTGCGCGATGCGGAAGGATGGCTTGCTGCCCGGACCCGACAAGGCATGAGAAGAGGCCGCCCGGGTGGGGCGGCCTCTCGGCTTGCTCGGTAGTTCAGTCAGTGCGAGGTGGCCGTGGCCTACATCTCGTCGATGGCCGCCTTGACGTCCTTGGCCTGGGCGTCGACTTCCTGCTTGGCCATCTTCTTCGCGCGCTTCATGAGCTTCTCGGCACCCGCGTCGAACGTGGCGTCGGCCACGAGGATGAGGCCGGCCTGACCGGGCTCCAGCTCGTCGGCGACCTTCTTGATGTCGCCGCTCATCCAGCCCTTGGTGAGGTTGCCGACAGCGGCGCCCGCGCCCGCGCCCACGGCAGCGGAGACCAGGATGCTCGGCGGGAAGATCACGCCGAGAATGCCGCCGACGATGGCGCCGACCGCGGCGCCGTCCTTGCGCTGGGTGGCGTCGGTGTCGAGCACCTTGACCTTGCCGTCCGCGTTCTTCTCGAACAGGGCCGCGTCGTACGTGCCGATCCAGTTCTCGCGGTGAGCTGCCTTGATGACGTCGAAGTCCGCCTTCGCGTCCTCGACATCGGCGTACACGCCCGCGTATCCGATGATGTTCTCAGACTCTGCCATGGTCCCTCCAAAGGGTTCGGTGAACGGAATCGGGACATCCTGTCCCGAAGGTATGTTGCCCAGCCAGTCAGGCGTTGTATCAACAACGAGCGAACCTCAGTGCCCGTGGAACACCGTGTGACTCGGGGCTACTCCGCGTACCGGTCGTCCTCGGGCTCAGGGATGAAGACCGAGAGCAGGAAGCTCACGATGCTGATGACCAGCCCGCCCCAGAACGCCGGCCAGAAGCCGTCGACGTAGAAGCCGATACCGAACCAGTTCTGCGCCATCCATGAGGCGAGCCAGAGCGTGCCCGCGTTGATGACCAACATGAAGAGCCCCAGCGTGGCGATGATGCAGCCGCACGACAGGAACTGCAGAATCGGGCGGATGAGCACGTTGACGGCCGCAAGGATCGCACCCGTAGCCACGATCGCGAGTGATCGTGTTCGTGTCCTGGGAGACCGTGATTCCCGGAATGAGCAGGACCGCCGCCGCGACCGCGATCGCGGTGACGAGCCACCGGAACAGAATCCTCCACCACATATCCGAACGTCCTCTCCGCGCCCCCGGCGCCACGATTCGAATCGTTGCCGCGCGAAGTGTCGGCGATTTCGAGGGTTCTGACAATCCTCCTCAGTCGTGAGACTGGCAGGTGCCAAGCTCGGCGCAGTTGGGAATAATAGGTACTTGAGCCTCGCGCGGGGTAGGGTGCGGGCCAAGCGTACGAGAATAGCGGCGTTGTCGAAGGGGAGACCATGAGCGACACGACATCAGGCCCGAATCCTGAGGAGACTCAGGAAGCCGACACGAAGGAGATGCCCGAAGCCGCTTCGCCAAGCAAGGCGGCGAGCAAGACGGTCCGAGAAGGCCGCCGAGAAGCCCGCGCCCGTCGTCGACGACTCAGAGGACCTGCAGGCGGAGGTCGAGCGGCTTCGCGCCGAGAACGCCGCGCTCGCCTCGGCGAAGTCGCCGTCGACGTTCTGGCGCAACGCCGCGGCCGGCGTGCTGATCTTCATCGGCGTGATCCTGGTGGCGCTCGCGATCTCCGCGCTGTGGCTCAACCGCACGATCATGATCGAGGACCGCTGGGTCGATACGATGGCGCCGCTGGCGCAGAACTCGGCGATCCAGGACTACGTGGCCAAGTCGACGGCGGACGCGATCTTCGCCAACGTGGACATCCAGAAGTACGTCGCCGACGCGCTCGGCACGCCAGCCGTTGCCGCCGCAGCTCCTGGTGCTGACGACGCCCATCACCAACGCCATCCAGAACTTCATCAGCGAGGCGGCCACCAAGTTCACGCACTCGTCGCAGTTCGCGACCGCCTGGGAGAAGACGCTGCGACTCTCGCACAAGGCGTTCATGGCGGCCATCTCGGACAAGTCCACCGGGGTCGTCACCAAGCAGGGCGGCACGGTCACCCTTGATGTCAGCGCGCTCATAACCGAGGTGAAGACAGGCGCTGACCGACAAGGGCCTGGGCTTCGTCAACAACATCCCGATTCCGGTCTCGCAGCAGCAGATCACGATCGTGGACTCTCCGGCGCTCGCGCAGCTGGGATACATGATCGAGCTGATGAACGCGATGGCGTGGATCCTACCGCTGCTTGCGCTCGCGCTGCTCGGCGGCGGCATCGCCGATCGCCGCCAACCGTCGCAAAGCGGTGCTGTGGATGGGCATCGGCATCGACCTGCTGACGGTCATTCCCGTCCAGGCCATCTACCTGGGCCAGATCCCCTTCGCGAAGGCGGCGCTTGAACTGGCGAACATGCCCACCGAGGCGGCGCAGGCTGCGTACACGATCATCTTCCGCTACCTCGTCACCGCCAACCAGCTCGCGTCGGTCATCGGCCTGGTGTTCATCGTGGGCGCGATTCTCGCCGGCCCCAGCAAGTGGGCCACCTCGCTTCGAGGCGGATTCCGTCACGGTCTGAGCAACATCGGCCCCGACTGGGACTTCGGTGTCGTCGGCCAGTGGATCCACGACCACGAGTCGGGCATGCGGACCACCGGCATCCTGCTCGCGGTCGCGATGCTGCTGGTCACCCCGACCAAGAGCGTCTGGACCATCGTCTGGCTCGTCGTGTTCGTGATCGTCTGGGTTGCCGCGGTGACCTTCTTCGGCCGGCCGCGCCCGGAGTCCGCACTCAAGGCGGCTCCAGCCGAGGAGCCCGGCGACGCCGCCGAAGTCCGCGAGCTAGCCGGCGTGCACGTCGCACCCGAATCAGCGAAGCGGGCCGAGAGTCTCGGCCCGCTTCTGCGTTTGCGGTTGTCAGGAGCGCTAGTCGGTGGAGGTCTGCTCGGCCGAGCGAGCCTCGGCGGCAGCCTCCTCCTGCGGCCGATCTTGACGGGGCGTACCCGGCCGAGATTGGCGACGAGCAACGACACGACGATCACCAGATAGAGCTGCCCCATCAGTGCCTCGGTCACCGAGAGCATGCGTGCGAGCTGCGAGGACGCGGTCAGGTCGCCATATCCCACGGTGCTGAGCGTCGTGTAGCTGTAGTAGACGAAGTCGCTGCCGACGGGCGTTCGCGACGCGATGAAGAACGCCTCGGCGCCGGTCTGCGACCCGGTACGGGTCAAGTCGCCTATCGCGGCGTACACGGTGGCCCAGAAGAGGCCGAAGATCAGGTAGACGCTTGGCGGCGCCGGTGATCGTGCTGATGTTGACGACGGGGTGCGACATCAGCCGGCGCGCGATGACGATCGGCGTGACCACGATGAGCGCCAGCATCGAAGCGCCGTAGGCGAGCCGTGCCATCTCGTAGTTGCCGGTGAGCACTGCGAGCGCAACGCCGACGACCGCAGCACCGGCCACGATCGCCGCCAGCAGCTGCGACTTGGGTCCTGCCTCGGAGGTTCGCATCGCGAGCAGGAGGGTGGCCGTCTGAAGCAGCAGCGTGACGATGAGGCCCCATGTTGCACCGTTCAGGAATGCGGTACTGATCATCGTGGCGAGGATCATGCAGAACACCAGGAAGTAGCTGTCCCTGCGGAACAGCTGCCGTCCGCCCGCCGCGAGGTCCGCTGTCCCTGAATCGGCCTTCGTGTTCGCCCGCTCCGCGTTCATCGTGCCCCCTGCCTACTCGGCTTCCGCGGCAAGCATAGCCCACTCTCGGCGGTCGTTGCCGCCCTGCGTGCAGGTCGCTATACTGCCCAATGCGTTCCACGGTGCCGGTTCACGGTCGTCGAGGTCCGCACGGAGAGCTGACCGAGAGGCTGAAGGTGCACGACTGGAAATCGTGTGTGCGGCTTTAAACCGTACCCAGGGTTCGAATCCCTGGCTCTCCGCCACTAGACCCACCCGGCGCCGCGTCGCCGACAAGCCGGCATCCAGCCGCAACCACGTTCGCCGCGAGCCGACATCGGTCCGCGGCGTTCTTGCGTCACGAGCAGGAGCGCTCGACCCCGAACACAACTGCAATACATGACGAGATAACTCGTGAGTAGGTTGTGAAGATAGCGCCTTCGGCACGCGCATTGCGCTGTTGGTCGCACAGGCGCGCGAGGTGAGTGTGCCAGCAGGGCACAGCTCCCGAGTGCGACCGACTAATGAAGGAGATGGACCGAAGATGATGGGATACGGTCAAGGCTACGCACATGGCTACGGGTACGGCCCGATGATGGGTGGCGGTTGGCTCGGCGGCGTGCTGGCTCTGCTGTACTTCACGCTGGTCGTGGTAGGCATCGTCCTGCTGGTGATGTGGGCAGTGCGGGCGTCCCACGGTAAAGGACAGGGCACCCAGGGCACCACGACGACACAGCCCCCAGCCCTGCCCGGTCACGACGAGGCCGTCGCGATTGCCAAGCGGCGTCTCGCGAGTGGCGAGATCACCCCGGAGCAATACGCCGAGATAATGCGCACGCTCAGCTCCTAGCTTGATTGCCCCTGCCGACTGACCTCGCTATACTCCGTACCTGCCGCTCCCGCGCTGTCGGGAGTGCTGCACCCTCGCGGAGAGGTGGCAGAGTGGTTGAATGCGGCAGTCTCGAAAACTGTTTAGCGGGTATCCCCCGTTACGAGGGTTCGAATCCCTCCCTCTCCGCCATGAGCTGGTAAAACGCGGTCCCGGTCACTTCGTGAGAAGTGCCGGGATCGCGGTGTTTTCGGGCGATCTGCAAACATTCTGCAAACCTGACGCATCAATTTCGCCGCATGGAGGCTACTGGCATGTGTTACACAGACTGTAGGATCCATTGTTGGGCAGACAAGGTGCGGGAATCTGGCGGTCGACAACTCCACAAGCGAAAGGTGCCGGATGGACGTCAGCGAGTTCGTCAAGAGACTGCGTGTACTGCTTGCCGAAGCTGCTGCGGCGAACCTCAACATCAGCTCTTCAAAGGATGGCTTGTACAATCTCGTCATCTCCGAGGAACTCGGACACACTCTGAAGGCTGGCGGTGGCGCGGACGCCACCTGCGGTGAAGTCAACTACGAATACAAGGGTGGAATGGTGAACTCGTACCGTTTCAACCACAGCCAAGAGGCGCGCAAGTCCAAGACGAAGGCGATAGCAGCGATCCAGGCGAAACTCAGCGACAAGAACCGCGAGTGTGACCGCGTGGTCTTCGCGCACTTCGGCGAGGACTACAGCCTCGTGAGCCTGATAGAAGCACCCGCTGAGGCGGTCGGCGCGATAATCGTCAAGAAGCTAGAGAACGGCGGCAACTTGACCCAAACCAATATCGGCAAGGGCGACCTGGCTGCGTTGCAGATGAACTCCCATAC
>CAVSCC010000012.1:0-52273 GCA_963726345.1 uncultured Coriobacteriia bacterium | reverse complement strand
CGATCGCTTCAAGCTTCTTGCGGTTCCGGATGACGCGCGTGTCGGTCATCAGCCGGTCGATGTCAGCCGGCGTGTAGCCAGCCACCGTCCCCGGGTCGAAGTCCTCGAACGCTGCGCGGATCCCCTCCCACTTCGCATCGATGACCTCCCAGCTGATGCCGGACACGAAGACTGCCCGCGCCATCGAGGCGACGTAGTCGGTAAGGGTGAGTGGACCGGTGGGTGTGGGCCACATGGATGGGGACCTCCTAGCGCTGGCTGGCGCTGCTCGTCAGCTTGCGTGCTCGTCGCCGAGCACCTGGTCGGCCGCGAACTCCTTGAGAACGGCCCGGGTCCTGCGTCCCCCAGCAGCGCGACCGTCTGCCGGAGCACGTCGACCTGCAGTGCCGGGTTGTTCGGCTCGCCGAGAGGGTACCCATGATCGAACGGCACCCACAGCGCCCGTGGCGGCCGGACCTTCTCGGCGACCTCGCGCAGAAAGACCTGGACGACGGTGGGGATTCCCGCTCGTTCGATCTCGGCGGCGACCAGACTCACGGTCTGGTTGCACATCGGTCAAGCGGGCACGAGCAGCGCGACGTCGATCCCGTCCTCCACGAACATGCGGGCGATCTCCGGCGCGGTCTCTTCGACCAGGACCTTGGGCTTGGTCAGGTGTCCGCACAGTGAGACGGTCCGCGGCCCCAGTTCGCCGATCTCTCCGCTTTCGACCATATCGCGCAGCCGGTCCAGCGGGACCAGTAGGTTGGGGGATCGGCCTGAAGCCCCGCATAATTGAATCCCTGGCCGGCGTAGGTGTTGACCAGCGTCAGCGGGTCGGTCTCGGAGGGCACGATGCGAATCGACGGGTCGTTGTCGGGGAGCTCGGCGTTGAAGGGCGGCTGGTCGGGCATCGTCATGCATGCGTGGACCACGAGCCCGATCCGGCATTCCGAGAGGGGCTTGACGGGTGCTGCCCACGGCACCGGGTCGATGCGCATCCACTTGTACGTCGTGAGGAACGCGCGGAGGTCGGGGTCCAACTTCTCCATCGTGGTCATGATGGCGCCTCCTCCAGGCGGTCGGTTACCCCCCAGGAACATACCCACATATTGTGGCGATGGGGTCCAAGGGCAACCGGCTTCGGGCCCACAGAGTAGAGAGCGCACAAACGAATAGCCCGTGATAAGGATTGGCAGTCGGTTGACCTACTGGAACCGGGTCAGAGGGAGGTCCGCACCCTGGGCCGAGGAACCGAGCGCCCCCCTCTCGGCGTGCCGCGTCGAGCCAGGCATCGCGCGCGGGCCTCGCCTGTTCATAGCGCCTGATTTTGGTCTGACCCGAACGCCGAGCAGTGCGCGAGTTCGGGGATCTCGGCGATGTAGCCACCGTCTTCAGCGCTGTAGAAGATGATGATCTCGTAGGCGTTCATGTGGCGGTCCTCCCCATAGGTCAGAGCTATACCGCGCCACCGAATTAGGCCCCCTCAGGTCGCCTAGGCGCACCCTCGGTTTTACGGCTTCGCCCGGGGACCGCCCGGCCCTCCCTGCAGGCTTTGAATCAGCTCCCAGAAATATAAGCCGGGTTGTATGAGCTGAAAAGAATTGTGATGGGACTAGCCCTGAAGACAGCGACAATCGGAGCCTGAATAGAGCCGAGAGAGCCGCCGGCGTGGCCAACCTCGCAGAGGTCGGGTGAATCGCCACATCAGAGTAGGAGCCCCTGCTATCAGGATGGACGCGATCAAACGTCTTTTACTTTGGATTCGGCGAGGCCCCCGATCCCTTGGCCCTGACACGGGGATCATCGCCGCCCAGCCTTAGAGAGGTGGCGGGAGCCTCCTAACCCGGGCCCCCAAGGACCACCCCTCCCCATTTCATCGAGGCTCGACCAGGGGATCGGGACGTGGCAGGGCTCATCCCGACACTCCTCACCCGCCGCCCCACCCGCCCCAGCGCCAACACCGCCACCTGCGCCACCGACACGCCCACCTTCGCGCCGATCAGCACCACCAGCGCGACCACCATCTGCGTGTCGGTTCCGAGCAGCCCCGGCCGGTAGCCGGTCACGAACGCCACGGCCAGCGCCACGATCGCCACACCCAGCGCCACGCCCGCCAGCATCCACGGCGACATCCAGTCGCCGCCGACACGCTTGAGCACCGGCCCGATCCCGAACATTGTGCACGCCACGAACCCCGCCGCGAACACTCCCCAGAACACCATCTTCATCGTCGTTGCCTCCATCTCGTTCTCTCCTCCAGACGTCTCGGGCCACGCCCACCTACTTCCACGGCCACAGCAGCCAGTTGGTCCACGCGAGCGCCGCGATCACGAGCACGAACCGGATGGGCACGGCCAGCGGCAGCGTCCACATCCACAGGCAGATCATCCAGGGCAGGAACAGCAGCCAGATGACGCCTTGCACCAGGATGTGAAGCGAGCGGGTCCACGCCCAGAGCTCGGTGAGCCGCGCGGGGTCGGTGACCATGTAGTAGACGAATGCGCCGCTGACCGCGAGGCCGAGGCCGCAGATGAAGAGGCTGAACGCCTTCTCGCCCAGCGTCTGGTCGGCGAAGCTGCGGGCTGCGGTTACTGCGGTCGTGGTTGCGGTGCTCTCGGTGGTCAGGGTTGTCGTCGTTTCCATCGCTTCTCTCCTCCTGTCTTGGAAACCCTATGGGTTTCGCGTTTCCAACGGGCCGAACAAAGGGCCGACGCCAGATGAGCGAGGGCCCGTGGTGCCTAGCCGACAAAGCGCAGGATGCGCTCGACCAACTCCTCGTCGCGATCGTAGCCGGGATCCGAGTTCACCATGACCACGTACTCGAGGATCATCGCCGCGACCATCTTCTCCACCAGGTCCGCGTCGCCGGCGGGGAACTCCCCTGCCGACATACCCGCCGAGACGAACTCGCGGATGAGGTCGCCGTTGGCCTTGGTGAACGCGTCGGCGGCGATCTCGTACTCCTGCATCCACTCGTCCTCGGTGGTCTCGTTGATGTGTGCGCGTGCCGAGGAGATCACGAACTTCACCAGCGTCTCCACCTTCGCCCGGTTGTCGGGCAGCTCGGCGACGCTCGACTTGAGCTGAGCCTTCTGCAGCGCCGCCTGCTGCTCGACGATGTAGCCGTACAGCTCGCGCTTGCCGGCGAAGTGCACGTAGATCGTCTTCTTGGAGATGTGCATGGACCGCGCGACCTCGTCCAGCGACGTCTTGGCGTAGCCGAACCGGCTGACGTGCTTCTCAAAGACGTCCGCTATCTCCTGCTTGGTCGCCACCGTGCACCTCCTCTGCCTGCCGAGCGGAAACTGATTGCGTACACAGTTTCCATCATGGAAACTCGGATGTCAAGAGGGTTTCCGAGAACCTAACGTGTCCGAACGCATGAGCGGCGGTCCCGCGCATGCAGGTTGATTCTACCTATCGCCGTCCGCTCGATGCGCTTGTTAGGCCTCCGGCTGGCGCCGGTATGCCGACTTCACTATTCCGGATTCACAGAGCCACGCTGCTCTCCAGTTTGAGCTTCAACTCGTGTCCCGTCTCCGGGAAGAGCGGTCTGCCAGAACCGAGAAGGACCGGCACGGTTGCGACGGTTATGCGGTCGATCAGGCCTTCCCGCAAGAACCCGTGGATGGTCGCGCCTCCGTCGACGTAGATTCTGGCAAGAGCCCTCGCTCTCCAGGTCGCGAAGCAGATCAGCGGGTTGGGCCGAGCGGATCCGGATATTGGCGCCTTCAATCTGCGGTGCCTCGCTGAGAGTGGTGCTCAGGACAACGATTGGCAGCGCTCCGTACGGCCACGGGCTGAACTGCTTCACCGTATCGAACGTCTTCCGACCCATCACGAGACAGTCGACGCTCTTCAGTAGCTCGACGAAGTCAGACATGCTTCGCTCAGCTTCCTCAGGACCTGCGATGTCGAGCAGTCAATCGATCCGTCCGAGCGCGCGATGTACCCATCGAGACTGGCTGCGATGTAGACGATGACTTCCGAGCTCATGTTCTGCCCCCAGTAGGCCTAGCAGTGACTATGCGGACAGCGTATCCGACAAAGACAGACCGCCCTGTTCCGGACGGGTAGTCGCCCCACACGCATCCATGAGACTCGCGCTTCTGGCCCCCGCGAAGTGAGTTCCAGACCGAGCGAGCGCCCGCCCCCTACATCCCCCGCTCGCGCATCATCTCCACGATGCAGCTCGCCACATCGACGCCCTTGGTCCTGCGCCCGAAGCCGGCGTCCATGCCCCACCCGCGGGCCTGCTCGTCGGTGACCTGCGTGCCGCCGGCGATCAGCAGCAGCTTGTCTCGGACACCCTTCTCCACGGCCAGGTCGGCGAGCTTCTCCATGTTGGTGCGGTGCATGTCGCCGTGCGTGATGATCGTCGAGACCAGCACCACCTGCGCGCCGTGCTCGATGGCGGCGTCGAGGACCTTCTCGACCGGCACCGACGTTCCCAGGTAGGTGCAGCCAAAGCCCCACTTCTCCAGGCCGCCGTGCTTGATGTCGATGATCTCGAGCATGCCCACCGAGTGCTCGTCCATGCCCACGGTCGCGGCGATGCAGCGCAAGTTCTTCTCGGCGACGAAGGCTCGGATCTCCTCGTCGGAGAGCGGCACCGACCGGCTCGGGGATGACCAGCTTGGAGACGTCGATGGCCACGTCGAGGACGCCCTTGATCTCGACCAGCGTGCCCTCGGCGGGGTGCATGACGCTTCGGTGGATGACCTCGGGGTCGATGAGGTTCATCTTGCGGCCGATCTCGAGCGCGGCGGCCTCGGCGATCGCCTGCGGCACCGGCAGGAACATGGTGACCGACACGATGCCGTCGCCGGCCCACTCGACCTCGGGCGTCACGAGCCCGGCGGCGCGTGCCTCGGCGGTCTTGGCGAGCCGCACGTTGACGTTGTCCTCGGGGTCGAGCTCGTCGATGAACGGCACCTTGTCGCGGTCGCACAGCGTGCAGCCGCCTATTGAATGGCACGGCTTCTCGACGCTGCGCGGCAGGTTGTTGTAGCCGAAGTGGTGGCAGACCGGCGCCAGGTAGTCCTCGGCGCGCTCCACGATGGTGCCCTCGGCCAGACCGCCGTCGGCGGTGCGGCGGATGCCGTCGTCGTGCGTCTCGGGATACTCGCCCGAGTCCACGAAGTACGCCTCCTCGACCGCGGCGAAGTAGCCGCCGTCGGCGATCATCGCCTCGAGGAAGAGCACCGCGCGCTCCTTGAGCTCGCGGATGCGGTTGCGCAGCTCCGGGTTCTCTCGGTCGAGCTTGACCATCTCGCGGATGCCGTCCATGCCCAGCAGCGACTGCTTGGCGGTGTCGACGGCGGCGATGTTGTTGTAGTGCCACGGCACGTTGCGGCCCTCGTCGGGCGTGATCGTGGACTGGATGTCGGCGCTGGTCAGCCGCGAGATCATCAGGTTCATCACGTGGCTGACGGTCGCGTCGCGGCGTCGCTCTCCATGTAGCGCGTGTTCTGCTGGGCGCGCATCTTGTAGTCGCCAAAGAGGTCGCGCAGCGCCACGGCGTACGGCAGGTCCATGCGCATGCACGGCGCCGGCGCGGCGTCGGGCGGCACGGTCGAGAGCGCGATGTCTTCCTTGGGCATCCCCACGCTCACGCTGAACGCGCAGTTGATCGCGTGCTGCACCAGCAGCTCCGGCATGACCTTCCACGCCTTGACCGCGGTGGCGTTGGCGTTGTGCGCGCCGTCGATCTGCAGCATGCGCACCGAGCGCATGATGCGCTTGGCCACGGCCGCGTCGACAAAGCTGCGGAACATGTTGATGTTGCGGTAGAGCACGTTGTACTGCGGGTCCTGGTGCGCGCCGTTGACGCCCTCCTCGGCGAACATGACGGCGATCTCAGGTCCGGCCACGCCGCTCACGTAGCTGTGGTAGTTGATCGGCCGGCCGACCTCGTCCTCGATCAGGTCGAGCGCGCGGCGGGTGACTCGGCACTGCTTGCGCGTCACGGCGATGCCGCCGACGCCCTCGGGCGTGCCCTCGAGCAGGCCGTCGATGTGGCTCTGGCCGGCGGTGCGGATGACCATCATGTGGTCGGCGCCGTGCCAGGCCGCCATGCGCATGCGGCGCAGGTCGTCCTCGAAGCGGCCCGAGGCGATCTCGGTGGTGACCACGCAGTCGGGCTGCGGGTCGATGTCGTCGAAGTAGTGCGCGGCCGGCAGCGGGATGCTGTTCTTCAGGCCCTCCGACGTCTCGCGGTAGCAGAACTCGTAGAGCGTCTGGTCGGTGATCTTCTTGCGCCACGTCCACCCAAGGCGGCGCGGCCGGTAGTCTGCGATGCCTTCGAGCAGCGAGTCGATGTCGAGCTTCTCGTTGGGCTTGAGCGGCGGGAGGCGGTCGGTCATCTCGCGCCTCCCCACTTGGCGTCGACGATGGCCCAGGCCTCTGTCTCGCCGTCGGCAAGCCGGCATGCCGCGGCCGGTGCGTCGATGTCGAACGCCTGCATCACCACGAGCACCACGTGCCCGGCCCCGTGACCCAGCAGCGAGCGCTTCTCGCACTCGGCGACCACGGCCACGCAGGTGGGCGTGTCGATGCCCATGCGCATGAGCACGCTGCGCTCGATCGACGGCGACGTGTGCGTGCGCGCCAGCTCGACCAGCGGGTCGACGATCTCCTGCGTCAGGTGCCAGAAGCGCATCTTCAGTTCCTCGTCGGTGAGCCCCATGAGGTACTGGTGCGCGTGGTCGAACGTGTCGTTCTCGGCGAACATGCAGGCGATCTCCGGCCCGGCCACGCCGATGACGTAGCTGTGGAAGTTGATCGGCCGGCCGACCTCGTCCTCGATCAGGTCGAGCGCCTTGCGCGTGCGCTCGGCACCTGCTTGCCGGTGATCGGCGACGCCGCCGATGCCCTCGGGCGTGCCCTCGAGCAGCCCGTCGATGTGGCTCTGGCCGGCGGTGCGGATGACCATCATCTGGTCGGCGCCGTGCCAGGCGGCCATGCGCATGCGGCGCAGGTCGTCCTCGACGACGGCCCGACGCGTTCTCGGTGGTGACGACGCAGTCGAGCTGCGGGTCCATCTCGTCGAAGTAGTGCGCGGCCGGCAGCGGGATGCGAGTTCTTGAGGCTCGCCGAGGTCTCGCGGTAGCAGAACTCGTCGCGTGTTGGTCGTTGATCTGCTTGCGCCACGTCCACCCGTGGCGGCGCGGCCGGTAGTCTGCGATGCCTTCGAGCAGCGCGTCGACGTCGAGCTTCTCGTTGGGCTTGAGCGGCGGGAGGCGGTCGGTCATCTCGCGCCGTACCCCACTTGGCGTCGACAGATCGCCCAGGCCTCGGTTCGCCGTCGGCGAGTTGGCACGCCGGCGGTGGTGCGTCGAGATGTGAACGCTGCATCACCACGAGCACCACGTGCCTGCCCCGTAACCGAGACAGCGAGGCTTCTCGCACTCGTGCGACCACGGCCGACGCAGCGTGGGCGTGTCGATGCCCCATGCGCATGAGCACGCTGCGCTCGATCGACGGCGACTTCGAACGTGTCCTCTCGGACCATGAGCTATGCCTCCCTGAGTGCGGCGATCGTCGCCTCGACGGTCGCCGCGTCGCTGTTGGTGTCGGCGGCCAGGAACTCGATGTCGTCGGCCGTGGGCGCGTAGCCCTCGGGTGCGTGCGAGAGCGCGTTGCGCACGTAGCTCTTGCGCATGCGCGCGAGGTCGAAGTCGACGGCCTCGATCTGCTCGGGATGCTCGGGGATCACGATGGCCTGACCCGGCTTGTTCTCCTTGGGGTCGCCGAGCCGCACCTCGACGCCGTTCTCGCGCGCGAAGTTGAGCTGCGCCCAGTGGTGCTTGCCGGCGCCGGTGTACTCGGTCTCCTGCACCACGATGGTCGCGTCGGTGGGCATGGTGCGCGCCAGCGACATCGCCGCGGTCATCGCGGTGTTGCCGCGACGGCCCGCGCTCGAGGCCTTCGAGCTTGGCTCATGGCCTCGGTGATGTAGAAGACCTCGCCCTGCGTGACGGTGAGGTAGCGGTCCATGTAGCGCAGCGAGCGCGCGGCGTTGCGCGGCACGTCGGCGCGGTCGGGCCAGGTCGCGAACGGCACGCCGAAGCCGGTGTGGCCGGTGGTGAAGCTCTTGCGGTTGAAGTCGGTGTCGCTGGCCATGTGCAGGCCGGACAGGTCGACGCTGGCGCTAGACGATCTGCGTGCCGGTCGCGCCGGCGCGCTTCAGGCCGCGCGCGGTGCCGGTGGTGTTGCCGCCGCCGGCGTGCGTGATGACCACGGCGTCGGGGTCCTTGCCGGTGACCGCGCGCATCTCGTTGGCGATCTCGAGGCCGAGCGTCTCGATGCCGGACACGCCAAAGCTCGAGTAGAGCGACGCGGCGAAGTAGCCGGTCTCGTCGAGCAGCTCGAGCATGTGGCTGAACAGCTCCGGACCCACCGTGAGCTGCACGACCTCGGCGCCGAACGCCTCGCAGATGCGCGACTTCTCGATGATCTCGGGCTGGCCGACGTGCCGGGAGTCGAACGCCTCCTGCACGATGATGCAGTTCAGGTTGTTGCGCGCCGACTGGCTCGCCACGGCCGCGCCGTAGTTGCCGGAGGTCGCGGCGATGACGCCGGCGTAGCCCTGCTCGGCGGCCACGTGGATGGACACGCTCGCTCGGCGGTCCTTGAAGGAGCCGGCCATGTTGGCGGCCTCGTCCTTGACGAAGATGCGCGCGCCAAAGCCGGGCTCGGCGTAGCTGCGGACCAGGTCGGTGAGGTTGCGGAGCTCGAGCAGCGGCGTGTTGCCCACCCCGCCGCGCGTCTGGATGCCGACGATGTCGTCGAGCGATGTAGCCGTGCGAGGCCATCATGGCCTCGTAGTCGAAGGCGATGGGGCTCTGCTCGAACTGGCGTAGTCCATGCCCAGCGCGCGCATCATGATCTCGCCCTTGCGCGCCATGATCGCGTCGGTGCGGTTAGCCACGCGGACCACCCGCCCCTCGGTACGCGGCGAGGCGTGCCCGCAGGTCAGCGCCCACGTGCACCAGCTCCGGGATCGGCTGGCCGAAGGTGTGGAAGTAGCCCGGGTTGATCGCCGAGAGCGTGCCCGTGACCGTGCGGCCGGTCATCGTCGTGACCGACACCTCGCTCGCCCATCTCGGCGGGTGCGAGCGCGAAGCCCTTCACCCACGTCATGAGCGGCTGGCTTGCGGTGTCCTCGGGCAGGTTCGTCGAGCGGTCGGCCGGCTCGAGCAGCACGCGCTCGACCTCGACCCACTCGCCGACGCTGCATCGCGCGGTGTCTGCCATGGCGGTGCCCCTCTACTTGGTCGGCGACCAGAACCGCGGCAGCGGCATGTCGGCCACGGTCACGATGCCCGGCGCGGCCGCCCCGATGAGCGGGATGTAGTTGCCGACGCTGGCGTACGTGCCCTTGCCGCCCGGGATCTCAGGCTTGTTGGAGAGGGAGACGTTGGGGTCGCCGAAGATGTTGATGTAGTCGCCGGTCTCCACGCCTTCGAGCTCGGGGCGGATCTGCTGCGGGTGGATCAGCTCGATCTTGAGCTCACCCTTGCTGTACCCGTTCGCGGTGTGGCGGCACCCGCAGACGTCGCCGGGCATGACGTGCGCGCTGGCGGTCTGGCGCTCGACGGTGGTGACGATGGGCGCGCGGGTCTCGACGATCTCGTCGATCTCCCAGCCCAGAGCGCTGGCGATGAGGCCGATCGACTCGTGGAAGCCGATGTGGCCGACGATGCTGCCGTCGGCGACGCCGGCCTCGAACTGCTCGACGGTGGTGCCCACGCCCTGCGACTCCATGACCGTGGGGCCGAACGGCGCCAGGTCGTTGACGCGCGTGGCCTCGATCTTGTCGATCTTGAGGCAGATCGAGCTCATCGCGATGGGCAGCGCGTCGAGCACGAAGCCCGGGTTGATGCCGGTGCCCAGGATCGAGACGCCGTGCTGCTTGGCGAGCGCGTCGAACTCGGCGGTCCACTCGGGGTCGCTCGCCAGCGGGTACGCGAGCGTCTCGGCGATGCCGATGACGTTGGCGCCGGCCTCGACAGCCGCCGTGACCTGGTCGGCGATCTCGTGGAGGTTGCTCGCGGTCAGAATGCATACGACGTCGGGCTTCTTGGCGAGCACGCTGGCGAAGTCGGCGGTCACGGGGATGTCGCAGTCGACGCCGATGGTCTCGCCCACGGTGCGCCCGTGCTTCTCGGGATGGCGGTCGATCACGCCGACAAGGTCGATGTCCTTGGGCCTGTCCAGAATGTAGCCCAGGAGCCCCTGGCCCATCATGCCCGTACCCCATACTGCGACCTTGATCATGCGGACTCCTCTTCAAGACGATGCAGAAATGCGCCGAAACTATACAGACGATACCGTTTGCGGTTCGCCGGGTCAAGAGCGGATGCGGCCCCGAGCCCCCAGCGTACTGCGCGGAGAGCGCGATGGGGTACCCTGTTACGCGGAAGTATGGACCACGAGATTCGGGGGCGAGCGGTGCTCACCACGCTCATGTGCGCGTCAGTGTCGAAGCGCGGCGGCGCGGTCCTGCGCCTGCCGCACTCGTTGCAGGTCGCGACCGCAGGCTGCGCGCTCGTTCTCGCGCTTGCGCTCGGCGGCATGCTCGGCGCCTCCCCCGCACTCGCGAGCGACGTCGGCGGTGCCACGGGCTTCTCGGCGGTCGTCTCGCTCGAGTCGACCCCGACGACGCCCTCTGCCGAACCGACGCCGACGCCGGTGCCGACGGCGGTCTTCTCGCGCAACACCTCGTGGGGCGTGCGGCTGAACCTTCCCGCAAGCCCGGCCGACCTGCTCGCGGTGGGCTTTCACCAGGCGAGCGGCAAGAAGGTGCTCAAGCAGACGCCCGAGGGCGCGTGCGTCCGCATCCTACAAGCCGATCCGCACCAAGCGGCTGCTCAGGAGCATGCGCGGCATCAAGATGTTCCAGCAGGCGCTGCGCGGCAGGGGCACCTCGAACTTCTCGGCGGCCGACTGCGCGGTCAAGCCCAAGGCGATGATCCTGGCGCCCGTGACCGGCACCGTGACGCGCGTCAAGAACTACCGGCTCTACGGCGTCTACCGCGACGTGCAGCTCGAGATCCTGCCCGACGGCGCGTCGCCCAAGCTGCGCGTGGTCGTGCTGCACATCCAGGACCCGCAGCGTGAAGGTCGGCGACCGCGTCGACGGCGGCGTCACCCCGATCGCCACGGTGCGGCACTTCCGCTTCCAGTCGGCGGTCAACCGCTATCTGCCGGTCAAGTACGCCGACCACACGCACGTTCAGATCAACCGAAAGTAGGGCCGCAGCAACCATGCCCACCCAGCATCTTCCTCAACGGCCGCATCATCCCCGCCGAGCAGGCCGCCATCTCCCCGCTCGACATCGGCCTGCTGCGCGGCTACGCGGTGTTCGACCTGCTCAGGACCGTCGGCGGCCGGCCGTTCCTGCTGGCCGAGCACCTCAAGCGCCTCCGCAGCTCCGCCGAGCTTCTCGGCCTCGACCGTGCCCTACTCCGACGCTCGAGATCGCCGAGGCGATCGACGAGCTGCTCGCTCTGAACGGCCACCGCGAGGCGACCGTGCGGCTCGTCCTGACCGGCGGCCCCTCGCCCGACGGCATGCACTTCGACCCGGCGACGCCCACGTTCTTCATCCTCACGCACGAGCTCAAGCCTCCTGCCTGCGTCGCTCTACGACACCGGCGGCAAGCTGCTACCAAGCAGCACCTCCGCGAGGTTCCCGAGGCCAAGACCACCAACTACCTCACGATGCTCCGGCACCGCCACGAGTCGTTCGCCGAGGACGCGATGGACCTGCTCTACCACGACGGCACGTACATCGCCGAGGCAGCCAGCGCGAGCTTCTACATCGTGAGCAACGGCGTCATCCGCGCGCCGCACAGCGACGTGCTCTGGGGCACCGTCGGCGCGCTCGTGCTCGAACTCGCCGCCGAGAACCACGAGGTCGTGCTCGGCGGGGTGACGCTCGAAGAGGCGTTCGGTGCCGACGAGGCGTTCCTGACCTCGACCACGCGCGGCGTGCTGCCGATCGTGCAGCTCGACGGTCGCCTCATCGGCGACGGAACGGTCGGACCGGTCACGCGCGAGCTCATGGCCGCGTGGGAGCGCGTGCTTCTCGGCAGGTAGGCTCGACGTCACCTGCCTCTGCCCGAAACGCGATCCGGCGCCCGCGAGGGACGCCGGCTTGCAGGAGCCGATTGAACGACCTGTCCGACTACTCCGTGCGACCGTCGCCCAACGACCCACACGGAGGATTTGGCTGGTTCTCTGCCCGCTTGCCCAAGCTGGACACTCTGCGGTCGGAATACCCTCTGCCGTCGAGATAGACCGCCAAGTCGGTCGCGAGGATCCTGTCGGCGATCTGACTGCTCGTCAGATGATGCAACTCTGGAGAGCACTTGCGATTCCTTCTTTCGGGTCAACGAGCCTCCCGGGATTTGGCTCATTCACCTGTCACGATCGAGGTACTCCCTCGCGATCGCGACCTCACTCTGTACATCGGCCGAGACGGACGCCGACTTGAATTAGAAATGCCTCAGATATCGGACGGCCGGACAGGTTAGAATCCGTCTCGGACCGCGTCCGCTTTTCAGATCGAGCGGCGCACACAGGCACCGGGAGGCGCCATGTTCAAGACCATCATCGAACCGTTCCGGATCAAGACCGTCGAGCAGATCAAGATGACCACCCCGGAGCAGCGGCAAGAGATGATCCGCGCTGCCGGCTACAACATCTTCGCGCTGCGCTCCGAAGACGTGATCATCGACCTGCTCACCGACTAGCGGCACCGGCGCGATGAGCTCCAACCAGTGGGGCGGCGTGATGCGCGGCGACGAGTCCTACGCGGGCAGCCCGTCGTTCTTCCACTTCCGCGACTCGGTGCACGACATCACCGGATTCGAGTACATCATCCCCACGCACCAGGGCCGCGCCGCCGAGCGCATCCTCTTCTCGGTCATGTGCAAGCCCGGCGACGTGGTGCCCAACAACAGCCACTTCGACACCACGCGCGCCAACTGCGAGTTCACCGGCGCCGATCGCGCTCGACCTGCCCTAGCCCCGAGCTCGCCGACATGGAGTCCGACTACCCCTTCAAGGGCGACATGGACGTCGCACGCCTGCGCGCGACGTTCGCCGAGTACGGCGCCGAGAACATCCCGCTGGTCATGATCACCGTCACCAACAACTCCGGCGGCGGCCAGCCGGTCTCGCTCGCGCAACGTGCACGCGGTCGCCGAGGTCTGCCGCGAGTTCGACACGCCGCTCTACCTCGACGCGTGCCGCATCACCGAGAACGCCTACCTCATCAAGCAGCGCGAGCCGGGTCAGGGCGACCGCACCGTCCGCGCGATCGTGAAGGAGATGTGCGACCTGGCGCAGGGCTGCACGATGAGCGCCAAGAAGGACGCGATCGTCAACATCGGCGGCTTCCTCGCCACGCGCGACCCCGAGCTCGCCCGCCAGCACAAGGACCTGCTGATCCTCACCGAGGGCTTCCCCACCTACGGTGGCCTGTCCGGACGCGACCTCGAGGCGCTCGCCATCGGCATGCAGGAGGCCGTCGACGAGGACTACCTGCACTACCGCATCATGTCGACGCGCTACATCGGCGAGCACCTGCGCGACGCCGGCGTGCCGATCCTGTGGCCTCCGGGAGGCCACGCGATCTACCTCGACGCCCGCCGCTTCGCCTCGCACCTGGACGCCGGTCGCAGCTGCCCGGCGTGTCGATCGCGGTCGCGATGTACGAGCTGGGCGGCGTGCGCGCCTGCGAGATCGGCACGCTCATGTTCGGCCACGTCGACCCCGAGACCGGCGAGGAGGTCGCAGGCCCGCGCGAGCTCGTGCGCCTCGCGATCCCGCGCCGCACCTACACGCAGAGCCACATGGACTACGTGATCGAGGTGGTCACGCAGGTCTTCGAAGGCCGCGCCGAGCTGCCCGCGTACCGCATCGCCGAGCAGGCTCCGTTCCTGCGGCACTTCTCGGCGACGCTGGAGCGCGTGAGCTGACGACCTAGACGCGCGACTCTAGGGCGCCCGCTCCCGTCGATGGGATCGGGCGCCCTGTTCTCGATGCGGTCAGTGAGCGCTACGGCTTCCCGTACCAGCCCTCGATGCCGGTCAAGGCCTGACCGTCATACGTCAGCGACACCGGGGTGGCCAGATCGACCGTTGGGACGTACTGCCACCACTGGCTTCCGGTGTGTATGCCGAAGAACCGGACCCGGTAGTTGCCGAGCGGCAGCGGGCCGCTCGCGTACGATCCGTCGGCCGCCGAGTTCAGCGTGACGGGTCGGGCTGCCCCAGCCCGGGCTCGTCGCCGGCCACGTGCCGTCGGCATTCTGCTTGTAGAGGTAGACGTACGCACCCGAGATCGGTGTCCGGAGCGCTCCCGAGACCACGACTCCGCTGATCGTGCCGCTGGCAGGCGCCACCGGTGCGAGTGCGAACGATCCCTGCTCCGTCGAACCGCGCAGTACCACCAGCGCAGTCGCCGAGTCGATCGTCGGCTCCGCCGAGGAACGCACCGACGAAGCCGGCCGCTCCTGCCTTGACCGCGTAGTCGCCCGTCGGGAGGACGCCACTTGCGTAGCTGCCGTCAGCGGCCGTCACCGCGGTCGCGTACGCCGTCGCCGGCCACGTGCCGTCTCCATTGCGCTTGTAGAGTTCAACCGTGGCACCGCCGAGCGGAGTACCGCCCGGCAAAGCGGTGATGACCCCGGCGATCGCCCCGTACGCCTGCAACGTGACGTTGGCGGTATAGACGCCGTCTCTGGCCATCACCCGCGTCACACTCGTCGCGTCCGCGTTCGGTGCGCTGATGTCGAACCGGTACGTGTTCGCCTTGGCGGAATAGGTCCAGGACCCGCTTCCGTTGGCCGTCAACGTGACGACCGGGACGAACACGCCCTTGTTGAGCCTGTTGACGACCACGGTCGCGCCGGGTATCGCGATGCCGTCGCTACCAAGGACCGTCCCCGATACCACAGGGTCTCGCGGAGCCGCCACGGCCGTTGTCGCCAGCAAGAGCAGCACAACGGTCAGGCCGATCAGAACGGCGATTCGTGTCTGGATAGTGCGTGACATGGCCACCCCCTCCTCATTCGGGAGCGGCGCCTCTCGCGACTCGCACAGCGACGTCGCCCTCGCCGCTCACATCTCAGTATGTACCCACGGCCGAGCGCGTGGGCTACGCGATCGACTCGGCCTCTGCCACCGCGGCGGCGCTGCCGCGCGAGCCCGCGCGAAGGACCATCCACGCGCCGAGCAGGATGCCCGCTGCCGCCACGGCCGTGATCGGCGCGGGACGCTCGCCGAGCACGATGGCGGCAAGCGCGATGCCGAAGAGCGGCTGCGTGAACTGGATCGATGCGATGCGGCTGATGCCGCCCTTGGCGAGCGCCCAGTACCAGGCGACATAGCCGAGTACCGAGGTCAGCAGCGCGAGCACCAGGATCGAGCCCCATGCGGCGGCGTCGGCGCTGGGCACTCCGGTGCGGGCGAGCTGCCATGCCATCAGCGGGAGGAGAACGATCGCCGCGCCGGCAGCGCCCCAGAGCGTCGTCGGGAGGCTCGCGTAGCCGCGCTGCGAGAGGCGCGCTCCCGCGACATAGCCGAGCGCGCAGATCGCCGACGAGGCAAGCACGATGAGGTCACCGGTCAGGCTCGAACCCTGAGTCGCACCCGCGGTGCGCCACACGATGACGACGGCCTCGCCCGCCATCGCGATGACACACCCGGCGATCCAGGTCTTCGAGACGCGACGACGCTCGAGTAGCGTGCCGAAGAGGCTGGTGAATACCGGGAGCGTCGCGAGCACCAGCGCGCCGTGCATCGCCGAGGTCGTGGACTGGCCGACGGTGAACATGAGCGGAAACGCGATGAACGCGGCGAAGCCCGAGAACGCGAGAAGCTGCTTGCCGCGGGTGTCGCTCGGCAGCGGCTGGCGCATCGCGAATGCCAGCGGCAGGGCCAGACAGCCCGCCAGCACGGTGCGCAGGATCCCGACGAGCAGCGGATCGATCTGCGCAGCCGCGATCTTCGAGAACATCGGCGTCCCGCCCCATACGACCATGAGGGCGAGAGCTACGGCGACGGGAACCCAGGGCTCATCGGCGAGCGGGGGCCTGGACGGATGGCTCGAGCTTGTCGGCACCTAGGGAGCCTCGAAGAGCAAGAGAACGGTGGTCCCCGGCCTGACGACCAATCCGCCATTGGGCAGCTGGTCGACGACCACGTTGGACTCGGGCGAGTTGATCTGCGTCACGAATCCGTTGCCATTGAGGCCGACCTTCTGCAGCTTGGCGAGAGCCTCTTCGAGCGAGTCGCCTCTGAGGTCGGGAACCGTGACGCCGGTCCCGTCGTCCGGACCGACCGCGACGCCGATCGCGACCGGGCGCCCGGTCATCCAGCTCGTGCCGGCCGCAGGGGCCTGATCGAGCACCGTGCCGCTGGCGCCTTGGTCGAAGATGTCGACGACCACCGGAATGTATAGGGCGCTCGTCAGTACTCGAACCGCCTCAGCGGAGTCGCGTCCGGCCACATCCGGTACATCCGCCGGAACCGGCGCCACGGCCACGGTAACGTCCACCGAGGAACGGCTCGGCGCGCGCGTCAGTGCGGCGGGCCGCTGCTCGACGATGCGGCCTTCGCCGACCGCTCCCGTCGCCACCTCGCTCGGCGTCCCCAGCTCGAGGCCCGCCGCCTGAACGAGCGCATGCGCCTCACTGACGGTCTTGGTGCGCAGATCGGGCACGGTGGTGGGCCGGAAGGCGAAGAAAGCCGCGATGAGCAGCACGATCACTACTCCGGCGACGATACTCAGGCCCACCAACCAGCGGTTCTTCGACTTCGGCACGGCTTAGCCTCTCGATCTCCGGCGCGCGCGGCGGTCCGCGCTGCCGCTATGGTAGCCGACATGCGGTCAGCAGGCAATGGTTCGGCGCGGGCGAGGTCACTGCGGAGCGACACTCCGATGCGCCCGCTTGCTTTGCGCGCGAATCGCCGCCGCCACGCCTGCGCCGATGAACAGGACGCCGAGCACCAAGACCACGATCGGCCCGGCTATCGAGTCCGGGAACACCTCGCCCAGAATGGTCGGCAGGAACTGCCACAGGCCCATCGCCGCAAGAGCCACGACCACGTACCGCTTTGTCAGCAGCCCGAGGCCGAGAAGCCCGAGCGAGGCGGCGAGTCCCGCCCACAACGCCCACGCGTAGGGGGGGTTGTCGCCCATGGTCGCCATTGCCATGAATCCCGTGATCACGCCGAGCGACCCGAGCGCGAGGGCGGCGTTGACCGGCTTGATCGCGCCCCGATAGCCCAGCGCGCCCCACACGACGCCGAGCACCACGAGCACCAGGCCGACGACCCAGTCGGGCCCCTCGACCTGCGGTATCGCGAGAGATGTCACGAGCGCCACGGCGACGGACACTCCGAAGGCCAGCTCCTGGATCCACGTACGCCGGAACCACCAGACGATGCCGCCGACGATGGCAGCGGCTGTCGCGCCGATGAACAGTCCCCAGTCCACCGCTGTCGACGGAGCGAGGATGCCGCTCGAGCCGAGGAGTCCCGCGTTGACGATCCGGTAGGCCGCAAGGCCCTTCATGGCTCCGACTCCGGCGACCCCGACGAACAGCAGGAACTGCTCCAGCCGTTTGGCGCCCCTGTCGTCGATCCGTCCGATCATGAATCCGCCAACCAGCCCGGCCACGGCGGCGACGGCGCAAACAGCGATCTGTCCGTACATGCCGATCTCATCGGCGAACACCGTGATCAGCGCGATGCCGCCGCCGAGTGCGAAGGCGCCTCCCGCATAGCCGAGGATCTCCGAGACGACCGGCACACGCCGCGGCGACTTGGGCGGCGTCGCCGCCTCGGCCGCCGCCAGGGGCGCAGCCGGTTCGGGCGCGACCTCGGTCGGCGCGGCGGCGAGCTGCCGTTGCCTCCGCATCGCCACGAACGCAGCGATCGCCATGAGCACCACGCCCAGCATGATGATCGCGACCGGAACGACGATGGACGCCTTGAACTGCTCGGCGAGGATGAGCGGGATGAAGATCATCACTCCCACCGAGCCAAAGCCGGTGAGCACGATCTTCTTGAGCGCCACGCCCGCGAGGAGCAGGAGTACTGCGCCGCCGAGGGCGAGCCACATCGGCCACATCGGCCGCCCCGCCGCGGCATCGGCGAAGCCCGGTTTGAAGTTCGGGTTGTACATCGCCAGGCTGAACAGCCCGAAGAGGATTCCGCCGCCGGAGATCGCAAGCGCCGTGGTCTCCCCGGGAGCCAGCATTCTGCGCAGGCCGGCTGCGCCCCACGCAATCCCCAACACGATCAATGCGACCGCGTTGATCCACTCCGGGGGCGGTGAAGCTCTGATACGCCAGCTGGATGACGAACGACGGGGGCGAAGAACACGCCGATGGCGACAGCGATCTGCTGCAGGACGAACCGGTAGCGCCAGTACACCACGGAGCCCACGATGGCGGTGCCGAGGAACCCGCAGAGCATGGCCCACTCGGATGGCCCCGGCCGAGTACTCGGCGTTCGAGGGCCGGGTTCGGCGATGATCGCATCGGCGATGTGGAACCCGGCTATCCCGATGGTGACCCCCGCCACGGCCACTCCGACGAACAGGAGGAACTCCTGGATCCGGTGTGCTCCCTTGTCTTCGATCCGGCCGATCAGCACGCCGCCGACCAGACAAGCGGCGGCCGTCGCGGCAGTCAGCCCCACCTGACCGAAGACGCCGAGCTGCTCCCAGAACATCCCGATGAGCACGCCCACCCCGACAACGGCCAGTATGCCGCCGAGGTAGCTCATGATCTCGGTCACGAGTGGGATCCGCGCGCCCGGGGCCTGTGTGGCCTCATGTGTCTCGCTCACTGCCGACACCCCCTCACTCCACCTGCAATGTCAGATCCGGACCGCTTCTGGCCACGGCGTCTGCCGGGCGGCGGTCCAGAGCGTGTTCACGTACGAGAGCGCAAAATGATTCTGCGCCAAGTGCAGCCAAAATGCGCCTGAGTCGGTGAGTTCGAGCGAGCCGTTCACCCGCTGCGCCAGCCCCGCACGCTGTACCGCCGAGAGCCACCGGCGTGCCTTCTCGGCGTCTTCGCCGAGCTCCATGTCGAGCGCCTCCATCGGGATGCGCGTGTCGTAGAAGCGCCAGTACAGCCACCACCAGCCGGCCATCTCGCCCTCGAACGGCATCCTGAGAGCGATCGGTGAGCGTCCCGCTTCGAGCGCCTCCTCCCAGGTCTCCAGGTCGAAGGTGTTGAGCACGAACCCGTCCGGAAGGTGCGAGCCTGACCCCGGCCCGATGCCGATGTAGCCGTCGCGGGTGACCGAAGAGTAGCGCGGCACTCCCCCCCGCTTGAAACCCCAGACGGAGACGCGCTCGAAGTCGTTACGCGCGCACCAGTCCGAGATGGCGCGGTACTGCTCGTGACGTACACGCAGGTCGGGCATGCGCACGCCCGAGAGGTGCAGGTACTCGCCCACCTGCGTGTACGGGAACGTGAACAGCGGGTAGGTCGTGAGCTGGTCGGCGCCGAGGTCGGCGGCGTGCGCAAGATCCCGCAGAACGTCGTCGACGCTCTGCCCCGGGAGCGCGAACATGATGTCGGCATTGACCGATGCGAAGCCGCTGCTCGGCCAGAAGGCGAAGCGCGTCCTCGGCAACCTCCGGCGGATACCGGCGTCCGATGGTTGCGAGGTGCTCGGGGCAGAACGACTGCACGCCGAGCGACACGAGGGTGATGCCGCACGAGTGCAGCTCGCGCACCACGGCTTCGTCGACGTCCGCGGGGTTGGTCTCGATGCAGACGTCGCCCGTCACCTCGAAGCGCTCGCGAACGCGCTCGAGCACCGCGGCGACGCTCTCCAGCGCGAGCGTCGGCGTTCCGCCCCCCACGTAGATGCTGGTGACTTCGGCACGGCCCGGTCCGGTCGGCCCACAGTCCGACCTCCGCTATCGCGGCGTGCGTGTACCGCTCCACGAGCTCGGGCCGGTACGGGACCTTGGTGTAGGGACAGTACGGACAGCAGTTCCGGCAGAACGGAACGTGCAGGTAGAGTGACGTGCGCTCGAGCCGCGGAACCGTCCAGCGAGCGTCCGGGTGCACGAACTCCCAGCGCTGCTCGGGGCCGACAAGGTGGCGGCGCAGGGTCGTCGTGGCGAGCCGAGAAAGCCCGCTGCCCGGGCCGCTCACCAGTACCGCCCCATCGCGAGCACGGCGCTCGGCCGAAGCCGGAGCGCCTCGACGATCTCGGTGCAGGCGGCGTAGCCGCAGTCCTCGCAGCACTCGTCGGGCGCTCGGCAGCACGACCGACTCGCCATCGATGTCGGCCACCACGGCAATCGGCGTGCGCCGCGCCCACTCTCCCGGACTGCAGCGCGAGCAGTCCCGCGCGCGAGTTCAGGACCGGCAGTCCCGCGCGAATCGCGCCGAGGAGCCTATCGATCACCGGCGCGCGCTCCTCGGCATCGAGATAGAGCTCGTCCTTCCCGTAGTACGGGGTCTGGAAGTAGAACATCACCCCCTTCACCGGGAGCGCGGTGTCGCGCACCCACTCGAGGAACGGCTCGATGCCGGCAGCGGTGTTTCGGTCGATGACGTAGATCACGGCGGCCTTCGGGTGACCGGGCGCTCGAATAGCCTCCTCGACCTCGGCGAAGTGGTCGCCTCGGCGGAGTTCATAGGTGCCGGGCAGCCCGTCGACGCTGACCCAGACCAGGTCGGCCGAGGTGTCGCAGACCGAACGTGCCGTTGGTGTAGAGGTGGACGTGGAAGAACCCGATTCCGTGTGCCAGGGCGACGGCGTCTTCAATCGTGTGCGGGCCGTCTCTCCACAACATCGGTTCACCACCGGTGTAGTAGATCTCTCTGAACCCGCGGCGGTATGCGGCGCACAACAGGTCGTCGAGTTCGGTCCAGGTCATGTCGCGCCGCCCGCTGTTCGCGATCGCGCATCCCCTGCACGACAGATTGCAGCGGTCCGTGACCGCGACGCCGAAGATGAGCGGGCCGGGTTCGCGCCGCACCAAGGCTCCCAACCATACCGTGCGTAGTAGCCGATTCGACCGGCCATGGTGTCCGTCCCCCGAAGGTGCTGCACGAGTCTACGAAGTTCATTCCCGCACGCGCGCACGAATCCTCGCACACAGACGCGCCAGACCGTTGACCGTGGGTGGCTGGGTCGCAGCATCCGGTGTGTCGCCGCACGTCCGATCCGAGCGGGACGAGTCATGTTCCGAGCTCGGGTATGAACCTGCCAGCCAACCGCAGAACGCCGAGAGGATCGCCCGTGACGTTTGAGCTCAAGTGCTACGGGCCGATAGAAGGCAAGACCGTTGTTGTCACGGGTGGCACCAACGGAATCGGCCACGAGGCTGCCCGGGTGCTGTCGGCTGCCGGTGCACAGGTGGTTCTCCTCTCGCGCAACGCCGAGCGAACTGGCGCTGCGGCCAACCGGCTCGGCGTGCTCACCGGCGTGCCAGTGCAGACCGCTGTCGCGGACTTCAGCGACCTCGCACAGGTGCGTCGCGCCGTCGCCGACGATCTCCTGGACCGCTTCGAGCGCATCGACGTGCTCATCAACAACGCCGGCGCGATCTATCCTTCTCGACAGGTGACGGCCGACGGCTTCGAAATGACCTGGCAGGTCGACTATGTCGCGCCGTTCCTGCTCACCAACCTCCTGGCCCCTGCGCTCAAGAATGCGGCGCCGTCGCGCGTGATCACGGTGTCGTCCGACGCCCATCTGGCGGCGTGGCGAGGGCTGGACTTCGACGACCTGGTCGGCGAGCGTTCCTGGAGTTCCTTTGGCTCGTACTCAGCTGCCAAACTCGCCAACATCATGTTCGCGGTCGAGCTATCGCGCAGATGGGCGCCGCTCGGCGTCACCTCCAACGCGATGCATCCCGGCGTCGTCCGGACGGGCTTCGGCCGGTCCGGCGACTGGAGCGAGCGGGGTCTGTGGTCGCTGACCAACCTGTGGGCGCTCACCCCCGAGCAGGGCGCCGACACGATGGTCTACCTGGCGTCCTCCCCAGAGGTCGAGGGCGTGAGTGGCCGGTACTTCTACAAGTGCTCCCCCAAGCAGCCGAGCAGACGGGCGCGCGATGTCGCGGCCCAGACCCGGCTGTGGCGCGAAACCGCGGAGTCGCTCGGCCTAGCCCGCGGACTAGCGTTGTGCACGCCCGGCCCTGCTCGGGCGGCATCACGCCGTCTCTGAGACGTGTGAAACAGCGGGTATCAACTAGGTGGAGGTGGTTCAGATGCTGGATGTTCAGCTCAAGCAGACGGAGCCCGCCACAGTCGCATACCTGCACATGAACGGGCCCTACGATCAGATCCCGGAGGGCTACCGACGACTCTATGAGTGGGTCGGCAATCACGGTCTGCAGCCGGTGGGAATGCCGGAGGCGGTGTACCTCACCAACCCCGACCAGGCCCCGCCCGAGAAGGCCGAGTGGGAACTCTGGGCGCCCGTCGCGCCCGCCCCGCTCGAATCCGGACTGGCGGATGACCAGATGGGCGTGAAGTCGATCGGGCAGGAGACGGTGGCCGCGGCAATCCACAAGGGCACGTACGACTCGGTCGAATCGACCTACCGCGCACTCGGCCAATGGATCGCCGACAACGGCTACACGGTCGTCGGCCCTCCGCACGAGGTGTATATGTCCGACCCGGAACAGGTGCCGCTCGAGGAGTCGCTCACCGAGATCCGATTCCCAGTCCAGCGCCGAGTCTAGCCGCAGTATCCCGATAGCGGTCGCTCCAGGCGGAACAGCGCCATATTCCCTAGCTCATGCCGGGCTTCTTGGTGTGCGCCCTGCCGCCGATGAGCAGCCGATCGTGACGGAGTCGCTGCTTGTGTGTCGCTTCGGCCGCCAGGCGCGCATGCTCCTTCTCGGCCTCGCGGTCGCGCTCGGCCTTCCCATTCGGGTTCTCAGCGCCGTCGTACGGCCATTTCGCCTTCGCCTTGTCCGGCATACGTTGTTCACCCCTTCTATCCTGAGCGGTGCGGATCGCCCACGAAGGGCGCGTCGCTTGGTGCTCATAGAGGGTGTATTCCCTGTCTCAACCGTGGCGGTCAACTCAATACCGTGACGGCCGTGAGACTCAGAACCGGCGCCAGACGCAGCGCTTCCCGGCGCCCTCTCGGCGACCGGGAAGCGGCTTCGCTGCTGGTTGCCTCGGCGACTACGCGAAGATCCCGTCGCCGCCGACGGTCCCGAAGCGGGCCTGGAAGAAGCGCAGGTACTCCGGCTCGTAGAGGAACTCGAGGCCGCGGACCCTGTCGCGCTCGTCGAAGACCTCCATGACGCTCTCGGCGGTCACGTCCATGTGCGCCTGCGTGTAGACGCGGCGCGGGATCGTGAGGCGCACCAGCTCGAGCTTGGGGTAGCGGTTCTCGCCGGTCTGCGGGTCGCGACCTGCCGATACGGCGCCGCGCTCCATCGCGCGGATGCCGGACTCGACGTAGAGCGCGGCCGCCAGCGCCTGCGCCGGGAACTGGTCGCGCGGGATGTGCGGCAGCATCGCCGTGGCGTCGAGGAAGACCGCGTGACCGCCGATGGGGTGCACGACCGGGATCGCCGGCGTCGATCAGCCGCTGGCCGAGGTACTCGACCTGGCCGATGCGGGAGCGCATGTGGTCGTCCTGCACCGACTCGACGATGCCGCGCGCCATGGCCTCCATGTCGCGGCCGGCCATGCCGCCGTAGGTGTGCAGGCCCTCGTAGACGACGACGAGGTTCTGGGCCTGCTCGGCGATCTTCGGGTCGCGGACGGCGAGCCAGCCGCCGATGTTGACCAGGCTGTCCTTCTTGCCCGACATGGTCGCGCCGTCGGAGAGGTCGCACAGCTCGCGGAGGATCTGGGCGCACGGTCTTGTCGGCGTAGCCCTCCTCGCGCTGCTGGATGAAGTAGGCGTTCTCGACCGCGCGGGTGGCGTCGAGGATGACGAGGATGCCCTTGTCGCGGCAGTACGCCGAGACCTCGCGCAGGTTGGCCATGCTGACCGGCTGGCCGCCGGCGAGGTTCACCGTCACGCCGATGGTGATGTAGGGGATGCGGTCGGCGCCGACCTCCTTGACCAGCGCGTCGACCTTGGCCAGGTCGATGTTGCCCTTGAAGGGGTGCTCGGAGGCCGGGTCGTGCGCCTCGTCGATGATGACGTCGCGGAACGTGCCGCCGGCGAGCTCCTGGTGCAGGCGCGTGGTGGTGAAGTACATGTTGCCGGGCACCCAGTCGCCGTCCTTGATCAGTATCTGCGACAGGATGTTCTCGGCGCCGCGGCCCTGGTGGGTGGGGATGAGGTGCTCGTAGCCGTAGTAGGTGTGCACGGCCTCTTCGAGCGCGTAGAAGTTCCTCGAACCGGCGTAGGCCTCGTCGCCGAGCATCATGCCGGCCCACTGGTTGTCCGACATCGCGCTGGTGCCCGAGTCGGTCAGCAGGTCGATGTAGACCTCCTCGGACTTGAGCAGGAACGTGTTGTAGCCGGCTTCGCGGATCGCGACTTCTCGCTCCTCGCGGGTGGTCATCTTGATGGACTCGACGACCTTGATCTTCCAAGGCTCGGCCCAGCTGGTGCGCTTGGTCATGGCGAGATTCCCTTCGACGCTTTGCTTGACCCTCCAATCTTCGCGCCGAGAGGCCGTCGGTGAATGGCTAATGCAAGGTCTTGCCAGCCAATTTCTACTGATTCGCCTCACTGGTTCGGTTCACCTTTGATTCGTTATCATCGCGGGCACTTGACCAGTGTCATCAACTTCTTGGCCCACATCCTGACGAACTCCGCACCACGAAGAGGGCGCCCCGGCCGCTTCCGGCCGAGACGCCCTCTGTAAGAACCATGAACCTACTTTCGCGCCGCAGCGCTCTGCCGCATCCGTGTCGAACGGCGGTGCCCTATGGGGCGCCCGACGAGACGATGATCGAGACGGTCGAGCCCTTGGGCTCAGCCGTGCCCGACTTGGGAGCCTGGTAGACGACCTTGCCCGCACTGCCGGTGGCGATCTCACTGACCGCAACCTTGAAGCCAAGGTCCTGGAGCGTCTTGGTCGCCGTCGACTGCGTGTCGCCGACAACGTCCGGCACCTTCACGGTCGTCGGAGCAGGCGGCGCCCCATTCGAAACGTGGATCGAGACGACGGTTCCGGGCGCCACGAGCACGCCCTGCGCCGGCGTCTGTGAGTACACCTCGCCCTTGGGGACGTCCGCGTTGTAGTTGCTGACGACCTTGGTGCCGAGCCCGGCCTTCTTGAGCGCATCGGTCGCCTCGGCCTGCGTCTGGCCGATCACGTTCGGCACGGTGGCGTTCGCGGGCCCCGCCGAGACCGTGATGCCGACACTGGTATTGGCGGGAACCTGCTGTCCGGCCGCAGGCGCCTGCGTCATGACCTGCCCCGCCGCGACGGTCGCGCTGTTGCCGGACTGCACCGACGCCGTCAGCCCCGCTGCGGCAATCGCGGTCTCAGCGGCCGCCTGCGTCATCCCGACCACATTGGGGACGGCCACCAGCTTCTGGCCCCCGGAGACCGTGATGTTGATGTTGCTGCCCACCTTCGCCTGCGTGCCGGGCGCCGGCGACTCCGCCACGACCTTGCCGACATCGGAGGCCTCGGCGGTCTGCGTCGATTCGACGGTACCCACCTTGAACCCGGCGGCGATGATCGCCGCCTGTGCGTCCGGCTGGGTCATGTTGATGACATCGGGAACCGCCGTCGTGCGGTTCATCCACATGAACGCACCGCCCGCGATCGCGGCCACAGCCAGCACCGCGAGCAGGATCCACAGCCACATGAGGGACTTCTTGACGGGCGCACTGACTGACGCCGCATTCGGCACCTGATCGATGACGATCCCGCTGGGTACCGTCGGGCTGAAGTCGTGGACCACCTGCGCCGACAGCCCTGCGGCCTCGATTCTGGCGACCGCGTCGGCCTCCGTGCTTCCAGCGACGATCGGCAGTACGACGTAGCCGGTCTTGACTGCCGGGGGGCCGCTCGAAACGAGCAGGACGATCTCCGCGTCGGCGATCGCCGACTGTCCCGCTCGCGGTGTCTGCGCCATGACATGGCCGCGCGCAACAGTCTCGCTGGGCTCATCGAAGACCCGGGCCGTCAGCCCGACGTCTTGCAGCGCCTTCAGCGCATCTCCTTGGGACTTCGAAGCGACGTCGGGTACCCCGATGAAGGTGGGTGACGGGACCGGCGAAGGTCCCTTCGAAACGAGAAGCACCACGCGGGATCCCGCAAGGACGGCAGGCGGCTGTGCGCCACCTTGCCCTTGGATCTGGCCGGACTGGTCGGTCATGGCTACTCCTATCGAACGGTGGAAGATGGCTCCCAGACGCGCCATCTTCGTGTATTCCCATTCGCGCGGGTAGCGGCCCCGTGAAGCGCACAACAGGTCCCGTGTCAGGTGGCGAGAAGTCCCTGGGGCCGGACTACTGCGGCTGATCCGCCTCGGCGAGTGCGGCCCGCAGGCGCTCGAGTCCCAGCCGGTAGCTCTCGGCGTCACCGTACTCGAAGAACATCGGGTACCGGTTGTGGGCTGCTCGGATTCGCCGCGCGTGTTTGATGGGGCACCAGTACTGCTCGGTGCGCGCCGATATCTCTCGGAAGTAGCTCGCCAGGCCGTTCGCGTATCCGCAGTATCCGCAGTTGATCTTCTCGACGATGTTGAGATACGGAAGGTCGCCGCGGTCGAGTTCGAGGTAGTCCGACCGCTTCACCTTGGGGATCCGGTAGACGGGGAAGCAGATCGCCTGGTAGACCCACAGGAAGAGGTCGAGCAGAAGCATCGGCAGGATGCCCGCGTAGATGACCGGGGCAGTGATGACCTTGAGCAGCGTCGCGCCGGTGACGTACTTGAATGCGTTGACCTTCAGCCCGCGCTGAAGTGACGCGACCTCTTCGCTGAAGCGGATTCGCCGCTGCTCGATCGTGAAGGCGAAGTCCTCACGCCGCTTGTCGAACTCGACCTGCGTCTGCGCCTCCAGCTCGCGGATCTGCTCGATCAGGTCGTCGATTCGCGACATGCGATTCCTCGGCTCTGCGCATCGGCGGGGAAACGCCCCAGGGCGCGGCTGGGCCCCTATCGGGAGAGTGCGGGTGCACCTCCGTCTCCTTGCGCCCTAGACACTACTCCCCGGATTCGATCCGTGCCGAGTGGAACCCCGTGTTCTCAGGCCGAGCGTGTCTGCGGTCAGTCGCTCGTCCAGAACTTCGAGTTCACATACAGCTCTTCGACCTCTTTGCGCGCCCACGGCGTCTTTCGCAGGAACTTCAATGCCGAGTTCACGCTCGGGTCGCTCTTGAAGCAGTTGATGTCGATCCGCTTCGCCAGCCCGTCCCAGCCGTACTTGTTGACGAGCTTCCGCACGATCGTCTCAAGCGTGACGCCGTGGAGCGGGTCATTGTTCTGCGTACCGCTCACGCCGTCCGCCTCCTTCGCGCGTCGTGGGATTCCCGAGAGGTGCGGGCCGATTGTACCGACTGCGCAGTCGAAGCGCCCCGAGCACGCCAACAGCCCCGGTGCGAATGATTGGTGAGTTCACACGCTCCTCTCACGGAGGTCACATCTGACTCGCCGAAGGTGGAGCAGTCAGATGCGGCAGGGTGCCGCTCCACGACCCGAAGGGACAGATCCTGATGCAGAGGACTACCTCGAAGAAGTTCAAGCTCGTAGGACTCGCCGCGACAGCGCTCGTGGCCGCTTCAGTTGCCGCCGCGTTTGCCGCACCGGTCCTCCAGCCCGGCACAACCGTCCCTCCGCACGGCGACAGAGGCACGTGCACCAGCTGTCACACGTACGCAACTCCCGTCGTGACGCCGCCCGTGGTGACCCCGCCGGTCGTGACCCCCCCGTCGTGACACCCCCGGTTGTCGCCCCGCCGGTGGTCACGCCGCCCGTCGTCACTCCGCCGAGCGCTGGCGACGGCCATGACGCCGACGACGGCGACCACGTCGCCAAGAAGGCCAAGGCACACAAGAAGTCCCACGTGCACAAGCATGCGAAGAAGGCCCACAAGAAGCACAAGGTCTCCCGCTCGGGCCGCCACGGCGAGCGCGACTAGCGACGAGCACGGCTCAACACAATCACGAAGGACCGGTCGAGAACCTCTCGGCCGGTCCTTCCTCTTTGGCGCGGTCGAAGCCGAATTGAACGGTTCTGGAGGCGCGTTCGGGTACCCTAGTACACTACACAGCGGTGGAGTCCACCGAGAGACTTCGGATTCGGACCCTCGCAGACGAAAGGAAATCCATGGCGCAGAACGACAACGCCACTGCAGCAGAGCCTCTGATGGGCGTTCCGAGCGGCCGAGATGCCGCTCTCGACACCTGGACTATCGATAGCCGAGAAGGAGTGCCCGGTCGACCCCGGGCTCTACGTCGAGTACGACGTCAAGCGCGGCCTGCGCGACCAGACCGGCCGAGGCGTGCTCGCGGGCCTCACCCGCATCGGCGACGTCGTCGGCACCGCGCCCGAGGGCGACCAGCTCGTGCCCGCGCCCGGCAAGCTGCTGTACCGCGGCATCGAGATCGACGACCTCGTCAACGGATTCGTGGCCGAGGGCCAGCCCGGCTTCGAGGAGACCGCCTACCTGCTGCTCTTCGGCGAGCTTCCCAACAGGGACGAGCTCGACGAGTTCGACGAGTACCTCTCCGGCATGCGCAGGATGCCCCGCTCGTTCCTCCACGACGGCATCCTCCGCATGCCCAGCCGCGACATGATGAACGCGATGATGCGCGGCGTGCTGGGCCTCTACACGCTCGACCCGCAGGGCTCGCGACATCTCGACGCGCAACGTGCTGCGCCAGAGCCTGCACCTGATCGCCAAGTTCCCGATGCTCGCCGTCTACGCCTACCAGGCCTACCTCGACGAGTTCCACGGCAAGAGCCTCGTCATCCACCGGCCCGAGCCCGAGTACTCGACCGCCGAGAACTTCCTGCACATGCTGCGCCCCGACAGCAAGTTCACCGAGCTCGAGGCGCTGATCCTCGACATGACGCTCGTGCTGCACGCCGAGCACGGCGGCGGCAACAACTCGTCGTTCACCACGCACGTCGTGTCGTCGACCGGCACCGACACGTACTCGGCGATCGCGGCGTCGCTCGGCTCGCTCAAGGGCCCGCGCCACGGCGGCGCGAACCTGAAGGTCGTCGGCATGTTCGACGACCTGCGCAAGAACGCTCACCGACTGGGAAGACGACGAGCAGATCGCCGACTACCTGCACCGCCTGCTCAACAAGGAGGCGTTCGACAAGGCCGGCCTCGTCTACGGCATGGGCCACCCGGTCTACTCGGTCTCCGACCCGCGCGCCGTCATCCTGCGCGGCTACGCCGAGAAGCTCGCGGAGGAGAAGGGCTTCTCCGAGGAGTTCGCGCTGCACAAGCGCGTCGAGCGCATCGCGCCGCTCATCATCTCGGCGCAGCGCCGGGTGTACAAGGGCGTGAGCGCCAACGTCGACTTCTACTCGGGCTTCGTCTACCGGATGCTCGACATCCCGGCCGAGCTCTACACGCCGCTGTTCGCGATCTCGCGCGTCGTGGGCTGGAGCGCGCACCGGCTCGAGGAGCTCTCGAGCGGCAGCAAGCTCATCCGGCCCGCGTACAAGAGCGTCTCCCCGCTGCAGAACTACGTGCCGCTCGCGGAGCGCTAGCGTACGGCGTGTCTTCAAGGCGCTCGCAAGTGCCGTCCCCATTGAAGGGCACGTCGCAGCTGCATGCCGTCGGCGTGGTCGGGGCAGCTCTGGCGGGCTCTTCAGGCGCGCTCCATCTCAGCCACTCACAGACGGGTGTGACCACGAGGCGATCCCTGCTGTTTGCACGCACCCGACTGGGGTATCTGAAAGTACGATGTCGCCGAAGTGGCGGCACCGTCTTCAGCCGGATAACTCCAGACTGAGAGGGGCACTGCAAGATGGGAAACCAAGTGCTAAGCGCGGGTTCGTATTCCGACGCCAGCGCGGCGGCGGCGGACTACCAAGCCATCAAAGACGCTGAGGCCGCGGGCGATATCGCCCTTGTCGGCGTCGCCGTCGTCCGTAGCGATGAGAAGGGCAAGATCGACGTCACGTCCGAGATCGGTTCGCCCCCCCTTGAGGGCGCCGTCATCGGCGGTCTGGCCGGAGTCGCAATCGGCTTGTTCGCGCCGCCCCTACTTCTTGCCACTGCAGCTGGCACGGGTATCGGGGCAGGCATCGGTGCGCTCGTGAAGCGCCATCAGCAGAATGAGATCGGCGCCCAGGTCGAGGACTTCCTGCCTCCCAACTCATCCGCCGTGATCGCGGTCTCCGACGACAACTACTCCGCCAGGATCGGTCAGACGATGGCAAAGGCGGACAAGAAGATCTCTCACGAGATTCCGCAAGAAGACTACGACAACCTGGTGAAGGCACTGAAGGACGCGGGCATCGACTTCTCCGCGTAGTTCGCACACGGCGTTCGCCCGCCACGCAGCGGATTCGCACGCCTCGCGCCGGCGCACTCTACCGCCCGCAGCAGACCTTGTACTTGCGTCCGCTGCCGCAGGGGCACGGGTCGTTGCGCCCGGTGCTCGCGGCCTCCTCGGCGATGAGACGCATGATCTCCGTGGCGTCGCGTTGCTGCCGGAGCAGCTCGGCCATCGCGCGCATGTACCGGTCGCTGTGAGCGAAGAAGTGCTTGAGCCCTTCGCACAGCCAATTGAGCCCCGGCTCGCCGTCCGGCGTGAGTAGGATGCGGTTCTTGGGGCACTCGCCGTTGCACGTGAACAGGAAGTCGCACTCTCGGCAGTACTGCGGCAGCGTGTCGCGCTTCGCCTGCCCGAACGCCACCTGCTTCTCCGAGCGCACGAGTTCGCCGATGGGCGTCTCCATGATGTTGCCGAGAAGGTACGGCGTGTCCACGAAGTGGTCGCACGAGTACACGTCGCCGTTGTGCTCGAGCGCGACGCCCTCGCCGCACGTCGGCCGCAGGACGCAGAGCGACGAGTAGCCGCGCAGGTAGGCAGCGAGAACACCGTCGAAGAACTGCACGAACATCTCGCCCACGTCGTGGCGCACCCACTCGTCGAAGATCGCCGAGAGGAACTCGCCGTAGGCGCGCGGCGACACGCTGCGATCGGTCACGGTGCCGGCGACGCCGTCGGCGGGCGGCGTATCGACCTCGACGATCGGGATGAACTGCAGATACCGGGCGCCGAGCACGTCTCGGAAGTAGCGGTAGACCTCGAGCGGGTGCGACGCGTTTGCCGCGTTGATGGTGCACAGGACGTTGAACTCGGCGCCGTGTTTCTGGAGCAGCCGCGCGGCGGCCTCGAC
This sequence comes from uncultured Coriobacteriia bacterium, assembly GCA_963726345.1. Taxonomy (GTDB): domain Bacteria; phylum Actinomycetota; class Coriobacteriia; order Anaerosomatales; family JAAXUF01; genus JBAXEO01. Next base: position 20,982 of record CAVSCC010000012.1, on the reverse strand, counting down.
GTCGTCGAAGACCGAGCGGCCGGCGCCGTCGTGGCGATAGGCGTCGTGCAGCTCGCGGGGGCCGTCGATGCTCAGGCCGACGAGGATGTCGTTCTCGGCGAGGAAGGCTGCCCACTCGTCGGTGAGCAGCGTGCCGTTGGTCTGCAGCGTGCGCTCGACCTGCCAATCGGCCGGCAGCGCGTCGCGCTCCACCTCGAGCGCCCGGCGAAAGAAGTCGAGGCCCATCAGCGTGGGCTCGCCCCCCTGCCACGCCAGGGTCACGAAGGGCACCTGCTGCGCGGCGACCGTCTGGCGGATGAATGCCTCGGCGACCTCGTCGGTCATGCGCTCGTCGCTGCCGGGGTAGAGCGCCGACTTCTCGAGGAAGAAGCAGTAGTCGCAGCGCAGGTTGCAGCGCGACCCCGTGGGCTTGGCCATGACGTGAAATGCGGGGGCGACGGGCTGATCGCTCATGCGGCAATGGTACGCGATGTGTGAGCTGCGGTGCGGACGCCACGCAGCGCCAGCGAAAGCGGCGCACCGATTGGGCAGAATCACCTGCAGAAGACTCGAAGCGAGGGGAAGGCGGTTCTCGATGCCCAACGGGAAGCCAAACATCCTCGTCCTCTGGGGCGATGACATCGGCTACTGGAACATCAGCGCAAACAACAAGGGGATGATGGGCTACACGACGCCCAACATCGATCGGCTCGCGGCCGAGGGTGTCGGGTTCACCGACTACTACGGCCAGCAGAGCTGCACTGCCGGCCGCGCGGCCTTCATCACGGGGCAGAACCCGTTTCGGACGGGAATGACCAAGGTCGGCATGCCAGGCGCCAACTTCGGCCTCCAGCCCGAAGACCCGACCATCGCCGAGCTCCTCAAGCCCCTCGGCTACGCCACCGCGCAGTTCGGCAAGAACCACCTCGGCGACCTCGACGAGCATCTGCCCACCAATCATGGCTTCGACGAGTTCTTCGGCAACCTGTACCACCTCAACGCCGAGGAGGAACCGGAGCTCGAGGACTACCCCAAGGACCCCGAGTTCAAGAAGCGTTTCGGGCCGCGGGGTGTCATCCACAGCTGGGCGATGGCTGACGGCACGCAGAAGATCGAGGACACCGGCCCGCTCACCAAGAAGCGCATGGAGACGATCGACGACGAGATCACCGGGCGCACGCTCGAGTACCTCGAAGAGATGGCCGGGGGCGATCAGCCGTTCTTCCTCTGGTGGAACGCGACGCGCATGCACTTCCGCACTCACGTCAAGGAAGAGCACCGCGGTGTCACCGGCCATGGCGAGTACGCTGACGGCATGGTTGAGCACGACGCACACGTCGGCATGATTCTCGACAAGCTCGACGAGCTGGGAATCGCCGACGACACGATCGTCATGTACTCGACCGACAACGGCCCGCACTTCAACTCATGGCCGGACGGCGCCATCAGCCCGTTCCGCTCCGAGAAGAACAGCAACTGGGAAGGCGCCTACCGCGTGCCGTGCTTCCTGCGCTGGCCCGGCCACTACCCGGCCGGCGTCACCCTCAACGGCATCGTCGCCCACCAGGACATGCTGACCACGTTCCTCTCGGCCGCCGGCGAGCCGGACATCGTGGAGAAGTGCCTCGCTGGCCATGAGGCCGCGGGCAAGGAGTTCCGCGTCGTGCTCGACGGCAAGGACATGAACGACTACTTCTCGGGCGCAACCGCCGACTGCCCGCGAGATCGACTTCTACTACGTCAACGATGACGCGCAGCTGGTGGCGATCCGGGTCGAGGACTGGAAGCTCACGTTCATGGAGCAGCGTGCGCAGACGGCGGCGCTGTGGGCCGAGCCCTTCGTCGAACTGCGCATCCCGAGGATCTTCAACCTCAGGCGCGACCCATTCGAGCGTGCCATCGACAACTCGAACACGTACTGGGACTGGATGATCGACCACATCTTCCTGCTGTACCTGGCACAGGCGAAGGTCGCCGAGGCCGTGCAGCAGTTCGCCGAGTACCCGCCACGGCAGAAGCCTGCGAGCTTCAACCTCGATCGCGTTCTTGAGAAGCTGCAAGAGTCGCAGGGGTCCGCATAGTCGCCGACAGGACTCCATCGAGGGTCCCGAAGCAGGCATACTGGAGTCGAACACCACGTCGCGCGCGGCCAAGAGCGGGGAGCTCAATGGACGACGTCACGCCAAGCGTGATCCAACAAGACCCGTTCCCCGAGTGGTCGGGCAAGCGGGCGGGAGACTACCGGCTCGCGGTGCGCATCGACACGCGCGCGGCGGGACCCATCGTCGTGCTCCTTCACGGCCTGAACTCCGATGCCACCGACTGGCAACCGGTCATCGACGACTTCCCGATGGACTACCGCATCATCGCCGTCGACCTGCTCGGCTACGGAGAGTCGCCCAAGCCGATCGACATCGACTACAGCTGCGCGGATCACGTTGCGGCGCTGCACGCCACGCTCGACGAACTCGACCTCGACGAGCCGTTCCTGCTGGTCGGATACTCACTGGGCGGCGACATCGCCCTGAACTACGCGGCCACGTACCCGAGCGACGTGCGCAGACTCTTCCTGCTCTCGGCGCCGTTCTACCTGCCCGCCGAGGAGTTCGAGAAGAAGAGTTTCTCGTTCCACTACATCCAGCAGAGCGTGCAGGAATGGGCCTGGCAGGTCGTGCGTTCGGTGCCCGACGACTTCACCAAGCTGTTCAACCAGATGGACACGCAAGGGCACCGCGCTGCACGGCGTCGCCGCCGGCGTGATGCGCACCACCGACGTCGACCGCGCCTGGACCATCATGGGCAAGCAGCTCAACAACGCGATCCAGGGCGTCGACTTTCCGGGCAACCTCCCCAAGATCACGATGCCCACGGTCTTCGCGCTGGGCGTGCGCGATCCCGATCGTCCGCCAGGACCTCGTCCCCGCGCTGCGCCGGCTCAAGCCGGACATGGAGGTCCGCCGCATTCAGGGGCTCAACGCCAACCACTTCATGCTGCTCAACATCCCGGACGTCGTGGGCCGAGAAGTCATGAAGGACGAGGTGGAGCGCCTCCACTTCCCGCGCCGCTTCGGCGCCGGTCAGCCGATGGCCCTGCTCCACGGCCAGGCCGCCTCGTCCCAGTACTGGGTGCCGTTCACCACCGCCTTGGGCGAGCAGAGCGATGTGGCGGTCGTGGATCTGCTCGGCTTCGGCGACTCGCCCAAGCCCATCTCCTACGCGTACTCGCTCGACGATCACGTCCGCCTGCTCCACCGCACGCTCACCACGCGCTTCAGCCCCGCCCCCGATGCGCCTCGTGGGCCAGGCCCTCGGCGCGCTCATTGCGCTCGGCTACGCGGCCAAGTATCCGGAGCACGTGGTCGACCTCACACTCTTCGACACGCCCATCCTGCTCAGCGACGAGCAGCGCAAGCGCTTCCCGGCGGCGGCCGCAGGTGCGGCAAGCGCCGACGAGATCGTCTCGGTCGTCAAAGCAGTGCACGAGCGCCTGAACGACACCCTCGACCGCGACTTCGCAAGCCGGATCGGCGGGGACGCCTACGCGAGCCAGGCCGTGCCCGCCCTGCGAAGCATCTCCGAGATCATCGCCCACCAAGACGTGCCCGGGCTGCTCGACACGGTGAAGGCCCCCGTCAAGTTCGTCTACGCCGAGCACGACGGGACGGTGGTTCCGGAGTTCACCGATGCTCTGGCCGCCGCCTACGACAACGTCACCTCGGTCATGCTTCCCGGCAACGGGAACCTGCCGGTCACCGAGCCCGCGGCTTCGCTCGCCGAGATCGACCCCGGGGTGTCCGAGGACGCGGTCAAGGCCGCGGTCAAGGCGACCAAGAACAACAAGTGGTGGGTCGGCGGCGCGAGCGCGGTCAAGATCCTCCAGAGCGCCGACGTCGCGATCATGACCCGCGGAATCATCATGCTCGCTGGCTGGAATCGGGCTCCTCGCGCTGACGGGCATCCCGATCCACACGTTCCCGTCGCGGCTCCTCGCGCTCTTACGCGGCCGGCTACGTGCTCTTCGAGAGCGTACAGATGATCATCGGTGCCGTGGGACTGCGCAGCGCGCGGAAGGCGTGGCTTTCCTTTGGGCTCATCGGGCTGGTGGGGCTGGCGGCGGGCGTGTTCCTGCTACTCAACGCAGACCCTGAGTCTCGCGCTGATCCTGCTCGTGCTCGCCGTCCGCGCTTTCTTCGCGGGGACGTTCGACCTCATCGTCGCATGGCGAGCCGACCGCACGCCGCTCGCCCGTTGGTGGCTCGTCTTCCAGGGCATCTTGGCGATCGGCTTCGCATCCTGGTCTTGCTCGAGCCCCAGGACTCAGCTCCCGCATTCTTGTGTACGTCTTCGAGGGGTACCTGATCGTCTCGGGAGTCTCGCTGATCGCGTACGCGTGGGAGTCGCGCAGGATCGCGCGCAGGATGACCAAGGCCACGCTGCGCGGTGCCGCGGCGTAGCCGCAACAGGTAGTCTGCACATCAACCATTCCGTGCCGAAGCACATGGGGGACCCATGACCGACTCCGTCCGACCGATCGATCCTTCGCTCTTCGACACCAAGACTGCGGTCGCCGACGACTTCTACCGGCACGTGAACGGCGGCTGGCTCGACGCCAACCCCGTGCCGCCCGAGTACGGCTCGTGGGGCTCGTTCCACGAGGTCAACCAGCGGAATCAGGAGCTGCTCCACCAACTGCTGCAGTCCGCAGCGAGCAGCACGCAGGCGCGTGGCACCGCGGGGCAGATGGTGGGCGACTACTTCGCCGCGGCCATGGACGAGAAGTCGATCGCCGCAGCCGGTGTGACGCCGCTCGAGGGACTTCTCGGCCGCATCGACGCTGCGACGACTCTGGCCGACGTCAAGGCGGTCGCCGACGAGATGCGGCGCCTCGGAGCCGACCCCTTCCACTCGCTGGGCGTGTCATCGGACTTCGAGGACTCCGACGCCTACCTCGTCTACGTCGGGCAAGGCGGGCTCGGCCTGCCGGAGCGCGACTACTACCTTCGTGACGACGAGCGTTCGGTGCAGCTGCGCGACGCGTACGCGCACCACGTCGCGAACCAGCTGGCCAACCTGGGTGACGGCGAGGCCGCCGCAAAGTCGGCCGCCGAACGCATCCTCGCCTTGGAGACCCGGCTCGCCGAGCCCTCCTACACCGCGGAGCAGATGCGCGACGTGCAGCTGACGATGAACCGCTACGACGTCACCTCGCTCGACGAGCTGATGCCGGGCTTCGGCCTGAGCTCCTACCTCGTGGGGCTCGGCGTGACGTCGCCGAGCGTATGCGTCGACAACCCGGGCTTCTTCTCGGCGCTCGATACGACGCTCGCCGAGACCCCGCTGCCGACGCTTCGCGACTACCTCCGCTGGAACCTGGTCCGCACGTACGCCTCGGCGCTCGCGCCGGCCTTCGAGGAGGAGGCGTTCGACTTCTACGGTCGGACCGTCGGCGGACAGCAGCAGATGCTGCCCCGCTGGAAGCGCGTACTCGAGGCTGCCACCGCCGACATCGGCGAGCTCGTCGCGCAGCTGTACACGGAGGCGGCGTTCCCGGAGTCGGCTAAGCAGCGCTGCGAAGTGATGGTCGACCATCTGCTCTCGGCGATGGGCAAGGCGATCCGCACCGCCGAGTGGATGACCGACGCCACCCGGGCGCAGGCGCTGGAGAAGCTCGCCGGGTTCACGTACAAGATCGGCTACCCGGACGAATGGCGCGACTACTCCGGCCTGACCATCGAGCGCGGCTCCCATGCCGAGAACCGCATGCGGTGCGCACGGTTCGAGTACGACCGGCAGTTGAATCGCCTGGGCGAGCCGGTCGACCGGTCCGAATGGGAGATGGCGGCGCACTCGGTCAACGCCTACTACCACCCGCTGCTCAACGAGGTCGTGTTCCCGGCCGGGATACTGCAGCCGCCCTTCTTCTACGCGGAGGCCGACGATGCCGTGAACTTCGGCGCGATCGGCGCGGTGATCGGCCACGAGATCACGCACGGGTTCGACGACCGCGGCAGCCACTTCGACGCTCAGGGCGCGCTGCGCGACTGGTGGACCGAGGAGGACCGCACCGAATTCGACCGCCGAGCCGCGGTGCTCGTCGAGCAGTTCGATGGCTACGAGGTCGCGGACGACCTGCACGTGAACGGCCGCCTCACGTTGGGCGAGAACATCGCCGATCTGGGCGGCGTCACGATCGCGCTCGAGGCGCTGCGGGAGGTCCTCGGCGAGGACGCTCCGACGATCGACGGGTTCACGCCCGAGCAGCGGTTCTTCCTGTCGTGGGCGACGGTCTGGCGCATGAACTACACGGACGAGTACGCGCGCCTGCTCGTGAACGTCGACCCGCATTCACCGGCGCGATTCCGGGCAAACGGACCGCTGTCCAATCTGGAGGCGTTCGCCGAGGCGTTCAGCGTCGCTGACGGCTCACCGATGGCGCGGGACAGACAGATGCGAGCTCACATCTGGTAGCCGCGGGGCGCTAGGGCAGACAACTGTGCCCCTGACGCGTCCTCTACCGGCCGCCGGAACGGGTCATGAGCGCGTACGCGTGCGCGCGATCGTCGGTCGCAAGACGGAGTTCGACGGCCAGTCGAGCGGCGTCCTCGTGACGCTTTGCCATACCGGCGAAGCATCTCTTCGAGTCCCCCGTGGCCTTGGCGGCGTACGCCCGATACGGCTCGAGGCTGCGTGCCGCGCGCCGCGCACGGGTGAGCGTCTCTCCCAGGAACGACGACTCCAGATCAGATGCGTACCGCCGGCCATCGCCGACGGAGACTATCTGCGTGCGGGCACCGACCGCACCCGCTCCCTCGCCCTGCGTTGACACCTCTCCGACGTAGGCGTCGGCGGTCGTCTCCACGAACGCGTATCCGCTGCGCAAGAAGCCGGGACCCGTACCGCGAATGCCGACAGCGGCGTGGCTGTTCGAGTCGATCGCGATGACTGCGGCGTCGTATCCCTCGTGAACGAGCAGCGCCGCGAGCAGCACGCTCTTGTCGGCGCAGACCGCCTGTCCGTCTGCGATGAGGACTGCCGGGGCACCGAAGCGTGGCTCGGCGGATCCGTACGGTATCTGCTGTACGAAGCGGGTCATCAGCTCGACGTACTCGTCGGCGTCCAGTCCGAGACGATCACGGACCGCGCGCAGCTCGGAGCAGGTCGCCGAGACCACGGGGTCGGACTGCGCCGATCTCACCATCACCCGCAGATACGCCGCGCGAAGCAGCCCGCGAGAGGCGAACACGAACTCGGTGGGCAGCGACCGCGCGAGCAGGAGTTCGGCCGCAGGAACCCGGATGCGAGCGGTGTAGGTGCGCCCACGGTAGTCGTACGGCAGGACCGCGCTGACGTCCCGCGCCACGAGCGGCGCGAAGGCTTCGGACGTCCCGCGACCGACGGCCACTTCGATGTTCCCCAGCCCCGACACGGCCCACGTCCGAGCCGCGAACCACGACCACTGCGACCAGATGACGGCCTGCCAGACCACGAAGCAGACGAACCCAAGGGCGCAGACCAGCAAGACCGCCGATGAGATCGGCCTGGCGCGGGCGTTCGATATGAGTCGATTCCGCATGGTGACCATCAGCCTGCGAGTTCCGTGCCGCACTGTAGGGCGAACGCTGGGAACGTGCTCTCGCCTGCCCTCACGAGGCCGATCCGGGAACCACCGCCGCCACACGCTCCCGCTGGGTACGCCTCACTCCGGCCCCGCGGCTTCGCCCTCGTCAACCGCCGCGCCGGGAACTGGGACGGATCCGGCACCGCCTTCGCCGCCTCCTCGAAGAGACCCCGGGTGATGTGACAGTATCCGCCGGGGTTCTTGTCGAGGTAGTCCTGGTGGTAGTCCTCGGCCGATGTGTAGCTCTTGAGGGGCTCGGCCTCGACCGCTATCGGCTTGTCGTAGCGGGCCTGAAGCTCAGCAAGCGCACGCTCGACGACGGGTCGGTCTGCCGGATCGGAGTAGTAGATGCCGCTGCGGTACTGCGTACCGACGTCGTTTCCCTGCCGGTTGACCGAGGTCGGATCGATCGCCTTGAAGAACAGGTCGAGCAGGAACGGCAGCGGCGCCACCGCGGGGTCGTAGTCGACCTTCACCGTCTCGGTGTAGCCGCTGCGCCCCGAACTCACGTCTCGGTACGTCGGCGACTGAGTCATACCGTTCGCGTAGCCGGCCTCGGCGTTGATGACACCGCGCACGGAGGCCATGTACTTCTCAACGCCCCAGAAGCACCCGCCGGCGAGATAGATGGTAGCCACGTCTCTTCCTCCCACAGTCGTCGGTGAACGAAGTCATTTCAGCGCGCCGGCCCCTGCGCCCTATCTTGTCACGTGCCGAGGAACCGCTCGAACCATTTCAGAGCGAGGTCGGCGGCCTGTGAGAGCGTCCCCGGCTCCTCGAAGAGGTGCGTGGCCCCCGGCACGATCTCGGTGTGGTTCTCGGCGGCGACCATCTGCTCGGCGGCCTGCCGGTTGAGTTCGATCACCTGCGTGTCCAGACCGCCCACGATCAGAAGGGTCGGAACGGTCAGGTTGCGCAAGGCGTCTCCGGCCAGGTCGGGTCGTCCGCCGCGCGAGACAACGGCCCTGACGACGTCGGAGCGGTGCGATGCGGCGACAATGGCGGCCGCCGCGCCGGTGCTCGCACCGAAGTAGCCGACGGGCGTGTTGGCGAGACCCGGGTATCGAAGCAGGCTGTCGGTCGCCGCCTCGAGCCGTTCTGCGAGCAACCCGATATCGAAGCGGTTCGAGTAGGTCAGGTCCTCCTCGGGGGTGAGGAGGTCGAAGAGCAGCGTCCCGAACCGCCCCGTGCCGCGCAGCGTGGACGCGACGAAGCGATTGCGGCTGCTCAGCCGACTCGATCCCGACCCATGGGCGAAGACGACAACCGCTCGCGCCGTGCTTGGGACCGAGAGGTCGCCGAGCAGGTCGACAGCCCCCGCATTGATGGTGATGACGTCGTCCATGGCCGCTACTCCTCGCGCAGCAAGGCCGGTCCCTTTCCTCTACCCACATTCACGAAGCGGACCGCGGTTCTCCCCACGGCACTAGTGACGCGTGATGAAGGGTCCAAAGAACGCGGGATGGGAGGCCGGTGTGCCGTACGGCACGAAGGCCACTCTGTCGCCGGGGAAGACGACCGCATCGAGTCCTGAGACCGTGTAGTTGTGGAAGATCCCCTCGATGCGCTCGACGGGCAGTCCGACCGATCCGGCCAGATCGTATGCCGAGACACCCGTGTCCGGGACCTCGACGCTCATCGTGGTGGGCAGACCACGCTCCTTGCAGAACGTGTCGAGAAAGGCGATCGCTCGGACGGTGACACTCGGCGTTCCCTGCATCTGAACCGCTCCCACCTGACGTGTTGGCGCCCTATCGCACCCGCCCGTCGACCGTACAGCGGCAAGCAGCGGGACTCCTTGACGGACGTCAAGTGCGCCCCGAAGACCTCGCGGGTCCCCGGGGCGCATATGGTGTCGACTCAGTACGGGGCCGGACTGGGTGCAGCTCTACCCGCGGCTGCGCTCCGCGAGCTCCTGCATCAGCAGCACCTGCGCGACGATCATCCGCTCGATCTCGTCGGGATGAACGCTCTCGTTGGCGCCATGGATGTTCGCCTTCGCGTCTTCGGCGCCCAGGAGTATGAACTCGGCGCCCGGCGAGGCCTTCATGAGCGTCTCCAGCAGCGGGATGGAGCCGCCACTGCCGACCTCTGACGGCTCGATACCGTCTAGCGGCTTCAAGCGCCTTAGCCGCAGCAGCCATCGCAGGTCCGCCCTTGGGCGCCATGAAGGCGTCGGAGGCCTTCACCCGCTTGACGTCGACCTGCACGCCCCATGGGGCGGACGCTCGCAGATAGTCCATGAGTTTGGTGATCTCGGCCTCGGGGTCAGCGCCCGGGGCGATACGGAGTGCCACCTTGGCGCGCGCCACCGGCAGCAGGACATTGCCCGCATCCGCGATGCACGGCACACCGTCTATGCCGATCACCGTCGCGTTCGGTTGGCTCCACAACATCGAGCCGATCGAGGCATCGCCGGTGATCTCGACGCCGGGCAGTACGCCCGCCATCTCGCGTACAAGCGGCTCGGGATAGTCGGCGCCGGGCCAATCGAACTTCTCGAGTCCGGGGACGACGGTGTTGCCGCGCTCGTCCCACAGCTTGTTCAGCAATCGGATCAGGGCGACGAAAGCGTCCGGCACCGGCCCGCCGAACACGCCGGAGTGCAGCGGGTGATCGATGGTGCGGACCTCGACGGTGCACTGGCAGTGGCCGCGGAGCATCGTGGTCAGGACGGGTTGGCCGCATTCGATGTTGCCCATGTCGGCCACGATCATGCAGTCGGCCTTGAAGCGCTCAGGATGCTTCTCGACGAAAGCCTCGAGCTGAGAGATCGTCTCTTCCTCGCCCTCGATGATGACCTTCACACCCACCGGCGGCTTCCCGCCGAATACCCGGAGCGTGCCCGCGTGGATCGCCACGCCGCTCTTGTCGTCCGCGGCACCGCGCCCGTACATGCGGCCGTCATCCTTCGTCGTGGGCGTCCAGGGATCGGTGACCCAGCCCTGCTCCATCGGCGCGGGCTGCACGTCGTAGTGCCCGTACAGCAACACGGTCGGAGCGCCCTCCGGCGCGGGGATCTCTCCCCAGACCGCGGGTAGCCACCGCCCTCGAGATCCAGCTCGCCGATCTCGAAACCGGCGTTCTTGAACATCTGGATGACCTGCGCGCGAGCGGCGTGCACGGGCTCGGGCGGGAAGCCCGGAAACGCGCACGACGCATGCGAGACGAGCGTGCCGAGCTCGTCCATGATCTCGGGCATGATCGCCTGCGCGGACGCCTTGACCTGTGACTCATCCATCTGAGTGGCTCCTTCTTGTGGCTTGGGACTAGACGAACTGTGCGATAACCAGGCCGACGCCGACCGCGACGACCGTGCTGATCAGCAGCGGGATCATGAACGAATGGTTGACGACCGCCTTGCCTATCTTGGTCGTGCCGGTTTCGTCGACTGCCACCGCGGCCAACTGCGTTCCGTTCGCCGGGAGGAAGAGCACGCCGGACAGGGCCTGCCACATGGCGATGACCGGGGCAACGGCGGGGAAGATCGAAAGCCCGATCGGAATGAGCGTACGAGTCGTCGCCGACTGGCTCGTCGTCAGGGCCGCGAGAATGAATATCGCGAATGCGAAGAAGAGCGGAACCGCCGTGGCCGCGCTGCTGAGCAACGACACAATCTGGTCGTTGTAGAGCGGCGACGAAGGTGTCAGCCAGCCATGCCATGCCGAACAGCGCGAGGACCGCGATGACGCCCGAGCCGAAGACCGACTGCTTCGGTATCGAACCCGGCTCGATCTTCGTGAAGATCACGATGAGCAGTGCCACGACGAACATGATGATCTGGATGATCACCGTGGCTGAGACCGCCACGGTGCCGCCCTCTCCGTCTGGCACCATCTGCTGGAACGCCGGGAATGCAGTCAGTACCACGAGGACCACGCCAGCAAGGAAGAGATAGGCGCTGAGCGCCGCGCTCTTGGGCAGCTCGGGAAGCGGGCTCATTGGCGGCGTGCTCCGACTTCGGCGGTGCAATGAGGCCGGCCTTGAGCTTCTCCTGATACACCGGATCGTCCGCCAGGTCCTTGCCGATGCGGTTCTGCACGAACGCCATCACGATGATCGCGACGAGGGCGGACGGCACTGTGATGATCAGGACCTTGCCGAGCGAGAAGTTGTACGGGGCAACCGCAACGAGCCCGATGAGCGCGGCCATCGCCGCTGATACCGGGCTACAGGTGATTCCGTAAACGTTGGCCACCGTGGAGGTCGCAAGCGGGCGCTCTGGCCGGATGTTGTTGTCGTAGGCCGTCTGATAGATGACCGGTAGTAGCGGATAGAAGATGTTCGAGGTGCCAGCTGCCACCGTGAACACGAAGCTCACGAGCGGCGCGATGTAATTCAGCTGCTTCGGATTCTTCTGGATGATCTTGGTGGCGACTTGCACGAGGAAGTCGATGCCGCCGGCGGCCTGCATCGCGCCCGCCGCGGTGATCACCGCGATGATGATGAGCATCGCCGAGCCCGGTGGTGACCCCGGTGCCAATCCGAACACGAACACAAGGACGCCGACACCCGCAACGCCCCAGAGGCCGAGACCAATCCCTCCCATCCGGACGCCCAAGACGATCGCGAGGATCACAACAGCGAGTTCCAGCCAGACCATCGGACTCAACCCCTCTCGTGCAAGACCGTCGAAAGCACCCCCAACCACATCCTGACATATACCCCTGTCGCCGCACCTCAGCGGCCCATGCGCCCATCTGCCGGCTCAGCGAGACGATCTCGCAGGACCTGCGGAGTTCATCCAGACCGAGACCATGGGGAACTTCCTGAACCGTGAACCAATCACGGTCCCGCAGAGTGCGTACATGGGTATCCATGAGCAGGACGACTCGTCCGACCGAAGAGAGGATCCACACCATGCCCGAGTCCAAGCGCCTCTACCTCTACGGTGGCGCGTACGCCACGACCGACGATGCACGCGCCGACCTCGAGCACCTTCGGGAGTTGCACCACGGCAAGCACATCGGTCGCTACGACGCTCTGGCCATCAGCAAGAAGCCGGACGGGTCGGTCGACGTGATCGATCTCGACGCGACCGAACGCGGAACCGGCGCGTGGAAGGGCGCTCTCGCCGGAGGCGCGCTCATGATGCTCTTCCCGCCCTCGGTGCTTCTGGGTGCCGCGGCCGGCGCCGCAGCCGGTGCGATCGCGAACGACACGAACAAGCGCATCAGTCGCAGCGATGCGAAGGGTCTCGCCGAGCTTCTCGCCCCGGGTGAGTCCGGCGTCTTGGTGGTCGCCGAGGATATCGAGGCCGCCTACTCAAGCGCGCTGCTCCAGCGCGCCACTCGGCAGCAGGCGGTCGAAATCGACGCCGACGCGGATGTGGTCGAGGAGGCGCTCCGAGCCGCGCAGAGCGAGTAGGGCGGCCGCGGTATTCGTCTAGGACGCCACTCTGCCCGGCGCGCCGCGCAAGTGGCGCAAGCTCCGGAAACGCATCGCAGCACCATCTCGACGAGCCGTTCGGGCGCCCTGGTAAGCGCATCGGTGACGGGGATACCGAGCTCGAGTTCGTAGAGCTTGATCGCCTCGGTCACGTCGGTCTCGGTCATGCGTTCATGGTTGATCGTCAGGCCGATGACCTTCGTCTTGGCGAACGTCTGTATGAGGTTGATCTCGCCTGCGGCGGTGGGCATGCGGACGTCGGCGAAGTCGCCCAACCATCGGCGGGCCGGTGCGTGCTGCAGAACCACCGCCTGCGGCCGGGCGCCCCGCAGGATGAAGCTGGACGTCAGGTAGGCGGGATGGCTCAAGGCGCCTTGGCCCTCGATGATGATGACGTCCGGGTGCTCCCCCTCGAAGGCCTCCACCACCGTGGCCTCCATCTCGCCCGAGCAGAACTGGCACGGGATAGCGTCGAGTGCGACGCCGTAGCGGGCGCCCTGCATGATGCCGGTCTGTCCCGTGCCGACCATGACCGCCTTGATTCCGCGGTCGTTGAGCGCGCGCGTGAGAATCGTTGCCGTGGTGCGCTTGCCGATCGCGCCGTCGGTACCCAGCACAGCGATGCGCGGGCAGGTGACCGTCGAGATGTGGCCGCTGAACATCCGAAGGTTCTTCTTGTCGCGCGGGCGTCGCACGTCGAGGATGGTCACGCCGTGCGCCTTCGCGGCCGCCGAGAACTCCGGATCGTCGTTCAAGAACTCGTGCAGCCCGTTGACCACGTCCATCCCGAGTCCGATGGCGCCGAGCACGACCCGCCGCTCTGCAGGCGACAACATGCCGCTCGAAGGCGCCATCCCAAGGATGAAGTAGTGGGGCACGTGTCCGGCGAGCTTGATGGCCGCGTCAAGGCTGGCACAGATGGGAATTCCGTTGGGCCCATCTCCGAGCACCTCGCCGGAGTCACGGCCCGCCTTCTCGCTGTCGATCACCGACAGGATCTGGTACTTCTCGGAGTGGCGAACCAGGCCGTTGGCCGTCTTGCCGTCGCCGGAGCCGAAGTTGGCTTCGCAGTACACCACCGCCGTCGTGCCGAGCTGAGTGGATTCGCCGGGCTTCGTCGATGCAAGGGATTGTCTGGAGTCCAAATCGCGGACGGCCGCCAGTGCGGCATGTGAGACGGAGGACATGACTCTCCTCAAACGAGGTTGCGCTGTCGCGCATCGGCCACGCAGCTGAGCCGCGCACGCCTGGTGCATGTGCTTCCGTGAGTCGGCCGATCAGGCCGATAGGGGCAACTGGGCGCTGAGGAAGCCGTGAGCGTTCGCGAACGCGAACTTCTCAGCCAGCACAGGACCATGATACCTGTTTATCGCCTCGACCAAACCTGTGAGGGACTCCGAGTCCCCCAGCGCGCCCATGGCTGCGACTCCCCAGTCGCTGCCGATAGAGATGGCATCCTCCCCCGCCAGCGAGACGATCCGGTCGATGTGGCGCAGGGCTTCATCGACGGTTCCTCGGCCCAGGAAGTCCGGATCGAACGCGAGGCCGACCAAGCCGCCGTGGTCGCCAAGCGCACGAAGCTGCTCGTCGGCCAAGCCCCTGGGGTGGTCCGTCAACGCTCGGCAGAACGAATGCGAGACGAGGACCGGAGGGGCATACGAGTCGAGCGCGTCGAAGAAACCCGCGTCGTTGAGGTGAGCCAGGTCGAGCAGGATCGGACTCTGTTCGAGCGTGCGGACCAGTTGCCGGCCGAGCGGCTTGAGCGAAGCCCTGCCGTCCTCGTAGCAGCTGAAGCCGTAGTCGGTCTCATGGTTCCATGTCAGCGCCAAGCTGCGCAGAGCGTGATCCGCCCAGAGCCAGTCCAGGGTGTCGCGTTCGACCGACGGGAGACCAAGGCCTTCCGAGTGCGGCAGCACGCCGGTGCGCGGATCCTCGGCATGTAGGTCATCGACGGTGGTCACCAACCGAAGATGGGTGCTGTGAGTGTCGAGCAGCGCAGCGTGGGCCTCAAGCTGTGGGATGAGCGCGTCTTCAGGACTGCTGGGGTACAGAGAAGACCAGATCGCGGTAGCCCGAGAGGTGCCGTGGAGGTAGCTGGAGCCGTAGGCGGGAAAGCCACCCTCCAGCTTCGCCACGCCGGACAGCATGTCCTGATGCAGGTCGATGATCCTGGTGTGCCGGCGATCGTCCGGAGTCAGCAACGCGGTGCCCTCGCATCTCTCGTAGCTAGAGCACGGTCAGGCTGAGTCGGCTCATGCGGCGGTCAGCGAAATCGGTTCCATCGTTCCGGCAATGCCGACGTCTGAGCGTGAATTGCGGTATCCCGGCGTTTCTCACGAAGCGGCCGGACCGCTGGCACGGTCCTCTCAACCGTCTTGCCCGCCGTCCCGTTCGGCCACGACGATCATCGCGGGCGACTCGTCGACGAACGCTGAACCGTCGTAGTCGCCGTATAGGGCGACTACGCGGAATCCCGAGCGGGCCAAGAGGTGCTCGAGTTCGTATCGGAAGATGAAGCGCATCGGAAACGTCTCGGTGATCCGCCTGACCGACCCGTCCCCCTCGACGATCTCGTACGTGACCTCGCAGTCGTTGCACTGCAGCGAGCGATGGCAACCGAGCACGGTTGCCCAACTCCGGATCTGCCGGCCGTCCGTCCATTCGACGACCCTTGCGGTGGCGTCGCTATCGGCCGGTGGCGCTCGTCGCCGACGATATTTCCTGGCGCCGGGTCCGGGTTGATGAGATCGAGGACGAGCGTTCCTCGCGGCAGTAGATGACTGTGGCACCGCTCGAGACACGCGAGCTGCTGCTCCACCGTGCGCAAGTGGTGAAAGGAACCAAAGGCGCAGTAGATCTGCGCGAATCGCTGGTCGAGTTCGAATGACGTCATGTCCGCTTCGAGCAGCGTCACCCGGTCGCGAACCTCCGGCTGCTCAGCCTGAAGCTTGGCTCGGCAGAATGCGAGCATGTGCGGCGCGAGGTCGAGTCCGGTCACATGGTGCCCCGCCCGAGCCAGCGGGAGCAGGACGCGACCGGTTCCGCAGCCCAGCTCGAGAATGGGACCGCCGTGTTGTGCAGCCATGCCCTCCCAGAACGCGATGTCTTCGAAGTCCGCGTATACGGCATCGTAGACTGCGGCAAGTTCGGTGGATCGATAGGCGGTGTAGTCGTCCATGTAGCTCCCCGGGATTCGTCGCCAATGCTGCATCAGTCGGAATGCGTGGTTCAGGTTGCCGAGGTGTCGGCGTTCACGACGACGGGCAGCTTGCCCTTCCAGGTGTCCCACACCTTCGGGTCTGTCGCCAACTCGCACATGCAGTGCGCGACGTTCGCCATGTTGGTGCTATCTGGCTTGGCAAGGCTGCTCACGAGGCCCTCATGAAGCGCGTACTCCGACACGCTACCTTCCAACAGCGTGTCCGGGCGGACCACCACCCACTGGACGAACGGGTTGTCGGGCCCGATCTCGTTGCACAGGAAGTCCGAGGCATTCTGGTTGTCCTTGGCCGGCGGGACCAGGCCTCGCAAGACCGCAGAGGGCCGCCCGCTCGAACTGCCCCCGACGAGTGTCGAGGCGCCCCGGGCGATTCACCGAGACGCTGCTCATCAGGATGAACTTCACCGGCTCGGCGGGCTGATTCGCTTCGATCGCCCCGCAGAGCCGCTTTGTGGCCTGCGTGACAAGGTCGCGCGGCGGCCCGAAGATGCCCTTCAGGTCCAGGACGTGGCCGAGGCACGAGATGACGGCGTCGCATCCGCGCACGTAGCGCTGAAGGTCGTCGTCGCCGAGCGACAGCAGATCGGCCTCGATTACCGTCAGCCTCGGGTTCTCCGCGACGCCGGCGGGCAGCCTCTCGGCGGATCTCACGATCGCGCGCACGCTGACGCCGCGACTCGAGCAGCTGCTGCAACACCCGGCCGCCGGTACGTCCGGTGCCGCCAACGAGTAGTACGGTCTGCTGGGGAGTCATTGGGCCACCTCCTCCGTCACACGAATCACGACATTCCCCTTCTTGTGTCCCTGCTCGACGTACCTGTGTGCCTCGACGATCTCGTCGAGCGGATAGCACCTGTCGATGACCGCCCGGATCTTACCTTCCTCGATCAGAGCCGTGAGGAACGCCAGATCCGCGAGACTCCCGCCACCGCCGGACCCGGAGTCCTTGTTGACGTTGAGGTAGACGCCGCTGCTCGTCAGGGCTTTCTTGCCTCGCGCCGGTGCCAGCTTGCCGACCGCATCGAAGACGACGTCGAATGGCCCGTCCTCGGTGAAGTCCTGAGCCGTGTAGTCGATCACGTGATCGGCGCCGAGCGATCTGCACCAGTTCGACGTTGGTGGTGCTGCAGACGCCCGTGACCTCGGCTCCGAAGGACTTCGCAAGCTGGATGGCATAGGTGCCCACGCTTCCTGACGCTCCGTAGACGAGAACCTTCTGGCCAGGCTTGATGTTCGCCTTCCGAAGGACCCTCAGAGCCGTTGCCGCGCCGGTGGCAACCCCGGCTGCGGCCTCCTGCAACGTCATGTTGGCGGGCCGAATGGCCAGCATCCCGTCCTTCGCGATGGACCTTCTCGGCTTCTCGGCGATGCAGGCGTACTCCGCGTACGCGCCAAGCCCCCAACCGGTGAACCCGAAGACCTCGTCACCTTCCTTGAACAGCGTCACGTCCTTGCCGACCTGCTCCACAACCCCGGCGAGTTCCATTCCCAAGATCGGGTTCTTTGGCCGGGTGAAGCCGAGGACGAGGCGGGCTGCGAGCCGCTGCCCGCGGGGGACATCGAAGGTTCGGATCCGCACGTCGCCCCGGTGCGCAGTGGTCGCGTACACCTTGATCAGGACCTCGTCGTCTGCGGGGATAGGCTTCGCAACCTCACGAAGCTCAAGAACCTCGGGTGGGCCGTAGGCCGAGCAAACCACCGCTCTCATGACTCCTCCCCCGGATACTGGAACACTTCGTCGAGCGGCACTCCGAAACACCTTGGCGATCTGAAACGCCATCTCGAGTGAAGGCGAGTAGCGGCCCTGTTCGATCGCGATCACGGTCTGCCGAGTGACGCCGACCTTGTCGGCCAGCTGGGCCTGGGTCATCTCGCCGTTGGCGAATCGGAGGGTCCGGATGCTGTTGGTCACGCTCGTCGGCTTGACCATGGCTAGTAGCCCCTGCGATACGCCACGATCTTGACCGCCGCCGTGACGAGCGCGGCGATCACGAACCCCAGATACAGCGACGTTGGCGATCCAGAAGTACGGATACTCCAGCATCGTCAGCGCCATCGCTGCGACCACGCCGACGGATGAGACGTAGTAGCCGACAAGCTCGCCGCGTCGGCTGATCTGCTTGTCACGCTCGTCCGACCTGCCGATGTCGCGCCGACGAACCCCGCTCCATGATCTCGGCGGTGATGCCGCTGCCGATGCCCGTGAGGATCGAGCCGACGATCGTCAGGACGATCGAGATGCCGATGGCGATGAGCATCGGCTTCTGATAGGCGATCTCGGCGGCGGGAGTAGCCCCCAGCTGGCCGAGGACGATGACGAAGTACGCTGTGGGAACGAGCGCGAAGACGAACGCCTCCACCCACGTGACCTTCTCGTCGAATGACATGGCTGCCTCCTTGATGTCAGATATCTTTGACATACCCGACTGTAAAGCGCTTCAGACATAGTGTCAAGTATTTTTTACTCTCTGGGTTGTCTCGCAATGAATGCGGGTAGAACCTCGACGGCCGGCCTTGCCGACTGCCGGTGCAACGATGTCGACGTAGCGGCCGCCGAGTCGTGCCGATATGAGGTGGGAGCAGAGTGAGAGCGATCGTCCAGAACGCATACGGTTCCACGGATGCCCTGAGCTTGGCCGACATCGACATGCCGGTCCCGGGTGCCGGCGAAGTACTGGTTCGCGTGTGCGCAGTCTCGCTGCACGCGGGCGACTGGTTCCTCCTGCGCGGCGTCCCCTATCCGGCTCGCTTCGCCGTTGGATGGCCGAAACCCAAGAACTTCGTGCCGGGGCTCTCGGCGGCCGGAGTCGTCGAAGCGGTCGGGGCGAACGTGAACGGCATGAAGCCGGGCGACGAGGTGTACGGGGAGTGTCGTGGGGCATGCGCTGAGTATGCGGTCGGTACCGAGAACACTCTGGTGGCCAAGCCCGCGAGTCTCACGTTCGAGCAGGCCGCGGCGATACCAACATCGGCGCTCGCGGCGCTTCAAGGCCTGCGAGACGCCGCGAAGGTACGACCCGGGCAGCGGGTCCTGATCAACGGCGCGTCAGGCGGCGTGGGAATCTACGCCGTACAGATCGCCAAGGACATGGGTGCCCGCGTAACGGGCGTGTGCAGTTCGAGCAACGTGGAGATGGTGCGCGGACTGGGCGCTGACGATGTCATCGACTACACCTCGAGGGACTTCACGGACGGAGTACAGACCTACGACCTGATCCTCGACAACGTGCGCAATCGGCCGTTCTCGGAAGTCCGGCGCGCGCTCGCCCCCGACGGCGTTCTCATCCCGAACTCCGGCACGGTGGGGCTCGGCAGCATGATCGGCGGGATGATTCGATCGATCTTCGTCCGCCAGCAGGGGCGCATGTACCTCTCGATGCCCAACCGACCGGACCTCCTCGCGCTGAGCGAACTCATCGACGCCGAGAAGCTGAAGCCGGTCATCGACCGGGTGTATCAGTTGGCGGAGACGCCCGAAGCGCTCGCGTACGTCGGGAAGGGGCATGCCCACGGCAAGGTCGTGGTTCGCATGGGTGACGAAGGCGCGTAGCGCGTCCAGCCCTCACCACTGGCACGAGACTGGTCCGCGGGCAGAGCCTAATCGACCCCGCTGAGCAGGACAAACGGTCTCGCAACCCAGTGTGACCACCATCACTGCCAACGATCTGATCGGGTGGTAGCTTGAATCCACCTGCACCGCCCTAACCGGACGGGCAGCGGCTTTCGGGAGGTGGGGATATGCGAAGTCCAGCCATCGTCGCAACCTGTATGTTGCTTGTCGCTACGCTCGCGTCTCCTGGCGTGGCGATGGCCAAGGGAGGCAACGGCCAGCATTCCAGTGCAACCCCCGAGGCATCCGACGCCAGAAGGCCCGATGCCGGCACGAAGGCCAGGACGTCCGCCAAGCCGAAGGTCGCATCTCCTCAGGCGGGCACCAAGAAGAAGGTTGCCAGGAAGCCTGCGCGCAAGGCGCCGAAGATCGCAGCGACCAAGAAGACCGGGGCTGCACAGCAGCCGCAGTCCCCGACCCCCGCGCAGCCGGCGAACGCTGCGCCTTCCAAGGCGATCCCCGCCTCGCAGCCTTCAGACGGCCCCGCCTCGAACGGAGTCTCCCCCGACAAGATCGAAATGAGTGACACGGGGACCCGCGGCGTGCTGGACACCATCCAGACGAGTCTGAACACATCCCTAGAGAGTGTGCGCGCTGCCTTCGCCGCTGTGTGGTCGACGCTCACCGCCTGATCGGGCGGCTGAAGAACCACCGCCCGAATCGCCGCAAGTCAAGCAGCCGTCGGCATTCGCCGATACTTCCCCTGTGCCCGACGTGAAGCCCAACAGGCAGTCCCCAGGGGAATGGCGACAAGTACATGGCCGGAAGGCGCCTGTCAGATCTACCGCGCCCGTCGCGGATACTCCTCGTGACGATGCTTGCCATCGTCGCACTGGTCGTCGCGCTCTACCTCACCACCCGCGCCATCACAGTGGCAACCTACGCGGACATCGAGCGCAGGGAGGTCAGCTCCGCCGCGTACCGGGCGCGCGACGCGCTGGATGCCGAGGTGAGTTCGCTCGCAAGGACGGCAGCGGACTACGCCGAATGGGACGACGCTGATTCCTTCGCGCGCGGCAACTACCCTGACTTCCTGGACAACAACTGCGTCCCCGAGGCGATGCAGAACCTCGGCGTGGACTTCGTGGCCGTGGTCTGGCCGTCCGCGCGTCGCGTCGAAGGCCGGTACCTGGATCCCGCGGGTCACGTCGATGTGCTACCCGAGGA
>CAVSCC010000011.1:0-145894 GCA_963726345.1 uncultured Coriobacteriia bacterium | reverse complement strand
TAGCCGACGCCGAGCACTCCATCGACGCCGCGCGACTCCGACTTGCGCGACCGAGGTCGACTGCAGCTCGCACCGGTTAGCGAGCGGAACGCGGCTAGCCGAGAAGCACCGCTCTTGCCCATTGACCATGTGCCCGCCGATCGGCCAAGTAGAGCTTCGCGCCTAGTTCCTCGGCGAGCGCGGGAGCGAACGCGTCGTAGGCGCGCAGCCGGTGGTCCCGCGCACTGCAAGCGCGGCGCGCCAACTTCACTCGAGATAGACTTAAACAGGCTTCTTCAGGTATTGTAATGACAGTTGTGATCGGATTCGGTGGGATGCAATGTTGCCGGGGGGCTCAAATGCGCGCGTCAGCAGAACTGGCTCGTCCATCCATACTCACTCGTTGGGCGTTTGCAGGTCTGGTGGTGGCGATCGGGACGCTTCTCGTGTTCGCCTCCGCGAGTTCGGTGTTCGCCGCCACGCTCGTCGACGCCGGCTTCGAGTCCGGCACCGACGGCGCAGCCCTCGCCTCGCCGCCTGGACGCTCTCGGGCATCCCCCAGCGCGCCGAGTACGACACCGCCCGCGCCAAGAACGGCTCGCTGTCGGGCTGGATCCAGGGCCCGACCACGGCCGCCGACGCGGCGCCTCGGCGCCGGCGGTCATGACCTCCAACGGCGCCGAGTACCGCTTCTGGATCTACGCCGACACCGCCAACGAGAACCGCTACGTCTCAGACACCGGCTCGGTCTTCGAGCTGCGCACCGACACCACCGGCAAGGTCGCTCGTCTACACCAAGCGCACCGCCACCGGCTACACCGCCAACGCCTACACCGCGGTGGGCACCTACGCCACCGGCTGGACCGAGTACCGCATCGTGCTCGACTTCACGATCGACACCTACACGCTCTCCAGGCGCGCCAGCGCAGGCGATGCCTG
This sequence comes from uncultured Coriobacteriia bacterium, assembly GCA_963726345.1. Classification (GTDB taxonomy): domain Bacteria; phylum Actinomycetota; class Coriobacteriia; order Anaerosomatales; family JAAXUF01; genus JBAXEO01. The sequence goes on along the minus strand of CAVSCC010000011.1, from coordinate 144,976 downwards.
GACGCAGCTGAAGTCGGCCACGGCGCCTCGACCTACGCCATCCCCATGCGCGAGGCCACCGACCGCACCACCACGGCCAACCTGCTCTTCCGCGCCTATCAGAACGCCGAACCTGTGGCTCGACGACGTCGACCTTCGCCGACGGCGGCATCGTCGAGGCCGACACCACCGCCGCCGACCGCCCGGCCACGCTCTCGGCCGCCGACCGCCCCGGCTGACACCGGCGGAGCGATCAACCTGTCCTGGGCCGCCGCCACCGACAACGTCGGTGTGACCGGCTACAAGCTCTACCGCGGCACGGCGCGCCGGCTCCTACGGCGCGCCGACCACGCTCGGCAACGTCACGAGCTACACCGACGCCACCGCCGTCACCGGCACGCGCTACTACTACGCGGTCTCCGCCGTCGACGCCGCCGGCAACGAGGGCGCCAAGTCACCCGAGTCCTCCGCGATCGCGGTCGACAACAGCGTCGCCCCGCCCGCCGGGCTTCGACGGCACCTTCGAGACCGGCAGCCGACGGCGCGACCCTGCGCCCGCCTGGACGCTCTCGGGCACCCCCCAGCGCGCCGAGTACGACACGCCCGCGCCAAGAACGGCACGCTGTCGGGCTGGATCCAGGGCCCGACCACGGCCGCCGCCGCAGGCGCCTCGATCCCGGCCGTCATGACCGCCAACGGCGCCGAGTACCGCTTCTGGATCTACGCCGACACCGCGAACGAGAACCGCTACGTCTCCGACACCGGCGTCGGTCTTCGAGCTGCGCACCGACACCACCGGCCAGGTGCTCGTCTACACCAAGCGCACCGCGACCGGCTACACCGCCAACGCCTACACCGCCGTGGGCACCTACGCGGTCGGCTGGACCGAGTACCGCATCGTGCTCGACTTCACGGCCGACACCTACACGCTGTCCAAGCGCGCCAATGCCGACCGACGCCTGGACGCAGCTGAAGTCGGCCGGCGCCCCCACCTACGCCATCCCCATGCGTGAGGCCACCGACCGCACCACCACGGCCAACCTGCTCTTCCGCGGCTACAGAACGCCGACCTGTGGCTCGACGACGTGCGCTACTCAGACACCGGCATCGTCGACCCGCCCCCGGCGACCGACATGCCCATCACCGCCGTCGACTGCAGCAACTGCCACGCCGGCATGGACCACGGAGAGGGGCCGAACTGCGGCGACTGCCACGACATCTCCGAAGGCCACCCCGGCACGCCCTCTGACATGCACATCCCCGCCGACGTGACCGGGTGCACCCCGTGCCACAACCCCTCGCTCACCGTCGAGCACAACGGCCGCACGCCCGACGCCGGCGGCGCCTTCACCTGCAACACCTGCCACGAGAGCACCGATCCGCTGGTGGTCACCGCGATCGCGACCGGCAACAGCGCGTGCGACGCCTGCCATCCGGCGGGTGGCGGCCACATCGTCGCAGCACGAGACGACGACGCCCGCGTCGTGCCAGGGCACCGGATGCCACAACCAGACCAACCTCGTGCCGATCCACCTGGCCTCCGGCTGCGAGGGCTGCCACTCTCGACCGACCCGCTCGTGGTCAACGCGATCGCCACGAAGACAAGGACTGCGACGCCTGCCATCCCGCGCCGCCACGGGCCGCCGCTGCACGACACCACGATGCCGGCCACGTGCCAGGGCACCGGCTGCCACGCCCGGCACCAACCTGGTGCCGATCCACACGCGCTCGCCTGCGCGGGCTGCCACGCGTCGACCGACCCGCTCGTCACCGCGGCGATCGCCGCCGGCGACAAGGCTGTGTCGCCTGCCATCCCGCAGGCCGACCACGCCGCGCTGCACAGCACGGCGATGCCGGCGCGACGCTGCCAGGGCTCGGGTGCCACCCCGGCACCAACCTCATCTCCAACGTGTTCCCCTACATGCCGATCCACAACGCCTTCGCCTGCGCCGGCTGCCACGCAGTCGACGACCCGGACGTGACCGCCGCGATCGCCGCCGGCGACAAGAGCTGCGTCGCCTGCCATCCGGACGCGGGTCACGAGCCGCCGCTGCACGTCACCGCCGGCCGCCCGCGAGCTGCCAGGGCACAGGCTGCCACCCCGGCACCAACCTGTTGCCGATCCACACCGCGCTGGCTGCGAGCGGTGCCACCAGTCGTCCGACCCGATCGTGACCGACGCGATCACCGCCGGCGACAAGCGCTGCGCGCCTGCCATCCCGACCCCGAGGCCGACCACGCCGCTGCCACGACACCGTCGAGCCGCCCGCGACCTGCCAGGGCACAGGCTGCCACGCCCGGCACCAACCTGGTGCCGATCCACACCGCGATCGGCTGCGAGCGGTGCCACGAGTCGACCGACCCGATCGTGACCGACGCCATCGCCGCCGGCGACAAGCGCTGCGTCGACCTGCCATCCCGAGCCCCGAGGCCGATCACGCCGCGCTCCACGACACCGCCGAGCCGCCCGCGACGCTGCCAGGCCACAGGCTGCCACCCCGGCACCAACCTGCTGCCGATCCACACCGCGCTCGGCTGCGCGCGGCTGCCACGAGTCGTCCGACACCACCGTCACCGACGCGATCGCCGCCGGCGACAAGCGCTGCGCCACCTGCCATCCGAGCGCCGAGGCCGATCACGCCGCGCTCCACGTGACCGCCGAGCCGCCCGCGAGCTGCCAGGCCACCGGCTGCCACCCCGGCACCAACCTGCTGCCCATCCACTCGGCGCTCGCCTGCGCCGACTGCCACCAGTCATCCGACACCACCGTCACCGACGCGATCGCCGCCGGCGACAAGCGCTGCGCCACCTGCCATCCGGACTACACCGGGTCTCACGGCGGCAACTACGAAGCTGCCCACCTTGGCGTCTGGGAACCCCAGTGCGTGAACCAGTGCCATGGATCGGACCTCGTCGCGACGCACAACGGCGACTGCGCTGGCTGCCACCAGGGATCGGTACCTCTCGATGGTGCGACGTGCTTCACGTGTCACCCGGACTATCACACCGGCGCAACGAGTCACGCCCGCATCCTCGCCCTGGAGCCTTGCGATCATTGCGGGACTCGGTCTGGGAGCTGTGCTAGTGGTCCGGCGCAGGGCACGTCGGCCTAGAGGCCTGTCCGTGCACTTAAGGCGACTGATCGCCTGTGAAGGGTCACGCATTCGACGAAGTACTTCGTAAGAGTCCGGGGGACGAGCCCATCCTTGATGCGGGTTAAGGAACGGTGATAAGAGCTGATGGATTGATGCATCGGCGTTCAATGGCATGAACCCAATGACGCCGAGTTGCGGCGTCTTGAGTTGAAATCCGTCACGGGAAGGAGGTGTGTATCAAGTGACTAAGAACACATCCACACACAAGAAGGGGATTAGCATGAAGAAGAGCATCGTCCTCATCGCGCTTGTATGCGTGATGGTATTTGCGTTCGCCAGCATTGCCATGGCGGACCACTCACCGCAGTTCTACTTCAACTGGCAGGCGGGCACTGGCGTGACCAGCAGCCCGACGTTCCAGGCCGTCTTCCCGACCGCCGCCGGTCTGACGTTCTCGATCGACAACGGCTCGTACGCTCTCGGAACCGCGTCCCCGCACAAGGGGTACTCGCAGACGACCGCCAAGTGCGGCGTGTGCCACTCTGTGCACCGCGCTCCGACCCTGGGTACCGGCAGCACCGCCGCCCCGACGACCTCGTCGCGCTACGCGCTGAACCGGCTACACCACGATCGCCACCGCCGACACTCAGCTGCTACTGAAGTCCACCGCTCAGACGCATGCGCGTACTGCCACATCTCGAGCGGCTACCACCTGATGTATGGTGGCGACGCCACGATGGCGTGGACCACCAGCGCCGATGCTGAGTACAGCTGGAACGAGTTCTACGGCCACACCAGCAACTGCGTGCAGTGCCACGCGGTTCACGGCGCGTACACGCTGCCGGGCAGCAAGATCCTCAAGTACCAGGGCGTCAAGGCCTCCAGCACGTTCGAGCTGCAGGTCCAGCCTGAGGTCTACACCAACAGCCCGCTGTGGGCGAGCAAGGCCGACATGCTCGCCGGCACGCTCAAGCCCGCCGCGATCGCTGATGGCGTGACCCTCGAGGACGCGTCCGTCACGGCGCACTGCTCGATCTGCCACGCGAACTACTCGCCTGACAACAACACCATGATCAACAACGACCTACCAACGTGCAGCTCTTCCAGAGCGGCGCGTGGGCGAACGCCAACGGCATCACGTCGCGCCGTGGGTTCCTGGTGTCAGCGCGGGTACGTGGAGCAACACGTTCTCCATGAAGTACAAGAACCACCCGATGAAGAACGCCGACGCGCTCTTCACCAGCCCTGGCGCCACGGGCAACGCGACCGACGGTTCTGTGTCGGTTGCCGACAGCTACATCTGCCAGAGCTGCCACAACGCTCCCGACGGATCAGCTGGACGGCATGTACTTCGTCCAGTCGTTCCCGCACTACACGCCTGGCTACTACAAGTTCATGGCAGCCCAGGATCAGGCGGCGTTCGCCACGCCGACAGACGGTCGCCGACGTCGAACTTCGGCCGTATTCCGTTCTTTGAGTCGCCAAGGACTACACCGCCGTCAGCCCAGTGAAAGGGCAAGGGTCCGGCCATCATGAACGACGGCTACTGCACCAAGTGCCACACCAAGGTTGGCGTGACCTGCTAGGTCGTGCTCCTAGCTTCGATGGTTCGATGTCTGATGCAGTGGAGCCCCCGCTCCCGGGCAACCGGGGGCGGGGGGCTGCTCGTTGGCGGCGCAGTCGTGCGCCGGCCCTGGGTGCCGGCAGACGGCAGATGCCATGTCGCTGTGCGCATGCGGATGGAATCGAACTTGAACTAGCGTAAAGTACACTTAATCTGACGAGGTCCGCATGCCGTTGACGAGGATTACACGGAAGCGATGAGCGATCGAGCGCGGATTCCGACCTCGAGCAGAGCGAGCATCGCGACGTGCGCCGCCGTACGACTGCCGAGTTCTCGCGGCTGTGGCGCTGCTCGTCGGTCGTTCTGTTGCTCGCCGTGGGTGTCGCCGCCAACTCGTCGGCTGGATGCTCGGCTTGCCATGCGTCCCAGTCGGACGCGCTCGCTGCTCTCAGCGCATGCGGATACGCGAGTGCACCGCCTGCCACGCGGCTCCGCCCGGGCAGGTTGCCGCGCGTGTGGACGTCGTGGTTCGCATGGTCCCTGCCTCGGTCGGCGGCGTGGATCTCGACGGTCCCGGGCGACCGATCGGCAGCGGTCCGTGTCTTGACGTGCCACCAGGACGTGCTGTCGGGCGAGGTGCTTGCTCAAGCAACGGCCTTCGCATCAACCACCTCGCGTGCACGTCCGAGACCTCACTGTTCCGCGTGCCACTCGCAGGCGAGCCATGGCACGTCGACTCGCGTGGTCCGCGCGGCGTCCATGTCGGAGTGCATCGCGTGCCACCTCGAGCAGGGCGTGTCCGTGGCTTGCGAGACGTGTCACGAGGGCAAACTGGCCGCCGATCGCACCCGCGACCCCGTGTGGGTCAGGACGCACGGCCCCGATTGGAAGAGCGCGCACGGCCTGGGCGATCTTCGCACGTGCGCGATGTGCCATGCCTCCGGCGACTGCGCGAGCTGCCACGGCGGCGGCGTGCCCCACGCTGCGGACTTCGGTGCGAACGCATGGGGACTATGCCATGGACTCGGGCAAGGACAAGTGCCTGACCTGTCACAAGTCGTCCGACGTTCTGCGAGGGGTGCCACAAGATCGAGATGCCGCACCCGGCGGGCTTCCTCCAGAGGCACTCGAGTATCGCGGCATCGCCGGAGGACCCCGCTGTGCGCGCCGTGCCATCCGCTTGAGGACTGCAAGTCGTGCCACTCGTTCCACGTACATCCCGGTGGCACGCAGCCGCCCGTCGGCCGTAACGGGGAGGGCTAGTGGAGACGTCCGCGACAGTCGACGCTCTCGGTCTGCAGGGGTTGGGCGCGCTCTACGGCTCGCTGATCGGCAGACCTACGCCTCGGGGGGCATCGAGGCGGTCGTGCGGGATCACGGTCTCGTGCTCGCGACTGGCGTCCTTGCTCTCGTCGTTCTGCTGCTGCTTGCCGTCGTCGTCTTCATGCCCTCGCGAGCGCAAGGTGGTCGTGAGACGCAGGGTGCGGGTCACGCGGCAAGCGGTGGCCTCGAACGCCGCCGCCGCCAGACGGCCGAGTCGCACAGCAGCACGCGGTCGAGGAGTCCAGCCTGCGCCGAAAGCTCCAAGGCCGCGCCTGGAAACGGTGGAGTGTGCCGGTCGTGTGGGGCGTGATCGTGCTCGCCGCCTTCGTCGCGCACGTACGTCGTGACCGGATCGAACGGCTACTGCGGACAGAGCTGTCACGTCGAGGACCCTCACGTTGTGACTGCTGTCGAGAACGAGCACGCCGATTGTATCGACTGTCACGAGTCCGGACCCGTGTCCGGCGGGTCGGCGAGGCTCCGGATGGCGGTGGCGTATGACGCTGCAGACGAGGCGACGATCTTCACCCGTGCCCGTCGATCCACCGCGCTGTCTGCGTTGCCACGGGACATCGAGAGTGAGATCGCTGGACGGGCCGCAGGCTTGCGGGTCTCGCACAAGGAGATACTGGCAAGTGGTCGCACCTGCAGCGACTGTCACCGCGATGTCGGCCACACCGCGGGACGCTCGTTCCAAGGCGGCATGTCGAGCTGCACCGTCTGCCACGACGGCAAGACCGCTGCGAGCGAATGCGAGACGTGCCATGCCGGCGGTTCGCCGCTCGAGGCAGTGCGCACCGTCGGCTCGTCTGCAGCCTCGTTCGCGTACTCGCCGGTGCAGGTTGCGAACCGCGACTGTTCGCGGTGTCACGGCAGGGACCAGAAGTGCCTGGACTGCCACAACGGGTTCGTTCTGCCACACCCCGACGAGTTCCGCAATGGCGGACACGGGCGCTATCGCCGCCTTTGCCGGCAAGGACCGGTGCTTCAAGTGCCACTCGATTGCCTGGTGCGGAAGCGGCACGTGTCACAACGCGTTCTCGCCGCACGACGCCGAGCGATGGCCGGTGGAGCACCAGAACGGCACCAGCAAGACGTGCGGCAGCTGCCACATCGCTTGGGACGGTGAGGGAAACTGGTGCGACGTGTGTCACTGACCCTTCACGCGACAATCAAGGAATCTGCACGACCGCCCCGTACCATCCAGAGGGGGTCTCGCACGCAACCTAAGGGAGTCAGAGCATGTCTGAACTGGATCAGGTCGAGGAGCCGGGAACGGCAGAGTCGTGCGTCGCGTCGTGGTCGAGAAGACGAGCGATCCCGTCACCGGCTGGCTCGGCTGGGCCATCGCGTTTGCGGTGCTGATGCTCGGCGCCCTGGCTGTCTACGCGCGTGGTGACAGGCGTGTTCACCGACACCACGCCGCGCACGGCCGAGGAAGCCGAGCTGGCGAGGAGCGCGGTAGCGCTCCGATCGAACCCCGCAAATGGAGCCTCATACGCGAGGCGAGCCGAAACGCTGTTCAAGGTGGGGAGGATCAAGGAGGCCTATGCGGTCCTCGACCAGGGAGAGAAGGCGGTGGGCGAGGAGGTGCCCGCGCTGCTGTTCATCCTGCGGTCGCGGACGATGCTGCTCAACCAGGAGGAACGGTACGCCGAGGCCGAGAAGGTCGGCAACCGTGCGATTGCCGCCAGCGACGAGTACCTCGCCGCGCAGTTCAAGGAACTGGTCGCCAAGGGTCTGAGCCCATCAGGGCGCGGATTCGCAGCCAACCGTCGCCGCTGCGATCCAGCTGGCAGCCGCCTACATGGGTCAGAAGAAGTGGGACGAGGCGATCAAGCTCTACAACTACGCGCTGAAGTACGAGCCAGCCGCGGGCGACATACTCTCGATGCGGGGTGGGCGTACCTCGAGAAGGGGTCGGAGACATCGGCCACGGTCGACTTCAAGGAGGCACTCAAGGTCCTGCCGGACGACCAGCGGACGCTCGAGGGACTCAAGCGACTCGAAGCCAAGTAATCATCCGAGACCGTGAGATTGTGCGAAGGGACTGAAGATGGCCGACAACGAAATCGAGACGGGACCGGACGCCAGCGAGGACGCCTCGCCTGAGCAGTACGAGTACGTTGAGGAGGTCGTCGAGTACCGAGACACCCGTCTCGTGCGGATCCTGATGGCCGTCGTGCTCGTGCTGCTGGCGCTGCTGCTCGCCTTCCTCGGCTACCAGATCTACCGGGCCCAGAAGGGCGAAGGCGGTGCGGCCAATGCAGGCCGGCAGCAAAGGGCATGGTCTGGATTCAGTCCATCTACGGGTGGGGTGACGCCGACGGGCAGCAGCTCATCAGGCCGAACACCGTCGCCGTCGACGCGGACGGCCTGATCTGGACGAACTCGAACAACCGCGCCGCGGTCGCGTTCAATCCTGACGGCTACGTTCGACCGCATTCTCGCAGAGCCAGCCGTCGAAGCCCAGCTTCTGGCGCCGTCGAGTCCACGAAACCGCCGGCCGCCGACGCCGCTCCGACCGTCACTACGGTATTCTCTCTCGCCACGGATGATGCCAACGATCTCTACATCTTGGACAACGCCGAGGCCGCGATTCATCAGATCACCGCCGAGGCGGGAATCAAAGTCGTGGAGTGTGCCCGGGGCGAACAAGATCGGGGCGAACGACACCCGCGTGGCCGCGGTGACAGAGGGCAGCCTGGGCGTGTTCGAAGTGGCTACGGGCAAGCCGCTCTTCGCGTTCGGAACGCGCGGTTCAGGCGAGCTTCAGTTCGATAGCCCGTGGGGCGTGTGCTTCGACGAAGCGAACAACGTCTACGTTGCCGATACGCAGAATCACCGGGTACGCAAGTTCGACCCCACAGGCACGCTCATTTGGGATGCTGGCACGGTGCCAGACCGTACGAATCCCGAATCGATGGACGCGCGAAAGCAATCGGCGAACGACCTGTTCAGCCTCCCCACGGGCGTGACGGTGGACGGCAACGGCCGGGTCGTCGTCGATCGACGGGTTCAAGTTCGAGATCATCGTCCTTGACCCCAAGACGGGCAAGAAGATCGCCAGCTACGGCGAGTACGGGCAAGCCGACGGCATGTTCGACAACCCGGCGGCGATCACGTACGACGCGCAGCGCGACTACTTCGTTGTGGCCGACACGGGCAATGACCGCCTTCAGGTCGTGCGTATTCCGGGTTCGTCCAACAACACGGCGATTGCCGGTCTGCGCCGCCTGTTCGACCGGCCCGTGTGGATCTGTTGCTTCCCGTTCCTGATTCTGCTGATCGCAGCGATCGTGATCGGAACCTCGCGGCGTCGTAGGAAGAAGGAAGAGGACGCAGCCGCGGCTGCGACCGCAGCCCTCGGCACCCGCCGGTGAGTAGGCACAGATGACAGGAGGCGCCCCGCACGACGGCATACCGTGCCGGATCGGCCTTGCCAGCAGTTCACGCGGTTCACCAGCGGATCGGCCGACACCGGTGTGTTTCGGTCGAGTGGAGCCTCTGTGACCTGCGAGGGTAGCCTGGGCGGAGACCGTCACATGCATCGGGTGAGGCGGTGAGCGTCAAGCGCGCAAAGCATCGTGGCGCAACCAGCAAGAGTGCGTCGCCGGCGAAGCCGCCATCAGGGCCCAGAGCTCGCTCCTGACGTCAAGCTCGTCAGAGTCGCAGTCACGTTCTTCGTCGTCTTCGCGCTGCTCCAAGTGGCTCTGTGGGCGCTCGTCTACCGCGGCTACTTCGATCCGGTTCAGGAATGGATGGCGGGGATTACTGGTGCGTGCTCTGTCGCCACCGGCGTCCCCGCAACGGTCGCTGGCAACGATGTCTTCTTGCAGAGTCGCATTCTCCGCATTGACGCGGACTGCACCGGAGTGACTCTCATGATGATCTACGCAGCACTGGTGATTGCATATCCGCTGGGCTGGAAGAACAAGCTGATCGGCCTTGCGTTCGGCATTGCGGCGATATTCGTGGCCAATCTGATTCGGCTCGTGGCGGTGGCCCAGTTCTCGGCGCCGCTCGACGATCGAACGTTCATGTTCGTGCACGACTACTTGTTCAAGGTCGCCATGATGGCCGTCGTAATTGGCGCTTGGGCGCTGTACCTTGCGTATGCGAGGCGTCATGCATCCTAGGCGTGAGGTGGCCACCTTCATTGCGGGGTTCGTGTTCTTGTCGCTTGTGCTCGGGTGGTTCATCTGGAGCAGCAGCCTCGCCCAAGTCGGCGTCAGCATGCTTGCCGTTCCGGTGATCAGTGCGATGCTTGCTTCGCAAGGCTTCAGTTGGAAGAGGAAGCTGACGTACGCGGCGGCTACTCTGGGACTGTACGTCCTCGGTAGTCTTATCGCCGAGGCGACGGGCCTCGCTGCGGCTGCGTCGCAGCAGATCATCAACTCATCCTCGTTCCCTTCACTCTGGGTGGTCCTGTACATGGCGTACCTCTCCACGTTTCCGTTCGTAATGCTGGTACTCTTCGTGGGCAGGAACCCCGCGCTTCTGTGGAGCAAGAAGAGGGACTAGTGTAGAGGCATCGCCCGGGCGCAGAGCGGCGGAATGTGATGGGCAGATCGAAGATGCGACCACAAGCGAAGACGCCCGCTGCGCAGGCCACCGAGGCCCCCGATCGGAGCATCCTGGCGCTCGTCCTTCTGAGTGGCGGCACTGATCGCGATGATTGCCCCGTCCGTGGCCAGTCAATCCCAGGGCGTGGACATGACCGCCGCCTGGGTGGGCATTCTGGGCGTCGTTGCCGCAATCGCGCTGGTTGCGGATCGCTCTGCGGTGCTGCAGCCTGACCGATTGACGTTGGCGTGGACTGCGTTTCTCGCATGGGCGCTCGTCAGTGCACTCGCCTCGGGCCGCTTCTGGGCCAGCCTGATGGGCGAGCCGACGAACATGCTCGGATGGTTCTTGCTTCTCGCCACGACGGCCCTGGCTTTGGCGGGATCGCTGTACGGAGCTGCCTTCCGCCGCCACCTGGAGAACTGGGTTTGGTTGGCAGTGCTGGCCGAACTCCTGTGGGTCACCTACGGTCAGCTCACAACTACGGACCAGTCTGCGGGGACCTTCTTCAACTCCACGTACCTCGGGGAGGGACTGCTCCTACTGTTGCCGTGGTGCCTGCCTGCGCCGGGTGCTTCCATCCGCCAGAGCGTTGCCCGCTATGCGACGATCGCGCTTGCGCTGGTGATCTTTGCGGTCACAAGCTCGCGTGCGTCGTTCGTGCTTCTGCTTGTGTGGATTGTCTGGGCCCTTGCTCGCCGCTTTCGCGTGCCTGCTGCCTACAAGTTGGCTGCGCTCGGGGGGCTGTCACTGATCGCCCTCGGGTCGGTGATTGCGACGAGGGGCAAGTTCTTCGACGATGCCGGTTCGGCGTTCTTCGGCGGACGTTTCGCGCTGTGGTTTCAGGACGGTGCACGAGCTGTGGCGGAGCGCCCGCTCACGGGATGGGGGCCCGACGGCTTTGGCGTGGGTAAGGCGGCGGCAAGCACGCTCGAGCGGGCCGCGTCCGTGGTCGGGCCGGGCACGCCGGATCCGCACAACCTTCTTGTGTGGGTGGCGGTCTCCACGGGCGTCGTCGGGCTGGCGCTGTTCGCTTGGTTCGCAACTGAGGTGGTGTTGGCGTGGCGTAGCCGTGCGCAAAGCGGCATCGACATCGCTCCGTCGGTGTGGGCGATCTGCATGTGTCTCGCTGTAGGTCTGACCGCGCCGCTCACGTTGCACGTCTGGCCGATGCTGGCCCTGATGCTCGGGATCTCTCTGTGGCAGCCGCCGGTATCCGCTCACTCGAAGCGCGGATCCGGCGCTTACGGCCGATGAAGGGCGCTGGCGTGCCGTGAGCGTGACGGCATTCGTCATCGATCGCGCTCGCGAGCGGGGCGATGGCGCTCAACGCGGCGACTCGCGCCTCACTCGAGGTCACCGGCCGTCACGAGCACGAGTGCGCAGGCAGCGAGATCGGTTGCCGCGAGTCGGGTGTGGCCGCTGGATGCTCATATCGCCTACCTGACCTCGCTCACACGCGGCATGGGTCGTCTTCGACCGTCCCGCAATACGTCGCCGAGAAGACCGACCTTGCCGCAATCGAGAAGGCGAGCTCGCTTCGACGTGCGCAATCCGGCGTACGCGCTCGAGTACGCTCGCACCATGCAGTACTACCAGCAACCGGCTGAGGAGGTGGATGCCGCGTTTGCCGAGGCCTTTCGGCGATACCCCACATTCCCGTTGGCGCACGCCGAGTACGCGGTGTACCTGGCGACCAGCGGCCGAATCGATGAGGCGCGGTATCACCTCGGCATCGCAAGCTCCCAGACGATCAGGATCGCGAGCGGGTTGAGGCCATCAAGCAGGCCGAATCGCTGATTGCCGACAGTGGCAGATGAGCGAGATAGAGCGCGTGCTTGGCGCTCGCGACAGCGCCACGCTCATGAGCCAGGGGTGGGCCAACTCGTGCGATAGACTACACTCAATCTCAGTGTTGATGTCGCACGCCGTTCGAGGAGTCCACCCATGGTCACGCTCTACGACACAACCCTCCGTGACGGCACGCAGCGCGAAGGCATGTCGCTCTCGGTCGAGGACAAGCTGCGCATCGCGGCCAAGCTCGACGCTGCTCGGCATCCACTACATCGAGGGCGGCTTCCCGGGCTCCAACCCCAAGGACGTCGAGTTCTTCGAGCGCGCGCGCGACCTGAAGCTGGAGCAGGCGGTCATCTCGGCGTTCGGGATGACCTGCGCGAAGGACACCCCTGCCGAGGACGATCGGGGCCTCTGGGCGCTGCTCGACACGGGCTGCTCGGCGATCTGCATCTTCGGCAAGGCGTGGGACGTCCACGTCACCGAGACGCTGCGCACCACGCTCGAGGAGAACCTGCGCATGGTCCACGACTCGGTCGCCTACCTCAAGGCGCAGGGCCGCACCGTGTTCTTCGATGCCGAGCACTTCTTCGACGGCTACAAGGCCAATCCGACGTACGCGCTCGAGGTCGTCTCGGCGGCCGAGCGGGGAGGGGCCGACGCGATCGTCCTGTGCGACACCAACGGCGGCACCCTGCCGCACGAGGTCATGGAGATCGTGCGCGAGCTCAGCCTCGTGCTCACCACGCCGCTCGGCATCCACGCGCACAACGACGCCGGCTGCGCGGTCGCCAACTCGCTCGTCGCGGTCGAGGCGGGCTGCACGCAGGTGCAGGGCACCATGAACGGCTACGGCGAGCGCGCCGGCAACGCCGACCTCATCTCCATCATCCCGTCGCTCGTGCTGAAGATGGGCGACGACGCGCTCTCGGCCGAGCAGCTCAAGCTCCTCACCGAGACGAGCCACTTCGTCGCCGAGACCGCCAACATCTCACCCAACCCGTTCCAGCCATACGTGGGCACGAGCGCGTTCGCGCACAAGGGCGGCATCCATGCGAGCGCCGCCGCGCGGCTGCCCGAGGCCTACGAGCACGCAGACCCCGCTGCCGTGGGCAATCTCGCGCGGGTCGTCGTCAGCGAGCTGGCGGGCCGCGCGTCGCTCACGATGAAGGCATCCGAGCTCGGTATCGACCTGTCGAGCGACAACGACCAGGTCGTCGCCGCGCTCGACGCCATCAAGGAGCTCGAGTACCAGGGCTACTCGTTCGAGGCCGCCGATGGCTCGCTCTCGGTCATGCTCCGCAAGCGGCTCGGCACGTACGAGCCGTCGTTCACGCTCGAGTCCTTCCGTGTCATCGCCGAGAAGCGCGAGGACGGCCGCGTCATGACCGAGGCCACCATCAAGGTTCTCGTCGGCGGCCACCGCTACATCGCGACCGCCGAGGGCAACGGCCCGGTCAACGCGCTGGACACGGCGCTCCGCATCGCCATCGGGCAGTTCTATCCGATGCTGGCGAGCATCTCGCTCGAGGACTTCAAGGTCCGCGTGCTGGACGAGAAGAAGGGCACCGCCGCCATCACGCGCGTGCTCATCGAGTCCGGCGACGGCGAGCGGAGCTGGGGCACCGTGGGCGTCTCGGAGAACATCATCGAGGCGTCGTGGGAAGCGCTGGTCGACGCGCTCGAGTACGGCATCTCGACCTCCGGCGACGTTCCCAGCGAGTAGTCTCGCGCGCCAGACCTCATCCGCCACCACCGCGCTCTTCACACCGTTCACCGACAAACGCGCAGGAGATGACCCTCCCCAAATGGAAACAAGTCCACGACAAGACCGGCTCGAATGGATTCGGGAGCACGGGATGCGCGTGGTTCGTCTGCTTCACGATGGGGACTGTCGGTACGGGCTCGCAGACGACCTGTCGATCACGCTGATCAGCGACGAGCCGTTCGCCGAGTGGGAGCCTGAAGGCGTGGTTCCGCTCGCTCACGCACACCTGCTCTGCCCCGTGACTCCCACCAAGGTCGTGTGCGTCGGCCTGAACTACAAGAACCACATCGCCGAGATGGGCCACGAGACCCCGCTCGAGCCGGTCATCTTCATCAAGCCGTCCACCGCCGTGATCGGCCCCGGACAGAGGATTCCGATTCCCGAGGGCGTCGGCCGCGTCGACTACGAAGGTGAACTGGGCGTGGTCATCGGCCGTCGGACGCATCGCGCGACACCCGAGCAGGCCGCCGAGAGCGTCCTGGGCTTCCTGTGCGGCAACGACGTGACCGCGCGCGACCTGCAGCGGGTCGACGGGCAATGGTCGCGCTCCAAGGGCTTTGACGGCTTCTGCCCCCTCGGCCCGTGGGTCGCCACCGACGTCGACCCCAGCGACCTGCTCATCGAGACGCGTGTCAACGGCGATCTCCGCCAGAGCGCGCGCACCAGCGACATGCTGTTCGACCCCTACTCGCTGGTGAGCTTCGTGAGCAACGTGATGACGCTGGTTCCCGGCGACGTCGTGTTGACCGGCACGCCCGGTGGCATCGGACCGCTCGATGTGGGCGACCGCGTCGAAGTGCGGATCGAGGACGTCGGGTCGCTCGAGAACGAGGTCGTCGACAGCGGGGCGGCCGGCAGCTTCGCCTTGTAGACTGGTCGCTGCACTGCCCGCGCATCCACCTCCACCGGACCACGAGCCCGAAAGTCGTCCCACCATGCTTCTGCGCAATCCCGCCATAGCCCGCGTGACCTTAGCGCGCCTGATCGCCCGCATGGGCGGGGAGGCGGCGTTCTTCATCGGCGTGTGGGGTATGGCCGCCTACACGTTCCGAGCGACCCCCGGGCAGATCGCGGCGCTCATGGCGGTGCTCGCGGTGTCGTCCATGGTCGGCGCGCTTCTGGCGGGCAGCCTGGTCGACCGCTTCGGGCCGCAGCGCGTGCTCGTCGGGTCGCAGTTCGTCTACGTACCGTTGGTCATCGCCCTCACCTTCGTCACCTCGCTACCCCAACTCATCGGCATGTGCGCACTGCTCGGCCTTGCGACGGCGCCGATCATGACCGCCACGAGCTCGTTCGCGCCCTTTCTGGCCGACGAGAACGCGGGGATCGAGGGCATCAACGCGCTGATCGAGGGAGCGGGTGCGCTCGCCTTCGTGCTCGGACCGGCGCTGGGTGCCGTGGTCGCGTCGACGATCTCGCTCGACGCGGTCTTCTACGTCGACGCCGTGTGCACCACGGCCGGTGCGCTGCTGGTCCTGGGAGTCGCGACGCCGCCTGTGGCCCACGCCGACAAGCCCAGCGCCATCTCGAGCCTCGTCGAGGGCATGAAGGTCTCCTACGGCCTGCCCACCGTGAGGTACTACGTGCTCATGGGCACGCTGCTGTGGTTCAGCTTCGGCGCGTTCGGCGCGCTCGAGCCGCTGTTCTATCGCGACGTGGTCAAGACCGGCGTGGAGACGATCGGCTACATGAACTCGATCTTCGGCCTGGGCATCGGCTGCGGGGCCTTCTTGCTCACGAGACTGCCGGCGAGAGCGACGAGTGCGCGCGGGCTTGCGATCGGGGCGGCGCTGATGGGCGCCGGCGCCACGATCTACGTCGGCACCGCCGACCTTCGGGTCATCGCGTTGGGCGCACTGCTCTGGGGGCTCGTCATCGGCGCGACCGAGCCGCTGCTCAGGACCCTGATGCAGAGCGACGCGCCTCCTGAGGCGGTCGGCCGCGTCATGGGTACGGCGCAGGTGCACCGCAGCGCGGGAGAGATCGTGCCGCTGGCGCTCGCTCCTGGGCTCGCCGCGGCGTTCGGAGTCCAGCCGGTCATGATCGCGGGCGCAGTCCTTGCGGGACTGGTGGCCCTTGCGACGTTGCCGTACGCCGCCAGACTCGACCGGGGACGCCGAAACGCGCGCGTGGTGCGCCTCGACGAGGCCCTGTCCAGCGACGATCCGATCAGCCCGCTCACGTAGGCCGGAATCACGCCGCCGCTTGTCGCGAACGAACAACCGTTCGGCTATCCACAGGCGCTGTATGTGGTCCCTCCGTGCTATTCTGGCCACGATATGTTGTGGTTTTCGCGCCGTGTCCCAGGGGGCCCTCACCTATGCCAGACGATCGCGTGCGTACGCGCGAAGTAGACGATCTCATCAAGGCGCTGCTGTCGCTCGAAGATGCCGACGAAGCGTATGCGCTGCTCACCGACCTGTGCACCATCCGTGAGATCCAAGACATGGCCCAGCGTCTCGAAGTCGCCCGGATGCTCGCTGCCGGAGAGCACTACACGGCGATTCAGGAGACCACGGGAGCCTCTGCGACCACGATCTCGCGCGTGAGCAAGTCGCTCCACTACGGGGCCGACGGCTACGCCCGCGTGCTCGGACGACTCAGCGACGCGGGCTCGTCCGCCCCGGCAGAGTAGGGGCGCGCCACATGTCCTTCGTGCACCTGCACACCCACTCCGAATACTCCATGCTCGACGGTGCGGCCCGCGTGAAGCACCTGGTCAAGCAGGCCGTAGAGTTCGAGATGCCCGCACTTGCGATCACCGATCATGGCTACATGTACGGTGCCGTGGACTTCTACACCGCCGCCCGCAAGGCGGGCATCAAGCCTGTCATCGGCTGTGAGGTCTACTTCACGCCCGACACGCGTGGCAAGCGCGACGGCAAGCCCAACCTGTTCCATCTCCTGCTGCTCGCCAAGACGACCGAGGGCTATCGCAACCTGATGGCACTCGTCTCCGATGCAGCTGTCAACGGGTTCTACTACAAGCCGCAGGTCGATATGGAGCTGCTCGAGCGCTACGCCGAGGGGCTCATCGGCACGTCGGCGTGCATGAGCGGCATCCTGTCGAAGTCCATCGAGCGCGGTCAGCCCGAGGAAGCCCGCGCATGGGCCGAGCGCTATGCGGGCATCTTCGCGCCGGGCGACTTCTACGTCGAACTGCAGGAACAGGGCATCGTCGCCAACAACGGCGTCTCGCAGACGCAGATCAACCGCGAACTCGCCTCGATCGCCGGAGACCTGGGGCTGCCCACGGTGGCCACCAACGACATCCACTACCTCACGCGTGAGGACGCCAAGACGCAGGACCTCCTGCTGTGCATCGGCACCGGCTCGACGATCGACCAGGTCGGCCGCATGAAGTTCTCCTGCGACGAGTTCTACATGAAGTCCGCCGAGGAGATGAACGAGTCCATCGGCCGGGACTACCCCGAGGCCATCGCCAACACCCTGGCCATCGCCGAGAAGTGCAACGTCGAGATCGAGACCGACCGCATCATCCTGCCGGTCTTCGAGGTGCCCGAGCTCCACACCACCGAGTCCTACCTGCGCGAACGCTGCATCGAGGGCCTGAAGGTCCGCTACGGTGACCCGGTGCCGCAAGAGGCGATGGACCGCCTGGACACGGAGCTGGCGGTCGTCGGCCCCAAGGGTATTGCGGCGTACTTCCTCATCGTCGAGGACTTCACGCGCTGGGCCAAGGCGCAGCACATCGGCGTCGGCCCTGGCCGCGGTTCGGCTGCGGGCTCGATCATCGCGTACTCCCTGGGCATCACCAACCTCGATCCCATCGAAAACGGCCTGCTCTTCGAGCGCTTCCTGAACCCGGAGCGCACGGAGATGCCCGATATCGACATGGACTTCGACGACGAGCGTCGCGGCGAGGTCATCGACTACGTCAAGCGGAAGTACGGCGAGGACAAGGTCGCCCAGATCATCACCTTCAACAAGATGAAGGCGCGAGCGGCGGTCCGCGACGCCGGTCGCGTCATGGGCTATCCCTACGGCGTGCCCGACAAGATCAGCAAGATGATCGGCGCCGAGCTCGGCGCGACCATCGAGTCATCGATGAAGGCGAGTACCGAGTTCAGGGCCGAGTACGACTCCAACCCCGACACCAAGCGGATCGTCGACGCGGCGAGTGCCATCGAGAACATCACGCGCGGCGAGGGAGTCCACGCGGCCGGCGTCGTCATCTGCCGAGACCCCCTGCACTTCCACGTGCCGGTCAAGTACGACACCAAGGGCGGTTCCGTCATCACGCAGTACGACGGTCCCACCGTCGCGCTCATGGGCCTTCTCAAGATGGACTTCCTCGGACTGCGCACGCTCACGGTCATCGCCAAAGCGGTCGAGAACATCGAGCGCCTCCACGACATCCACCTCGTGCCCGACGATTTCCCGCTCGACGATCCGGAGACGTTCGCGCTGCTGCAGCGCGCCGACACCGTCGGCGTGTTCCAGGTCGAGTCGCCCGGCATGCGACAGCTCCTCAAGCGTATGAAGCCCGAGACGTTCGGCGACGTGGTCGCCATCCTGGCGCTCTATCGTCCCGGCCCACTCAAGTCAGGCATGGTCGACGACTTCGTCGATCGCAAGCGTGGCAAGCGGGCCGTCACCTACTACGACGATCGCCTGAAGCCGATCCTCGAAGAGACGTACGGCACGGTCGTCTATCAGGAACAGGTCATGCGCATCTCCATGGAGATGAGCGGCTTCCCGGCGGCCAAGGCGGACAAGCTCAGAAAGGCCATGGGCAAGAAGGACAAGGACATCCTCGGCAAGCTCAAGGCCGACTGGATCGACGGCGCGGCGGCCAACAGTTACGACCCCAAGCTCGCCGACAGCATGTGGACCGACATCGAGAAGTTCGCCGAGTACGCGTTCAACAAGAGCCACTCGGCGGCATACGGCGTCATCACGATGCAGACCGCGTATCTCAAGGCCCACTATCCGATCGAGTACATGGCCGCGGTACTCACCAGCTACAGCGGCAAGACCGAGAAGATCGTCCACTACGTCGCCGAGTGCAACCGTGCGGGCTACACCGTTCTGCCTCCGGACGTGAACTCGTCGGGCAAGGACTTCACGCCGGTCCCCGGCGAGGGCATCCGCTTCGGTCTTGAAGGCATCCGCGGCGTCGGTGCCGGCGTCGTCGACCTGATCGTCGCCGCACGCGCGAGCGGGGGGCGGTTCGGCTCGCTGCAGGACTTCTGCGGTCGCGTCGACGTCCGGCAGGTCAACAAGAAGACGATCGAGGCGCTCATCAAGGCCGGCGCGTTCGACTCGACCGGCTATACGCGCAAGCACCTGGTCACGATGATGGACAGCTGCGTCGACAGCGCCGCGAAGCGCGCACGCGACGTCGACTCCGGCCAAGTCTCCATGTTCGACCTGTGCGCCGAGGACTCGGGAGGCTTCTCGGTCGAGATCCCTGCGCCCGACGGCGACGAGTGGGACAAGAAGATGAAGCTCGCGTACGAGAAGGAGATGCTCGGCATCTACGTCTCGGACCACCCGCTCAAGGAGATAGCCGAGGAAGTGCGTCGCGCGTCGGACTACTCCCTCGGCGACGTCGAGGTGCTCAAGGACGGGACCACCGGCTGGTTCGCGGGCATGCTGTCCGCAGTCGCCCTCAAGCCGACCAAGAAGGGCCCCATGATGGCGATCGTCACCCTCGAGGACCTCGACGGGTCGATCGAGGCGGTGCTGTTCCCGCAGACGCTGGAGAAGTGCCGCGACGTCGTCAAGGTCGATGCGGTCGTCCGGCTTCGCGCCAAACTCGAGGACTCAGACCGCGGCAAGAAGCTGATCGTCGCGGAGTTCGAACCGTTCGACGGAGCGGCGTTCGGCAAGGCACCGGAGAAGCTCACGATCAAGACGGACGCCGGCGTGCTCGTAAACGGTCGCCGAGAGAAGCTCGTGCGCATCCTGCAGCACTATCCCGGCAGGGACTACGTCGAGCTCCAGCTTCTCGATGAGGACGGCAACACCATCGTCGCTCGCATGCCGCAGACGGTGAACCGGGAAGCGAACGGCCTTCACGCCGAGCTCATCGAGCTCTTCGGGGGAGACTCCATCATCGAGAACTAGCGTGCTCGGCGGCCTTGCACTCTATCACTCTACTGTGATAGAGTGCCGCTGATCGCGATATGCGATCCAGAGGCCGCGAATCACCCGAAAGGACCGGTTCCACGAGTCATGCGCCCCATCACCGCCAGAGGATTCAGAGACGTGCTCCCGGCCGAGGCCGCGGAGCGCGAAGCGGTGTCTCGGCAGTTCGCTGCGACCACTTCGGCGTGGGGCTACGAGCTTGTCGAGACGCCCATCGTCGAGGACCTCGTGTCGCTCGAGGCTGCCGCTGGGAATCTGGACGGCATCGCGTTTCGGCTCGTGGACTCCGACGGCCGACTTCTCGCGCTGCGGCCGGACATGACCGTCCCGATCGCGCGGCTGGTCGCGTCGCGGATGGGCGCCGAGTCCGGCACGCTGCGCTTCCGCTACGCCGCCCAGGTCTTCCGCGAGCACGAGTCGCTGCGGGGACAGATGCGGGGCTTCAGCCAGCTCGGTGTTGAGCTCGTGGGCGAGGGTGGTCCCTCGGCGGACGCCGAGGTCGTCGCGGTGATGGTCGAGTCGTTGGCCGGGGTCGGGATCGCCGACTTCACGGTCGTCGTCGGCACCGTCGCGGTGCTCCACGCACTGCTGGCCGCTTCCGACTGCGATGCCGCCTGGAGTAGCGCGGTCCTCGAAGCGGCCCACAACCGCAACCTCGTCGGTCTCGACGAACTCGCTCGCACCGCGTCCGACCCGCGTGTCGCGCGAGCGCTGCAGACGGTGCCGCGCATCCGCGGAGGCGCGGAGGCGATCGTCGCTTGCCGAGAGGCCACCGCTGGCCTCGGCTGCGAGTCCGCGCTCGACGACCTCTCGGCGACATGGGACCTGTTGGTCGCGGCGGGTGTGTCGGACCGCGTCGTCATCGACTTCTCGGTGATGCGCGCCTTCGACTACTACACGGGACTGGTGGTCGAGGCGTTCGCACCGGGCCTCGGGCTGCCGCTCGGCGGGGGAGGTCGCTACGACGGAGTCCTTGGCGCCTACGATTCACCGCTACCGGCCGCCGGCTTCGCGCTGGGGCTCGAGCGCGTGATGATCGCGCTGGTCGAACAGGGTGTCGACATCGCGGTGGCGCCGCTCGACGCGGTCGTCGGCGGGGATCCGGCCGCGGCGATCTGAAGCCGCCGCCGAGCTCCGCTCGGCCGGCAAGCGCGTCGCGCTTTCGTCGCACTCCGGTACCGAGCTCGCTGCCGAGGCGAAGCGGCTCGGCGCGCTCGAAGTCATCGAGGCCGGTGAGCGCTCGTGACCACGCCGTGGACCGACCGCCGCCCGCTACGCATCGCCATCCCCAAGGGCGCGCTCTTCGCCGACTCAGTCGACGTGCTCACGCGTGCCGGTCTCGACACGACCGGCCTCGCCGAGCCGGGTCGGCAGCTCATCGTGCGAACGCCCGACCGTCGAGTACATCATCGGTCGCACCACCGACATCCCGATCTACGCGGCCTACGGCGGCGCAGACTGCGCGATAGCCGGCAAGGACGTGCTGCTCGAGGCCGGTCTGGACACCGTCGAGCTGGTCGACCTCGGCTTTGGCGGCTGCCGGTTCGTGGTGGCCGAACCCGAGGGTGACACCGGCGAGGTGCGCGAGCGTGCCCGCCACCTGGGTGTCGTGCGCGTGGCCACCAAGTACCCCAACATCTCCTCGGCGTACTTCGCGCGCGAGGGTATCGCGGTGGAGATGGTCAAGCTGCACGGCAACATCGAGCTGGCGCCGCTCATCGGCCTTGCTGACTGGATCGTCGACATCACGGCGACGGGGACCACGCTCGCGCAGAACCACCTGCGCATCGTCGGCGAGGTGCTGTCTTCCACCGCCCGATTCGTGGGCAACCCGGCCGCCGTTCGCACCGACCCGCGCGTGCTCGAGCTCGCCGACACGCTCGCGGGCTTGTCGCTAGAATCGCAGGAGGCGGATGCGCCGTCCGCCCCGACAGGAGAGGACCCGATGCAGCCATGATGCGTCGTATCGTGCTTGACCCAGGCCAGCAGCTGACCGATGCCGACCTCGCGCGCAGCGGGGGAGTCGACGCCGAGGTTCTCGGCGTGGCGGCCCGGATCGTCGACGACGTGCGTGCGCGCGGTGACGTCGCGCTCCGCGAGTACACGTCCACCTTCGACAAGGCCGATATCGCCGACTTCCGCGTGACTCCCGAGGAGATCGAGGCGGCCGTGGCCGCGGTCGAGCCGGAGTTCCTCGACGCCATTTCCGCCGCCGCCGAGGCGATCGAGGACTTTCACCGCCGCCAGCTGCCTCAGTCGTGGTTCACGACGCAGCCGGGAGGCATCTTCCTCGGCCAGAAGGTCACGCCGGTCGGTCGCGCGGGCATCTACGTGCCCGGCGGACGAGCGCGCTATCCTTCCAGCGTTCTGATGACCGCCATCCCGGCGATCGTGGCCGGGGTCGAGGACATCGTCATGGTCGTGCCGCCCGCCGCCGACGGCTCCGTGAACCCGTACACGCTCGCGGCCGCCGCCGAAGTCGGCGTCGACGAGATCTACCGCGTCGGGGGCGCCCAAGCCGTCGCCGCGCTCGCCTACGGTACCGACAGTATCCCGCGCGTCGACAAGATCGTCGGCCCCGGCAACGCGTACGTGACCGCTGCCAAGAAGCTCGTCATGGGCGACGTCGGCATCGACATGCTCGCCGGACCCAGCGAGGTGCTCATACTCGCCGACGAGAGCGCGGTGCCCGCGTTCATCGCCATCGACCTGATGGCCCAGGCCGAGCACGACCCGCGTGCCGCCACCTACCTCGTCACCACCGACCCCGAGCTGCCGGGATTCGTCGACGAAGCCATCGCGATGCTGCTCGAGGAGTCACCGCGCGGCGACATCACCGCCCGCTCGCTCGCCGACAACGGCATCGTCATCGTGTGCCCCGACGTCGTCTCGGCGCTCGAGGTCGCCAACTTCATCGCGCCCGAGCACCTCGAGGTGCACATGTCCGAGCCGTTCGAGTTGCTCGGCAGCATCAAGAACGCCGGCGCGATCTTCCTCGGTCCGTGGACGCCGGAGAGTGTGGGCGACTACGTGGCCGGTCCGAACCACGTACTGCCCACGGGCGGGACCGCTCGATTCTCAAGCCCGCTGTCGGTCGACGACTTCGTCAAGAAGTCCAGCGTGCTGTCGTACAGCGCTGAGGCGCTCGAGTCCGACTCGGACATCGTCCTCGAGATCGCCGGCAAGGAGGGCCTCTGGGCCCACGGCCGGGCGGTTTCGCTGCGCATCGAGGCACTCGCCGAGATGGAAGCCGAGATAGCCGACGAAACGGGTGACTTCTAGTGGACCGCATACGACCCTCTCGGCCCGAGCTCGGGGAGCTCACGCCCTACGACGTCAAAGAGGTCAAGGCCGAGGTCATCCTCGCCAGCAACGAGAACCCGGTGAACCTGCCGCACGAGCTGGTGGCGCGCCTCGCGAAGCGGCTGCCCGAGTTCAGCTTCAACCGCTACCCGGATCCCACCGCCCGCGAGCTGCGCGCGCTCATCGCCGAGGCGAACGGCCTGGACGTCGAGAACGTGCTGCTCGGCAACGGTGGAGACGAGCTGATCTTCGACCTGCTGCTGGCGTGGGGCGGACCGGGCCGCACGATCCTGGACATGCCCCCGACGTTCTCGATGTACGGCATCGACGCGCAGGTCACCGGTACGACCGTCGTGCGGATCCCGCGTCTCGACGACTTCTCGGTGAATCGCGAGGCAGTGCTTGAGCGGCTTACCGAGGGCGACATCGACATCGTCGTCGTCGCCAACCCGAACAACCCGACGGGCGGGCTGACCGACGAGTCGTTCCTCATCGACGTGCTCAAGGCCACCGACGCGGTCGTCTTGGTGGACGAGGCCTACTTCGAGTTCAGCCGGCACACGATGCGCCCGCACATGACCCGCCACAAGAACCTGCTGATCCTGCGGACGTTCTCCAAGGCATTCTCGATGGCGGGGCTGCGCATCGGCTACGTGCTGGGCCACGACGAGGTCATCTGCGAGCTCATGAAGGTCCGGCAGCCCTACTCGGTCGACTCGTTCTCACAGTGGGTGGCCAGCACCGTCTTCAAGGAGCGCATGGTCTTCGAGCAGGGCATTCGCGACATCATGCGGGGCCGCGACCAGCTCGTTCACGGTCTCTCGATGCACGACGAGGTCGACTGTCTTCCCGACAGAGGCGAACTTCGTGCTCTTCCGCGTGGACCATGCGGCGGCGCTCTGGCGCGACCTGCTGCACAACCACTCGGTGCTGATTCGCGATTTCTCACGCGGGACCGGGCTCGAGAACTGCCTGCGCGTCACGGTAGGGACCGAGGAGGAGAACCGCCGGTTCCTCGAGGGTATGGCCGATTGCCTCGGCCGCCGCAATGCGAGTGCGACGCTGGCCGCCGGCGAGCGGCAGTGACGGAAAGGGGCTTGAGCCACGTGGGACGCAGCGCAACGATCACCAGAGCCACACGCGAGACCGACATCACGGTCACGATCGACCTCGACGGCCGAGGCGCGACGACGGTGGAGACCGGCGTGCCCTTCTTCGACCACATGCTCGACGCGTTCGGTCGTCACGGCCTGTTCACGCTGGTCGTGCGGGCGAAGGGCGACCTGGAGATCGACGCCCACCACACCGTCGAGGACGTGGGCATCGTGCTCGGCTCCGCGTTCGCCGAGGCGCTGGGCGACAAGGCCGGTATCACGCGCTTCGGCTCGGCGGCGCTGCCGATGGACGAGGCGCTCGTGCTCGCCGCCGTCGACATCTCCGGCCGAGGTCAGCTGAACTGGGCGGTCGACCTGCCGATCGAGATCATCGGCACCTTCGACACGACGCTCGCCAAGGAGTTCCTCGTGGCTTTCGCGACCAATGCGGGGGTCACGCTCCACGTCCGGTCGCTCGCGGGCGAGAACGCGCACCACATCGTCGAGGCCGCGTTCAAGGCGGTCGCCCGCGCGCTCAAAGAGGCCGTCGCCATCGATCCGCGTGTCGCCGGCGTACCGTCGACCAAGGGCAGCCTGTGAGCCCGCGCATCGCGATCGTCGACTACTCGATGGGCAACCTGCGCAGCGTGCAGAAGGGCTTCCAGCACGCGGGCGTGGCCGACGTCGTCATCACCGATGACCCGGCGGTCGTCGCGGCCGCCGATGGCATCGTGCTGCCCGGCGTCGGGGCGTTTCGCGACGCCGCCGCCAACCTCAAGGCCAGCGGCGTCGAAGAAGCGATGCGCCACGCCATCGGGGCCGGCAGGCCCTTCCTCGGCATCTGCCTCGGCATGCAGCTGCTTGCCGACATCGGGCTCGAGGACGGCGAGTGGGCCGGTCTCGGACTCGTCCCCGGCACCTGCGAGCGGCTTCCCGGCGGCGTGAAGATCCCGCACATCGGCTGGAACACCGTCGAGTACCCGCGCGACAGCCCGCTCTTCGACGGGATCCCCGAGTCGACCGCGTTCTACTTCGTCCACAGCTACCGGCTCGTGCCGCGCGAGAGCGCCGTCGCAGTCGGTTCCACCGAGTACGGCGTACGGTTCGTCTCGGCGGTTCAGGCGGGCAACATCTACGCCGTGCAGTTCCATCCCGAGAAGTCATCGACCGCGGGCCTCAAGCTGCTCGCCAACTTCGGCAGACTCGCCGACGAAGGAGGAACCGCTCGATGATCGTCTTTCCGGCAATCGACATCCTGGGCGGCCGGGCCGTTCGGCTCGCGCAGGGCGACTACGACCGCGTGACCGTCTACAACGAGGACCCCGTCGCTCAGGCGCGCGAGTTCCTGGACGCGGGTGCCGAGTGGATCCACGTCGTGGACCTCGACGGCGCGCGCGACGGTGTGCCCGGCAACATCGAGGTCGTCGAGCGAATCGCGCGCGAGACAGGCGCTCGAATCGAGGTGGGCGGCGGCGTCCGATCACTCGAGACGCTCGGACGCCTCGCGGAGGCCGGAGCCGAGAGGATCGTGCTCGGAACCAAGCTGGCGACCGACCCCGACTTCGTGCGAGCGGCCGTGAGCCTGTGCGGCGACGCCGTGGTCGCGGGTGTCGATGCGCGCGACGGGATGGTCGCCGTCGAAGGCTGGCGCTCGGGCACGGCCACGTCGGCGCAGGTGCTCGTCGGCGAAC
Source organism: uncultured Coriobacteriia bacterium (assembly GCA_963726345.1). Lineage (GTDB taxonomy): Bacteria > Actinomycetota > Coriobacteriia > Anaerosomatales > JAAXUF01 > JBAXEO01. Next base: position 118,685 of record CAVSCC010000011.1, on the reverse strand, counting down.
TGCGACACCTCGGCATCAGGCACCTCGTGTACACCGACATCTCGCGCGACGGCATGCAGACGGGCATCAGCACGCCGGCCTACGTGGGCGTCGCGATCAGCGCCGGATTCCCGGTCGTCGCCAGCGGTGGGGTCTCCACGCTCGACGACATCCGTGCGCTTGCGGCGCTGGGCCCCGGCGTCATCGAGGGCGTCATCACCGGCCGCGCGCTCTACGAAGGCGCGTTCACGCTGCCCGAGGCGCTCGCCGCCGCCCGCAGGGAGGCCTGACGCCCCCATGCTCATGAAGCGAGTCATTCCCTGCCTGGACGTCCACGAGGGCCGCGTCGTCAAAGGCGTCAACTTCGTCAACCTTCGCGACGCCGGCGATCCCGTCGAGATGGCCGCCATCTACGACAAGGCCGGTGCCGACGAGGTCGTATTCCTCGATATCACCGCCACGCACGAAGAGCGCCCCTCGATGCTCGAGGTCGCCACGCACACCGCCGAGGAGTGCTTCATCCCGTACACCGTGGGCGGCGGTATGCGCTCCGCCGCCGACATCCGCGCGATGCTGGCCGCCGGCGCCGACAAGATATCGCTCAACAGCGCCGCCGTGCGCGACCCCTCGCTGATCACCCACACCAGCCGCATCTACGGTTCCCAGTGCATCGTCGTCGCCATCGACGCGCGACGCGTCGCCGGCGGCCGCGACCGCTGGGAGGTGTTCGTCAACGGCGGCCGCATCAACACCGAACTCGACGCGGTCGGATGGGCACGCGAGGCCGAGCGTCTCGGCGCCGGCGAGATCCTGCTCACGAGCATGGACTGCGACGGCACCAAGGACGGCTTCGACATCCCGCTGACCCGCGCCATCACGCGCGAGCTCAACATCCCCGTCATCGCGAGCGGGGGAGCGGGCAAGCTCGAGCACTTCGCCGAGGCGGTGGTCGAGGCCGACGCCGATGCGGTTCTTGCGGCGAGCGTCTTCCACTTCGGCGAGTACACCGTGTCTGCAGGTGAAACAGGCGATGGCCGCCGCCGGGGTGCCGGTCCGGCTCCCGATCGCCGACGACGGCGTACTGGCGGTCTAGAGCGCGCCCGGCCTGCTGCCGATAGACCATCTGAGGCAGAGTCCGACAATCAGGGGACGCGACGATGGCGCAGCGTACGTTGTGGGGGGCGATCGACCGAGACCGACGCCGCTGGATGCGTGCCGGCGCGCTCGTGCTCGTCCTGCTCGGCATGCTGGTGTACGCGGTGTGGTTCCTGGCCGAGTCCGGGAGTGCGGGCGCGTGGCAGATCGTGGCGCGGGTGATGGTTCCGCTCGCCGCGATCCTGGCCTTTCCTCTGATCAGGACCGTGCGTGATCTGCGCACCAGGCAGGCCATCGGGGCTGTCCCGGTGGCGACCGGTATGTTGCCGACGACCAAGAACGCGCTGCACGACGTGTCGCTCGCGGCCGGTCTTGCGAGGCCGCCAGCACTGTTGATGTACTTCTCGGACGCGCCCAACGCCTTCGCGACGAGCGCGGGCGGCGGTCTCAGCATCTCCGTGAGCAGCGGATTCGCCGCACTCTCGCGCGCGCAGCAGCGAGCCGGGCTTGCGATGCTCGTGGGGCGCAGCCGGGTCGACACCACCTCCTTCGCTGCGGGGCACCAGTTCTCCGAGTCGCTCAGAGAAGACCCGATCCCACCCGATCGGGACCCGACGCTCTTCGCGGCGTGGCTCGATGCGGCCGTGGCGGGTGATCGCGAAGGCCTTCAGATTCTCCACGAGCCCGCACCGATGATCGAACTCCTCGAGCGGCTCTCCGTCGCGCGGACGGACGTCCCGGAGTTCGCGTTCTCCGGCGGTCACGATGCCGTCTTCGGCTTTCTGGCGTGGCCCTACGTCGACAGCGCCAAGGTGCTCGCCGAGGAGGTCTCGACGCATGGCGAGGGCCTGCCGGCGCGGGCGGCGGCTGCAGTCGCCGCACTCATCGCCGAGGAACACATCATGAACGGGTCGATCGGTGTGCCCGGCGGCCGGTCCGCCTCGATCAGCGGCGCCGAGGCGATACGCGCCCTGCGGCTACGCGAGGTCGCAGGTGCCGAGGGGGCGATTGCCGGGTCGACCAAGACGGCGGTCCGACGACGCGAAGAGGCAGCGGCCGTCGACTAGGGTCTGGTGTGTGCGCCCCGATGCTAGACTGATTCGCAAGCATCCGCCTTCGGCGAGGAGCCGTGCCATGACCAACCGCGAACACGATCTACTCGGTTTCGACGAACTCAAGTATGACGCCGACGGCCTGATCCCGGCCGTCATCCAGCAGCACGACACCCTCGAGATCCTGATGGTCGCGTACATGAACCGCGAGTCGCTCATCGAGACGGTGGAGTCCGGCAAGACGTGGTTCTGGAGCCGGAGTCGCAAGAAGTTCTGGATGAAGGGTGAGAGCAGCGGGCACACGCAAGACGTGGTCGAGATCCGCTACGACTGCGACGCCGACTGCCTGCTCGTGCTCGTGAACCAGAACGGTCCCGGCGCCTGTCACACCAACGAGCGCTCGTGCTTCTACCGCCGACTCTATCCGGAACCCGCTCGTCTCGGCCGAGAAGGTGCGGGCGATGAGTGACGCGGCCGGAAGCGACCGATTCGCCGCGGTGATAGCCGAGCTCTGGCAGGTCATCGAGTCGCGACGCGAGGCAGATCCAGCGGAGTCGTACACCGCGAAGCTCCTGCAGGGCCACGAAGACAAGCTCCTCAAGAAGATCGCCGAGGAGTCGGGCGAGGTCATCATGGCCGCGAAGGATGGGGACCCGGAACACCTTCGCTATGAGATCGGTGACGTGGTGTACCACCTTCTCGTGGTCATGGCCCGCTGGGGAATCACGCCGGACGACCTTGCCGACGACCTCCTTGCGCGCCGCGTCTGAGCGCCCGAGCACGGACCGGTTCTCGTCGTTGCGGGCCAACGCATCCCCGGAAAGCCGAATGCGGACCGCCTGAGGCGATCCGCATTCGTAGAAGTCCTTATGGGTGGACCTATCGCTGCAGGGTGATCTTGTAGCCCTGTCCGCCGCACGAAGGACACTTCTTGTGTTTGTTGCGACCGCCCGAGTCCTTCACTGTGACCCAGCGGTCGCCCTTGCAGGCGGGGCACGTCTCTTTCCGCACCATTGCCCTCAGCTCCTCAACGCAATCCGTGCGCGTTCCGTGTACTGCTCATCGGTCTTAAGAGAGCAACCCTTGAGCCAACATATCGCAAGGTGAGGGGTGGTGCGGTGACGGCCGTCACGGCGCGGCTGCGCACCGCCTCTTGACATCGACCCGCGGTCCGGGCGTAGACTGCTCCTCAACCGAATACGCACCTTTGACGGGGAAGAGTACGTCGGGGCCGAAGCGATAGAGAGCCGGGAGATGGTGGAAACCTGGCGCGGAGGACCGTCGGAATGGGCCCCTGAGGTTCCGAGGCAACGGCGCGCAAGCGGCCTACTAGTCTCGGCGGACACCCACCGATACAAGGGGCCGGATATATGAAGGCCGAACTTCCAGGCCGAGTATCGTCGGAGACTAAGTGGTTTCGCCGAATCTGGCGAAGCAACAAGGGTGGTACCGCGAGATTGCTCTCGTCCCTTGATGGACGGGGGCTTTTGCATTTTCCGGGCCCTTGTTGGGAACCACGAACCAGGGAAGGAAGCGTCAACACATGATTCTGCCGAGCAGAGAAGAGTTCACGGCACTGGCCGCCGATCACGACGTGGTGCCGGTCGCACGCGAGGTCTACGCCGACCTCGCCACCCCCATCAGCGCGTTCCTCGCGCTGGCCGACGGCGCCGAGCACGCGTTCCTGCTGGAGAGCGTCATCGGGGGCGAGCGGCTGGGGCGCTACAGCTTCCTGGGTGTCGGCGATGGCGTCGGTCATCAGCGGCCGAGGCAACCAGGTGGTCGTCGAGAACGGCGGCGTTTCCGGCGAGCTCGCCGACGACCCGCTGCGTGTCGTGGCGCGGGAGCTCGCAGCGGGCAGCGTCGCGCGCGTGCCCGGGCTGCCGCTCTTCGTCGGCGGCGCGGTGGGCTACGTCGGCTACGAGACCGCGACCACGTTCGAGCGGGTCCCTCGGCATGACGTCGACGTTCTCGACGTGCCGGACTTCACGTTCATGATGGCCGACGTCGTCGTCGCCTTCGACCACGCCCGCCGCGTGATGCAGGTCATCGCGCCGGTGCGCCCCGGTGGCGCGCCCGATCTCGCCTACGACGCGGCGCTCAAGCGCATCGACTCCTACCTGAAGCGCATCGACGTCGGGCCTCGCGGCGTGGAGCTGGGCGCCTTCGGCGTGCAGCGCCCCGTGCCGATGGAGGCGCACACCACGCGCGAGCAGTTCATCGAGCAGGTCAAGCGCGCGAAGGAGCACATCGTACGCTGGCGACATCTTCCAGATCGTGCTCTCGCAGCGCTACTCGGCGCCCTACGACGGGGACGGGCTCGACCTCTACCGCGTGCTTGCGCGCCGTCAACCCGTCGCCGTACATGTTCTACGTGCGGACCCGCGACGTGACGCTCGTGGGCTCGAGCCCGGAGCCGCTCGTGCGCGTCGAGGGCGACACCGTGCTCACGCGACCGCTCGCCGGGACGCGCCCGCGCGGCACCACGCGCCGCCGAGGACGGCCGCCTGCGCGCCGACCTGCTCGCCGACGAGAAGGAGCGCGCCGAGCACGTGATGCTCGTCGACCTGGGCCGAAACGACCTCGGTCGCATCTCGGCACCGGGCTCGGTCAGCGTCGACGAGCTGATGGAGGTCGAGTACTACTCCCACGTCATGCACATCGTCAGCAACGTCACCGGCGAGCTCGCTGCCGACAAGGACGCCTTCGACGCGCTCGAAGGCGACCTTCCCCGCAGGCACCGTGTCCGGGGCGCCCAAGGTGCGCGCGATGGAGCTCATCGCCGAACTGGAGCCTGAAGCGCGCGGGCCGTACGCAGGCACGGTCGGCTACGTGGGGCTCGATGGCGCGATGGACATGTGCATCACGATCCGCACCGTGGTCATCGCCAACGGGCGCGCCTACGTGCAGTCCGGTGCCGGCATCGTCGCCGACTCCGACCCCGAGAGCGAATACGAGGAGTGCATGCACAAGGCCCAAGCGCTCCACAAGGCGCTCGAGCTGGCCGCAGGCATGAACGCCGAGGAGGAGGTGGCCGCGAGATGATCCTCGTCATCGACAACTACGACAGCTTCACCTACAACCTCGTGCAGCTGCTCTCCGCGCTCGGTGCTGAGGTCGAGGTGCGGCGCAACGACACGCATCACCGCCGATGAGGCGCTCGCGCTCGCGCCGGCCGGCATCGTCGTGTCGCCAGGACCGGGCACGCCCTGAGGACGCCGGCATCAGCCGCGACGTCATCCGCGCGGCCGCCGAGGCCGGGCGTGCCGCTGCTCGGCGTGTGCCTCGGACACCAGTGCATCGCCGAGGTCTACGGCGCGAGCATCTGCCGCTCGCCCAAGCCGGTGCACGGCAAGACCGACCAGATCACCCACGACGGCCAGTACCTGTTCGCCGGGATTCCGAGCCCGTTCACGGCGACGCGCTACCACTCGCTGTGCGTCGACGCCGACACCGTCCCCGAGGTGCTCGAGGTGCAGGCCCGCACGCCCGACGGCGTCATCATGGGCGTCCACCATCGCGAGCTGCCCGTCTTCGGCGTGCAGTTCCACCCCGAGAGCGTCCTGACGCCCGAGGGCACCAAGCTGCTCGCGAACTTCCTCGACGTCGCCGGAGAGGTGCCGCTGGCGTCGCGGCGCCTCCGGGACGCCCGCGATCGTGGCCGCGGCGGGCGGAGCGGCGCGCGCGAGCGCCGGCGCGGCCGAAGTCGCCACCGCAGCAGCGGCGATCGGGCGCGTGGCGACAGGCGCCTCGCTCACCGAGGACGAGGCCTACGTGGTCATGAACCAGATCATGGACGGCGAGGCGACGCCTTCGCAGATCAGCGCGCTCATCACGGGCATGCGCATGAAGGGGGAGACCGTCGACGAGATCGTCGGCTTCGCCCGAGCGATGCGCGAGCACGCGACGCCGGTTCGGCCGACGGTCAGCGGCTACATCGACACCTGCGGCACCGGCGGCGACGGGCTGCACACCTTCAACATCTCGACGTCGACGGCGTTCGTGGTCGCCGGCGCCGGCGTGCCGGTCGCCAAGCACGGCAACCGCGCGGTCTCCTCGGCAGCGGGGAGTGCGGACGTGCTCGAGGCGCTCGGCATCGACATCGCGCTGAACGCCACCGACGTCGGCCGCTGTGTCGACGAGGCGGGTGTCGGCTTCCTGTTCGCGCAGTCGCTGCACTCGTCGATGCGCCACGCCGGCCCGACGCGCCGAGAGATCGGCATCCGCACCGTCTTCAACATCCTCGGCCCGCTCACCAACCCCGCCGGTGCCAAGCGGCAGCTTCTCGGCGTATACGATGCGCGACTCGCGCCGGTCATGGCCGAGGTCGCCGGGCGGCTCGGCGCCGAGCGCGTGCTCGTCGTCAACGGCCACCCGGGCATGGACGAGGTCTCGGGCAGCGGTCCGACCACCGTCGCCGAGTTCGACGCCGAGACCGGCGCCGTGCGCACCTACGAGATCACGCCGGAGTCGGTCGGCATCGCGCGCGGCACGCTCGCCGACATCGCAGGTGGCGACGCCGCCGAGAACGCCGCGATCGTGCGTGCGGTGCTCGGCGGAGAGAGCGGTCCGCGCCGAGACGTCGTCGTGCTCAACGCCGCCGCCGCGCTGCTCGCCGCCGGCAAGGCCGCCGACCTCGCCGAGGGCGTCGCGCTCGCCCGCGAGTCGATCGACTCGGGCCGCGCGCTCGCCGCGCTTGAGGCGCTCGCCGCGCTGTCGCAGCGCCTCGCCGCCGAGGAGGCCGCGTCGTGAGCGACGTTCCTCGAGACGATGATGTCGCAGCGTCGCGCGCGGATCCTCGCCGAGTACGGCGAACTCTCGGCCGCCGACCGCGAGCGGCTGGCTTGCTGCGCCCGGCCGGTGCGCGACTTCGCGGCGGCGCTGCGCGACCGAAGCGACGTCGCCGTCATCGCCGAGGTCAAGAAGGCATCGCCGAGCGTCGGGCGCGATCGCGCCGGACTGCGACGCGTCCAAGCAGGCGCTGCACTACCAGGACGGCGGTGCCGCGGCGATCAGCGTGCTCACCGAGCCGGAGTCGTTCGGCGGCAGCTTCACCGACCTGTCCGACGTCGCCGACGCGGTCGACATCCCGGTGCTCTGCAAGGACTTCATCGTCGACCCGGTCCAGCTCTTCGTGGCCCGCGGTCACGGCGCCGATGCGGTGCTGCTCATGGTCAGCGTGCTCGGCCACATGACGCGCGACTTCGCCCACACCGCCGAGACCCTCGGCCTCACGCCGCTGGTCGAGATCGCGACCGAGGAGGAGCTGGCCATCGCGCTCGGCGTGAGGTCCGGGCTGATCGCGGTCAACAGCCGAGACCTCCGCACGCTCGAGGTCGACCCCGAGCGTGCGCGAGCGGTGCTGCGCGCTGCGCAGCGCTACGACGTGACGCTCGTGGCCGCCAGCGGCGTGCAGGTCGCGCGCGGACGTGGAGGCGGCGGCAGCGGCAGGCGCCGACGCGGTCCTTGTCGGCGAGACGCTGATGCGAGCGGAGTTCCCGGAAGACGTGCTTGAGGAACTGACGGGTGTCGCCAAGACGCCCGTGAGCCGATAGATGAACACCCGGCTTCGACAGGACAGACGACCGTACGCGAAGAGGAGCACGACCATGCCGTCAGACAAGACTCGATTCGGACTCGACGAACTGCACATCCCGGAGGCCTGGTACAACATCATGCCCGACCTGAAGAACCCGCCGGCGCCGCCCAAGGTGGTCACGCCTGACGGCGTCGAGCTCGGGCCGGACCAGATCGGCGAAGTGATGATGAAGCTCTTCCCGATGGAGTGCCTGAAGCAGGAGTCGTCGCCGGACCGCTGGATCGACATCCCGGGCGCGGTCATCGACGTCTACAAGGAGTACCGTCCGTCGCCGCTGCTGCGCGCGCGCCAGCTCGAGAAGGACCTGAACCTGCCGACGGGCGTCCGCATCTACTACAAGTACGAGGGCGTCAGCCCGGCTGGCTCGCACAAGCCCAACACCGCCATCCCGCAGGCCTACTACAACAAGCAGGAGGGCATCACCAAGATCGCGACCGAGACCGGCGCCGGCCAGTGGGGCAGCGCGATGTCGATCGCCGGTGCGCTCTACGGCATCGACGTCGAGGTCTTCATGGTCGGCGTCAGCTACGACCAGAAGCCGTACCGCCGCATCCTGATGGAGACCTACGGCGGCACCGTGCACAAGTCGCCGAGCAACCTGACCGACGCCGGCCGTCACGTGCTGGCGATGGACCCGAACTCGACCGGTTCGCTCGGCATCGCGATCTCCGAGGCCGTCGAGGTCGCGATGAAGAACGACGACACGCACTACGCGCTCGGCTCGGTGCTCAACCACGTGTGCCTGCACCAGACGATCATCGGCCTCGAGGCGATCCAGCAGATGGAGCTCGCCGAGGACGAGCCCGACGTCGTCATCGCGTGCGTCGGTGGCGGCTCCAACTTCGCGGGCATGGCGTTCCCGTACTACCAGCGCAAGCTCGAGGGCAAGAGCAACGCGCGCCTGCTGGCCGTCGAGCCCAAGGCGTGCCCGACGCTGACCGCCGGCGAGTACCGCTACGACCTCGGCGACGAGGCGGGCATGACGCCGCAGATGCTCATGTACACGCTGGGACACGACTTCGTGCCGGCCGGCATCCACGCGGGTGGCCTGCGCTACCACGGCGACTCGCCGCTGGTCAGCCAGCTCGTCTTCGAGGGCGAGGCCGACGCGATCGCCGTCGACCAGACCGCGTGCTTCCAGGCGGCCGTGCAGTTCGCTCGTGCCGAGGGAATCCTGCCGGCACCTGAGTCGAGCCACGCCATCCGCGCGGCGATCGACCAGGCGCTCGAGGCCGCCAACGCGGGCGAGGACCGTGTCATCCTGTTCAACCTCTCCGGCCACGGTCACTTCGACCTGGCTGCGTATGCGGCCTACAACGCTGGCGATCTGCAGGACTTCGACTTTGCGGCTGGCGCGACGCTCTGCGAGAACGAGTAGCAGGCGCATCTCGGTTGCGTGGAGCCTCGCGGACCTTCGCTCGTGGTCCTCGGCACGTCCACCGCACGGCGGTGGCACGTGCCTGCGGAGTACTCGCTTCGGCCCGCAGGCTCCACGCGCGTGTCGCCCACCGCAGCGCCCCGCAAGCGCGACATCGCCGCACAGCAGATCTGACACCCTGAAGGACAGACCCAATGACACGGACTCGGATCAAGATATGCGGCATCACCAACGCTGAGGATGCGGCGGCGGCGGTGGCGGCGGGTGCCGACGCGATCGGCGTGATCTTCGCGCCGTCGCCTCGGCAGGTGACGATCGCGCAGGCTGCGGCCGCGCTGGCCGTGGTGCCGCCTGCCTGTGGCGCGCGTCGGCGTGTTCGTGAACGCTTCGGCAGAGGAGGTTGCGGCCGCGGTCTCAGCGTGCGGGCTCACTGCGGTGCAGTTCAGCGGCACCGAGTCGCCGGAGGACTGCGATGCGGCACCCGTGCCGGTCATCAAGATGGTGCCGATTGGCATGGATTTCGGTCTGGAAGGGGCGGAGCCCTACCGGGACCACGCCGCCGCCCTCCTTCTCGACACGTATGCTGCTGACAAAGCGGGCGGCACCTCGCAAACGTTTGAATGGCGACCCCTAGGCGCGGTCCCTGGTTGGGCTCCCTCCTTTGTGGCCGGGGGGCTGACTCCTGATAACGTAGGCGAGTGCATCGCCGTGCTGCGTCCGTACGCCGTCGATGTCTCATCCGGGGTCGAGACGAGTCCCGGCGTGAAGGACCACGCGAAGCTGAACGCGCTCTGTGCCGCCGTTCGGGCGGCCGACTGGAGGGTAGGGGAATGAGCGAGTCTATTGCCTTCGGCAGACTCTGTCTACAGCGGACCCGACGCGGCCGGCTTCTTCGGCCCCTACGGAGGGCGCTTCGTCCCCGAGACGGTCATTCCCGCACTCGAGGAGCTCACCGCCGCGTACGAAGATGCCTGCAGTGACCCGGAGTTCGAGGCCGAGCTCGATGACCTGCGCCGCGACTACGTCGGCCGCGTCACGCCGCTCTACAAGGCCAAGCGTCTCGCCGAGGCGGTCGGTCTCGGCGCGGTGTACCTCAAGCGCGAGGACCTCTGCCACACGGGCGCACACAAGATCAACAACACGCTCGGCCAGTGCCTGCTCGCCAAGCGCATGGGCAAGAAGCGCGTCATCGCCGAGACGGGCGCCGGCCAGCACGGGGTCGCGACCGCGACCGCCGCCGCGCTCATGGACCTCGAGTGCGCGGTGTTCATGGGCGTCGAGGACATCCGCCGGCAGTCGCTCAACGTCTACAAGATGCGTCTGCTCGGCGCCGAGGTCGTGCCGGTCTCCGAGGGCTCCGGCACGCTCGCCAACGCCGTCACAGCGGCGCTTCGCCACTGGGTCGAGCGCGTCGAAGACACGTTCTACGTGCTCGGCTCGGCGGTCGGGCCGCACCCGTATCCCATGATGGTGCGCGACTTCCAGAGCGTGATCGGCCTCGAGATCATCGACCAGCTGCAGGCGCGCGAGGTCTGGCACGTCGACGCGGTGGTCGCCTGCGTCGGTGGCGGCAGCAACGCGATCGGCACGTTCTACCCGTTCGTGCTCGTCGGAGGGCGCGCTCGGCAACCCGCTGCTCGTGGGTGCCGAGGCGGCCGGTCTCGGCATCGACACCGACAAGACGGGCGCGTCGATGACGCTCGGGTCGCCGGGGATCCTGCACGGCTTCTACAGCTACCTGCTCCAGGACGACGCCGGCAATCCGCTCGAGGCGTACTCGATCTCGGCGGGGCTCGACTATCCGGGCGTCGGTCCGGAGCACGCGTACTTCAAGGACGAGGGGATCGTGCGCTACGAGCCGGTGACCGATGCCGAGGCGCTGGCCGCGTTCGCCCAGCTCACGCACCTCGAAGGCATCATCCCCGCCATCGAGTCCTCGCATGCTCTGGCCCTGCTCCCGCGACTCGCCGAGGAGCTCGGTCCCGACGCAGTCGTGGTCGTGACGCTGTCTGGCCGCGGAGACAAGGACATCGACATCGTTCGTGAAGCGGGTCTCGGCGTTGACTGACCGCGGCCTCGCCCGCGCGTTCGCGCACGGGCGCCCGGCGCTGGTCGCCTACATGATGGCGGGCTACCCGACGCGCGCCGACTCGCTCGCTGCGCTCGGCATCCTCGCCGAGGCGGGCGCGGACCTCATCGAGCTTGGCGTGCCCTTCGCCGACCCGCTCGCCGACGGCCCCGTCATCCGCGATGCAGCCGATGCCGCGCGCGCCGCGGCCGGTGGCGCCTTCGGCCTCACCGAAACGATCGACCTCGCGCGCGAGTTCATCGCGGAGGCCGGCGCCGAGGCGCCGCCCGTGGCGCTCATGACCTACTTGAACCCGCTGATGCGTGCGGGTCTGCCGAAGGCCGCGGCCGCGATGCGCGAGGCGGGGATCGGCGGCGTCATCGTCCCTGACCTTCCTCCGGACATGGCCGGACCCTGGCTCGCAGCCTCTGAGGGCATCGACACCGTGTTCCTGGTCGCGCCGACATCGACGCCCGACCGTCTCGCGAAGGTCGGCTCGATGTCGAGAGGGTTCGTCTACTGCGTCTCCAGCACCGGCGTCACCGGCGAGCGCGCCGAGTTGCCGACGGAGCTGGTGGAGCTTGTCGGGCGGGTCAAAGCCGCGACCGAGCTGCCCGTGGCGGTCGGATTCGGCGTGTCCACACCGGATCAGACCGCCACGGTAGCCGAGCTTGCAGACGGAGTGATCGTCGGCAGCGCGATCGTGAAGCGCCAGACCGATCCCGCTGCGCTGCGCGAGTTCGTGACGAGCCTCGCGCGCGCGGTACGCGCCTGACGCGACATCGTTCGGGCCGGACTCCGCCAGGCCGCGTTCAGCCGGCGCGCCCTCGTGGTCGTCTCAGCACCTACGGCAGGAGCGCTCCGGCGGTCTCCGTCAGCGCCGCAGAGACCGTGGGTGTCGCGAGTACAGAGACGGTCTCCGTCAGCGGCGCGGAGGCCGTGGGCGTCGCGAGCACGGCTGCGGCGCACGGTGACGGCGGCAGGGGTCGCGGGTGCGGCCGCGACGGGCGCGACGGGCAGCGGGCCTGCTGGCGACCAGCACCGGAGGATTGTCCTTGATGCCGCGCAGTCTCAGGCCCTTGGCGCCTCGGCGCCAGGTCTTGGTGCGCCGCAGAGCGGGCTTACCCGACCCGGACTGTTCCATGACACGGTAGCGCGTCTTCTTCTTGTTGGCCCATCCAGCGAAGATGGCGACGTGCCCAGGAGTCTGAACGGCGTCGCCTGGCTTGAGGTTTCGCTTGGCGACGCGGCGCGCGCGCGAGCGGATGGTGCTGGAGGTGTAGGAGGTTCGAAGACCCCACGCCATCGAGACCATGCCACTGCAGTCACGGCGGTAGCCTTGGTAGGAGCCGGACTGGCTGTAGGGGACGCGCTTCTTCACCCAGTGGTTTGCTCGGCGTAGAACCTCGGTGCGGGTGATAGCGCTTGCGGGAGCGGTGTGGACCGCCATCGTGAGCGCCATCGAGAGGGGGATGGCGAGCAGGAGCCGGCTCAGTATGACCGGCAGTCGCAGAGTGCTCTTCCGTACCTTCACGCAGTCGTCCTTCCGTTGGTGACACTACGCTCCGGGGCCGTGCTCGCGCACTCGCGAGTCGGTGCCTGGTGCGTGCTGTTCCGCCCGTGCCTACTGGAGACAGCGCTGCTTCGTCGGGGCGGCAGCCGGGGCCAAGGGAGCGATGCCCGTGCCATCCTCGGCAACGTCGCAGGTAGGTGACGTAATGGCAACGCCGCAGCCCGGGCGTATCGCAACGGTTCGCCGAGAAGGGCGGGTATAGTGTGTTCGGCGAGCTTTCGCGTGCCTCGGCGACCGCTCACAGGCCCCAACAGACGGAGTTGACCGTGTCCGACTTCTACCCGTGGTACGACGCGCTGTCCAAGCCCAAGTGGACACCCGCGCCGTCGGTGATCGGCACGATCTGGGCGATCGTCTACCCGCTTGATCGCGATCGCGGCGGTCGCCACCGTGTTCAAGGTCGTGCGCGGAGAGCTGCCGCGGCTCATCCTGGTCCCGCTCGCGATCAACCTCGCCGCCAACTTCGCCTTCACGCCGATCCAGTTCGGGCTGCGCAACCTACCGCTGGCGGCAGTCGACATCGTGGTGGTGCTCGTCACGATCGTCTGGTGGATCGCGTTGGCGTGGCGGCCCGGCAGCGAATGGATCGCGCTTGTCCTGTCGCCGTATCTGGTGTGGGTGAGCATCGCGACGGTGCTGCAGCTCAGCATCACCTTCATGAACCGATAGAGGAGGACGTCGCATGCGAGTCGCTTTGGCACAGATCAACACCACCGTCGGAGACATCGACGGCAACGTGCGCAAGATCCTCGAGGCGATCGGAGCCGCGCAGGTGCTCGGTGCGGGCTACACGCTCTTCCCCGAACTCGCCATCACCGGCTATCCGCCCGAGGACCTGCTGCACAAGGACCACTTCGTCGAAGCGAACCTCGACGCGCTCGAGCTGATCTCCTCGGCATGCGGGACGCCGACATTGGTCGGCTACGTGGATCGGGTTGGAGACCATCTCTACAACGCGATGGCGATGTGCGGCAACGGCATGGTGCTGCAGCGCTACCACAAGCGGCGGCTGCCCAACTACGGCGTCTTCGACGAGGAGCGGTACTTCTCGGCGGGGGAGTCACCGGGCCTGACCGAGCTTGGCGGGACGATGATGGCCAACACCATCTGCGAGGATATCTGGGTTCCCGAGCTGGTCGCCGAGGCCGCCGAGATGGGCGCGCAGGTCGTGTTCAACATCTCGGCGTCGCCGTTTCACGCGGGCAAGGGCGCCGAGCGTGAGGCGATGCTGTGCGAGCGCGCGCGGGCCAACGGCGTGTGGCTGGCCTACTGCAACCTCGTGGGCGGTCAGGACGAGCTCGTCTTCGACGGCCGGAGCGTCATCATCTCGCCAGCGGGGGAGGTCATCGCTCGCGGCAAGGCGTTCGAGGAAGACCTGGTCGTCGCCGACTTCGCCCCTGACGGGCGTCTCGGCGCGTCGGGCGATCTCGAGCCGGAGGTCGGCGGAGCGCACGAGGTCTACTCAGCGATCAAGGTGGGGCTGCGCGACTACGTGCACAAGAACGGATTCAGCGACGTGGTGCTGGGCCTGTCCGGGGGCATCGACTCGGCGCTGACCGCGGCGATCGCCGCCGACGCGCTGGGGGCCGAGCACGTCCACGGGGTCATGATGCCGAGCCGCTACTCCTCGCCCGGAAGCGTCAGCGATTCGGTCGAGCTCGCGACGGCGTTGGCGGTCGACGTTCTTGAGCTGCCGGTCGAGCCCGCCTACCAGGCGCTCCTCGACACGCTCGCACCCGCGTTCGCCGATCGCGCTCCCGACGTCGCCGAGGAGAACCTGCAGGCCCGCGTGCGCGGAACGCTGCTGATGGCGCTGTCCAACAAGTTCGGATGGCTCACGCTCGCGACCGGCAACAAGAGCGAACTCTCGGTCGGCTACTCGACGCTCTACGGCGACATGGTGGGCGGGTTCGCGCCGCTCAAGGACGTCTTCAAGACGCGCGTCTATGACCTCGCCCGGTGGCGCAACGACACCGGCGAATCCGCCGTCATCCCGCAGGCGATCCTCGACAAGGCGCCCAGTGCCGAACTCCGCGCCGACCAGACCGACCAGGACTCCCTGCCGCCCTACGACGAGCTCGACGGAATCCTCGCGGCCTACGTCGAGCGCGACCAGAGTCGCGACGAGATCGTCGCCGCAGGATTCGACGGCGCGGTGGTCGACCGCGTCATACGGCTGACCGACACCGCCGAGTACAAGCGCCGGCAGGGTCCGCTCGGCGTCAAGATCACCTCGAAGGCCTTCGGCCGCGACCGCCGCATGCCGGTGACGAACGGTTTCGGGGGCTGAGCCCGAGTGAGCGACTTCGACATCGAGCTGCAGACGCACGACTGGGAGCGATTCGACGAGTTGCTGGACCTGTCGTACGAGGTGCTCTACCGCGAGTTCGGCGTCGCGCGGGAAGGCGACTGGTACCACCCGGCCAACGGCAGCACCTTCGCCATCGCGCTCGGTTCGGGGGGCGCCCTGCTCGGAACCGCGCGACTGCTTCCTGCGCCGCAGGACCGTTCGCGGCAGGTCAGGCAGGTCGCCGTGAGCCCGTCTGCGCACGGACGCGGAGTCGGGCGCGCGCTCATGGCGGAGCTGGAGCGACTCGCCATCGCCGAGGGGGCCGAGGAGACCTGGCTTCACGCGAGAGACAGCGCCTTCGGGTTCTACGGGCGGCTCGGCTACGTTGCGGAGGGCGATCTCTTCGTGAGCCAGCTCACCGGTATCCCGCACCGCACGATGCGCAAGCGGCTGGCGTAGGGGCGTTTCTCTGGCGCGTGCGGCTCGGTTCGCGTACCCTATTCTGTGGTTCCGAACGGCTGCGGGCGGCGTTTCGCGGCTGTTCTTTCCATTCATCGAACCCGTACATCGAGGAGGGGGCTTCATGCCAACCATCAACCGTGATCTGGTGCGTGTGCCGGCCGACGTTCCGGCCGAGTTTCGCGAGACCTATATCGAGAACTTCCTGGCGGCCACGCGCAACTCCGGGCGCCTGATGCTCTTCGCGTGCGACCAGAAGATCGAGCACCTCAACGACGACTTCTTCGGCGAGGGAATATCTGCCGATGACGCCGAGCCTGAGCACCTGTTCCGCATCGGCTCGGAGGGTGTTGTCGGCGTGTTGGCCGGCCAGCGTGGCCTCGTGGCCCAGTACGCGGCGGACTATCCCGACATCAACTACCTCGTGAAGATGAACAGCAAGACGCACCTGGTGAAGACGAGCCAGGACGACCCGTACTCGCCGCAGCTCTACGACATCCAGGCCGTGCTCGATCTGCGTGAGAACGGCGTCAACGTGGTCGGCATCGGCTACACCATCTACCTGGGCTCGGAGTACGAGTCGACCATGATGACCGAGGCCGGGCAGCTCATCGCCGACGCCCACGCCAACGGCCTGCTGGTCGTGCTCTGGATCTACCCGCGCGGCAAGGCCGTCGCCGACGAGAAGGACGCCCACCTCATCGCGGGCGCTGCCGGTACCGCGGCGTGTCTTGGCGCCGACTTCGTCAAGTGCAATCCGCCCAAGGGCGACGACACCGCGTCGTCGGCCGAGAAGCTCGTCGAGGCCTCCAAGGCGTCCGGCCGCACGGGCCTGGTGTGTGCGGGCGGCTCGACCGTGGACGCGACGACGTTCCTGACGCAGCTCCACGAGCAGATCCACGTGGGCGGCGCGGTCGGAAACGCGACCGGCCGCAACCTGCATCAGCGCCCGCTCGACGAGGCCGTTCGGCTGACCAAGGCGATCAGCGCGATCACCATCGGCGACTACGACGTGGCCCGTGCGCTCGCCGTGTTCAACGGCAGCGAGGACTTCTCGGCGTAAGGCAAGGCACGCACTACTCGGAATTCGTTCCGCGGCACCGTTTCGGCATCTGCAGCCGGGCGGTGCCGCAGTGGCATTGTGGGGAATAGTAGACCAGTCAGTCTATAAGTCAGGACGGCGCACACGGATGCCGATTTCAGATTGGTTCTCAGCACGCGAGACCAAACGCTATACCCGGGTCACCGACAAGGGGACATCCGCGGGCTCTGACCTGCCCGACGGCGTCTGGGTCAAGTGCGAAGGGTGCAAGCGCACCATCTACGAGGGCGAGCTCGTGCAGTCGCAGCGCGTCTGTCCCACGTGCGGATTTCACTTCGACCTGACGGGGCCGCAGCGCATCGAGCTGCTTGCCGACGAGGGGTCGTTCGCCGAGATCGACGCCGACCTCTTGCCGTGCGATCCGCTGGAGTTCACCGCCGCCAAGCCCTACGCGGTGCAGCTCGACGCCGCCGCCGAGAAGAGCGGGCTGCCGGAAGCCGTGATCACCGGCATGGCGTCCATCGGATCTCGCCCCGCGGTGCTCGGCGTCATGGACTTCCGGTTCATCGGCGCCTCGATGGGTTCGGTGGTCGGCGAGAAGATCGCGCGAGCCTTCGAACTGGCGACCGAGCGTCGGCTGCCCATCGTGCTGGTGACCGCTTCGGGCGGCGCGCGCATGCAAGAGGGCATGCTGTCGCTCATGCAGATGGCCAAGACCAGTGCCGCCGCCCGCAGGCATTCGGACGCCGGACTGGCCTACATCTCCGTCCTGACGAACCCGACGTTCGGCGGCGTGACCGCTTCGTTCGCGGTACTCGGCGACGTGATCATCGCGGAACCCGGCGCCCTGATCGGCTTCGCGGGGCCCAAGCTGGTCGAGCAGACCACGCGACAGAAGCTCCCCAAGGACTTCCAGACCAGCGAGTCGCTCATGCGGCACGGGATGATCGACGAGATCGTCCCCCGAGAGGACCTGAAGGACCACGTGGCGCTGCTCCTCGGCTACCTGCAACCTGCCGCGAAGGCGGGTGAGGCGTCGTGAGCAAGCCGCGCTTCGTGATGGAGTTCGAACGCCCGCTGATGGAGCTCGAGGCGAAACTCGACGAGCTGCGCAAACTCGATGTCGCGGCTGAGTCCGACCTCGCCGAGGAGATCGACGACCTCGGTTCCCAGATCGAACGACTCCGCATCGACACCTACCTGCACCTCTCCCCGTGGGACCGCGTCCAGATATCGCGTCATCCGGAGCGTCCCAAGACGCAGCACTACGTGGAGGCGCTCTTCACCGACGTCATCGAGCTGCGCGGCGACCGCCACTATGGCGATGACGAGGCCATGCTCGCGGGCCTGGCCACGATGGGCGGCCGTCGTGTCGTGGTGATCGGCCACCGCAAGGGGACCGACACGAAGGAGAACATCCGTCGCAACTTCGGGAGCCCGCACCCGGAGGGCTTCCGCAAGGCGATGCGCGCCTTCGACCTCGCCGAGAAGTTCGGGCTGCCGGTCGTGAGCTTCCTCGATACGGCCGGCGCGTCGCCGGGGCTCGAAGACGAGGAGCGCGGTCAGGCGTGGGCCATCGCCGAGTCGCTCGCGAAGCTCTCGGCGCTGCGCGTGCCCGTGGTCGTCGTGGGTATCGGCGAAGGCGGGAGCGGCGGTGCGCTGGCGATCGGCTTCGGTGACCGGCTGCTCATGCTCGAGAACTCGTACTACTCGGTGATCAGCCCCGAGATGTGCGCTCAGATCCTCTACCGCGATACCGGACAGGCCGAGGCGGCCTCGACCTGCCTGCGCATGACCGCGAACGACCTCGTGGGGCTCGGCATCGTCGACGAGGTGCTGCCGGAACCACTCGGCGGTGCGCACCGCGACCGGGCCGCCGTGCTTGCGAGCGTGGGCGAGGCCGTTTCGCGCTCACTCGACGAACTGTGCTCCGTGCCGGTCCCTGAACTGGTTGATCGGCGCTACGAGAGGCTTCGTGCGATCGGTGAGTTCTGCACACTCGACGAGGGGTGAGTCGAATGACTGAGCGTCCCAAGATCGCGGTGCTGACCAGCGGTGGTGATGCGCCGGGAATGAACGCCGCCATCCGGTCCGTGGTGCGGTCGGCCATCGCTCGTGGTGCGGACGTGGTAGGCATCGAGCACGGGTATGAGGGGCTGCTCAAGGGTTGCTTCCGCCCGTTGGGGCTTTCGGACGTGGGCGGCATTCTCGACCGCGGCGGCACGTTCCTCGGCACGTCGCGGTCCGCCCGATTCGAGACTGAAGACGGACTCGACGAAGCGACCGAGCTGCTCAACGAGCAACGGTGTGACCGGCTTGGTGATCATCGGCGGCGACGGATCGTATCGCGGCGCCGAGGAGCTTCACGCGCGCGGCGTCGCGACCGTGGGCGTTCCCGGCACGATCGACAACGACGTTGCCGGCACCGACACGTCTATCGGCTTCGACACGGCGCTCAACACCATCTGCGACGCCGTAGGCAAGGTGCGCGACACCGCGTCGAGCCACGAGCGAACCTTCGTCATCGAAGTGATGGGACGTAGCTGCGGCATTCTGGCCACCTACGCCGGCCTGGCGTGCGGTGGCGACTGCATTCTCGTGCCGGAGGTCCCGTGGCGCATCGAAGACGTGTGGGCCTGCATCGTGCAGGGCGTGAAACGTGGCAAGCAGCACTCGATCATCGTGATCGCCGAGGGCGGCGGCCACGCATTCAAACTCGCCGAGGAGCTCCAGGACCGTTACGACCATGAGGCGCGCTCGGTGGTCCTCGGCCACGTACAGCGCGGGGGTTCGCCGTCGGCTTTCGACCGCATCCTCGCGAGTCGGATGGGAGCGCGCGCGGTGGACGCGCTGCTCGCAGGGCGAGGCGGCCGTCGCCGTCGGGCTCAAGGGCTCGCACACGCACACGTACCCGCTCAAAGAGGCGTATGGCGCACAGCACCTGCTGCGACAGGAGATGTACCAGCTCGCAGGCGTGCTCGCGCGATAGGGGCGTTTCGCCTTGCTGGTAGTTGAGTCGCCCGGCCCGCCGCGACAGCCCTCGCCCCACCCACGATTCTGCTAGCATCTAACCCGCTGCCGCACACCCGCCGCGGCCGCGTCGACACGCACCCGACACCTCGGAGGAACCGACATGTCTTGGGGACTTGAGAACCGCCTCTCGAAGATCATCCAGCCGCAAGATGGCCGCACCGTGATGCTCGCCGTGGACCACGGCTACTTCCTCGGCCCCACATCCGGGCTGGAGTGCATCCGCGAGAGCATCATGCCTCTCGCGCCGTACGCCGATACGCTCATGCTCACGCGCGGCATCCTGAGAAGCGACATTCCGAGTTCGTGTGACACCCCAGTGGTGCTGCGCGTCTCGGGAGCCAATAGCGTGCTCGACGACGACCTGTCCAACGAGACGATCATCACCGACATCGAGGACGTCATCCGACTCAACGCCGCCGGCATGGCGCTCTCGATCTTCGTGGGCTCCGAGTACCAGCACCAGACGATCGCCAACCTCGCCAAGCTGATCGACCTCGGTGAGCGCTACGGCATCCCGGTCATCGCGGTCACCGCGGTGGGCAAGGAGATGGTGCGCGACGCGCGCTACCTCGCGCTTGCCACGCGCATCGCCGCCGAGATGGGCGCGCACATCGTCAAGACGTACTACGTGGAGGACGACTTCGAGCGCATCACGTCGACATGCTCGGTGCCGGTTGTCATGGCCGGCGGCAAGAAGCTGCCCGAGCGCGAGGCGCTGCAGATGACGTACAACGCGATCGCGCGCGGCGCGTCGGGCGTGGACATGGGCCGCAACATCTTCCAGTCCGACTGTCCGCTGGGCATGATCAAGGCGGTCAACGCCGTGGTGCATGGCAACGCGAGCGTGGACGACGCCTATGCGGTCTACCAGGACGAGAAGTCATCGGGCGCATCGCTCTGCGGCGGCGTGACGATGGACGCCGACGACACCCGCAAGATCTAGCCGTGCGCGCCGCCGTCTACTACAACAACTCCGACGTCCGCGTCGAGGAGATGCCGGTCCCTGAGATCGGCGTCGGCGAGACACTCGTGCACATCCGCGCGAGCGGCATCTGCGGCTCCGACGTGCTCGAGTGGTACCGCGTGCCCAAGGCGCCGATCGTGCTGGGACACGAGGTCGCGGGCGACGTGGTCGCCATCGGCGCGGGCGTGAAGAACGTGGCGGTGGGCGACCGGGTCGTGGTCTCTCACCACGTGCCGTGCAGCACGTGCCGGCACTGTCTTTCCGACAACCACACGGCCTGTCATACGCTCCACACGACCAATTTCGATCCCGGCGGGTTCGCCGAGTACGTGCGCGTGCCCGCGCTGCAGACCGACCGCGGCATCCTCGTGATGCCCGACTCGATGAGCTACGAGCAGGGCACCTTTGTCGAGCCGCTCGGGTGCGTGGTGCGCGCGCAGGTGCGCGCCGGCGTGCGTCCGGGCTCGACGGTGCTGGTGGTGGGCAGCGGCATCTCCGGACTGCTCCACATCCGGCTCGCGCTGGCACTGGGGGCCGGTCGCGTGTTCGCGACCGATGTGAGCGAGTACCGCCTCGACTGGGCGCGCAAGAGCGGTGCGACGCAGGCCTTCGACGCGATCGCCGCCGGTGACGAGCTTCCGGACCTCCTCCGAGAAGCCAATGACGGGGCGCTCGCCGATCTCGTCATCCTAGGCACCGGCGCTCCAAGCGCGATCGACCAGGGCCTCGCGTGTCTCGAAAGCGGAGCGACGTTCGTGGTGTTTGCGGTTCCTGCCCCAGGCGAGAGCCATCCGATGCCGCTGAACGAGCTTTGGCGCCGAGAAGTCATCGTGCGCACCGCCTATGGCGCAGCGCCGGCCGACTTGGCGATGGCGATGGACCTGATCGCGACCGGACGCGTGCACGTGGACGACCTGATCACGCACCGGTTGCCGCTCGAGCGGGCGCAGGAGGGATTCGCGCTCGTTGCGAATGCTGGGGAGAGCGTGAAGGTCGTGCTGGAGCCGTAGCAGCCTTGCGAGATCGAGAGCACCCGGATCGCTGCCCCATATGGGGCTACCCCCACAGCCCCCGGACCCCGTCCCGGATCTTCGCCGTCGTCGCCTGTTCGAGCGGCGTTGTCTCCTCGGCGGGGAGATCCGGGTTCGCGAGCGCTTCGACGAAGCTGCGGCATGACCTTCTCGCCGAGGAATCGAGTGCGCTGGGCGTAGCCGTGCCGGTCCGAGCGTCCGTGGGGCTGGGTGTAGTACCTGAGCGGCTGGGTCACGTAGAGCTGGTTCTTGGCCCGCGTGCACGCCACGTAGAACAGCCGGCGCTCCTCTTCGATCCCTTCGGCGGTGCCGGTCGCCATGTCGCTGGGGATGTTGCCGTCGGCGGCGTGGATCACGTAGACGACGTCGAACTCCAGCCCTTTTGCCGAGTGCATCGTCGAGAGGATCAGGTAGTCCTCGTCGAGCAGCGGAGGTCCGGCGAAGTCCTGCGTGTAGGCCGGTGGGTCGAGCGCGAGGTCGGTCAGGAACTGCGCCCGGTCACGCGCACCCGAGGCGATCGACTCTATCTGCTCGAGGTCCCGCAGGCGCGCAGCGACGTTGTCGTAGCGCCGCTCGAGCAGGGGAGCGTAGACGCTACGGATCGCATGTACCTGCGCGGGTACTTCGAGTGCGCCGGCTCCCGAGAGCGAGCGGAGCAGCGAGACGACGCCCGGCCACACGGCGGCGGCGTTCTCGGGCACGCGCGCTCCGACCCAGCTCTCGAAGTCGCCGCCGGACGAGTTCAGGGCGCTCCAGAGCGACTCCGCAGTCTTGGGACCGATGCCGGGCACGAGTCCCAGCACCCGCATCCCCGCCATGGCGTCCTTTGGGTTCTCGGCGAGGCGCAGGAACGCCACGAGGTCCTTGACGTGCGCGGTCTCGACGAAGCGCAGTCCGCCGTACTTGCGGAAGGGGATGTTGCGACGCGTCAGCTCCATCTCGAGTGCCATCGAGTGATGCTGCGCGCGAAACAGCACGCTCTGGTCCTTGAGTGCCGTGCCCTGCTCCCGGTGATCGAGGATGCGCGCGCACAACCAGTCGCTCTGCTCGGCCTCGTCGCGGCAGGTCACGAGCGAGGGGCGGCCACCTCCTTCGCGTGCGGTCCAGAGTTCCTTGTCGCGGCGCTCGGTCGCCTCGGCGATGATCGCGTTGGTCGCGTTCAGGATCGGCGCGGTCGAGCGATAGTTGCGGGTCAGGGTGGTCACGCGCGCGGCCGGGAAGCGCTGCTCGAAATCGAGGATGTTGCGAACTGTGGCCGCGCGGAAGCTGTAGATCGCTTGGGCGTCGTCACCGACGCACGTGACACCCGTGCCGTCCGGCCGAAGGAGCGAGACGATCTCGGCCTGAAGCACGTTGGTGTCCTGGTACTCGTCGACCAGCACGTGGTCGAAGCGCTCGCGAACCCTGTCGCCGGCGGCCGGGTCGGACAGCATCCCGTGCCAGAACAGCAGCAGATCGTCGTAGTCGAGGACCTGCTGGGCCTCCTTCTTGTCGGTGTAGAGCGAGAACAGCTTCTTGAGGTCGTCCTCGGCGCTTGTGCACCAGGGGAATGCCTCGGCGAGAAGGTCGGCGAGGGGCACGCGCGCGTTCACGCAGCGGGAGTAGATGTCGAGGCACGTGGACTTCTGCGGAAAACGCGAACTGCCGCGCCCGAGTCCGAGTTCCAAGCGCGCGAGGTGCATCAGGTCTTCCGAGTCCCCCCGGTCCATGATGGTGAAGTCCGGCTCGAGTCCGACGTCGCGCGCGTGCATGCGCAGCAGCCGCGCGGCCATCGCGTGGAACGTCCCGCCCCAGACCTGCGATCCCGACACGGCGGCCCCGCTACCTGCAGATGAGCGCAGCAGTCCGTCGACGCGGTGCAGCATCTCGCTTGAGGCCCGCCTCGAGAAGGTCAGCAGCAGGATGCGTCCGGGTTGGACCCCCCGCGCGATCAGGACCGCGACGCGGTGAGCCAGCGTGGCCGTCTTGCCGGTGCCGGCGCCCGCCACGACCAGCAACGGGCCGTCGCCGTGCGACGCTGCGGCGCGCTGCTCGGCGTTCAGGTCGGCGAGCAGCTCATCGGCGAGCGACGGCGCTTCGGGCGGCGAGGGGTTCTCGGCAAGCATGAGCGAACTCCTGTTCGATTGGGACTCCGCGAGCGTACCACGGAACAGCTCCTCAATGCGAACACGCGTTCGATGACCGCGAGCGCGCGTGAGTGGGTGCGTCGCGGCGGTCGCGTATCGCCATCGAGCTCGGGGAAGATACCTCACAGTGACCCACCCGTACCCGCCGAGAGGAACGCGCGCGTGAAACCGACCGACTGCCCGTCAGCCGGACCACGTCCCGAGGGACCGCTCGTGACCGCGGCTCCCTACACGCCGCGCAGGATCATCTTCGCCTACCTCTCGACCAGCGGTCTCTTCACGCTCGCGACGTCGCTGATCTGGGCGATCAACACCATCTTCCTGATCCAGCGCGGAGGACTCACGCTGTTCGAAGTCATGCTGGTCAACACGGTCTATCTCGTCGCGCAGATGCTCTGCGAAGTACCGACCGGAGTCATCGCCGACACCATCGGCCGCAAGGCGTCGTACCTGCTGTCGATCGGGACCATCATCGTCTCGACGATGCTCTACGTCCTCACGCCGCTTCTCGGCTGGGGTATCGCCGGGTTTGCCGTGGCGAGTGCGCTCATCGGCCTGGGGTTCACGTTCCAGACCGGCGCGGTGGATGCGTGGATGGTCGACGCGCTGGACGCCGCCGGGTGGACGGGGCCCAAGGAGAAGGTCTTCGCGTGGGGCGGAATGGCGTTCGGAGCGGCGATGATCGCGGGATCGCTTCTGGGAGGGTTCCTCGGCCAGGTCAACCTGGTCATTCCCTACCTCGTGAGGGCGGCCGTGCTCGTTGCGGCGTTCGTCATGGTCCTGTTCCTCGTGCGGGACTCGGGGTTCGAGCCCCGGCCGCTTCACCTCTCCAGCTTCGGTACCGAGACCAGGACGATCATGAACGCCGGCGTGCGCTACGGCTGGGGCAGCAGGGTCATTCGCCCGCTGATGTTCGTTTCGCTGGTCACCGGCGTGGTGTTCATGTTCACGTTCTACTCTTGGCAGCCCTACGTCCTGGAGCTGCTCGGGAGCCCTTCGGCCGTGTGGGTGCTGGGCTTGGTCCAAGCCGGTTCCTCTGCCGCGATGATCGGAGGGAACTCCCTCGTGCGGTGGACCATGCGTGAAGGAGAGAGCCGGCGCGACCCGGCGCGGGTCCTGGCGATCGGATCGATAGTCGGAGCGTTGGCGATCGCGGCGATCGGCGTGGTCGGCCTCCTGGGACTCGAACCCGGACTCTTCCCGGCGGCGATCGCCATCGTGCTGTGGATCGCATGGAGCGTCATGTTCGGGTTGATCGGGCCGGTGCGCTCCGGATTCATCAACGAGCACATCCCCTCGGCACAGCGAGCGACGGTCCTGTCGCTCGACTCGCTCTTCGCCGACGTGGGAGGGTCGCTCGGTCAACCCGCCCTCGGTTGGATCGCGACGCGGTTCAGCATCGCCGTGGCATGGGTGCTGGGGTCGGCGTTCTTCGCCGCCGCCGCACCGCTCTACGCGAGCGCGGGTCGTGCCGCGCGGGCGGACAGCGGGCGGAGGCAGAGCACCGGGGGTCGCGGAGACCGTAGGCGCGTCCCGCCGGAACCGTCGCGCGAGAGCGCGCGTGGTGCCCGGGGCGGGGATCGAACCCGCACTGTCTTTCGACAACCGGTTTTTGAGACCGGCGCGTCTGCCTGTTCCGCCACCCGGGCTTGGGTGATGTGCTCGGCAGATTATAGCCGACGGCGCGGGTATACTGCGCATATGTCATCCAAGCGCCCAGCGCGAGAAGAAGAGGACGCCCACACAGGCGCACCTCGACAACGTGATCGCGAACCTCCAGCTCGTCGCCGACATGGGCTACGGCGACGTTGCGCTCGCTGCGCCCGGGGCCGACGGTCGGCTCGAGGTCATCGCCGATGCCCGGCCCAACACCGCCATCGCTCCCATCGCGACGAGCCGCGTCGGCCGCGCACTCGACCCAGCCGAGGAGCCCGAGGCCTACGCGGCGCTGAACTCAGGCGAACCGGCATCGGGTGCACGGCGCCGGGTGGCCCGCGGCATCACCTACTACGACCTCGGCATGGCCGATCGGCGAGGGGCAATCGCGAGCCGTGGTGCTGCGCGACCTCGCCGAGCAGGTGACCGCGTTCGGCCGGCGCGATGGAAGCCGCCTTCATGGACGTGGCCGAGGAGCTGCTCGACGCCCTGCGTGGCGGGCCGTTCACCGATGTCCGCACGAGCGAGCCCTTCTCGGCGGTTCGCACGGCGGGCGATGGCGTGATGCGCGTCGGGCCGCTCGGCACGATCGCGTACGCGTCACCCAACGCCGTCAACATCATGCGGCTCGCCGGCGTCGACTCCGAGCTGACCGGGATGAAGGCGTCGGGCCTGCCCGGCGGCGGTTTCGGCATCGCACCGGCGCTCGGCACGGGCCAGGGCGTCGCGGTCGAGACTCCGGTCGCCGAGCGGGTGCTCGGCTACCGCACGATCGACCTGCCCGCGGGCGCGCTCGTGCTGGTGGAAGACCTCACGGAGGCACACCGTCGCGAGCAGGAGATCAAGGTCAAGGACGCGACCATCCGAGAAGTCCACCACCGAGTGAAGAACAACCTGCAGACGATCGCGTCGCTGCTGCGGATCCAGGCGAGGCGCAGCGACTCTCCCGAGGTGCGACGTGCGCTTGCCGAGGCGACCGAGCGCGTCGGGGCCATGGCGGTCGTCCACGACCTGCTCGCCGGCTCCGACGAGGAGCGCGTGGACTTCTCGCAGGTTGCGACCACCGTCGTCGACCTGGTTCGCCGAGGGCTTGTCGGCGAGGGACACGAGGTGGCCGTCAAGGTCGAGGGCCAAACGGGCGAGGTCGACGCTCGCACGGCCACGTCGCTCGCGCTGGCGCTTGCCGAGCTCGTCCACAACGCGCTCGAGCACGGAATCGGCGACCGGCAGGACGGCAGGGTCGACGTCACCGCGCAGGCGCGTCGCCAGCGAGCTGGTGCTCACGGTTCGCGACGACGGCGTCGGGCTTCCCGAGGACTTCGAAGCCGTGGGCTCCGCGCATCTCGGCTTGGCGATCGTGCACACCGTGATCGAAGACGACCTGCGGGGAACCATCGCCTTCTCCCGGGGGCGCGGAACAACCGTCACGGTGCGCGTCCCCGCCAACGAACGCCACACCCACCCACAACGACTGAGGAGTAGCTCTTGCGCGTGCTCATCGCCGAGGACGAGGCGCTCATCCGCATGGATCTTCGAGAGATGCTCGAGGAGGAGGGTCACGAGATCGTCGCCGAGGCCCGTGACGGCGCAGAAGCCGTCAGTTTCGCCCGGTCCTTCACGCCCGACATCGTCTTCATGGACATCAACATGCCCGGCGTCGGCGGTCTCGAGGCCGCCGAGGTGATCGGCGCCGAGCGAATCGCGCCGGTGGTCATGGTCACCGCGTTCTCGCAGGGTGCCTACGTCGAACAGGCCGCGTCGGCCGGGGCGATGGCCTACGTCGTCAAGCCGTTCACCCGCACCGACGTGCTTCCCGCGATGTCGCTGGCGATCGCGCGTTTCGCCGAGGCGTCAGCGTTGGCCGCCGAAGTCGAGGACCTTGGCGAACGCCTGGAGACGCGCAAGACCGTCGACCGCGCGAAGGGGATCCTCATGGCGCGCGGCATGTCGGAGGCCGACGCGTTCAAGCGGCTCCAGAAGCTCGCGATGGACAAGCGCAAGACGCTGAAGGAGATCGCCGAGGCGGTCGTCATCGCGAACGAGGCGGCCGAGTAGGCGCGTGAGCGAAGCCTCGGCGCTGTTCGCGCGGATGTTCGTCATCGGAATCGCCGTTGCCGCCCCCGTTGGGGCGATGGGCGTGTTGTGTATCCAGCGCGTGCTGTCGCACGGCTGGCGCGCCGGGGCCGCCACCGGCGCGGGAATCGCAACCGCGGATGCCCTCTACGCCGGACTCGCCGCGTTCGGTCTGACGGTGTTCTCGCAGCTGCTCGTCTCGGCACAGGTGCCGCTGCGCATCGTCGGCGGGCTCGTCCTGATCTGGCTCGGCTGGCGGGCGATCGTGGCTCCACCCTCACACGAGGCAGCTCGGGCACAGGGCATCATGGCGCGGCTGGGCGCTCTACTCGAGCGCGTTCGGACTGACGCTCACGAATCCGATGACGATCATGGCGTTCGCCGCGGTATTCGCGGGAGCGGGCCTCGTCGGCCAGGCGACCGGTTCCTCGGCGGCCGTGGCCACGCTCGGGGTGGCGCTGGGCTCGCTGTCATGGTGGCTGGTCCTGAGCACCGGGGTCGCGCTGATGCGACACGCAGTCAGTGACCGAGGCGTCCACGTGGTGAATCGCGTCTCGGGCGCGGTCGTGGCGGCGTTCGGTGCTGTTCGCCGTGGGCGCGGGCGTCGCCGGGCTTCTCGGCTAGATCCGTCCGGCTAGAGCAGCGGCAGGTACTCCTCGATCTCCCACTGCGTGACGCGGGTGCGGTACTGGTGCCACTCGATGCGCTTGTTGCGGATCAGCCACCTGAAGACCTGCTCGCCGAGCGCCTCGCGCAACAGCTCGCTCTTCTCCAGCTCGTCGATGGCCTCCTTGAGGTTCTCGGGAAGCTGTCCGATTCCCGCCGCCGCGCGCTGCTCGGCGCTCATCTCGTAGACGTCGTCGGTAACGTCGTCGGGCAGTGTGAGGCCCCGCTCGATGCCGTCGAGTCCGGCGGCGAGCATGACCGAGAAGGCGAGGTAGGGGTTGCAGGCGGGGTCGGGGGAGCGCAGTTCGATCCGCGTGGCCTTCTCCTTGCCCGGCTTGTACATCGGGACGCGGACGAGTGCCGAGCGGTTGCGGTGTGCCCAGCAGATGTGCACGGGTGCCTCGTAGCCCGAAACCAGCCGCTTGTAGGAGTTCACCCACTGGTTCGTCACGGCGCTGATGGCGCGTGCGTGGTGCAGCAGGCCGGCGATGTAGCTCTTGGCCGTCTGCGAGAGGTGGAACTCGTCGGCGGGGTCGTAGAAGGCGTTCGAGTCACCCTTGAAGAGCGACTGATGGACGTGCATGCCGCTTCCCGCCTCGCCGTAGATCGGCTTGGGCATGAAGGTCGCGTAGAGGTCGCTGAGTTGCGCCACCTCCTTGACGACCAGGCGGTACGTCATCACCCCGTCGGCCATCTTGAGCGCCTCGTTGTAGCGCAGGTCGATCTCGTGCTGGCTCGGGCCCACTTCGTGGTGGCTGTACTCGACCTGGATCCCGAAGCTCTTGAGCGTGCGCACCGTCTGGTTGCGCAGGTCAACCGCAAGGTCGCGTGTCGTCTGGTCGAAGTACGTGCCGTGGTCGACGACCTCGGGCACCGCATCGTTCTTCAGGTAGTAGTACTCGAGCTCCGGTCCCACGAAGAACGTGAAGCCCAGGTCCGCCGCGCGCTTCAGGTTCCTCTTCAGGACGTAGCGGGGGTCGCCTTCATACGGGCTTCCGTCCGGCCTGACGATATCGCAGAACATCGTCGCGACCGGCTGTCCCTCTTGGCGCCAAGGCAGGATCTGGAGCGTGGTGGGATCGGGCATCGCCACCATGTCCGACTCCTCGATTCGCGCGAACCCCTGGATCGAGGAGCCGTCGAACCCCATTCCTTCGGTCATGGCCGTGTCGAGCTCGTCGACGGTGATGACGAAGGTCTTGAGGAATCCCAGAACGTCCGTGAACCACAGATGAATGAACTCCACGTTCTGTTCAACGATCCTTGCCACAGCCTCGGTGCGAAGATGGGTCGGCATGCGGGTTCACACTCCTAATTGTTTCGACCGTATTTCCAGCAGGTTTCGTACAGATTGCAATATCACTCAAGATGCCGCATAAATGGCCCATCCGCAAATGCGCGGGGAGCATCGATACAGGGGAGGGGTACGACGCATGAATCTGCAGTGTCCCAAGGGGAGCGACGCCACACAGACGGCGAATCGCTCGAAGGATGTTGTCCCCGGCTCCGGGCTGTGCGCTCGTTGCGTCGATGGGTGCCGCGGCAACTGTGAGGTCTTCAAGTCGTCGTTCCGCGGTCGGGAGGTCATCTACCCCGGTCCGTTCGGCGAGGTCACTGCCGGTGGCGACAAGGACTATCCCATCGACTACTCGCATCTCAACATCCAGGGCTATGCGCTGGGTGCGAAGGGGCTGCCCGACGGCGTGGAAGGGAACCCGGACAACACGCTCTTCCCCATGGTGAGCACCGAGACCGAATTCGGCCACACGAACAAGGTGAAGATGAAGGTCCCGATCTTCACGGGTGCGCTCGGCTCGACCGAGATCGCCCGCAAGAACTGGGAGCACTTCGCCGTCGGCGCTGCCATCTCTGGCGTCTCGATCGTGTGCGGAGAGAACGTCTGCGGCATCGACCCGGACCTTGAGCTGGACAAACACGGCAAGGTCGCGAACGCACCCGACATGAAGCGCCGGGTGGAGCTGTTCCGCCGGTATCAGCAGGACGGCTACGGCGACATCCTCGTGCAGATGAACGTCGAGGACACCCGCCTCGGAGTCGCCGAGTACTGCGTCGAGAAGCTCGGTGTCACCACGATGGAGCTCAAGTGGGGCCAGGGCGCCAAGTGCATCGGCGGCGAGATCAAGGTGGGCAGCCTGGACCGCGCGCTGGAGCTGCAGAAGCGCGGCTACCTGGTCACCCCCGACCCTTCCGATCCTGCGATCCAGAAGGCCTTTGCAGACGGCGCTATCCGCCAGTTCGAGCGCCACAGCCGTCTCGGCTTCGTCGATGAGGAAGGGTTCTACGCCGAGGTCCAGCGACTTCGGGATCTGGGTGTTCAGCGGGTCACCCTCAAGACCGGCGCCTACCCGATGCGCGAGCTGGCCATGGCGATCAAGTGGGCCAGCAACGCCAAGATCGACCTCCTCACGATAGACGGCGCTCCCGGCGGAACCGGCATGAGCCCGTGGCGGATGATGGAGGAGTGGGGCGTCCCGACCTTCTATCTCCAGTGCATGGCCAACGAGCTGCTCGAGAAGCTCGCGTCGCAGGGCGCGTTCGTTCCCGATATCGCGATGGCGGGCGGCTTCTCCACCGAGGACCACGTGTTCAAGGTCCTCGCGCTCGGTGCGCCGCACGCCAAGGCCGTGTGCATGGGCCGCGCGCTCATGATCCCGGGGTTTGTCGGCAAGAACATCGAGCTGTGGATGAAGGAGCAGGACCTTCCCAAGTCGGTCTCGGCATTCGGTACGACGAAGGAAGAGATATTCGTGACCTACGAGACGCTGAAGGCCGAGTACGGTGACGAGGCAGACAAGTTCCCCATGGGTGCGCTGGGAATCTACACCTACTCCGACAAGATCAAGGTGGGGCTGCAGCAGCTCATGAGCGGCTCGCGCAACATGCGACTCAACACGATCAGCCGCAGCGACCTCATGGCGCTCACCCGGGATGCCGCCGAGATCTCCGGCATTCCCTTCGTGACCGATGCATATCGCGACGAGGCGATGCGGATCATCGAGGGGTAGCTCCCTCGACGACGATGTTTGGTGGAGGAGGGGCCGCGTTCGGCCCCTCCTCTTCGTTTCCGCGATGTTTCGCCTCGCGCCTCGCGCGTGATACAATCTCCCGGCAGCACAACGGCGTGCTGAATCGAAGATGACGAGCAGAGTCGCTCGCCCGGCCCCGAGTAGGGGGTTGAGCGGGCGTTTTTCGTTCTCTTCGGCGAGTTCACAACGAAAGGCGAGTCACATGAAGGAGTTCGCGGTCTTCTGGGGGTGCACGATCCCCGCGCGGTTCCCGTTCATCGAGAAGGCGACCCGGGTGATGTTCGACGATCTCGGCGCTCGGGTTGCCGAGCTGCCGGGCCACACGTGCTGTCCCGAGGGGACGCTGGTCAAGGCCAACGATCCCGATGCGTTCTACACCGCGGCGGCCCGTAACCTCGCCATCGTTGAGAAGGCCGGTCTCGACGTCGTGACGCCGTGCAACGGCTGCTACTCGACGTTCAAGGAAGCGCAGAGCCACCTGAAGACCGACTGGCGCGAGAAGGACGTCATCAACGAGCGCCTGGCGGCAGAGGACCTGCACTACGACGGCAGCCTCCAGGTTCTTCACTTCGCCGAGTGGCTCTCGGACTCGATGGGTGCCGGCCTCATCGCCAGCGGCGCCAAGAAGAACTTCTGGGGCATGCGGATCGCCGTTCACTACGGCTGTCACCTGCTGCGTCCGCAGCCGGCGGTCCGGTGGGACGATCCGCTGCATCCCAAGAAGGTCGAGGAGTTGGTCACCGCGCTCGGTGCGCGGGTGGTCGACTACCCGACCAAGATGCAGTGCTGCGGCGGCGCCCTCGACCGTGTCGGCGAGCGGGACTCCTCGCTCGCCTTCTGCCGACGCAAGCTTCACGACCTGCAGAATCACGACGTCGACGCGCTCGTGGTGGTGTGCCCGAGCTGCTTCCAGCAGTTCGACCTGAACCAGGCGGCGCTCCAGCGAGCCAACGAGAACGTCAACGTGCCGGTCATCTACCTCTCGGAGCTCATCGCCTTGGCCTACGGCCACGAGCCCGAGGAGCTCGGCATGGACATGCACCGGGTCAGCGTCAAGCCGTTCCTCGACAAGTGGGCCGACCGCTCCGCCGACAAGGCCCGCCTGGCTCTGGACTTCGACGTCGCGATGCTCAACAAGTGCGACAGCTGCCGTGCCTGCAAGGACGACTGCCCGGTGTGCAAGGTCGATCCGACCTTCCAGCCCAACGACATCATCAACCAGCTCGTACGCGGCGAGCTCGACGAAGTCATCGCCGACGGTGCGCTCTGGAAGTGCCTCGAGTGCTACACGTGCCAGGAGCTCTGCCACTCCGACATCGGGATGGCCGAGGTCTTCCGCAAGCTCAAGGAGATCGCGATCGAGCGAGGAACCGGCCCGGAGTCGGTCCGCAAGTCCTACGAGATGTTTCTCGACACCGGGTCTCTCGGCCAGCCGAAAGAGGGCGCGCGCAGGAAGCTCGGACTGTCCCCGCTGCCGGAGAGCGGCGGCGACGCGATGGCGCGCATCATGGCGCGCTGCGAATCATGCGAAGGAGATGAGTGATCATGGCGTACGAACCACTGTTGGACCGGATGCCGACGACGCGCCCTGCGGCCGTCCGCGACGACTCCGGCCTCGGCGTGCGCCCGCGCTACGCCGAGGAGGCCGCCTACAAGATCCACGGAGGCTGCGGCCTCATGGGCATCTGTGACGAGTCCGGCGAGCTGATGAGCGGCGTCGAGGCCATCAAGGCGATGGCGGTCCAGCGCGACCGCGGCAACGGGCTCGGCGGGGGATATGCGGGCTACGGCATCTACCCGGAGTTCCCCGACCACTTCTGCTTCCACATGATGTATCACGACATCAAGGCTAAGGAAGAGGCTGAGGCTGTCTTCGACCAGTACTTCACGGTCGACCTCGCCGAGCCGATGCCGACGCGCGCGGTCAAGGGCATCAGCGACGCGCCGATCCTGTGGCGCTACTTCCTGCAGCCCGACCCGCACAAGCTCGAGAACAGCGAGATGACCCCTGAGGACTTCGTCGTCCACACGGTCATGCTCATCAACGGCAGCGTCGACGGGGCGTTCGTCTCCTCGAGCGGCAAGAACATGGGCGCGTTCAAGGGCGTGGGCTTCCCCGAGGAGATCGGCCACTACTACCTGCTCGAGGAGTACGCCGGGCACACGTGGATCGGCCACAACCGCTTCCCGACCAACACCCCCGGCTGGTGGGGCGGCGCGCACCCGTTCACGCTTCTGGACTGGGCCATCGTGCACAACGGAGAGATCTCGAGCTACGGCATCAACAGCCGCTACCTCGAGGCGTTCGGCTACAAGTGCACGCTCGGCACCGACACCGAAGTCGCCGCGTACCTGTTCGACCTCATGCTTCGCCGACACAAGCTCCCCCTCGAGCTCGCCTGCAAGGCGCTCGCGAGCCCGCTCTGGACCGAGATCGACCGCATGCCCGCCGAGGAGCAGGCCGTGATGCGCTCGCTGCGCGCGGTCTACGGTCCCGCGATGCTCAACGGGCCGTTCGCGATCGTGCTCGGCTTCAACGGCGGCATGGTCGCGCTCAACGACCGCATCAAGCTGCGGCCGCTGGTCGCCGCACAGCAGGGCACCAAGATCATGGTCGCCTCGGAAGAGAGCGCGATGCGCGAGGTGCTCGACGCGCCCGACCGCGTCTGGGCCCCCAAGGCCGGTGAGCCGGTCATCGCCCGCGTCAAGGGCATGGACTGGCCGATCCACGGCGACCTGCACCTCTCGGCGGGCGAAGTCAGCTGCGCCGTCACCGGCGTGCACGATTCCTGCGAGATTGTCGAGGTGGGATAACCGATGCCGACGAGCCTCATGCAACCTGAGTTCAAGGTAGAGATCGACTACGACAAGTGCCACAAGTGCGGCCGCTGCGTGCAGCAGTGCGGCTGGGGCGTGTACTCGTTCAACGAGCGCCCGTTCCCCGACGACATCAAGTGCCGCGCGTGCCACCGCTGTGTGACGTACTGCCCCGCGCACTGCATCACGATCAAGAAGAACGACCTCGCGCTGCGCGAGAACGCCAACTGGTCTTCCGAGCAGCGCAAGAACGTCTGGCGCCAGGCCGAGTCGGGCGGCGTCATGCTCACCGGCATGGGCAACGACAAGCCCTACCAGAGCATCTTCGACCACCTGGTGCTCGACGCGTGCCAGGTCACCAACCCGTCCATCGACCCGCTGCGCGAGCCGATGGAGCTGCGCACCTACCTGGGCCGCAAGCCCGACAGCGTCGAGGTCGAGTCCGACGGCAAGGGCGGGTTCAGGCTCTCCGAGGGCGCGGGCATCGCCAACAACGTCAAGCTCGACACGCCGATCATCTTCTCGCCGATGAGCTACGGCTCGGTCTCGCTCAACGTGCACAAGTCGCTCGCGATGGCCGCCGAGCGTCTCGGCACGCTGATGAACACGGGCGAGGGCGGACTGCACGCCGACCTGTATCCCTACCAGGACAACGTCATCGTCCAAGTCGCGTCGGGCCGCTTCGGCGTCACGCCCGAGTACCTGCAGCGCGGCGCCGCCATCGAGATCAAGGTCGGTCAGGGCGCCAAGCCGGGCATCGGCGGCCACCTGCCGGGCGAGAAGATCAACAAGGAAGTCTCCACCACGCGCATGATCCCGCAGGGCTCGGATGCGATCAGCCCGGCGCCGCACCACGACATCTACTCGATCGAGGACCTGCGGCAGCTCATCTACTCCCTCAAGGAGGCGTCGGGCTACAAGCCCGTGGGCGTCAAGATCGCGGCGGTCCACAACGTGGGCGCGATCGCGTCGGGCATCGTTCGGGCCGGCGCGGACTACGTCTACCTCGATGGCTTCAAGGGCGGTACCGGTGCGGCCCCCGCGATCATCCGCGACCACGTCGGCATTCCGCTCGAGATCGCGATCGCGGTCGTCGACCAGCGTCTGCGCGACGAGGGCATCCGCAACCAAGCCTCGATCATCGCCGCCGGTTCGATCCGCTCCTCGGCGGATGCGGCAAAGGCGATCGCGCTCGGTGCCGACGTCGTGGCCATCGGTTCGGCGTCGTTGATGGCGCTGGGTTGTCACCTCTGCCAGGGCTGCCACACCGGCTGCTGCTCGTGGGGCCTGACCACGCAGAAGGCCGGAGCTCACCCGCCGAGTCGACCCCGAGTGGGGCGCCGAGCGGCTCGTCAACCTGGTTCACGCGTGGAGCCACGAACTGCAGGAGATCCTCGGCGCGCTGGGCGTGAACGCGGTGGAGTCCCTGCGCGGCAGCCGTGAGCGGTTGCGTGCCGTGGGGCTCGACGCTCAGACCTGCG
The DNA here is from genome assembly GCA_963726345.1 of uncultured Coriobacteriia bacterium. Lineage (GTDB taxonomy): Bacteria > Actinomycetota > Coriobacteriia > Anaerosomatales > JAAXUF01 > JBAXEO01. The sequence goes on along the minus strand of CAVSCC010000011.1, from coordinate 83,256 downwards.
AGATCCTGGGCGTCAAGCCCGCGGGTCTGTAGAAGGGGAGGGACTACTGTGACCGCTACGAAAACCAAGGGTCTAGTCGAGGGATACTCGCAGACCGAGCCCTCCGGCAAGCGCGAGGGCGACGTGCTCACGCTGGACGTCCAGAGCGTCTACTACAAGCAGATGAACGCGGCGATTCGGGCGGCGTTCGCCGATGGCGTCAAGAAGGTCGTGCTGGAGAACGTCAACGGCCAGCGCTACATCGGCACCGGCATCAAGGGCAAGGACCTCACGATCGAGGTTCACGGGACGCCCGGGCAGGACATGGCGATGTTCATGGACGGTCCGACCGTCGAGGTGTTCGGCAACGGACAGGACGGCGTCGGCAACACGATGAACGCCGGCAAGGTCGTGATCCACGGCGACGCCGGTGACGTTCTCGGCTACGGGATGCGCGGCGGCAAGGTGTTCATCCAGCGGCGACGTCGGCTATCGCGTCGGAATACACATGAAGGCCTACGAGGACCTGCGGCCGATCATGGTGTGCGGAGGCAAGGCGCGCGACTTCTTCGGCGAGTACATGGCCGGCGGACTGCTGATCCTGCTGGGGATGAACTCGCGCCTCGAGGGGCCGCTGGTCGGCGGCTATCTCGGCACCGGAATGCACGGTGGCGCGATCTACCTGCGCGGCGAGGTCGAGCCGTGGCAGTGCGGCAAGGAGGTCGGTGTCTTCTCGGCCAACGAGGACGACATGGCTGAGATTCGGCCGGTGCTCGCCGAGTACTGCGAGGCGCTGGGGATGGACCTCGACGAGGTGCTCTCGGAGCCGTTCACGAAGCTGGTTCCGGTCAGCCACCGGCCCTACGGGAAGCTGTACACGTACCTGTAACGGGCCACGCATTGCGGTCACCCTGGGTAGACGGGGCGGGGATCGAGCCCGCCCCGTCTACGACTTTTCGAGACTCGTGCAGGATCCGCGGAAAGCGAAACACTTCCGAAACATTGCTCGGCTAGGCTTGGGTAGTACGCACAGGTAATCCTCAAGACGGCACGCAGATGCGCGCCACGAAAGGGAGGCTGGTATGGCACCGACGTTCGATAAGGACTACGTCCTCAAGACCGTGGAAGAGCGCGGCGTGCACTTCGTCCGCTTCTGGTTCACCGACGTACTTGGCATGCTCAAGTCGTTCGCCGTCACCGATACCGAGCTCGAGAATGCGTTCGAGGAGGGCATGGGCTTCGACGGCTCCTCCATCGACGGCTTCACGCGCCTCGAAGAGTCCGACATGATCGCGATCCCGAACCCCGAGTCGTTCGCGGTCCTTCCCTGGCGTCCCACCGAGCAGGGCGTCGGCCGCATGTTCTGCGACATCGTCAAGCCTGACGGCGAGCCGTTCGAGGGCGATCCTCGCTACGCTCTTCGCCGCATGACCGACAAGGCCGCCGACATGGGCTTCACCATGTACGTCGGTCCCGAGCTCGAGTTCTTCTACTTCGCCGACGATCAGGACACCGAGGTTCTCGACAACGGTGGCTACTTCGACCTGACGCCGCTCGACATCGCGAGCGACCTTCGTCGCGAGACCGTGCTGACGCTGGAGAAGATGGGCATTCCGGTCGAGTACTCGCACCACGAGGTCGCCCCCTCGCAGCACGAGATCGACCTGCGCTACTGCGACGCCACGTCGATGGCCGACAACGTCATGACCTACCGCCTGGTCGTGAAGGAGATCGCGCTGCAGAACGGCGTGTACGCCACCTTCATGCCGAAGCCGATCTTCGGTCAGAACGGCTCGGGCATGCACGTTCACCAGTCGCTCTTCAGCAAGGACGGCAACGCGTTCTTCGATGCCAACGATCCGCAGGGCTACAACCTGTCCGAGGTCGCCAAGCACTACATCGCCGGCCTGCTCAAGTACGCGCCGGAGTTCACTGCGGTCACCAACCCGCTCGTCAACTCCTACAAGCGCTTGGTTCCCGGCTACGAGGCTCCGGTCTACATCGCTTGGGCCCGCCGCAACCGCTCGGCGCTCGTCCGCGTGCCGATGTACAAGCCCGGCAAGGAGAACGCCACTCGCCTCGAGCTGCGCTCACCGGACCCCTCGGCCAACCCCTACCTCGCCTTCGCCTGCATGCTCGGCGCTGGCCTGAAGGGCATCGAGGAGAAGCTCCCGCTCATGCCGGAAGCAACGAACAACATCTTCCACATGAGCGACGAGGAGCTCGAGACCGCCGGCATCAACATCCTGCCGGGTACGCTCGGCGAGGCGATCGACCTCTTCGAGCACTCGGAGCTCATGAAGGAAGTCCTCGGCGAGCACATCCACGCCTTCTACGTCGCCAACAAGCGTGCGGAGTGGGACGAGTACCGCATGCAGGTCACTGAGTGGGAGCTCGACAAGTACCTGTCTGTCATCTAGTCAAGCGCGCACGTAACGCGCTCACTGTCACGGCAACGACGCCGGGCGGGGGAGACCCTCGTCCGGCGTCGCTCGCATCCGAACCGGCACCCCGGACGGAGAGGGTATCATCGTGCACATGAAACGAGTTCTTATCGTCTCCGATGACGTGCACTCCCGCGCTTGGGCGTCGCAGGCCGTAAGTGGCCTGGATGTCCAGCTGTCGGAGTGCGTACCAAGCGAGATGCAGAAGCGCCTTCTCGAGGGTGAGGTCGACCTGGTGCTGCTCGACGGCGGCCGTTCGCCGGACGCGCTCGGCCAACTCGTGGAGCACGCCGCGGCCGGAGGTGCCGACCTGCGGCTGCTCGTCCTGATCGAACCCGAGGGCCTGCAGGGCGTTCGGCTTCCCGTCCGCGTGCCGAGCGACTTTCTCGTGCGTGGCGCGACCTCGGACGAGCTTGCCGTGCGCGTGCGCACGCTGCTGTGGCCCGGCGAAGAGGTCACCAAGCAAGAGCTCATCCGGCTCGACGACCTCACCCTGAACCTGGCCACCTACCAGGCGTACCTCGGCAGCGAGCCGATCAACTTCACCTACCTCGAGTACGCGCTGTTCGCGTTCCTCGTCACGCATCCGGGGCGCACGTACTCCCGCGAGGTGCTCCTGCGCCGCGTCTGGGGCAGCGACTACTACGGAGGCTCACGCACCGTCGACGTCCACGTCAGGCGGATCCGGTCGCGGATCGGTGTCGAGCTGTCTCGCCGACTCGAGACGGTGCGCAACGTCGGCTACCTCTGGAACGGATAGCCTCGGGTACACTCCTGTGTATGCCGTGATCGAGTGCGGCGGACCCCTGATGGGCCTCCCGAAGGACGTTCATGAGCCAGCGCACGCTCGCCGTCATCGACGGCAACAGCCTCATTCACCGCGCGTTCCACGCGCTGCCACCCACGATGACTGCGCCCGACGGACGGCCTACCAACGCCGCTTTCGGCTTCATTTCGATGCTCGTCAAGATGATCGCGGACCTGAAGCCGAATGGCGTGGTCGTCGCCTTCGACCTCGGGAAGCCGGCGTTCCGGATCGAGGCGCTCGCGCAGTACAAGATCCACCGTCCGCCAACCGCACACGAGCTCCGCGACCAGTTCCCGATGGTCAAAGAGCTTCTCGGCGCGCTGGACGTCCCGATCGTCGAGCTTCCGGGGTGGGAGGGTGACGACATTCTCGGCACGCTTGCCCGCCGAGGGGAGGCCGCGGGAATCCGTATGCTGCTCGTGACGGGCGATCGCGATGCCTTCCAGCTGGTCACGGATGACGTGAAGGTGGTGACCACCAAGAAGGGCATCACCGACATCGTCATCTACGGACCCGCCGAGGTGCTCGACCGCTATGGGGTGACCCCGGCGCAGGTGCCGGACTACCTCGGCCTGAAGGGCGATACCAGCGACAACATCCCGGGCGTGCCCGGAGTAGGGGAGAAGACCGCCACGAAGCTGCTGCAGGAGTGGGGGTCGCTCGACGCGGTGCTCGAACACGCCGATGAGATCCCGGGCAAGTTGGGAGAGCGACTTCGCGAGAACAAGGAGTCAGCGCTCGCCAGCCGGATCGTGGCGACGATCGCCTGCGATGTCCCCGTGGACATCGACTTGGCGGCCGTCGAGTTCGGCGGGTTCGACCCGAACCGGGTCGCGACGGCCTTCGCCGAGCTCAGGTTCACGTCGCTGCTTGACCGAGTGCTTGCGCTGCGGGGCGGCGCGGTCGGTTCCAGCGCTGAAGGGCAGACGGCCCGCCCGGCAGCCGTGTCGTCGGTGTCGTCCGAGCCCGCTGTGGCGCGCACGTCCGCGCCCGTCCGGGAGGAATCTGCCGGCTCGTCATCGACCGAGATCCCCGTCGCCCGACGCTGCGCGGCGCGTGCCTGTGTGACCGGTCCCGAGGCGGCTGCGCGCATACGCGAATGGATCGAGGAATCCGCCGAGTGGCTGGGCGTGGCGATCGATGACGGGGCGGTCGCATCGCTCTTCGGCGACCAGCGCGACCTTGCGGTCGCCAGTTCCGTGGAGACCGCGCTCGTTCAGCCCGATCAGGTCGATGCGGTCCTCGACCTGCTCCTGGCCGACGCCCGCGTGGCGGCCGCCGATGCGAAGGCGCTGCTTCAGGAGGTGTGCCCTCCTGACGAGGCCCGGCCGTGCGGCGCCGCGTTTGAGGCTGTCGACCCGGCGCGGCTGTTCGACGTGGCCGTCGCGGCGTACCTGCTCGAATCGAACCGTTCGTCCTACGAGCTCTCGGCGCTGAACGCGGACTACCTCGGCGAACCCCTCACGCTTGCAGAAGACGATGACGTGTCTCGGGCAAGCGTGCTTGCGCAGTCGACCGCCGATCTGGCGGCCGAACTCGAGCTGCGGCTTGAGGCCGATGGATCCTCGGTGGTCATGCGCGATATCGAGATGCCGCTGGTCCCGGTGCTTGCGCGCATGGAGCGCGTCGGCGTGGGACTCGACACGAGCGTGCTTGCGGGCTTGTCGGCAGACGCAGAGGGCTCGATCGACGCGCTGAGAACCGAGATCCACGAGCTCGCGGGCGGCGAGTTCCTGGTCGACTCACCCAAGCAGCTTTCCGAGGTCCTCTTTGAGCGCTTGGGCCTCCCGCACGGCAAGAAGACGAAGACCGGCTATTCGACGGACGCATCAGTCCTGGCGATGCTCGCACCCGTGCATCCCATCGCCGAGAAGATCGTCGAGTATCGCGAGCTGACCAAGCTCAAGAGCACGTATCTGGACGCGCTGCCGCGTCTTCTCGGCGGGGACGGCAGGCTGCACACCTCGTTCAATCAGACGGTTGCGGCCACGGGACGACTTTCGAGCAGCGGGCCCAATCTGCAGAACATCCCGGTCCGCACCGAGTATGGGCGGCGCATCCGCGCGGCGTTCGTGCCGGCGAGCGCCGGCGACCTGATGCTGTCCGCGGACTACAGTCAGATCGAGCTGCGGATCCTCGCGCATCTGTCGGGCGACGAGGGACTCATCGAGGCGTTCACGAGCGGCATGGACTTTCACCAAGCGACGGCAGGGCGTGTGTTCGGAGTCGCGCCCGAGTCAGTCGAGCCGGGAATGCGGGCGCGCGCGAAGGCCGTGAACTTCGGCATCGTCTACGGGCAGAGCGCGCACGGGCTGGCACAGACGCTGAAGATCTCCAACGCCGAGGCGCAGGAGATGATCGACCGCTACTACGCCGCCTACCCACGCGTTCGCGCGTACCTCGACGAGACCAAGACCGAGGCCTATCGAACGGGCTACGCGGTCACGCTCTACGGTCGCAAGCGCCGCATCCCCGAGCTCGCGAGCAGCAACTTCAACCTGCGTTCGTTCGGCGAGCGTACGGCGATGAACCATCCGATGCAGGGGACCGCCGCCGACATCATGAAGCTGGCGATGATCGAGGTTGACCGGCGTCTGCGCGCGGACGGGCACGTCAGCCGCATGGTGCTGCAGGTCCACGACGAACTCGTCTTCGAGGCGTCGCCCGACGAGGTCGAGCAGCTGTCGGCGATGGTGCGCGAGGTCATGTCAGGCGTTGCGGAGCTGGCGGTCCCGCTTGAGGTGTCTGTGGCGTTCGGGGCGAACTGGGCGGTCGCGAAGTAGTGGCCCGCGTCGCCAGAGTCGGCGTGACGGCTACGCCCGGCACCGTGTAGGTGGCATCCGACCTCATCCTGCGGTAAACTTCTCAGTCGGCTCTCCAGACGCACCCGCGCGCGGAGCGCCGAACTGTCCTGTTGGCCCCCGGAGACATGTCCAAGTACCTATCGGCGACGAGATGTCCTGTACCCGAGACTGACGTAACTGTAGGCGACGAAGAGCATGACCGGGGCCCCGTGAATGAGAAGGGGTCCACAAAGTGAGCGATGTAGATCAGAGCGGCACGGTCATTGAGCAGCGCGAATACACCGACGAGGAGATGCATGCACTCATCGACGGTACGATGACCGATTTCGATGAGGGCGACCTCGTCAGCGGAACCGTAGTCAAAGTCGAGCGCGACGAAGTGCTCCTGGACATCGGTTACAAGTCCGAAGGCGTCATCCCGGCCCGCGAACTTTCCATCCGCAAAGACGCCAACCCCGCCGATATCGTTTCTGTCGGCGATGCTGTTGAGGCGCTCGTCCTGCAGAAGGAAGACAAGGACGGCCGTCTCATCCTCTCCAAGAAGCGCGCCGAGTACGAGCGTGCCTGGAGCCAGATCGAAGAGAAGTTCACCTCCGGCGAGAACGTCGAGGGCGAGGTCATCGAGGTCGTCAAGGGCGGTCTCATCCTCGACATCGGCCTGCGCGGCTTCCTGCCTGCGTCGCTCGTCGACCTCCGTCGCGTCAAGGATCTCGCTGCCTACACCGGCACCCGCCTCGAGGCGCGTGTCATCGAGATGGACCGCAACCGCAACAACGTCGTCCTCTCGCGCCGCGTGGTGCTCGAGGAAGGCCGCAAGCACGAGCGTGCCGAGATCCTCGGCAAGCTGCAGAAGGGCATGATCCTGCCGGGTAGCGTCTCCTCCATCGTCGACTTCGGCGCATTCGTCGACCTCGGCGGCATCGACGGACTCGTGCACATCTCCGAGCTGTCGTGGAGCCACGTCAACCACCCGTCCGAGGTCGTCAAGGTCGGCGATCCGGTCAACGTGCAGGTGCTCGACGTCGACCTGGGCCGCGAGCGCATCTCGCTCGGCCTGAAGCAGACGCAGGAAGATCCGTGGAAGCAGCTCGTTCAGAACTTCCCGGTCAGCTCGATCATCGAGGGCAAGGTCACCAAGCTCGTCCCGTTCGGCGTGTTCGTCGAGCTGGGCGACGGTATCGAGGGCCTGGTCCACATCTCCGAGATGGCCAAGGGCCACGTCGAGACGCCCGACCAGGTCACCTCGGTCGGTCAGGTCGTCCACGTCAAGGTCATGGACGTCGACCTTGAGCGCCGCCGCATCTCGCTTTCGATGCGCGCCGCCGCCGAGACCCTCGGCATCGAGATCGAGATCGTCGGCGCCGAGCTGCTCGAGGAGGACGCCGAGGAGGCCGAGGAGGTCGCCGAGGTATTCGACGCGATCGCAGACGAGGCCGACATCGAGGCCCTTGAGGCCGACGAGCTCGCCGACGAAGCTGAGATCGTTGCTGAGGTTGCGGTAGAGATCGCCATCGAGGCCGAGATCGAGGCCGAGGTCGCCGAGGCGATCGCCGAGGAAGCCGTCGAGGCAGCCGAGGCCGGCGAGATCACCGAGGACGAGGCCGCTGAGGCCGTTGCCGAGGCCATCGAGGCCGAGATCATCGCCGAAGAGGCTGCCGAGATCGCGGTCGAGGCCGTCGTCGTCGCTGCAGTCGCCGAGGAGGAGGCCGAGGAGGCCGACGCTCTCGCCGACGTTGCCGACGCGCTCGCCGATGAGGCGGACGCCGAGGCTGTCGATGCCGAGATCGTCGCCGAGGAGGCCGAGATCGAGGTCATGGAGGATATCGCCGAGGAGATCGAAGCCGAGGCCGAGGCCGTCAAGAAGGCCAAGGAGTAGGCGCGCGATTCACAGACCTGAGTTGTTGACGGAGCCGGAGGTGCGCCCAAGCGCCCTCCGGCTCCGCTTTCTTTGTGGGCTCGGGCGGTTTGGGGTGGGCTTTGGCTATCGGCTGTGGTAACCCATAGACATGGTTGTCATCGTGCTGACAGGCGGGATCGGTTCGGGCAAGAGCGTCGCCTCCGAGTACTTTGGCGGGCGGGGCGCGAGCATCGTCGACCTGGATGAGGTCGCGCACGAGGTGATGACTCCGGGGTCGACAGTGCTCACCTCGGTTGCGACGGCGTTCGGCGAGCAGGTGCTGCGGCCCGATGGGTCGCTTCACCGCGCCCGTCTGGCCCAGGCGTGTTTTGCCGACCGCGCTTCGGCGCGGCGGCTCGACGAGATCGTCCACCCGGCCGTTGCGCACGCGGCCACCGAGCTGCTTCGCGACCTTTCGCAGCGCCCGACACCGCCCGGAGTCGTTGTCGTCGAAGTCCCGCTCCTGGTCGAGGCCCCATCGTTCGCCAGAATGGCCGACGTCGTGCTTGCGATCAGCGCCCCGGAGCCACTTCGGATCGAGAGAGCGGTGTCTCGGGGTTTGGACCGGGCCGACGTGGTGCGGCGGGTCCGCGTGCAGGCTCCCGACTCGGCTCGCAGTGCACTGGCGGATGTCGTCATCGAAAACGACGGAACCCTTGACGAGTTCCGCGAGGCGCTGCGGCGCTTCTGGGACGAGCGTTTCGATCCAGGGGCGTCCGGTGGCTAGGGGAGCGGTTCGCTGGTTGCTGCTCGCCATCATCGTCGTGCTCGGCGTCGTGACGTTCCTCTTTGCGCGCGGCCCGTCGTTCTGGCAACGCCAGTACTACCCGCTGTCCTACCGCACCGAGATCGCCGACTCCGCGGCGCGTCATCGGGTCAACCCCTACCTGGTGGCCGCCGTGATCAACGCCGAGTCCGGCTGGGGCGCTGAGCGGGTCTCGGGAGCTGGCGCCATCGGTCTCATGCAGGTGATGCCGCAGACCGCGCGCGACCTGGCTGCGTCGAAGCGCGTTGATCGGCGGAGGTTCCCGCCGGACAAGCTTCTCGATCCTGCGACGAACATCGAGTACGGGACCGCCTACCTGCGCTATCTGGTGGACCGCTACCACGAGATCGAGATGGCTCTCGCCGCATACAACGCAGGCCTGACCCGCGTCGATGAGTGGGCCAAGAAGGACCGAGACATCCGGAACGCCATCGAGTTCCCGGAGACCAAGCAGTACGTGCTCAAGGTCGTTCGCGGGAAGGAACGATACGAAGCGCTCCATCCGGACGCGTTCGCCAAGTAGGAAGTGAAGCGACGTTGAAGCAGAACCGATTTCGAGTCGTGTCGCCCTTCGAACCCGCCGGCGACCAGCCGGTGGCGATCGAGGAGCTCGTCCGTGGGCTGGATGAGGGGCTGCGCTATCAGACCCTTCTCGGCGTGACCGGCTCAGGGAAGACCTTCACGATGGCCAAGGTCATCGAGCGAGTGCAGAAGCCGACGCTCGTGATGGCGCCCAACAAGACGCTCGCTGCCCAGCTCGCCTCCGAGATCAAGGACTTCCTGCCGGACAACGCGGTCGTGTACTTCGTCAGCTACTACGACTACTACCAGCCCGAGGCGTACGTGCCCTCGACCGACACGTTCATCGAGAAGGACGCGTCGATCAACGCCGAGGTCGAGAAGCTGCGTCACGCGGCGACCGCGGCCCTCCTCTCGCGCAAGGACGTCGTCGTGGTAGCCAGCGTGAGCTGCATCTACGGCATCGGCTCGCCTGAGGACTACGCGGGGATGGCGGTGTTTCTCGGCAAGGGCAAGGCGTACGACCGAGACGAGCTGATCCGCGACCTGATCGAGATCCAGTACGACCGCAACGACTACGAGCTGCAGCGCGGGAACTTCCGGGTGCGAGGCGACGTGCTCGACGTCTTTCCGCCCTACGCGGACCATCCGGTGCGCGTCGAGTTCTTCGGGGACGAGATCGAATCGGTCGCCGAGGTGGACCAGCTCACCGGCGAGGTGCTGACGACCTTCGACGAACTTCCGGTCTGGCCCGCCACGCACTACGTGACCGAGCGAACCAAGCTCCACGCGGCGATCGGGACGATCCAGGAGGAGCTGCGCACCCGGCTCGCCGAGCTCCGCGCCGACGGCAAGCTGCTCGAAGCACAGCGGCTTGAGATGCGCGTGAACTACGACCTCGAGATGCTCGAGACGATGGGCTTCACCAGCGGCATCGAGAACTACTCGCGGCATCTCGACGGACGGGCGCCGGGCGAGCCCGCGAACACGCTGATCGACTACTTCGGCGACGACTTCCTCACCATCATCGATGAGAGCCACGTGACCGTTCCCCAGATCCGGGGGATGCACGAGGGCGACCGGAGCCGCAAGATCACGCTCGTCGAGCACGGGTTTCGGCTACCCAGCGCGCTCGACAACCGGCCGCTGCGGTTCGACGAGTTCGAGGCGCGCGTGCCGCAGTTCGTGTACGTCTCGGCGACGCCCGGGCGACTACGAACTCCGTGTCAGCGAGCAGATCGTCGAGCAGATCATCCGGCCGACCGGACTCGTGGATCCGAAGATCGTCGTGCGGCCGGTGAAGGGGCAGGTCGACGATCTGATCCACGAGATCAAGGGCCGCACAGCGTCCGACGAGCGCACACTGGTCACGACGCTGACCAAGAAGATGGCCGAGGACCTCACCGACTACCTCTTCGAGCAGGGTATCCGCGTGCGCTATCTGCACTCCGACGTCGCCACGCTCGACCGCGTCGAGATCCTGCGCGACCTGCGCGCCGGGGAGTTCGACGTCCTCGTCGGCATCAACCTGTTGCGCGAGGGGCTGGACCTGCCCGAGGTATCGCTGGTCACCATTCTCGACGCCGACAAGGAGGGCTTCCTGCGCAACGGGCGCTCGCTCATCCAGACGATCGGCCGAGCCGCGCGCAACGTCTCCGGCGAAGTCATCATGTACGCCGACAAGGTCACCGACTCGATGCGATTCGCCATCGACGAGACCGACCGCCGCCGAGAGAAGCAGATCGCCTACAACGTCGAGCACGGAATCGAGCCGCAGACCATCCGCAAGGCGATCGCCGACATCGTGCAGTACATGCACGCGGGCGAGACGCAGGCGACCACGGCGGTCGAGGCGGCACGCGAACTCGCGAAGCTGCCGCTGCCGAGGTCATGCGACTGATCTCCACGCTCGAGGAGGACATGGCGGAGGCGTCCTCGGCCCTCGACTTCGAGTCCGCCGCACGGCTTCGCGACCAAGCCGTGAAGCTCCGGGCCGAGGTGGAGTCGAGCAGTACCGACGAAGCGCTTGACCGCCTGAAGAAGGGCGCGCGCAAGGGCAGCGAGTACGGACGACGCAAGCGGCGCTGAGAGCGACGGGTCATTGCGTGACGCGACTAGCGCGCGTATGCTGCGAATATGAGCAATCACTCAGATAGATTGCCGGTCGCCGGAGCGGACCCCGCGATGTCCTCCGATGCCGAATGCTCGGCGCTTGTCGTCGACAGCGGCGCTCTCGCCCGTGTCAGGAAGCGGCTGGCCGGCGAAGGCAGCGTGGCGCGCACGGCCGCGATCTTCTCGGCGCTGGCCGATCCGACCCGGCTGCGGATTCTGGATGCACTCGGCATCGAGGAGCTGTGCGTCTGCGACTTGGCCGAGGTGTGCGCGATCAGTCAGTCCGGTGTGAGCCACCAGCTGCGACTGCTGCGCGACCGCGGCTTGGTCGCGTATCGGCGAGACGGTAACCGAGCGGTCTACCGCCTGGCCGACGATCACGTGCTCGCGCTGCTCGCGCAGGCGATGGAGCACGCCGACGAAGGTGTGGACGCGTCGTGAGCGGTCAAGCGGAGGGGATCGGGCATGCGACCTGGCGCGTGACCGGGCTCGACTGTCCCGACTGTGCGCAAACACTCAGCAAGGCCATCGCGCTGATCACGGGCGTGACGTGTGCGGACCTGAACTACGCAAGCGGTCTGTTGCTCATCGACTACCGTATTGACGCGGACCCGCGCGGCGACGTCGCGGCAACGGTGCTGCGCGGAGGGTACGGTCTTGTAGCCGGCGAGGGCGCCGGCTCGACCAGCCTGCAGGAACAGAGCCTCTGGAAGCGTCATCGAACGACGATCGCTGTGGCGGGGTCGGGGCTCTTCGGGCTGCTCGGATGGCTGCTGTCGGCGCTGAGCGCCGCGGGCGTGCTCGGCGCCCCGGCTTGGGAAACGCTCTCGATCGCGGCCTACTTGGTGGCCGTTGCGTTCGGCTTCGTTCTCCTGTTGCCGCGGGCGCTCACGTCGCTTCGCGGGCGCACCGTCGACATGAATGCGCTGATGATCATCGCCGTGGTGGGCGCGATCGCCCTGGGGGAGTACTCGGAGGCTGCCGCAGTCGTCTTCCTCTTCGCGATCGGCGGATGGCTTGAGTCCCGTGCCGTCGCGCGCACCCGCGGTTCGATCCGCGACCTGATGGAGCTGGCGCCTTCGGTCGCGCGCGTGCGCCGTGATGGCGTCATAACCGAGTCGCTCCCGACGGAGGTCGCTCTCGGCGAGACGGTCATCGTGCGACCCGGCGAGCGGTTCCCCTTGGACGGGTTGGTGCTCAGCGGGGCGTCGGCCGCCGATGAGGCAGCGATCACGGGCGAGTCCGTTCCGGTGGACAAGCGCGCGGGCGACAGGGTGTTCGCGGGCTCGCTGAACACGATCGGACTGCTTGAGGTGACGGTGACCGCCCCGGCGAGCGATTCGACGCTCGCGCGCAGTCGTCTACCTGGTGGAGGAGGCGGCTGCGGCGAAGGCGCCGACGCAGCTGCTGGTCGACCGGTTCAGTCGCTACTACACCCCGGTGGTGGTCGCGCTGGCGCTGCGGTCTGCGTAGTCCCCGTGCTCGTGACCGGGAGCGTCGAGTGATCCCGAGGCCTGGAGCGTCTGGCTCTCGCGGGCACTCGTCGTGCTGGTCACCGCGTGCCCGTGCGCGCTGGTGATCTCCACGCCCGTCGCGCTGGTGAGCGCGATCAGTCGAGCGGCCCGGGCCGGCGTCCTGGTGAAGGGCGGCGCATTCCTGGAGCTCGCTGCGAAGACGCGCGCTATCGCGTTCGACAAGACCGGAACGCTCACCACCGGACGACTCGATGTCGTGCGTGCGCACGCGGTCGATGGCCGCGACCCCCTTGAGGTCGCTCGGCCTCGCGGCGTCCCTGGAGGCCCACTCGGCGCACCCGCTCGCCCGCGCGGTCGTTCGGGCCGCCGAGGCGCGTGGGCTTGCGCTCGACTGCAGATCGACGAGCTGAGCGAGATTGCCCGGCCGCGGGGTCAGCGGACTCGTGAACGGCCATCGCGTCTCGCTCGTAAGCCCGTCGTTCGCCGCCGAGATATCCAGCGTCAGCGATGACTTCACGGCGCGTGTCAGGTCTGCAGAGTCCGACGGACTGACCGTACTGGTGCTCGTCGAGAGCGGCGTCGCGATCGGGTTCCTCGGCGTGGCTGACGAGGGGCGACGGGAGTCCCGCGCAGTCGTCCAGCGGCTGAACGCCGGCGGCATCGAGCACACGGCCCTGCTCACCGGCGACAACGAGCGCACGGCGGCGGCGATCGCCGAGCGCGCGGGGGTCTCGGCGTACCAGGCCGCGGCTGCTGCCCAGGACAAGGTCGACGCGGTCAAGCGGCTGCAGGCCCGCTACGGCGTCGTGGCGATGGTGGGCGACGGCGTCAACGACGCACCGGCGCTCGCGACCGCCGACGTGGGGATCGCGATGGGTGCGGCTGGGAGCGACACGGCGCTCGAGGCCGCCGACGTCGCGCTGATGTCCGACGACCTGTCGGCGCTGCCGGGGTTCTTCGCGCTCGGTCGCTCGACCGTGCGCGGTGATCAAGCAGAACGTCGGATTCTCGCTGATCGTCAAGGTCGCCGTGCTCGTCGCTGCCGTCGCCGGCCTCGCCAACATGTGGCTCGCCGTCTTCGCCGACACGGGCGTCGCACTTCTGGTCATACTGAACTCGATGAGGCTGCTCGGTGGCACGTGGGCAGGAACGATGACAGCTCCGGTGAAATCCGAGTAAGACGGAGAGGGGACTGACGTGGCTGACAACGCGGACTTCATGCGGTTTCTCGCGAGCTGGGCGCTCGTACACGAGACCGCCGACGAGGGGTGGAAGTCCGCGGTCGCGCGCGGCAACGCGCAGGAGCCCGGCGACATGGACTCGGGTTCGGAGGCCTTCGTGGACGGGCTGTCGGCGATCATCGCCGAGCGCAAGGAGCAACTCAAGGCCGAGCTCGCGGCGGGAACCGAGGGCGACGAGAGCGCGCGACTCGGCGTGAGCGAGCACCTCGACGAACTGCGCTTCGAGGTCGCTGAACTCAGGGGGCGCTTCGAGTCGATGCAGGCCAGCCTCGACGCGATTCTCGAGCGCACGAAAGACGCGTCCTCCGCCGGACCTGCCGGCAAGGAGTAGCGGCATGGCATCGCGAGGTTGGCAGATTGCCGGCGTCGCTGCCAGACGCGGCTCCGCCGCGGTGCTCGGCTCGTACTTCGGACTCGCGCCGAGACACATCGGGCGCACGGTCTCGGCGCAGGCAGCTCCGACAGGGGTTCGAGGAGCTGGGCCCCGCTTGGATCAAACTCGGCCAGATGATCTCGGTGCGTCCCGACCTCTTTCCCGCCGAGTGGGTGTTCGAGCTGGGCGGGCTCCAGGACAGCGTGGCGCCTCTGCCTGCCGCAGCCATCCGGCGGATCATCGAGAGCGAGTTCGGTCGTCCCGCCGAGAAGCTCTTCGCGTCCTTCGATGACGAGCCTGTTGCGTCGGCGTCGATCGCACAGGTCCACCGGGCGGTGCTTGCCGAGGCAGTACCGGCCGATCGTGGGGGAGCTGCTGCCCGCCGGCACTCAGCTTGCGATCAAGGTCGTGCGCCCAGGGGTCGAGGAGTCGATTCTCCGGGACGTTCAGGCCGCGAAGCCGGTGATCGAGACGATTGCGAAGTTCGGTGCCGTGCAGCGATTCAACCTGCCCGCGCTGCTCGAGGAGTTCTCGGCGTCGCTCTCGAGCGAGTGCGACCTCCGCAACGAGGCGCGCATGGCCGATCGGTTCGCCTTCGACTTTCGCGACGACGACCTGGTGATGGTTCCCCGCGTCGTGTGGCCGCTCACCTCCAAGCGTGTGATGGCGATGGAGTTCGTGGAGGGGTGGCGGCTGTCAGACATCGACGACGCTGCCCGCAAGGGGATCGACGGGCGCGCACTCGCGGTGCACGGGGCAAACGTGTTCATGCGAGGGGTGATGGTGCTCGGCCGCTATCACGCGGACTTGCATCCGGCCAACGTCTTCGTGACACCGGACGGCCGGATCTGCTACCTCGACTTCGGCATCGTCGGTAGGACCGCGCCGGCACAGCGCGAGGCGATCGCGCAGGTCCTGGCGGCGACGGTATATGGCGACGCTGCTCGTGCGCTCAAGTACTCGGCCGACCTCGGCCTGATCGTGCCTCCGGAGAAGGCCGAGGAGGTCCGCGCGCGGGTCGCGAAGCTCATGCTCACGACCCTCGGGTCTACTCCGCGCGACGTCAAGGGCTTCGCGACGGGGTTTCTCGGCATCATGAACGACGTGAAGGTGGCGATCCCGGTCGGCTATGGGCTGCTCATCAAGGCGCTCGTGACCGTGGAAGGTGTCGCACGCGCGATCTATCCCGACATCGACATCACCGAGGCCGCGCGGCCGTTCGCCACAGGCTTGATCGCGCAGCAGATGCTTCGTCCCGAGCGGCTCGCCGAGCGACTGCCCGCCGCGATCAGCGCCGCACTGCGCGAGCTCTCGTCGTAGCGACGACTCGCCAAGCCGGGCTGGAGCGTCGCGTCAGGCGATGTCACCTTCGAGGACCTGCGCGGGAAGCACCTCGTTCATCGACCCGGTCCGGTAGCCGTCGAGATCGATGGCCGCGTACGCGAACCCTGCTCGCCGGACCTCAGAGGCGATCTGCTCGCGCAACCCCCACGCAGTCGGCATCTCTTCAGGCGCAATCTCGATGCGAGCGACCGTGCCGTGCGAGCGGACGCGGAACTGTGAGAGGCCGAGGTCGCGCAGTGACTGCTCGGCGGCGGAGACGCGGGCCAGTCCCTCGTCCGTGATGCGTTCGCCATAGGGGAACCGCGATGCGAAGCAGGCCATCGAGGGCTTGTCCCAGTTGGGGAGGCCGAGCTCTTGCGCGAGTTCGCGAATCTCAGCCTTGGTCAGTCCCACATCCGCGAGGGGACTCACGACCGAGAGTTCCGATGCCGCCCTGCGGCCCGGACGGTGGTCCGACAGGTCGTCGACGTTACTTCCGTCGGCTACGTGTGCGTACCCGTTCGCGTCGGCGACGCGCCGAAGGAGACCGAAGAGTTCACTCTTGCAGTGGTAGCAGCGATCCGAAGAGTTCGCCGTGAAGTTCGGGTCAGCGAGTTCGCAGGTCTCGACCTCCATCAGACGAAAGCCGAGCTTGTCGGCGAGGATCCGCGCGCCGACCGCCTCGTGCTCCGGATAGGTGTCGGAGGTCGCCAGGACCGCAGAGCAGCGTTCGCCGAGCACCGCATGCGCCGCGAAGGCGAGCAGCGTGGAATCGACGCCACCAGAGTAGGCGACCAGCACGCTCTCGAGTTCGCTGAGGTTGGACAGCAGGGCGTCGTACTTCTCGGCAGATGACAAAGCGGCGTACCCCCTCCAAGGCGAGTGTCGAGTATAGCGCGCGGACTGGATTCGCGGCCGATCGATCCCTCGGCATTCGTGCGCGTCGATGACCCGGCTTGGGCGCTAGAAGTCAGGGGAGACCGTGGGATCCCACGGTTCCTCGTCGCAGCTGGCCGCTAGGTTCTCGGCCCGGGCAGCGGCGTACAGCGCATCGGAGGCCCGGTTCACGAACGCCAGCACCATCGGATCGATGGGCTCGTGGGACGATTGCGTGACCAGGCGACGCTCCGCTCGGCGGGTGATCGCGCGCGCGAGATGCGCTCTCGAGGCGGCCTCGCTTCCTCCGTCGAGCACGAAGCCCGACCACGGTTCGGCCGCATCCACGAGGTGGTCGATAGCGCGCTCGAGGGCGGCGACATCCTCCAGCGTCACAGCGACCCGGTCTGAGGGTCCGTCGCTCAGCGGACGGGCGGTCAGTGCCGCGCAGTTCATCAGCCGGTGCTGGATGAAGCGCAGGAGATCGCCGACGTACGGGTCGCGCGCGGCGACGCGGGCGAGCCCCACCGCGCACCCCGCCTCGTCGAGCGCGCCGTATGCCTCCACGCGCGGAGAGTCCTTGCCGACCCGCGATCCGTTGGCAAGTGACGTCTCCCCGGAGTCGCCTCGGCGGGTGTAGATGCTCATGCGTGGCTCCTTGCGGACGTGAGGGGCGTGCCTGTCAGCATCGTACCCGCATCAGTGCACTTCGCGCAGGCGCATCGCGAGGTGACCGAGCACTCCGGGGTCATCGATGGGACCCCCGTCAGGCCCGACCACGTGGAAGGTGTCGGCAGCCATGCCCTCGACGGTCACGACCTTCGCCCAGCGGATGTCGAGCCCCGCCGAGGAGACCGCGCGGGCGAGGTCGTGCAGGAGGCCGGGTCGGTCAGGAGCGGTCACCCGAACGGCGGTGTCCCACCCGGCCGACAGGATCTCGGCGGTGACGGGTCCGTGCCTCCGCTCGGGGTAGTGTGAACGGCGCTCCGCCAGTCGGGTCTGCAGCTCAAGGCGGTCACGCAGGGCGGCGCGCAGCAGTCGTTCGAGCACCGTGAAGTCCTCGGTCGCCACGGGCCGCAGCGTGGCAGAGGCCACCGTGAAGGTGTCGAGTGCGATGTGCCCCGGCGATCCGTATGCGTCGAGCGCCAGTATGTCGAGTCCCGAGAGCGCCATCGCCCCGGCGATGCGGGCGAGCAGCTCCGGCCGGTCGACGGCTGCGACGGTGACCGACCAGGTCCCGGCAGCAGCCCCGGGACTTACAGCGACACGAGCGTCCTCCGCCGAAGCGCCGTGCTCGAGTTCGCTCACGAGCCGCGCGTGGCGCACGACTTGGTCGGGCGTTCGGCCCGCCAGGTAGCGCAGCGTCGCGTGCTCGACGAACTCCCGCTCATGCGCCGTGGTGCCGGCAGAGGACATCATCGCGAGCGACTCAGCGCGGACGGTCTCACCACGCGAGGCGATCCCGGCACCATCCACCTCGGGGGAGAGCGCCGCATCGAGCCGGGATACCAGTGTTCCGACGAGTGCGGCGGTCCAGGGGGTCCAGGATGACGGTCCGGTCGCGCGTGAATCCGCCGCGGTCAGCAGGTGAAGGGGTGCGAGCAGCTCGCGTCTGCCGATACGGGCTGCTGCTGCGAGGACCGCGTCCTCGTCGTCCGCGTCAATCCGTGTCGCGGTCTCGATGAGCTCGAGGTGGAGGCGCACGATCTCGCCTGCGTCGTGCGCGGCATCGGCTCCAAGGCCCATCCGCGAGGCCAGCGCCTCCGCAGGTTCAGCTCCACGAGCCGCGTGGCCGGGACCGGGCTGTGTCTTGCCCACATCATGCGCGAGTGCGGCCGCCTGCACGACTCGGAGGTCGCCGACCGAAGCGTATGAGCTGGCCAGTGCGGCCTCGGCGGGCCGCTCCGCAAGTGATGCGGCGGCCTGTAGCGAGTGGGCGCCGACGGTGAGCCGGTGTCCGAGTCCGGGACGTCTGAGCGTCATGAGTTCGCGGAACCCCGGCGACAGGAGATCCATCCGCCCTGCCTGCGCGGCCTCCTCGAGCTCCGCCATCGCCGACGAGCCCTCGTCGAGCAGGGCGAACAGCGCGGACGCGGTCAGCGGGCCCTCGTCCGGGCGTGGCCTTCCGGCGGCGCGCTGCCTTACGCGTGCGAGGACCAGCGCGGTCTCGGCGAGCGCGCGCTGCACGTCCGTGGGGTCGACGCTGCGCAGCGACTGCGCGGCATCGAGTGTCATCCGCTGTCCGAGACCCGCGATGCCCAGCTCCCAGCGCGCCGCGGACACGGTCGCGGCGGCTCGAAGGGCCGAATCGACCTCGGACTGCGTTGCAAGGCCGGCAGCGACGAGGCCGCACGGCGACCGGGTGACGCTTCCGGAGACGATGGCCGCGGTCCAGACAAGCTCGTCGAAGTCCCGGCGTCCGCCGGCGCCCTCCTTCAGGTCCGGCTCCAGCTCGTACGGTGAGCCCGGGCGCACCCGCTCGCGGAGCGCCGGAAGTTGCCGGCGCGACCGCTTGTGCGTGTCGGCCGCGCACTCGGAGAGGAGCTCTTCGACCCAGCGCACATCGCCCGCCAGTGGGCGGGCGGTCAGCGATGCGGTGCAGGTCATGAGATCGTCGCGGGTCGCACGCAGCTGTTCGCGCCTCGACCGAACCTGATGTCCGACGGTGAGGCCGGCGTCCCACAACGGGTACAGCACCGCCTCCACGAAGGGCTTCAGCGCGGCAGCCGATTCGTCGGACAGCACGAGTAGGTCCAGGTCGCTTGAGGGCAGCAGCGCGCCAGCGCCCCAGCCCCCGAGCGCGGCGAGCCCCCAACGACCCTGAAGGCGCGACGACGCCGCCCGGGAGAGTCTCCGGACGACGTCGTCGGTGAGTTCGGATAGACGGCGCGCTGCGTCTGGTCCCGGCTCGGCGGAGCTCAGTAGGCGCTGTCGCTCCGCGCGATAGGATTCCATGGGTCTACAGCGCGTCCGGGCCTCGCTCGCCGGTGCGAATGCGCACCGCGGATGCGACGTCGACGGTGAAGACTTTGCCGTCGCCGATCTTCTCGGTGCGTGCGGCATCTACGATGGCCGTCTCGACGGATTCGGCGATCGAATCGTCCACCACGACCTCGATCTTGACCTTGGGCACGAACTCGACCGTGTACTCCGAGCCCCGGTAGATCTCCGTGTGGCCCTTCTGCCGTCCGTAGCCGCGCACGTCGGTCACCGTCATTCCGGCCACCCCAAGTCCGTTGAGCGCCTCTTTGACGTCGTCGAGCTTGTGCGGCTTGATGATTGCCTCGATCTTCTTCATGGTTGGTCTCCTTGGTCTGCCGATCGATCATGTGTCTCGGTCGTGTACTCGGTGTGTGCCGCACCCGGACGGTGTCCCGGTCAGGGCGCGAGACTGCGGGTCAGTCGAGGATGTAGCCTTCCTCGGAGTGCTCCGCGATGTCGAGCCCGCGTGACTCGGTCTCTTCATCCACGCGCAGGCCGACCATCACGTCCGTGAGCTTGAGGATGGCGACGCTCACTCCGAATGAGAATACCCAGGCGGCCACTACCCCAACGAGCTGGATGAGTACCTGCTGCGGAGCGCCGTAGAGCAGGCCATCACGGCCGGCGGAGTTGATGGCGACGGTCGCGAACACGCCTGTCAGGATCGCACCGGTCGTACCGCCCACGCCGTGGATGCCTACCACGTCGAGTGCGTCATCGAAGCCGAACTTCGTCTTGAGCCCGAGCGCGAAGTAGCAGAGGACGCCCGCGATGCCGCCGATGAGAACCGCAGCCCAGGGCTCGATGTAGCCGGCGGCCGGAGTGACCGCGACGAGGCCAGCGACGGCGCCGGAAGCCGCGCCGAGGACCGTCGGCTTGCCTGCGTGGAAGGTCTCAGCGATTACCCACAGGATCAGCGCCGCCGCGGCCGCGACATGCGTGTTGAGGAACGCCGAGCCAGCCAGCCCGTTGGCGGCCAGCGCGGAACCGGCGTTGAAGCCGAACCAACCGAACCACAGGATCCCCGCGCCGAGAACGGTCATCGGCAGGTTGTGCGGGTGGATCGCGTCTGTCCCAAGCCCCTTGCGCTTGCCGAGGAAGAGGGCCGCCGCGAGCGCGGCCGCCGCGGAGGAGATGTGCACGACAGTGCCGCCCGCGAAGTCCAGCGCGCCGAGCTTGAACAGCCATCCTTCCGGCTGCCACACCCAGTGGGCGAGCGGGCTGTACACGAAGATCGCCCACAGCACCGTGAACATGACGTACGCCTTGAACTTCATGCGCTCGGCGACGGCTCCCGTGATGAGACCGACCGTGATGATCGCGAACATGCCCTGATACATCGCGTAGACGGTATGCGGGATCGTCGGCGCGAGAGGGGCGAGCTGATCGGAGATGCCGTTCAGTCCGAGGTAGTTGAAGCCGCCGATGAACGGGGCGAGAACGCCGCTGCCGTCGCTGAACGCGAGCGAATAGCCGAAGAGCAACCAGACGATCGTCACTGAGCCCATTGCGAAGTAGCTGTGCATCGTCGTCGAGAGGACGTTCTTGCGTCGGACCATCCCGCTGTAGAACGCTGCAAGCCCCGGCGTCATGAAGAGCACCATCGCCGCCGAGGCCAGCATCCACGCTGTATCGCCGCTGTTGAGACCCTGCATCGTCATCTCTCCTCGTCTGGTTCGAGTCGGCGTCCGCCGAGGGTTGTTCGGGTGACAGAACCCACTTGTGACTGAGCACGCTACGGTGCGCGTGTTTCAGGGGTGTTTCGAGGGTGGGTCGGAGTGGTGAAACCTTGCCGTCTCGCCGAAACGAATGGGCAACAGCGGTCCGCTCTTGCCCCCGGGCGTACAATGGAGTTTCGACCGAAACCACACTCGTGAGAGGATCCGCATTGTCTCTCGACTGCATACAGATTCGCGGAGCCCGCGAGCACAACCTCAAGGGCTTCGACCTTGAGATCCCTCGCGACAAGCTCGTCGTGATCACCGGGCTGTCCGGTTCCGGCAAGAGCTCGCTCGCATTCGACACCATCTACGCCGAGGGCCAGCGTCGCTACGTCGAGTCGCTGTCGGCCTATGCCCGACAGTTCCTCGGCCAGATGGACAAGCCCGACGTCGATCACATCGAAGGGCTTTCTCCGGCTGTCTCGATCGACCAGAAGACCACCTCGAAGAACCCGCGCTCGACGGTCGGCACCGTCACCGAGATCTACGACTACCTGCGGCTGCTCTACGCGCGCGTCGGCATCCCGCACTGCCCGATCTGCGGCCGCGAGATCAAGCGGCAGACGCCCGACCAGATCGTCGACAGGATCCAGGAACTGCCGGTGGGCACCAAGTTCAGCGTGCTGGCCCCGGTGGTCAAGGGTCGCAAGGGCGAGTACGGCAAGCTCTTCGACGACCTCAAGCGCGAGGGGTTCATGCGCGTACGCGTCGATCGCGAGATGCGGACGCTGGACGAGGAGATCGCGCTCGACAAGAAGTACAAGCACGACATCGACGTCGTGGTCGATCGGCTTGCGATGAAGGCCGGCATCCGGTCACGTCTCGCCGACTGCGTGGAGACCGCGCTGCGCCTTGCAGAGGGAACCGTGCTGGTCGCGATCACCGACGGCGAGGAGCTGTCGTTCTCGCAGGCGCTCGCGTGCCCGGTGCACGGGGTCTCGATGGACGAACTCGCGCCCCGGGACTTCTCGTTCAACGGCCCCTACGGCGCGTGCCCGGACTGCGCCGGTCTCGGCAGTCGCCTGGAGGCCGACCCGCAGCTCGTGGTTCCCGATGACTCGCGCTCGCTGTCAGAGGGAGCGATCGCTCCGTTCAGCTCGGGCATGAACTACTACCCGCAACTTGTCGCGGCGGCTGCGAAGCACCTGGGCGTCTCGGCTGACGTACCCTGGCGCGAGCTGCCCAAGAACGCGCGCGACGCGCTGATGAACGGTCTGGGCGACGAGCGCATCCGCATCGACTACCTGACGCGCGACGGGCGGGAGACGCACTGGTTCTCGCGCTACGAGGGCGCACTGTCCAGTGTCATGCGCCGCCACAAGGAGTCCGAGAGCGAGAACGTCAAGGACAAGCTCGAGGAGTACATGGCGGTCATCCCGTGCAACACCTGCGGGGGAGCGCGGCTCAAGCCGGCAATCCTTGCGGTCACGGTCGACGGACAGAACATCCACCAGGTCACGACCTTGTCGGCGAAGGACTCGCTCGCGTTCTTCGAGGGCCTGACGCTCTCGGAGCGCGATGAGACCATCGCTCGCCGCGTCATCAAGGAGATCCTCGAGCGGCTGCGGTTCCTGGTCGACGTCGGCCTCGACTACCTCACGCTCGAGCGCGGCACCGCGACGCTATCCGGCGGAGAGGCGCAGCGTATCCGGCTCGCGACCCAGATCGGCGCGGGGCTCATGGGCGTGCTCTACATCCTCGACGAGCCGTCGATCGGCCTGCACCAGCGCGACAACGCGCGGCTCATCGCCACGATGGAGCGCCTGCGCGACCTGGGCAACACCGTCATCGTCGTCGAGCACGACGAGGAGACGATCCGCGCCGCCGACTTCGTCATCGACATGGGTCCCGGAGCAGGGGAGCACGGCGGCGAGATCGTCTGCATCGGCCCGCCGGCCACGATTCTGGAGTGCCCGGACTCGTTGACCGCCGCATACCTGTCGGGTCGCCGAGAGATTCCGATTCCCGCCGAGCGACGAACCCCGGGAAAGGGCGCCCTGCGGCTCGAAGGCGTCACCGAGCACAACCTCAAGGACATCTCGGTCGAGATTCCGCTCGGCACGCTCACGGTCATCACGGGCGTCAGCGGCAGCGGCAAGTCATCGCTCATCACCGACACGCTCGCGCCGGCGCTCGCCAACAAGCTGCAGCGCGCTCGTCGTCGCACGGGCGCCTACGAGCGCATCACGGGCCTCGGCAGCATCGACAAGGTCATCGACATCGACCAGTCGCCGATCGGCCGCACGCCACGATCCAACCCCGCGACGTACACGGGCGTCTGGGACGACGTGCGCAACCTGTTCGCGTCGACTCCGGAAGCGAAGGCTCGGGGCTACAGCCCGGGTCGGTTCAGCTTCAACGTGGCCGGGGGCCGCTGCGAGGCGTGCAAGGGCGACGGCCAGATCAAGATCGAGATGCATTTCCTGCCCGACGTCTACGTCGCCTGCGACGTCTGCAAGGGCGCCCGCTACAACCGCGAGACGCTCCAGGTGACCTACAAGGGCAAGAACGTCGCCGAGCTGCTCGACATGACGCTTGAGGAAGCGCTGCACTTCTTCGAGAACATCCCGCCGATCAGGCGCAAGCTGCAGACGCTCTACGACGTCGGTCTCGGCTACGTTCACCTCGGCCAACCGGCGACGACGCTGTCCGGAGGCGAGGCGCAGCGGGTGAAGCTTGCGAGCGAACTCCAGCGGCGAAGCACCGGCAGGACCTTCTACATCCTTGACGAGCCCACGACCGGCCTTCACTTCGACGACGTCCGACAGCTGCTCATCGTCTTGCAGCGGCTCGTCGACGCCGGCAACACGGTGCTGGTCATCGAGCACAACCTCGACATCATCAAGTCGGCCGATCGCATCATCGACCTCGGACCCGAAGGCGGCGACCGGGGCGGCGAGATCGTCGTGTCCGGAACTCCGGAGGAGGTCGCCGAGTGTGGCGCCAGCCACACCGGCCGCTTCCTCGCGCCGGTGCTCGAGGGCCGAGGGGCGAGTGCGGAGCCGGAGCTGGGTGCCGGACATGGCATGGGCGACACGCGCCCCGCGGCGTCGCCGCCAGCGCGCAAGGCACGCACGAAGAAGGCGAGTGGCTGACGCCATGCGTCCCGAGAACCCATCGATCGCCGAGCAGGTGTCGTCGGTTCCCGACGCGCCCGGCGTCTACCTGTGGAAGTCGGACAGCGGCTCGGTGCTCTATGTCGGCAAGGCGAAGTCGCTTCGCAAGCGCATGCGCCAGTACACGAGCGGCCAGGACGAGCGCGAGAAGATCCCCCTGATGATGGAGCAGGTGGCGAGCTTCGACTACGTGGTGACCGCCACCGAGGTCGAGTCGCTCGTGCTGGAGAAGAACCTGATCCGCCAGTTCAAGCCGCCGTACAACGTCGACTACCGTGACGACAAGTCGTATCCCTTCATCGCGCTCACCCTCAGCGACCCGTTTCCGGCCATCAAGTTCACGCGAGAGAAGCACAAGGCCGGCACCCGCTACTTCGGTCCCTACACCGACTCGCGTGCCGCACGCGACACGGTTGACACGGTGCGCCGAATCGTTCCGATCTGCCGGGCCACGTGTAACGAGTGGAAGTGGGTCAACGACCATGACGGCGTCGGGCGCGGTCGCGCCTGCTTCGACTCGCACGTCGGCCTCGGCCCGGGGCCGTGCATCAACGCGTGCACCACGTGAGGAGTACGCCGAGAACGTCCGCCGCATCGAGGGATTCCTCGCCGGCAAGCACGACGACCTCGAAGTCGAGCTCTCCGCGCGCATGCGCGAAGCGGCCGCGGACCTCGACTTCGAGAGCGCTGCGCGCTACCGCAACCGGCTTGAAGCGGTCGAGGCGATACGCGGCCGTCAGAAGGTCGTCTCGGCACGTCCGCTCGACATGGATGTCGTCGGATTCTTCCGCGAGGAGACCGTCGCCGGCGTGCACCTGTTCGTCGTGCGCGAGGGTCGCGTCCTCTACGGCAACGAGTTCGTGCTCGACAAGGGCCTCGACGTCTCGCTGCCCGAGCTCGTCGACGGGTTCCTGCTCCGCTACTACGCCGACGGCCCGCAGATCCCGCGTGAGATCGTGCTGCCAGCGCTGCCGGAGGACGCCGAGACGATCGAAGAGTGGCTGACCTCGCTGCGTCCCGAACGCTCCGCGCGCGTGCGACTCACGGTTCCACAGCGTGCCGAGCGACGCGGCCTGCTCACTCTCGCCGAGGACAACGCCCGCCATACCCTGATGCGCTTCAAGGTGCGGACGCGCTACGACGAGGAGCGGCTCAACGCCGCCCTCCTGCAGCTGGAGAGCGCCCTTGCGCTCCCTGCTCCGCCGTTGCGCATCGAGTGCTATGACATCTCGACGCTGCACGGCAAGCAGTCCGTGGGCTCGATGGTCGTCTTCACCAACGGCCGCGCAGACACCAAGAGCTATCGCCGCTTCAAGGTGAGGCTCGACTCCGGTGAAGCCAACGACGTGGCGATGATGAGCGAGGTCCTGCGTCGACGGTTTGCTCCCGAGCGCCTTGCCGACGGTCGGTTCGGCAAGCGCCCCGACCTGGTGATCGTGGACGGAGGCAAGCCCCAGCTCTCGGCAGCCCAGGCCGTGCTTGCGGAGCTGGGCGTCGCGGATATCCCCCTGGTAGGACTCGCGAAGCGGGAGGAGGAGCTGTTCGTCGGATGGAGCGCCGAACCTGTGGTGCTCCCGGCGGGCGCGCCATCGCTCTACCTCGTCAAACGCGTGCGCGACGAAGCTCATCGGTTCGCCATCACCTACCACAGGGAACTGCGCGGCAAGGCCATGACGGCCAGCGCGCTGGACGAGATCGAGGGTGTCGGCCCCAAGCGCAAGAAGGCGTTGCTGAAGGCTTTCGGGTCGCTCAAGCGACTGCGGGCAGCATCGGCCGACGAGATCGCTGAGATTCCCGGGATCCCGCGTGAGACCGCCGAGAAGATCGCCTCGGAGTTGAAGTCTCACGCCGAGGCACCGACGCCGCCGGAGCCGGAGTCGGTGTCCGACTAGCGCGCGACACCGGCGTTGGCGGGCGATTCGCTGGCGCACGGTATAGTTGTCTGCAGGAGGATGATGGAGCACAAGCCGCGCAACCAGAGTAGTCGCCCCCGCCGCACGGACGTCCCTGGGCGAGCGGAGCGGCGCTGTATCGCGCCGGAGCCCGGGCAGATCTCGTATCGCCGGGGCCGCCGCAGGTCCTCGGTCGCACCCTTCGTCGTCGTGACCGTGCTCGTGGTCGCGCTTGCCGTGGCGGTGCCCGTGGGGATCTCGTGGGCGCGCGGACGCGACGCAAGGACCTGCGCCGATCGAACCGCGCACAAGCGCGGCACGGGTCGCGACGGAGTCCGCGTCGGCATCGGCCAAGACGCCCGCGCCTCCGGTGGCAGCCCGTCCGCAGCCGACCACCCCAGATGACGCGGCCGCAGCTGACTCGACGTGGCAGGAGCGGTATCGAGGCAAGCTCACGCTCGGCTTCAAGCCCGAGCCGGCTACAAGGCGGTGGCGCTCACGTTCGATGACGGGCCGAACTATCAGACGTCGAACGTGCTCAAGATCCTCGCCGAGAATGGCGCTCGCGGAACGTTCTTCTTCTCAGGCACGCTCCTGAAGCGCAAGGGCCGGCCAAGCACGCCGTGCTGGTCGAAGAGGCCGGTTCGGAGGTCGCGAACCACACGATGACGCACGCTATCGACGACATCTCCGCCATGTGGCGCCGTCCCTACGCATTCGATGTTGCACAGGCGACAGGGCCTGACAAGCTGGTCGAGCCGCTCATAGGGCACAACACGCTCTGGCTTCGTCCGATGGGTGGGAACATCGATGCCACGGGCATCAGGGCCGCGAACGACACGGGTCACCTGGTCATCAACTGGACTGTGGACTCCAACGACAGCCATGGCGGACCCCGCACACCCGACTACATCTACCGCCAGTGCACCGAGGGCATCAAGTCGGGCGACGTCGTTCTACTTCACGTGACCAAACCGGAGAGCATGAAGGCCCTCCCCAGGATCTGTGCCGAGCTGAAGCGACAGGGTTTCGAGCTCGTCACGCTTTCAGAACTCGCGCGGCACAGCACGCCCATCACGACGAAGGTGCGCAACTAGGGTCTCCCGGTCTTGGACACCCGCGCTGAACGTACCCCACGGTCCCGCGTGCGCAGCCGAGCCGCTATACTTGTCGCCACCGCACGACAGCGACGAGGGGGATTCGATGATCGACGACGTCTCGAATCGGGACACACTTGCCGAGGAGCGCCCGGAACTCGTCGTCATCACGGGCATGTCGGGTGCGGGTCGCAGCGAAGCGATCCACACGTTCGAGGACCTCGGCTACTTCTGCATCGACAACATCCCGCCGACGTTCATACCTCAGCTGGTCGACCTTGCCGAGCTCCCCGGCAGTCGAGCGCGGCGCCTTGCTGTCGTCAGCGACGTCCGCGGCCGCGAGTTCTTCGACGAGCTTGCCGGTGAGCTCAAGCTTCTCGAGGACCGTGGCACCGATTCCAGGGTGTTGTTCCTCGAGGCCGACGACGAGACGTTGCTGAGGCGCTTCAAGGAGACCAGACGACGGCACCCCATGTGCGAAGAGGGTGAGTCCATTCTCGAAGGCATTCGGGCGGAACGCGAGGAGCTCGGCGAGATTCGGGCACGAGCCGATATCGTCATCGATACGAGCGACCTGCGCCCCCAGGAGCTCCGCCAGGCCATCCGCAACCGGTTCTTCGCCGATTCTGTGGCATCCACTCTGGCGATAACGGTCTCGTCCTTCGGCTTCAAGTACGGCGCGCCGGCCGACGCAGACATCGTGATGGACGTCCGGTTCCTGCCCAATCCCCACTACGACCCGGCGCTGCGGCATCTCACCGGCATGGACGCGCCGGTGCGCGATTTCGTCCTCGGCAAGCCGGAGACAGCGGCTTTCCTGAACCGCTGGCTACCATTGCTCGAGGACGTCGTTCCCGGATACGTCATGGAGGGCAAGCATCATCTGTCCATCGCGCTGGGTTGCACAGGCGGGATGCACCGTTCGGTCGCGCTTGCCGAGGTGACCGGGAACTTCCTTCGAGGTCTTGGCTACCGCGCGGTCGTCGGGCACCGGGACATCGGTCGGGATCGGGAGGTGCGGTGAACGTCGGCGCGGGACGCCGTGCGGTCGCCATCGGCGGCGGCACCGGGTTGCCGGCCGTCATCAACTGCCTGCTCGCTCTCGGCTTCGAAACAAGCGCTGTGGTCACCATGGCGGATGACGGTGGCTCGTCCGGCCTGCTACGCCGCCAACTCGGCATGCTGCCCCCCGGCGACATCCGCAACTGCCTGGTCGCGATGTCCGCAGACGAGGACGGTCTGGCGGCCCGCATGTTCCAGTACCGCTTCCCGCACGGGGAGGGCCTGGCGGGGCACGCGCTGGGGAACCTGATCCTCGCCGCGCTCGCCGACCTCACCGACTCGTTCCCCGCCGCCATCGCACACGCCGAGGACTACCTCGGCGCACGCGGCCACGTGTATCCCTCGACACTCGCCGACGTCGAGTTGCATGGTGTCGACCGAGCTGGTGCGTCGCTTTCGGGGCAGGCGACGTTGTCCGTGAGTCCGGAACCGCTCGAATGCGTGCACCTCGAACCCGCCGAGCCGCCCGCGTACGAGCCTGCCATCGAGGCGATCAGGGGCGCCGACGTCATCGTGATCGGCCCGGGCTCCCTGTACACGAGCCTGATCCCCAACTTCCTGGTGGCCGGCATCGCAGACGCAGTCCGGGGTTCGTCGGCACAGCGCATCTACGTGTGCAACGTCGCCAACATGCGTGGCGAGACGGGCGGTCTTGACGCCGCGGACCACGTGTCGGCACTGATGGACCACGGGCTGTCCGGCGTGCTGGACGTGGTGTTCGTCCACGATCCCTGCGCCGCCGGCACCGTCGTGTGCGATGATATCGCCGGGGTCGAACCGGTCTTCGTGGACGAGGCGGTCATCGCCCGGATCGAGGCGCTTGGGCCGCGCGTCGTGGCCGCTGCACTCGCCGACCCCACTGATCCGGTCCGTCATTCGCGTGCGGCGCTCTTGCGCACGCTCGAAGGAGTGGTCGCGTAGTGTCGTTCACCGCCGAGGTGAAAGACGAACTCTCCCGCATCGAGCCCAAGCGCGCCTGCTGTCTGAAGGCCGAGCTCGCAGCGCTCGTGCGGATCGAGGGAACGCTGCACATCTCCGGTCCGGGGCGCTACCGGCTGGAGATCGCGACAGAAACGGCTCCAGTCGCGCGCGCCGTGATCAAGCTGCTGCACGGCGTCTACGCGCTCAAGACCGAACTCACCGTCCGACGCAGCGTCCTGCACAAGACCAACAACTACCTCATCACCGTGCCATCGCAGCCCAAGCTTCCAGCGGCCCTCGCCGAGCTGGGCATACTCGGCGAGCAGGGCTTTTCGCTCGGGATCTACCCGGAGCTGGTCAAGAAGGACCACTGCGCGATCGCCTACCTGCGCGGAGCGTTTCTCGGCGGCGGATTCGTGGCCGACCCGCACGGCGACTTCCACTTCGAGCTCACCGCCGAGACGGAACAGCTCGCGGAGGACCTTGTCGGCCTGATGGCGCGGTTCGATATCGAGGCGCGGCTCGCGAAGCGGCGGGGAACCTACGCGGTCTACCTGAAAGGTGCCGAGCCGATCGTGACGTTCCTCGCGCTCGTCGGTGCTCACCGCGCTCTGTTGCGTACCGAAGACGTGCGCATCGTCAAGTCACTCCGCAACGACGTGAACCGCCTGGTCAACGCCGAGATCGCGAATCAGCAGAAGGCGTCGGATGCTGCGCTGAGCCAGATCGATGCGATCAACGCGCTCGCTGCGACCCAGGGCCTCGAGAATCTGCCGCCGGCGCTGAGGGAACTCGCCGAGCTCCGCCTCGCGAACCCGGAGGTGTCGCTGCGCGAACTCGGCGAGCTGGCCGACCCGCCGCTGACCAAGTCGGCTGTGTATCATAGGGTCCGGCGCATCGAGGAACTCGCCGAGGAAATGCTCGCTGAGGGGAAGCCGCCAACACCGTAAGTGGGAATGCCCGCGCGTCTACTCGCGCGTGTGTCGTGCCATGCAAGAGGCCGCGACAAGAGCGGCCGCTACTCGAGGAGGGATCGAGCTTGACTATCAGAGTCGGCATCAACGGTTTCGGGCGCATCGGTCGTCTGGTGTTCCGTGCGATGGAAAGCGACCCGGCGGTCGAAGTCGTGGCGGTCAACGACCTCACCGACGCCAAGACCCTCGCGCACCTGCTCAAGTACGACTCGGTGCACGGCAAGTTCGGCCGCAAGATCGAGGTCGTCGAGGACGGGTTCGTCGTCAACGCGCTGGAGCACGGTGGTCAGACCATCGGCACCACTCGGACGGTCAAGGTTCTCTCAGAGCGCAATCCCGCCGATCTGCCGTGGGCGGAGCTGGGTGTCGACCTGGTCGTCGAGTCGACTGGCTTCTTCACCGACGCCACCAAGGCGCACGCCCATATCGACGCCGGCGCCAAGCGCGTGATCATCTCGTCTCCTGCCTCCAACGAGGACATCACGATCGTCATGGGCGTCAACGACGATCTGTACGACCCGGCGAAGCACTTCATCGTCTCAAACGCTTCGTGCACCACGAACTGCCTCGCACCGTTCGCAAAGGTGCTTCGTGACACCTTCGGACTCGAGTCCGGCTTCATGAACACGATCCACAGCTACACCAATGACCAGATCATCTTGGATTCGCCGCACAAGGATCTGCGACGCGCTCGCGCCGCAGCGATGTCGATCATCCCGACTTCGACCGGCGCCGCAAAGGCGATCGGCCTGGTGCTGCCGGACCTCAAGGGCAAGCTCGACGGCATGTCGATGCGCGTTCCTACTCCGGATGGCTCGGTCGTCGACTTGGTCGCACAGCTCAGCCGCCCTGCGACCAAAGACGCGATCAATGCGGCGATGAAAGCCGCCGCCGAAGGCCCGATGAAGGGGTACCTCGAGTACTGCGAGGACCCGATCGTCTCCGTCGACGTCGTGGGCAATCCGGCGTCCTCGGTCTACGACTCGCTCCAGACCATGGTGATGGGCGGGGAGGGCACGTTCGTGAAGTGCGTCTCCTGGTATGACAACGAGTGGGGCTACTCCAACCGAGTGAAGGACCTCGCGAAGCTGATGATGGCGTAGCGGGGCAAGCCAACCGACTCGCGGGGCCCCGGAGGTACGGGGCCCCGTTCAGGCTCTGAAGCCGGAGGCACCATGTTCTCGAAGAAGACGATCAAAGACATCGACGTCCGTGGCAAACGGGTGTTGGTACGCGTCGATTTCAACGTGCCGATCGACGGCGAGTCCGTCGTGGACGACACGCGCGTGCGCGCAGCCATGCCTACCCTTCGCTACCTCGTCGATCAGGGCGCGAGAGTGATCATCGCGAGTCACCTTGGCAGGCCCAATGGCGTGCCGGACCTGAAGTACACGCTGAAGCCCGTACGTCGAACGCTTCAGCGGCTGCTCGGCAGGAACGTCTACTTCGCCCCCGAGACCGTCGGGCAGGAGACGACCGAATCGGTGGAGCGCCTGATCGACGGCGAGGTGCTCATGTTGGAGAACCTCCGCTTCAACCCCGGCGAGAAGGCGAACGACCCGGAGTTCGCCAAGCAGCTCGCTTCACTCGCCGACATCTACGTAGACGACGCATTCGGTGCGGCCCACCGGGCACACGCATCGACCGAAGGAATCACACACTTCCTCCCGGCGTACGCGGGTCTGCTCCTGGCGCGCGAAGTCGAGACGCTCACCGACATGCTCGCCGATCCCGCGCGTCCGTTCATCGCTATCCTCGGCGGTAGCAAGGTCAGCGACAAGTTCGGCGTCATCGACCGTCTGATCGACTGCGTCGACGTGCTGCTCATCGGCGGGGGAATGGCGTTCACGTTCCTCGTCGCGCAGGGAACGGAAGTCGGAACATCGATCGTCGAGGCCGACTGGGTCGAACCTGCGAAGGCGATGCTGCAGAAGGCCAAAGCCAAGGGCTGCGACCTCGTGCTGCCGGTTGACTTCGTGGCCGCAGATGCATTCGCCGAGGACGCCGAGACGAAGATAGTCGGCCGTGAGGAGATACCCTCGACCATGATGGGGCTCGACATAGGCCCGGCTTCCGAGGAGTCCTTCAAGCATGAGATCTCACGTGCGAAGACCATCTTCTGGAACGGTCCCATGGGGGTCTTCGAGATGAAGCCGTTCGAGAACGGAACCCGGGTGGTTGCCGAGGCGATCTCTCGCAACAACCGCGCGGTGTCAGTCGTCGGAGGCGGCGACTCGGTCGCTGCGCTCAAGAAGTTCAAGCTTGAGGACCGCGTGACGTTCGTCTCGACCGGGGGTGGCGCGAGCATGAAGCTTCTGGAAGGCACTACGCTTCCGGGGGTCGACGCGCTTCTCGACGAGTAGCCTACTTGCCTGACCACGTGAAACGACGCCGCCGCTGCGGCAGGATGGGAGACCGGACATGAGCCGAAAGCCGATGATCGCGGGCAACTGGAAGATGTACAAGACGCCGGGCGAGGCGGCGGTTCTGGCGCAGTCCATCGACGATCTTCTCGGCGCGGAGCGTGGACTTGCCAGCAAGGTTGACGCCGTGGTGTGTCCGCCATCGGTCGACCTGCGGTCGGTTTCGTCGGTTCTCGACTTCGACAAGTCCGGATTGAAACTCTCGGCGCAAAACGTTCACTGGGAGCTGGAGGGTGCGTTCACCGGCGAAGTGTCCGTGAGGATGATCGTCGACGTCGGGTGCGGCTACTGCATCGTCGGACATTCTGAGCGGCGAGAGATGTTCGGCGAAACCGACGAGACGGTGAACCTCAAGGTCAAGGCGCTTATCGCCGGTGGCGTCACGCCCATCATGTGCTGCGGCGAGTCGCTGGAGGTCCGCGAGGCGGGCCGGACCGAGAACTTCGTCCGCGAGCAGGTGCGAGCCGGACTGGCGGGCGTCAGCGCCGAGGAGGCCGGTGAGCTCGTCATCGCCTACGAACCCATCTGGGCGATCGGCACCGGGCTCACGCCGACACCCGAAGCCGCCAACGACGTCACGCGCTCGATTCGCGCGACCGTCGGCGCACTGTTCGGGCAGCCGGCCGCGATCCGGGTCCGCATACTCTACGGCGGATCCGCGAAGCCCGAGAACCTTGCGCTGTTCATGCCCGAGCCGGACATCGATGGCGCGCTCGTCGGCGGAGCGTCCCTCACGGCTGCGTCGTTCGTCTCGATGGTGCGCACGGCCGCGGACTTCGCCGAGTGACCAAGAACCTTCCGGCGCTCCTGGTCGTCATGGACGGCTTCGGGGTGGCGCCTGC
This sequence comes from uncultured Coriobacteriia bacterium, assembly GCA_963726345.1. Classification (GTDB taxonomy): domain Bacteria; phylum Actinomycetota; class Coriobacteriia; order Anaerosomatales; family JAAXUF01; genus JBAXEO01. Next base: position 49,609 of record CAVSCC010000011.1, on the reverse strand, counting down.
CTCGGATGCCAACGCCATCGCGGTCGCCGAGACGCCTCACCTCGATGCCATCTTCGGCCGGTGGCCATCAACGACCCTGCAGGCCTCAGGTCTCGCGGTGGGACTGCCCGAGGGACAGATGGGCAACTCCGAGGTCGGTCATCTCAACATCGGGGCCGGGCGAGTGGTCTATCAGGAGCTCACGCGCATCAATCTGGCCGTGAGCGACCGTTCGATCTTCGCCAACCCCGTTCTCGCCGAGGCGATTGACGCGGCGGTGCGCGATGGCCGGGCGGTGCACTTCATGGGTCTGCTCTCGGACGGCGGCGTGCACAGTAGCCGAGAGCACCTGTACGCACTGCTGGAGATGGCCCGCGCCCGAGGCGCGGAACGCGTGTACGTACACGCGTTCCTTGACGGCCGCGATGTTCCACCCTGCAGCGGCCTGGGATTCGTCGAGGACGCGGAGCGGTTCATCGGCCAACTCGGAACCGGACGGATCGCGACGGTCATGGGCCGCTACTACGCCATGGACCGCGACAATCGGTGGGACCGGGTGGAGAAGGCCTGGCAGGCGATGGTGCTCGGCGAGGGCGTCCCCGCAGACGACGCGTCCTCAGTGATTCGAGCTTCCTACGAGGCAGGCGTGAACGACGAGTTCGTGGTTCCTGCGGTGGTCGCTCCGGTCCGGATCACCGATGGCGACGCTGTCGTGTTCTTCAACTTCAGGCCGGACCGCGCACGTGAGATCACACGCGCATTCACTGACCCCACGTTCGAGGGGTTCGAACGCCCCGTGTTCCCTCGCGTGCGTTTCGTCTGTCTCACCCAGTACGACCCTACGATTCCCGCTCCGGTGGCCTTCCCCAAGGAGTTCCCGGAGCACGTACTGGCGGACGTCCTCGCCGAGAACGACCTCACACAGCTCCACATCGCCGAGACCGAGAAGTACGCGCATGTCACCTTCTTCTTCAATGGCGGCGCTGAGGACCCCAAGCGCGGAGAGACACGCATACTCGTGCCGAGTCCCCACGTTGCCACCTACGATCACCAGCCCGCAATGAGCGCGCCGGAGGTCACGCGCCGGCTCGTCGAGGCCATAGACGAGGACGCCGCGGACGTCTACATCGTGAACTTCGCCAATTGCGACATGGTCGGACACACCGGCGAGTTCGCGGCTGCCGTTGCGGCGGTCGAAGCGGTGGATGCCGGAGTGGGCGCGGTCGTCTCGGCGATCCAGAGACGGGGTGGGGTGGTACTTATCACCGCGGACCACGGCAACGCGGAGGCCATGGTCGACTCAGACGGATCGACGCCCTTCACCGCGCACACGCTCGACCCCGTGCCCCTCGTGGTGATCGCAGACGGAGTGAGCGGACTTGCCTCTGGCGGGAGACTCGCCGACGTGGCCCCGACGTTGCTCGATCTCATCGGAATCGCGGCACCACCGGATTGGACGGGTCACAGCCTCCTGCTATACTGATTCGCCGCACAGTCACCCCATGGGGGCGTGCGACCCTGAATGCCGAATACGTACCGAGGAGTTCTTCGTGAACAACGCACTACTCGTCATCAGCCTCATCGTCTGGGCGATCTCGTCCGTCGGTCTCATCATCTTCGTGCTCCTGCACTCCGGGAAGGGCTCCGGTCTGTCAGAGATGCTCGGTGGCGCGATGTCTCCTTCATCGGCGGGTACCAGCATCATCGAGAAGAACCTCGACCGGATCACCGTCGGCTTTGCCATCGCCTTCGGCGTGAGCCTGCTCGTACTCATGGTGGTCTACCCGCACGGGATCTAGCGGGGACCGTTCGACTCATCACCTGCTTGAATCGCCACCTTCGAGGTGCTCGAAGCTTGTTGCGACGTGGGCAGACTCTCTCCTTGCGCTGACGCGAGCGAAGCGCGACACTCTTACCAGCGTCTTGGTCGCGTGATGGGCCTTCATGGCGCATGACCTGTTGGTGGGTGCCGTCGTTTGCGTGATGCGCGCAGGACGGGTTCCCGAGAAGAACGCCGGTTCCCGGCGAAAGGAGGCAACAGTTGCACAGTACTCTGCGCAGGTCGTTCTCAATCGTGTTGGCCACGGTACTCATCGCGGCAGTTGCGGCTTCAAGCGGGTGCGCCCCGAAGCAGGCAACGACAGCACCGACCACCGAAGTGGCCAAGGGTGGAAAGATCAGCTTCGAGCTCGGTGACATCACTGCCATCGACCCGTACAACGCTCAGGAGTCCGAGGGCACGCAGGTCACCCAGGCGCTGTTTGACAGCCTGACCGTTATCGACCCGAAGACCGGCGACGTTCTGCCTGCCGCCGCGACTGAGTGGTCATCCAACGATGCCGCTACCGTGTGGACGTTCAAGCTTGTCCCGGATGCGAAGTTCGCGGACGGTTCGCCGGTAACCGCGGCCGATTTCGTCTACGCATGGAACCGGATCGCTACCAGCGCGTTCACCAACGCCAAGGATCCGGCCCAGATCGCCTACCACCTCGGGCCGGTTGTCGGCTTCGACGAGGCACAGGCGAGCGGCACGCCGATGGCGGGCGTCAAGGCCATCGACGACACCACGCTCGAGATCACGCTGAGCAGCGCTTTTGCTGACTGGCCCTACGTTATGGCGCACCCCGCACTCGCGCCGGTACCCAAGGCGCTTGTCGAGGGTGGCGTTGACTACAACGGCGCCAAGGTGCCGTTCGCAGACATGCCGGTCGGCAACGGCCCGTTCAAGATGTCCGAGCCGTGGAAGCGCGACCAGTACATCAAGGTGGTCGCCAACGGCGACTACTACGGCAAGAAGCCGAACATCGATGGCGTCGACTTCATGATCTTCAAGGACCTGGAGACCGCGTATCGCGAGTTCCAGGCCGGTAACCTCGACTTCACTCAGATCCCCGACGGCCAGATCGAGGCCGCCAAGACGTCGTACGGCGTCTCCGAGGACGGCTACACCGTCCAGCCGGGCAAGGGCGTTCTGCTCGGAGCCGAGACGGCGATCTACTTCTTCACGCTTAACAACGTGAAGGCGCCGCTGGACAACGCCAACGTGCGCAAGGCCATCTCACTGGCCATCAACCGCGAGGCCATCAACTCGACGGTCTACGAGGGCACCCGCGTCGTAGCCACCGGCATGGTTCCCCCGGGTCTCCCCGGCTACGTCGAGAACCAGTGGCCGGATTCCAAGTATGACGTCGCCGCCGCCAAGCAGGCGCTCGTCGATGCTGGCTTCCCGGAGGGCAAGGGTCTGCCGACGCTGACCATCAACTACAACGTTGGCGCTGGGCACGACAAGGTTGTCGAGCTCGTCGCCTCCGACCTCAAGGTCATCGGCATCAACACCAAGTCCGAGACGCTCGAGGGCGCTCAGCACTGGGACCTGCTGCGCACGACCAAGTACGACATCGGTCGCGACGGCTGGATCGCCGACTACCCGATCGCTGACAACTTCACGTATCCCTTCTTCGACAGCAAGTCGAGCGACAACCACTCGCACTACGCGAACCCTGAGGTTGACGCTCAGATCGCGAAGGCTCGTGCGACCGTCGACGATGCTGCTCGCGTGAAGATGTACGAGGAGATCCAGGCGACCATCGCCAAGACGAACCCGACCGTGCCGATCGTGTACTATGCGCATCGCCGCGTCGGCTCGAACCGCCTGAACGACTTCGTGTACGACAACCAGGGGCTTGCGAACTTCGTAGACGCCTGGATCACCGGCGGCGGAGCCGCCACCAAGTAGCACAAAGCGCCATCATGGCGTCCACGGGAGGGGTGGCGGGGCACTGCGTATGATGCCCTGTCGCCCCTCCGTGAACGCCTGAAGAGAAGTAGCGAGGCCCTCTCATGCTCCAATACATCGCCCGACGGGTGCTGCAGTTCATCCCGGTGTTCTTGGGCGTAACACTCCTGCTCTTCATCCTGACCAGGGTCATTCCCGGTGACCCGGTCGCGATGATGTCGGGCCAAAGGGTGCAGAGCCCGGTGATTCTGGCTCAGATGCGGCAGGCCTATGGTCTGGACTTGCCGCTGTGGCAGCAGTACTTGAAGTACCTCAGCGACATCCTGCATGGTGACTTCGGTACTTCGATCACGACCGGTCGCTCGGTCTCGTCGATCTTCGCCGAGAAGTACCCCTACACCGTCAAGCTCGCACTTGCCGCTATCGGCATCGAGATCGTCATCGGCATCGGCGCCGGCATCATCTCGGCGGTGAAGCAGTACTCCTTCTGGGATGTGACGGTCACGCTGTCGACCTCGCTGCTGGTCTCACTTCCGGTGTTCTGGCTGGGCATGCTGCTTCAGATGTTCTTCGGAATCTGGCTCAAGCAGTGGACCAACGGGGCGTTCTACCTCCCCATGTCGGGCGCCGGGGGTCCCGGTGCCCCATTCCCTTCGTGGGTGTACCTCATTCTGCCGGCGATCACGCTCGCATCGGTGTCCACCGCCTACGCGGCGCGGATCCAGCGCAGCCAGTTGCTCGAGGTGAGCGGGAGTGACTTCATCCGGACTGCGCACGCGAAGGGTCTGTCGGACCGCGCGGTGCTGTGGCGGCACTCGATGAAGAACGCCCTGATCCCGGTCGTCACGTTCATCGCTTTGGACCTCGGCGCGATGATGTCCGGAGCGATTCTCACGGAGACGGTCTTCAACTGGCCCGGCATCGGCTACACCATCTACCTTGCCATCAACAAGCGTGACTGGCCGGTGGTCATCGGTGCGACCATCATCGTCACGTTCATCTTCCTGTTGATCAACTTGATCGTCGATATCAGCTACGCATTCCTCGACCCACGTATCCGCTACGGAAGTTCTCAGGAGGGGTGAGCGGTGCCAATTGATGAAAAGGCCATGATCGGCGCCGCCGAGGATGGACAGGGCGAGCCCGGGATCCAGCACCACCTTGAGACCGGCGGCATGCCACTGGGCGAGGTATCGACCACCTCCGGCGAGGGTTCCCGCACGCTTTGGAGCGACGCCTGGTATCGGCTGTCACGAAACAAGCTCGCAGTCGCGGCCCTGATCTATCTCGCCGTTGTCACGCTCCTTGCGGTGACGGCGCCCCTGTGGGCGACGAGGCTCTTCGGAGACCCGCTGTTCGTCGACACGACGACGGTCATGAAGACGCGGTTCCTTCCGCCGTCTCTCTCCCATCCCATGGGGACCGATGACTTCGGCCGAGACATGTTCTCGCGGCTGGTGTACGGCGCCCGCATCTCCCTCACCGTGGGCATCATCGCGACGTTCATCTCCGTGGTGGTCGGTCTGTTCTTCGGCGCTCTGTCCGGGTACTACGGCGGAGTCACCGATAGCGTCGTCATGCGACTCACCGATGTCTTCCTCGCGTTTCCCTACATCCTGCTCGCAATCCTGTTGATCTCGCTGATGGGCATGGGTTTGGGACCGGTGCTGGTTGCCATCGGGATACTGGGCTGGACAACTATCGCCCGCGTGTTCAGATCCTCGATACTCTCGGTCAAACAGAACGACTACATCGAGGCCGCGCGTGCGATGGGCGCGAGTGACGCACGCATCATGCTCAAGCACATCCTGCCCAACGCGCTCGCGCCGATCATCGTCTACGCGACGATGTCGCTCGGTGGCGTGATCCTGACCGAAGCGGCGCTGTCCTTCCTCGGCGTGGGGATACAACCCCCGACGCCGTCTTGGGGGCGCATGCTGAACGAGGCCCAGGGGTACGTTGTGACGCACCCGGCGCTCTTCATCTGGCCTGGCGTCGCCATCATCTCGACAGTACTCGCGTTCGTACTGCTCGGCGACGGCCTGAGGGACGCACTCGACGTGAAAGTGAATGAGTAGCCATGGCCGATGACCTGTTGGTAGTCGATGACCTGAAGATGTACTTCTACACGCGCGACGGTGTCGTCAAGGCCGTGGACGGAGTGTCCTACACGCTGAACTCGGGCGAGACGCTCGGGGTGGTCGGCGAGTCCGGCTCCGGAAAGTCCGTCACGGCGCTCACGATCATGCGACTGATCCCCGAACCTCCGGGCAAGGTTGTCGGAGGTGACGTGCGCTTCAGAGGTGAGTCGCTGATCACCATGAGCGACGAAGACATGCGCAACATCCGTGGCAATCGCATCGCGATGGTCTTCCAGGATCCGATGACCTCGCTGAACCCCGTGTACCGCATCGGTCGGCAGATCGCCGAGCCGCTCATCCTCCACAAAGGCATGTCGAAGGCCGATGCTCAGGTGCGCGCCATCGAGCTCCTCGAACTGGTCGGCATCCCGCACCCGAAGAGCCGCATACGCGACTACCCGCACCAGCTGTCCGGTGGTATGCGTCAGCGCGTCATGATAGCGATGGCGCTTGCCAACGACCCCGACGTGCTCATCGCCGACGAACCCACGACGGCGCTGGACGTGACGATCCAGGCGCAGATCCTCGAGCTCATGGAAGAACTACAGAAGCGCATTGGCTCGGCGATCATTCTCATCACCCACGACCTCGGTGTCGTCGCGGACATGGCCGACAACATCATGGTCATGTACGCGGGGCGGCCGGTCGAATATGGCTCCGTGGACGAGCTCTTCTACGAGCCGTTGCACCCCTACACATGGGGACTCATCGACTCGCTGCCCGAGTACGCGGTCGACGAGAAGGGGACGCTGTGCCCCATCAAGGGCCAGCCGCCCAGTCTCATCAACGTGCCGAGCGGGTGCGCGTTCCACCCACGTTGCCCGTTTGCCAAGGACATCTGCTTCACCGATGTGCCGCAGTTCTTCGACATCAAGGGTACTCACGGCGCAGCATGCCACTTTGCGGGACAGGACAACTTCACGCGGGGCGGATCGTGTGAGGTGACGGAGCCTGAGAGGGCTCAGTCACCCGAGGGGGTGACCTCGTGAGCGACTATCTCCTGGAGGTCACTGACCTGGTGAAGCACTTCCCCGTGCAGCACGGCGTCCTGTCGTCTCGTCTCGGCAAGAAGGTCCGCGCGGTCGACGGTGTCAGCTTCCGCGTGAAGAAGGGCGAGACGCTCGGTATCGTGGGCGAGTCGGGCTCCGGCAAGTCCACAGCGGGCCGTGCGATCATGCGGCTCCTCGAGCCCACCTCCGGCTCGGTGGTGTTCGATGGCATCGACGTGCTGTCGCTGAAGGGGAAGAGCCTCAAGGACTTCCGTCGCAACGTGCAGATCATCTTCCAGGACCCCTACGCGAGCCTGAACCCGCGGATGACCATCGGTGAGATCGTCACCGAACCACTCAAGATCCATAGGCTCGGCACCGCTCGCGAGCAGATGGCTCAGGCCAAGGAGCTGCTCGCGATCACCGGTCTGAACCCGGAGCACATCAATCGCTATCCGCATGAGTTCTCCGGCGGACAGCGGCAGCGTATCGGCATCGCGCGGGCGCTCGCTCTCAAGCCCAAGCTCATCGTCGCCGACGAGCCGGTCTCGGCGCTTGGATGTGTCGATCCAGGCGCAGGTGCTCAACCTGCTCGACAAGCTGCAGGACGAGTTCGACCTCACGTACCTCTTCATCGCACACGACCTGTCGGTCGTGCAGCACATCTCCGATGAGATCGCCGTGATGTATCTCGGCAAGATCGTCGAGCTCGCGGACTGGAATGAGCTCTACAAGTCCCCGTGCCATCCCTACACGGAGTCTCTCCTGTCGGCGGTCCCCGTACCGGACCCCCGCGTTCAGCGGTCTCGCGAGCGGATCCTTCTGGCGGGCGATCCGCCCAGCCCGATCGATCCTCCGACCGGCTGCCGGTTCCATACGCGCTGCCCGATCGCGCAGCTGCCCCTGTGCGAGGACAAGGATCCGGAGTTCCGCGAGATAGCGCCGGGACACTTCGCTGCGTGCCATTTCGCCGCACCGTTCCCGATCACGAACAAGGGGTAGCACCTCTCCATACGTGTTGCTATACTCACCCTCGCTGTCCTTCGGGGCGGCCGAAATGTCCGAGTGGCGGAACGGCAGACGCGCTAGGTTGAGGGCCTAGTGCCCGCAAGGGCGTGGGGGTTCAAATCCCCCCTCGGACACCATGAATGAACAGCGGCTCTCTCCTGAGAAGGGGAGGGCCGCTTTGTGTTGCAGGTGGACGGTTCCGGCGTTTCGGCGGGTCAGTCGTTCTTTCGCTGCCTGACGGCGCGGTACAGAATCGAGAGGAAGAACCAGATGCCGACCCCGGCGGCACACACCAGCGCGAACTCGGCGATCAGCACCATCCACCACGCGATCTCCGATCGCGCGAGCAACGTCGCAAAGCCCACCACAAACGCCGAGACGACGAGCGCGAACGCGAGCCGGTCGACTGACTGCTCGAGTCGCGACATCACGGGGTCCAGGCCGGCAGGGCGGACCGTCATCCGCAGGTCTCCGTCGCCAACGCGCCGCAGGGCGCGCGAGATACTCTCTGGCAGCCCCTTGAGCGCCCGCATCGAGTGCCGCATCGTGGATGCGAACCCTCGGATAACGGCCTCGGGTCGCATCTGCTCCTTGACCAGCCGTTCGGCGAAGGGTCTGACCGAGTTGACGAAGTGGAAGCCCGGGTCGACCGCTGAGCCGAGTGCCTGGAGTGTTGCCAGCGTGGTCAGCAGGAGCGCGAATTCCGACGACATCGTCAGCCCGCGCTTGCCGATGAGCGACATCACTTCGATGACAAGCTCTTTCGAGTCGACCTCCTGCAGCTCGAGGTCGTAGTACTTGGCGATGAGCGCCGCGACGTCACGCTGCAGGCCCGCGATGTCCACATCCGCGCCGCCGCCGCTCACCTCCAGAAGCACGTCGACCGCGGTCGCGCTGTCCTGCTCGATGATCGCCACGAGAAGGTCGGCGACCTGGTTGCGTGCTGTCTCGCTCAGGTACCCGCATCTGCCGAAGTCGGTGAAGGCCACCCGTCCGTCAGCAAGCGCGAACAGGTTACCCGGATGCGGGTCTGCGTGGTAGAAGCCGTGCATGAAGATCTGCTCGTAGTAGCACGTGATGCCACGTCGCGCGATTTCGCGGCGGTCGATGCCGAGCGCGTCGAGCGTCTCGAGTCGATTGAACGCGGTTCCGTCGATGCGCTCAAGCGTCAGCACCGTGCCTGCGGTGCGATCCCAGTAGATGGCGGGGAAGTGCACGGTCTCGTCGCCTTCGAAGGCGTTGGCCAGGTGTTCTGCATTCTCACCCTCGTGGACGTAGTCGCATTCTTCGTGGATGACCCGGGCGAACTCATCCACCAGGCCGATGAGGTCGTAGCGTCGCCCCAGGTCCGTCCGGCCCTGCACTCGCCGGGCCTGGGTGCGGAGTATGTCGAGGTCGGCCTCGATGACCTCGCGAATTCCGGGTCTCTGGATCTTGACCGCCACGGGCGTGCCGTCCGGGAGCACGGCCATATGCACCTGGCCGATGCTGGCCGCAGCGCACGGCACCTCGTCGAACTCGAGGTACAGCGACTCCAGCGGCTCCCCGAAGGCCGACTCGATCTCTAGCCTGACCTGCTCAAACGGGAACGGCTCCATCTCGTCCTGGAGCTTGGCGAGTTCGTCGGCATATGACGGGGGTATCAGATCAGGGCGTACCGAGAGCATCTGACCTATCTTGGCGAAGGTCGGGCCGAGACGTTCCATGGTGCGACGAATCCTCTGTTCGGGACTCAGGGAGGCGTCCGGCCCGTGAGGGTGCCTACCGCGAAGGGCAGCGATCCACGACGCCCTCATGCCGAGCTGGTCCAAGAACGTTGCGAATCCTTCGTCGACAAGTACGCTGACGATGCGGCGATAGCGTTCGCTTCGGCTGATAGACGGCATGGGTATCTTCTCCTGACGAGCGCGCCCCTCCGGGGCATCCGTAGCAAGCGTACTCCAGACTCAGGGAGTGCGACGAGCCGCATGAAGCACCATCGGCGGAGAATGTTCCCAAGGAGGCTACCGAGTGTTCGCGCAGACTGGACCGGAGCGACAGCGGAATCCCGATGCGGAACTCGCGCGGTCGTTCGGCGTGGGATGCCTCGTGCTGTTCGCGGCCTTCGTGTTGCTGAGCGTAGCCGTATACTACTTCTGGACGCGCTAGTGCTTGTGAGACAGTGACGGCATGCCGCGCACGAGGGAGGGGTCCCTTGGACTGTGCGGCCCTTCACGTGGGCGAACCGCGGTCGAGTACGCACAGGCAATGGGGGATTCGACGAGCGAGGGGGATCATCAATGACTGGACCGAGTGTTCGGGATCCGCGTCGGCGCAGGGCAACGGATACGCAGCCTGAGGTCGAGTTGAACGCTCCGAGTGTTCACATCGACGCACTACTGAAGTTCGTCGTGGACAGGAACGCGAGCGACCTTCACTTGACGCCCGGGCTCCCGCCGATGGCGCGGATCGACGGGGCCCTCGTCGCACTGCCGAACGCGCCGGTGTTGTCGCCCGCGATGCTGTCCGCGCTCCTCGACTCGATCATGACCGTCAAGCAGCGGTCGGTCTTTGACGCCGAGTGGGAGCTGGATCTCTCGTTCGGAAGACGAGGGCTCGGCAGATACCGCGTCAATGCCTTCATGGAGCGAGGTGAGCCCGCAGCCGCCATCCGCAGGATTCCCGATGCGCCGCCGACGCTCGAGGAGCTGGGTCTGCCTCCTGTGCTCCTCTCGCTTTCTCGACTCAAGCGTGGACTCATACTGGTGACGGGTCCGACCGGGAGCGGGAAGACGACGACCCTCGCCGCGATGATCGATCAGATCAATCATGAGCGCACGGAGCACATCATCACCATCGAGGACCCGATCGAGTTCGTGCATGCGCATCACCGCTCCATCGTGCAACAGCGCGAGGTGGGCAGGGACACCACGGAGTTTGCGCGCGCTTTGCGGAGCGCGCTGCGCGAGGATCCTGACGTCATCCTGATCGGTGAGATGCGGGACTTGGAGACCATCGCCGCGGCGGTGAGCGCAGCGGAAACGGGGCACCTGGTGTTCGCGACGCTCCACACGAACAGCGCGGTGCAGGCGATCGACCGAATCATCGACGTGTTTCCACCCGACCAGCAGACGCAGATCCGGCTGCAGCTCTCCGCGTCGCTGCAGGCGGTTCTGGCACAGCGGCTGGTGCCGTTGGTCGTAGGCGGGCGGGTGTGTGTGATGGAGGTGCTCATCGCGAATCCTGCGATGCGCAACCTGGTAAGAGAAGGCAAGACCCATCAGATGGACACCGCGATGCAGTCGGGCAAGAAGGATGGCATGGTGATGTTCGACATGGAGCTTGCCGACCTTGTGCGTCGCGGTGAGGTCGCAAAGGACGTCGCGCTTGGATACAGCAACGATCCCCGCAGCTTCGAGAGCAGGTTGCGCAATTCGTCCACAGTCCGATAGGGTCGCTTGACCGAACCTGTACGTGCGCATGGAATCCGCAGCCGCCCTAGATGGAAGCAGGCCACGCTTGAGCCAGGTCTCTCGTCGCTCGCAAACGATTCGTCCCTTTGTGGTGATGGACCTCGTCGCTCGCGCAAAGGAGCTCGAGGCGTCCGGACGCGACATAGTGCGACTGGAGATCGGTGACCCCGACTTCGCCACCCCGGCTGTCATAACGCGGGCGGCCGAGGCGGCCATGCAGGATGGCAGCACCCACTACACGCAGTCACTCGGTCTTCCTGACTTGCGGTATGCCCTCACCGCGCGCTACCGCGAACACTACGACGTCGAGGTCGACCCCGAGAACATCGTGGTGACCCAGGGCACCTCGCCGGCGATGCTTCTGCTGTTCGGCGCGCTGCTTGATCCGGGTGACGAGGTCATCATGCCCGACCCGTGCTATCCGGCGTATCCCAACTACGTGAGCTTCCTCGGCGGGGTTCCCAAGCTCGTTCCCGTTCGTGCCGAGGACGGCTTCCGCTACCGCCCCGAAGAAGTCCGAGCGGCAATCGGCCCGCGTACCAAGGCGATCATGATCAACTCCCCGGGCAATCCGACCGGTGCGGTTCTCGGGGACGAGGACCTTCGTGCGCTCGCGGACATCGCCGATGAGACCGGGGTCTACATCGCCAGTGACGAGATCTACCACGGACTGGACTTCTGTGGTCCCGATCGCACGATTCTGCAGTACACCGACCGGGCCTTCGTGCTCAACGGCTTCTCGAAGGCCTACGCGATGACCGGTTGGCGTCTCGGCTATCTGATCGCACCTCAGGAGTTCGTCCGCCCCGCCGAGAAGATCCAGCAGAACTTCTTCCTCGCCGCCAACGCGTTTGTTCAGCAGGCGGGTGTCGTCGCACTGACGGAGGCCGGACCGGAGGTTGCGCGCATGAGGGCAATCTATGACGAGCGCCGCCGCTATCTTGTGCCGGCGCTGGAGGAGGCCGGCCTGCGCATCGCGTGTCCGCCCTGTGGAGCGTTCTACGTGTTCGCGGACGCCCGGGCGTGGAGCGGCGACTCGCTGGCGCTGTCGTATCGGCTCCTCGAAGAGGCGGGGGTGTCGTGCGCGCCGGGCATTGACTTCGGCACAGGGGGAGAAGGCTTCCTTCGCTTCAGCTATGCGACGGACCTTGACCGATTGCGCGAGGGAGTCAGTCGGCTGAAGGCCTGGAGACGAGGCTCAGGGCTTCTAGAGCGTCTGGCCGCGATTGGCCGTGACCGCGGGGATGGGCACGGCGGTTGCTGTTGTCTGGACAGTGCTGCTCTGCGGAGAAGGGGACCAATCACGTGCCGGAAACTTGGGGCAAGGCCGACATCCACATTCACTCGAGCCACAGCGACGGCCTCGCCAGTGTTCCGCAGATCCTGGACTACGTCCGGGACCGCACCGATCTCAGCGTCATCTCCATCACCGACCACAACACGATCCGAGGTTCGCTCCACGCGAGGGAGATGGCAGCGAGCTATGGGATCGGCGTCGTGGTGGGCGAGGAAGTCTCCTCACGCGAGGGCCACGTCATCGGTCTGTATCTCGAGGAGGACGTTCGCCCCGGTATGAGCGCCGCGGACACGGTTCTCGCGATCAAGGAACAAGGCGGCATAGCCGTCATTCCGCACCCATTCTCCATGAAGGGCGTCTTCGGCCCCCGCGGGCGCGGCGTTTTCGCTGCGGCTGCTGCGGAAGGCCACTTCGACGCGGTCGAGGTCTACAACTCACTGCCGTTTCTTGCGTGGGCGAACAATGCGGCCGCCAAGGCGCTCGTTGGAGGACACGGGATCGCTGCGACGGGCGGGAGCGACGCGCACGTTCTCGAGGCGGTCGGTAAGGGGTACACCGTGTTCCGCGGAACGACCGCCGAGGACCTCCGCACGAGCATCCTGAGCCTTGAGACCAGGGCGGAAGCCACGGGCCAGGCTGTCTCGATGGCGTGGCGCTATTGCCGCAAGTACCGGCAGATCCGTCGGATGCACGCCTTGAACCTGGAGCGCTGCGGGGCCTAGACGCTTCCCAGCTCGATAGGACCTGACTCGTCCGCTGCCTCGATCGCCGAGACCACCGCCGCGCGAAGCGTCTCGACCAGTCCCGGATCATCATGCCACGCGTGCAACGTGAGCACGTTGACGCCTTCATCGACGCGAGCCTGGCGCACCGCCAGCGGTATGTCGAGCATCGTTGCGATGGAGTCGATCGGGAAGCATGCCGGAACCACCACGACCGTCCGACACCCGATGGCAGCCAAGCGACGGACGCTCCCCGTCACCGCGGGGGATCGCCAGTCCGACCACGCGATGTCCACGTGCTCGCTCCGGGACACCCCGCTCGACAAGCAGCAGGCGAACCTGGTTGAGGAACCCTGTCTCCTGGCGGTCAAATGCGTCCGTGAAGCGTGAGCGGTCCTCAGGCTGCGCCTGGCCGACAAGAACAACGCCGCACGCTGGCCGGATCTCCGGCTACCGCAAGCGCCCTGCCGGCCACCAGGCCAGAACAGCGGGCGGAACTCCAGAGGGGATCCGAGTACGAGACGGTGATCCCGCGTTCGGACAGCCGAAGACGTGTCCACAGCTCGTTTGGCGCGGTCGACTTCGAGCGATTCGGCGATGAACGTCTGTGCCACCACGATGGTGCGGAATCCCCGTTCCACCGCAGACGCGACGCGTGCCTCCAGCGCGCGCTCACCGTCGCATCCTGCCGTGTCTACGCGTGTGATTCCGCGGGGGGCGAGGGAGAGGGCAACCTGCTCCGCTACGGAAGCGAGCTCCCCCAAGCCCGGGCTGATCCCCCCGGCAGCCCGATATCGCGTCTTCTGCGCCATGAACAGGAAGGGGAGCACCCAGAGGGAAGCCGACAACAGTCCCTCATCGGCCAGGTCTTCGAGCGCGGCGGCGGTGGCCCGGGCACTGTAGGTAGTCGGTTCGACCTCGGAGAACAAGATCACAGCCGCATCATCGTCGCGGTGAGGGAGGGCCTCGGACACTAGGGGGAGCGGCGGACGCAATGCGAGCTTGACCAGAAGCGTTGAACCCAGCGCGTATCCGCCGGCCGCTGCTGCCACTCCGAAGAATCCTGCATAGAGGATGGCGCTGACAGTGGAGTAGCCGCTCACTATGAGGGCAAAACCCCAAGCAGACGACAGGAATCCCGTCAGACACAGGACGGCCGAGAGTGGTTCGAGTGGACCGCTCCGACACGAGCAGTGCGACAATCGCCAGGCCGGTAAGCGTCGAGCCGCCAACCAACACAGCCCAATACACGACGAGGTGGTTCATTTGTGCCTCCCGCGGCAATGATACTCGTGTGGCGCTGTCACAACGAAGTTGACGGTGGATACCCCTAGGGGTATAGTGTCACACGAGTCACAGACGATTCGAGGAGAGGGAGCCGCCAGATGAGCAGCGCAATTGACGTCACCACCGCGACCTGGGATGCCGAAGTGGCCGCAGCCGATGTGCCGGTGATCGTGGACTTCTGGGCACCGTGGTGTGGACCGTGTCGAATGGTGGGCCCCGAACTCGACAAGCTCGCGGCGCGGGTCGACGGTGTGAAGTTCGTGAAGGTCAACATCGATGACAACTCGGAGCTCGCCGTCCGCTACGGCGTGATGAGCATTCCGACCATCGCGAAGTTCGTCGGCGGAGAGATGGCGGCCCAGATCGTCGGTGCGCGCGGTGCCGACGCCATGGGCAAGGAGCTTGGCATCGAGGGGTAGATCGCGTCGCCAACATACGAAAGGAACGGGCCCCGGAAGATCCGGGGCCCGTTCTCTGAGGCGTCGCTTGGATTCGGCGGAGGCTACTTCACGCACGACGAGTACTTCAAGAACACTTCCATCGCCTGGTCGATGACATCGTCGCGTGACATCGAGGGGTCGTTCTCGACCAAGCAACGCTTCATGGCGTGTCCGATGATGTGAAGGCTGACTTGGTTGAGGGCCGATTTCGCCGCCATGATCTGGGTGAGGACCGCGTCGCACTCCTGTCCGGAATCGATCATCGACTGGAGGCCACGAACCTGTCCTTCCAGCCGTCGCAGCCGGTTGATGATCTTCTTGCGCTCTGCCTCGTCGGCAACGAGAGCGGTCGAGTTCAGGACCGAATCCGACATGGTGTCCTCCAGGGGCTCGGTGTACGCTTGCAGGAACATCTCGACCGAACTATACCCCCTGGGGGTATATTGAGCAAGGCCAGAGGGGGATTGTAGCGGTGGGCTATCGACGGCCGACTTCGGAGGAACTGGGCGGCGGGCGCATCCAGTCCATCAAGCGCGTGCTCTGGATCATCCTGTTCCTGAACCTAGGGGTCGCGTTCGCGAAGATCGCCGCCGGCACCATCGCCAACTCCTCGGCGATGCAGGCCGACGGGTTTCACTCCATCTTCGACGGTGCGAGCAACGTGGTCGGACTTGTGGGCATGAGCTTCGCGAGCCGTCCTGCCGACGACGATCACCCCTACGGCCATGCGAAGTACGAGACCTACGCCTCGGCGATCATCGGCGCGATGCTGCTGCTCGCTGCCTACCGGATCGGCTCAGAAGCGATCGCCCAGATCGTGAACCCGACGGACGTGCCCGACATCACGACGCTCTCGTTCGTCGTGATGATCGGCACCCTGGCGATCAACCTGTTCATCACCACGTGGGAGCGCCGCGTCGGCAAGAAGCTCGGGAGTTCGATCCTGGTGGCCGATGCAAGCCACACCGGGTCCGATGTCCTCGTGAGCGTCGGCGTCATCGTGTCGCTGATCCTGGTGAAGTTCTTCAACATGCCCCTGGCGGACCCGATCGTCGCGCTGCTCGTGTGCGTGGCGATCGTCTACACCGCGTGGGGCGTGTTCAAGCACGCCAGCGCGACCCTGTCCGACTCCTCGCGGATCGCACCTGCGGAGGTGTGTGCTGCGGCGATGGCGGTGCCTGGCGTCAAGGGTTGTCATTCGATCCGCACGCGCGGTTCGGAGGCCGAGGTCTACGTCGACCTACACATTCAGGTCGACCCCGAATCGACAGTGGCGTCAGGACACCAGGTCGCCGAGAACGTGGAGCGCGAGGTCGCCAGCGCCTTCAGCCAGGTCGTCGACGTCATAGCCCACTTGGAGCCGTATGACGACTACCAGCAGGCCAAGACGGCCGAGGAGACCCGTGCCGGACTCCTCTGATCGGTGCTGAGGCGGCTAGGGCAAGTCGACTGAAGGGTTACCTGCTCGCCCTTCTGGCGGCGACATGTTGGGCGACCGGTGGTCTGACCGCCAAATGGCTCTTCTCGTCTCCTTCGGCGGAGACAGCGGCATGGCCGATCGTTCCTCTCGGCATCGTCATCGAGCCGACGACGCTCTCGGGCGCGCGGGCCCTGACGGCGTTCGTGCTCCTCGCCGTGGTCGTCGCGATCGGTCGCCCGGCAGATCTGCGCGTCTCGCCAAGGGACATTCCCTTTCTCGCGGTGTTCGGAGTGTTCGGCCTTGCGATGGTCCACTACACCTACTTCAAGACCATCTCGCTGACGAATGTGGCCACGGCGATCCTGCTCGAGTATCTGGCGCCGGTGCTGGTCCTGATCGTCGGGGTGGCGTTCATGAAGCACAAGTTCACATGGTCGCTGCCGGTTGGTGTGGCGCTGTCCATCGGCGGGAGCGCGCTCGTGGTCGGTGCGATCGGCGGGGAGGGGCTGGTGGTCTCGCCGGCCGGAATCCTCTGGGGGCTGCTTTCCGCGGCGTTCTTCGCCGCGTACTCGCTCATGGGTACCGTGCTCATGACCAGGCTGAGTCCCTACACGGCGCTCGTGTGGGGGCTCGGCTTCGCGTCGCTGTTCTGGCTGGTGTTGCTGTCGCCCGAGCGTCGTCTTGGGCGTGTTCGCGGACCCCAAAGCGGCCGCCGCGATCGTGTTCATCGCGGTGGTGAGCACGATCGTCCCGTTCACCGCGTTTCTGGTCGCGCTGCGCCATATCGCACCGACCAATGCGACCGTGACCTCGACCGTCGAACCCGTGATTGCCGGGATCGGGGCCTATGCTGCTGTTCGGCGAGTCTCTGACGCCCGTTCAGATCCTCGGCGGGGTGCTGGTGATCGCAGCGATCGCTGTGGTCCAGTTGCCCGAGCGAACCCCGGCGTTGACGCTGCCCCCTCAGGACTGACCTCCGCAGAATCTCCGCAGGTAGCCAGCGTCAGGAATCGGCCTTGCGGTGGTATACTTTTTGCACTGGGGGCGGGTTCGCGTGCCCCCGCTGAGCACAGCGAGGGGAGGGTCCATGGAGCTGTCACATCGGCCGGAGTTGCGGCACAAAGTCACCCTCTCGCCTCAGGTCTACCAGGGACTCGCCATCCTCGCCATGCCGATCGTCGAGCTCCAGCAGCTGGTCGAAGTCGAGATGCTCGAGAACCCCGTCCTTGAAGTCGACGAGTCGGATTCCGAGCCGCTTGAAGGGGAGGACGCACCCGAAGAGCGCGAGGATGACGAGCGTTCCTGGGACGAGTGGCTTGAGATGTACGAGGACCTCGATTCCATGGAACCGACGGCCCCGCGCGATCCGAACGCCGAGACTGCCAACACCGAGGACTTCGTCGGCGGCGTCCAGACGTTCGACGAGTACCTCTTGAATCAGCTCGCGCTGCTCGACATCCCTGACGAGGCCGCGCTGGCAGGTCGGGCGGTCATCGGTTCGCTCGATGCGGATGGCTTCTTCGTGGGCTCTCTGGATGAGATCGCGGCGATGGCCGGCGTATCCCGCAAGGCCGCTGAGGATGGGCTCGCGGCGGTGCAGCAGCTCGACCCTCCCGGTGTCGGTGCACGGGATCTTACCGAGGCGCTCTGCCTGCAGATGGAGTTCCTGGGACTCGATGAGCCGCTGCTGACTCGCATCATCAAAGGCCATCTGGATGACGTGGCGTCGAACCACTACCGCAAGATCGCGCGTGCGCTCAAGGTCGACGAGGCGGAGGTCCGTCGCTTGGTCGATATTCTGCGCGCGCTGAACCCGAGGCCGGCCGGCGCATTCTCGCCGGGTCCGTCGCCAGGCTACATCGTGCCCGATGTGACCTTGCGCAGGTTCGATGACGAGTGGGTCATCACGTCCAACAACGAGGCTGTTCCCTCGCTGAGGGTCTCGCCGAGGTATCGCTCGATGCTCAAGAGCGGTTCAAACGCCGACGACGAGACCCGCAAGTACCTCAAGGACAAGATTCGTTCGGCGGAGAGCTTCATCAAGAACGTTGACCGCCGCAAGGACACCGTCACTCGCATCACCCAGATCATCCTTGAGGTGCAGAGCGAGTTCTTCGAGGACGGCAAGGGCCTGTTGAGACCGCTACGGCTTGAGGATGTGGCCGTGGAGATCGGCGTGCACCTGTCGACCGTGTCGCGCGGAGTCACCGGCAAGTACATGGCCACGCCCTACGGGCTGTTCGAGCTGAAGCACTTCTTCAGCGGCGGGTATCGCACCACGCAGGGGATGGACGTGGCCGCGACGAGCATCAAGCAGAGGCTGCGGGAGTTGGTTGCGGCGGAAGACGTCGCAAAGCCGGTGTCGGACCAGCGCCTTGCCGAGCTGCTCTCCGAAGAGGGTGTCACGGTCGCGCGGCGTACCGTCGCGAAGTATCGCGAGGAGTTGCACATCGAGCCATCCTGGGCCAGGCGCCGTCGATGAGTCCGGAGCGCGCCGAGCTACCCAAGCGGCCGCCTTCCGCGGTGTCGAACAACAACGGAGCGGACTCGGCTGACGCGCAGACGGGGCACACGGCGCGAGCAATCACGGTGATCGTGGTCATGCTGCTGATCGTCACCGTGCTCCAGGTCTTCACCAGCGCGACCGTTGGAGGCATACCGCTTCACGTCCTCTACCGACGTCTCTACTACATTCCGATCATCTACGCTGCCTTCGTCTTCGGGAAGCGAGGCGGCGCGCTGACCGCGCTGGTGGCCGCTGTCCCGTTCGCGATCCACTCTCAGATGTCCCTTCGGTTTCCTTTCGGGCTCGGCTTCGACAATGTGATCGAGATTGCGTCGTTCTTGGTGGTCGGACTTCTCTTCGGCGCGATTCGAGACACCGAGGAGCGGCGGGCGGCAGATCTGCAGCAAGTGTCACTTCAGCTGGAGAACGCCTACAAGAAGCTTGAAGAACGCGCGATCCAGCTCATCAACATCCAGGACTACACCCAGTCGATTCTTCGCTCCATCACGTCGGGCGTGTTGACGGTCGGGCCGGACGGTTCGGTCGCGACCGCCAATCCGGCCGCGGAACGCATGCTGGGAATGTCGGAGTTCGAGATGGTGCCGAGGCCGATCGGGTCGCTCTTCCAGTCCGACGGCGGTATCTCGCTCGATGTTGCGAAGGTGCTTGCCGGTCGTCTTCCGCTGGCGATGCGCGAGGCCACGCTCCAGATGTCGCACGGTCGAGAGGTTCACGTTCAGGCATCTACCTCGCGCATGCGCGCCGTGGGAGGCACCGTCCTGGGTGCGGTGGTCACTCTGGAGGACGTCTCCGACATCAAGGCGCTTACCGCGCAGCTGATTCGCGCCGATCGTCTCGCAGCCATGGGTGAACTCACGGCCGGCGTTGCACATGAAGTGCGCAACCCGCTCGGAGTGATACGGGCGAGCGTTCAGCTGCTCGATGACGCGCAGGTCGATCGAGCGCGCATTCACGAGGCCGCCGAGGTGATCAAGCAGGAGATCGATCGGCTCGACCGCGTCATCAAGGCGCTGCTGGACTTCGGGCGGCCGAGCAAGCCGACGTTGGTCCGAACCGACATAAACAGCGTTCTGGAAGATGTGGTTCTGTTCACGAACCGATTTGCGAAGCAGCACGGTGTTCACATCGAAGAGCGTTTCGACTCGGAGCTGCCGGATGTCTTCGGCGACCCCGATCAGCTCAAGCAGGTATTCCTGAACCTGGTGACCAATGCCGTGCAGGCCATCGGCGAATCAGAGGGCCTCATCGTGATCGAGACTCGTGCCGAGGGCGACTACGTCGAAACCACCGTCATCGATGACGGCCCGGGCATCTCCCCGCACGACCTGCCGAAGGTCTTCGATCCCTTCTTCACGAAGCGGGCCGAAGGCACAGGGCTCGGGTTGACGATCGTACATCGCATCATTGACGAGCATGAGGGGCATATCGAAGTCGAGAGCAGTGAAGCCGGAACAAGCTTCAAAGTGACACTTCCCGCAGTATTGGACGAGTGAAGGGGAACCGAATGAGCAAGCGCGTGCTCATCGTCGATGACGAGAAGAACATGAGGTGGGTGCTCGGCCAATCCCTGTCGGGTGACGGGTTCGAGGTGGCCGAGGCAGCGGACGGTAACGAGGCGTTGGCAGCCGTCGCCGCCCAGGAGCCTGACGTGATGGTGCTCGACCACCGGATGCCGGACAAGGACGGCATGGAGGTGCTCCGAACGCTGCGCAGCAAGGGTTCGACGTTCCCCATCATCATGCTGACCGCGCACGGCAACGTCGCGCTCGCCGTTGAAGCGATGAAGGCCGGAGCCAGTGAGTACCTCACCAAGCCGTTCGATCTTGAGGAGCTCAAGCTCGCCATCGACAAGGCGTTGAAGTACTCCGGCCTCGCTGCCGAGGTCGAACGGTTGCGCAGCGAGCTGGACAAGGAGTACGACATCCAGGGCATCGTCGCATCAGACCCTGGGATGCTCGAAGTGCTCGGCACCATCCAGAAGGTCGCACCGACGATGGCCACGGTGATGATCTACGGCGAGTCCGGCACCGGCAAGGAGCTTGTCGCACGCGCAGTGCACAACCTGTCCGACCGTGCCGACAAGCCCTTCATCTCGGTCAGTGCCGGCGCACTCCCTGAGACACTTCTCGAGAGTGAGCTCTTCGGCTACGAGAAGGGAGCGTTCACCGGCGCCGTGACCCCCAAGCCGGGTCGCTTCGAGATGGCCAACGGGGGCACGATGTTCCTCGACGAGATCGGAGACATCTCCCCGGTCACCCAGGTCAAACTTCTCAGAGTGCTGCAGGAGCGCAAGTTCGAGAGGCTGGGCGGGACGCGGACGATCGAGGTCGACGTCCGAGTAGTGGCCGCGACCAATCAGGATCTGCAGCAGCTGATCGCGGACGGCGACTTCAGAGAGGACCTCTTCTATCGGCTCAATGTGGTGCCCGTAACCATCCCGACGCTGCGTCAGAGGCCCGGCGACATTCCTCTCCTCGTCGCACACTTCCTCGAGAAGCTGAACGCGGGAACCAAGACGATCAGCCCCGAGGCGATGGAGGCGCTCGCCCGCTACAGCTGGCCGGGCAACATCCGCGAGCTTGAGAACACCATCGAGCGCATCATCATCCTTTCGCATGGCGATGAGATCGGTGTGACCGATCTCCCCTCAGAGGTCAGAGCGGGCCTCAGCGCTCGGGATCGCGTCGCAAGCAGCTTCGTGCTTCCGGAGGACGGAATCGATCTTGAGGAAGTGGAGCTCGAGCTGGTTCGTCAGGCGCTCGACAGAACCGGCGCCAACGTCCCGAAGGCGGCGAAACTGCTCGGTCTGACCGCCAAGACTCTCGAGGCGAGGATGCAACGGTTCGGGCTCTAGCGGTGCTGATCCTAGCATTCCGGGTGCTTGGCATATGCCTTGCAACTCGGTTGAGTCTGCCTTTCTACATCAGGAGTAGCGGTGTCGCCTCTGCTAACGTCACTCGCGCCGCTCGCCCTCGGCGTCATGGTCGCAGTCTTGGGATGGCTGCTTCTTGGCGCACGAACGGGCAGCGCTGCCGCGCAGCACGGAGAAGGCGTGCGCGAACTGCGGAGCTGCGGTCCTGGATGACTGGCGACTCTGCCCGGACTGCGGGGTGCTCATCGAGCCGACGGGTCGTGGCTCGGACGCGTTGTCAGCGGCCACGCCGGGAACTGGACTCAGATTCGGGGCTTTCGTTCTAGGGTACTGTTGGTCTGTTCGCTCCAGTGCCGAGTACCTGGCACACGCATGTCTGATCCTCAGGAGGTTCTCGATGAACGAAACCACCGCCCGTCTCAACACCACCGGGAATGCACTGCCGGTCCTGCTCCATGCTCGTCGACATGACCGTCGGAGAGCTGGATGGCGTGTCGGCGGTCACCACGGACCATGCGACGGGGGAGACCGTCGTCACCTTCGACACCGACGTGCTGGACGTGGATTCGATCATCGGAGCCATCCGATCCGTCGGCTACGATGCGGACGTCGTCACCTGATCCGGAACCACGGGTCGCGCGGTAGATACCCTATGGGGTATACTTCGCGTAGGCCGCTCTTCTTCATGGGGCGACTACAACCCATCTGTTCCGAGAGGATCTCGTGATGTCTGGTTCGGTCGGCTTCTTTGGGGCGTTTCTTGCCGGCGTGATCTCATTCCTCTCGCCGTGCGTCCTTCCTCTCATCCCTGGATACCTGTCGTTCATGACCGGGCTCACTGCCGCTGAGCTCTCCGACGACGCAAGGCCCCTCGGCCGATCATGGGAACCGCTCTACTCTTCGTCCTCGGCTTCTCGGTGGTGTTCGTTGTCTTGGGGGCGACAGCTTCGGTCCTTGGACAGTTGCTGACCCAGTACCGCGATCCTATCGAGAAGGTCGCCGGGATCGTGGTAATCCTGTTCGGCGTGTTCATGCTGGGAATCATCAAGATTCCCGGCCTGTACGGCGAAGCCCGCATGGACCTCGTTCGATCCCGTCGATTCGGACGCGGCGCTGCCCTGGTGATGGGGATGGCTTTCGCGGCGGGCTGGACTCCGTGCGTCGGCCCCATTCTCGGCGTCATCCTCACGCTGGCAGCGTCGACCGGGAGCGTCGCCCACGGCGCGCTGCTCCTGTTCGCGTATTCTCTGGGCCTCGGTGTGCCGTTCCTTCTCGTCGCGGTGCTGTTCGGCAGCGTGAAGCCGCTGCTGACCTGGCTGAATCGTCACTCGGAGATCATCAACCGTGTCGCGGGAGCGACATTGATCGTCATCGGCGTGCTCATCTTCTCCGGTCGACTGACGGTCATTGCGGCGTGGTTGACTGAGGTGCTTCCGAGCTTCGGAGTCTAGCGTCGGGAATACGTGCCCCGCTCCCGTTGCAGTACCATTGGCATGCTGAGCTGCACAGGAAGTACTCATCCAGGCGAGGGGCAGTGAATGACCGCAGGGGGCGGCCGCAGAACCGGAGGGCTGGCGTCGCGCATCGTGCGCGTGACCATGCTGATCGGGCTCGTCACGGCGCTGACTGCCGGCGCTGTTGCACTGATCGGCGCATCCAGGCTGGCCGCCAGCGAGGCCGCGGCGCAGGACCAGTCGACCCTGCAGCATGTCCAGGACCAGATAGTCCAGCGACTTGCCACCGCAGAGACCATCGCGTCCAGAGTGGCGGCGATCGTGGCTTCCTCATCGAATCACGCTGAACTCGATGCGAAGATTGCGCCGGTCTTCGATTCGGGAAACGGACTCGTCGACGAGATCATCGTCTCGAGTCGCTCCGGCGCCGTCCTCACGGCGTATCCCTCGGCGATAGAGACGGCCGCCGTTGTCGGCAACGCCGCGTTTCGGCAGGCACTATCGGGAACGACGGGGTTCTATCGGGACAAGAGCGCTGGAACGTCGTCAGGCTTCTGGCTCTCGCGAACAGCGGCCAGCCCGAAGGGCGCTCAGCTGATCATCCTCCTCCGCATGGACCTTGGATCCATGAAGACCGCCATTCAGCAGATGCGTGAGCTCGGAGACCGCTCGCTCGTGGTCGTGGACTCCGGGGTACCGATAATCCGTGCAGGCGGCGGCGGTCCGCTGGATCTGACGGCCGCCCGATGGAGACCGACGGGTCCCTCGGGTGGCGAGGTTGCGCTGGCTACGACCGACAGCGGCGCGCTGGCGGGTCTCTACGCGGACATTCAAGGTATCGAAGGCGTTGCCTGGCGTCTGGCCGTGCTCGAGCCGACGTCGAAGGCGTTTGCCGACGCGACGAGGGCGGTCACGCCGTCGATACTGGTGATACTCGTGGGCGGGGTCGTTGCTGTGTTCGCCGCCTTGGTCATGTCTCGAAGACTCGTCGAGCCGCTCAAGGCGCTCGAGGTCGCGGCATACCGCGCGGCAACCGGCTCCTACGTCAAGCCGATCGACTCCCCGCGTGACGATGAGATCGGCCAAGTAGCCGACGCGTTCAACGCCGTCGCGCTTCGCCTCAATGCCCTCCATGACCTCTCGCACCTCCTGGCGAGCGCATCTCAACTGGACCAGGTACTCGACGGGATCCTCTCGGCGATGGGACACATCGTCGGGCCGGGCGTGGCCGCCATCTACCTGTTGGATGAGTCCGGTCGTTGGCTGGTGCCCGTGGCCGCCCGAGGCGCCGATGTCGCCAAGGTGAGCGACGTCGACGCGCTTGGCGAGAGCTGGCTGGCCAAGTCGCTTCGGGACTCGGATCCCGTCGCCCATTCCGGTGACGTACGACGTCTCGCTGATGAGCTGCCGGGACTCGCGCCCGACACCAACAGCGTCGCGCTGGTCGCACCTCTCGTCTCGGGCCACGAACCCCTTGGAGTCGTCGTCGTCTTCAAGGACAAGGAGTTCCCGATCACGGAGGCAGAGCGGGAGATGGTCAGGACTTTCTCGGCGCAGGCCGCGATTGCCGTGCAGAACTCGCGGCTCTTCGAGATTGAGACTGAGTCCCGGAGGATCTCCGACGGGCTGCGCGCGATCGCCGAGGAACTGGTGGGCACCGACGGACTCTCGGTCTCGCTGGATCGGGTCGCGGCTGTGGTGACCACACTCTTCGGTGGGGTCGGTGCGTCGTTTGCGGTCATGGATCGCGAGGCGCTCGGGCTCGCGCCCATAGGGGAGAGAACGGATGAGGGGGCGCTGGCATCATTCGCGCTCCGCGTGCTGGCACGAAACGACGCTCAAGGGCCCGTAGTCATCGAGCAAGGGGAAGACACGGGCGGCGATTCTGTGATGGAGCGAACGGGCGCCGAGTGCCTGCTCGTCGTTCCGATCGCAGTCGAGAGCGCGCATGGGGCGGTTCTCGTCATCTCGCTTGGCAACCGCTTCGGCCGGCGAACGGGAGTTGGAGCTTGCCGACACTATCGCCAACCAGATGGCGCTGGCGCTGGAGAACGCCTACCTCTACGAACGAGCGCTGGCGCGCGCGGCGAACTTGGAGACGATATTCCGCATCAGCCAAGCCGTCGGCTCTTCGCTCCAGGTGAACGTCGTCCTGAATCGAGTGCTCGACGTCGTGCAGAAGATACTCTCCGCCGATGCGGTTGCGCTGATGACGTATGACCCACGCAAGCGTGAGATAGCCACATCCATGGCTCGGGGCTCGGTCTCGTCCGACATCGTGGGACTGCGGTTGACGCCGGGAGAAGACGTGCCGGGCTACGTCTTCTCTACCGGCGAACCTGCAGCCTTCCGCGACCTGCATGAGTCTATGGGTGGAATCGCGGGCAACGCGGCTGCGCATGGCATGCGATCCATGCTGGCGGTGCCGATGCTGGCGCGTGGACGCTCAATCGGTGTCCTCGTCGTGTTCTCGGCCGAGACCGGGGCATTCTCTGACGAGGACATGAACGTTCTCCAGACCTTCGCCTCGCAGGCGGCGCTCGCGGCGGACACAGCGCGCATGTACAGTCGCGAACACGACGTCGCGTCCATCCTTCAGGCGTCGATCCTTCCCGGTGATCTCCCGGAGTTTGCGGAGATTCAGGCGGCAAGCGCGTACGAGCCGGCGGGCGCCGACGTGGAGATCGGTGGCGACTACTACGATCTGTTCAGGGCTCCTGACGAAAGCATCTGGCTCGCAATCGCCGACGTGTGCGGCAAGGGAGTCGTGGCGGCGACCAAGACATCGATGATCAAGTACTCCGTCCGATCGCTGGTCGCCGCGGGCCTTGGTCCGGCGAACGTGCTCGGCGAGGTCAACCGGATGGTCGTAGCGACCGGCGAGACGAGCGATATCGTGACACTTTGGGTGGGGCGCTACGACCCAAGCGCCGGCGAGCTGTCGTGGTCGAGCGGGGGACATCCGCCGGCAGCGCTGCTGCGACCGGGCGCCGGTGAGGTGGAGTGGCTCTCGCCAACGGGACCACTCTTGGGCGCACTCGCGGATGTGGGATTCGATGAAGAGAAGGTGAGCATAACCGGCGGTGATGTTGTCGTTCTCTACACCGACGGCGTCACCGAGGCGCGGAACGGGAATGTATTCTTTGGCGAAGACCGAGTCAGGGACAGCGTGGTAGCCGGCGGAACGCCTCGGGAGATCGTGAGGAGACTGCTTACGGCGGTACGGAGATTCGGACGCGGCGACCTGCGCGATGATGTGGCGTTGCTCGCGGTCGCTTTTCGCGGAATCTCCGACCAAGACGATACACACAACGAAGGGTCCGGCGTTTGATGGCCGCGTTCGAAATCTCCTATGCAGACACTCCACACACATGCGTCGTCCGTCTCTTGGGCGATGTGGATGTGGGTGTAGTGCCGGAGCTGCAGCTGGGTCTGCAGGATGCGCTGTCTGGTGGATGCGAGAACATGGTGCTGGATCTGAAAGACGTGACCTACGCGGACAGTTCGGCACTTGGGCTGCTGGTGTGGCTTGATCGGCGCTTGGTGCCACACCAGGGGAAGCTCGTGCTTGCAGGTGCCAATTCCGACGTGGCGCGCATTCTTGAGATCTCGGGGCTGGCGCGCGTGGCTCCTTCGATTGCGACGAGTGAAGACGTCGGCGCCGCCCTCGGCGGGCTGGAGCTGACTGCAAGCCCGGCAGACCTCTTGTGGCATCGCCAGATCGAAGTGCCGCTGGATGTGAATCGTCTTTCGACGGTTCGCGAGCAGGTCAGCGACCTGGTCGAGCCTCTCGGCTTCTCAGAGGGGGCCATCTTCGACATCAAGGTCGCTCTGGGTGAGGCGCTCGCCAACGCGCTGCGGCATGGCGCCCCCGAGCACGGGGAGGCCCAGGTCAGCCTCGGTGTCGATGCGTACAGCGACCGGCTCGTGCTCGAGGTGACCGACAACGGCTTCGGATTCGACGGCGCCTCAGTGAGTGCTGATGACGACGTGTACGCGCCAGGCGGGCGAGGCGTGATGTTCATGCATGCGCTCATGGATCGCGTCGAGTTCCTGCCGGCCGAGGGTGGCGGCACGATGGTCAGTCTGGTCAAGCATCGACCGAGTGTTGCCCGCTGATGCCCGGGTCGCCTCGTACGAAGAAGCGGATCCTCATCTTCTCGGCATCCTTCGGGGGTGGGCATCGATCCGCTGCCGAGGCGCTGTTGCGGTACTACAGGACCCACCACGACGACACGACCGAGGTCCGGATGGTCGACTTCTTCCAGGAGTTCGCGCCCAGCCTGAACTCGCTCGCGAAGTTCAGCTACCAGCAGTCGGTGCAGTTCTTCCCCGCGCTGTACGGAAACTTCTTCGAGGTCTCGAACAAGCTGCCGAGCAACCCGGTCGTCCACGAGCTCAAGCTCATGGGTTTTGCGCGCGCATCGGCCTACATCGACGAGTTCCGGCCGGACGCCGTCATATCGACCTTCCCGGTCGCGGGAGGCGTGGTCTCCGACATCAAGGCGAGTCGCCCTCTCGTGTCGGCGACGATCATCACCGACTTCGGTGTGCACCGTGCATGGCTCCATCCGGCGACGGACTTCTACTTCGTCGCCTGCAAGGAGGTCCGAGAGGACCTCGTGGTGCGCGGCATCCCGTGGGACCGGGTCGTCGTCTCGGGCATCCCCGTCGCCGAGAAGTTCAGCGACCGAATTCGACCGTTCGGCGCTGCGCCGCGAGCTCGGCCTGGCCGACCGCTTCACGGCGCTGCTCACTGCGGCTTCGGGCCAGCCGGGTGACGCGCGCGACATCGCATCGCAGCTTGCAGGTCACGGAATCCAGGTAGCGGGGGTGACCGGCAACAACGCGCGTCTGAAGCGACGGCTGGACTCGCTGGCCAGGAAGAAGGAGCTGGTACGGGTTTTCGGGTACACCTCAGACATGCACAAGATGATGCGCGCCGCCGATGTACTGGTAGGCAAGGCCGGAGGACTGACGGTCTCAGAGGCGCTGGCGGTCGGACTTCCGCTCATCATCTACAATCCCGTGCCCGGTCAAGAGCTTTACAACGTGGACTTCTTGGTGAACTTTGGAGCGGGACTGATATCTCGGGACGAGGACGACGTGGTCGAGAAGGTGCGGTTCCTATCGACTCACCCGGAGCGACTCAAGCAGATGACGGATGACGCGGCGATGCTGGGCAAACCGAGTGCAGCTCAAAGCGTCTGCGAGCGAGTGCTTGAGGCGCTGAAGCAAGGCGAGGGGGAAGTGCAGGCATGATGGACCTACAGCAGGCGATACTCGCGCGGCACTCCGTGCGCAACTTCAAGCCGGACCCGGTTCCGCATGAGCTGACAGAACAGCTCATCACCGCGGCATCCGCAGCCCCGTCTTCGATGAACGAGCAGCCGTGGACCTTCTACTGCTGCGAGGGTGAGACTCGCGTCCGCTTGGGAAGGATCGTGGCCCAGACCACGATCCACCTGTCTGAGTACATGGAGGTGCTCGGACCAGAGCACTACGACGATGCAGTCCGACTGGTTCTCCGCGCTTGGGGGCGCACCACTGCTTATCGCCGTCGCGTGTCCCAATCCCGACAGCGACCTGACGGCGATCAACCGCTACCTGTCGCTTGGCGCGGCCCTCGAGAACCTGTTGTTGACGGTGACCGCAGTCGGGCTCGCCGCGTGCAACCTCACGCTCTCGTACTGGGTCAGGGAGGAGATGGCCGAGCTCTTGGGGCTTCCCGCCGGAGCAGTCCATCGTCTTCATCGTCGCGGTCGGGTACGCCGAGCGATGCCGCCGCCGAGTCTCCAGCCAAGCGCACCGATACCGCGGTGTGGCTTGACTGATCACGGCATGCTTCGCGCCGTCTTCTTCGACGTCGGGAACACGCTCGTGCGCCCGCATCCCAGCGTGTCCGAGGTCGTTCGGCAGGTCCTCGCCGAGGAGGGCCACGTGCACGACCTGAGCGCCATCGATGAGCTCATGCCGCTCGTGGACGAGTACTACGAGGACCGCTACCGGGACGACGACACCTTCTGGACCGACGAGGATCGGACGTCGCAGGTTTGGGTCGGGATGTACTCGCTCCTCTGCCGCAAGCTGGGGATCGATGTAGGCGCCGAGCAGATCGCCGCGCGCGTGTACCAGGAGTTCGGGGACCCGAGCCGGTGGGAGGCCTACGCGGACGTGGTGCCGGCGTTTCGGCGACTGCAGCGCGGGGGACTGAAGCTGGGCCTGATCTCGAACTGGGACAACCGCCTGGCCGGCCTGATGGCGGGCTTGGGCTGGACGCTCACCTCGACA
Source organism: uncultured Coriobacteriia bacterium (assembly GCA_963726345.1). GTDB lineage: Bacteria > Actinomycetota > Coriobacteriia > Anaerosomatales > JAAXUF01 > JBAXEO01. Next base: position 19,994 of record CAVSCC010000011.1, on the reverse strand, counting down.
CCATCGTCTCGTCGGCGGACGTCGGCCTGCACAAGCCCGACCCGCGCATCTTCGAGCTCGCGTGCCAGCGGCTCGGGGTGAGCCCCGGCCAAGCTGCACATGTCGGCGATCACCACTATGCTGATATCGTGGGCGCCCAGGCCATCGGGATGACGCCGGTGCTCATCGACCGCCATGCGGAGTCGCGGTCGTGGTCGCCGGGGTTCGTGGTGACTCTGGACGACGTGGAGCGTGCTCTCGAACTGGAGGTGTGAAGTGCCCGGACGCACCCGTTCTTGGTTGCCCTGGGTGGCGCTGGGTGCGGGCATGCTCGCGTGTCTGGGAGTTGCCTACGCGGCGTACACCCTCGCTGGGTACTCGTGGGCGCAGGTCGTCGACTACAAGAGCCCCTACGTGTCGCGTGATGTTCCGCCGAGCCTGAGGTCCCTGAACACGACGCCAGCGGCGGCGCTGTCGCAGAGTGTGGTCCTCGTTATCGTCGACGGGATGCGCGAAGACGTGTCGCGCACGGACATGCCCACGCTGAACACGCTGCGCACGTATGGCGCCGATGTGTCGCTCGTCGCTCCGCAGCCCTCGCTGTCGTACCCCAACTGGACGACGATTCTGACCGGCGCCTCGCAGACCATCAGCGGCGTCACCACCAACTGGTACGCGGGCCGCGTGTCTGCCGCCAACACTCATGGACGTTGCGCGTGCAGGCGGTCGACGGGTAGCCGTCGTCGGGCCGTCCGACTTCGCCGAACTCTACGGTGTCGAACCCGGGCCGACCGTGTCGCTGCGCCCTTGGCCAAAGGGTGGCTACCTCTCTGGCACGCTCGTGGACGATGCGCTGCGAATCGCCAAGGCGACCGATCCGCAGCTTCTCGTCGTGCACCTGCCGGACCTGGATGAGGCCGGGCACGAGTACGGCGGCGCCTCGCAGCAGTATCGCGAGGTTGCGGGGAAGATCGACGCCGACATCGCTCGCTTGGTGGGTGGGCTGCAGGCGGACAAGACCACGTTCGTCATCGTGGCCGACCACGGCCACATCGCATCCGGCGGGCATGGTGGCTGGGAGCCCGAAGTCGTCACGGTGCCGGGGGTCTTCTCGGGCGCGTCAGTTGCTCTGGGCTCGGCACGTGGCGGCATTGGATCAGGTCGCGCCGACCGTCGCCGTGCTGTTGGGACTTCGCGTCCCCGCGTACGCCGAGTCGACCGCGATGCGCTCGGTGATCAGTACGACGTCGAAGACCGTCTTCGCTTCCGATGAGGCGCATCATCTGGCGTTCGCCGCGCACTATGCGTCGGTCGTGACGAGCAGCCCGATCTCACCCGCCGAATTCGCGCGGGGCGCTGCCGAGTATGGAGGCGCGGACGGGTATGCCGCGTACGTGCGGGACGTGCGACTGGCTCGCGAGAAGAACGAGCGCGTTCCTGCGTCGTTGGCGATCATCGCGGCTGTGGTGCTTGCCATCGCGGTGATCGGGTTGATCTCGTGGCGGGCACTGCTCGCGTCGGTTGCTGGCGCGGCTGCCTACTACGCGCTGTACAACGGGCTGTTCTTCTTGGTGCATCGGTATCTGTGGTCGCTCTCGGCGTTCAACACCGAGACGCACGTGAAGGCGTTCATGAACGGGCGCATGGTGGAGGCGGCCGTCTCGGCGCTCGTGGCGTCGGTGTTGCGGCGTTCGTGTACCCGTACCTCCGCAAGGGCGCTGCGCACGGCCCGCAGGATCATGCGTATCTCGGCGGGTGGCTTGCGCTGGCTCCGGCCACGTTCTCGTGGTACTTGGCAACGCTCGCGATGCAGGTCGCGTGGTTCCTCTGGATGTGGGGCGCCAGCATCTCCTGGGTTCTCCCGGACTTCAAGTGGGCGTTCAAGTACGACCTCGACTTGGTTCAGATGACCGCCGTCGGGGCCGCTGTGGTGCTGGCTCCGCTCGTCTCGTATCTCATAGGGCGGTATCATCCCAAGGTGCGTGCGAGGCGGGTGACCGCGGGGGTCTCCGCCTCAAAGACATAGTCGGCTCGCGACCCCCGCGGTCACCCGCCCACCACCTCATGGAGGATCCCGCCCTATGGCAGCTATCAAGGATCTGAGAGAGTTCATCGCGCTGCTCGAAGCCAAAGGGCAGCTGAAGCGCGTCTCGGCACCGGTCGATCCCAACCTCGAGATCGGCGAGGTCACCGACCGAGTCAGCAAGGAGGTCGGGCCGGCGCTGCTGTTCGAGAACCCCGTCAACCGAGCGACGGGGGAGCGGTACGCCGCTCCGGTGGCCATCAACCTGATGGGCAGCTACGACCGCATGGCGTGGGCGCTCGGCGTCGATGCCGAGACGGGCACGTGGCGGGATCTTGACGCGGTGGCCAAGCGCGTCACGGACCTGCTTCCGCTCGACATGCCTGCGAGCATGAAGGGCAAGCTCGACATCCTCGTGAACCTCAAGGACCTGGCGACTTCAGGCGCCAAGGAGATCAAGAAGGCGCCGTGTCAGCAGGTCGTGCTGCGCGGTGAGGACGTCGACCTCACCAAGCTGCCGGTGCTCACGACCTGGCCGGAGGACGGCGGCCCGTTCATCACGCTGCCGCTGGTGGTCACGAACAACCTCAAGGGCAAGCCCAACATCGGCATGTACCGGCTGCAGGTCTTCGACGCAACACGACCGGGCTGCACATCCACGAGCATCACGACGGCGCCAAGAACATGCGCGAGTGGCGCGAGGCCGGCGCGACGCGCGTCCCGGTCTCGGTCGCGCTCGGTGCCGACCCGGTCACGATCTTCTCGGCGACGGCGCCCGTGCCGCCGATGATCGACGAGTACCTGTTCGCCGGCATCCTGCGCGGCGAGTCGGTCGAGGTCGTCAAGTGCATCACCAACGACCTCATGGTTCCCGCTCACGCCGAGATCATCCTCGAGGGCTAGTGCGAGCTGGACGAGACGAGCTGGGAGGGGCCGTTCGGCGACCACACGGGCTACTACTCGCTCGCCGACTACTTCCCGGTCTTCCACGTCGAGGCCATCACGATGCGCAGCGACCCGATCTACCCGCCACGATCGTCGGCCCGCCGCCCATGGAGGACTGCTACATGGGCAAGGCCACCGAGCGCCTCTTCCTGCCGGTGATCAAGGCCATGGTGCCCGAGGTCATCGACTACGACCTGCCGCTCGAGGGCGTCTTCCACAACTGCGCCATCTTCCAGATCAAGAAGGAGTTCGCCGGCCAGGCGTTCCGGGTCATGAACTTCGCGTGGTCGATGGGCCAGATGATGTTCACGAAGTACGTGATCGTGGTCGACGAGGACGTCGACTGCCACGACTACTCGCAGGTCGCCTGGCGCTGCTTCAACAACGTCGACCCCAGCCGAGACATCCTGATCTCCAAGGGGCCGCTCGACCGGCTCGACCACTCGAGCAACCACCAGAGCTTCGGCTACAAGATGGGCATCGACGCCACCAAGCCGCTTCCCGGCGAAGGCCACGAGCGCGAGTGGCCCGACTCGCTCGAGATGTCTCCCGAGGTCAAGGCTCGCGTTGATGCGATGTGGGACGAGCTCGGCCTGTGAGCGACGCGGTCGCCGAGAAGAAGCGCCCGGCAAGGTCAAGACCTTCGCCGAGCTGGTGAAGTTCGAGCACTCGATCTTCGCGCTGCCGTACGCGTACCTCGGCGCGGTGTATGGCGCGGCGGTCGTCGCGCAGTCTGGCGCGCCGGGCTACTCGGCGTTCCAAGCGCAGAACTCGGCGATGCTCAACCCGTGGGTCGTTGCCGGCGGTTGGCCGACGCCTGTGGGCGCTCCTCTGGATCACCGTCGCCATGGTGGGCGCGCGCAGCTTCGCGTTCGTCGTGAACCGCGCCGTCGACGCCGAGATCGACGCGCGCAACCCGCGCACGGCCGGCCGGCCGATTCCGGCGGGCACCATCAAGCGCTGGGAGCTGTGGGTCTTCTCGGCGGTGGTGCTGGCCGCCTACGTGTTCGCGTGCTTCCAGCTCGCGCCGATCACGCACTGGCTGTGGCCGATTCCGCTGGCGTTCTTCGTCGTGTACCCGTACCTGAAGCGGTTCACGTGGTTCTGCCACTTCTGGCTCGGCATCTGCCTCGGGCTCGGCGTGACGGGCGGCTGGGCCGCCGTGGGCGCGCCGCTCTCGAATCCGGCGCCGTGGGTGCTCGGGTGCGGCCGTGGCGATCTGGACCGCCGGGTTCGACATCATCTACGCGACGCAGGACTACGAGTGCGACGTGCGTGACGGCATCCACTCCGTGCCGGCCGACTTCGGAATCGCCGAGGGGCTCGCTGGTCACCCGCTGGTGCCATGCGGTCACGGTCGTGCTGTTCGCGCTGGGCGGCTATCCTGCTCGGCGCCGGCTGGCCGTACTATCTCGGCGTCGCCGTCGCGGCGGCGCTGCTCGTCTACGAGAACGCGATCATCTCGGCCGAGGACATGTCGCGCGTGAATGCGGCGTTCTTCAACGTGAATGGTATGGTCGCCGTGGTCATCCTGCTCGGCGCGATCGCCGACCGGCTTCTGGCGTGAGGGCAGGGGAGCGAATGGGCAACTGCACCGTGGTCGTCACCGGCGCATCCGGAAGCGTGTACGGCATGCGCGTCATCGAGCAGCTGGTGCTGGCCGGGCACGAGGTCTCCGTGGTCTTCACCGACGCCGGCCGAGAAGTCACGGCGTTCGAACTCGGCTTCACGCTGCCGACGGGAGACCACAAGGTCGCCGAGGTCGCGCTGGCGGCCTACCTGGAGCTGCCCAGCACCGAGCGGCTGCGTGTCGCCTACCCGGACGACCTCTTCGACGCGATCGCGTCCGGCTCGCACCGCAACGACGCGATGGTGGTGGCGCCCTGCTCGATGGGCTTCCTGGCCTCCGTGGCGCACGGCATGGCCGACGACCTGCCCGAGCGCGCGGCCGACGTGATGCTCAAGGAGCGACGCCCGCTGGTGCTCGTGCCGCGCGAGACCCCGCTGTCGCTCATCCACCTGCGCAACCTGACGGCGGTCGCCGAGGCGGGCGCCATCGTCGTTCCGGCCATGCCCGCGTTCTACACCAAGCCTGAGTCGATCGATGACCTTGTCGGCTTCGTCGTCGGCAAGGTGCTCGACGTGCTCGACGTCGACCACGATCTGTTCAAGCGATGGGGAGCGTAGATGTCTGAGAGCTGGTCCGAGTACCGAAGGGAACCTCGAGAACCCAGGGCCGCAGAGCGCTGGGGCGCGGACGGTCGCCAAGTTGGCGGGACTCACGCGCTACTTGGTGGTCGCGCCGATCGGCGGGCTCTTCGTCGCGGCCGTCGTGATGACGGTCGTCGCCGTCGTCGACGTCTTCAAGATCACCGTCGAGGCCGCCAGCGCGCACGGAAGCCTGAACCACACGGTCGTCGGGTTCATCGAGGTCGCCGACATCTTCCTGCTCGCGGTGGTTCTCTACATCATGGCGCTGGGGCTCTACGAGCTCTTCATCGACCCCAACCTGCCGCTTCCCGAGTGGCTGGTCGTCCGCAGCCTCGAGGACCTGAAGGAGAAGCTGGTCGGAGTCGTGGTCGTCGTGCTCGCGATCTTCTTCCTCGGCCGCCTCATCGAGTCCGACAACCCGCAGGAGGCGCTCTATCTCGGCGTTGGGATCGCGGCGGTCATCGCTCGCTCGCGTACTTCGCGAAGTCAGTGCTCCTGCACAAGTCGGAGTAGCGGAAGCAATCGCTTGACGGCGCTCGGAGGGCAGGCGCAGACTATCCGCAGATAGGGTCATCACAGTCACACCATCAGTCGTAGCAGTAGTCGTAGCATGAGGAGCAGCCATGACCCTGGCACAAGCGCGCAAGCGCTATCCGCACGTACCCAGTCAGATCGTCGATGGGCCGTGGAGAACATCCCGGACCCTCGCGACGTCGAGCGCGGCCTCAGCCGCCTCGAACAGGCCAAGCGAGTGCAGCTCAAGTACTCGGCCGGATAGCACGGGAAACGAAACGACCGGCAGGATGCCCTGCCGGTCGTTATCTGTTTCGAAGAGGCCGAGGCGCCCGCGTCAGGTCAGGGTTTGTTCTTGTCCTTCCTGATGTTGACGGCCCAGACGATCAGAAACACGATGATCGCCGCGCTGATGAGTCCGAGTATCCATCCGTTGAACATGGCTCAAGCCCCCTCTGGTTGCTCCAGTGGCCCGAGTATAGTCCTCGAAATGCCGATGGAGGAGGCCTGAGTGGCCCCCTCCATCGTTGAAAGAACTGCGTTGCCGCAGCGAGCGTACTGGAGGCGACGCCCAGATTCGAACTGGGGATAGAGGCTTTGCAGGCCTCTGCCTTACCACTTGGCGACGTCGCCGTTTGGGCCCGGAGGGGCCGTATCAAGTAAGGAAGGCTGGCCGTTCAGGCCCGCTTGCCGGAACCCTCTGACCAGCCTTCCGTAGGTGCGATGGAGCGGACGACCGGATTCGAACCGGCGACCCCAACCTTGGCAAGGTTGTGCTCTACCAACTGAGCCACGTCCGCGCGCAGAGGCTAGTCTAGCTGCCCCTTCAGGTGGGTGCAAGGGTCAGTTTCGCGCGATTTCGGCGATGCTCAGCGAAAGTAGGGGCTTCCCTTGTGCAGGCACTTTGCTAAACTATCGTTCGCTGCCGATGAGGCCGCAGATGGGCGATTAGCTCAGGGGGAGAGCACTTCCTTGACACGGAAGGGGTCAGAGGTTCAAATCCTCTATCGCCCACCATGGATGAACAGAACGCCCCGGAGGGTCCTCTCGAGGACGCCGAAGGGGCCTTTCCACTGGTAGGAGCACTATGTGGCCGTCCTCCACGGTGAGGTTACAAAGTACGTCCTGAGAGCACCTCGCGCTTGGTGGCGTCATCGGCCGCCTGGAAGTCGATGAAGGCGCCGAGGCCGCGTGTGCGCCAACGCCTCTACCTGCGCTGATAGGCCTCGGGCACTTCCGAGAGCGCCGCGAGACGATGTTCCAAAGTGACGCGCTCGGTCTGAGCTCTGCGCCTTGACCGCGTAGGCGTCCTCGGCGATCACGCCGTCCAGCAGCGTGTCGAGCAGCGCGAAGCTCTGGCGCCGGTTGCTCTGCGAGTGCCGTCGACGAGCGGCGCGCTCGCGTCGCGTGACCGATGCCGCCGCTCGCTCTCGCGGACGCGCGCCTCTTCGACGAGCGCCGCGACGATGTCCGGACTGATGGCGATGCGGCTCGAGACCTCTGCGACCTCGGCCATGAGCAGCCTCTTCGCGGGTGTAGGTGCGCTGGGAGCAGTCGCCCTTGCCGTGTGTGCAGCGGTAGTAGACGTGGCCCTTTGGGCCCCTGCGGTGATCTTGGCGCCGCACTCCGCGCAGCACAGGAAGTCCCGCAGGACGTAGGAGCGCTTCTGCGCGTTGTTCTTGCGTCGGTTGGGAGCGAAGGCCGCCTGCACGCGCTCGAAGAGCTCTCGGCGTGACGAGCGGCTCGTGTGTGCCGGGGTAGAGCTCGCCCTTCCAGCGGATCAGCCGCAGTAGATCGGGTTCTTCAGCATGTGTCGAGGTGCGAGACGCGGTAGACCTTGCGACCCTGCGCGCGACCGCAGCCCCATCGAGTAGAGCTCGTCGGCGAGCGTACGTGAGCGAGACCGAGCCCGAGGCGTAGCGCTCGAAGGCGTGGACGACCAGGGGAGCGGTGAGCGGTCGACGACCAGGGTGCGCGTCTCTTGTCGTTTAGGTAGCCCAGCGGGGCCTTGTGAGGCCAGCCGCCCTGGGCGACCTTCTCGGCCATGCCCTTCTTGACCTCTTCGCGACAGGTTGCGGGAGTAGTAGACCGCCTGGGACTTGAGCACGTCGGCGGCGAGCAGACCCTCCGGAGAGTCGGAGACGTCGCCCTCGACATAGCGGTCGCGTACGCCGAGTTCTTCGAGGCTGCGCTGTCGGCCCAGTTGCGCGACAGGCGGTCGAGCTTGTGACCACGACCGTGCGCACGTCGGGATGCGTCGGCGAAGAACACGACCATCTCAGCGAACCGCTTGCGGCCCGCCTTGCCCGCGCTCTCGGCCTCGACGAACTCCGCGACGGGATGAGCCCCTGCGCCTCGCAGAACGCCCGAGGGCCTTGAGCTGGGCGTCGATGGAGTAGCCCTCTTCCTGCTGCTCCTTGGTCGACACGCGGGCGTAGATGACGCAGTCGGTCATGGAAGTCTCCCTAGAACAGGTCGCTCAGGTCGTCTGGATCGTGCGTCAAGCCGAGTCTCCGGCGCCGAACCTCCACCATCGCCTCGAAGTCTATCTTCTCAGTGATCATATGCGCCTCGGCTTGGTATGACAGCCTCTGAAGAGTGTCCATGTAGCCAGTGGTTCCGAGGTGAGCTGCCGCCGTGGCGACGAGGCCGAGGTGGCGGCTGATGGCCATGTCCAAAGGCATGAGGCGAGCGATGCTCCTGGCGCGCACGAGATTCTGGGAGGGCGAGACGGCGGTGCGAAGACAACTCCACCTCGGGTCCTCAGGCCACCGTGTGATTGTCTGGTCGCCCGTCGGCACCCGCAGCTGAGCGAACTTACTCATTCCGTAGCCCAAGAGAGCACCCGGATCGGAGAACACCTGGTGTGAGGAGCGCACGCCGAGTTCGCGCAGTATGTCCCGCCTGACCTGAAACTCGATGCGCCAGGTCGTCTGCGTCCGGATCGAAGCCGACGATCTCCTCATAGATCGCGAAGAGCCATGCCTTTCCGGAGTGCGCCGCTTCGAGCAGTCTTGTTGTACACACGCATCATCTGAGGTGCGCCCATCCCGAAGTAGAACGTCTCAGGCGTCTGGATGTTGGGATAGATCGGGTTGTTGCGAGCCCGGCACGCCACGTTTTCAGACATCTCTGTAAGAGTCGGCGTCCAGCCCTGGAAGTCCACGTACACGTCTGCGCGCGAGACGCCGTGTTCTTCGAGCTCACCCATGGCCCCGATCACTCTGAGCACCTCACCCCAGAGCTCGGCGTGGTGCCGTGTGGCGAGCCCGAATGCCCCGAGCGACACCTTGACCTTGGGATAGAACGCATTCTTGGAGCGCGAGACGAACAGCGTCAAGTCCCGCGTGTGCAGCTTGTATGACCAAGCACTGGTTCCCTTGCCGCTGACCATGAACTCGACACCGGCCAGGACGTAGGGCCGAGGCGTCTCCGTCTCCTGCGCGAGCAGCTTGAGGGTCTCGAAGGCCTCAAGGTGTTCAGAGCGACCTCGCCATTGAAGGTGACTTCGAGTGTGTCGATCCCGACTCGGAGAACCAGCAGATCGCTCATCGCTGACCCTCAATGCAATTAGAGACCCCCGTGTTACAGGCGTCGGGGGTCTCAGGGGCCGTACCGATCGGGCGAGGGACCAGGACATTGCGCTCAACGAGGGCGAGCAGCAGATCGGCCAGCGCCGCCGCACGTTCGGGAGCGCAGCACTCGCCTCGCTTCGCGAGGGCGAGCGCAAGCGCTTCTCCGAACCTTGCTTCCGATCCGACACTCAAACCCCTCTGACGTGTGGTCAGTACGGTTGCAGTGTCGGTGGCGATCAGACGCTTTTACGTGACTCAGAATCGAGGAGTTGTGTCACGTATTCGGTCCCAGCGTTGGCGGCTGACCAGGACGCTGTTTGCGCGGGTCTTGATCCCGGCGTTGTACTCGCGCTTGTTGACTGCTGTCGACGGCCAACCCTCGACATCGAGTTCTGCCCTGGCGATCTGGAAATCGGACTGCCCCTCGGCGAAGGCCTTGAAGCGCGTCGCGTCGCGCTCCGCGAACCCCTTGCGCATCCAGGTCTGGGGCGGCAAACACTGGGCGCACTTGCGCAAGAACTCCTCGACGGCCTCTTCCGGATCGCACAGGGCCCCGGCGACCATGAACACGAGCGGCTCACGATCCGGACCGAACGGTATATCGCCAACGACACGGGCTGACTTGCCCTCCAGAGCGGGCGGCTCTCCCGTCTTGGCCCATTTCACAACGAAGTCGGCGACCCACGAGTCCAGCCCGTTGTTGTGAGTCCACTCGACGAGCAGATCACGTACGGACTTCTTCTTGAGCTTGTTGGCGAAGTGCCGGGCGATGCGACCAGGCCCTTGTCGGCGGGCATACGCGCAGTGGCGCGATTGAGTCCGAGTGCGGCGCGGATCCCGAAGTCGTCGTGGTCGACTAGGAACTCCGCGAGATACCGCCTCACCTCATCCTCGGTACAACCGGCTTCGAACTTGGCCACAGCGTCGACGTAGAGCTCGCGCAAGGGGAGACGCAGACATGGTGACGCCGATGCCTTTGAGCCGGTGCTGGAGGTTCTCACTGGGATTCGTCATGCGCAGAAGTCTAGTCGGTTGCTCTGACACACCCGACCACAGCCAGACCATGCGAGCTGTCCCTGCGGGCTCGCACGCTCCGTCTGTGGACGGCTGACGGTCGGTGTCGTTCAGAATGACTGACCGGCCCGTAGGGGGGCGAACTCAGCCAGGTACTATCGCTACGCGGACCGTAGAAGCGTAATTGGGCCGAACAAGGGGGGTCAGGTTCGCCATGCAGGAGGTTCATCCATGTCCTGGATGTGGCGACGAGAGGCCCTTGGCCGATTTCTACCAGACGGCGGCGGGCGGTCACATGCGCGTTTGCAAGGCCTGCCACACCGCCCGCGTCATTCGCAGGCAGGCTGAGCGGTACGCGCAGGACCCGGATTATCGTGCGGATAAGAACGCCCGCGTCATTCGCAGGCAGGCTGAGCGGTACGCGCAGGACCCGGAGTATCGTGCGGATAAGAACGCCCGCGTCATCCTGCGCCAGAACGTCCGCTATTCGGAGGACACACGCTATGCCCTGGGCAAGGCATTCTCGGCGGTCTTGAGGGAGTCGCTGGTCGAAGGCAAAGCGGGTCGTCATTGGGAGGACATTGTCGGCTACACACTCGAAGACTTGATGGCTCACCTTGAATCGCGGTTTGAGCCAGGAATGACCTGGGAGAACTACGGCACATGGCACATTGACCACATCGTTCCTCGTGCGGCTTTCGACTATGTTGCTCTTGACGATCCGGGGTTCCGCGAGTGCTGGGCTCTTTCCAATTTGCAGCCCCTTTGGTCAGAGGACAACATCAAGAAGAGCGACCTCATGGCTCATGGCACCCGCGCTCGTCATCGTGGAGACAGCTCGCGTACGTAGACCAAGGAGGAGGCATGGGCGAGCCCGACCTGTCGAGGATTGTTGAGAGTTTCGTTCGGGTTGGCCCAGCGGACGAGCCACACGGCTGGCAACACCTGGTGCTTCTGCGTACCGTCGTCGGCCCCGTCGTTAAGGAGCTGAGGGCGAAAGGCCTCATCGGCTGGTTTTCGTTCCTCATTCACTCGGGTAGCAACGGCGTGCCCACTCAGTCGAGTGACCGCGACACCTTCTGGCATCTCAGGATGGAGCTACTACACGGCTGTGACCTGGCTGCATTGCTGTGTGAGCTGCCTGGGACTTTCGAGATGACTCAGCAAGCAGACCGGGCACTACTTGAGGCCATGTCCGTGCCTGATCCTGACCTCTTGGTAGCTGGCATCGGTGGCGCATGGAGGATCCTCGGCGATCAGAGCGCGCTCGTGCTCAACATGCTTGATGCCTATCGAGTCGACGCTCCGGTCGAAGATGGTTGCCCGCCATGTCGCAGTACCTTCACTACTTCGCGAACATGACGCAGATGGAGGTAAGGCTTTCGTGACCGGCGTTGTCTAACAAAGGTATCGAGCAGAGCGCCAGACGGTAGGATCAACCAGTGAGCTGCGATCGCGCCTGCTCATACCCAACACGTTGGGTCGACCAGTTGCGCTGCCCCCCCAAAGAACAGCCGCAACTACGGCGTTTGTGACAGAATCATCGACAGCCGAGGGATGGGGGAACGGGTGTCTCGATCACTTGTCAGCATCGCCGTACTCGAAGCGCTATTTCAGGAGACCGGCAAGGGGACACTGGACCTGCTCGTCCCGTTTGCGGTTCACCTCGCGCATGATGGCAACTTGGGCGATCTTGGGCCCGAAGGGCTGAGCGCCCTGTGCAACTCGTTCGAGAAGACCTACGGGATGCGAGTTCCCTATCACGTGATGAACAGCGTGATTCAGCGAGCCAAGAGACAAGGACTCGTTTCGCTCTCCGCTGATGGAACGCACTACGCCGTTAACGCTGCTCGCGCCAACGACCTGGGCTTCGATCAGAAGGTCGAATCGAACAACCTGCGGTGGAACATGCTGATCGCAGAGATGAGGGACTTCTGCGCGGCCCAAGGATGCACGCTGAGCGAGGCGCAGGCTGAGGCAGGGTTTCTCGGCTTCCTGAAATCCCACGATGCCGACATCCTTCTCGGCAACCAATGCAGAGTCCGTGCTCCCAAGATTTCCGTTCGCAGAAGAGCACGTGTTCCTGGCAAACGCCTTCATCAGTTCTCTCGATAGGAGCGGTGGGTCAGGGACGCTGGACTTTGTGGTTGAGCTGGCTCTCGGCCATGCCTTGGCGAGCACCATCATGAACTGGAACATGCCTGACATGGTGGGTCACATGAACGGGCTCTATGTGTACATTGACACGCCGCTGGTGCTGCAGCTGATGGGTCTCTCGGTGCAGCCCCGGGTCGACGCCGCTCGTGAAGTTCCTGGAAGTGCTCCAAGCGCGTGGTGCGGTAGTCTGCGTATTCGAGCATGTCCTTGAGGAGGCCATTGACCTGGTCAGCGAGTTCCAAGTCATGGATTGGAGACCCGAACTTCAAGCCACAGTTCGCTGGACAGACTGCGCTCTTCATTGTCGACAACGACTGGACGGTCCTCCAGGTGGAGATGAGTATCGCGGGTCTGGACCAGTTGCTCGAAGAGCTCGGGTATCCAGAGTCTCGGCTCCAGCCGCAATCGCTCTCAAGGATCACCAGATTAGCGAGCAGAACCTCACTGACTGCATCGTGGCCGAGTACAAGCAGCGGGTCCGAAACTTCAACTATCAGGAGCGGCAGTGGACGATCCAGAGAGACGTCTGGTCGATCGCGGCAATTCATAAGCTTCGGAAGGGTCGCCGAAGCGCGCAACTGGGCAAGGCGCGGCACGTTTTCGTCACGGCCAATGTCGGTTTGGCACTTGCCTCGCGGCACTTCGAGGAGGCCGACGGCGACTTCACTGCTAGGACAATCCCCGCGTGCATCACGGACACGCTGGCGGCGACGATCGCATGGATCGAGGCCCCGGACCTTGGTCGGCGGATGAGCACGCGGCGAGTAATTGCCCAGGCCTTGGCGGCGGTGCAGCCTTCTCAGGCCATGCTGACGAAGCTATACGCAGAGCTTGCATCTCGCCGCGATGCCGGAACGATAGACCCTGCGGAGTACCGCGCCCTGGTTGCCGACCCGCTGGCGCGCGAAATGCTGGCTCAGACCACCCGCAACGACCCAACGCGCTATAACGCCCAAACCACCCAGGAGATCATCGACGAGTACCGTGGTCGGTATGAGCGTCAGGCAGCGGCAGCGCTAGAGGCGGAGCGACTCTTGCACGAAGGTACTCAAGAACAACTCAGCTCGTACCGCAGCCGCAACGAGGCTGTTGCTCGGCGTATCGCCGTTGCAGTCGGTGCGGTAGTTGGACTGGTTGGAGTTGCGGCTGTCGTGTTCTCGGCATGGAAGTCCCAAGTCGCATGGACGGTTGTTGGTGTCGTCCTTGGGATTCTTGGCGGAAGCGTCTTCAGTGTTTCGACTAGGGCGACTGGTTGGGTGTATGCCACCGTTCTAGGCGTCCTGACCCCGAGCGATTCTGCAACCGAGAAGAGGCCATCGGACTGCCTCGACTTTCGTCACAAACGCGCTCGGAATGGCCCACCAGCATCGAACCAGGCCTCGGCGACAACGCCGGGGTTCTTCTTGATTGGCTCCTACGAGGATTGCGCGGGTCACGGCGTCGTGCGGAAGCTGTAGATGGTCGGGACGACGGCCTGGATGACCCACAGCACGCCGAACACGTAGATGCCGACTCTTCGGGGAACGAGGAATCTCCGCCTCACCTTCGGTCTTGCGCAGAAGGCGCATACCAGCGCAGGCAGATGGCGGATTCCAGGGCTGCAATCAGAACAATCCCGACCACGACCGCGACAGTGCGCGCCGAGGCCCCGCCGAATACTGCGTCGATCAGTCCCAGTGACAACCACAGTGCTCCTGTCAGGAACAGAATCCCTTCTACAGTTCCTATGATTCCGACGGTTCGAGCCCTCACACGAACCACCTCCCGCTGCGCCCCATCTCCATAGCGGCGTACCCATTTTGGGCGAGCAGAAGCTGCCGCTCGCGCCTAGGCCGATTGGCCGCTCGCGCAACAAGACCACTTACCACCTCTACTTCTTGTAGCCGTCGCTCAGCGTCTCCATGAAGGCGACGATGCCGCTCCTCGCCCGCGGGTCAGGCCGAGGTTGCCGAGTTCGTCGGTGTTGACGTTCGCGGCGACTTCCGGCGCGGCCAGCCGCTCCGGGCACGTCACGGGTGTTGTAGAAGTGGACGATCTCCTCGAGCGACTTGAAGTAGCCGTTGTGGCCGTACGCCTTGACGAAGTGCCTGGCCGGCCGCAGATCGACGTTGCGCAGCGTCGGCACCTTGTGCTTGCCCATCTCCGGCGCGTACACGTCGGCAGGGTAGCCGGCCGCCTGCAGGAAGCCGCCCAGGCCCGGGTCGACCCAGGCCTCGCCGTCCGGGTTGTACGGGCATGAGGTAGAACGGGTTCTGCCGGGTTCTTGGGCACGCCGAGGTTGTCGTAGGTGAAGTCGGTGAAGAGCGGCGGCTCGCGTGCCCGGTCGCTGTGGCACAGGCCGCACTTGCGCCTTGCCGTCGAAGAGCTGCAGCCCCTCTTCTCCTGCCCGGTGAGCTTGGCCTTGCCCGGCAGGTAGGCGTCGTACTTGGAGGTGAACGAGTTCACCTCGCGCGGAGCGCTCGTAGGCGGCGATGGCGCGGCCGATCGCGTCGTAGAGCCTCGACGTCGGTCGGGCGTCGCATCCGCGTACAGACCTCTTCGAACAGCTCCGCGTACGCCGACGCGTGCACCTTGGTCGACCACGTCCGCGCGCTGGCGTTGTTCTGCTCGACCGGGTTGAGGAACGGACCGAGCGCCTGCTCGGCGAGCGGGTCGCCGAGGGTACACCCGGTCGCGCGGCCGTCCCAGAACATGCCGCCGACCCACACGCCGTCGACGGCGTCGTAGTACAGGAGCGGGCTGTCGCCCGCGTAGGCGGCCGACGGCGGCTTGCGGTTGCCGAAGCGCTCGGGACGGCGCCCGGCATACACGCCGCCCGCGGCGTTGATCGCCGCGTCGGGCCCGGTCCAGCCGACCTGGGCGCGTGACAGGTCGGCGCACGACTGGCCCGCCGGGTCGGAGAGCTCCGAGTCGAAGAACAGCGCCTTGCCGAGTTCCTGCTGGGAAGTGAGTGTCGCAGCGCCTGCGACGCCCGCCCCCGTCGCGAGAATCACGATCGCAACCAGCATCAACAGCGTAAGTCGTCTGACCATCACGTGCCCCCTTCTTCGCGCCCCACTAGCCGTGGGCAGGGGAACCTTGGGACTCCGGCGATCCTTCTGGTGGGCGCTGGGCACGAGGCCTAGCCTAGCGTCGCCCGAACTCGGCGCCTGCACCTTTCCCTCCCGAGGCCACCCCACTGACCGGTACCGAGGTGATAATCCGCGTGACCCAGCGGGGAAACCCATACGACGACAAGGACGGATTCCTTCCCGAGCCGCCCGGTCCTCTAGCCATATGGAAGGGGCGCCCCCCATCGACCAAAGGGGCGGCTACAAAGCCGTCCACGATGCCCCACCAACGTCTTCAGGCCCGTCAACTGCGGAAACGCGGGTGGCGGGTCTTCTGCGCTGGACAGCCGAGCGGACCCTTTGAGTCCAGTACAACAACCCCCGTTGGGAGCGTGCCCAACGAGCGCATCCACCTCGCGCGCAGGAGTCAGCAGCGAAACGCTGAACCCAACTGGCGCGACGGTGATACGCGAACGCGTTCGACAGACGTAGCTCACGGCGAGTGATCGGGGGGTGACACGACGGTGATCTCTAGGCGCGCTTTCCAGCCACGTCCGGCGACATCATGGCTGACTCGATGGATCCGATGATGGAGATGGTGCTCGGCTCCCGGCTGACTTCGCCGAGAGACTCGAGCCCAGATGGGCCGCGCTTCGCGCCTTTGCTCGACCTCGAGCCCGTGCTTGGATGCTGGTGGGATGAGAGGCCGCGCGGTGCGGATTGGGTGCGTTGCGACGGGCTTGACGATCGGCGGTGTTCTCGATGGCCGAATCGATGACCCCGACCGCGACTTCGCTGAGTTCCATGCGACGCCTTTCCACCCGAGGGGCCCCCGGCTCGCGGTACTCCTGCTTAGGTCCCGAGATCACGACGACCTGTGCTTGCGCTTCGACCACGCCGCAGGAGACGGATGGAGCGCCAGAGAGGACGCATCTGCTGGCCGAAGTCTATTCGGCTACTCGACGACCCCGACTACGTGCCGGTGCCGAGGACGACGCCACGCCCTGACACGCCGATGTGTGGAATGCGCTTACTGAGGAGCAGCGCCAACTGGCGGCGAATCCACCCTCGATGACGAACATGTCGCAATGGAGGATGAAGGTGTGGGCAGGAGCTAAAGATGGTTTCGGGGTCCGCAAGCTCGCCTTCTCGCCCGAGCGGGTTGAAGCGCTGAGGGCCTACGCGCACGCTAGAGGCGCGACGGTCAACGATACGCTGATTGGTGCGCTCATCAGAGCAGTCGAGGTGAACAACCCCCAGAGGGCAGGATTGAAGCCAGGCGTATCGATCTCTGCCGACACAGGCGGTTCGCCGGTGGTACGAATCTTGAGCGGCTTGCGAACATCGCCACCACTCAGACGGTCAGGATGGACTTCCGGCACGATGAGACTTTCGATGAGACCCTGCAACACGTGTTCAGGCTGTGAAGCCGTACAAGGACACCTTGTGGAACGTATGGTCCACTTCGGACGACAAGCCGCCTTCGCCAAGAACCTGGCGCGCGATCTTTGGTTCGCTGCAACGGCCCTGCGTGTATCTCGTGCTGCGGCAATGGTGACGATGAACGTAGGGTCATTCGACGAGGAGCGTCTGGTGTTCGGACCGGCCCGCCCTGTGTCAGCGATGGTCACAGGTCCAATCGGCAGGTATGCGGGATTCCCGCTCCTGATCAGCTACTACCGGGGTGCGCTCACTCTGTGGACGGGCTTTCGGGAGCGGTTCATCGCGTCTGAACTGGTCGACCGGCATATTGCCAGCATCGATGCCCAATTGGCGGAAGCGGAGAGCGCTTCGGCGACACCACCTGTGGCGGCCGAGATGCAGTAGCGACGGGATTCGCTGTTGCTCAGCTGAGAGTCAGGGGGACTGTCCTCTCGGCCCCGACGCGCTTCATTACTATCGTCGAGGTGAGCCTCTGCGCCGGGGAGTGTCGCCGAGTTCGAGTCGCAAGGTCTGAGGCCCGGTCAGATGCAGTAGGCCCTGGTCGGGTTCAGACATCCACGCCTCCAGTCTCTGAGTCCCGCGTGGCGTTCCACGCGCGGGGGATTGGGAACAACTGGTACTCTAGCAGCGCTGTGACTGTCCGGTGTCCCCGCTTGAGTGGGAAACGGTCAGTCATCGCCCATATGC
Source organism: uncultured Coriobacteriia bacterium (assembly GCA_963726345.1). Classification (GTDB taxonomy): domain Bacteria; phylum Actinomycetota; class Coriobacteriia; order Anaerosomatales; family JAAXUF01; genus JBAXEO01. Next base: position 2,397 of record CAVSCC010000011.1, on the reverse strand, counting down.
AGACCGCGCATACGTTGTTAGACACAACACGCGAAGGGTGCGGGCAAGGGACTGAGGGGGACGGATGTCGGAGATTCCGGCGCGCTTCGTTGCCACTGGTGCGGACGCCGCGATCGCGATTACCAGAGCAGCCGTCAACCACCGCATCGGCCTTTCACTATCGTTCCAGCCGGAGCACCTCGACCCTGATCGCCTTGCCAGAGCACTTCGGCTGTCTTTTGACGCTGAGCCTGTCGTCGGCTGCTCGTTTCGGACCGATGAGCGCAGAGCGTACTGGCAGCGCATGCAGGATCTCGACAGCACGACGTTGTTGGTCCAGGAAGGCGTTTCGGACCCCGACACGACGATGCGCCTCTTTCAGGCGGCTGAGGTGCCGGATGAGGGTCCACAGGCGGCCATGACCCTTTTCCGATCGCCCCATCAAGACGTCCTCGGTATCAAGGTCAGTCACGTACTGGCTGACGGCCAGGCCGCGAAGCAGTACGCGTATCTCCTCGCTGACATCTACACCCGTCTGGGGGTGGACCCGACGTTCACCCCGAGACCGAACCTGCGTGAACGTCCCAGCGGGCGCGACGTTTGGGCGAACCTGACTTCGGAACAGCGGCGCGAAGCCAAGAAGGCCAAGTCGTGGGCCAGCCCCACGTGGCCGGCGCCGAGCACTGCGGATGATGGAGCGCACCTCACATATCGCTGGACCACTCTGCCGCCAGGGCTGTTCCATGCGCTGAAGTCCTACGGCGCGGACCGCGGATGTACCGTGAACGACATGATGCTGACTGCCGTCCTGCGCGCCTGCATCACAAGTCTGGACCCGCCGACCGGGGTTCCGCTCTCACTCATGTACACCGCTGATCTTCGGCGCTACCTGCCGGATGCCGCCACGCTCCCGATATCCAACCTCTCGATCTCGGGCTCCCTCGACATCGAGCGGGTCAGTGATGAGTCCTTCGAGGAGACCCTGCGTCGGGTGCACGAACGAATGCAGCGCTGGGCGGAGATGTGCCACGGCGCAGGGCCGCTCGCGAGCGCCGAACGCATCGCGCGACTCGGGTATCGCCTCACTGAGCGTCTGCTCGGGCTGGCTTTTCGAGCGGGCGGTGCATCGGACAAGACCTACCCGTGGTTCACCAACATCGGCATCATCGATGACACGAAGCTGCTCTTCGACGGGGTCGCCCCCGACTCTGGGCTCATGTTCGGACCCGGTGCTTTGGGGGTGAGCATCGTGCCGGTCGTCAGCACGTATCGCGATGCCCTGACCGTGTGCATGGGGTGCGGCGACTCAGACGAGAACACGCAGTTCATCGAGGGACTCCTTGGCTCCATCTATGGCGAGATAGAGAGCGAGTGCTCGATGTAGGGTGTGTCTAACAATGAGATCGAGCCGACTCGCTTCGCTCGCGGCTCATCTCCAGCACGTTAGGTGGAGTAGCTGCGACGTTCTCCAGGGGCGTCCATGGGCAAGGGGGAGCCGTGAGTGCGACGAGACTGGATGCGCATCCCTTCAATCAGCTGCGGCGCGCGACGCGTACTTGGCCTTCTACGAGCGCCGCGCTGCAGAATGGCCGGTGCCGTCGGAGGCACTGACGATCGAGACGGAGGACGGCAGCACTTTCGTGCGCGTGAGTGGGCCGATCGACGGACCGCCTCTGGTGCTGCTTCCCGCCGGCAGAACGCCATCGACGTGTTGGATACCTCTCGTCGAGTCCTTGTCGGCCCGGTTTCGGACGTATGCCGTCGACGCCATCTATGACGACGGTCTGAGCGTGAATGCACGCCCGATCAAGACCACGGATGACGCGGTGGGTTGGCTAGACAGGTTGTTTGACGGCCTAGGGCTGACGTCCGGCGTCACGCTAATGGGCATCTCTTTCGGCGGGTGGCTCTCGGCGGAGTACCTGCTTCATGCGCCGGAGCGGCTGGACAAGGTGGTCTTGCTCTCGCCGGCCGGTGTGGTGCTTCCGATGTCGGGCGAGTTCATCGCTCGCAGCATGGTGTGCCTGATTCCCTCGGAGCGCGCTTTCCGCTGGGTCACGAGGTGGATCATGGCAGACGCGGCGGCGTCGGAACCCGAGTTCTTCGAGGACGCGGTCGAGGAGATGGCGCTCTCGGAGAAGTGCTTCAAGTTCCGCATGTGGCCGGGTGGGGGGCCACGCAAGCTGACCGACGATGAGCTCGCCGGAATCACCGTGCCGGTGCTCTACGTGGTCGGAGAGAACGAGCGGATATGCGACCCGAAGGCCGCCATCGCTCGCCTGGAACAGGTAGCGCCTCAGATAGAGACAGTCCGTCATCCGCGGCGCCGGCCACGATGCCGTGTGGGTGCAGACGGATGCCGTTCGCAGAGCCGTGCTGCAGTTCGTTGATGCGGGGTGACCCACCTAGCAAGGGCAT
>CAVSCC010000010.1:0-317934 GCA_963726345.1 uncultured Coriobacteriia bacterium | reverse complement strand
TCCTGATGATCGTGACCGATCAGGAGTATGCCCACCAGTCTCTGCCAGCGGGATTCGTCCTATCCAACCGGGATCGTATCCATTCCCGCGGGGTCACCTTCACCAATCACCATGCCACCACCACGGTGTGCACCCCTTCCCGCTCGGTGATCTACACCGGCAGACACACGCCGCACACTCGCATGTTCGACAACACCAACTTCGCTTGGATCGACGATATGAAGGCCGATCCTGAAGGCTTGCCCACCATCGGTCATATGCTGCGCGATCTGGGCTACCACGCTGTCTACAAGGGCAAGTGGCACCTCTCGGAGTTCCCAGCTGAGGGCTCCCGTGAAGCTATGGAGCCCTACGGCTTCTCCGAGTACCAGGATTGGGGCGATGTGGTGGGCGGGCCTATGGATGGGCTCTTGAAGGATCCCAAGATCGCGGATGAGGCCGTTGACTGGCTGACGAAGCGTGCCCCCGAGGTCGCCACGACTCAACCCTGGTTCATGACCGTGAACTTCGTCAACCCTCACGATGTGATGTTCTTCGATACCGACGGCGATGAGACGGTCCAGGCAAACAGCATGTTCCCGATCTTTGACGCGCCCGATGCGCCGCCCTATCAGCAGAAGTGGGAGACGGCTTTGCCGGGTTCCTTCTGCGACGACCTGGAGGGACAGCCGCCTGCCGTCCGCAGCTACAAGGGCCTGTGTGACGTGTACTATGGCCCGATTCCGATGGCTCGCCGGGATATGTGGCACAACCACGTCAACTACTACCTCAACTGCCATCTCGACGTAGACCGGCACATCGGAGCGGTGCTGGATGCTCTGGAAGCGTCCGGCCAGGCTGATGACACGATCATCATCTTCACCTCGGATCACGGCGAGATGGGCGGCGCTCATCACCTGCGCCAAAAGGGCAGCGTGGCCTTCCGGGAAACCGTCAACGTGCCTTTGGTGATCGTGGATCCCCGCCACCCCGGCGGAGCCAGGACGGATGCGGTGGGTTCCCATCTCGACATGGCCCCCACCATCCTGGCCTATGCCGGCCTGCCGGAGGACGAACGGCAGCAGCGGTATCCCCTCCTGAAAGGGCATGACCTTTCAGGAATCGTGGAGGATCCCACCTCAGTCGGACCGCGCGGCAGCAGCGGGGAGCCGGGCAAGGGCTGTCTGCTGACCTACGACATGATCGCCACCGTCGACGCAGAATGGTTCAGCCGCAACGCGACCAAGGTGTTCGACGCAGCCGCAGCCAAGGCCGGCGTGGAGTTCCATCGCGGTATGGACTCTTTCAAGGGCATGTTGGATGAGATCGGCGTGCCGGACCTTGAGAAACGAGAGATATTCCGCTGTGTCTTTGATGGTCGATACAAGCTGGTCCGTTACTTCGGGTTGGGTACCTACAACCTGCCGGCAACGGCCGAGCGGTTGCTGGCGGACAATGATGTCGCCCTGTACGACCTGTTGCTGGATCCTGAGGAAATGGACAATCTGGCTGACCCGGCCAATCCCAAATACAGTGAAGAACTGCTGTCGGCCATGAACCAGAAGCTCAATGCGCTGATCGATGAGGAGATTGGGGAAGACAAAGCCCTGTTCACCCTATAGATGGGCGCCTCAGCTTCCCGCAACAGAGCCGCTATGTGGTGAGGCATGAGGGCTAGCAAGGACCGCTCATCGCGCTCAGCGTCGTATGTGGACCGCGTAACGACACGAATCTCCATTACACTGTCCGCACATACGTCGTTGGGCAGGATACGGGGGCATCGATGTCGGCAGCATCCATCCGCGTGATCCGTGTTCCAGTGCTGATACTCCTTGCCTCGGTACTGGTGCTCGCCGGGTGTTCGTCACAGCGCAAGGCGCCCGCCACCCCGTCCTCGGGTGACGCGAGTTCCGAGATCATGGGACCATATCCGCAAGGTGTGACGGTGTGGTTCGGCCAGACGGGCTACACACTCGAGTCAGTGATCGTCTCTCAGCCGGTCCTGGCGCCGGGCACCGAGCCGACCCCCACACCCGATTCCACTACCGTCGAGGCCACCTTCGCATTCACGGGTGAGGATACGAATCCGGCTCCCGGTGGTGGCTTCTTCTATCCGGATGTGTCTGTCCTCGCTGATGGCAAGTCGATCCCAGTCGGTGATACCCTCTCCGGTCAACTGGATTCCGAAGCACCCCCGGGAGTGACGCCGAAGCAGTCGCTCGAGTTCTCTGTGCCAAGGACAACTCGGTCACCGATCTTGCGCGTCATCCCGACGTCTGATCCATACCGCACTGTTGATTTTCGCTTGTGGTAGGCGTCGTGGTCCGCCCGGCAAAGGCATCGAGCGGCCGGAGCCTCTTGTCGTATCTTGATACGCGGACCGCTAGGCGGGGCGATGGACCTATCCGTGCGAGCCTGAGTCGAGCGGCGGCCCTAAGCACAGAAGGGGGGCGAATGGGTGCACAAGGATCACGGGCAGCCTGCTACTCGGGCCTCTGCTCTGCGCGGTGGTCCTGATCGGAGTAGAGCTGCAGAGCCGGGCACCAGCCTCGCGGACCAGGTGGTGCGCGAGCTCGCGCCGAAGCCGGGTGAGTTGATGTACTCGGAGGGAGCCAACGATCTGAGCCGCGTGCAGGATCGGCTCGCCAACTTGAGCATCATGCGCGAACCCAAGTTCGTCACCGCGTCGACCGAGCCCGAGGTTAATGAGCAGACCGGCGAAGTCAAGATTGGAATGACCTTCACGGATCGCAGTACCCTGTACCTCATTTCGGTTCCATCCACAACCGACAGCTCCACGCGGGAGTTCTTGAGGTACGAGATCGAGCGCTAGCTCGTCTGGTCGCGTCCGCCGCTCTGGTGATCAAGCCGCGTCCCAGCGTCGTCGAGCAGTACGGGGAGTAGCGGTGTCCTGGGCGTTGCCCGCCCCCGTTTCGTCTGGAGGATGAGCCCAGATTTCGGCCTGACGGCTAGCCCATTCTGGACGCGCGTCCGGTGCTGGCCAGGCGGATGCGGGTACATACACCGTGCAGGCCGGACATCGATTCGGCCCTAGTCACCTGAATGGGGGTGGCAGGAATGTCTACTCATGGAGTTGCAGCAACCGTGCACGCTGGACGTGGTTCGCTGCATGGAGGGTTCCTGCACTTGCCATCGACGAAGCTCGGCTGGTGGGCAGGTTGGACGGCTGTGGCGTTTGTCGCATCGCTGTTTGTGGGGCTGATCCCCGTCGTGGGGACGACGATTGCTGCCGTGAATGCCACTGGGCCCCTCGCTATTGCTGCGGCGATTCTCGGCATAGTCGCCGTCGCACGGCATGAGCGTTCGTGGTTCGCACTACTCGGAGTTGTCGTGGCTCTGTTGCTGGTCGGGGACATGCTGCTGGCGGTCTTCTTCGAGAGCTAGTCGTGTGGTCATCAGGGATGCTGAAGGTCGCATCGCGGCAGCGTGGGAGTCAGCGCCTAGCCGATACAAACGCATCCACTATGGCCCGCCTTCGCGCTACTGCCATGATGGACGAGTCAGCTGCGGTTGACAGCGTGTCGGGCATGCGTCCATGAAGACCGCAGATGCATTGTTGGGCGACCAAGGGGACTGACATGCGGATGGCTGCACTTCTTGTCGGCATTGTTGCGCTCGTTCCGGCGGTCATCGTCGCTTTCGTTCCTAAGAACCGCGATCGTCGGACCGTGCCCGGCGACAGGGATGCATCGGGTCTGGACGAAGAACAGTCCTACGGTGCGATGAACGGCACGGGCTGGGGTGGGGCACTCGCGACAACTACCGCGGTGGCCTCTGAGCGCCGCCGTTCACGCGCAACAGAGTCAGCCTGGCTTAACTACTAGACCCTTGGTGATGGCCCACCAGCAAAGTCCGAGGCCCTGGCAGAACTCGCCAGAGCCTCGTTGTTACCAAGATGCAGGGCCTCAGGAGACTAGAGCCCGCCCTCGAGTGCTCGAATGAGCATTTCCACCCGGCGCGCGAGCTCTGTGCGTGCCATTGACTCCACGAAGTCCGGCGGCCTCGGTTCCCCGTCGCACTTGTCATGGATGCTTTCCACTCATCATCGCCGGGTCGTCTTGCGACCGTGGACCGGCTCGTTGGCCTCGAGTACCTGGAGTTCGAGTGCCGAGGCCCTGTCGGGTGCGGTCTTGTAGTTCCATCCCGACCATCCCAGTTGCTGATTCCTTCCCTGTAGAAGGCCAGGAGTCGTCGGCCTGTTGTTCGGTGGAATCGGATCGAAGGTGCAGTCAATCCCGGTTCTGACGTCGTCCCGTCATACACGACGGCGTCGCCCTCATCGAGGGTCCGCTTGTCGTTGTAGAACTCGGGCAGGCAGCCGTACGGCCAGTTCTCGAATCCGACCTTGTAGTTGCCTGGGTCAAGTCCATAGAACCCGTACTCGTACTCTGGCCCGGCGACCATGGTGTACCGCGTGTCAACCACCGTCCAGCCCCAATCGAACTGCCGGTAGAGCGTGACTTGTAGGCCGTCCGTGGGGCCCGCCGAGTGGACCGTGCCGCCTATCGAGACCGGCGCCGGGTCGAACGTGCCGTCGATCCCGGTCCGAGGCGTCGCACCGTCATAGACGATGACGTCCGCCTCATCGATGGTCCGCTTGTCGTTGTAGAACTCCGGCAGCCAGCCAAGCCCATCGTTGTGGAACTCCACCTTGTATCTACCGGCAGCGAGACCGTAGAAGGCGTAGTCATAGACGGGCCCGACCCCCATCGTCCAGAGCCCGTCGACGGCTGCCATGCCCCATCGACTTCCCGGTAGAGCGTGATCGACACGAGTTCAACTCGTCCGCCGAATGGAGCGTGCCGCTTATGGATACCGGTTTTGAGTCGAACGTGCAGTCGATCCCGGTCTGAGGCGTCGCACCGTCATAGACGATGACGTCGGCCTCGTCCATGGTCCGCTTGTCGTTGTAGAACTCCGGCAGCCATGGGCCACCCTCACTGAACTCCACCTTGTAGTTGCCGGCCGCAAGGCCGTAGAACGCGTAGTCGTAGGCCGGGCCAGCCATCCACGTGCTCCTGGCGTCAGCCCATTCCACGCCCCGAACCCGGGTCGCCGACCTCTCGGTAGAGCGTGACTGACAGGCTGTTCTGGGCGTTCGCGGAGTAGGCCGTTCCCGCAATCGAGACCGGTGCCGGGTCGAACGTGCAGTCGATCCCGGTCTGAGGCGTCGCACCGTCATAGACGATGACGTCGGCCTCGTCCATGGTCCGCTTGTCGTTGTAGAACTCCGGCAGCCAACCGAGTCCGCCGTTGTGGAACTCCACCTTGTAGTTGCCCGCCGAGAGATCCGAGAACGCGTACTCAAAGTCGGGTCCGGCGACCGCGGGCATGCAGGAATCGGCCCATTGCCAAGACCCATCGACCTCTCGGTACAGCGTGATCTGTATGTAGTTCTCGGCGTCCGCGGAGTGAACCGTTCCAGCGATCGATACACCGGCCCCCTCGGCGACTACGGGTCCGGCCAACAGGGCCGCAACGGCCAGGAAGACAACACAGGCGGTCAGCAGAGAACGAACAAGTGGCAGAGCATGTTTGCGCTTCATCACATTACCTCCCCATACACGGGAGAGGTCTTCAGCGTAGGAAGAGTAGCCCTCCGATTTCGCGCCTCGCGGTACTCAATCCCCGGCGAGTCGTTGTGCATGCACCGCTCGCGGCTCGCCGCAGTCTCACGCAAGAAGCGTCCTGGCACCGCGCAGCGAACGCCAGGACCGCGAGGACCCCCCCTCGCCGTGCCCCCCCATTGGCACTAACAGGTATGTACCCACCGCCTAAGCCGACGCTGATCCAAGCTGCAGTCACTGATTTGAGTTCGAAGCGCGTCCACCATGGCCGCCATGAAGAACAGAAGGCCCGGAGGCGTCCATTTCGAGGACACCGAAGGGGTCTTTCCACTGGTAGGATGCTATGTGGTCTGCTGTCTGGGCAGAAGGGCTGTATGCGTAACGCCAAGAGCGACTTCCTGTTCCACCTCATCGTCATCGCATGCAGCATCCTTGCCGCAGCCGCCTACTACCTGTTGTGCGCCGCATACCTCTCCTCAAAGGTTCCTTCTGGCTCACAGCTCTTCATTGACGAGCATCTGGGCGTCGGCGCGTTCGACATGGCACTCCTCGGCGGCGGTATCGCGCTGGCCAATGGGCCTGCTCTCGAGCGCCTATTGCACGTGCCGTTGCTGACGCAGGAGGACCGAGCACTGGTCGGATACGCGAGAGGAGCCTTGTTCGGCCCGTTGGGCATCACGGTTCTGCTGCTCATCCCCTTTACAGTAGGCGGAATGGGCGTCGTCGCCATCAAGGATGCCACCGTCTATGTCTGGACCACCGACGGCCAAGACGCCGGCCGGTCGTTCATCCACCGCGAGACGTGCTCGGTGCGAGATCTTCGTCTGGAGCCTCACGAGAAGGGCGAGAACACCGGTTTCTACTTCGTCACACCCGCTGGCTACATCATGCGGGACTTCGTGAATCAAGGGCGGCTGCGGGATTGCATTCGTGGCGAACGGAGAGCGGGTGTGCCGTCGCACAAGCGCTTCAATCTGACAAACCGGCCCCGTGAGGTATGCTCGGCCTGGGAGCGCGCGAGGCCGGTTCAGGCGCAACACGCTAGGCGTGGATCTGGATTGCTCTGCAGCAAGGAGCCGCGTTGTTCTCCACGACGCAGTGAAGGTGGTCTTGTGTTTCGGGGGCATCTGACTGGTTCGCATTGTGCGGGTTCTAGCAGGGGTACACGGTCGTTGATGTTGCTCGCCTGTCTGGCCTCTGTGAACTGGATCCGAACCTCAGTATCGGTGTTCGCCAACGCCTCTAGCTGCGCTGTTGCACCGCTAGCTCAGGTCCTCGCCCTTGTCATCAATGCGGTCCGGGGAGTTACCGGCCTCAGCCCGATATCGCGCCTCACTCTCCAGCAACGCTGCTTCTGCCGCCTTGCGCTCAGTGATGTCGCGATTTGAGCCGCGCCTACCGAGAGAAGACCCGTCCTCAGCGAAGACCTCCTGGCAAAGGTGTTCGATCCATCGCTCCGTTCCGTCAGCCCGAATGATGCGAAAGGTCACGTCGCCCGTGCTATCGCGAGCATGCGCCGCCCACGCGGCCCGGTCGTCCGGGTGGATGATGCGCAGCAGGAGCGTGCCGTCTGCAACGAACTCCGCAGCGTCATATCCCGTGACGCGTTTGCATGATGGTGAGCAATAGAGGAACCGTAGGTGCGAATCGGTCCAGAACTCCCAGTCATAGGTGTTGTTCGCGACGATGCGGAGCGTACGCTCACTCTCACGCAGTGCGGCCTCGGTGTTCTTGCGTTCCTCGATGGACCGCGCGAGAACGGCGTTGTAGTAGCCCACCTGCGCTATCTGCTCCGCCAACCGCACGTAGAAGCGCATGAGCGTGTCGATCTTGAGCCGCGAGTACCTCGGGACGTCGAGCACAGCGCGCAGGTAGTCGTCACGATCAAAACCGTATCTCTCGGCCTGCTTCTCAAAGAAGACCGAATCGGGTTCTTCGTCGTCGTAGAAGAACTGCCCGGCGAAGACGTTGCCAACATGAACGTCGCTCACGTGCACAGGGGTGACAACGTCCCACATGCCGTTCTTACACTTGTAGGCGCGAAACTCCCCATACCTCACTCCCTGTGTGAGAACGAGGTCGCTCTGCCTGCAGTTTGCAGCGGTCTCAGGATGCACACGATGGAACTTCATGCAGACGTCCTGCCAGCCAATGCCGATCAGGACTCGGTCTTCCAGATCCACGAGTGACATAGGTAGGCCTGTGAGCTCGTAGAAGTCGTCCATCAGCGCCCGAACCGCGGGCACATCGATGATCTCGGCGAGTTCGAGACTACGGGGCAGGTTCGTGAGAGCCTCGTGACGCCCGTCCTGTCCTGTTCCTCCGCTCATGGATTCCCACCCCCGCTCGTCTCCGGACTGAGAACAACCTCCCAGAGCAAGGCGCTTGTTCGCATCCGCCCCGGCCCTCTTCCTACCAAGATTGTGCCCCAGGGGTAGGTCGTACTCACCCGAAGATGCGCTCAACGTCCAAGGCAAGAGTCTCGGCGCTGTGGAGGGCTGGCCCACCATCGCGAAATCGCGACGCCCGGTGGACGTCGGGCGCTCGTCGCGTAGGCGCCGCTTCGGCCCCCGTGATGCACATGGTGGCGTCTACTAGCCCTGGGATTTGACGCGGCCTATCGGTAAGAAGCTGATCGGCGCACCCTCAGCGCGTAGCGCACCATGATAGCTGCGCCGACCGCCAGCATCGTGACCAGCAACCACAGCCCCCCTAGGTTGAAGATGAACACCATGCCCACGACTGTAAGCAGCAGTCCCACGAATGCCGACCCAGTTGCCAGGAAGGCCACGCCGAGAAGAACCAGCAGAAGACCCAGTACCCAACCTGCGGCCCAGTTCGACTGTCGCCGGCTCCTGCGGGGCGCAGCTTGGGGAACTGTGACTGCCTCGGACGCAGCGTTCCCTCGCGGCGGGGCCGTTCGATGCTGGTGGCTGGCCCATTCCCTGTTGTAGGCCGCTCTCTTGTTCGGGTCGCCGATCACCTCGTGGGCCTCGTTCAGCCGCTGCGCATGGCGGGTGTCACCACCCTTGTCGGGGTGGTGCTTGCTGATGAGGGCGCGGTAGGCCTTCTCGATGACTTCCGCATCGGCACGTGGACTGACCTGTAGCAAGTCGTAGTAGTCAACGAAGCCCATGTCTGCCCGAGTCCCTTCATTGCGTTGCATCTATGCTAGATGATATGCCCTCCGAGCCAGCTTCGGCTTGCCCGTGCAGCAATCGACACCGTCAAACAAGTCCTTGGCCGCCGACCTCGAGACGGCATAGCCACCTGGGTTCTCGACCCGTTCGGGGTTGCCAAGCGGCTGCAGATGCCGCCGCACTCTACGAATCCGTGCGTGAGCTAGAGCCTGAAGACGTCAGCTTCTCGGCAAATGCTCGCACCTCTGCGGACAACTACCTGAGGTGCTCCGGGTTCGAGCACTCGATCGTTATGAACGTGCCCTTGCCCTCCATGGACTGTATCTCATAGGTGTAGTCTGCCTTCTCGGTGGGACAGTGAGGCATGGTCTTGAGAGGGCTCGGGACGATTGACGCCGGACCAGACTCAAGGTCCTTGACCGAGCCACCCTTGTACGACGACAGATCGACCCCTTTGTTGCCGCCTTCGATCTTCTCCATGAACGCGCCCTCGATTGCAGCTTGGTTGCGCTTGCACACACTCGCTGGCCTCGAGTCGCTCTCGTTCATCCACTCGCCCTCGGGTGGCACCGGCTTGTTCTGGCTCTGCTCGACAGCGTCGACCCACGATGTCGTACCGCCGATGAGGTAGTCCTTCGCCTTCCAGGCGCCGTTCTCGGAGACGAGCACCAGGACCATCATCTCGGCCTCGGTGCCCTCGACGTTTGGTCCCGACTGTCGGACCTCGACGTTGTCGGTCGCCTTCTCGGGCGTGATGGTGACCTGGCTGACGTCTCTGCTGCCCTCGTTGACGTCTGTCACCGTCGCGGTCAGCTTCGTGCCGTCCCACTTCTTGTTGCTGACCTCGACCTCCGAGCGCGGCTCGTCGTACTTCGGACTCGCTGCCTGCTCGGCCAGCTTGCCGGACGACATCTTGACGAGCGTGTCCTGATCGCCTGCACTCTGGGCGACCATGATCTTGAGCGCCGCTTCGGCCCTTGCCTCCGCATCGTTGCCGCCGCTACTCGTCGTGCATCCCGTGAGCCCGCCGGCCGCCAAGGCGACGACGGCCAAGAAGACGACGGCTCGTCCGAGTATTCGTACGTTCTGCGAGGTTGACATGGAGACCCCTCCTTCCCCATGAGGTGCTGCGCTGGACACTCCTCGGAAGCCGTCAGCGCATGCAGTATGTATGTACCCGCGCCAAGTCGGCATGACGCGCTGCCAGCGGGAACCTGACCCGGAAGACCTCATGGGGTTGTCAGAAGCGCTCAGCGGCACAGACGCAGACCGCACAGGGCTCTCTCGCGGCATCGAGGCGCCTTCGTTGAGCGGACTGGACGGCTCGGTTTCGCGGTATGTTCCGCATTGAGAGGGCAAACGATCGGTCTCCCGAAAGGGGGTGTGAGAAGTGGCGACTCATCGGGGCATGGCACAGACTTCGAGGCGCTTCCTTGGCTTGCCTTCCAGCAAGCTGGGCCGCATCTCCGCGGTGGCCTTCCTCATGGCAATCGTGCTCATCGTGCTGGATTCGACGGTGCTCGAATCGGCGGCCACGATCGGGAATGTCGAAGTCATCGGCGCCGTGAACTTCCTGGCCCTTGTTGTGGCACTGGTTACCGGAGGGATAGCGCTGATTAGGGACCGAGAGCGCTCCTGGGCGGTGTGGCTTGCGGCGGGACTGCCCGCACTGGTCGTCGTTGCCGAGATACTCTCGTTGTTGATTCCGGGCGACTGAACATCTCGCGATACCTTGTGGTGGTCACTGCGCCATCACCGAGAGCAACGGGAATCAGAAGGCGTCAGGTCGCTTGGATGCGGGAATACTACCCTTGCGGGGACGGTTCACCAGAGGGTGTGGCCGACCCGGCGAACGGGGGTGTGTGATGTCAACCCTACAGAGTGCTGGATCGGCAGGCATGAGAAGCGCGCCTGAGAACAGGCTCTTCTCTCTGCCGACCACGAAGCTTGGGCGCTGGTCGATGTGGCTTGCGGTAGCGTTCATTGTGATGTTCGCGATCAACTCGGTGTTCATTGGCGCCTTTGGGACGAGCACGAACGCGACTGTGGATGCGTTCAGCAGGACCGTCATGCCGTTCTATGGCATTGGGATGCTACTGGTGGGCGTATCGGCCGGCGTGGTCGGACTGATCTCGATCATCAAGAACCACGAGCGGTCTTGGGTAGTCTGGGCGACGCTACTTCCCTTGGCTTTCGTGCTGTTCTTCCTGATCGGGGAGTTCGCGGTCCCACACTAGTCGGCAACTTGCGCTCACCGAACAACACGGGCCGCCGCTCATGCCCAACACGTTCGATTGACGATGCGGGGGAGGAACAAGCTTCGATGCCCGCAGGGCCGCTGCGCCTCGTCGCTTTCGCAAGAGGCTCACACGTCGAGATCGTCGCTCATGCTAGAGACGCTCTCGGAGCCGCCGGCGCGAGCATTCTCGACTTCCACATGTTCTCGAATGCAATCCTGTGCCTGAACTTCGAGATCGGTCTCTCGAGTCTCGCGGCGCTCGACGATGCGCTCGATTCTGCTGGCATCCGCTTGGACGCGGCCAGTCGGTCGGGGCTCGCTGTTGCGTCGTCGGAGGTCTCGTCGGCTGATGCTGATGCGCGCCTGGTCGGGTCGCTGAGCGTTAACATGGTGAATGACGAGCCGGTGCTTCGGATCCAAGTCCCCGCCGTGCCCGGATAGTGCGGGCGAGTCGGTCGTGATGTCTACCGTGGCCAGCAATCGAACAAGCGCATCCAGCTGACGGCCTCAGGGTAGACTCCTGACGAGAGGCGCACCGGCCGCAGCTGATGCGCAAACACGTCAGGCCGCCCACACGCTTCACGTGGAAGCAGGCCCTCCGTCAACATTCCACGCAGCAACGATGGGCGTGAAGTGAGCACTCTTCTGTGGCTCCCTGGCACACCGCCCCGTCACCTAGGAAATGCAGTGCGGCCCCACAGCGCACCAGCAAAGCTCGGCAATGGCGACTTCTGGTCGTACCCTCGCGCGCCCGCTCCGAACTCAAGGCGCCTCGTACATTCGCCGACAACTACATTGCCGAGAGGTCGCCGTACTGCGAGGGGCTGGTCGTGAAACTCACAAGACGCGTAAGCACATATGTGGCAGCGGTCATGTGTGTGCTGTCTGTGCTCCTTCTGATTGTTGCAGCCGGGTCGCTTCTTACAACCGCGGGGGAGACAGACGAGCAGAGGGCACTGGAGGCGAGCCGGCGAGTCCGAAGTGCGCTTAGCGCCCAGTTGACAGCCATGTCCGGCAATGCGGTCGACTGGTCGATGTGGGACGCCACCTATCAATTCATGGATGGGAAGAACCCGGAATACGTGGACGTCAACCTGCCAGACGACACGTTCGAGAACCTCGGGGTGGACGTGATCGGGTTCTACGACCCGACGGGCACGCCCCGCGTCAATCGTGGCGGTTGATGCGGAGTCGGGCGAGGCGACGTCGATTGCCGGAATCGAGGAGCTGCTCTCGAGGAACCCGGCACTCAACCTTGCCGCGACGGGCCGCGACTCGTTTTCCGGGATCCTGCCCCTCCCCGGGGGCCGCATGCTGCTCACCGCAGCAGGAACCGTCACCTCGTCCGACAGGAGCGCCAAACCCAACGGGACCCTCGTGATGGGGAGGATCCTCGACGCTGGGGTCGTGAGCGCCGTGGCGAAAGACACCCAGCTCGACCTGACGATGTCGCCTCTCTCGTCGCAGTCGGGTTCCACGCAGCCGACGGTACGGACCGTGCCCGGAACCATCGAGGTCACCGAACCGATCTTGGACCCTGCGGGCCGACCGCTTGCGGAGACACACGTGAAGCTGCCGCGTCAGGCCTGGCAGAGCGCTCTCCGGTCACTTCTCTACCTCGGTCTAAGCATCGTCGCTCTGCTGGCGTTGACCGTGATGCTCATCAATCGTGGCATCCACCGCATCGTGCTCACCAGGCTGGGCGATCTCGACGAATCAGTCAGTCGCATTCGTTCCACGGGCAAGCCAGAGAGCCTCACCGTTGCCGGCAATGACGAGTTGTCCTCACTCGCTGGCAACGTCACAGCGCTCGTGGCCGAACTCGATGAGTCACACGGCCTCGTCGATCGGGCGCGACAACGGTATGAGACGCTCATAGACAACCTTTCTGACGTCGTGTTCACGATGGAGCCCGACGGGACGCTCGACTTCGTCAGTTCGGCGGTTCTGGGCATGTTCGGGGTCAGGGCCGACGAGGTGACCGGCAGGGGCATCGAGACGCTACTTGGGCTGCAAGCTGCCGATCAGGTGAGGCGCCGAATCAAGCGCGGGCTCTCTGAGGAGGGCGCGCAGTTGACCATCGACGGATGTGCGTCGCACGACGGGCCGCTGGACCTTGACGTCATTCTCATGCAGACGACGACCGACGGTACGATTCAGGGCATACTGCGTGACGCGACCGCCAGGCGGCGCCACGAGAACGAGTTGCTTCACATGGCGAGCCACGACTTCCTGACTGGCCTATGGAACCGCCGCCGGTTCGAGGATGAGCTCGATCGCGCCCTCTGTGAGGTTGAGCGAGGCGCGGACCCCGGGGCCATCCTCTGGCTCGACTTGGACCGCTTCAAGGACGTGAACGACTCGCTCGGACACAAAGCGGGCGACGAGCTGCTCTCCAAGGTGGCTCAGAAACTGAGCACGTCGGTACGCTCCGACAGCTTCGTCGCGCGGCTCGGCGGGGATGAGTTCGCAGTGCTGCTGCCCTCCACGGACAGAGCATCCGCGTGTGCGGCCGCCGATCGTCTCTTGGAGGCGGTCAGAGAAGTGCACCTAGACGTCGAGGGACGCCTGGTGAGGGCTTCCGCCAGCCTGGGTGTCGTCCTCTACCCCGAGCACGGCACTGACGTCGAAGAGCTTCTCGCTCGCGCGGACATGGCTATGTACCGCGCCAAGGAGCTCGGGCGCTCAAGGTTCAGAGTGTTCGATCCGTCCGAGGCGTGGCAGGACAGCATCGAGGACCGCAAGGTCTGGACCGACATGGTCGAAATGGCACTGGCCGAGGGATCGACTTGTCGCCCACGCCCAACCCATTCTCGATCTCAACACCGGCGAACTCGTTTCGTACGAGCTGCTCGTCAGGATGATGAGTTTCGACGGCGCTGTCATCATGCCCGACCGATTCCTCCCCACCGCCGAGCGCACCGGCATCATCGTCGATATCGACATCTGGATCCTTGGTCAGGCGGTCGATATCCTCAAGAACAACCCCGATGGGGGCTTCCGACTCAACGTGAACGCGTCCCCGCGGACGCTGTCCGACCCCCGCTATCTCGTCGCGCTCGCCGACCTGGTGTCGTCCTCCTTCGATCGAACCGTCGCGCCTGACCATCGAGATCACTGAAACCGCCATCATCGTCGACGTCGCGAACATCACCGACACCTTGCGCCGCATCAAGGAGCTCGGGTGCCGTATCGCCCTCGACGACTTTGGGTCCGGCTTCACCTCGTTCCTGCACCTCAAGCAGTTGCCGATCGATGACATCAAGATCGACGGCAGCTTCGTGCGGAACGTGGACGACAGCCGAAACGATCAGCACCTCGTGCGTGCGATGGTCGAGATGGCCAAGGGACTCGACATGCAGACGACAGCGGAGTTCGTGGAGTCGGCGGCAAGCATGGACATGTTGCGGTCCTTCGGTGTCGAAATGGCCCAGGGATACGCGATTGGGAGACCTTCGCTGGCAGACGACGTCGATTGGCCTTGCGAGGTCGTCGAGGGGACGATTCGGCGTTTGGCATAGCGCACCGCTGTTCGCGAGGCACTGCCGCGGGCAAGCTTGAGCACGTGGTTCTCGCGTCTGCTGCGCGAGTTCACATCGCGGGGACCCCGAGTGACTATTCCACGGCGTTTACGCGGGCCGCAATCCCAGCGACTACCAAGAGCGCCTATCAGGAACAGAGTCCCTTCCACGGTGCCTAGGATTCCTACGGTTGAGCTCTCACACGAACCACCCCCTGCTGCGCGCCATCTCAATGGCAGCCTACCCATTCTGGGTGAGCAGAAGCTCCGGCATAGACGCCTGGGCATCAGCGAATCCGGTAGGCTAGCGGCGCTCACTCACCGAGCCACTGGGGAGTCACGACTCACCCGACTGGCCTTCTCGTCGTCAACTGTGCTGGTGTGCCGATGTTTGGGAATAGATAACTACGGGTAACTAATAGATAGCAGCAGATAGCCATCAGTCGGGAGGTATGCAGAGCGATGACGGACTTTGTTAGCGTTCCGGTTCCCATCGACCGCGTTCAAGAGGTGTACGAGTTTTTGGCACGCCCGCCGATTAGACGCATCGGCAGCAGTCTTCTGACGGAGGATGGCTACGCGGAAGGCTGGAACCAGGCACTACTCGATCGGATGTTTCTCGAATCATCGAGCGCGATGAGGCAGATCCTTCATGTCATCGCCGAGAGATCGCCCGCGTGGGTAACGACCGCCGAGATCGCAGAGGCCTCCGGCCTGACGGCTCGACAGGTAGCTGCATCGTTCGGGCCATTCGAGAAGCGTGTTCGCGGCCGCTACGGGTTGAACTGCTGGCCGTTCGAGACACGAGAGTTCGTTGACGCGGGCATCTTCAAGTACCGCATGTCGATAGAGACGGCCAGACGGATTATCACGCTCACGCAAGAGGTGTGACCGCACGAGAAGGTGCCATGTGGCGCGGAGTCAACTGGACCGGATGAGGGTACGTAACCGCTGAAAGGGGCGAGAACGATGAGTGATCACAAGGTTGAAGACACCAAGGGTCGTCTGAAGGAAGCCGCCGGCGACATCACTGGGGATGAGAGCCTGAAGCGCGAAGGCAAGATCGACCAAGCCAGCGCCGCGACCAAGAAGGCGATTGATGACGTGGCGGACAAGGTCAAGGAAGTCGTCAATCCCAAGAGCCAGTGACGCGTCGCCGTCAGCCAGAGTGCCAGGATTTCACTGGAAGGTCACCGTCCAACATAAGGAGCGATCTCCATGGCTCAGTCAGGCTCGAGTAGCTACAAGCAGCAGGTTCACACGGAGGCCCGGTCTCCCATCGAAGTAGTGCTCGCACGCGTCGTGTACTACGTGTTCGGAGTCATCGAGGTGATCATCGGAGCACGCTTCGTACTCCTCCTCTTTGGGGCTAATCCAGAGGCGGGCTTCGTATCGTTCATCTACAGCCTGTCCGGGATCTTCATGGCTCCGTTCAACGCGGTGTTCAAGACGCAGACGGCGGGCGGTGCGACGTTCGAATGGAGTGCCCTCTTGGCCATGGCCGTCTATGCATTGATCGGGTGGGGCATCGTCAAGCTCATCTACGTGGTCACACCACGTCGGTCTTCGCAGACCGTCGAGCGCGTCGAGCAGAACGAGGACACAACGGCATCCCAGTAGGCAGGGTGCCAGGCCAACACTTTGGAGGAGTAGGCAATGCTTTGGACCATCATTCTCATTCTTGTCGTGTTGTGGCTTCTGGGCTTCAGCTTCCACATCGGCGGGAGTCTCATACATATCCTGCTCGTCGTGGCTTTGGTGGTGCTGGTCTACAACCTGATCACGGGACGTCGGAGCTAGTTGACCTGCAGTAGCTCCAGTACCGGACAACGAGTCCTGCCGGACCACCTACCGAGCCTCGGCGAGACCGCCGAGGCTCGGTCTCGTCTGCTGGACCGACCCGGCCGACAACCCGCGAGGGGAGTGCTCGTGAGCGACAAGCGAGACGAAACGGGCTCGAAGATCGATCCGAACCTTCCGTCCTGGGTGCGTGACGAGGCCCGGTTCGCCGGCGCGCTTGGTCGGACTGCCAGGGGACGTGGGCCCGTCGCAATCGCAGCCTGGATCCTGATCGTCGTCTTCCTTCTGATGGTGCTCACGGGGTGGATCCTCCAGCTGCGGGGCTGAGGCCGCTTTCCCATCCCGGGGATGGGAATGAACAACGTGTCAGGAGGTGCTGGGGATGTCCGAGACCGAGGATTCAGATGTCACCGGTGCCAGACCGAGTGGTACGACTGCCGCTTTCATCGCGCTCGTCATCATCGGTGGAAGCAATGCCGTCGCTGTCCGCTTCAGCAACCTGGAACTCCCGCCGTTTTGGGGTGCGGCGTCCCGTTTCCTCGTCGCGGCGATAATCTTCTGGGGAATTCTGCTCGCCAGCAGGACCGCTTTGCCGAAAGGCAGGGCCCTCATCGGCTCTGTTCTGTACGGCGTGCTGGCCATAGGCGCGAGCTACGCCTTCGTCTACTGGGGGATTCTGAGACTCCAAGCCGGCCTGGTGATGGTGATCTTGTCGCTGAGCCCCCTGTTCACGATGTTCTTCGCCGTGGCCCACGGCCTCGAGCGATTCCGCTGGCGGGGCCTCGCCGGAGCGCTGATCGCACTGGCGGGAATCGTCATCGGCGTTAGCGGAGAACTGGGCGACTCCGTCCCGCTGGCGTCGGTCGCAGCGGTAGTCGTCGGTGCGGCGTGCATGGCCGAGGGATCCGTGGTGTACAAACTCTTCCCGGGGACGAAGCCACTCCCCACGAACGTGGTGGCCTTCACCACTGGGGGCGTCATCCTGCTGCTGGTCTCGCTCATCGCCGGGGAGTCCTGGTCCTTGCCGACAGCCCCCCGCACCGTCGCCGCGTTCGCCTACCTTGTGGTGGTCGGCTCAGTGCTCCTCTTCTACGTCTATCTGCTTGTGCTCTCGAGGTGGACTGCATCGGCGACCTCGTACGCGTTCCTCTTGTTTCCGATCGCCACGATTGCCATTGCGGCGGTGATCGCCAACGAGCACGCCACCCCGGCTTTCCTCCTCGGCGCAGGCGTGGCGTTGATCGGAGTGTGGATAGGCGCTCTCAGTCAGCCACAGCCATCACCCTCCGAACGCGCCATCACTGCTCCCATGTCTGAACGTTGCGATCCGCCGTTTCCGGGTTGCGCCTGAACACGCCGATCCGAGCTGCGCCTGGTCTCGGGAGCGCATGCCGTTCGAGTGCCTCGGCTGCGCGGGGGTATATAGAGGTTAGTGCGAGCAGACGAAGAAATGGTGCCGCCGCTCCGTGAATCGGGGTGTCAACGATGGAGTTGATCGGTGCGGTTGTTATCATCGGCATCGAGCTGTTGCTTGCTGGCCATCGCCGTTGCGCTCGCGATCTACATCTCGAAGGGTTCTGCGAACAGGAGACGCACTCTGTGGCTTTGCCTCGCGCTGATGCTTGTGGCGTTCGTCGGGTTCGTTCTCTGGGGTCTTGCGAGCATCACCTACATATGGCCGATGAGCTGGATCGTCGGCGTGAGTATCCTCGCCGTTGGGGCCGTGGTTCTGATCGTGATCATTGGACGCGACGTCCGTTTCAGGCCGCTGCGGCTGGTCGCGGTTGCAGGACTGGTGCTCATGGCGGCGATCATGTTCGGGAATCTCGTTTCGTGGAACATCGAGTATGCCTTCACCGAGCCGCTCTACGTGACTCGCGCCGAACAGATTGCGAAGGCCAACGGATTCAACGCGCTGCTCGCCCCGGATCAGCACTTTGCGTTCGACTACGGGTATCTCGTGGGCATGCCGCCCGGATCGAAAGAGGGGCTCCAGATCGACTACGAGGATGCCCCCACTGTGCAGGAACGCAAAGCTAGCGGCGCCTCCGTGGCCGAGCTGAAGAAGCTGGTCGAGCCGGGGGCCAGGCCCTATGGCGGAGACTCCGATATCGTGATTCCCGCGGACGCCAGTGTCACCACGCTGACCGTGCAGGGACAACCCGCTGTCGCCGCCGAGTGGACCTTCATCCCGCCCGAGGCCGTGAAGCCCGGCGCTGTCCAGTCGGTCACCAACCACGTTCTGGTATTCGAGCTCGATGGTGTCGAGGTGCGAGTGTTCGATGAAGCCGAGCACATGGACTCAGGCGCTGGCCAGAGGTCCGAGACGAGCCTGGACGACGTCGTGAGGTTTGCGGAGTCTCTGCGTGCCGCCGAGTAGGGCACGCCGCGGGTGGAGCCAGGAGTCGCGCGTCGGGCAGCTGTGGAACAGCGGTACGGGGTGAGCGATGAACCGACCACTCAAGATCACATTGATCGTCACGTCTCTGTCTGCTTGCGGTGGCCGCGGCGCTGTTGTTCACGCCGCTGACCGACCCGGACCTCGCATCGAGACCGGATCCTGCGCCCGGCTACGCCGAAGCGGTCAGGCGTATCGCAGCGGTCAGGGCCGCCGAGGCGGGGCAACCCCTCATCCCTGAGTCACTCAGCATCGCTGAGCTGTCGGGCAGCCGTACCGAGACGGCCGTTGTCATCTTCCACGGCTACACGAGTGTGCCACGGCAGTTCAGGCTCGTGGCCAAGGGTTATGCCGACCAGGGATACAACGTCTGGGTGCCGCGCCTCCCATACCACGGCAACACGGACAAGATGACGCGAGACTTCTCGAAGATCGACTCGGCGTTGCTTCGGGACTTCGCCGACGACAATGTCGATATCGCCCGAGGACTCGGTAGGCATGTCCTCGTGATCGGCTTCTCGGGCGGCGGTTCGCTGGCGGTCTGGTCCGGCTCGCAACGTCCGGACGTCGACACCACGATTCTCATTTCGCCGGTCCTGCATCCTCAAGGAATCCCCGTGTGGGCCGACCGCCCGCTCGCGCGCGCTCTTCGAGTGGCGCCGTTCGACGTCTACAAGTGGTGGGACGACGAACTCAAAGCGAACAACACCGAGGGGTACAACTATCCGCGTCTGTCGCTCCGCGGACTTGCCAGCATGTTGTCGCTCACGTTCTGGTCGGAGAGTGAAGCCGCCAAAGGAAACCGGCCAGAGGCACCACCTTGCTCGTTCGAAACGACGGCGACCAGCGCCTGGACTCCGCGTACAACGAGGCCTTCGCGAGGCGCACGATCGAGCGCGATCGACTGAGTGTCTACGCGATTCCCGCGAGTGCCGGCCTCAAGCACAACTTCATCTCGCCAGAGTCGTTCTCCGAGGGATATCCGCACATCTCGGTGGCGTATCGCTATCTGAGCAAGGCGCTCGGGATACCGCTGCCGGACCCCGCGAACGCTGCCGGCGACTAGCCGTCGTGCGTGCCCGCGACGCCCATCCGGCGGTGGCGTCTTTCGTCGGGCGGAATCACTACGTGATGTCTCCGGAAGGCCCATCGACCACATCGAGTAGGGCGACAGACGTCATCGAACCGTCATCGGAGACCAGCGAAAGCAGTCGGCGACAGGTTTGGGCGCCGCCAAGCTCTGAGTGCGCGGTGAGCGCGCTCCTCACTCGTGCAGCGCAGTCGGGATCGGTCGAGCGCCGAGACCTGCCCGGCCAGCAGTGCGATGCGGTCACCGGGCAATGCAAGCCGCAGTCGGCATGCGGGCACACTACGTCCCATACCGATTGGCGGCGCCTGCGATATGTCCAGCTCGAAGCGTCCTTCTCGGCCGAGAACCGCCAAGGCCACCGTGCCGGCCATCGCGATCTCGAGCGCGCCGCTCGCCGAGTGGAAGCTGACCACGAGGCCCGATGCGGATGCCCCCGGTCCCTCCGAGTCTATGGAGCCGCCGAGCATCCCGAGGATTTCGCCGGACGGGCTGCCATGCATGGCGGCTGCACGCATCACCGCACATCCAGATGAAGTCAGTTGACCGGCGTCGCCGACCGGACCGGATGACACCGCGCCGATCGCCGCGACAACGCCTCCGGACGGCATACCCATGACCTCGGCGAAGCCGATCGATTCCGCGTCGGAACTCGCCTGAGTACGGGCGGTCCATACCCTGGCGACCGGCGGCTCGCCCCATGACGCCGCCACGGGATCGGGAACGACCAAACCGCTTGAATTCGCTTGGAAGGCGGCAACGGTGGTGGTGTCGAGCGACCGCTCGACCCGCTCGGCCTCATCGGCTGGGGGCATGTCAGTCGGTGCTGATCGCAACATCAGAGCCACGACGTCGGCGAACAGGCGGAGGTTCTGGCGGTCGGAGTCTGCGAAAGGATACGGCTCCGGCCACTCGAGGGTCAGCACCCCGATGGTTCCCTCGAGTACCGTCAACGCGAGCACGGCATAGGCGTGCGCGCCGAACCCATCGCGCCATCGGCCTATGCCATCTGCCCGGCCGACGTCAGCCAGCATGCCGTGTGGGTTCCCGACGAAGATGGGTTCGCCGCCAAGGGCGGTCCGACTCGCATCGGTGAGATTGTCGAGGGGCATCGACATCTCGCGGATGAACGATGAATGCTGGCCGACTGCGGCGATGGACTCCAGGCGCGGCTCGCCGGCATCACGAGCTATGAGACTGATGCTTGCACCCGCGAGGCCAAGTTCTGCGCACGCGTGGGCGCAGATCGCCTGCGCGAGGTCCTCTCGATACACGAGTGTGCGCGAGATCTCGACAAGCGCTTCGAGATTCAGCCTGGATTCGATGTTTGTGGCGGCGTCCATGGTCTCAGCATATTCCCGTTCTTCGGCCGCTGCATGACAAGTTCAGGCGCAACGGCAGCGGGAACCTCCCTGGTTGTTCCCATCGGCAGCGCGGCGTGGTACCAAGAGCGGTAAGAGTCATTTCTCCAAGGGGGACGCATGGCGAGGCTGACACAACTCCTGCATGGCGGCGAAATCGATGACGCCGAGGTCGCCCGTGTCCGTGACGTAGTGGTCTTCGAGGAGCCGGACCTGCAGACGAAGCTCGTTCGCTTCTGGATCCTGCTCACGCTCGCCGCTGCGATCTCTACCTTCGGACTGCTCTCCGACTCGGTTGCTGCGGTGATCGGCGCGATGATCGTGGCACCGCTCATGTTGCCGATCATGGGGCTGGCGTTCGGGATCAGCCTCGGTGACCGAAAGGCTGTCATCAACTCGCTGCTCGTCGGAGCGGCGGGTGCGGCCACGGCCGTCCTCGTCGGCTACGTGCTCGCGTTCGTGATGCCTTCGAGCTTCAACCCCGAGAGTGTGCCGCAGATCATGCTGCGGACGAGCCCGCGGTTGCTCGACCTGCTCGCCGCCCTCGCAACGGGGCTTGCTGGAGCGTTCGCCATCGGTCGAAGGGACGTGTCCGACACGCTGCCGGGCGTCGCGATCGCCATCTCGCTCGTGCCGCCGCTTGCGAACGCGGGAATCCTGTTCTCGACCGGTCGACCGGATCTGGCATATGGCAGCCTGCTGTTGTTCGTCACCAACTACCTCGCGATCGTCCTCACCGGGGCACTGGTATTCGGCCTGATGGGCTTCCCGAGAGTCGCTTTTGTGGGGCGCTCCAAGCGGGGCAGACGACTCGCGGTCGCGATAGTCAGCGTGACGCTGCTGTTCGTCATGGTTCCGCTCGCGTACACGAGCCTGACGGTGTTCGCGAACCAGAATGCCGAGGCGGCGGGTACGACGGCCGTGACGAGCTGGCTCAAGGGATCGAGCTTCGAACTCGTCTCGGCTACGGCTGACGAGCAGCAGCTGTCGGTCGTCATCTCCGGTTCGGGTACGTTGCCGGACCAAGCGATCCTTGAAGACTCGCTCAAGGGCAAGGTCATGGGGCGCTCGGTTCGGGTGGAGGCGCTCGACTCCTACCGCTTTGAGTTCGTGACACAGTAGGCTGAGTGGGCTGGCATCGGCTGACTCAGGCGGGCACACGTGAGACAGCACTCGAGGCCGCAACAGCGACCCGTCCGATTCGAGAACGGGATGACCATGGAAGAATCTCTGCCGGCGGGCAGCTTCTCGTCTTGGCTGCACGACACGCGGGTCGGACTCGCTGGGGGAGCAGGATCCGAGGTGCCCTGTGGCGACTGCAACGCCTGCTGCCGATCCTCGTACTTCATCCATGTAGGGCCGGATGAAGCGCAGAGCCTTGCGGCGATACCCGCCGAGATCCTCTTCGACGCACCTGGGCGGCCGAAAGGCACCGTCCTGATGGGCTACGACCAGGATGGCCGGTGCCCGATGCTTCGTGATGGCGTGTGCTCCATCTACGCGGATCGACCGGCGACCTGCCGGATCTACGATTGCCGGGTCTTCGCGGCAACCGGAGTCACTCCGGACAGAGCGGAGATCGCCTCGCGCGTAGGCAGGTGGGCGTTCAGCTTTCCCGTCTCAGGAGGATCGCGATGAGTCCCGAGCGTTGCAGGCAGCTGCGCGGTTCCTGGAAGAACACGCTGATTGTCTGCCGCCTGGGAGCGCGCCCGGCAGTGCGTCGCAGATCGCCCTTCTGGCGCTGAAGACCTACGGTGTCTTCCTGGCTCGCGGAGGCGGGTGCGAGGAGGACCGACCCAGCGTTCGGATGCAGAGATCGCCGAGGCGATCCTGGAGGCCGCCGCGGAGTTCGAGCGCGGAAGGGGAGTGGGCGCACCGACAGACTCCCCACATTCGGGCGAATTGTCCGAGTGAGTGCCTCGGAGGGCGTCGCGCGGGGCTCCTACCATGCAGCGAAGTTCTCGGCCTCGGCGTACGAGGGGTGCACGCCGAGCACCCCCTGCAGCTCGTCGGCGGTGAGCCGCGGCCCGAATCGCAACCGCTGCCGCGTAGATGATGTCGCTCGCCGTAGGCCCGGCGATCTGCGCGCCGAGGACCACGCCGCTGCTCTCGTCGATCACCAGCTGGACGAAGGCGTCGCGCTCGTCGTCGGCGATGGCCGCACCGACGCTGTCGGAGTCGATGCGATGGACGGCGACAGCGATGCCGGCCTTCTCGGCGGCCTCGGCGGTGAGTCCCACCGTGGCGAGCTGCGGCGTCGTGAAGCAGGCGATGGGCACCGCGGAGAGATCGGGTACGCAGGGCGCGCCGGACGCGATCGACTGTGCGACGGTGCGGCCCTGAAGCGACGCGACGGGCGTCTGCATCAGTCCGCCCGCCAGCGTCGCCGCACGCCCACATGCGCGGGTTGGTCGTGCGCAGCGCGTCGTCGAGCACCAGACGCCGGCGCTCATCGACTTCGATGCCGGCGACGGCCAGGTCGAGGGCGTCGAGCGCCGGCTCGCCGACCGGCCGCGAAGATCACCCGCTCGCAGTCGATCGCATGCTGCTGGCGGTCGCCGCCCTCGACGCTGACGACGCTGCAGGCCCTCATCGCGCTCGGGGTGATCCGCGAGAGGGTCGCATCGGTGTGGAATCTGCACGCCCATCCCGGCCAGGCGAGAGGCCGCCACATGCGCGAGTGCGGGGTCGAGCATCGGGAGCACCCGCGGCCCGCGCACGATGATGTCGATGCGCGTGCCGAACGAGGCGAAGATGCCCGCGAGCTCCATCGCGATGAAGCCCCCGCCCACGATGACGAGCGAGCGCGGGGGAGCGGGGTAGCGGAGCGCGTCATCGGAGGTGTCGGCGAGCGTCGGCACCCGGGACTGGCCGGGATCACCGGCGACCGATCCGGTAGCGATGACGATGTGGTCCGCCGTCGAGCACCTCGTCGCCCACCGACACGCTCTGCTCGCCGAGACGAACCGCGCCTCGCCGTGGACAATCCGGATGCCGCGCTCGGCGAGCAGCGCGTCCTGGTCGCCGGCGAACGACTCCTGCACGTGCCACTTCCACGCCAGAACCTCGGGCCAGTCCACCCGGATGCTGCCGCACGAGACGCCGAACTGGTCTGCTCGGCGTGCGTCACGCACGGCGCGGGCGGCCACGTAGAGCGCCTTCTTGGGTATGCAGCCGCGCCACAGGCAGGTGCCGCCGACGCGGTCGGACTCGACCACGGTCACCTTGATGCCCGGAGGCCGCCAGCGACTTGGCCGCCGAGCGACCCGCCGCGCCCGCGCCGATGACCATGACGGATTCTGTACCTGCTCATTGTCGCCTCCCGTTGGGTGGAGCTCGCCTGCGTAGAGAGCTTCCCCGCGCTCGCGCGGGTCGGAAACGACGCACCAAGGTGCTATAGTCAGCGGCTGTGATTCTCTCCGTCGACAACGTCAGCAAGTCCTTCGGTGCGCGCGTCCTGTTCAAGGACGCGCGTTTGCGCGTTGGCGCCCGCGACCGGATCGCGCTCGTCGGCCCCAACGGCGCCGGCAAGACGACGCTGCTCGACATCATCGCCGGTCGTCAGGACGCCGATGAGGGCTGCGTCTCCACCGCGCGCGACGCGGTCGTCGGCTATCTCGAGCAGGAAGCCATCGAGATGGCAGGTCGCACCGTGCTCGAAGAGGCGCTGACCGCCGCCGAGCACGTCACCTCGCTCGAGCACCGCCTCAAGGTGCTCGCCGAGGACCTGGAGGCCGCCGAGCCGGGCGAGGACCAGGAGCGCACGCTCGAGGAGTACGGCCGGCTGCACGACCGGTTCGAGGCGCTCGGCGGCTACACGATCGAGTCGGACGCGCGCGCGGTGCTCTTCGGCCTCGGCTTCAAGGAGCCCGACCTCGAGCGCCTCACCGACGAGTTCTCGGGCGGCTGGCAGATGCGGCTCGCGCTCGCGAAGCTGCTGCTGCGCCAGCCCGACGTGCTGCTGCTCGACGAGCCGACCAACCACCTCGACCTCGAGTCGGTCACCTGGATCGAGGGCTTCCTGCGCGCCTACGAAGGCGCGATCATCCTCGTCAGCCACGACCGCGCGTTCATGGAGAACCTTGTCGACCACGTCGCCGAGATCGACCTGGGCAAGGTCACGATCTACACGGGCACCTACTCGGAGTACGTGGCCGCGCGCGAGCTCGCGCTCGAGCAGCTCAAGGCGGCCTACGAGGCGCAGCAGAAGGAGATCGCGCACATGGAGGCGTTCGTCGAGCGCTTCCGCTACAAGAACACCAAGTCCAAGCAGGCGCAGGACCGCGTGAAGAAGCTCGAGAAGATCGAGCGCATCGTGCTGCCCGAGGCCCGCAAGATGGTGAAGTTCCGCTTCCCGCAGCCGCCGCGCACCGGCGACCTCGTGATCAAGCTCGAGGGCGTCTCGAAGGCCTACGGCGACAACGTCGTCTACGAGAACCTCGACTTCGCGCTGTACCGCGGCGACAAGGTCGCGCTCGTCGGCCCCAACGGCGCGGGCAAGTCGACGCTCCTCAAGATGCTCGCCGGCGCGCTCGAGCCGGACGGCGGCGAGCGCGAGCTCGGCCACCACGTCGATGTCGCCTACTTCGCGCAGCACCAGCTCCAGGCGCTGCACCTCGACAACACCGTCTACCAGGAGGTCGACGGCGTCGCGCCGGGTTGGACGCAGTCAGAGGTGCGCTCGCTTCTCGGCGCGTTCCTCTTCAAGAAGGACGACGTCGAGAAGAAGGTGCGCGTGCTCTCGGGAGGGGAGAAGGGCCGTCTCGCGCTCGCGAAGATGCTGGTCAAGCCCGCGCCGCTGCTCTGTCCTGGACGAGCCGACCAACCACCTCGACATCACCTCGGCCGACGTGCTCGAGCAGGCGCTGCAGCGCTACGAGGGCACGATCGCGCTCATCACCCACGACCGGCACCTGATCCGCGCCATCGCGAACAAGATCGTCGAGGTGCGCGACGGCCTGGTCACCGTCTTCGACGGCGACTACGACTACTACCTGTTCAAGCGGCCGAGCGCGAGGCCGCCGAGAAGGGCGGGCCGCCGAGCAAGGCCGCCGGCTCGGGGCGAGCGCGCAAGATGGGGGAGGCGACGACCGCGACGTCGACCGTGGTTCGGCTCGGCGACCGGCGGACGACGTCGCGGCCGTGCAGACGACGCCAGCCGGGCGCAAGCCGCGCCGCGTGCACACCGAGCGGCGGGTCGACGGTCGCGCCCGCGCCCGCCGTCGCGCCGGCTGCCGACGGGCAAGAAGACCAAGGAGCAGAAGCGCGCCGAGGCCGAGGCCAGAAACCGGGCGTATCGCGCCGGTCGCGGCGCAAGGAGCGGCTTGCCGAGGTCGAGCAGGAGCTCGCCACCGCTCAGGCGCGCCACGACGAGCTCGTCGAGCTGATGGCGAAGCCCGAACTCTACGTCGGACCAGGCGGCGTTCGACGCCGCGCTGGCCGAGTACACCGAGGTGAAGAGCCGGATTCCGGCCCTGGAGGCGGAGTGGGTCGCGCTGACGGAGGAGATCGAGCGAGCGGAACGCGAGGGCTAGCTCGGGCGGCACCACATGTCGTCTGACCTGCGTTTCTGCACTCGATGGCCGTG
The DNA here is from genome assembly GCA_963726345.1 of uncultured Coriobacteriia bacterium. Taxonomy (GTDB): domain Bacteria; phylum Actinomycetota; class Coriobacteriia; order Anaerosomatales; family JAAXUF01; genus JBAXEO01. Next base: position 291,235 of record CAVSCC010000010.1, on the reverse strand, counting down.
CGCGATTGTAACAATCTTTACAAAGTCATTCTTCATGCCTACACTGGTCGACAGCCGTCTGGTCGGAACTGACGTTCGAGACCGACGACCCTACACAGAGTGTCTAACCGGATCTCGACGTCCGCACGGCGAGAAGACATGCGCAGGGGGGCTGGATGCAGGGGGCATACGCTCAGGCGATTCTGTTCGTGCTCGGTCTGGCCGTGTCCGCGGCCGCCTTCATCGGCGTGGTGTTCCTCGCCAACGTCGCTGCTCTCGCCCAAGAACCCCAGCTTCGAAAAGGACACTCCCTTCGAGTGCGGCATGGAGCAGGCCGGCGAGCCGTGGGCGTCTCCGCGGCTGCGCTTCTCGACCATCGCGATGCTCTTCGTGCTCTTCGACGCCGAGGCGGTGCTGCTCTTCGCGGTGGCGTCCGCCCTGCGCGGCAATCCGACTCGCTGCGCTTGAGGTCGGCGTCTTCGTGCTCTTCCTCGGTTTCGGCCTCCTGTACGCGTGGCGGAAGGGGGCGCTCGAATGGCGCTCGTAGACCGCATCGGCGCAGGCCTCGAGAATCTGGGCGGCGGCATCATCCTGACGAGCGTCGACGCGCTGGTGGACTGGTCGCGCGGCCAGTCGCTCTGGGCGATGCCGATGGGCACCGCGTGCTGCGCCATGGAGCTGATCGCCGCGTCGTTCAACAAGTTCGACTTCGACCGGCTCGGCACGTTTCCTCGGCCTGATCCGCGGCACACGGACGTCATGATCCTCGCGGGCACGATCACCGAGAAGATGAAGCCGGCGGTGCAGCGCCTCTACGACCAGATGCCCGACCCCAAGTGGGTCATCGCCATGGGCAACTGCACCGTCTCCGGCGGCATCTTCTACTACGACACCTACTCGGTGGTGCGCGGCGCCGACACCTTCCTGCCGGTCGACGTCTACATCGCGGGCTGTCCTCCTCGGCCGGAGTCGCTGCAGGACGGCGTCCTGCAGCTGCGCGAGCTGGTCAAGACCGAGTCGATCGCGCCGGGCAAGCGCCGGGAGCGCACGCTGACGCTGCCGCAGGCGCCGCGCGCGAGTGACGTTGCGAGTTCGCCGGACGGGCCGGGTGAGTCCACGAGTGACGGACTTCGAGCGTCTGCAGGCGCGACTCGCCGAGCTCTCGCCCGAGCTCTACCCGCTGTTCTCCGAGGAGTTCGGCGACGCGGTCATCGGCGTGCGGCGCGCTGAGCTGCTCGAGCACGTCGCTGCGAGCTCAAGGAGCTCGGCTTCGACCGGCTCGGCATGGTGACCGCGGTCGACCGCCAGGAGTGCTTCACGCTGGTCTACCGGCTGGAGTCGCGCTCGCTGTCGGCGGCGGTCTTCCTGAAGACGCAGGGTCCCTCGCGACGACGCGCACCTCGACTCGCTGTGCGACGTCTGGCCGGCCGCGAACTGGCAGGAGCGCGAGGTCTTCGACCTGTTCGGCATCGTGTTCGACGGCCATCCCGACCTGCGGCGCATCCTGCTGCCCGAGGACTGGGTCGGGTTCCCGCTGCGCAAGGACTACGAAGACGACCGCATCATCCGGCGTCCCGACTACATCTGACGAGGGGAGGGCAGACGTGACACTGCAGATCGAATCGCGCACTCCGGCGACTTGACGACGCCGGGCATCCGGTCGAGGAGCTGGTCGTCAACGTCGGCCCGTCCCACCCCTCGACGCACGGCGTCGGGCGGGTGATCGTGCACCTCGACGGCGACGTGGTCACCAAGGCCACCCCGGTGATCGGCTACCTGCACCGCGGCATCGAGAAGATGGCCGAGAACCGCACCTACCTGCAGGTCGTGCCGCTCACCGACCGGCTCGACTACGTCGGCAGCATGTACGCGAACTGGGCGTACTGCCGCGCGGTCGAGCGTCTGGCCGGGATTCGCGTGCCGGAGCGCGCCGAGTACCTGCGCGTCATCGTCTGCGAGCTGCAGCGCATCGCGAGCCACATGATGGGCATCGGCTCGTCGGCTGCCGACACGGGCGCGTTCTCGATGTTCATCTACGCGTTCGACGTCCGCGAGCGGATCATCGAGCTCTTCGAGGACCTCTGCGGCTCGCGGCTCACCTACAACTACGTGCGGCCCGGCGGCGTCTCGATGGACGTCCCCGAGGGCTGGATCGACCGGGTGCTGGCGTTCACCGGCGGGCTTCGCCCGCAGCTCGACGAGATGGACCGGCTCTTCTTCGGCAACACCATCGCCCGCGGACGGCTCAAGGGCGTCGGCGTGCTCTCGGCCGAGGACGCCGTGGCGTGGGGCGCATCCGGACCGACGGCGCGCGGGAGCGGCGTGAACTGGGACCTTCGCAAGCACGAGCCGTACTCGGTCTACCCGCGCATGGAGTTCGACGTCATCGTCGGCGACAACGGCGACGCCTACGACCGGAGCCGCGTCCGGCTGCTCGAGTGCTACGAGTCGGCCAAGATCATCGAGCAGTGCATCGCGCAGATGCCCGGCGGCGCGATCAAGGCCGAGGGCCTGCCGCGGCTGATCGCGCCGAATGCCGGCGACGCCTACGACCACATCGAGTCGGCGCGCGGGTCGCTCGGCGTGTACCTCGTCTCCGACGGGAGCGAGCGGCCGTACCGCATGAAGGTGCGCTCGCCGGCGTTCTGCAACCTCGCGCTGCTGCCGCTGCTCGCGGTCGGGCACACGCTGCCCGACCTCGTCGTCATCCTCGGTTCGCTCGACCCGGTCTTCGGGGAGGTGGACCGGTGAACGGATTCGTCTGGGGGCTCGTCGTGGGGCTCTCGGCCGGCCTCGTCATCGCCGTCGCCGCGCTCATCGGCGTGTGGGCGGAGCGCAAGGTCTCGGCGCAAGATCCAGATGCGGCTCGGACCGCAGGAGGCCGGACCCTTCGGCCTGCTGCAGACGCTCGCCGACACGGTCAAGCTCGTGCTCAAGGAAGACATCACGCCGAACCAGGCCGACGTGCGGGTCTTCCGCATCGCGCCGCTACCTGGTGTTCGTGCCGTGTCGCGGCCGCGCTTGCCGTGGTCCCGTTCGCGACCGGCTGGGCGCCGTTCAACATCGCCTCGAGCGCGCTGTTCTTCCTCGCCGTGCCGGCGCTCTCGGTCATCGGCATCCTGCTGGCCGGCTGGTCGTCGCGCAACACCTACGCGTCGATCGGCGGCATTCGTGGCGCGGCGCAGATGATCTCCTACGAGCTGCCGAGAACGCTGTCGGTGCTCTCGCTGTGCCTGCTCGCGGGCTCGATCTCGACGGTGGGCATCCGCGACGCGTGGCGCTGGTGGTGGATCCCGCTGACCGCCATCGGGTTCCTGGTCTACTTCATCGCGTCGATCGCCGAGCTCAACCGCGGCCCGTTCGACCTGCCCGAGGCCGAGTCCGAGCTCGTCGCGGGCTACTTCGCCGACTACTCGGGCATCCGCTGGGCGATCTTCATGATGGTCGAGTACGGCGGCATGGTCGCGGCCTCGCTCTTCGGCGCCGCGCTGTTCTTCGGCGGAGGGCTCGGGCTTCCGGGCGCCGCCGGCGGCGATCGTGTTCGTGGCTCTCGCCGGGCTGTTCGCGACGGCGATGATCTGGGTGAAGTGGACGTTCCCGCGCATGCGGCCCGACCAGCTCATGGGCCTCGCGTGGAAGGTCCTCACGCCGATGGCGCTGGTCCAGCTCCTGGTCGTCGGGGCGGTGATCGCGTGGCTGTAGGCCCTGAAGCGCGCTGGGGATCCGTCCCCGATCGCACCTCGACGTCGGTCAGCCTCAAGGTCTCGGCCACCAACGACTTCTCGCCGGGCGTCCGCGGGTTCTTCGAGCGCTGGGCGAGCATGTTCACCGGCCTGGCCATCACCGGCGGCCGCATGGGCGTCAAGCCGACAGACGCTGCGCTACCCCGACGAGAAGCTCACGCTCTCGCCGCGCTGGCGCGGCGCGCTGCGGCTGACCGGGCATCCTCGGCCGAGACGACATCCCCACGATCGAGTCGGCGCCGCCCGAGTACAACGCGCATCATCGAGGAGCTCTACGGCGCCGACAAGCTGCCGCCGTGCGTCGGCAACTGCCCCGCGAACGTCGACGCGCGCGGGCAGGCCTACCACCTCGCCGAGGACCGCTTCGCCGAGGCCTACGAGCTCGTGCGCGAGCGCAACACCATGCCCGGCGTGCTCGGCCGGATCTGCCACCACCCGTGCGAGACCGCGTGCAAGCGCAACTACTACGACGAGCCGATCGCCATCCGGCCGCTGCACCGCGTCGCCTACGAGCGCTACGCCGAGGTGCGCGAGGAGCGCGTCAAGCCGCTGCCGCAGACGCGCGGCCAGAACGTCGCGATCATCGGCAGCGGGCCGAGCGGGCTGACCGCGGCGCTCGACCTGATGCGCCTCGGCTACGGCGTCACGGTGTACGAGAAGGACCACCATCCGGGCGGCGCGCTGTACTCGGGTGTGCCGGCGTACCGGCTTCCGCGCGACGTCCTCAAGCAGGAGGTCGACGACCTGGTCACCATGGGCATGGACCTGCGGCTCAACGTCGCGATCGGCGACGACGTGCCGATCGACCACCTCATCGGCGAGTACGACGCGGTGCTGATCGCGACGGGCCTTCAGGAGAGCCGCATCATCCCGATTCCGGGCGCGGACGCCGAGGGAGTCGTCGGCGCGCTGGAGTTCCTCAAGGCCGGGAACTGGAAGAACGACGCCGGCGTGAAGGGCAAGCGCGTCCTCGTCGTCGGGCGGCGGCAACGTCGCCGTGGACTGCGCGCGGGTCGCGCTGCGCGTGGGCGCCACCGAGGTCACGATGACCGCGCTCGAGTCGATGGACGAGCTGCCGGCGCACCCGTGGGAGATCGAGGAGGCGCTCGACGAGGGCGTCATCGCGAACTGCTCCTGGGGACCGCAACTCCGTGCTCGTCGAGGACGGCAAAGTCGTCGGCATGCGCCTGCAGTCGTGCCTGTCGGTCTTCGACGCGCAGGGCCGCTTCTCACCGCAGTTCGCCGAGGAGTTCACCGACCTGGCCGCCGACGTGATCGTGTTCGCGATCGGACAGGCGCCCAAGCTGGCCGGCGTCGTCGCCGGCAGCGATCTGCTGCTCACCGAGCGCGGCCTGCTGCCGGTCGACGGCGCGCTGATGACCACCTCCGCACGCCGGCGTCTTCGCGAGCGGCGAGGTCGTGACCGGCCCCGGCTCAGCCATCGCGTCGATCGCGACCGGGCACGAGGCCGCGACTTCGATCCACCGCTTCCTGTCGGGGGAGAGCCTGTCGCAGGGCCGGGTCTACCGGCCGGTTCCGGTCTACCCGCGCTACGAGAAGGCGTCGACTGAAGGCGTCGAGAACTCCCGCCGCCGGGTGAAGCTTCCGATGGCCAAGGGCTCGGAACGCGCGAAGGACTTCCGGCAGGTCGAGCTGGGCTTCACGCACATCGAGGGGCTCGCCGAGGCGGCCCGCTGTCTGCGCTGCTCGTCCGACGTGTGCGTCGGGTGCACGTTCTGTGCGCGGACCTGTCCGGACTACGCGATCCGAGTCGAGCGCGTCGACGACCCGGGCGAGCGCTGCGTCACGCGCTACGACCTCGACCTCTCGAAGTGCTGCTTCTGCGGGCTGTGCGCCGAGCAGTGCCCGACGGACGCGCTTCAGCACACGGGCCAGTACGAGCTGTCGTTCTACTCCAAGGACCTCACGCTCTTCGACAAGGACGAGATGGTTCGCCCCGGCGAGGGCAGCCGGGCCACCGGCGCCGATATGCCGGCCGGCGCCGCGGCGGGCGTCCCGTGCGGATACGGCGGACAGCTCACCCCCGACTCGCAGCCCCGCGAACCCCGAAGATGTGCAGCAGCGTGCCGAGGAGGTGCGCTCGTGAGCGGAATGACGGGTGCAGGACTCTTCTGGCTCCTCGCGGCGGTCGCCCTGATCGGCGCGCTCGCGGTGGTCTTCGTGCGCGACGTCATGCGCATGGCGCTCGGCCTCGGCGCGTTCCTGCTGGCGGTCGCCGGCTTCTTCGCCTACTACGGATTCGGCTTCCTCGCGCTGGCCGAGCTGTTCGTCTACGTCGGCGGCGTGCTGGTGCTCGTCCTGTTCGCGATCATGCTCGTTCACCGCTCGGGCGCCGGGGCTCCCGTTCTCGAGTCTCGAGTCGATGGTCTCGCCGTCGTGTCTGCCGCTGCGGTCTCGATCCTGCTGTTCGCGATGCTGCGGCCGCTCGCGTCGATGTTCTCGGCATCGCTCGTCGGGCGGTAGCCCGCAAGCATTGTCCGAGGCGCTTCTCGGCCCGCTGCTGCCTCAGTTCGAGGCGGTGGGCTGCTGCTCCTGGTGTCGCTCGTGGCCGTCGTCGTGATCGTGGGCGGTGATCGCGAATGAGCCTCATCGCGGTCGCGTGCGCGCTCTTCGGGATCGGCCTGTTCGGCGTGCTCGTGCGCCGCGACATCGTCGCGCTGCTCGCGAGCGTCGAGGTCATGCTCGGCGGTGCGCTGGTGCTGCTCGTGGGACTCGGCGCGAGCGTCGGCACGTCCCGGCGGCGGCCGATCTCGGTCGAGGGCATCGCGCTGGTCGTCATCGTCGTGGCTGCCGCCGAGGCGGCCGTCGGTCTGGCGCTGCTCGTCGCGGTCGCGCGTCGCCGAGGAACGACGCGCATCGACGACCTGACGGAGGTGAAGGGCTGATGGGCGCGCTGGTGTCGGCACCGTGGCTCGCCGTCGTCGTGCCGCTGCTGCTCGCCGCGCTGCTCGGGGTGGTCGGACCGTACGTCAAGCGCGCGGTGCCGTGGATCGCGATGATCGGCCCGCTGCTGGTCGTGGCTCTCGGCGTGGGCGCGCTGGCGGCGATTCCGATCGGGGCCGACGCCGTCGGCCGAGCCGTGGACCAGCCAGCTCGCGTCGGCGGGATCGACGGTCTGGTTCGGCGTCGGTGCGCTGACGATCAGCGTCGGCTGGGCGGTCGACACGCTTGCGGCCCTGATGCTGCTGGTCGTCGGCGTCGTGGCGCTCATGGTGATGGTCTTCTCGGTCGGCTACATGGCCGAGGATCCGGGTCAGGTTCGCTACTTCGCGCTGCTCTCGGCGTTCACGGGCGCGATGACGCTGCTGGTCATCGGCGATTCGTTCACGACGCTGTTCATCGGCTGGGAGCTTGTCGGGGCGTGTTCGTACCTGCTCATCGGCTTCTGGTATCAGAAGCCGTCCGCGGTGGCCGCGGCGGTCAAGGCGTTCCTGACGACGCGCGTCGGCGACGTGGGGCTGCTGCTCGGCCTCGCGGTGCTGTGGGCTGCGACCGGGTCGCTCGGCTACGTCGCAGGTCATGGAAGGCCTGAAGTCGATGGCCCCTGCAGCGATCACGGCGGCGGCGGTGCTCCTCGCCGTGGGCGCGATCGGGAAGTCGGCGCAGTTCCCGCTGCACATCTGGCTGCCCGACGCGATGGAGGGCCCGACGCCCGTGTCGGCGCTCATCCACGCCGCGACGATGGTCGCCGCGGGCGTGTTCCTGGTCGCTCGCACGTGGCCGCTCTTCGAGGCCGCGCCGACAGCCCGCACGGTGCTGCTGGCAGCGGGGCTGATCTCGGCGCTTGGCGCGGCGCTTGCCGCCATCCCGCAGCGCGACATCAAGAAGGTGCTCGCGTACTCGACCATCAGCCAGCTCGGATTCATGTTCGCGGCGCTCGGCGTCGGCGCGTGGGCGTTCGCCTTCTTCCACCTCGTGACCCACGCGGCGTTCAAGGCGCTGCTCTTCCTGACCTCCGGCAGCGTCATCCACGGCTCGGGCACGCAGGACCTGCGCGAGATGGGCGGCCTGCGCAAGGAGATGCCGGTCACCTTCGCCGTCTGGGTCGTCGGCGTGCTGTCGCTGGTGGGGCTCTCGCCGCTGGCCGGGTTCTTCAGCAAGGACGCCATCCTCGACGCCGTCTGGATCGCCGTACCGCTCGCGGGCGCGGTCCTCTTCGCGACCGCGTTCGTCACCGGCGTCTACTCGGGCGGGCGACGCGGCTCACGTTCTTCGGGGCCTGGAGAGGCGACGGGCACGCGCACGAGAGCCCGCTCTCGATGCTGCTTCCGCTCGCGGTGCTGGCCGTGCCGGCCGCCTTCCTCGGCTTCGCCGGCAGCTGGATCATGACGAGGCTCGGCGAGCATCCGGAGCCGCTTTCGCTGCCGGTCTCGGCGGTCGCCGTCGGTCTCGGACTTCTGGGGCTCGGCGTGGGCTGGTCGCTTGAGAATGGCCGCGAGCCGCCGACGAGGCGCTTGAGCGGCGACTGGGGTCGGCTTGGCGCGCGGGGGCGGCCGGCTTCGGCTGGGACTCGGCCGTCACGCGGTTTGTGGTCGTCCCGGTCGCAGTCGCGGCGCGCATCCTGTGCGCGGTCGTCGACCGCTCTTGATCGACGGCGTCGTCGAAGGCTCTGCATCCGCGGCGCGCTGGGCTGGGGGAGTGGTCAGCCGACTGCAGAACGGCGATGCCCAGTGGTACGGCGCCCTCATCGCCGCCGGCGTTGCGCTCATGCTCGTCGCCTCGATCTGGCTGGGGAGGTGACCGGGATGCTGCAGCTCGACCTGCTGATCCTGGTTCCCGCAGTCGCGGCGATCGTCTGCGCGCTGGTCGGGCGGGCCGTGCCTTCCGCTGCCGCGCTGGATCGCGTTGGCGGCACTGGTCGTGCAAGCGGCGCTCCTCGCCGCGCTCGTGCCCGCCGGGCTGCTGAGCGGCTCGAGGATCGCTGGCGCCACCCTGGGCGGAATCGCCTCGATGTGGTCGACGGTGCTCGACGGGCTGTCGACGCCACTCGTCATGCTCACGGTCTTCATCGGACTCGCCGCTGTGATCGCTTCTTGGGACGTCGATGAGCGGCCTGGCGCGTTCTTCGGGCTCCTGCTCGCGCTGCAGGCCGCCCTGTCCGCCGTCTTCCTCGCCGACAACCTGGTGCTCTTCTACGTGGGCTGGGAGTCGGTGCTGGTGCCGATGTTCTTCATCATCGGCGGATGGGGCTCGTCGAACCGGCGACATGCGGCCAACAAGTTCCTCCTGTACTCGTTCGCCGCCGGGGCCGTCATGCTCTTCGGCATCATCCTGGCGATCGCCGAGGGCGGCGGCACGGCGAGCATCTCCGAACTGTCCGCGGGCAGCGCCGGAATGGCCACCCCGACCCTCATCTTCTGGCTCTTCACGGTCGCGTTCCTCGTGAAGATCCCGGCGGTGCCGTTCCACACCTGGCTGCCGGACGCGCACACGGAGGCGCCCACCGCCGGCTCGATCGTGCTTGCCGGCGTGCTGCTCAAGATGGGCGGGTACGGGCTGATGCGCATCGCCGTTCCCTTCGCCCCGACGGCGTTCGCCCAGGCGCGCGTGCTTCTCATGGCCTTGGGACTGGTCGGCATCGTGTACGGCGCGGCGATGGCGCTCGTTCAGACGGACCTGAAGCGCCTGGTGGCCTACTCGTCCGTCTCGCACATGGGGTTCGTGATCCTCGCGATCGCCGCCGCCACACCGGATGCGATGGGCGCAGCGCTGGTGGCGATGGTGAGCCACGGGTTCGTGGCCGGGCTGCTCTTCCTGCTGGTCGGCTCGCTCTACGCCCGTACGCACACGCGCGAGCTCTCGCGATTCGGCGGGCTTGGCCGCATCATGCCCATCTGGGGCGTCGCGTTCACGTTCGGGGCGCTCGCATCGCTCGGACTTCCGGGGCTCTCGGGCTTCCCGGGCGAGTTCGTGACCGTGCTCGAGTCCTTCCGCGAGTTCGGCTGGTGGACCGCGATCGGCACCATCGGACTCGTCCTCGCCGCCGCCTACAACCTGCGTGCGGTGCGCGGCTCGGTCCAAGGCCCGGTCGGCGAGTTCACTTCTCTGCCGGATCTGGGCGTGCGCGAGACTTCGCTGGTGGTCGCCTTCTCGGCGGGGATCGTCGCGCTCGGCGTGCAGCCGATGCTGCTTCTCTCGATCGCCGAGAAGGCGCTGCTGTCGCTCTCGCGTATCGCCGGCGGGGGAATGTAGATGTCCGCCGCGCTCACCCTCACCCTGCAGATGGCCCCGGCGCTGGTTGGCGCCATCGTCGCGCTCGGCTTCGACGCGTTCGATCGCCGTGTCGCCGCCGTGGCGTCCGCTTGTGTGGGACTGCTGGTCTCGGGTGGATTCGGCGTCTATGCGGGCATGACGACCTCCGGGTCGACCGCCTTCGAAGTGCTTCGCGTGGGTGCCGTGTTCTCGACGGTTCCGGGCATCATTGCGATTCTCGCCGCTCTTGCGCTGTGGGGTGGATGGGGTGCGTTCGTCGGCCGGATTGGTGGCGGCTCATCGGCGGCGCTTGTCGCGCTGGCCGCTGTCGCGTCGGCAGCAGTGGCCCAGAGCTTCGACCTGCTGATGCTCCTCGTTGCGCTGGAGACGGCGGCTGCGGCTGGGTACGCGCTGGTCGCCGAGGCGAGGACGAGTCGCTCCGACGAGTCCGCAATGAAGTACTTCGTCCAGGGCGCCATCGCGACCGGGCTGCTTCGTCATGGGACTTGCGGTCCTGGTCGGCGGCTTCGCGCCGACCGGCGCGTATGGACAGCTTGCGAATGTCTTCTCGCAGCCGTCGGTCCCCACCGCTGCGCTGGCGGGCGCGCTGCTGATTCTGGCGCGCTCTGGCGTTCAAGTCCTCGCTGGTGCCGTTCCACTCCTGGGCGCCGGACGCCTACGAGTCGGCTCGACCCGAGGTCGCCGCAGCTCTTCGCATCCGGCCCCAAGCTCGGCGCCATCGGGGCGATGGCGCTCTTCATGGTGGTCGCCGCTTCGGGAACGCTCTCCAAGCAGATCATCGTCGTCATGGCGGTCATCGCGGCACTCTCGATTCTTGTGGGGTCCGTGGGCGCGCTGCGACAGCGGTCCTACACGCGCATGCTCGGGTACGCGGGCGTCGCGCAGGCGGGGTACGCGCTCATCGGCGCCGTCGTCCTGAATCCGACTGCGGCGGTGTTCTTCGCTTCAACCTACGCGATCGCCACGACGGGCACCTTCCTCGCGGCGACTGCGTTTCGGGCGGCCCGTCCGAGTTGGGACGGCAGCATCGAGGGTCTTGCCGGCCTCGGGCGGGGCCGTGCCCGGACGGCGGCAGTGTGCGTGACGGTACTCCTGGTCTCGCTGGCGGGGATCCCGCCGCTCCTCGGCTTCTGGGGCAAGTTCCAGGTGTTCGCGGGGGCGATCACGCTGTCCGGACGGATGTTCCTGTCATCGGGCGACGCGCTCCTGGGATGGACGTACGCGCTGCTGGCCGTAGCCGGGCTCGTCGGGTCGGTGGTCTCTCTGGCCTACTACGGCCGCGTGCTGCAGTCGCTCTACATGGCAGAGGGGGACAGCGCCGACCGTGTCTTGGATGACGCCGAGGAGGCGGCGCGGCGACGCCAAGGATGCGGAAACGGCCGAGGTCGTTCTGGTCATCATCGCGCTCGCCGTCGTCTTGATGGGACTCGTGCCGATCTTCCTGGGTATGTCGGCTCTGGTGCTGCCGTTCACCGTCCGCTAGGTGCGCGTTTGTGGTTTCTGTGAAGACGCCGCGACGCACTTGCATGGCCCAAACGGCGGTGCTACGCTACTCCACGAGTTGCATGCGAATGCAACCCTTACCCCTGAGCCTCAAGGTGCCGGCCTTGGGGCTCCCCCATTTTCTGGGGTCGATTTCGGGGCAAGCGTGACGGGAATCACCAGACAATCGACGCGCGCTGCCGCTCGGGCGTCAAGTCGCCTGATGCGGTTGCCGATAGCCACGGTATGATCACCTCCGAACAACAAGCACGACTCGCCGCCCGGTTCGCCGGAACCCCCGCAGAATCGACGAATGAGTCGCATCCGCAGGTCTCTCCGGAGCTCATGCGTAGAGTCACGCTCGCAGTCACGGCGACCCCGGAAATCCGATGGAACAGGGTTCTGGAGGCCAGAGCAGCAGCTAGGCTCCGGACGCCCTGGTGCGCGTGCGATCGCCGAGACGATCATCGTACAGACGATCCGCGACGCACAGCGCTAGCGAGCACGCGGATCGGCTGGCGCGAATCCCTGCTCAAGTCCCATAATCGTGTGGTCAACGTACTCACTCGCACGGGGGAGGGCTCGCTTGAGCGCCAGGCCGGTTCGCACGCTCATCACGATCGTCATGGATCTGTTCGTTGTCGTGGCGATCGCCCTGACGGCGCGTTTGTGTGTCGTGTTCTTCGGCCAATTGGCAGCACAGGGCTGGGGAAAGACGATCATCGCCCTGACCAACCCGCTGGTCATACCTTTCGGCGTCTCGGCGATCAAGACTCCCTATGGAGGCTCGTTCGAGGTCGCGACGGCCCTGACGATCGTGGTCGTCCTGCTGCTCGAATGGATGCTCTCCGGCATCCGCAATCGGGCATAGACTCTCTGGCATCATCCCACTGGCGCTCTAGGCAAGGAGGACGCGTGGATTACACGCGCGAGAAGATGGGCGGGCTCCTTGTCCGCCACGGACTCATCACCGACGAACAGCTTGATATCGCGCTCGCCGAGCAGGCCGTGCACGGCGGGAAGCTCGGCGAGGTGCTTGTCCGAGGATTCGCGTTGAGTGAGGAACAGATCGCGGCGGCGCTGGCCGAGCAGAAGGGCCTGCCTCTCGTGAACCTCGCCGCCGTCGAGATCGACCGTTCTGCGGTCGTGCTCCTGCCGTGGCGCATGGCGCGGCTGCGAGGTGTCATCCCGATCGCATTCAACGATGGCCGGCTGGTTCTCGCGATGTCGGACCCGCTCGATGTCGAGGCGATCGACGAGACCGAGATCCGAACCGGCTTCAAGGTCGACATCGTGGTGGCGACCGCGAGCCAGGTACTGTACGCGATCGAGAAGTACGCGGTCGCGTCCGACACCCTTCAGCAGCTCGAGGAAGACGACGAGTCCGATGTCGACGAGACGAGGACTTCGGCGATACCGGCGCCTCCGATGAAGTGCCCATCGTTCGCATCGTCAACCAGCTTCTGCGCGAGGCCGTTGCTGACCGGGCGAGCGACGTGCACTTCGAGCCGGAAGCGGGCCGGGTCCGCGTCCGCTACCGCATCGACGGCGTGCTTCAGGATGTGGCTTCGCTGCCAAAGGGCTCGCAAGCCGGGCTCACCAGTCGCATCAAGGTCATGGCCGACATGGACATCACCGAGCGGCGCCGCCCGCAGGACGGCCGCATCGCGCTCCGAATCGACGGGCAACCGCTCGACCTGCGCGTGGCCACCCTGCCGACCCCGATGGGCGAAGGTATCGTCATCCGCATTCTGAACAGCGGGATGTCGTTCCACACGATCGACAGCCTGGGTCTCTCGGAGGCCAACTACACGAAGTTCAGCCGCATGCTCCACAGGCCGTATGGATGCATCCTGATCGCAGGGCCGACGGGGTCGGGAAGACCACAACGCTCTACGCCGCGCTGCAGAGCATCAACGAGCCGACGGTCAAGATCACCACGATCGAAGACCCCATCGAGTACCGGATGGAGGGGCTCTCGCAGGTCGCCGTCAACACCCGAGTCGGGCTGACGTTCGCCGCCGGCCTGCGCACGCTGCTGCGATTCGACCCGGACGTCGTGATGGTGGGCGAGGTTCGCGATCCCGAGACTGCTTCGATCGCGGTTCGCGCGGCGCTCACCGGACACCTCGTCCTCTCTTCGATTCACACCAACGACGCGCCCTCGGCGCTGACGCGCATCACCGACATGGGCGTTGAGTCCTACGTGACATCGTCGGCGCTCTTGGGTGCGGTCGCACAGCGGCTTGGTCCGCCAGCTGTGTCCCTCCTGCAAACGCCCGGTCCAGATCGATGCTGAGCGCCTGCTGGCGGCGGGATTCAGTCCACGGGAGATCCCCGATCTCATCACGTACGAACCCGTCGGCTGCGATCGGTGTCGCAGGACCGGGTTCAAGGGCCGCATCGGCGTGTTCGAGATCATGGAGATGGATGACGAGATGACGCGCCTGTTCCTCAGGAACGCACCGGCCGAGGAGCTCCGCGCCCTCGCCATCCAGAAGGGGATGGTCACGCTGCGCCGCGACGCACTCGACAAGGTCGCCGCGGGCATCACCAGTCTCGCCGAAGTCGACCGGACGGTGGTGTAGCGATGTCACGCCGAGAACCGCGCGCGATCGTTCTCGTGCTGGACAGCGTCGGAGTGGGGGAGCTCCCGGACGCGGCAAGCTACGGCGACGAGGGCTCCAACACGCTCGGCAATACCGCTGCTGCTGTCGGCGGGCTCTCCATGCCCAATCTCGGGCGCATGGGGCTCGGCAACATCACGCCGGTTCTGGGTGTCCCACCCACAAGCATGCCAACGGCCTCCTGGGGCAAGAACGCCGAGGAGTCGGCGGGCAAGGACACCACCACCGGCCATTGGGAGATGATGGGCCTGCAGCTGCACTCGGCCTTTCCGACGTATCTCGACGGATTCCCGCCCGAGGTTCTGGACGCGTTCACGCGCGAGACCGGCCTGGGGTGGCTCGGCAACTACGCTGCCAGTGGGACGGTCATCATCCAGGAGTTGGGCGACGAGCACGTGGCCACGGGCAAGCCGATCATCTACACCAGCGCGGACAGTGTCTTCCAGATCGCCGCGCACGAGGACGTCATCCCGATCGAGCGGCTCTACGAGATCTGCGAGATCGCCCGCACCCGCGTCCTGGTCGGCGAGCACGCGGTCGGGCGCATCATCGCGCGCCCGTTCATCGGCCCGGACGCGAGCGGAACGTACACGCGCACGCACCGGCGGCGTGACTTCGCGCTTGAGCCTTCGGAGCCGACGGTCCTCGATCGGCTGGCCGAAGCCGGGATCTTGAGCTACGGGATCGGCAAGATCGGCGAGATCTTCGCGTGGCGCGGCATCTGTGAGTCGCCGCATTCGACCGACAACATGAACGGCGTCGACCACCTGGTCGAGCGGATCGCAAGCGAGGCACCGGGATTCGTCTTCGCCAATCTGGTGGACTTCGACATGGTCTGGGGGCACCGCAACGACGTCGACGGGTACGCGCGAGGGCTCGAAGCGGTCGACGCCCGCATGCCCGATCTGCTCGACGCGATGATCGACGGGGACCTGCTGATCATCACTGCCGACCACGGTTGCGACCCCACGACGCCATCGACCGACCACAGCCGGGAGTACACCCCGCTGATCGCCCACATCAAGGGACACGACCGCGGCGTCGATCTGGGCATCCGTGCGACGTTCAGCGACATCGGGGAGACGGTGCTGGACTTCTACGGACTCGCCGGCGCGTGCCAGCGAGGGACGTCGTTCCTCTCGGAGGTGCGCGGAGCATGACGACGCCGAGCTTCGAGGAACTCATCGAGCGCAAACGCGACGGCCACGAGCACTCGCCCGCGGAGATCGAGCGCATCGTAGACGGCTACACGTCGGGCGAGATGCCCGACTACCAGATGTCGGCGTGGCTGATGGCGGCGCTGCTTCGGGGCCTGTCGGCCGACGAGACCGTCGCCATGACCGAGGCGATGGTGCACTCGGGTGACGTGGTGGACCTGTCCTCGATTCCCGGCGTCAAGGTCGACAAGCACTCCACCGGCGGCGTCGCCGACACGACGACGCTGGTTCTCGCGCCGCTGGTCTCGGCGTGCGGCGTGCCGGTCGCGAAGATGAGTGGCCGGGGACTCGGGCACACGGGGGGCACGCTGGACAAGCTCGAGGCGATCCCCGGATTCCGCGTGGAGCTGACTCCCGAGGAGTTCATCGCGCAGGTCGAACGCATCGGCATCGCCGTGGTCGCGCAGTCGCCGCGAATCGATCCCGCGGACAAGAAGATCTACGCGCTGCGCGACGTCACGGGAACGGTCCCGTCGATTCCGCTGATCGTCGGCTCGATCATCTCCAAGAAGATCGCGGGCGGGGCCGATGCGATCGTGCTCGACGTCAAGGTCGGTTCCGGCGCGTTCATGAAGACCGAGGCAGACGCCCGTCAGCTGGCCCACGAGCTCACCGCGGTGGGCGAGGCGCTGGGCCGCCGTGTGGTGTGCCTGATGAGCGACATGGAACAGCCGCTCGGCATGGCCGTCGGCAACGCGCTCGAGGTTGCCGAGGCGGTCGAGACGCTGCGGGGCGAAGGGCCGGAGGCGCTGACGGAGCTCTGCATGGCGTTCGGCGCGCGCATGCTGGTGTTGGGCGAGCGCGCGGTCGACGAGGAACAGGCGCGCGCACTGCTGACGGAGGCGATCGTGTCAGGACGCGCCCTCGAGCGGTTCCGAGAGTGGGTCGCGGCGCAGGGTGGCGACCCACGCGTGGCCGACGACCTGTCGCTGCTGCCTCGCTCGAGTCGCGTGCGGGAGGTCAGGGCGACCGCTCCAGGCTACGTGTCGCGGTTCGACGCCGAGGGCGTGGGCCGCTCGGCGATGGTGCTGGGTGCCGGCCGCGAGCACGTGGGCGATGCGATCGATCCGGGTGCCGGGCTGGTGCTGGCCGTGCGGATCGGGGATCGCGTGGCCGAGGGAGACCTGCTGTGCACGATGTACGCGGCCACCGAGTCACTGCTCGACGCCGGGGAGGAGCGGTTCGTGCGCTCCGTGCATTTCGCCGCCGATCCGGTCGCCGCACCGCCGCTCTTCCACGAGCTCTAGCCCGCGTCGGCGCTTCGGAGGAGGTTCGATGCAGATCGTCGTCGGTCATGCGAACCCCGACTTCGACGCGTACGCATCGACTGTCGCGGCGACCAGGCTGTTTCCTGGCACCAGAGGGGTGTTCCTCGGGAGCCAGAATCCCAACGTTCGCGCCTTTCACAACCTTCACGAGGCGTTCTTCGACTTCGTTGACCTCAAGGGCCTCGACTTCGACGCAATCAGCCGTGTGGTCATGGTCGATACGCGCGATCCGGACCGGGTGGGGGAGTTGGGAGCTGTCGTGCGCCGCGAGGGCGTCGACGTCGTCATCTACGACCACCATCCCAGGCAGCTGGGAGACTTCGAGGGCGCGGATGACCGCTCCGTTGCCGTGGGAGCGACGACCTCGATCCTGGTGACCGAGCTGCGGCAGCGCGGCGTCGCGCTGACGCCGCTCGAGGCGAGCGTGATGCTTCTCGGGATACACGAGGACACCGGTTCGCTCACGTATCCGAGTACCACGTCCTACGACGCCGAGGCCGCCGCCTGGCTCATGGCCAGCGGCGCCGACCTCGATGTGCTCAACCAGTTCCTCGCGCGGACGCTCGATCCCGACCAGCGCGCTCTGCTCGGCCAACTCACCGCGTCGCTGGAGGTGTGGGACGTCAACGGCCAGCAGATCGCGGTGGGCGTCGCGACGTCCGACGAGTACGTTGACTCGGCCGGGGTGCTCTCGCACTACGTGGTCGAGGACCTGGGATACCGCGTCGCGCTCGCGATCGTGTGCATGCCGGACCGGACGCAAGTGGTCGCTCGCAGCCGGATGTCGGAGGTCGATGTGGGAGCCGCGATGGCCCGGCTCGGCGGCGGAGGACACCATCAGGCTGCGTCGGCGGGCTTTCGCGGACACGCCGCTGACGGAGGTGCTGGCTCAGGTTCGCGCAGCTCTCGAGGCCGAGGTGTCGCCGCCGCTTCGCGCGGCCGACGTGATGAGCCGAGAAGTGCGCACGCTCGGTCCCGCATCGACCATGAGCGAAGCCGGCGAGCTGATGGCGCGCTGGGGCCACGGCGGGCTGCCTATCGCCGATGGACGGAGCGCTCGTCGGGCTGGTGACGCGAAAGGACGTCGACAAGGCGCTTCGTCACGGCCTCGGCCACGCGCCGGTGACCGGCTTCATGACGCGCGACGTCCTGACGGTCGCGCCCGACCGTGGAGGTGTCCGAACTCGAGCAGCTGATGGCCGGGCGCGGAATCGGTCGCCTTCCCGTGGTCGAGGGCGGCCGCCTGCTCGGCATCGTCACCCGCAAGGACGTGCTGCGCGCCGAGCACGGCGACGGCTACCTGGTCGCAGGGCTGCAGAGCGTGCATCCGGCCGCGCAGCGTCGGTTCGCCGCCAGCGTCGAGACCCTGCTGCCCGGAGATGGTCTCCGATGACGCTCGAGGCGCTGGGCCGACTCGCCGACGAGCGCGGAGAGCGGGCACACGCGGTGGGCGGCTTCGTGCGCGACATGCTCCTGGGTCGGGCCAACTTCGATGTGGACGTGGTCGTCGAGGGAGACGGCGTCGCATTCGCCGAGGCGTACGGGCACCAGCACGGCGTCCCGGTCAAGATACATCGGCGGTTCGGCACGGCGGTGCTCGTGCTGAGCAAGGAGTTCCACATCGACGTGACGTCGGCTCGCTCCGAGTACTACGTCCGTCCGGGCGCGCTGCCCACCGTCGAGCGCTCGTCGCTGCGCCAGGACCTCTTCCGGCGCGACTTCACCATCAACGCCATGGCGGCGTGCCTCGAACCCTCGCGCTTCGGCGCGATCGCCGACCCGTTCGGCGGTCTGAGGGACCTCGAGTCGGGCGTCGTGCGCGTTCTGCACGGTCTGTCGTTCATCGACGACCCGACGCGAATCCTGCGTGCCGCGCGGTTCGAGGAGCGCTACGGCGTTCTCGATGGACCCCGGCACCGAGGAGCAGGCCAGACGTGCGGTCGAGCTCGACATGCTCTCCGAGGTCTCCGGCGCGCGACTGCGCGAGGAGCTTCTCGGCATTCTCGCCGAGGCGACCCCCGCAGACGCTCTTGAGCGGCTGAATCGGCTGGGGGCGCTCGCCGCGCTGCTCCCCGAAGGGTCCAGCGTCGTCACGGCTCCAGCCGCGGTCCGTGAAGCCGAGGTCGCCCTTGCGGAACTCGGTCCGCGCTTCGCACGGCGCGCCACGACGTCGAGTCGCACTGGTAGCCGCGCTCTCGGCGGGGCAGGATCGGGCCGATAGCGAGCGGTGGCTCCGGCACTATCCGGCTCGGCCGCGAGTACGCGGAGGCCGTCGTCGTCGCTCGCGGAGCGCGGCGCGCGCGTGCTCGCCCAGCTGCAGGATCGCAGGGGCATGCGCGACAGTCGGCTCTACCGGCTGCTGTACGCGCTTCCTGCCGAGACGATCGTGAACCTGTGGGCTCGCGGCGATGACCTGGCGCGTGAGCGTATCGATCGTTTCGTCGGAGTGGTGTCGGGCACGCGCATGGCGGTGACCGGCGCCGACCTCATCGAGCTGGGCGCGGTACCGTCGGAGGCCTTCTCGGCTATACTGGCGCGAGCCTTGGACGACCGCTTGGACGGTCGCGCCGTCGGTCGCCGAGCAGAACTCGCGAATCTCAAGCGACTGGCCGGGCGCGCAGGGCTCATCTGACCTTCGAAAGGACCCTGCGTGAGCCCGAACTTCAGTCCTCAGACAATCGTCTGGCTGGTACTCCTCATCCCGTCGATCACCATCCACGAGTTCGCTCACGGCTACGCCGCGTACCGGCTGGGCGACCCTACCGCGAAGAACGCGGGACGGCTGACGCTGAACCCGATCAAGTCGATCGACCCGTTCGGATCGATCATCCTGCCGCTGCTGATGTCGTTGACCGGCGGTCCGATCTTCGGCTACGCCAAACCGGTGCCGTACAACCCGATGTACTTCAAGAACCTGCGCAAGGGCGAGATCATCACCGGATTCGCCGGACCCGCCTCGAACCTGGGGCTGGCGCTCGTCGGCTCCGCGCTCGCCTGGCTGGCGATTCCCGCAGCGGCGGTCTCGGTCTCGTTCGCCCAGGCGCTCTACCTGATCGGGTACACGCTGGCGATGACGAACCTGGTGCTGATGTTCTTCAACATGATCCCGATTCCGCCGCTGGACGGGTCGAGCATCGTGCCGATCTTCCTGTCCGACGCCGGGGTGCGCAAGTGGTACGAGCTGCAGCGCTACGCGTTCGTGTTCCTGTTCGCGATCCTCTTTGGTGTCCCGTATCATCTTCAACGTGAGCCCCATCGGCATCTACTTCCAGTACACGGTGGAGCCGCTCCTGGCGTTCCTGATGCCCGGCTAGGACGTGCGGGCTTCTCGGCGGACGCATCGGCCGAGAACGGCGCACTGCGCTATGATTGTCGGCACCGAATCGACGACGTGTGGAGCCGCCCCGCATGGCCAAACAACGCACCCTCACCGGATACCGCCCGACCGGCAAGCTGCACCTCGGGCACTGGTTCGGCAACCTGCAGAACATGCTGCAGATGCAGCACGACTACGACGCCTACTACTTCATCGCCGACTGGCACGCGCTGACGACGCACTGGGCCGATCCCGGCGACGTGCGCGCGTTCTCCGAGGAGATGGTGCTCGACTGGGTCGCCGCCGGCCTCGATCCCGAGATCTGCACGATCTACCGGCAGTCCGACGTGCCTGAGGTCGCCGAGCTGACCCTCTACTTCTCGATGGTCACGCCGATGCCGTGGCTCGAGCGCGTTCCCAGCTACAAGGAGCAGCGCGACCAGATCACCGACAAGGACCTCGGCAACGTCGGCTTCTTCCTCTACCCGCGCATGCAGGCCGCCGACATCACCATCGTGCTCGCCGACGCCGTTCCGGTGGGCGAGGACCAGCTTCCGCACCTCGAGCTGACGCGCGAGATCGTCCGCCGCTTCAACAACACGTACGGCGAGTACCTCGTCGAGCCCAAGGCCATCATCGCCAAGGCCGGCGCGCGCGTGCCGGGCACCGACGGCCGCAAGATGTCGAAGAGCTACGGCAACTCGATCTTCCTCTCGGACTCCGAGGAGGAGCTGCGCGCGAAGGCGATGTCGTTCATGACCGACCCGGCGCGCAAGCTCAAGACCGATCCGGGCGATCCGGCCATCTGCCCGCTGCACCAGGTCCACAAGCTCATCGCCGACGCGAGCGTGATCGCCGAGTTCGACGCGTGCTGCCGAACCGCCGAGTGCGGCTGCGTCCAGCACAAGCGCAAGTTCGCCGACGACCTCGTCGACTATCTCGCCGACTTCCAGGCACGCCGAGCCGAGCTCGCCGCGATCCCGGGCTTCGCCGAGAAGGTGCTGGCCGACGGTGCAGCCAAGGCGCGCCCGATCACGAGCGAGGTGGTTCGCACCTGCCGTGAACTCGTCGGCATCGATGCGCGCACGGAGCGGTCGGCTGGTATCGAGCGCCGAGACGCGTCTGCGGACGCCACCGCCCCGGCCGGCAGCTAGCTCGGACGTCGACGGTGGCCTACACAGTCAAGACCGACGTCTTCGAGGGGCCGTTCGACCTGCTGCTGCACCTCGTCTCGCGGCAGAAGCTCGACGTGGGCGCGATCTCGATCTCAACCGTCGCCGACCAGTACCTCGAGCACATCGACCGCATGGCCGACCTGGATCTCGACGTCGCGAGCGACTTCCTGCTGGTCGCGGCGACGCTGCTCGAGATCAAGGCGGCCTCGCTGCTGCCCAAGGAAGAGGCGTACTTCGGCGACGAGCTCGATGACCTTTCGCCGGACGAGGCGCGCGACATCCTCGTGGCTCGGCTGCTCGCCTACAAGCAGTTCAAGAACGCCGCGGGCGAGCTCGCCGCGCGCATGGAGGCCGAGGACCGGATGCATCCGCGCCAGGCCGGCCTCGAGCAGGAGTTCCTGGGACTCATGCCGGACTACCTCGAGGGCCTGACGCTCCGCGGGCTCGCGGTGATCTGCTCCGACCTCATGCACCGCCGAGAGGTGTTCCTGCTCGAGGCCGAGCACGTCGCCTCGATGCCGATCTCGCTCGAGCTCCACGCCGAGAGCGTCCACCGGCAGCTGGTCAGCCGCGGCAGCGCCCGGTTCAGCGAGTTGCTCGACGGCAACGCCACCCCGGAGATCGTCGTGGTGACGCTGCTGGCGATCCTCGAGCTCTACAAGCGCGGCCGCGCCGACCTCTCGCAGGAAGCTCAGTTCGGCGACATCGTGGTCACGCACATCGACGACGAAGAGGCCGCGCGCCGCGGCCTGCCCGATCGGGAGGACGACTAGCTCATGGCCGACGACCACTCACTCTCCGGAGCGCTCGAGGCGCTGCTGTTCGTGTCCGACGAGCCGGTTTCGGCGGTTCGGCTGGCCAAGCTGCTCGAGGCCTCGCCGGGCGCCGTCGAGGCCGCGCTGGCCAACCTCGCCGAGGAGTACCGCGAGGCCGACCGCGGCTTCCAGCTTCGCGAGGTCGCCGGCGGCTGGCGGTTCTACACCCATCCGGCGCACCACGACGTCATCGAGCGCTACGTGCTCTCGTGGGACACGCGCCGCCTCTCGCAGGCCGCGCTCGAGGCGATGGCGGTCGTCGCCTACCACCAGCCGGTGACCCGGCAGGGCATCAACGCGGTTCGAGGCGTCAACAGCGAGGGCGTCGTCGCGTCACTGGTCGAGAAGGGCCTCGTGCGCGAGGTCGGCCGAGACAAGAACGCCGGCAACGCGATCCTGTACGGAACCACTCTGAACTTCCTGGAGAAGTTCGGCCTCAAGGACATCAGCGAGCTGCCGCCGCTCGAGGAGTTCGCGCCGGACGAGCTCACCGAGCGCGCCATCCGAGACCGCCTGTCGAGCGGGAATGCCGCCCTCGCGGAGCCGAGGACGCTGGCGACGACCTCGAGATGATCGACTAGCGTGGCGACCGCGCACAACGACGAGCCTGTCGGCGACGACCAGCTGACCCCGGGCGACGTGGAGCGCGTCGTGCCCATGCGCCTCCAGAAGTTCCTCGCGCGCGCCGGCGTGGCGTCTCGGCGGGGAAGCGAGGACCTGATGACCGCCGGCCGCGTCCGCGTCAACGGCGTCGTCATGACCGAGCTGGGCACCAAAGTCGACCCGGCCGTCGACGCCGTGACCGTCGATGGCAAGCGGGTGTCACTCGCCGAGGAGCCCGTCTACCTCGCGCTCAACAAGCCCGCCGGCGTCGTGACCACCATGAGCGACCCGCAGGGGCGGACGACCGTTGCCGCGCTCGTTCCCGTGCGCGAGTACCCCGGGCTCTTTCCGGTGGGCCGTCTCGACTACGAGACCACGGGGCTGCTGCTGTTCACCACCGACGGCGAGATCGCCCACCGGCTGCTGCATCCCAGCCGGCACGTGGAGAAGGTCTACCGCGTGCTCGTCGACGGCCGAGCCACCGAGCCGGAGCTCGACCGGCTGCGCGAGGGCGTCTCGCTCGACGACGGGCTGACGGCGCCCGCGCGCGTGCGGGCCCTGCGGTCGTCGGGCGGCACCACCTACTGCGAGATCGCGATCAGAGAAGGCCGCAAGCGCCAGGTCCGCCGCATGTTCTCGGCGGTCGGGCATCCGGTGCTGGAGCTGCACCGCGTGCAGTTCGGCCCGGTCGCGCTCGGCGACCTGAGCCGCGCCTCGTGGCGACTGCTCGAGGCTGACGAGGTCGAAGCGCTGCGCGAGGCCGTCGGCATGTCCGGAGGGACGAGCTGATGGCGCTCGTGGTCTTCACCGGAGGGGCTCGCAGCGGCAAGTCCGCTGCGGCGCAGGAACTGGCGCGACGCCGCGCG
The DNA here is from genome assembly GCA_963726345.1 of uncultured Coriobacteriia bacterium. GTDB lineage: Bacteria > Actinomycetota > Coriobacteriia > Anaerosomatales > JAAXUF01 > JBAXEO01. The sequence goes on along the minus strand of CAVSCC010000010.1, from coordinate 267,910 downwards.
CTTGACGGTGCGAGCGTTGTGGCCATGGTGTTCGGGATCGTAGGCGAGGACTCCGAGATGGCCGACCGGGTCGCTGCGCATCAGGCTTCGCGACCAGAGCAGTTCAGGGTCGTCGAGGTCTCGGACTCGCGATTCGCCCTGGGCACGGTCGAGCCCGAGTCGCTGCTGCTCGTGGACTGCCTGGGCACGCTCGTCGGTATGGTCATGGCCGAGGAGTGGCCGAGCGAAGCGGCAGGCCACGAACTCGCCGAGGCCGGCGCCGACCTGCCGAGCGGCTATGCCGACGCGTCGAGAGCCGAGTCGGCGAGTTGGTCCGGGCGCTGTGCGACCGACCGGGTGACACGATCGTCGTGACCAACGAGGTCGGCGACGGGTTGGTGCCCGCATACGCGAGCGGGCGCCTGTTCCGGGACGTGCTCGGCCGGGCGAACCGCATGCTCGTGAGCCGCGCCGATCGCTCGTACCTGACCGTGTGCGGCCGGCTGGTGGACCTGAGCGCGCTGAGTGCTTCGCCGGCGTGGCCCGAGGACTGATACCCTCACAGCTGGCACTGTTGAACATGAGCGCGGGCCGTGCGAACGCCCTGTCGCCCTACTGAAGGGACGCGCGTGACCACTTCCGAAGAGCAGCTCAAGGCGGTCGTCTACTCGGTCACGCCGACGGACCCGTCTGCCGAGAAGCGGGCTTGGGCCCGCCTGGACAACCTGACGAAGCCGCCGCGCTCGCTCGGGCGGCTCGAGGAGATCGCCGCGCAGATGGCGCGCGTGCAGGGCACCGATCGGCCCAACGTGGACCGCAAGGCGATCCTGCTGATGGCCGGCGACCACGGCGTCGTCGCCGAGGGCGTGTCGCCGTACCCGCAGGATGTCACCTGGCAGATGGTCGCGAACTTCATCGCCGGGGGTGCGGCGATCAACCAGATCGCGGCGAGTGTCGGCGCCGAGGTCGTGGTCTACGACGTCGGCGTCGCCAAGGACCTGTCCGAGATGCCCGGAATCGAGCACGTCAACGTCGCGCACGGCACCGCGAACATGGCCGAGGGCCCCGCGATGAGCCGAGAGCAGTGCGCTGAGGCGGTCCTCGTGGGTGTCGAGGCGGCCCGGGAGGCCTGCGAGCGGGGCGTCACGCTTCTCGGCACCGGCGAGATGGGGATCGGCAACACCACGGCGGCCGCCGCGCTGACGGCGGCGTTCACGGGTGCCAGCCCCCATGACGTCGTCGGCCGGGGCACCGGGCTCGACGACGACGGCGTCGCGCACAAGGCCGAGGTCGTAGCGCGCGCGCTCAAGGTCAACGAAGTTGACGCGCTCGATGCCCTCGGCGTGCTCGCTGCGGTCGGTGGGCTCGAGATCGCCGCACTGGCGGGCGTCGTCATCGGCGCGGCCGAGTGCGGCGTCGCCGTCGTGAGCGACGGGTTCATCTCGGGAGCGGCGACGCTGGCCGCGATTCGGCTGTGCCCGGCCGCCCGCGACTACGTGATCCCGTCGCACCTGTCGGTGGAGCCCGGCCACGCGGTGCTTCTCGACGCGCTGGGTCTCGACCCGGTCTTCGACCTCGACATGCGGCTCGGAGAGGGCACCGGCGCGGCGCTGGCGATGGGCGTCATCGACGCGGCGTGCGCGATGATGTCGGGCATGGCGACCTTCGGCGAGGCCGGCGTGGACGAAGCAGAGGAGCCGGTGGCCGGGTGAGCAACGCGCATCCACTGCGTGACGCGGGTCTCGCGGTTTCGCTGCTGACGGTGGTCCCGACGAGTGCCCGGATGCCGAGGACGGCTCGACCCACAGGTGGCCGGCTGGTTTCCGGCGGTGGGCCTGCGATCGGCGCGGCGGGCTACGGGTTCGTGAAGCTGGAGCAGATCGTCCTGCCCAGCATCCTCAGAGCTGCTCGTCGCCGCACTGGTGGTTGCGATCTGGGCGCTGCTGACCCGGATGCTGCACTTCGACGGCCTCGCCGACGTGGCCGACGGCTTCTGGGGATCGCACGATCGCGGCCGCCGGCTCGAGATCATGGCCGACAGCCATACCGGCGCCTTCGGCGCGACGGCGATCGCGCTGACGGCGATCGTGGAGGTCGCGGCGATCGGCTCGATCATCGCCGTACCTCACGAGCTTGCGCTGCTGTTGGTTCCGGCATTCGCGCGCTTCTCGGCGACGGCTGGCTGCTGGCTCGGCAGCCCTGCACGCGACGGTGGGCTCGGACGCTCGGTCATGGCCCGTCCGACGCTGATGGGCGCTGTTCCTGCGGTCGTCGTGCTCTTGGCGGCGGTCGCGGCTCTCTGGTTCGGATACGGGGCCGGGGGTGCTGCGCTCGGTGTCTTCGGCGTGCTGTCGCGCTCGCGGTCCCGCACGTGCTCGCATCGCGCTTCGGTGGGGTGACCGGCGACGTGATGGGCGCGAGCGTGCTCATCACCGAAGTGATCCTGTTCGCCGCGTTCGCACTCGCATGGCGTGGTGAGCGTGACCAAGGAGACGATGCTGCTCATCGTGCGGCACCCCGAGACCGAGGCCAACGTCTACGGCCGGTTCGTCGGGCAGGGCGAGTCGCGACTTCACCGCGGAGGGCCGCAGGCAGGCGCGGCGGCTTCCGATGAAGCTCGCGCGCTTCCGGCCCGACGTCGTCTGGTCGTCGCCGCTGCTTCGCGCCTCTGTCGTCGCCGAGCGCGCCAGCCGGCTGGCTCGGGTGCCGCTCCGCGTCGACCAGCGCCTCATCGAGCTCGACTTCGGGCAGGCGCACGGCCTGACCTGGGAGGAGATCACCGAGGCGGGCATCCCGTTCAACTACCGCTCCGCCGACGAGCCGGTCGCGCCGGGCGGGGAGTCGCGAAGCGAGCTCGAGGCCAGGGTGGGCGAGTGCTTCGACGAGATGTGCGCCGCAGGGGGCCGCCACGTCGTCGTCGCCACGCCGGAGTGATGCGGGCCGCGCTCGCGCACCTGCTCGGCCTGTCAGGCGAAGCTCTGGGCTCTTCCACATCCACAACGCCCAGATGGCGCACGTCCGCGTGTTCGACGGACACGCGCAGCTCGAGGAGTACGTGCAGGGCTAGACGGTTGCCCGCGCCGGACCGGCCAGCGCACTCCGATAGGGTTGCCCGAGCTCTCCTGACCTGCGACAATCGTCGGCAACCTCGCGCCTCGGCTGCGCGGGCACGCGACCTTCGGGAGCCCTCGTGGACTACGACGCGCTGATCAGAGCTGAGCTCGCACCGATGGTCCCTACGCCCCGGGCCTGCGCGCGAGCGAGGTCCGCGAACGCTCCGGCTGCGACGAGGTCCGCAAGCTCTCCAGCAACGAGAACCCCTACGGGCCCGTTCCGGCCGCGCCTGCTGGGCATGCGCGCGGTCCTCGAGCGGCTCAACGTCTACCCCGACGGCTCCGCCCGCGCGCTCCGCCGGCGCCTCGCCGAGCACCTCGACGTCGCCGAGGAGCACGTGGTCGTCGGCAACGGCAGCAACGAGCTGCTCCGGCTCATCGCGCAGGCGATACTGGCGCCGGGCGACGAGTGCGTCTTCGCGTGGCCGAGCTTCGTCGTCTACCCGATGGTGTGCCAGCTGATGGGCGCGACCGAGGTGCGCGTCCCGCTCGCCGAGGGCGAGGTGCACGATCTCGACGCGATGCTCGCCGCGGTCACCGACCGCACCAAGCTCATGTTCCTGTGCAACCCCAACAACCCGACCGGCACCATCTACACTCGCGCGCGCGTTCGAGGCGTTCCTGGACAAGGTTCCGGACCACGTGCTGGTCGTCATCGACGAGGCGTACTTCGAGTACGCGACGTCAGCCGAGTACCCCGACGGCCTGGACTACTTCGACGGCGAGCGGCCGCTCGGCGTGCTGCGCACGTTCAGCAAGATCTACTCGCTGGCCGGCGCTCGCATCGGCTACGGCGTGCTGCCCGCAGCCGGTCGTCTCGGCGCTGAACAAGATCCGCGAGCCGTTCAACGTCAACACCGTCGCTCAGGTGGGCGCGTACTACTCGCTCGACGACGCAGGCCGAGGTGCGTCGCCGCCGAGACGAGAACCAGGAACAGAAGACCTACCTGTATTCGTGCTTCGACCGGCTCGGCGTCTCGTACGTGCCGTCGGAGACGAACTTCGTGTACGTGCACACGGAGAAGCCGGTCGAGGTGTTCGAGGCGCTGCTGTCAGAGGGAGTCATCGTGCGCGACTTCGGCACCGCACCCGCGCTCGGGTGGGTGTCGGGACTCCCGAGGACACGCGCGCCACCGATCGCGGCCTTCGAGGCCGTCGTCGCGAAGCTGGGCTCGCTCTAGGTACCAGTCGGCCGCGCGGCGGACACGTTGGCCCGACCACGGAATCCCGCAAAGCACACTGAGGAGAACACGCCATGCTGGTAGTCATGCGGGACCACGCGTCCCAGGAGATCCATCGACCACGTCGTCGAGCTGCTTCACGAGGCCGGTGCCGAGGCGCACCTGTCGCAGGGCGAGGTCAAGACGATCATCGGCGTCGTCGGCGAGCGCGAGGTCGTCTACGCGCTCGACCTCGAGGGCCTGCCCGGTGTCGAGGAAGTCATCCGCGTCCTCAAGCCCTACAAGCTCGTCACCCGGGAGTTCCAGCCCGAGGACACGGTCATCACCATCGGGCGCTCGACGATCGGCGGGGGAGCCTTCGCCGTGATGGCCGGCCCGTGCTCCATCGAGTCCGAGGAGCAGATGATGTCGGTCGCGCGCGACTGCGCGGCCGCCGGCGCGACCATGATCCGCGGCGGGCGCGTACAAGCCGCGTTCGAGCCCGTACGCGTTCCAGGGCATGGGACTCGAGGGCCTCAAGCTCCTGCGCGCGGCGGGCGACTCGGTCGGTCTGCCGGTCGTCACCGAGGTGCTCGACGTTCGCGATGCCGAGACGGTCGCCGAGTGGGCCGACGTGCTGCAGGTCGGCGCGCGCAACATGCAGAACTTCATGATGCTCGAGGAGCTCGGCCGGATGCGGAAGCCGATCCTGCTGAAGCGCGGCCTCTCGGCGACCATCGAGGAGACGCTTTCGGCCGCCGAGTACGTGCTCAAGGGCGGCAACCGCGACCTCATGCTCTGCGAGCGCGGCATCCGCACGTTCGAGACGTACACGCGCAACACGCTCGATCTCGCCGCGGTCGCGGCGCTCAAGTCGCTCACGCACCTGCCGATCATCGCCGACCCGTCGCACGCGACCGGCCGCCGCGACCTGGTCGCGCCGATGTCGCGCGCCGCGGTCACGGCGGGCGCCGACGGGCTCATGGTCGAGGTGCACCCCAATCCCGAGCGCGCCAAGTGCGACGGTCCGCAGTCGCTCACGCCTGCCGACTTCGCCGAGATGATGGGCAGGATCGACCCGCTCATGGTGCTCGAGGGCAAGCACCTGGGAGTCGAGTGATGGCGGCAGCCGGCTTCGCAAGCGTCGCGGTCGTCGGCGTCGGGCTCATCGGCGGGTCGATCGCGGCTGCGCTGAAGCGGCTTGCCGGACGCGCCGCACGTGGTCGGGCATCGACGTGGATCCGCGGCGCTGAAGTACGCGATCGAGCACGGCATCATCGACGACGGCTCGCTGCCGGAGGGTACTCGGCGCGCAGTCGTGGCTGTCGGCCGACGGCGTCGACCTCGTCGTGCTCGCGACGCCGGCGCGATCTCGTCAGGCGAGTGGCTCGAGGTGCTCGGGCGACAGGGCTACGGCGGCGTCGTCACCGACGTCGCCTCCACGAAGTCCGGCGTGCTGAGGGCGGCGCGCGAGGTGCTGCCGGATCCGTCGCGGTTCGTGGGCGGACATCCGATGGCCGGGAGCGAGCTCTCTGGGCGTCACCGCCGCGCGCGCCGACCTGTTCGACGGCGCGTACTGGCTGCTCACGCCCGCGCCCGACACCGACCCCGACGCGTTCAGCGCGGTGCACGCGCTCGTCGGCTCGCTCGGCGCGCGTGTCATCTCGGTCGACGCCGCATCACACGACGAGGCGGTCGCGATCGTGAGCCACGTCCCGCACGTCGCGGCGGCGGCGCTCGTCGACCTCGCGGCGGCGCACTCCGGCGAGCGCGGAGAGCTCATGCGGCTCGCGGCCGGCGGATTCAAGGACACCACGCGCATCGCCGCGGGCAGCGCGGACCTGTGGACCGGCATCTGCCTGGACAACGCCGAGGCGCTCGCCGAGGGCCTCGAGGAGCTGCGCGACCGTCTCGGCGGGTTCGAGGCGCTGCTGCGCACGCGAGACGCCGAGGCGATCCGCGCGTGGCTCGAGCGCGCGGCGGTCGTCCGGCGCTCGCTGCCGGCGCAGTGGGTGCCGGCGACGACGCAGCTCTCCGAGCTCGCCGTGCCGATGCTCGACCGCCCGGGCCAGGTCGCCGAGATCACCGCGGCGGCGACGCGCGCCGGGCTGCAACATCGAGGGCATCGACATCGACCACCAGACCGAGGACTCCGCCGTGCTGGTGCTCGTGCTGACCGACGAAGGCGACTTCGACGCGCTCGTCGGCGACCTTGCCGGCCGGGGATACGAACCGCGGCTGACGCCGCTCGAGGAAGCGGGGGACGCGTCATGAGCATCGGGAGTTCGGACCGAGCTGCGACCCGCTGGTGGGCGAGGTGCACCTGCCCGGCGACAAGTCGCTCTCGCACCGCGCGGTGCTCTTCGCGGCGATGGCCGAAGGCACGACGAAGCTCGCCGGCGTGCTGGACTCCGCGGACGTCCGAGCGACGATCGGCGCCGTCAGGGAGCTCGGCGCGCACGTGGAACTCGACGTGCAGCCGGACGGCTCGCTCGCCGGGATCGGTGCACGGGTGGGGTGCACTGGGGCCGCGCTTCTACTGCACGAGCATCGACTGCGGCAACAGCGGCACGACGGCGCGGCTGCTCATGGGCGTGCTCGCGGGATGGCCGGTCGAGGTCACGCTCACCGGCGACGAGTCGCTCTCCCGACGCCCCATGCGCCGCGTCACGGAGCCGCTCGAGCTCATGGGCGCGCGCTTCGAGGCGACGGACGCGGGCACGCTGCCGATCACGATCCACGGCATCGCCGCGCTCAAGGCGATCGCCTACGACTCGCCGGTCGCGTCGGCCCAGGTCAAGAGCGCGGTGCTGCTCGCCGGCCTGCGCGCTCAGGGCCGCACGACGCGTCACCGAGCCCGCGGCCAGCCGAGACCACACCGAGCGGATGCTTCCCGAGTTCTGCGTGCCGGTCGAGCGCGACGAGATCGTCGCACGCCGCCGTCGATCGAGGGCCCGATCGTCCCCTGCGCGATCCCGAGCTTCGCCGTGCCGCGCGACCCGTCATCGGCGGCGTTCATCGTCGCGGCGGCGCTGCTCGTTCCGGGAAGCGCGGTCCGGCTGCCCGGCGTCTCGCTCAACCCGACGCGCACCGGCTTCCTGCGCGTGCTCGAGCGCATGGGCGCGTCGCTCCAGGTCGTGCCCGTTCCCGGAGGCCGAGAGCGAGCGCTCGGGCGAGATCGACGCCGCGTACACCCCGCACCTCTCGGCGACCACCGTGACCGCCGAGGAGGTCCCTTCGCTCGTCGACGAGGTGCCGATTCTCGCGCTCGTCGCCTCGCAGGCGCATGGGGAGACGCGGTTCGAGGGCGTCGGCGAGCTGCGGGTCAAGGAGTCCGACCGCCTCGCGGCGATCACCGACGGGCTCACCGCGCTCGGGGCGACGGCCGAGGTCGACGGCGACACGCTCGTCGTGCGCGGGCCGGCGCCGCTGCGTGGCGCGACGCTCGACTCGCTTGGGCGACCACCGGCTGGCGATGACGTGGGCGGTGGCCGGACTTGCTGGCCGGATCGCCGGTTCGGGTCGGACGGTTCGAGGCGGTCGACGTGAGCTATCCGGCCTTCGCCGACGGACCTCGAGCGCCTCGGCCTGCAGCGCTGAGCGGCGAGTGCGCGGGCGCTGGTCGCTCCGGTCGTGCGTGATACCATGCGGGCGTCGAATCCCCGCCTGAAAGTGAACCCACACGCTCATGATCATCGCCATCGACGGCCCGGCCGGCTCGGGCAAGTCAACGCGTCGCCAAGCGCGTCGCCAGCGCGCCTCGGGTTCAAGTATCTGGACACCGGGGCGATGTATCGCGCGGTCGCGTTCCGAGCGCTTGCAGACCGGCATCGACCCTTCGGATGACGCGGCGGTCGGCACGCGTCGTCGCCGAGTCGCCGATCGAGTTCATTCACGAAGACGGGCGACCCGTTTCCGAGTCGGCGTGCGCATCGCGCGGCGTCGACGTCACCGCCGAGATTCGCACTCCCGAGGTCGACGACGCCGTGAGCGCTGTCGCGCGTCTGCCGCGGTGCGCGAGGCGATGGTCAGCGCAGCAGCGGCACTCGGCGGCGTCGGACGACATCGTGGTCGAGGGCCGCGACATCGGGACGGTCGTGTTTCCCGACGCCGAGGTCAAGGTCTTCCTGACCGCCAGCTCCGAGGAGCGCGCCCGGCGACGAGCGGTCCAGCAGGCCGAGAGCGGGATCGAGTCGGACTCCGCCGAGGTCCACGAGGCGATCCTGCGCCGCGACGCCGCCGACTCGACCCGCGAGCTCTCGCCGCTGCGCTGCGCCGACGACGCGGTCGAGCTCGACACGACCGGACTGACTTCGAGCAGGTCGTCGAGCGCGTGTGCGAGATCGCGCAGGAGCGTGGAGCGTGAGCGCGCCCGCCGCCGGCGTCACCGGTCCACGGGCCCGGTGCACCCAAGTGGCGGCTTGCGCGCTTCCTGAAGCGGTTCGTCGGCCCGCTGCTACTCGGCGCTGTATCGCACGCGATTCCGTCGGCGAGGAGAACGTCCCCGAGGACGGGCGGCTTCATCCTCGCCGGCAACCACGTGAGCTACCTCGATCCCGCACTGCTGTGGGTCGGGCGCGCCGCGGGAGACGCACTTCTTCGCCAAGCAGGAGCTGTTCGAGACGCCGTTCCTGGGCTGGGGCCTGCCGCGCCTGTAGGTGTTGCCGATCAACCGCGGGACCGCCGACCGCGTGGCGATCCAGCGGCGACCGACCTGCTGACGCGCGGCGAGCCGGTCGGCATCTTCCCCGAAGGCACCCGTCAGGCTCCCGGTGCGCCGGCTGATCGAACCGAGCGCGGCGCACGCCGGCGTCGCGTTCATCGCCATGCGCGCCGGTGTGCCCGTCGTCCCCGTCGGCATCTCCGGCACCGAGCGCGCGCTGCCCAGAGGGCGCGAAGCTCCCGCGCTTCCCGCGCGTCACGATCCGCTACGGCGAGCCCGTCTCGCCCGAGGACTTCACCGAGGGCGGCCGCAAGGAGCGCATGCAGGCGATGACCGCCGAGATCATGCGCCGCATCGCCGCCGCGCGCGCCGCAGCCGAGAAGGAGTAGCCATGCGAGTCGAGGTCGCCCGGTACGCCGGCATCTGCTACGGGGTCGAGCGCGCGCTCAAGCTCGCCGAGCAGGCCGCTGAGAGCGGCGCCGACGTCCACACGCTCGGCCCGCTCATCCACAACCCGCAGGCCGTCGCCGCGCTCAACGAGCGCGGCGTCGTGGTGGCGCAGCAACCTCGACGAGGTCGACGACGGCATCCTCGTCATCCGCTCGCACGGCGTCGATCCCGCGATCATCTCCACGCGCGCGCGCGAGCGGCCTCGACGTCGTCGACGCGACGTGCCCGCACGTCAGCAAGGCCCACGAGGCCGCCGAGGAGCTCATGCGCGGCGGCTACCTGGTCATCATCGTCGGCGAGGCCGACCACCCCGAGGTCGAGGGCATCATGGCGCACGCCGGCGGCAACGCGATCGTGGTCTCCTCGGCGCTTGAACTGCCGCAGCGGCTGCCGTCGCGCCGCGTCGGGATCGTCGTGCAGACCACGCAGTCGCGTCCGGCGGCTGAACGAGGTCGTCGAGGCGGTGCTGCCGCGCGTGAGCGAGCTGCGGGTCTTCAACACGATCTGCTCGGCGACGGGCAAGCGACAGCAGTCCGCCGAGGAGCTCGCGGCGACGGTCGACGTCATGGTCGTCGTCGGCGGGCACAACTCCGGCAACACCACGCGCCTCGCCGAGATCTGCGGCGAGGTCAACCCGCGCGTCCACCACGTCGAGACCCCCGACGACCTCGAGCCCGCGTGGTTCGAGGGCGCCGAGAGCGTGGGCGTCACGGCCGGCGCCTCGACGCCCGACGAGCAGATGCGCGCCGTCATCGACGCCATCGAAGCGATGGAGTGAGCGCACCGGTGACCGGCTCGCGGCCGAGTACGGTCGGCATGTTCCGCTCGCGTCAGCGCGGGGGCGTGATCGCGGCGGTCGAGCCGGGCTCTCCGGCGGCGCGCGCGGGCCTGCGGGCGGGCGACATCGTCGTCGACCGCCGACGGCGCAGCCGCTGCGCGACGTCATCGACTGGCAGTGGCTCGCCGACGGCCCGAGGTCGCGCATCGTCGTCCTGCGCTGCGAGACGGCGGCACTGACGCGATCGCCGACGGCCTCGTGCTCGATCGCGCGAGCCGGGCGAGCCGTGGGGAATCACCTTCGCCGAGACGGTCTTCGACGGCGTGCGCACCTGCCGCAACCGCTGCGCGTTCTGCTTCATGACGCAGCTGCCCAAGGGGCTGCGCCGCGCGCTCTACCTGCGCGACGACGACTACCGGCTCTCGTTCCTGCAGGGCAACTTCGTCACGCTCACCAACCTCTCCGACGACGACGTCGACGCGCATCGCCGAGCAGCACCTCTCGCCGCTCTACGTGTCGCTGCACGCGGTCGACCCGCCGGTTCGCGAGACAGCTGGTCTGCGCGAGCGAGGACCGCGCGCTCGAGCGGTTCGACGAGCTGCTCGACGCCGGCATCGACCTCCACGTGCAGATCGTGCTGGTGCCCGGCGTCAACGACGGCGCGGTGCTCGAGGAGTCGCTGACCTGGCTCGCCGAGCGCGAGGGCGTGCTGAGCGTCGGCATCGTCCCGCTCGGCTTCACGGCGCACCAGCAGCGCTTCGACGGGTCGTACGAGTCGCCGCGAGGCCGCACGCGGCGGTCATCGCTGCGGTCGCGCCCTGGCAGGAGGCGATGCGCGAGCGCGACGGCTGCACGTGGGTCTACCTCGCCGACGAGTTCTACCTCAACGCCGGCGTCGAGCTTCCGCCTGCCGAGCACTACGACGGCTTCCCGCAGTACGAGAACGGCATCGGGCTGGTGCGCGACTTCCTCGACGACGTTCGACGCTCGCAGCGACCGAGCTCGCCGCCGCGATCGCCGCGTCTGCCGCGACGCGTGCCGGTGACGCTCGTGACCGGCGACGCTCTTCGCGCCGGTGCTCGCGGCGCAGCTCGCGCCGCTCGACCCGCGCACGCCGAGTCGCGGTTCTCGGCGTGCGAAACGACTTCTTCGGCGGCAACGTCGAGCGTCGCGGGCCTGCTCACGGCGTCGGACCTGCTCGCGCGCGCTCGCCGAGCACGCCGCCGAGCGGCGTGGTCCTGCGTCCCGGACTGCATCGCCAACGCCGACGGCCTGCTGCTCGACGATGTGGCCGTCGCGGAGCTGGGTACAGCACTCAGGTAGGGACGTGCGTCTGGTATCCTGTGACGCCGGCGGGCTGCTCGCCGGGCTGCGAGACGTGGCCGACAACCCGCCCAACACCTAAGGAGTGACGCGCCCATGGCGCTACCTATCGTCGCCGTCGTCGGCCGACCGAACGTCGGCAAGTCCACGCTCGTCAACCGCATCACCCAGCAGACCGACGCCATCGTGCACGAGGCGCGCGGCGTCACCCGCGACCGCAGCTACCACCACGCGGACTGGAACGGCGTCGACTTCCTGCTCATCGACACCGGCGGCATCGAGGCGGGCGGCATCGACGAGTTCCAGACGTCGATCCGCAACCAGGCGCTCATGGCCGCCGAGGAGGCCGACGCGATCGTGTTCCTCGTCGACGGCAAGACCGGCCTCACGCCGGACGACGAGGAGGTCGCCCGCATCCTCAAGCGCGCCGGCAAGCCGACCTTCCTCGCGGTCAACAAGATGGACACGCCCAATCGCGACGACGAGATCCACGAGTTCTGGGCCTCGGACTCGGTCAGCCGTGGCCCGTCTCGGCGACGCACGGGCACGGCACCGGCGACATCCTCGACGAGATCGTCAAGGCGCTGCCGGAAGCGAGCCGCTGCTCGACGACGGCGCGATCGACGTCGCCATCATCGGCCGACCGAACGCCGGCAAGTCGTCGCTGCTCAACAAGCTCGTCGGGCGTCGACCGCGCGATCGTCTCGGACGTCGCGGGCACCACGCGCGACGCCATCGACATGCTGGTCGACCGGGACGACGCGAAGTACCGGCTGGTCGACACCGCGGGCATCCGCCGCAAGGCGCTCATCGACCAGGACGTCGAGTACTACGGCTTCGTGCGCGCGATGCGCGCGATCGACCGCGCGCAGGTCGCGCTGCTCGTCATCGACTCGACCATCGGCCTCACCGACCAGGACCAGCGCGTCGCGAACTTCGCCGCCGAGCGCGGCTGCGCGATGATCATCCTGCTCAACAAGTGGGACGCGCTCGAGACCCAGGAGGAGAAGGACGCGATCGAGACGCGCGTCGAGGAGCGGCTCGGCTTCGTCGGCTACGCCCCGGTGCTGCGCATCTCGGCGCTGACCGGCAAGGGCGTCGAGCGCATCTGGAAGGCGATCGACACGGCGTTCGCGAACTACTCGCAGGAGATCTCGACGAGCCGCTCAACAAGCTCCTCACCGAGATGCGCGACTTCGGCCACACGGTGAGCAAGGGCAAGCAGACGCTTCGCGTCAACTACGTCACGCAGACGCGCACCGCGCCGCCGGGCTTCACGTTCTTCGCGAACCACCCGATGCTCGCCGACGACAACTTCCGGCGCTACCTCGAGAACCGGATGCGCGAGGCGTTCGACCTCACCGGAACGCCGATCATCCTGAAGTTCCGCAAGAAGGACTGATCCGAGGTTGAGCTGGCAGTTGGCAGTCGCGTCTGTTGGCGGCCGTCGCGCTGCGCCTACCTCGCTCGGCGGCATCCCCTGGGCGCTCATCATCGGGCGAAGTTCTACAAGATCGACCTGCGCAAGGAGGGCTCGGGCAACCTCGGCGCGACGAACGTGCTCCGGGTGCTCGGGCGCCAAGGCCGCGGCGGCGACGCTCGCTGCTCGACATCGCCAAGGGCGCGGCGGCGGTCGGGCTGGCCGGTGCTGCTGGTCCCGGAGGCGCAGTTCGGGCCGCTCGCGCACGAGTGGGCGATGATCCTCGCCACCATGGCGGCGATCCTCGGCCACTCGTACTCGCCCTACATCAAGCTCAAGGGCGGCAAGGGTGTCGCGACCGCCGCGGGTGCGCTGCTCGTGCTCACGCCGTATCCGTGGCCGATCCTGCTGCTCACCTGGCTGCTCGTGATCGCGCTGTTCCGGATGGTCTCGCTCGGCTCGGTGGTGATCGCCATCGAGTACCCGCTCCTGTGCCTGGTGCTTCTATCCGGGCGACTGGCTGCTCATCGGCTTCGCGACCGTCGCCGCGAGCGCTGGTCGTCTGGCGCCACCGCGCCAACATCGTGCGCATCGTGCGCGGCGAAGAGCCTAAGATATCCTTCAGGGACCGCGGCAGCGCCGCTCGGAACAAGGGTGGATCGTGACATGCGAATCTCAGTCATCGGTGCGGGCTCGTGGGGGACCGCGGTCACGCTGGCTGCTCGGCGGCAAGGGACACGACGTGCGGCTCTGGTCGCGCGAGGCCGAGATCGCCGAGGGCATCAACGCGAACCACCACAACCCGGTCTACCTGCCCGACGTCGTCTTCGCGGACGGCGTCGTTCGCGACGCACGACATCGAGGAGGCGCTCCACGGCGCGGAGGCCGTCGTCATGGTCACGCCGTCGATCGGCGTGCGCGAGACCGCCGAGTCGATGAAGCCGTACCTCGGCGCCGATACGCCCGTCGTCATCCTCTCGAAGGGCGTCGAGGGCGGCACGAACATGCTCATGACCGAGGTCCTCGAGGACGTGCTCGGCAGTCGCGAGCGCGTCGCCGGCCTGTCCGGCCCCAACCACGCCGAGGAGGTCAGCCGGGGGATCCCGTCGGCGACCGTCGTCGCGGCGTACGACCCGGCCGTCGGCGACCTGTTCCAGGACATCTTCATGACGCGCGTTCTTCCGCGTCTACACCAACCCCGACGTCGTCGGCGTCGAGCTGGCCGGCGCGAGCAAGAACGTCGTCGCGATCGCCGCGCGGCATCTGCGACGGGCTCGGCTACGGCGACAACACCAAGGCCACGCTCATGACCCGCGGACTCGCCGAGATGAGCCGCCTGGGCGGTGCGGTCGGCGCCAACCCGCTCACCTACATGGGGCTTGCCGGCATGGGCGACCTCATCGCGACCTGCACGTCGCGCCACTCGCGCAACCGCGGCCTCGGCGAGCTGATCGCCAAGGGCGGCACCATGCAGCAGTTCTACGACGAGACCCACATGGTCGCCGAGGGCGCGGTCGCCTGCATCACCGTCGACGAGCTCGGCAAGCGCGAGGGCCTCGAGCTGCCCATCACGCAGCAGGTCCGCGCGATCCTCTACGAGGGCGTCCCGGTGTCGAGTGCCGAGGAGGCCCTTCTCGGCCGAGAAGCGCAAGACGAGCTGCACGGCCTGGGGCTCGTGTCCGACTAGCCACTTCCAGCGCACCAGGAGAGCCGCCGTGGACGACACCATCCTCATCGCCCCCTCGATCCTCTCGGCCGACTTCACGCGGCTCGCCGAGGCGATCGGCTCATCGAGGCGGGCGGCGCCGACCTCATCCACGTCGACGTGATGGACGGCCACTTCGTGCCGAACCTCACGATCGGCCCGCCGGTCGTCGCGGCGCTCAAGAAGATCGCGACGCAAGCCGCTCGACGTGCACCTGATGATCGACAACGTCGACGCCACGGTCGACTGGTACCTCGATGCCGGCGCCGACTTGGTCACCGTGCACGCCGAGGCGTCGCCGCACCTGCACCGACGCTGTCGCGGATCCGCGAAGCGGGCGCCAAGGCGGGTGTCTCGGTCAATCCCGGGCACGCCGGTCGACGCGCTCATCGAGGTGCTCGAGCCTCGTCGACATGGTCCTCGTCATGAGCGTCAACCCCGGCTTCGGCGGGCAGTCGTTCATCGAGCGCAGCGTCGAGAAGGTCGCGCGAGATCGCGTGGATGTGCGAGCAGCTGGGCGTCGAGCCCGTCATCCAGGTCGACGGCGGCATCAACGCCGAGACCGCCGCGCTCGTCGCGGCGGCCGGGGCGCGCAGCCTCGTCGCGGGCAACGCCGTGTTCGGCGCCGAGGACCCGGCTGCCGCGATCGCCGAGATCCGCGCCGCCGCACTCGCGGCGATCGCCTGACGCGAGCGAGGCCGCGGCCGCACGGACCACTCGAGCGACGTATCGGTCGCAGTCGTGCGCTATACTGAGCAGCGCTTTCTTCAGGGCGGGGTGAGATTCCCCACCGGCGGTGACAGCCCGCGAACCCCGGAAGGGGCCGACCCGGTGAGATTCCGGGGCCGACGGTTAGAGTCCGGATGGGAGAAGGAAGGTCGCACTCATTGCGTCTGTTCTCAGACGTCGCATCCCGGGTCGATGACCCGTATCTCTCGCGTGCCGTCGCGCTTGCCGAGCGCGGTCGCGGTCGCACTGCGCCCAATCCCGTCGTCGGCTGCGTCATCGTCGCTGACGGCACGATCGTCGGCGAGGGCTTCCACCCGCGTGCCGGCGAGCCGCACGCCGAGGTCTTCGCGCTGCGCGAGGCGGGTGCGGCCGCTCGCGGCGCCGACGTCGTACGTCACGCTCGAGCCCTGCAGCCACCACGGCAAGACGCCGCCGTGCGCCGACGCGCTCATCGCCGCGGGCGTGTCGCGCGTCGTCATCGGCATGCGCGATCCGAACCCGGAGTCGGCCGGCGGCGCCGAGCGTCTGCGTGAGCGCCGGGATCGCGGTCGAGTTCGCCGAGGACTCCGAGCCGTTCGCCGCGCTCAACGAGGGCTGGCTCAAGCGGATCGCGACCGGCGCTGCCCTTTGTGACCGCGAAGCTCGCGTCTGTCGCTCGACGGCCACGGCGCGTTTCGCGCCGGCGAGCGCGCCGCGATCACGGGCCCGTCGGGCGCCGAGGTGACGCGGCTGCTGCGGTCAGCGCGCCGACGCCGTGATGGTCTCGGCGGCGACCGTGATCGCCGACGACCCCGCGCTGACCGTGCGCGACGCCGGCGGCGCGCTCGCCGACCACCAGCCGCTGCGCGTGGTGCTCGTGCGCGAGACGCTGCCGCCTGCCGAGCGCGGCCGTGTTCACGGACGGCCTCGCCGAGACCATGGTGCTCGTCGGTGGCCGGCGTCACGACGGCGTCGGCGACTTCGTACGCGGGCGCCGAGGTGATTCGCGCTGATGGCGCAGGGCCTCGGCGACGCGCTGCGGGCGCTGGGCGCGCTCGGGCTCGACGAGGTGCTGGTCGAGCCGGGCCGCGGCTGTTCACGGCGCTGTGGGAGGCGGGCGTGATCGACCAGCTCGTGACCGTCACCGCCGGCGGTATGGCCGGGGCCGGTGCGCCGCCGGTCTTCTCGGCGAGCCGGACCGCGAGGGCGATGCGCTGCTCGGCCGCATGAAGCCGCTCGAAGCGGGTATCGTTGGAGATGTGTCTGTCACCGTGTGGCGGCCGCTGCGGTCGTCTGCGGCGAGTAGAGAGAGAGGGAACGGAGCAGATGTTCACAGGACTGATCGAATCGCAGGGAATCGTCACGCACGTCGGAGCGTGCGGGCGGCGGCGCGCAGCTCCAGGTCTACGCGCCCGAGTTCGGTCGCGACATGGCGCTTGGGCGACTCGGTCGCCGTCGACGGCGCGTGCCTGACCGTGTCGCCAATTCCAGCGCGGCGCGTTCGTCGCCGACGTCAGCGAGGAGACGCATCTCGAAGACCACGCTGGGCGGCCTGCGACAGGGCAGCAAGGTCAATCTCGAGCGCGCGCTGCGGCTCTCGGACCGCCTCGGCGGCCACATGGTCACCGGGCACGTCGACGGCATCGGCAAGCTGCTGCATGCGCCACCCGGCGGGCAACTCGACGATCTACCAGTTCCAGGTGCCCGTCGCACTGATGGACTACATCGTCGCGAAGGGCTCGGTCGCGGTCGACGGCATCTCGCTCACGGTCGCCCAGATCCGCGGCGAGAGCTTCGCCGCGGCCGTCGTGCCCGTCACCGAGGAGGTCACGACGCTCAAGGACAAGCCGATCGGCGCGCCGGTCAACGTCGAGGTCGACGTCATGGCCAAGTACGTCAAGCGACTTCGTCGACCTCTACGCGCGGCGGCGATCCGTCGTTCGACACCAAGCGCCGAGGCCTCGGCGACATGCTCCGCGACTTCGCGGACGGGAAGTGAGCGCCGTGAACGCTGCTGGACGCACACCCGCCGTTCTCGTCGATCGAAGAGGGGATCGCCGAGATTCGCGCCGGCCGGATGCTCATCGTCGTCGATGACGAGGACCGCGAGAACGAGGGCGACCTCGTCATGGCCGCCGAGAAGGTCACGCCCGAAGCCGTCAACTTCATGGCGCGCCACGGCCGCGGCCTGATCTGCATGCCGCTGACCGGCGAGCGGCTCGACGCGCTCGGCATCCCGCCGATGGCCGACGAGAACACCTCCGAGCAGGGCACGGCGTTTCACTGCTCGATCGGCGCCAAGGGCAAGATCACGACGGGCATCTCGGCGGCGACCGCGCGGTGACGATCACGACGGCGATCGCCGAGGACACGCGCCCCGAGGACATCTCGATGCCCGGCCACGTCTTCCCGCTGCGCGCGCGTCCCGGGCGGCGTGCTCGAGCGTGCGGGGCACACCGAGGCCGCGGTCGACCTCGCGCGGCTCGCCGGGCTCGCGCCGGCGGGCGTCATCTGCGAGATCATGAACGAGGACGGCACCATGGCGCGTCGCCCCGAGCTCGAGGTGTTCGCGGCCGAGCACGGCCTGAAGATGATCACCGTCGCCGACCTCATCCGCTACCGCCGGCGCACCGAGCGGCTCGTCGTGCAGGAGTCGAAGGTCCAGCTGCCGACCCGTTTCGGCGACTTCGTCGGCTACGGGTTCCGCAGCCTGGTCGACGACCGCACGCACATGGCGCTGGTCGTCGGCGACGTCGCCGGCAAGGAGGACGTGCTCGTTCGCGTGCACTCGGAGTGCCTGACCGGCGACGTGTTCCACTCGCTGCGCTGCGACTGCGGCGCGCAGCTCGAGGAGGCCATGCGTCGCGTCCAGGCGGAAGGGCGAGGCGTCGTCCTCTACATCGTCGGGCACGAGGGGCGCGGCATCGGCCTGGCCAACAAGCTCAGGGCCTACGAGCTGCAGGAGCAGGGTGCCGACACCGTCGAGGCCAACGAGGCGCTCGGGTTTCCCGCCGACCTGCGCGACTACGGCATCGGCGCGCAGATCCTGTGCGACCTGGGGCTGCACTCGATCTGCGGCTGATGACCAACAACCCGCGCAAGATCGTCGGGCTCGAGGGCTACGGCCTCAAGATCACCGAGCAGGTGCCGCTCGAGGTCGAATCGTGCGAGACGAACATCCGGTACCTCACGACCAAGAAGGACAAGATGGCGCACACGCTCACGCTTGGTGAGGACGCGACCGACAAGAAGGGGGTCTCATAAGCATGAGCACCTACGAAGGCAACCTGATCGCAACCGGCGCCAAGTTCGGGATCGTCGTCGCCCGCTTCAACGAGCTGCTTTCGAGCCGCCTGCTGTCGGGCGCCAAGGACGCGCTGATCCGCCACGGCGCCGCCGAGTCCGACATCGACGTCGCCTGGGTTCCGGGCGCGTTCGAGATCCCGCTCGTCGCGGGCAAGCTCGCCGCGAGCGGACGCTACGACGCCGTCATCGCGCTCGGCGTGGTCATCCGCGGCGGCACGCCGCACTTCGAGTACGTATCGTCCGAGGTCAGCAAGGGCGTGGCGAAGGTCTCGCTCGACACCGGCGTGCCGGTCATGTTCGGCGTCATCACCGCCGACACGATCGATCAGGCGGTCGAGCGCGCGGGCACCAAGGCGGGCAACAAGGGCTGGGAAGCGGCCGAGGCCGCCATCGAGATGGCCAACCTCGTCAAGGCGATGGGCTGAGCCCGGAGCAGGACAACACGCGTCAACCCCAGAGAAGCAGCGGAGGCCCGGTCGCCGGATGGCGGTCGGGCCTCGCTTCGGGCTCAGTGGGTTCTCGCCACCCTGTGGCTGTCAACCGTGGACCCTGTTCCCCGTACAGGGCCGCCTCCAAGGAGGCGGGGAGCCATCGTATGCGATGCGTTCAGGGCAGACAACCGAACACGCGCTCTATCTGAAGAGCGGTGACATGCGGGTACCGGGCGGCCACCGAGGTACGCCAAACGGTTCATGACAGCGGACGAACGCGCGGAGCAGGACGCGGCGTCGTCCAACACGCCTTCGAGAGCGGACGGCCAGGACGCGACCGCCGCCGTTCCGGTCGACATCGGTGGTTGACACGGCAGCTCGGGCGGCGTATGATTCAATCATTACCGATTCGGTAGGGATTAGTAGGGCGAGGAAGCCGAGGCGAGGATGCGACTGACGGCCAAGAGCGAGTACGGCGTGCTTGCGGTCATCGACCTGGCCTGCACCTACGGCTCCGGCCCGGTGAGCGCTCGGGAGATCGCCGAGCGACGCGGAATCCCGCCGCGCTTCCTGGAGCAGCTGTTCGTGTCGCTTCGCCGTGCGGGAATCGTCACCGCTGTGCGCGGCGCTCAGCGGCGGATTCGCGCTGATGCGCCCGCCCGCCGAGATCACCGTGCTCGACGTCGTCGAGGCGCTCGAAGGCCCACTGCAGTCCAGCGTCTGCGACCAGGAGCGCGAGAGCGGCTGCGGCAAGAGCGCATCGTGCGCCGCGGCCCCCGTATGGGCCCGAGGCCACCGATGCGCTGCGAGATGTCTTCGCGAGCACGACGCTCGACTCACTTGCGGGTACACAGGGGACATTCGACCGGCGCGACCACGCGTCCTAGACAGCTAGAGGGAGACGCATTCCATGGACACCATCTACTTCGACTACGCAGCCACGACGCCGGTGGACGCCCGCGTGGTCGACGCCATGCTGCCGTTCTTCACCGAGCGGTTCGGCAACGCCAACTCGCTCTACGCGCTTGGCCGGGACGCCTACCGGGCGCTGGAGGAGGCGCGCGAGACCGTCGCAGCCGGCATCGGCGCCGAGAACCCCGACGAGGTCATCTTCACCGAGCGGCGGTACCGAGTCGGACAACACCGCGCTTGCCGGCATTCTCGGCCGCGTCGCGCCCGACGGCGGCGCACACCTGATCGTCTCGTCGTTCGAGCACCACGCCATCCTCGAGCCGGCTGAGCGCCTCGCGAAGCAGGGCTACGAGCTCACGTCGCTCAAGCCCCGCGAGGACGGCCACATCCACCCGGACGACCTGCGCGCTGCGATGAGGCCCAACACCAAGCTCGTCTCGGTCATGCACGGCAACAACGAGATCGGCACGATCAACCCGATCGCCGAGCTCGCGGAGGTCGCTCACGAGGGCGGCGCGCTCTTGCACACCGATGCCGCGCAGACGCTCGGCAAGATCCCCTTCGACGTCAACGCGCTTGGCGTCGACGCGGCGTCCTTCTCCAGCCACAAGATCTACGGCCCCAAGGGCTTCGGCGCGCTGTATCTGAAGAAGCGCACGCCGTTCGCGCCGCTCATGCTCGGCGGCGGCCAGGAGTCCAAGAAGCGCTCGGGCACGCAGAACACCCCCGGCGCGATCGGATTCGCCCGTGCGCTCGAGATCATGCTCGCCGAGCAGGAGACCGAGATCCCGCGCCTGACCGCCCTGCGTGACAAGGTCATCAACGGCGTGACGTCCGCGCTGGAGAACACCCAGGCGACGACCCTTGCCGGACCGCGGCTCCCGCACATCGCCTCGCTGCTCATCAACGGAGTCGAGGGCGAGGCGATGCTGCTCCAGCTCGACAACAAGGGCATCGCGGTCTCGACCGGCTCGGCGTGCTCGTCGGGTTCGCTCGAGCCGAGCCACGTGCTGCTCTCCATCGGCTGCCCGCCCGAGATCGCGCACGGATCGCTGCGCATCTCGCTCGGCAGGTTCACCACCGAGTCCGACATCGACTTCTTCCTCGAGGTCTTCCCGCCGATCGTGGAGCGCCTGCGTGCGATGTCTCCGGTCTACGAGAGCATGTTCGGCTCCAAGTAGTCACACCCCTTCTGCGATAAGGAGAGCTCGCGTGCTGTATTCCGACAAGGTCATGGACCACTTCAACAACCCGCGCAACGTGGGCGTCATCGAGGACGCGGACGGCGTCGGCGAGGTCGGCAACCCCGTCTGCGGCGACATCATGAAGATCACGTTCAAGGTCGACGAGTCCGAGCATCTCAAGGACGTGAAGTTCCAGACGCTCGGTTGCGGCGCCGCCATCGCGACGTCGTCGATCGTCACCGAGATGGCCAAGGGCATGACGCTCGAGGAGGCTGCCGCCATCTCGCAAGCAGCAGGTCGCCGACGAGCTCGGCGGACTTCCCCCGGCCAAGATGCACTGCAGCGTGCTCGCCACCGACGGCCTGAAGGTCGCCGTCGACGACTACCTGGTCAAGCACGGTCGCGAGCCCATCGCCGGCGAGATCAAGTCCGCGCGACCCGAACTTCGACCCGCACGCCGACGAGGACCATCACGACGACGAGAACGAGTAGCCGGCCATGTCGTCGGGCTTCTCGGCGGCGTGCGAGGGGCTGAGCTGACGCGTGGCGCGCGTCTTTGTCGCGATGAGCGGGGGAGTCGACTCCAGCGTCGCTGCGGCGCTCCTGCTCGAGCAGGGTCACGACGTCACCGGCGTCACCATGCAGCTGTGGCCGTCTCGGGGGATGCGAGGGCGGCTGCTGCTCCGTGGGCGCGGTACGCGACGCCAAGCGTGTCTGCGATCTGCTCGGCATCGCGCACTACACGCTGAACTTCCGCGAGGAGTTCGAGACGCGACGTCGTTTCGGAGTTCGCTCGCGAGTACGCGGCCGGCCGCACGCCCAACCCGTGCATCGTCTGCAACGACCGGCTGAAGTTCTCCGACCTGCTCGCGAGGGTCTCGCTGCAGGGCGCCGACTACCTCGCGACCGGCCACTACGCGCGCGTCGTCGCGCGATAGCGCCGGTGACGCCGTGGCTCGCTCGCGGCGTCGACCCGGCCAAGGACCAGTCGCTACTTCCTCTACCGCCTCACGCCCGCGCAGCTGGAGCACGTCCTGTTTCCCGTCGGCGAACTCGAGAAGCCCGATCGTGCGCGCGATCGCCGAGCGGATGGGTCTTCACGTCGCCGAGAAGCCCGACAGCCAGGAGGTCTGTTTCGCCTCGGCAGGGCAGCACGCGACGGTGGTGGGCGAGCGCCACCCGGAGGCGCTCGTGCCCGGCGACATCGTGAGCAGTTCGGGCGTGCGTTCTCGGCAGGCACACCGGTATCGCCGACTACACGGTCGGCCAGCGCAAGGGGCTGGGTATCGCGTCGCCGGAGCCGCTCTACGTCCTGGCGGTCGGACGCCGAGCGCAACCGTCGTCGTCGTGGGCAGCCGACGAAGACCTCGCGGTCACGCACGTCGAGGCCGGCGACGTCGTCTGGCGCGGCGACGCCGAGGGAGAAGACGTCGAGGCGATGGTGCGCTACCGCATGCGACCGCAGTCTGCGCGGCGCCGGCTTGACCGGCGGCCAACTCGGCGTCGACTTCGCCGAGCCCCTCTTCGGCGTGGCGCCGGGTCAGGCTGTCGTATGCTATTCGGGCGACCGGGTCATCGGCGGAGGGACGATAGCGTGCGCGAGCTGATCGACTGCCACATCCACACCGAGCGGTGCGGCCACGCGATCGGGACCGTTGACGACTACGTTCGCGCGGCCGTCAAGCGCGGGCTGGTCGGCATGGCGATCACCGAGCACCTGCCGATGCCCGAGGGTATGGATCCGCAGAGCCAGGTCTCGATGCCCGCGTGCGACCTGGAGGACTACCTGGTCGAAGTCGATCTGGCCCGCAACCGCTACCCGGAGATCGAGATCGTGACCGGCGTCGAGGCCGACTACCTTCCCGGGCGCATGGACGAGGTGCGCGCCACGCTCGAGGAGGCCATCGAAGCGCTCGGACGGTGCGCGCTTCGTGCTCGGAAGCGTGCACCTTCTCGGCGACTGGGCCTTCGACGATCCGCATAACGGTCGATTCGTGGGAATCCCGGAGCGTCGACCAGGTATGGGAGGAGTACTTCGCCACGTGGTGTGACGCGTGCCGCACCGGCCTCTTCGACGTCATGGCGCATCCGGACCTCGTGAAGAAGTTCGGACACGCGCCCGCGTTCGACCGGCGCGAGCTCTACGCCGAGGCCGCCCGCGTCGCCGCCGAGACCGGGCGTGCTTGTCGAGGTCTCCACCGCGGGCCTCCGCAAGCCGGTCGGCGAGCTCTACCCGGGGCCGGATCTGCTCGCCGCGTTCTGCGCCGCGGGCGTCCCGGCGACCGTGGGCTCCGACGCGCACGCGCCCGGTGAGGTCGGCCTGCAGATCGAGGTCGCCTACGACGCGCTGGTCACGGCGGGATACGGCGCGGCGGCGTTCCCCGACGGATCGGGTGGCTGGAGGTCGATACCGCTATGAGTCGTGTCACCGTTGGCGACATCGAGCGCGCGATCGCGCCGCGCGTTCCCGCCCGAGTGGGCCGAGGAATGGGACCGCGGCGGGCTGCTCGTCGGGGATCCCGACCGCGAGGTCACCGGCGTCATGCTCGCGCTCGACCCCACCAGACGCGCCGTTCGTCGCTGCCGCGGAGCGCGGGTGCAACGTGCTGGTCACGCACCACCCAGCGTTCCTGAAGGCCCCGGAGTGGCTCACGCCGGGCCGAGGCGCGGCCGGAGTGGTCTTCGCGGCGATGGACTCCGGCGTCGCGCTGATCAACGCCCACACCAACCTCGACCGCGCGCCGGCTGCGGGACTGCTGCTGCCGCCGCGCTGGGGCTCGAGCCGCTCGAGCCGATCGAGCGCTCCACCATGCCGATGGCGCTGGTCACGGTCTTCGCGCCCGCCGCATCGGCCGAGGCCGTCGTCAAGGCGATGAGCGGGCGCAGGCGCCGGCCGCGTCGGCGAGTACGAAGGCTGCAGCTTCACGTCCGCCGAGGGCACTGGGCTCGTTCACGCCGCCGACGCACGGTCGTCCGCACCTCGGCGACGCCGGGGGTGCCATCGTCCGCACCCGAGGTCCGAGTCGAGATGGTGGCGCCTCGTAGCCGTGCCCGGGGCGTCGCGGCGGCCGCTCGTGCCGCGCACCCCTACGAGGAGCCGCTGATCGTCGTCGCCGATGTCGAGATCGCGCGTTCGAGCGCCCGCATGGGGATGCTGTGCGCAGCTCCGCGACGGACTGACCCTGCGCGATCTGGCGGCCAGTGCAGCGGGGGCGTTCGGCATCACCCCGGTGGTGTGGGGCGACCCGGAACTCCCACTCTCGCGCGTCGCCACCGCGACCGGCTCGGCGGGCTCGCTCGATCGGCGACGTCATGGCATCAGGCGCCCAGGCGCTGGTCGCGGGCGAGGTGCGCTATCATGACGCCCTAGACGCTGCCGAGAACGGGCTCGCGGTCGTCGAACTCGGTCACGACGTCTCCGAGTGGCCGCTCGTGAGCCTGCTGGCTGACGCCGTCCGTTCGACACCGGGCCTCGATCCGGAGGCCGTACACGTCCTCCCCGCGACACCGGGCTGGTGGACACCGTAGAGGAGACGCGCATGGACCAGGCAGCCTCGCTGCTCGAACTGCAGAGACTCGATCTCGAGATCTTGCACGGCAAGAAGCGACTCGACGAGCTGCCTGAGAAGCAGGCGATCCTCGACGTCCGGCACAAGCTGCGCGACGTCTCGGCACTGCGGCACAAGGCGGACGTGCTCGTCCAGAAGCTCGGAAGCGACCTGAAGGCGCACCAGGACGAGATCGAGAGCCTGACCGTCAAGATCGACGCCGAGCAGGCCAAGGTCATGGCGACCACCGACCATCGCGAGGTGCAGTCGATGACCCGCGAGATGGACGGGCTGCGACGCCGTCGCGACAAGCTCGAGATGGAGTCCCTCGGACTGATGGACCGCATCGAGAAGGCGACAGCCCAGACCGCGACGATCGACGCCGCGATCGTCCAGCTCACCGGACAGGGAAGCCGCCGCCATCGCTGAGTACAAGTCCGTCGGCGGCGCGCTGCAGACTGAGACCGCCGACCTGGAAGCGCACCGTCGGGCATTGGCGGAATCGCTCGACGCCAAGACCCTGACCGAGTACGAGGCGTTGCGGGAGAGCAAGGGCGGCGTCGGCGTCGGGCAGCTCGACGGCGACACGTGCACCGCATGCCGCATGTCGCTGCCGGCCGAGCGCATCCGCGAGCTGACTTCGGGGCCGGACGTCGGCGATCTGCCCGCACTGCCACCGCCTCATCGTCGTGCGGGCGGGCGAGGAGTGAGCGGCGCGGTTCTGCGCACCGACGGAGGCTCGCGGGGTAACCCCGGTCCGGCAGGCGCCGGATTCGTGATCGAGCAGGACGGGGCGATCATCTGCCGAGGCGGCCGCTTCCTCGGTTCGCAGACCAACAACGTCGCCGAGTACGAGGCGCTGATCTGGGGGCTGGAGAACGTGTCGGCGCTCGGGTTCTCCGATGTCACGGTGTTTGCCGACAGCGAGCTGCTGGTGAAGCAGATCAACGGCCAGTATCGGGTCAAGAACGAGGGGCTCAAGCCGCTGTTCACCCGTACCATGCAGGTGCTCAGAACGTTCGGCACCTGGAAGGTCGCGCACGTCGCCGAGAGCAGAACGCCGAGGCGGACGCGATGGCCAACGAGGCGATGGACAGTGCGAATGACCGTCGGGAACCCGGCGTGCGGACCGGGCGGCAGCAGCAGGACTCGCTCTTCTAGACGAAACGGGGCTGGCGCATGTACGAACTCACGGTCAAGTCGCACTTCGACGCCGCGCACGCGCTTCGTGGCTATCCGGGCGAGTGCCGCAAGCTGCACGGGCACACGTGGGACGTCGAGGTCACCGTCGCCGGGGACGAAGCTCGACGAGATCGGCATCGTCTACGACTTCAAGTCGCTGAAGGACGACCTGGGCGCGGTGCTCGACGACTACGACCACGCCTACCTCAACGATGTCCCGCCGTTCGACGTGCTGACGCCCACCGCCGAGAACCTCGCGCGGGTCATCTACGAGCGGCTCGCGGAGACGGTCGACCCGCGGGTGCATGTCGTCGAGGTCGCGGTGTGGGAGTCACCGATCGCGAAGCTGGTCTACCGGCCGTAGGGCGCGAGCGCCGCGCCCTGAGAAGGGGAGCGCAGTCGCCCGGGAACACAAGTGTCCCGAGAGACCTCGCCCGCGGGATTCTCCTACCGTACCGACTTCCCATTTCTTACCTTCGCTGGCTTCCGTCTCTGGCGAACCACCTCGCGGTTGTCGCCTTCCTCGGTACCCTCTCCGGCAGCTACTGGTACGCCGTCTTTCGGAGTCCGCTGCGTCCGACCTCTCGGGACAAGACAGACTGTACCCACCATCGGATGGGGTGTCAACACGGTTTTCGACATTTGTCTGACTTCGCTGACGAACGGTCGGATAGTGCCGACAAGCGAACTCAGCATGGAGGATAGACGGCGCCCTCCATCTGTCTGCGGAATAGCGGTGCTTCGAGGTTTGCGCTGCCCGTTCGGGACACGTAGACTTAGCCCGTACGAAGTGCCGCGTGGAGCCTCGAGGAGGGCCGTCATGCCCACTGCAACGCTCGAGGAGTACCTGGAGTCCATCTACCGCCTGTCGGTGCGGGGGCGGCGGTGCGGCCGACTCAGATCGCTGAGTCCGTCGGCGTTTCAGGCCCCACGGTCACCGCTACGCTGCGCCGTCTCGAGGCGCAGGGTTACGTCGTGCGACAGGGCACCGGTGTCGTCCTCACGGTCGAGGGCCGTGCGCGCGCCGTCGATATCCTGCGACGTCACCGGGTCGCCGAGACGTTCCTCGTCGATACGCTCGGACTGGAGTGGGACGTCGCTCACGAGGAGGCGTGCCTGCTTGAGCACGCACTGTCGCCGCGCGTCCTGAGCGCCCTCGAGGAGTTCCTGGACAACCCCGCGCTGTGCCCGCACGGCCATCCTATCCCGTTGGCCGACGGTTCCATTCCGGCCGACGCGCCGGGTCATCCGCTGTGCGATGTTCCCGTGGGTGCGAGTGCGTCGGTCCTGCGTGTGGCGGAGGACGACGAGCACGTCCTGGGCTACCTCGGATCGCTCGGGCTCGACCCGGCGAAACGGTCAACGTGGTCGAAGCCGCCCCGTTCGGGGGGCCGCTCACCGTCGAGGTCAAGGGGACTCGGACCGCGATCGCGCATGAGGTCGCCGCGCTCGTGACCGAGTCGCTCCTAGATCTAGTGTCGGCCCGCTTGCAGAATCGAACATATGTTCGTATACTGAGGAGCGCCGGAGGTTCTCGGCAGTACGTACCGAGACGACCGGGGAGCCGATGCGTACCGTGGGTCGCAACTCCGCCATCAAACGCTTCTCCGCAACCAGCGCGGGTCAGCCGCTCGAGCTCTTTGGAACCACGCGCAGCCGGATGCCGGTGATCGTCGAGCTGCTCGCGAGTCCCTGGATCGTGCGCGCGTCCGACCTTACCCGCAAAGGACGGTTCGGGTGCCGCCAAGCGTGCCGAGGAGCCCGTCGAGGTCGCCTGGGACCCTGAGCGCCGCTACCCGACCGCGTTCACGCGGGCTGGCCGTGTCTACCGCATCGACGCGATCGTGCAGGTCTGGGCTACCGAACGCTCGTGGTGGGACCCCCGCAAACGGGTCTCTCGGCGATTCTGGCGGGTGCTGGCGCGTGGAGGCGTCTACGACCTCGCCTACGACCGCACGAAGCGCGAGCTGGCTTCTTATCGGCATACAGGACTAGGTCGGGTCCTTACGATGTCCTCCGGATTCGTGCACCTTCACGTTCATTCGCAGTTCAGCTTCATGGACGGTGCGGCGCCGTTGCCGGCGCTCGTCGCACGTGCGGCCGAACTCGAGATGCCCGCGCTCGCGCTCACCGACCACCAGGGGCTCTCGGGTGCGATCCGGTTCTACCAGGCGTGCCATGCGGCGGGCATCCGGCCGATCGTCGGCTGCGAGGTCGTCGTGGAGACGGCGGGCATCTTGGGCAGCGAGGCCGACCTGCCTCCCGAGCGGCGCCTCCTGCTGCCGGCGAGCGTGGGATTCGGGCGCGCGTCGGCCTCGGGCCACCACCTCACGCTGCTCTGCCGGGACTTCGCGGGCTACCGCAACCTGTGCCGGCTGCTCTCGCAGAACCATCTGCGCGGGCCGCACGAGCCGAGCATCGTGACCCTGCGCGACCTCGAGACGCACGCCGAGGGGCTCATCGCGCTCTCCGGCTGCCTGAACGGCGAGGCGGCGAGTGCGGTGCTCGCGCGCGCTCCGGGACGCGCCCGCGAAGCGCTCCGGCGGCTCTCGGCGTGCTTCGCGCCAGGCGACTTCTACGTCGAGCTCATGCACCCGCTGACCTCCGACGGCCCGCGGCTCGTCGGCGGACTGACGACGCTCGCCGACGAGCTCGGCTACCGGTCGTCGCCACCAACAACGTCCACTACCTGCGCTCCGACGACCACCGGCTCCACGACGTGCTCTCTTCGGCGGGTGCGCGCACCGGCGCTGCCGGGGCCCTACGACCGGCCCAACGCCGAGCTCTGGCTCAAGCCTGCTAGCCGAGATGCGCTCGCTGTTCGAGGGGCTTCCGCGCGCGTGCGACGCCACGCTCGAGATCGCGGCGAAGTGTCAGCTCGAGCTGCCGCTGGGCGAGTTCCACTTCCCGAGCGCCGACATCCCGCGAGGCGAGACGCCGTACTCGGTGCTCGCGAAGGCGTCGTGGCGCGGCCTGGAGCACCGCTACGAGCCGATGACCCCTGCGGCGATCTCGCGGCTCCAGCACGAGCTCTCGCTCATCGACTCCATGGGGTTCTCGGAGTACTTCCTGGTGGTCAAGGAGATCGTCGACCACGCCAAGTCGGTGGGCATCCGCTGTTCGGGGCGCGGGAGCGCCGGTGACAGCATCGTGAGCTACGCGCTCGGGATCACCGACGCCGACCCGGTCGCCCACGACCTGCTCTTCGAGCGGTTCTTGAACCCCGAGCGCCGCCAGATGCCCGACATCGACGTGGACTTCGACTCGGCCCGCCGAGACGAGATCATCGACTTCATCTACAAGCGGTTCGGTTCCGAGCACGTCGCGATGGTGGCCACCGTCAACACGATGACCGCGCGCAGCGCCGTGCGGGTGGTCGCGCGGTCGTTCGGGCTGCCCATCGCCGAGGTCAACCGGCTCTCGCGCCATCTGCCGTGGGTGGGTGCGCGCAAGATCCGCGAGGTGCTCGCGACCTATCCCGAGTGCGCGCAGCCACCCGCTGCGCGACGAGCGCACCTGGGGGATGCTCCTCGACTTAGCCGAGCAGCTCGACCACTGCCCGATGCACCTGGGCACCCACCTCGGCGGCTTCATCATCACCCGCGACCCCATCGCGAGCTGGACGCCGCTGCAGTGGGCGGCCAAGGGCACCGTGGTCTCGCAGTACGACAAGGACGACATCGAGGCGCTCGGCCTGGTCAAGATGGACATCCTGGGACTGCGGACCCACTCGGCGGTCAGCGAAGCGGTCGAGATGGCGCGGGCACGCGTGGGCGACGACGCGGTCCCGGAGCCGTTCGATCTGCCCAAGGACGACCCGCGGGTCTACGAGATGATCGCCTCGGCGGACACCGTGGGGATGTTCCAGCTCGAGAGCAGCGGCCAGCGCAACCTGTCGACGCGGCTGAAGTCGTCGACGTTCGAGGACATCATCGCGCAGATATCGCTGTTCCGGCCCGGCCCGCTCGAAGCCGAGATGATCACGCCGTTCATCCGCCGCCGTCACGGACTCGAGCCGGTCGAGGTCCCGCACGAGGGCATGCGCGAGGTGCTCGCCGACTCCTACGGCGTCATCGTCTACCAGGAGCAGGTGCTGCTCGTCGCGCGCGCGGTCGCCGGTTTCGGCCTTGCCGAGGCCGACTCCCTGCGCCGCGCGATGACCAAGGGCCGCAGCCGAGAGGAGATGGAGCGCATCCGCGGGCACTTCCTGCGCCGCGCCGCCGAGAACGGCGTCGAGCACGAGGTCGCCGCCGAGGTGTTCCGGCAGCTCGAGGGGTTTGCCGCCTACGGCTTCAACAAGGCGCACGCCGCGTGCTTCGCCGTGGTGAGCTACGCGACGCGCATGGCTGCGGACCTACTACCCGGCCGAGTTCGCTGCCGCCATCCTCAACAACGAGCCGATGGGGTTCTACACGCCGCGGCTCGTGGTCAACGACGCGCGTCGGCACGGCATCGGGATACTGCCGCCGCACGTCAACGAGTCGAAGCGCGCGCTACACCGTCGAGGGCGACGGGCCGGGCGATCCGCGTGGGCCTGCGCGACCTGCACCGGATGACCGCGCGGCTTCTCGGCGAGATCGAGCGCGAGCGGGCGGTGCGGCCCTTCCGCGACCTCGCCGACTTCCTGCGGCGCACGCGTGCCGAGATCGGTCCGGCCGAGTCGCTCGTGCGCGTCGGCGCGCTCGACGGGCTCGGCATCACCGAGGAGGGTCGGCCGCCCACGCGCGACGAGCTGCTCGCGCTGCTGCCCGAGATCAAGGCGGTGCTCGCGAGCGAGGGCGTGGCGGGCGACGACACGCTGTGCCTCGCGCCGGCTCCGACCCGGCCGCCCGAGGACGCGACGCACGTCAGTGGCTGGAGCGCGGCGCGGCGTCTCTCGGCGGAGCTCGAACTCACGGGGCTCTCGCTCACCGCGCATCCGCTCTCCCTGGCGCGCCGCGACCTCGAGGCGCGCGGTGTGACCTGGGCGCGCGACTTGGCCGCGCTGCCGGACCGCGCGCGGGTGCGGGTGGTCGGCGTGCGCGAGCGGGCGCAGACGCCGCGGACGCGCTCGGGCAAGCGCACGTGCTTCCTCACGCTTGAGGACCCGACGGGACTGCTCGATGTGGTGGTCTTCTCGGATGCGCTGGCGCGGGCGGGGGAGACGATCGTCAAGCACCGCGCCTACCTGGTCGACGGCACGCTGCAGAACAACTGCGAGCGCGGACTGGCGATCGTCGCCGACACCGTGAAGCCGTACGTGGTGCGCGCCGAGGCGGGCGAGCGGGTGCGGCTGCGCCGCGGCGTGCCCGCGGGACCGATGGGGCCGTCGCTCGGCGGAGCGGGAGCTGCCGAAGAGGAGAGCTGGATAGCGGCCGAGGAACACGGAGCCGCAGCCGGAGGACAGGCGGCCTACGATGCGCGCGGGACGCTGCGCGGCGGCGAACGGTAGCGCAAGCGGCTACTCCGACTCGCGGGGTGGAGGCGGCTTGATCTCGCGCCCGAAGCGCACCGCCGAATCGCCGAACTTCTCCTTCACCGCGTCGATGCCTCGCACGAGCCGCTCGCGCTCTTCGGCCGGCATCGCAGGAGCGGGCTCGTCTGGTAGCGTCGCCAAGCAGGTCGAGTTGTACCGCCTTGTCGTCGAAGCCCGACACTCCCACGCCGAGCAGGCGCAGACCGATGCCGGGGGACCATGCGGAGCGCACCAGCTCGCGGGCGATGGGCAGGAAGACGCGCTCGTCGTCGCAGGGCACAGAGATGGTGCGGCGGACCGTCTTGGTGGAGAAGTCGGAGAAGCGCAGCTTGACGGTCACGGTGCGCCCGGCGAGCCCCTTGTGCCGCAACCGCTGACCGACCTTGGCGCTGAGCC
The DNA here is from genome assembly GCA_963726345.1 of uncultured Coriobacteriia bacterium. Classification (GTDB taxonomy): domain Bacteria; phylum Actinomycetota; class Coriobacteriia; order Anaerosomatales; family JAAXUF01; genus JBAXEO01. The sequence continues at coordinate 236,197 of CAVSCC010000010.1, read as the reverse complement.
CCGCGAGCGCGCCATCGACCTCGTCCGGTGTGCGGACATCGGTCGCGAAGGTACGCTCGTTGGAGACGGACTTCACGGCGGCGTTATCGTGAACATCGCGCACGTCGAGTCCCCGAGCGCGCGCGACGAGTCCGGTACCGTGGCTGCCGAGGACCTGCTGGGCTGTGGTCTCGTCGAGCGCAGCGACGTCGCCCGAGCGTACGCAGCCCGAGCGACTCAAGGTGCGCGGCGCTCTTCGGACCGATGCCGGGCATCGCGCGAACCGGCAGGGGAGCCAGGAACGCGGCCTCGTCACCCGGGCACACGACGGTCAGCCCGTCGGGCTTGTCGTGATCGCTCGCGATCTTCGCCACCGACTTGCTTGCCGACACGCCCACCGAGCACGTGACGCCGAGCTCAGCCACTCGCGCGCGGATGCGGCGGGCGACAGCGACGGGGTGCTCGGTCGAGTAGACGCCCGGGAGTCACATCGAGATACGCCTCGTCGATCGATACCGGCTGCACGCGGGGGCTCTCGTCGGCGAAGATCGCCCGAACAGCCGAGGAGACCTCGTGGTAGCGCTTGAAGCTGCCGTGCGTCCAGATCGCGTCAGGACACAGGGCGGCGGCTCGTGCCGACGACATCGCCGAGCGCACGCCGAACGCGCGTGCCTCATAGCTGCACGTGGACACCACCCCTCGGCGCCCCGGTTCGCCTCCCACGATGACGGGTTTGCCCCGCCATTCGGGATGATCGAGCTGCTCGACCGCTGCGAAGAACGCGTCGAGGTCGACGTGCAGGATCGCACGCCCCGTCCAGGGATGACTCTCGCAGCGGTGGCGTTCTTCGGTCATGCTTTGAGTGTACCGCCCGTGATCGAATCTGCTCCTCTGCGCTGGATGAACACGGCAGTCGGTCAACAGTCGAGGGGATGGACCATGCGTTTCGGCGCACACATTTCGGTTTCCGGAGGCTACGAACGCGCGTTGGACTATGCGTTCGACGTCGGCTGCGAGTGCGCGCAGGTATTCGCGAAGAGTCCTCGCCAGTGGCGCGCATCGCCCTTGGACCCCAGCAAGGCCGAGGCGTTCGTCATCGCTCGGCAAGAACGAGGGTTCGGCCCGCTCTTCACCCACACCGCGTACCTGATCAACCCGGCAACCCCGGAGCCGGAGCTGCGCGAGAAGTCGATCGCGGCGCTTGCCGACGAGCTTCTCCGCGGCGCGATGCTCGGGGCGGCCGGCGTGGTCACCCACATCGGCAGCGACCCGTTGGGAGACCCTGAGGCCGCGGCCCGCCGCGTCGCCGATGCCGTCACCCGCGCGTTCGAACTGGCGGGTCCTGCCGCAGCGTCTACTCGGCTGCTGCTCGAGAATACGGCTGGCGCGGGCAGGACGTTCGGATCGACCTTCGAGGAGCTGGGCGCGTGCATCGACTTCTCCGACCTGCCGGCCGAGATGCTCGGCGTCTGTCTGGACACGTGCCACGCCTTCGCGTTCGGGATGCCGCTTCACACGCAGGGTGGATGGCAGGACGTGATCGCGGGCATCACCGAATGCTGCGGCACGTCGAGACTCGGCCTCATCCACGCCAACGACTGCATGTTCGAGCTCGGTTCGAAGCGGGATCGCCATGCATGGATCGGAGACGGCCACATCGGTGACGGCGGGCTTCGAAGCGATGGTATGTCTGCCCGAGCTTCGGGACGTGTGCGCATGCACCGAGATGCCGGGTGAGGTTCCAGTGAAGGATGCGGAGAACGTTCGGCGCCTCAAGGTGATGCGTGAAAGGTGCGCGGCGTCACAGTCGGCGACGTAGGCCCGTTGGATGCAGGTTGCCCGCGCCGTCGTGCGGTTCTACGATGGGACCGCGCACGGTTCTCGGTCCGCGACTCGAATCGACCAAAGGCGAGGCTGGTTATGCCGTTCTTTCTCATCGCGCGCGACGAAGACGACCAACTGCGTCTCCTGACCTCCGCTGTCTCGCCGAGCAGGCAAGACGCGCTCACGCTGCTCTCGGAACTGACTGCGGATCCCGGCTTTGACGCATGGGACGCCGAGGTGCTGCTCGTCGACGTCGACGCGGCGCTTCCCGTTCTGCTCGTTCGGCCGTCTGAGGCCGCTTCCGTGCCCAGTTCGAGCCCACTCGCCGTTGAGGTCGAGGAGCTTGAAGCGGCGTCAGCACCTGCGGGTGGCGTGACGTTCATGTGGCCCGCCCCCGAGCACATCGGGGAAGCCCGCGAGGAAGATGCGGTCGCATCGCCTATGTCGGAGATACCGGCCGAGGAGGCCGAGGCGTTCGCCTCGTACGTCTCTCTTGCCGACGATCAAGCGCCGACCGAAGTCGACGCCGAGACCATCCCCGTCGACCTGGACGATCTCGCCGCCGATGACACTGCCCGTGCCCGAATTGGCCATGGAGCTCGAGGCCGAGCCCGTGCCGGCTGCGACGGAGCCTGAGATCGCGCCGGAGCTGGAGGAGCCTCTGGAGTCCGTGCCCGAGGTGGCCGGGGCGATCGTGTGGCAGCCCGAGGTGGACGTGGCCGAGCCGACTCCTGCGGTTGACAAGGAGCCGCTCGCAGATTCCGAAGGCGCCGGCGAGCCGTCCGTGCCAGTGACGGAGTCATCGGGCGACGAGTCCTACGAGACCCCTCCTGACACCAGCAACGACGAGCTTCGTGAGGCACTCGCGCGGACTACCGCGGCCATGGAACGTGAGGCACTCGAAGAACCGGCCGTAGCTGCAGAGGACGCGGTTGAAGCGGCGGTCGAGCCTCCGATCGACCGATGGCCGTGGGAGACCGCACCGGCCCCGGCGGCCGACTCGGCCGCTGAGCCGGAAGTCGCCGAAGTCCAGGAAGCGGAGGTCGAGGAGCCACTGATCGCGTCGGCGCTGCTGGATGACCTCGAGCCGATCCCGACAACCACTGAGGCCGAAGCTGCCGAGCCGGAGCCGGAAGTCTCGGTTGCGGAACCGGCAGGTGAAGCGACTCCTGACGTGTCCGAGCCCGCTGCTGCGGATGCGGTGCCGGCACCCGTTCTGCCGAGCGAACCTCCGGCCGAGCCGGTCAGCATGGACAGCTATGTGTGCGACGACTGCGTGTACGTCGAGACTTGCCCCAACAAGGATCAGCGCCTGCCCAAGGACTGCGGCTCGTTCCAGTGGAAGTAGCAGCCGCATAGGCCGGGATCGATCGCGGGCCGGCGGTGCCGAACTGTAGGAACCAACCACGAACGGCCCTCTTTCGAGGGCCGTTCGTCTGTGTCCGGGTGGAGTGGGCCTGTAAGCCGGATCCTGTCGTGGACGACCATCTATCTGGGACCGACGTCGCCGTCGGCCTCGCGCGGGCATACCCGAGCGCCGGCCGGGCCAGCCTTGACCGCTCCTATTTGCCCTTGCTCCGGGTGGGGTTTGCCAAGCCGCCGCGTTGCCGCGACGCTGGTGCGCTCTTACCGCACCGTTTCAGCTTTTCCTCGGTGGCGAACCACCGAGGAGTTTTCTTTTCTGTGGCACTTTCCGTCGGCTCACGCCGCCCTGCTGTTAGCAGGCACCCTGCCCTGTGGAGTCCGGACTTTCCTCACGTCCCGTTGCCGAGACGCGCGGCCGCCCAGCCCACTCCGCTGCACAGTCTACCCCGTACGGAGGATCCCCGCGTCGTGGGCCGGTCGGGTACCGACCCGCTAGACCATCGGCACCTTCCCGCGCAAGCCGGTGAGAAGGTAGTCCTCGATCTCGCCGAGCGTGATTCCGCGACGCGGGTATCTCTCTCCGGTCGCCTGGTCGATCAACAGGTATAGGCCGTCCGCATTGGCTGCCTCGCCATTCTCGTCCCAGATGTCCATGGGCTCAGCATCGGGATCGGACGGCGACTGTGCGAGTGTGAGTCCGTGCTGGAGGGCCATGAGGCTGACCCGATGGATATACGTCCATCTGATGTGGTTCATCCACTGAAGCTCGTCTGTCATCGAGGCACCCCCTCGGAGTCGCAACCGCCCGTCACTGGGTGGAATCGGCACGTCGAGGCGGATTCATGAGCGATGGGTGTCCTGAGCGGCTACGCCGAGTCGTGCCGTCCCTGCGCCTGGAGCTTCGCCCAGGTGTCCTTGAGCGTGAGCGTTCGGTTGAACACGAGCGCACCGGGCACCGAGTCGGGATCCGAACAGAAGTAGCCGAGACGCTCGAACTGCACGGTCTCGCCGACCGGCAGGTCGGCAAGCGACGGCTCCACGAGACAGCCCCGCATGACGCTCTCGGAAGCCGAATTCAAGTCATCGAACAGATCGCGGCCGTCGGCTCCGGGGTAGGGGTCAGCGAACAGATGGTCGTACACTCGCACCTCTGCGGGCACTGCGTGGACCGCCGAAACCCAGTGGAGCGTGGCCTTCGGGCGGCGTCCGTCGGGTGCGGCGCCGCCGCGAGTGGCCGGGTCGTAGCTGCATCGCAGCTCGACTACCTGGCCGTCGGCGCCCTTCACGACCTCGTTGCAGGTGACAAAGTACGCCGAGCGCAGCCGGACTTCTCGGCCGGGGGCCAAGCGGAAGAACTTCTTGGGGGGATCCTCCATGAAGTCGTCGCGCTCGATCCAGAGCTCGCGCGCGAATGGGACCTTGCGGCTCCCTGCGGACGGATCCTCCGGATTGTTGAGCACGTCCATCTCCTCGACCTGTCCTTCAGGGTAGTTCTCGATCACTACCTTGAGGGGGTTGAGGACCGCGAAGCGACGCGAGGCCCCGCGGTTGAGCACATCCCTGACCGCGTGCTCGAACATCTCTATCTCGACCACACCGTCCGACTTCGCCACTCCGATCATCGCGGCGAAGTCGCGGATGCCCTCGGCAGGGAAGCCCCGTCGGCGCATCCCGGAAAGCGTCGGCATGCGCGGGTCGTCCCATCCGTGCACATGCCCCTCGTTCACGAGGCGCAGCAGCGTTCGTTTCGAGAGGACCGTATGGGTCAGGTTGAGTCGCGCGAACTCGTACTGACGCGGGCGCGACGGAACCGGAAGGTTCTCGATGAACCAGTCGTAGAGAGGTCGATGGTCCTGGAACTCCAACGTGCATATCGAGTGCGTGATGCCTTCGATCGCATCGGACTGCCCGTGCGCGAAGTCATAGGTCGGATAGACACACCATGCATCGCCCGTCCGCGGGTGCTCTTCGTGAACGATCCGATACAGGATCGGGTCGCGCAGGTTGATGTTTCCCGCGGTCATATCGATCCGCGCGCGCAGCACGCGAGTGCCGTTCGGGAATTCGCCGTCACGCATGCGCTCGAACAGGTCGAGGCTCTCGTCGGCCGGCCTGTCCCGCCACGGGCTTTCTCGGCCGGGTTCGGTCAGTGTTCCGCGATACTCGCGAATCTCCTCGGCGGTGAGGTCGTCGACGTAGGCCTTGCCGGTCCGAATCAGGTGACAGGCCCATTCGTACAGCTGCTCGAAGTAGTCCGAGGCGAAGTAGAGGTGCTCGCCCCAGTCGAATCCGAGCCAGCGGACATCCGTCTGGATCGCATCGGCGTACTCCTGCTCCTCCTTCACCGGGTTCGTGTCGTCGAGGCGCAGGTGGCACCTGCCTCCGAACTCCTCCGCGATGCCGAAGTTCAGGCAGATCGATTTCGCGTGGCCGATATGAAGGTAGCCGTTCGGCTCTGGTGGGAAGCGAGTGACCACGGACTCGGTGCGGCCTTCGCGCAGATCGGAGGCGACGATCTCGCGGATGAAGTCGGCGCGCTCGCTTGAGGATGGTGTTTGGGTGCTCATGGTCGCCGAGGATAGCACAGGAGGTGCACCGACCGCTCGAGCGCGCCGACATGCGCTGCTGAAGCAAGAAACCCTGCCCCGGATGACCCGGGACAGGGAGTGTGAGCTGGTAGCCCGTACGGGATTCGAACCCGTGATCTCCGCCTTGAGAGGGCGGTGTCCTAACCGCTAGACGAACGGGCCGTGCTGGCAGGGGTACTAGGGCTCGAACCTAGACTCTTCGGAACCAGAATCCGACGTGTTGCCAGTTACACCATACCCCTGTACATCCACGCCCGTGCTGCGGCGCGAGAAGGTATGTTACGGACGCCCGCAGGGGGTGTCAACCCTTGGCGAGAGCGCACTCGAGCTGGTCGGCGGGCTACTCGGCAGCGATGGCTTGGGCCGCTCGAAGCCGGGCGAGAGTGACATCTCGGCCGAGGAGTTCGAGCGACTCGAACAGCGGGGGAGACACCGTCGAGCCCGTCGCGGCGACTCGCACGGCCTGGAAGACGGCCTTGGCTTTGAGCCCGAGCTGCTCGGGCAGGTCCCGCAGCGCGCCTTCGATGTCGGCGGCGGTCCACGCGACGTTCTGCGAGCGCATCTGCGGCAGCCGAGAGCGAACGTCCGGCTGCCCTCCTTCATCAGCACCTTCTCGCGCGCGGCCTCATCGATCGACCGGCTCGGCGAACAGGAATGCGACCTTGTCGGCGACCTCGTCCAGCCGCTTGACGCGCTCGGAGACGAGGGGGGCGAGGCGCAGGAACCAATCGTGGCGCGCGCGACAGTTCGTCGGCGTCACAGAGGCCGGCCTCGACGAGCCATGGCAGCATCCGCTCGACGAACTGCTCGGCGGGCATTTCCCGGAGGTAGACGCCGTTCATCCACTCGAGCTTCTCCTCGTCGAAGATCGCGGGGTTCTTGGAGATGCGGTCGAGCGAGAAGTTCTCGCACAGCGTCTCCGCATCGATGACGGTCGTCTCGCCATCGAGCGACCAGCCGAGCAGTGCGAGGTAGTTCATGAGCGCCTCGGGGAGAAAGCCCAGGTCGCGGTAGGCCTCGACGCTCGTCGCGCCGTGGCGCTTGGAGAGACGCTTGCCGTCGGCACCCAGAATCATGGACAGGTGAGCGAAGACGGGGACTCGCAAGCCCAAGCGCCTCGTAGACGACGATCTGCTTGGGGGTGTTGCTCAGGTGGTCGTCGCCGCGGATGACGTGAGTGATCTTCATGTCGACGTCGTCGGCGACGACGGCGAAGTTGTAGGTGGGGGAGCCGTCGGTGCGCGCGAGGACGAAGTCGTCGACGGCATCTGGTGGGAAGACCACCTCGCCGCGTACCGCGTCGTCGAACGATGATGTCGCCGCGATCCTCCGGGACCTTCAGGCGCCACACGTGCGGCTCACCTGCCGCGATGCGGCGCGGCCGACTCGGCCGGGTCGATGTCGCGGCAGCGTGCGGTCGTAGCCGGCGAATCCTCCGCGGGCCCGGGCAGCGTTGCGCTTCTCCTCGAGACTCAGCGGGACTGCAGAAACAGGGATAGGCGTGCCCGCTCGCCTTGAGTTCCTCGAGCAGCTCGAGGTAGCGCTCGAACCGCTGCGTCTGGAAGTACGGACCGTGTGCGCCGCCGACCTCGGGACCCTCGTCCCAGTCGAGCCCCAGCCAGCGCAAGGCGCGCAGGATCGCCTCGGTGTTCTCGGCGGTGGAGCGCTCGGGGTCGGTGTCCTCGATGCGCAGCACGAGCGTGCCGCCGTGCCGTCGCGCGATAGGCCCAGTTGTAGAGCGCGGTCCTGGCGCCGCCGATGTGGAGGAACCCGGTGGGGCTCGGGGCGAATCGAACGCGTACTGCTTCAGTCACGACAGAGGTCTCCTCGGCGGGTCGGTGCGAACAAGCGACGGACATTGTAGTGCGTAATGATACTCGCGCGGCATCTTCACCCGCGGCACGGATGGTGCTAAGGTATGCACGCTCATCGAGAGGCAGCCGTAAAGCAGCTGCAGCGGGTGGAGGGACCGAGCCCTTTGAAGCCCCGGCAACCGGCGTCGAAAGTGACGCAAAGGTGCTACATCTCGGCAGGCTGTGTCAGGCCTGGAAGATGAGGGAAGAGCTCTTGCCGCGCCGGCATGCGGCACAAGCGAAGTCCCTGTCTGGCCAGGCGGGGTCTTTTTGTTGCCCCGCATCGTCAACGTCGACCCGCAAGACGGGCCGCATCAGAGGAGGTAGTTGTGCCGGAACGCGAGTACTTGTTCACGTCCGAGTCGGTGACCGAGGGTCACCCGGACAAGATGTGCGACCAGATCTCAGACGCCGTGCTCGACGCGATCATCGCGCGAGAGGCCGAGCTGGCCGCCGAGGGCTTCGCAACCGAGGCCGGAAGCGCGGCGGCCGCCGACTACGTGCGCTGCGCCATCGAGTGCTTCACCACCACCGGCCAGATCGTGGTCGGCGGCGAGATCCGCACGCACGGCTACGTCGACATCCCCACGATCGTCCGCGGCGTGGTCAAGGACATCGGCTACAACCGCGCCAAGTACGGCTTCGACGGCGAGACCTGCGGCGTGCTGATCGGCGTTCACGAGCAGAGCCCCGACATCGCGCATGGGCGTCGACGAGTCGTTCGAGGTCCAGCACGGCGAGGGCGTCGATCCGATCGACCTCGTCGGCGCGGGCGACCAGGGCATGATGTTCGGCTACGCGGTCAACGAGACCTCGACGCTGATGCCGATGCCGATCTACCTCGCGCACCGCCTCGCCGAGCGCCTGACGGCGGTTCGCAAGGCCGACGTGCTCGACTACCTGCGCCCCGACGGCAAGACCCAGGTCACCGTCAAGTACGTCAACGACAAGCCCGTCTCGGTGGAGAAGATCCTCATCTCCACCCAGCACGCCGAGGGCGTCGACATCGAGAACCTGCTGCGCCCGGACCTCATCGAGCACGTCATCAAGCCGGTCTTCGACGAAGAGGGCATCGAGTACGCCGGATGCCGAGATCTACGTGAACCCGACCGGCCGCTTCGTCATCGGTGGCCCCATGGGCGACACCGGACTGACCGGCCGCAAGATCATCGTCGACACCTACGGCGGCATGGGCCGTCACGGCGGCGGCGCCTTCTCGGGCAAGGACTGCACGAAGGTCGACCGCTCGGCCGCGTACGCCGCGCGCTGGGTCGCCAAGAACGTCGTGGCGGCCGGTCTCGCCGACCGCTGCGAGATCCAGCTCGCCTACGCCATCGGCGTGTCGCACCCGCTGTCGGTCATGGTCGAGACGTTCGGCACCGAGAAGGTCGCGGTCGAGAAGATCGAGGAGGCCGTGCTCGCGACCTTCGACCTGCGTCCCGGGCGCCATCATCCGCGACCTGGACCTGCGCCGTCCGATCTACCGCAAGACCGCCGCGTACGGCCACTTCGGCCGCGCCGACAAGGACTTCACGTGGGAGCGCACCGACCGCGCCGAGGCGCTCGCCAAGGCGGCCGGGCTGCCCGAGTAGTCCGACCCAACAGCAGTCTCTCCCTGAGGCCGTCGGCGCGAACATCGTGTCGGCGGCCTTCGGTATGCTCTAGTCGCGTCAACCGTCATCAGCTGGAGGAGCCGTGCGCGTCGCGCAGGTCATCGTCGACATCCCGGCGCGGGAGCTCGACCGCCCGTTCGACTACCTGGTTCCCGGAGGCGTGTCGAGGGCGTCGAGGTCGGGTCGTGCGTGCTGGTCGACTTCGCCAACCGTCCGGCGGTGGGCTACGTGGTCGGCGTGAGCTGCGCAGAGCGAGCGCGACCGAGCTCAAGCCGCTCAACGCGCTGCTCGGCGGCCCCTACTTCGGAACGCAGCGCGTCGAGCTCGCCGACGTGGATCGCCGCCGAGTACGCCTGCCCGCTCTCGGCGGCGCTGCGGCTCTTCACGCCTCCCGGCGGGACGCCGAGGGCGGTGCGCGAGGAGGTGGACGGGCGGCGGTCTGGACGCTGCAAGCGCGCGGGCGTCGGGCCCGTCGACGACCGGTGGGCCGAGATCACGTCTGGCGGGCCGAGACTACTCGCCCAAGAAGAACGCCACCGCGCAGCGCGCGGTGCTCGATGCGCTGCGCGCCGGCCCGTCAGGGTCGCCGAGCTCACGGCCGACCTGGGCGCGGTCGGCGGCGCGCTCAAGGCGCTCGACAAGGTCGGCGCGGTGAGCGTCGAGCGGCGGCGTCGCCAGCGCGACGCCCACGTGCGCGAGCGTCCGGCGCCGCGGCACGCGACGCTGACCGCGGGCCAGCAGGCACGCGCTCGACGCGATCTGCCAGGCCAACGAGCGCGCCGACGGGTCGGTCGTTGTCGTCGACGGCGTGACGGGCTCGGGCAAGACCGAGGTCTACCTGCGCGCGATCGAAGACGGTGGTCGCGGCGGGCCGGTCGGCGTGCGTCCTGGTGCCCGAGGTGTCGCTGACGCCTCAGACGGTCGGGCGTTTCCGCTCGCGGTTCGGCGACGACGTTGCCGTGCTGCACTCGCGCCTTGCAGCCGGCGAGCGCTACGACCAGTGGGACCTGGTGCGAACCGGCGCCGCCCGCATCGTGGTCGGCGCGCGGTCGGCGCTGTTCGCGCCCTTCAGCGACCTGGGACTCATCGTCATCGACGAGGAGCACGAGTCGTCGTACAAGCAGGGCTCCTCGCCGCGCTATCACGCGCGCGACGTGGCGGCCAGGATGGCGCGACTCGCCGGAGCGCACGCTGGTGCTGGGCAGCGCGAGCCCCTCGATGGAGGCGCTTGCACGCTGCGAGTCGGGCGAGTGGGACACGAGTCGAGCTGCCCGACCGCGTGACCGGGCGGCCGCTGCCACCGGTGACCGTGGTGGACATGGCCGCCGAGTTCGCGGACGGTCACCGGTCGATGTTCTCGCGGCCGCTGATCGCCGAACTCCAGGGCGTCGCCGAGCGCGGAGAGAAGGCGGTGCTGTTCCTGAACCGCCGAGGCTTCGCGTCCTTCCTGCTGTGCCGAGAGTGCGGCTTCGTGCCGGAGTGCGACTCCTGCTCGACGTCGCTCACCTACCACGAGGTCGGGCGCTCGGCTTGCGTGCCACCACTGCGGCGCGACACGGTCGGTGCCGCCGACTGTGCCCGCGCTGCGCGAGTCCCGTACCTGCGCCAGTTCGGCGCGGGCACGCAGCGGGTGGAGTCCGAGCTTGCGAGCCTGCTGCCCGGCCTTCCGGTCGTGCGCATGGACGCCGACACCACCAAGGGCAAGGGCGGGCACGAGCGCGCGCTCGCGCAGTTCGAGGCGCTGGACTCCGGCGTGCTGCTCGGCACCCAGATGATCGCGAAGGGGCTCGACTACCCGGAGGTCACGCTCGTCGGCGTCATCAACGCCGACACCACGCTTCACCTGCCGGACTTCAGGGCCGGGGAGCGCACGTACCAGCTGCTCGAGCAGGTCGCCGGCCGCGCGGGGCGGGGAGAGCGCCAAGGCAGGGTCATCGTGCAGACGTACTGGCCCGACCACCCGGCGATCCGCGCTGCCGCGCTGCACGATCCGCGCGTGTTCTACGAGGAGGAGGAGAAGCGTGCGCGCGGCGCTCGGCTACCCGCCGTTCGGCCGCCTGGCCAACGTCCTGTTCTGGGGTAGCGACAAGGCGGCGGTTGCCGCCAGGTCGAGCGTCGTGGGCCGAGACGCTCGATGCGAGGCTTCCCGACGGCTGGACGATCCTCGGGCCGAGCCCGGCGCCGATCTCGCGGCTCAAGGGCGTGTGGCGGTGGCACCTCCTGGTCAAGGCCCCGCTCGGAGCGGGACTGGCGGAGGCACTGGTCGGCGGTGGAGCGCGACCTGCCCAACAGATCGAACGGTCTCGCACGCGATCGACATCGACCCGGTCGACCTGCTCTGAAGCGCGACGTCGACTTCGACGGGCCGCATCAGCTGCGCTGGTATGATAGTCGCAGTCCCTTCGCGTACGTCGTTGTATACGCGCGTCGCCGAGCAAGAGAAGGACCTGCCCGAACATGGAAGTTCTCTCACATCCCAATGCCGCACTCAAGCAGGTCGCACGAGCCGGTCGACCCGGCCGCACGATGATGACCTGCAGGAGCTCTGCCGCAAGATGGCCCAGGCGATGTACGACGCGCCGGGAATCGGACTTGCCGCTCCACAGATCGGCGTGTTGAAGCGCGTCATCGTCTACGACCTCGAGCGAGGACAGCCCGGGCGTGGTCGCGCTGTGCAACCCCGAGATCGTCGAGGCCAGCGAGGAGTGCGAGTTCGATGACGAGGGCTGCCTCTCGCTTGCCCGGCATCACGATTCCCATCTCCCGATCATGCCGCGTGACGTGCGAGGCACAGACGCTCACCGGTCGGACGGTGCGCATCGAGGCTGACGGGCTTGCACGCCCGGCTGCTCCAGCACGAGATCGACCACCTGGACGGCGTGCTCATGATCGACCGAGCGACACCGGAGGAGCGCAAGGCCGCACTTCGCCGCTACCTTGAGGCCCAGCTCGCTGGGGCGAAACCGGGCCAGACCAGCATCTAGCACGCGTCCACAACAAGAGAACCGGGGGAGACTCGTGCGCGTTGTCTTCATGGGGACACCGGAGTTCGCCGTGCCTTCGCTGGAGCGGCTGGCCGCCGAGCACGACGTCGCGGCCGTCTACGTGCGCCCGGATGCGGCCTCGGGTCGGGGTGGCGTCGCGCGCCCGGCTGCGGTGAAGCTCGCGGCCGAGCGACTCGGACCTGCCGATACGCCAGCCGGCGACGCTGCGCGACCCCGAGACGGTTCGGGAGCTTGTCGAGCTTGAGGCGGATGTCATCTGCGTCGCCGCGTACGGGCTGATCCTGCCAGTCGGACGTTCTGAACGCCGCCCGATTCGGCGCGGTCAACGTGCACGCATCGCTCCTGCCGCGCTGGCGGGGTGCGGCGCCCGTGCAGCGGGCGATTCTCGCCGGAGATGCCCTCGGCGGGAGTATCGATCATGCGCATGGAAGAGGGTCTGGACACCGGCCCGTACTGCCTGCAGGGGAGCGTGCCGGTCGACGAGATGAACGCGAGCACGTTGACCGCCGAGCTCGGCGTGCTGGGCGCGGAGCTCCTGCTTGCGGCATTGCCGGACATCGTTTCGGGTACCGCGGTGTGGACGTCGCAGGACGAGGCCGAGGTCACCTACGCCGAGAAGGTCACCAAGGCCGACGTGGCGCCGAGCCCGAGACTGAGCGCGCGGAACAACATGCTGCGGGTTCGCGCATCCACATCTGCCGCCCCGGCCAGGATCCTTATCGGCGGGAAGGGTCTGACGGTGCTTGAGGCGTCCACGTACGCCGACGACTCGCTGGCTCCTGGGGCGGTGCGGCTGACGGATGACGGCGTGCTCGTCGGCACGGCGTCGGGGTCGATGCTGATTGTGCGGCTGAAGCCGGACGGCAAGGGCGAGATGGAGGCCGCCGCCTGGGCGCGCGGCGCCCGGCTTGTCGGCCGACACCGTCTGGGAGAGTGCGCGATGAGCGCGAGTCCTGCACGCAAGGTGGCGCGCGAAGTAGTCACCCGTGTTCGAGAGCGGTCGGCCTACGCGCACGAGCTCATGGACTCGGCTCTGCGGGCCGCGAAGCTGTCTCCCGCGGACGCCGCGCTGGCCACGCGGCTCGCGTACGGCACGCTCCAAGCCGAGGGCACGCTCATCGAGGCGATAGACCGCTATCTCGGGGGCAAGCGGGTCGAGCCGCGGATCTCGGACGCCCTGCGCGTGTCGGCGTACGAGATCCTGTTCATGCGAAGTGAGAAGCGTGCCGCGGTTCATCAAGGCGTGGAGCTGGTGCGCGAGGTGCGCAAGCAGGCCGCCGGACTGGCGAACGCCGTGCTTCGCAGGCTCGCGGAGGACGCTTCCAGCTTTCCCTGGGGTGACCCGAAGACGGATGTGCGCGCGCTCGCGCGAATGCACGCGCATCCGGTCTGGCTCGCGAACCTGTGGGTCGAGGAACTGGGCCGCGAGACTGCCGAGCAGGTCATGGCGGCGAACAACACGCCCGCTCCGCTCTACCTTGCGGCCAATACGTTCGCCGGCACCGTCGACGCCGCGCGAGAGGGGCTGCGAGCCGACGGGGCGCTGCCTCGGGCCGGGCATCATCCCCGGATGCATCGAGGTGGGTGATGCGGGTGCGGCCGTCAGAGGGCAGGCGCTGCAGCGGGGCTTGGTCGTGGCCGTGGACGCGAGTGCGCAGCTCGTCGTTCGAATGGTGGATCCGCGACCGGGCGCAACACTGGTCGAGGTCGGGGCCGGGAGGGGAACCAAGACGCTCCTGTTGCAGTCGATGGCGGTCGGTGCAGGCGGTCCCGCGCACATCTACGCGGTGGATTCGCACGAGTTCAAGGCGCGACTGCTTGCCGAGCGGCTCGGCCGCTACGGCGTGCCTGGCGTACGGATTCTCGTCGGTGACGCCACGGACTTCTCGGCGATCGCAGGCGCCCCTGAGGCGGGGACGGTCGATTCGGTCCTGGTCGATGCGCCGTGCTCCGGTCTTGGAACGCTGCGGCGCCACCCCGAGAAGCGGTGGCGAGTGGAGCCCGCAGACATCGACTCGCTGGCCGCCCTGGGGTCGAGGCTCTTGGGTGAGGCAGCGCGTCTTGTCCGCCGCGGAGGTTTCGTGGTGTACTCGACGTGCACGGTCACCGACAAGGAGAATGCGGCGGTTGTCCGCGCGTTCTTGGACAGTGATGCGGGGAGCGGGTTCCTAGTGGATTCGGTCGCTGACCAGGTGCCCGAGGCCTGGCAGCGATTCGTCACCGATGAGGGGTTCTTCAGGTCACTGCCGTCGGAAGACGGGCCCGATGGCCATTTCGCGGCGCGGCTCGTGAGGGTCTGACGGGGCGGGGAATTCCGGCGACACGGCATGGTTGTTCGAACGAGGGAGAGTTCATGCGCAGCACACGTATTGTCGAGATGCTCGAGGTCACCGAGGCTGCCGCGCTCGCTGCCGGTCGATGGATGGGCAAGGGCGACAAGCATGCGGCCGATGACGCCGCAGTCGAGGGCATGCGCCAGGCCTTCAACGACGTCGAGATCGACGGCACGGTCGTGATCGGCGAGGGCGAGCGCGACGAAGCGCCCATGCTCTACATCGGCGAGAAGGTGGGCAAAGGCGGGGAGAAGATCGACATCGCCGTTGATCCCCTGGAGGGGACCAACCTGACCGCCGACGGCCAGTCGAACTCGCTGGCCGTTCTGGCGTTCGCCCCGGCCGGAACGCTCCTGCATGCGCCTGACACGTACATGAAGAAGATCGCTGTCGGCCCCGAGGCCGCAACGGTCGTGCACATCGACGCGAGTCCGACTGAGAACATCAAGAACGTGGCCAAGGCGCTCAATCGCGACGTGGAGGACCTCGTCGTCTGCATCCTTCAGCGGGAGCGTCACGTCGACCTCATCGCCGAGGTCCGTGCCGCCGGCGCAAGGATTCGGCTCATCACCGACGGCGACGTCTTCGGCGCGGTTGCCACCGCGATCGAGGGCACCGGAATCCACCTCTACCTTGGGACGGGCGCCGCTCCGGAAGGCGTGCTGGCTTGTGCCGCCATGAAGTGCATCGGCGGCTGCTTCATGGGCCGTTTCGAATGGCGCAGCCCGGAGGAGAAGGCGCGCGCGGTCGAGATGGGCACCTGCAACATCGACGATGTTCTGACCATGGACTGCCTGGTCAACACCGATGAGGCCGCCTTCATCGCCACGGGCGTCACCGACGGGGAGATGCTGCGCGGGGTCAAGTACTTCGGTTCTGGCGCCCGCACGAACTCGGTCGCCATGGATGCGAAGTCAAAGACCGTGCGGTTCATCGAGACCATCTACAACACCGGTAGCGAGAAGTTCTGGGTGCGAATGGACTAGCGCTCTCCGACTGAGGATTCCGACGCACAGGCGTCGATCTCCCGCGAACTCCGCGGGTCCTGCCCCGCCTAAGGCAGCTTGGATGCACGATGAAGGGCCCCGACGAGTCGGGGCCCTTCTCGTGTTCGTTCGGTCGAGCAAGAACGACCGGATCAGGGCTCGGGAGCGCTCCCTATTCGGTCGCCGCCGGGCACGTGGCGCAAGCGGTGGGGCCGGCGGTGGTTGCCGGGCAAGCGGGCTCGGCCTTCGGCGCGTCGGACGAGGTGTCGACGGGCTTGGGACGATAGTCGGTGTTATGGAAGCCGGTGCCCTTGAAGGCGACCCCGACCGGGGCGAAGATCTTGACTGCCGGCGCGCCGCACGTGGGGCAGTGCTCGACTCCGGTCGCGCGCATCGGACGGGAGACCTCGAAGTCGTGCGCGCAGGCTGTGCAGCGATAGTCGTACGTTGGCATCCGGATTCCTCACGGTTGGTCGTAGGTTCGGGTCGTTGGCTGTTCGGTATCGTCGACCATGCAGGATACGTACCAGTTGGCTTTCACCGCAAGGTCGATGCTTGGAGCATCGTATACACTAAAGGCCATCATGACCGATCCAGAAACCACATCCGAGCTTCTTCGAGGACCCCCCCGGGGACGACTCCGATCTACCTGGACCGCCCTCGGCTGACTCGGCCGCCACTCGTCCCGAAATGGGTGCCGGTGGCCGCGGCCGTGGCTGTCGGTGTCATCGCCGTGCTCGTTGTCGGCGTGCTCTACGTGAGCAGCGTTTCGCAGGCCACCGTCCCGAAGCTCGTGGGGTTGAAGCTGGGGGTGGCCAAGAACCGCGCCGCCACCGAGCGGCTCGAAGTGCTAGTCGCGGAGCGCCGATTCTCGGTGCTGCCGGCCGAGACGATCATCGAGCAGACGCCCGCGGAGGGATCGAGACTGCGGCGGGGCGATGCGATCACCGTCGTGGTCTCGGCGGGTACCGAGGAGTTCGCGATGCCGGACGTCACCGGCGACGGGCTCCTGCTCGCACGCGGAGTCCTTGAGGGCAAGGGCCTCGACCTGCGCGTCGAGACGGAGGCCTCCGAGCAGCCCAGCGATACCGTGCTCGCCACGAATCCGTCGCCTGGCGTCATGGTGCGCACCGGGGCCATCGTGCGTGTCACCGTCGCCTCGCAGGGCGCGAGCGACACCACGCTGCTTCCGCTCAACCTTCAGGGCGTCGCGGTCACCATCGACCCCGCGGTCGTGCCCAAGGGTCAGTCGGACGTCGCGCTCGAGGTCGCCAGAAGGCTCAGGTCGCTCATCGAGGCGTCCGGAGGGACCGTTCTCGCCACGCGTTCGCTGACCGACACCGGCGCGGCCGCGTCGGCCCCGATTCGTGCACGCCGTGCCAAGGAGGGCTCTGCATCGGTCGCCGTTGGCGTCGAAGTCGCCGCAACTGGCCCGAAGGGCATCGCGGCGCTGTACCCGCTCACGGGGTCGAATGCGGTCGTGGAGCCATCTCGGACACTCGCCACGGGAATCGCGACAGCCCTCGTTGCCAACGGCCTGTCCGGATCGGCTGCGACCGTCGCCTCTGATCCAGTCCTGTCGGTGACGAAGGCGCCGTGGTCGCGCGTTCGCCTCGGCTCGTTGGCCGCACCTGAGGACGTAGCGAACTTCAAGGATCCCAAGTGGGCCGATGGTGTCGCGCGGTCGATCTACCGCTCCATCGCCGAGAACTACGGCGTCAAGGGGGCGTCGCGCTGATCAGGAGAGCCGTCACGCTGGTCTTCGCTGCCCTGCTGGCACTCGCTGTCCTGGGCTCGTCGCCCACGCTCGCGGCGCCTGGGCAGAGCGCCGAGCAGCTGAAGGCTCAGCTCGACCAGCTCAAGAGCGACACCAAGAAGGCCGGCGACGAGTGGGACAAGGCCTACTGGCGCCTTGACGAGGTCGAGGCCAAGGTCGAGAAGACCGACAAGCAGATCGCCAAGACCAAGCAAGAGCTCGCAGCCGCACGGGCCCTGCTCGGCGAACCACGCAGTGGCGATCTACCGCCGGAACCGGGTCTCACCGCATCGAGGTGCTTGTCGGGTCGACGAGCTTCGAGGAACTTGTCACTCGCGTCGACCTCATGCGGCGTATCGGACAGTCGGACGCCGAGGCGGTCGCTGAGGTGAAGCGCATCCAGGACAAGCTCAAGAAGCAGCGCTCGCAACTGTCGTCAGGAGACAGCGCTCCGCCAAGAAGGCAGTGACATCGCTCAAGGCTCAGCGCGACCGGCTGCAAGCCAAGTTGAAGTCGAAGGAGAAGGAGTTCGCGCGGGTGAAGGCCGAACTCGATGCGGTGCGTGGCGGGCCGAACCGTCCGTCCGGTGTCGCCTCGGTTCCCGGTCCCAACGGCATGGTGTTCCCGGTCGTCGGTTCCTACTACTACTCGGACACGTGGGGGGCGTCTCGCGGTGGGGGTCGGCGCTCGCACAAGGGGACCGACCTCATGGCGCCGCGTGGAACACCCGTTGTGGCGATCCTTCCTGGAAGAGTGTCGTCGAAGTCGGGCGGGCTGGGCGGCAAGACCATCTACCTCACGGCGCGAAACGGATGGACGTTCTACTACGCGCATCTTGGACGGATGGGCCGTCAGGTCAGGTCAGGTCAAGGCCGGCCAGATCATCGGCTACGTCGGTTCCACGGGCAACGCGGCGGGAGGGGCTCCCCACCTGCACCTTCAGATCCAGCCGCACGGCAGCCCCGTGAACCCGTACCCGTACCTGCGTCGCATGGAGTAGCTGCGGCGTTTGCGTTGGGCTGAAGCTTGTCGGACAATGCGCTGACAACTGAACACCGTGTCGGGAGCTGCGAGCGCAGGGCGGCTGAGAGGCGACGATACGTCGCGACCGAGAAGACGGCCCCGGTAATGCGGGACCCGCACGACGGCCCCCGCCGCCAATGGCGACCGGCGTTGTCCCTTCCTCTCAGTGGTGTCCTCGCAGACAGCCGTAGTCAGAGGAGACCCGCTTGAGATCCGAGAGAGTCCGGCTTCTTGCCGAGATCGCCCTGACCGTCGCGCTGTGCGCGGTGCTCAAGCTCTGGCGGATCCAGCTGCCGTGGAACTTCGCGGGCGGCGACATCTCGCTGGCCATGCTGCCCATACTCGTTCTCGCGCTGCGGCGCGGCGTGATGCCCGCAGCGATCGCCGGTGCCGCCTTCGGGGTGATCGACTTCTTCTTCGAGCCGTTCGTGGTCGCTCCAATCCAGGTGCTTCTCGACTACCCTGTCGGCATTCGCGCTCCTGTCGCTGGCCGGCTTCGGCTCGAGCCAGTACCGTGCGCTCGTGAGCTCGAGCCACCGCGTTGCGGCCGAGGCGGTGGCGGTGCCATGGATGATCTTGGGTGTCGCAGGCGCGATTCTGCCGCCCACTTCGTTTCCGGTCGTGGTCTTCTTCGGCGCGAATGCACCGGAGGGCACCCCGGTCTGGGTCTACTCGGCGCTCTACAACCTCGGATACCTTGTGCCGTCGCTGATCGCTACCATCGTTGCCGCGCTGTTCGTGCTGCCGGTGCTGAACGCCGCGGTGCCTGTACGGCCGCGCTCCGCTGGGCAGGCGTCGTCGTGAGAGCCCTCCTCGTCTGTGCCGCACCGGTGGCTGGCACGCCTGCGCTGGTCGCGCGGCTGGCGACGGAGGCCGACCTCATCGTCGCCGTGGATGGAGGAGGGTCGGCCTGCCTGGAGGCCGGGGTGTCGCCCGACGTCGTCCTCGGCGACTTCGACTCGCTCTCGCAGGCAGACCTCGATCGGCTGCGCGAACTCGGTGCCGAGATCCTTCGGTATCCCGCCGAGAAGGACGCGTCGGACCTCGAGCTGGCCATCGCCGAGGTGCGTCGGCGGGGCGCCACCTCGCTGGTGCTGACGGCGGCATCTTCGGGTCGGCTTGACCATACGCTCGCGGTGCTCGGGGCCCTGCAGTCGTCGGCAGACCTTGAGGCGCGGCTCGTGGACCCCGAGATCGAAGTCTGGGCGCTGTCGCCCGGAGCGCGTTCGTCGCTCGCACTGAGCGGACCGGATACGACCTTCTCCGTGTTCGCCTTCGGTGAGGAGGCGGTCGTTTCGGTGGAGGGTGCTGTTTGGGAGCTGGATGAGGCGGTGCTCCCGCCGACCACATCGGTAGGGCTGAGCAACCGCGTCGGGCCGTCCGGCCAAGCGCTGATCAGCGTCTCCACAGGCAGTGTTCTGGTGTTCGCGCCGCAGGTAGCGGGTGGGATTCGCGCTCAAGGGACGTAGTCGTCTGGTCGAAGATATACTGCGAACACACTATCGACGGGCCAGATGCTGAAATGAACCGCTCCATCAAGACATTGATTCTCGCGTTCTCGGGGCTGGCGCTCCTGCTCGCCGTCGTCGTCTGCGGCGTTCAACCTGCGCTTCGCGCTCGGGCTTGCCGCTGTCTCCGGCGGCCTGCGCCGTGTGGGCCGCGATGATGTCCACCACCGGGCCGCGCGCTCGCGTGGGAGCGGGAGTCATCCCCGCGCACCTCCGGCCGGTCGAGAAGCCTCGGGCGGCAGCGGTGGTCGGACCTCCGTCCGACGTCGAACGACGTCAGCCGTCCCACCGGTGTGCCGGACGAGCGTCAGCCACGACCGGCAGCGCAGGAACCGGAGCCATCCGTGCGCTCCGGCTGACCTCGCACGACCCTGCGTGTCAGCCGAGGACCTCACGATTCCGCTGAGTGTCGAGCCGTGCGACGTGCTGGAAGCACTCATGGGCAACGCCAGACTGGCGGGAACCGCCGTGACAGCGCACCTCTGGCTGGAGGACGTCGGCACGCCGACCCTTCGACTGGTGTGTGCTCACGGACCTGAGCAACCCGACCCGACGCCGGTGCCCGCGTCCGACGGGATTCTCGGCGCCGCTCTGTCGAACGAGGCCGCGCGGCACGAGCGCCTCAGTGCGATAGAGACGCAAGGAGCACCGTCCCCATCGTGGCGCTACGCATTTCCGCTGCTGACCGATGAGGCGACCGGAGTGGTTGCCGTGGACTTCAGCGGCGAGGCGGAGCCCGATAGCGCGCGGATGGAGCAGGTCTTCTCGGCGATGCGCGGGCTGCTGATGGGATCGCTGGCGCTGCACGTCGCCCGGTCGGAAGCCAGCTCGGCCCGCCAGCTGCTGGAGACCGCGAGTGAACTGACGCGGCTGCTCGAGCCCGAGGCGGTCATGACTTCGGCACTGCAGCACGCCTTCAAGCTCTCAGGCGCCGAGACCGGCAGCGTGATGCTGCTCGATCCCGACAGCGGCAAGATGCGGATCTCGTGCGCCAGCGGGCTGCCGGAGGACATCGTGGGTACCACGCGGGTGGCCGAGGGTGAAGGCATAGCCGGCTGGGTGCTTGCCAGTGGCCGGCCGCTGGTCGTCGAGGACCTCGACCACAAGGGTCCGCAGAGCCGGCGGCACGGAGTGCTTTCCGCGGCGTCGGTACCGATATCGGACGACGATGGCGTGCTCGGCGTGCTGAACGTGGGGAGCCGCCGATTCCATGCCCGGTTCTCGCGTTCGCACGTCCGCGCGCTTGAGGCGATCGGCCGCATGGCCGCGATCTCCCTGCGCAACGCGCGCGCTATGACGCTCACGCAGGACCTGTTCTTCGACTCGCTGAAGGCGCTCGCACTCGCCATGGAAACGCGTGACCCCTACACCCGCGGCGGCACCGCACGCATCCTGGAGTTGGCCACAGCCCTCGGCGAGCAGATGGGACTCGGGGAGTCTGACGCGCATTCGCTGAAGCTCGCCGCGCTTCTTCACGACATCGGCATGTCGGCCGCGGGCGACGGAGTGACGGCCACGAGCCGCCCACTTACGACGGTCGAGTGGGGGATGCTCAAGATGCACCCCCAGATCGCCGCCGAGATTCTGGACCAGGCCCCTGCATTGAGACAGGTCGTGCCGATCGTCTTCCATCACCACGAGCGCTACGACGGGACCGGCTACGCACAGGGCCTTGCAGGCGAAGACATCCCGCTGGGCGCGCGGATCCTCTCCGTCGCCGACGCCTACGTCGCGATGACGTCGTCGCGTTCCGTATCGACTCGCGATGACCGCCGAGCAGGCGATGGCAGAGGTCGTGGCCGGGGCGGGCAAGCAGTTCGACCCGAAGGTGGTTGCGGGACTCGTTGAACTCACGACGAGCGATGCTCGACCGCTTCGCGGTGCGGTCCTAGAGCGAGCTGCCGTCGACGGCGATTCCGACCGATCAATCCTGGCATGCAAAAGCGAACGACCGCCTCGAGAGACGGTCGTTCGGATTGATGCGCCGAAACGATGCTACGCGCGGGTGACCTTGCCGGCCTTCATGCACTTGGTGCACACCTTGACCTGCTTGACGTGCCCGTTCACCACGGCCGTGACCTTCTGGATGTTGGGCTTGAAGACGCGATTGGTGACGCGGTGGGAGTGGCTGACGTTGCGGCCCGCCACGGGGTGC
Organism: uncultured Coriobacteriia bacterium; assembly: GCA_963726345.1. Taxonomy (GTDB): domain Bacteria; phylum Actinomycetota; class Coriobacteriia; order Anaerosomatales; family JAAXUF01; genus JBAXEO01. The sequence continues at coordinate 214,209 of CAVSCC010000010.1, read as the reverse complement.
TTACCACATACTGTGCAGACCTGGGACATTTCGCACGCTCCTCGTGTGTTCTCATAGGTCGGCGTTCAGCCGACCGGGTACTTCTTCAAGGCACAAAACGCAGGCAATCCTACCACGGTGACCGAGGCGTGAACAAGTGCCGCCGCCAGGCGCACGGGTGTAGTCGCTCAGCTGAGGTCGGCTATACTGTCGATGCGGTGCGAGCCCGCCGAGAGGGGAGCCCGAAGTTGGCAGCGATCACGCCAGATACGATGATCCGCGACGTGCTCGTGGGCTACCCCGACGCCGCGGACGTCTTCGACCGGCACGGGCTGGCGTGCGCGTCGTGTCTCGCATCAGGCTTGGAGACCGTGTCTGCGGTCGCAGCTATGCATGCGGTGTCGGTCGACGCACTGCTTGCCGATTTGAACCAGTTGCCTGTCCCACGCGCATCAGAGGAGTAGAGCTTATGGCTCAGCCAGTCGCCGGTACCGTCAACGTCGCCAACGACGTCCTGGCCGATCTGGCCGGATACGCGGCGCTCGAGAGCTACGGAGTAGTCGGGATGGCCAGCCCCTCGCTGCGTGACGGCGTCGCGCAGCTTCTCCCTGCCGCGAAGCTGCGCAAGGGCGTGAAGGTCCAGACGACGGAGGACGGGGTCGTGGTCGCCCTCTACGTGGTCATCGAGTTCGGTACCAACATCACCGAGGTCTCGCACAATCTCGCGAACCGCGTGAAGTACGTCTTGGTCAACACCGCCGACGTCAAAGTGGCGTCGGTTGACGTGCACGTTCAGGGCGTCAAAGTCCGTACCCCGTAGCGACTCGGAGCTTCCCCAGTGCCCACATCTCCCATCGCCCGACACGTCGCAGCCGCTGCTCAGGCCCTGAAGGAGCGCAAGGACGAGGTCAACAAGCTCAACGTGTTCCCGGTGCCGGACGGCGATACCGGTACGAACATGTCGCTGACCATGGACGTCGTGGTCGCGGAGGTGTCACGTCTTCCCGAGGACGCGGACATAGCGGCGCTCTGTCACGCGATCACTCACGGCTCGCTCATGGGCGCGCGCGGGAACTCGGGCGTGATTCTGAGCCAGATTCTGCGTGGGCTTTGCGAAGGAATCGACAGCGCCGAGGAGCTTGACGCCGACGTCGTTGCAGGCGCACTCGAGCGCGCGGTGGTCGTCGCATTCCAGGCCGTGCGCAAGCCCGTCGAAGGCACCATCCTGACGGTTCTGCGCGATACCGCCGAGGTCGCGCGTGCCGGCGCCGACGAGGGCCTGGACATGGCCGACCTGCTCACGGCGGTCAGCGCTGGCGCATTCGACTCGGTTCGTCGGACGCCGGAGCTTCTCCCCGTTCTGAAGGAGAACGGGGTCGTCGATGCAGGCGGGTTTGGCCTTGCGATCCTCATCGAGGGCTTCATCGCCAGTGCGAAGGGACAGGACGTCCGGATCGCCGACGTATCTTCGGTCGCTGCGCCGCTGCTCTCGGTCGAGCCGATCGACGACTGGGACGACGATGAGTACCTCTACTGCACGGAGTTCCTGCTCTTCGGCGAGGGGATCGATGAGAACGCGGTCCACGACTATGTGGCATCGGTCGGCGGCAGCGAACTGGTGGTCGGGTCTGGCGGGGAGTACAAGGTCCACGTCCATACGAACGAGCCGGGGACCGTGCTCTCGTACATGACATCGCTCGGGGAAGTGTCCGACGTTCACATCCACAACATGCATCGCCAGTCGCAGGCTCGAGACGAGGTCCTCGCAGCAGAGGGGAATGTCGCGCCGCCTCCGGCCGCCGCTCCCGCGGTAGCCATCAAGCCTATCGGGTTCGTGGCCGTGGCAGCAGGCTCGGGGCTGGTGGCGATTCTTCAGTCGCTGGGCGTGGACGTGGTGGTCAGCGGGGGACAGACCATGAATCCCTCCACGCAGGATCTCGTCGACGCCATCGCGTCTGTGCCCGCCGAGAAGGTCGTGGTCCTGCCCAACAACAAGAACATCATCATGGCAGCGACCGCCGCGGCGAGTGTCTCTGACAAGCCGGTCGCCATCGTTCCGACCACGGCGGTTCCGCAGTCATTCTCGGCGATGCTCGCATTCGATGGCGGAGAGGACCTGGAGGCGGTATCGGCGGCGCTGACGCAGGCAGCGAGCCTGGTTCGTTCCGGTGAGGTCACGCGCGCGGTCAAGGACGCGAAGGGCAAGGTCGGCGACATCACAAGCGGGCAGGTTATCGGGATCAGCGATCATGAGATCGAGGTCGTCGGCGACGACGTGGCCACAGTCGCAGCTGACCTCGCGGATCTGCTCCTCGCCGACGGCGCGGAGACGTTCACGCTGCTCGCGGGCGAAGAGTTCGACGACGCGGCGCTTGAAGCTCTGGCCGATCGCATCGGGGCGACGCATCCCGATGTCGAGATTGAGACACACCGGGGCGAGCAGCCGCTCTATCCCGTCATCATGTCTGCGGAGTAGTCCGCGGCTCATCACTTCCTGAGGAGTTTCAATGCCGCGAGTCGGGATCGTCACTGACAGCACCTGCGACCTGGGTCCGGAAGAGCTGGCCACCCTCGACGTACGCATGGTGTCCCTCACCGTGCACTTCGGCGACGAACACTATGCCGACTGGATCGACCTTCGGCCAGACTCGTTCTACCCGATGCTTGCGGCCGCGAAGAACCTTCCGACCACGTCGCAGCCTTCGCCCGCGGACTTCTCGGCGGCCTATCAGGGCCTTGCGGACGAAGGGTGCGAAGAGATCGTGGTCGTCACGCTGTCATCTGCGCTGTCGGGTACGTTCGAGTCCGCGAATCTGGCGGCAGGCAGCTCGCCGATTCCGGTTCGGATCGTTGACGGCAAGACCGCATCGCAGGGCACGGGATTGATCACGAAGGCCGCAGTGGAAGCGCGGGCCGCGGGCTTGGACGCCGCGGGCATTGAGGCGCGAGCTCGCGCGGTCGCACACGACACGAGGCTCTTCTTCTTGCTCGATACGCTTGACTACCTCGTGAAGGGTGGACGGGCGGGCAAGGCCACGGGCCTCGCCGCTTCGCTCCTCAACATCAAGCCGGTACTCCGAGTCAACGCCGACGGAATCATCGAGCCGTACAAGAAGGTTCGGGGGAGGTCCCAGGCGATCGCGGCGCTCGCCGAACACGTGGCGAAGGACTCCGTGGAGAACGGCCGGATGCGAATCGCGCTGCTGCATGCCGCCAGGACCGACGACGTCGAGGAGCTGGAGGCCGCGATACTGGCCGCTGGCGCCGACATCGAGATCGAATCGCATGGCGTTATCGGCGCGGTCATCGGCGTCTACACCGGACCGGGCGCCGTCGGCGTCGCGTACTACCCTCTCGGGTAGGTTCTGCGCCGATGGATCGTGGGAAGGCGCTTGGCATTGACTCGAGATGCGACCGGCTCCTGGCTCATGACCGGCCGGTGATCGATGCACGGTTCGTCGACACGGCGCGTGCCACCGCGCTGAACAGACTGGGGATCGAGACCGTCGGGGATCTGCTGCGCCACTACCCGTTTCGCTATCTGGACCTCACGCACATCGCCACACTCGCCGAGGTGCAGCGCCGGGTTCGACGCGACCGTCGTCGGGCGGGTGCACGAGGTCAAAGTCAAGCGAGCCTCGCCCACGACTCACGATCACCGAGGTGTCCATCGTTGACGGCACCGGCGTGCTGATCGGCGTGTGGTTCAACCAGCCCTACATCCAGCAGCGGTTCTCGGCCGGCGAGCGCGTGGCCTTCTCGGGGAAGGTCGTGCTCGACTACGGCCTCAAGCAGATTCGTGCGCCGTTCGTAGAGAAGCTTCCGGCCGACGAATCGGATGACGCCGCGGCACGTGTGTTGCCGGTGCACAAGACGACCGAGGGGCTCTCGACGAATTGGCTCCGCCGCCTCGTTGCGGCCGCGGTCGACGACTTCGCTGACATTCCGGACCACCTTCCGTCGGCGCTTCGGCGACGTCGCGAGCTAGCTCCTCTGCACCGCGCGCTGCGGTCGATACAGTTCCCGCACGACGTCGCCGAAGCCGCGACTGCGCGCCAGCGCCTCGCGTACGACGAGATCCTGCAGCTGCAGCTCTACATGGCGCTTCGGCGCCACGCGCTCACGCGTGAGCGGGCCGGCGTGTCCCATCCGGTGGATGGGCCCGCACTCGGCCGCATGCGGGCGGCCATCCCGTTCGAACTGACCGCCGACCAGGTCACCGCGACCGCCGAGATACTCGGCGACATGCACGAGCCCCGCCCCATGAATCGGATGCTGCTCGGCGATGTCGGGACCGGCAAGACCCTCGTCGCGGGACAGGCGCTGGCGTGCGCTGCAGACGCGGGCGCTCAGGCCGCGATGATGGCACCGACGGAGATACTGGCAGCGCAGTACGCCCACGCGCTTGGGCCGCTGCTCGATGCGGCCGGGGTGCAGTGGGGACTGCTGACCGGCTCGACGCCGGCAGCACAGCGCCGCGAGCTGTTGCGTCTGCTGGCCGACGGCGAGGTCCAGGTCATCTTCGGCACTCATGCGTTGCTCGAGGAGACCGTCAGCTTCAAGCGCCTGACGCTCGTCGTGGTGGACGAACAACACCGGTTCGGAGTGAATCAGCGTCTTGGTCTGCGGGGCAAGGGCGCGTCACCGGACCTTCTGGTCATGACGGCGACCCCGATTCCGCGCTCGCTGGCCCTGACGCTCTATGGCGACCTCGAGGCCTCATACCTGCGCACGCGCCCGGATTCCCGGCCGGATGTCACGACCAGTCTCGTGAAGTCGGCCGACCGCGATCAGGCATACGAACGGCTGCGAGCCGCCGTCAAGGCGGGCCAGCAGGGCTACGTCGTGTGCGCCCTCGTCGATGAGTCAGAGACAGCCGAGGCACGTGCGGCCACTCGCGAGTACGAGCGCCTGAGCACCAAGGTGTTCTCGGAGCTGCGCGTGGGACTGCTCACGGGCCGCATGAAGGGCGCCGAGAAGGCTCGCGTCATGCGTGAGTTCCGTGAAGGTGAGATAGACGTGCTTGTGGCCACCACCGTCATCGAGGTGGGGGTCGACGTGCCCAACGCATCGGTCATGATCGTCGAGAACGCCGAGCGTTTCGGGCTCGCGCAGCTGCATCAGCTCCGAGGAAGGGTCGGTCGCGGGAGTCGTCGCGGGCGAGGTCTACCTGCTGGCCGACGCCAAGTCGCCGGAGGGCCGCGAGCGCATGGAGGCCCTCGCGAGTACCAGCGATGGGTTCGAACTCGCCGAGATGGACCTTCGGCTTCGTGGCGAAGGTCAGGTTCTCGGCGACCGCCAGCACGGTCTCCCGGCGCTGAGGCTGGCATCGGTCATCACCGACGGCGAGCTCATCGTGCAAGCCAGGGAGGATGCAGCCTCGATCGTGGCCGAGGACCCGCACCTGTCCCTTGCTGTCCACGGACCGCTGCTTCGAGAACTCAAGCGCACGTATGCGGCGGCATGGGAGTGGGTGAGCAGCGGATGAGGGTCGTTGCCGGCTTGTATCGCGGACGAACGCTCAAGGCCCCCAAGGGTGATCAGACGCGTCCCACCACGGATCGGGTGCGCGAGTCGCTCTTCTCATCGCTCACGTCGCTCCTGGGTGCGGAACTGGGGGGCGGAGCCGTTCTCGACGCCTTCGCAGGTAGCGGGGCGCTCGGGATCGAGGCCCTCTCGCGTGGCTGTTCGAACGGCGACATTCGTCGACGACGACCGGGCCGCAATCAACGTGCTCCGACAGAATCTGGAGTCTCTCGGCGCGCAGGGTCGTGCCCGCATCATCGAGGGCGACGTGCTGACCCTCGTGGAGCGCGGTGGTGTACCGGGCGCCCCGTTCGCGTTGCTTCTGCTCGACCCTCCGTATAGACTTGCGTCGCGTGAGATTGAGGGATTGACCTCGGCACTTGCCCGCTCCGGGCAGCTGGAGGATGGAGCAGTCGTCGTGTACGAACACGCGAGCGGCCAATCCACGGAGTGGCCGACGGGATTCGATCTCTACACTCGCAAGAAGTACGGTTCGACCGGCATCGACGTGGTCGTATTTGACTCGGGGGAGGGGATCTCGTGAAGCGCGGAATCGTGCCTGGCACGTTCGATCCCATCACCTCGGGGCATCTCGATATCATCGAACGCGCGGCTGGGATCTTCGACGAGCTGGTCGTCGGGGTCGCGCATTCGGAGATGAAGAACGGCAGCGGGCCGCTGTTCACAATCGATGAGCGGGTCGAACTGGTTGAGCGCGCCGTTTCGCACCTCGACAACGTATCAGTGCGTCCATTTGATACCCTATTGGTGAACTTCGCCGAAGAAGTGGGCGCATCGGTCATAATCAAGGGGCTGCGCGTCGTTACCGACTTCGAACGGGAGTTCCAGATGGCAGCGTTGAACTGGCGCCTCGATTCGAAAGTCGAGACCATGTTCATCATGGCCATACCTGAGTACATGTACCTGAGTTCGTCTGCTGTGAGGGAGATCGCCCGGCACGGAGGGGCGGTACGGGGCCTGGTGCCCGACGTCGTGTGCGAAGCGCTCGAGCGCAAGGTGAATGAAGCCCGTTAGGGAGGCTGTTTCATGGACATCATGGCCCTGATCGACCGAGTTGAAGAGATCGTGGACAACGCACGTACGGTCCCGTTCTCAAGCAACAAGATGGTCGACCCGGACAAGGTCTACGAGATCATCGACGAGATACGCGCGCAGTATCCCGACGAGCTCAAGCAGGCTCGCTGGATCGTCAAGGAGCGCCAGGAGATGCTGGAGGAGGCCGAGAAGGAGGCCAACCGCATCTTGGAGGACGCCCGCGATCGCGCACAGGCGCTTGCCAACGAGACTGAAGTGGTCCGGCTCGCCGAGGCGCAGGCCGCCGACATCATGGACAAGGCACGCACCCAGGAGCGAGAGGTCCGTCTCGGCGCCGAGGACTATGCCGACGAGATGCTCGCCAACCTCGAAGTCAATCTCGGCAAGCTGCTGACCGCCGTGCAGCGTGGTCGTGATCGTCTGCAGGGCAAAGTCGGCGGACAGCGCCAGTAGCCGTTCACGAGAGCCTGGCAGTCGCCGTGGACAACTATCTGGTCAATCTGACCTCCATTCTCGATGACCTCGGCGCGACGATCGAGGTGTCCGACGAGTTCCCACTCGAATCACTTCAGGTGGGAGACGAGACCTTCGTGCCGCAGTCGCCGGCCACGTTCAACATCTGGCTGACGCACACAGGCACCAGTGTGGTCAGCGGCGGGCGAGTCGTGGCCGACGTGCTCGCGACGTGCTCGCGGTGTCTCTGCGAGTTCCCGTTGCGCATCGAGGGCGAGGTCGACGGGTTCTACGTCGAGCCCGGCAAAGAGGACGGCATCCCGGAGGACCAGGACTACGAGATGGTCAGCGCCGAGGGGGTCGTCGACATACTCCCCTCGCTGATGGTGGCGCTGGTGCTCGAGGCCCCGTTCGCGCCGATTCACGACGAGGAGTGCGCGGGGCTCTGTGCGACCGTGCGGAGCAGACCTCAACGCAGGACCGTGCGGCTGTGCCGAGGGTCCGTCCGAGGATCATCCCTTCGCCGCGCTCGGCGCGCTTGGTGGAGACCGATGCGGGGGACCAGGAGGCGTAAGGCTCCGCCTTGGACTCCGCGATCGGGCTGCAGTCGGAGCTCCGCAGATTCTCCTACCCATCGGTAGAATCGCGTGCTATCATTTTCGCTCGTGCGACCGTTGGGTCGCCAGCTGCATTGATACAACGAGCGCCGAGACAATCAGGCGCAATGACGGAAGGATCGGCTCCGATGGCTGTACCCAAGCGAAAGACCGGCCGCATGAAGACCCATAGCCGGCGTTCGTCGCACATTCTCGAGGCACCGGCCAAGTCGACGTGCCCGCAGTGCCATGAGGTCAAGATGCCCCACCGCGTCTGTCCCACCTGTGGCTTCTACAAAGACCGCGAGGTCATCGACACCGAGTAGATCCTGCCGATAGTCGGCGAGTGGCCGGATTCTCGCCTGATCGCTGTCGGAGGCTTGCCGAGTTGCAGTGGCCGACCTAGCCCGATGCATCGGGTGAGGTCGGCTGCTTCATTCTCAGGCGACCATCGCTTGATAGAATACCGACCACGGTGTCGGCGGTGGCTGACCGAGTACGTGCCGCCACGTTGGACGGTGTTGGATTCGCGCATCTTCCGCGCGTGCAGAGAGGTTGAGCATGTCAGAGAGCCGACCAGTGACGGTCGTGGTCGATGCGGTAGGCGGCGACAACGCGCCGGCAGAGGTCCTTGCTGGTGTGGCGGCGGCGCTGTCGAAGGACTCGGGGCTGCGCGTCATCCTCGCCGGTCCCGCCGAGGTCGTCGAACCGTTCGCGGCCGAGAACGGCGATCGCGTGCAGGCGGTCGCGTGTGCCGAGACCATCGAGATGAACGAACACGCCGCGACCGCCGTGCGGAGCAAGAAGGACTCATCGATCGTCGTGGGTGCTCGGCTGGTCAGAGATGGCAAGGCGGATGCGTTCTTCTCGGCGGGCAACACGGGTGCGGCGATGGCTGCGGCGACATTGGTGATGGGGCGGATCGAGGGCGTCAAGCGCCCGGCGATCGCCACGGTCGTACCGACGGCGGGCCCGCCCTGTGTGCTGCTCGATGTCGGCGCCAACGCGGACTGCAAGCCGGAGAACCTGCTGCAGTTCGCTCAGATGGGGGCCGCGTACGCGACCGTGGTTCTCGGCGTGGTCGGACCTCGGGTCGCGCTGCTGAACATCGGCGAAGAGCCCAGCAAGGGCTCGCAACTCGCGCAGGCCGCACACGCGCTCATGGCCGAGCGGATCCCGCACTTCATCGGCAATGTCGAGGGTCGCGATGTTCTGGCCGGAGTCTCCGACGTCATCGTGACTGACGGGTTCACTGGAAACGTCGCACTGAAGCTGCTCGAGGGCACCAGCAAGATCCTTCTCGGGCAGGTCAAGGATGCCATCACGTCCACGCCGCTGAACACGGCGGCCTCGGCGGTTCTCAAGCCGGCGCTGAATCGGCTGCGGAGTCGGCTCGATCCGGACACCTACGGTGGAGCGCCGCTGCTCGGCGTGGCCGGGGTATGTATCATCGGTCACGGCTCTTCGAAGGCGGCCGCCGTGTCGAGCGCCATCCTCGTGGCGGCTCAGGCGGGACGCGGGGGCTTGACGCAGCAGATCGCGGCAGCCGTAGCACGCAACTAGACCGCTCGGTACTTCTGCTCTGCGACACGGGTCGTGTACACTTCCCCGACGCAAAGCCGACGACTGAACGACCGATGTCCTCGACCGACGCACCTCAAGGCAAGGGAAGTCCCTCTCCAGATGACACGCTACGCAACGATCGTGGGGACAGGGTCGTACCTGCCCGCGAACACGCTGACCAATAGAGATCTCGAGCGGATGGTCGAGACGTCGGATGAGTGGATCGTCTCACGGACCGGCATTCGCGAGCGCCACATCGCCGAGGAGCATCACGCGACGTCTGACCTCGCGGCGCGCGCGGGTGAGCGCGCCCTGGCGTGCGCGGGCTTGTCGCCGGCCGACGTCGACTTGTTGATCGTCGGAACCTCATCTCCCGACTACCTCTTTCCGTCCACGGCGTGCGTGACGCAGTCCAAACTCGGACTGACGTGCCCTGCCTACGACGTGAACGCCGCCTGCTCGGGGTTCATCTTCGCGCTGCAGGCCGGAACGACCGCTATCGAGTCGGGCCGCCACGAGACCGTTCTGGTGATCGGCGCCGACGCGCTCACGCGACACATCGACTTCACCGATCGCGCAACGTGTGTGCTTTTCGGCGACGGAGCGGGTGCGGTCGTGCTCCGTGCGGCCGAGGCGCCGGGAGTCCTGGCCATCGAACTCGGCGCGGACGGCACCGGCGCCGACCTTCTCAAGGTTCCGGCGGGTGGCTCGGCGGCACCGTGTACCGAGGAGCGCATCCGCAATCGAGAGCAGTACCTGCGGATGAACGGCAACGAGGTATACAAGTTCGCGGTCCGCATGATTCCGAAGGCGACCGTTCGTGCACTGGAGGCTACCGGCAACAGCGTCGCAGACCTTGCGTGGCTGGTTCCGCATCAGGCGAACAAGCGGATTCTGGACACGATCGAGGAGCGGCTGGGCATCGCCGACGAACGCGTGTACTCGAACGTCGAGAACACGGGGAACACATCGGCGGGGTCGATCCCTCTGGCCTTGGACGACCTGTATACTAGCGGGCGACTTCAGCCCGGCGACCTCATCGCTCTTGTCGGCTTTGGGGCGGGCCTCACCTGGGGCGCCGTGACCCTCCGATGGACCATGACCGTCCCGGACAAGGGAGATCACTAGCATGGCGTTTCACACCCGATTGAGCCGACTTCTCGGCGTTCAGCACCCGCTCATCCAGGGGGGCATGGCGTGGACCGCGACCGCTGAGCTCGCCGCAGCGGTCTCCAACGCGGGCGCCCTGGGGATCATCGGTGCGGGCCAGATGCCGACCGAGATGCTGAGGGCGGAGATTCGCAACGCCAAGCTGCTCACGGACTTGCCGTTTGGCGTCAATCTGATGCTGCTCACCCCTCACATCGACGACATCGTGACGATGGTGCTCGAAGAGGGCGTCGACGTGGTCACCACGGGCGCCGGCAACCCGGGCAAGTACATGGCGGCGCTCAAAGACCGCGGGATCAAGGTCCTTCCGATCGCGCCGTCGGTCGCGCTGGCGAAGCGCATGGAGTCCATTGGAGCGGACGCGATCATCGGCGAAGGTATGGAAGCCGGCGGGCACATCGGCGACCTCACCACCATGGTGCTGGTGCCTCAGCTCGTTGATGCTGTCCAGATCCCCGTAGTCGCCGCGGGCGGAATCGCTGACGGGCGGGGGGTTGCCGCGGCGTTCGCGCTCGGCGCCGAGGGCGTGCAGGTCGGCACCCGCTTCATGTGTGCGGACGAATGCACGATCCACCCTGACGTCAAGGCGCAGGTGATCCGCGCGAAGGACCGCGACACGGTGGTGACGGGGCGCTCCACGGGTCATCCTGTGCGCGTGCTCAAGAACAAGCTGTCCCGCCAGATCGAGGTGCTCGACCGCAACAATCAGCCCGAGGACATCGAAACCCTCGGCAGCGGGAAGCTCGCGCTCGCGATGCGGACCGGCGATACCGATATGGGTTCGCTCATGGCGGGTCAGGCTTCGGCGCTCGTGACCGAGATCCAGCCGGCCGCGGTGATCGTCGACGAGCTCATGTCTGGCGCCGAGGCCGTGATGCGATCGCTCTGTTCGATTCCCGAGAACGGATAGCCCGATGACCAGACGTGCGGCACTGGTCTTCCCCGGGCAGGGCTCTCAGCGAGTCGGGATGCTTGCGGACGTGCCCGAGCTCGACGACCTCGGTCGCCTGCTGGACGCCGCCGAAGCGCTCTCGGGGTTCGATCTTCGGGGCATCGCCGAGTCCGGAACCCCGGCTGAGCTGGCGGACACGCGTGTAGCGCAACCGCTTCTGTACCTCGCGGACTACGCTTGGGGCGTCACGGTTGTCGAGAGCGGTGTTGTCCCGGTCGCCGTTGCGGGCCATTCCCTGGGAGAGCTTGCCGCGCTCGCTGTGGCCGGCGTCTACTCCGCGGAAGCAGGACTCGAGCTGGTGGTCGAGCGGAGCCGATACATGGCCGTTTCCGCCGCCGAGACGCCCGGGACCATGTCTGCGGTCATCGGGCTCGACGGCTCCTTCGTCGCCGAGACGATCGCCGGGATCGACGGCGTCTGGCTCGCCAACGACAACTCGCCCGGGCAGGTTGTGATCTCGGGGACGCACGAAGGCGTGTCCGAGGCGGCATCGGCCCTCGCGTCGGCAGGCGCCCGCCGGGTCATCCCGCTCGCGGTGTCCGGGCCGTTCCACTCGCCGCTCATGGCCTCGGCGGCCGACTCGTTCAGCCGGCTGCTCGCAGGCGCAGCCTTCTCGGATGCTCGCTACCCCGTGCTGTGCAATGCCGAACCGTCGGCGACGATGGACGCTGAGACGATCCGAGAGAGGCTTTCGCGCCAGATCACGTCACCCGTGCGCTGGACGGAGACCATGTCCGCTATCGCGTCGGGGGGACCGACAACCCTCATCGAATGCGGACCCGGCGCGGTGCTCACGGGCCTCGCAAAGCGTGTGGACGGGCTGACGTCCCTGTCTGTCGATTCCGAGGATCTCTCCCACATCGTGCAGGAGGTGCTGTGACATGCCTGACCTGTCGGGGAAGGTAGCGCTCGTGACCGGTGCATCACGCGGGATCGGTGCCGCGGTTGCAGCCCGTCTCGCCGAGTGCGGGGCATCGGTCGCCGTGAACTACGCGGGTTCGGCGTCGGCGGCGGCTGAAGTCGTTGAGAGGATCACCGGACGAGGGGGTCGTGCGCTTGCGTTGCAGGCGGACGTCAGCGAGCCGGAGGCCTGCGTGGCGCTCGTTCAGAGCACGCTCGACGGACTCGGAGGCCTCGACATCGTCGTCAACAACGCCGGAATCGCGCGTGACGGTCTGATCGTGCGGATGTCTGATGAGGACTGGGATGCGGTCATCGGCACCAACCTCACGGGTGTGTTCAACGTGACTCGGGCGGCTACACGACACCTCATGAAGCAACGTTCGGGTTCGATCATCAACGTCACCTCGGTCATCGGTCTTGTCGGCAACGCGGGGCAGTCGAACTACGCGGCAGCCAAGGCAGGCGTGATCGGATTGACGAAGTCGGTCGCAAAGGAGCTGGCCGCAAGGGGCGTGCGGGTGAATGCCGTCGCACCTGGGTTCATCGCTACCGACATGACCGCTGAGCTGCCCGAGAGTGTGTGCGAGGCCGCGCGCGGTCAGATCGCGCTCGGGCGATTCGGGAGCCCGGACGATGTCGCCAATGCCGTTGCATTTCTGGCCAGCGAGGAGGCCGGGTACATCACCGGTCAGACGCTTGCTATCGACGGCGGCATGACGTTTACGTAAAGTGCGCTACCGGGTGCTGATTCGCCCTGCGCTATAGTCCGCCGTGAGACCCGTGAGGAGGTGTGTTGCATGGAGCGCGAAGAGATTCTGGAGAAGGTCAAGGCCGTCATCGTCGAGCAGCTGAACGTCGAGGAAGACGACGTGGTCGAGGATGCAGCGTTCGTCGACGACCTCGGCGCCGATTCGCTCGACATCGTCGAGCTTGTGATGGCGCTTGAGGAGGAGTTCGGTATCTCCATCCCCGATGAGGATGCCGAGAACATCAAGAACGTTGGCGACGCTGTTGCCTACATCGACTCCAACAGCTAGTCCCAACACACGTAACCACCCGGTGGCCGCGGAAGGTCACCGGGTGTAGTCGCGTCCCTGCGCGACCCCGTTGCCCCCGAAAGGTCCGCCCGTGGACATGCCCTCGCTCACCATAGGAAACCATACTGCGCGGCTCCCGATCATCCAGGGGGGCATGGCGGTTCGCATCTCGCTCTCGCCGTTGGCGGCCGCGGTGGCCGAGGCGGGCGGAATCGGCATCATCGCCGGGAGTGGACTGTCTCCCGACGAGCTCCGCAAGGAGATCCGGAACGCTCGTGCGCTCACCGACGGCGTTATCGGTGTCAACATCATGGTCGCCATCAAGGCGTTTCGAGAGATGGTGCAGACCGCGCTCGACGAGGGGATCGATCTCGTCATCGCTGGCGCCGGGTTCTCGCGCGACGTCTTCACGTGGTGTCGCGATGCCGGGGTGCCCATGGTGCCCATCGTCGGCAGCGCCCGGGTCGCCAAGCTTTCCGAGAAGTTCGGCGCGTCAGCCGTGGTGGTCGAGGGCTTCGAAGCTGGCGGCCATCTCGGGACCGATCGGATGATGCTCGACCTGCTCCCCGAGATCGTCGCCGCGGTGAAGATCCCGGTGATAGGCGCGGGGGGAATCACTACAGGCCGCGGGATACTGAACGCGCTTCGGCTCGGAGCCGCGGGTGTGCAGATGGGCACGCGGTTCGCCGCCACCGTCGAGTCGTCGGCGCCTGAGGCGTTCAAGCAGATGTACGTGGACGCGACACCGGACGACGTCGTCTTGATCAAGAGCCCGGTCGGTCTGCCCGGCAGGGCGCTCAAGAACCCGTTTTGGCAGCGTACCCAGGAGGAGGACTACCCGCGCATCCCACGGTGCATCTCCTGCCTCAAGGTGTGTCACAAAGAGTACTGCATCATGAATGAGCTGGAGATGTCGCAGGGCGGGGACGTGGAGCAGGGCCTGGTGTTCTCAGGGTCGGCCGCGGCTGACGTGCACGACGTCCCGACCGTCGCCGAACTGATGTCACGTCTCGAGTCCGAGTACCGCGCCGCCGAGGAGGAGTCGTCATGAGACGTGTCGCTGTAACGGGAGTCGGCGTCGTCACGCCGACCGGCGTGGGCACCGAGGCGATGTGGGAATCACTGGCCAACGGTCGCAGCGGGATCGGCCCCATCGAGCACTTCGACGCCTCGGAGTACCGAACCACCTTTGGCGGATACGTCAAGGACTTCGATCCCAGCGACGTCCTGGACCGCAAACAGGCGCGCCACATGTCGCGCTTCCAGCAGTTCGCGATGGTCGCCGCCGATGAGGCGCTCCGGGACGCTGGGCTGACCGAGATTGACGAGACACTTGCCCCAAGGGCCGGGTGCATCGTCGGCTCAGGCATCGGTGGTCTCGGAATGATGGAGGAGCAGACACAGATCCTGCTCGAGCGTGGTCCGAGCCGCATCAGCCCCATGCTCGTACCGATGATGATCGTCGACCTCGCTGCCGGTCATATCTCCATTCGTTGGGGCCTCAAGGGCATCAACTACGCACCGGTTTCGGCGTGCGCGACAGGATCTCACGCCATCGGCGAGGCTGCCGAGGCGATACGGAGGGGAACCGCCGACGTGATCGTTGCCGGCGGCTTCGACGCAGGCGTCACACCGCTCGGCGTGGCGGGATTCGCGGCGGCGCGCGCGCTTTCGACGCGCAACGACGATCCGGCCGGAGCATCGCGCCCGTGGGACTCGGGCAGAGACGGGTTCGTCATCGCCGAGGGTGGCGGTCTGATGGTCCTCGAGGACTGGGACCACGCGGTCGCTCGCGGCGCTCGCATTCGCGCGGAGGTCGTCGGCTATGGCGCCACCGCCGACGCGTACCATGTCACGGCGCCGGCGCCCGACGGGAGCGGCGCCATCCGCGCGATGCAGGCGGCACTGCAGCAGGCGGGACTGGCGCCGTGCGACGTCAAGTACATCAACGCCCACGGCACGTCGACCGAGGTCGGCGACATCGCCGAGACCAACGCGATCAAGCGCGTGTTCGGCATCTGCGCTCCGCCCGTCAGCTCGACCAAGTCGATGATGGGTCACATGCTCGGTGGGGCAGGCGCGGCTGAGGCAGCGGTGTGCGTTCTGGCGATGGAGAACGGTCTGATCCCGCCGACGATCAACCTCACCGATCCGGATCCGCAGTGCGATCTGGACTATGTCCCGCTCGTTGCTCGCAAGGCCGACCTCACCGTGACGATGAGCAACTCATTCGGGTTCGGCGGGCACAACGCCACACTGATCCTCGCTCGCGTCTAGAGAAGCCGACCATGCCGCGCGCGACGAGGCCAGGACCGACATCCAACGACGCTGCGCGGCGCATCGAGCTCGCCGAGTCGGTCATCGGCCACACGTTCGCCGACAAGGAACTGGTGCTGCGCGCACTGACGCATCCCTCGGCCGTCGAAGAACGAGATCCAGGCGCCTACTACGAGCGGCTGGAGTTCCTCGGCGATTCGATCGTGGGGTTCTTGATCGCCGAGGAGCTGTATCGTCGCTTCCCATCGATGGACGAAGGCGGGCTCACGCGTATCAGAGTCTCTGTCGTCTCGCGCACCGCGCTGGGCAGGGTCGCCGCCGAGCTCGGCCTGGCCGACGCGATCGTGGTCGGTCAGAGCGAACGGGGGACCGGAGGCCGGGGACTGAAGAGCGCCCTGGGGAACGTGTACGAGGCGCTCGTGGCCGCGCTGTACCTCGACGCCGGGATGGATGCTGCCCGGGAGTGGGTCTTGGCGACTCTGGGGCCGCTGATCTCGGAGGACGTGGCCGCCTCCCTCGAGAACCCCAAGTCAGAGCTGCAGGAGACCCTTCAGGCTCGCGGAAAGGCGCCTTCTTATCGGCTCGTCTCCCAAGACGGCCCGCCACATGCACGGACCTTCACCGTCGAGGTCGAGGTGGCCGGCCAGGTGATGGGCAGCGGAAGCGGTCACACCAAGAAGGAGGCCGAGGCGGTCGCCGCGGCGGCGGCGATCAAGCGTCTTGAGAAGCCGCGCAAGACACGTCGTGCGAAGGGCGTCTGAGCACCTGATTCCTGGGGTCCCTGTGCTACACTGACTCACGCTTTTGGGGGTGCTTTGACGCTCCCTTCAACACGCGAATCTCAGGGGGACCGTGTACCTCAAGTCACTCATATTCAAAGGGTTCAAGTCGTTCGCAGACAAGAGCACGATGGAGCTCGAGCCCGGCGTCACGGTCATCGTCGGGCCCAATGGTTCGGGCAAGTCGAACATCTCGGACGCGGTGCTGTGGGTTCTCGGCGAGCAGTCGGCCAAGACCCTGCGCGGTCAAGCCATGGAAGACGTCATATTCGCGGGTTCCTCGGCGAGACAGGCCGTCGGCGTGGCCGAGGTCGACCTCGTTCTGGACAACTCCGATGGGCAGCTGCCGTTGGAGTTCACCGAGGTCACGATCACACGGCGGATGTACCGCAGCGGTGAGAGCGAATACCTCATCAACAACGCTCCCGCGCGTTTGATGGACATCCAGGACCTGCTTCACGATTCGGGACTGGGTCGGGACACTCACTCGATCATCAGCCAGGGCCGGCTCGACGAGGTGCTCAACTCGCGGCCCGAAGATCGGCGTTCGCTGATCGAAGAGGCCGCGGGAGTGCTCAAGCACAAGAAGCGCAAAGAGCGGGCGCTGCGCAAGCTGTCTCACATGGACGCGCACCTCGAGCGGGCACGCGACATCTCGTCGGAGATCGACCGGCAGCTGCGGCCGCTCCAGAGGCAGGCGACCAAGGCTCAGGAACACGCGGGTCTGGTCGCGGAGCTGCGAGATATCGACCTGGCGCTCGCGGTCGACGACCTGCGTAGGCTTCAGTCGGTCTGGGAGGAGCTCGCGAAGCGGGAGAAGGAGGCAGACGCCGACATCGACCTTTCGCGCTACCGCCTCGCCGAGAAGGAACGCGAGCTTGGCAAGTTCCAGTCGCTGCTGGAGGAGAAGGGGCTCTTCGTCGGGGACCTGTCCGAGCAGCGGCGCCGGATGCTGTCGATTCTCGAGCGTCTCGACGCCGGCCTCCTCCTGCTCGAGGAGAAGGGCAAGAACCTGATAGGCCGGCTCTCCGAGCTGCGCCAGAAGCTCCACCATTCGGAGACCCGCTCCGCCACGCGAAGCGGCGAACTCGAGCGGCTCTCGCAGGACCGGGGCGAGACGGATGCGCGCCTCAAGGCACTGTACGGTCAGCTCAACGAGCTGCGCCGAGAGGCCGAGGCGGTCCGCAAGGCCCGCATGGCGGCCGATGACGATCTGGGTCGCATCACCGCCGAGATCCGCCGCAGTCGGAAGCTTCTCGAAGACGACCGCGCTGAGATCGCCAAGGCGGAGCAGGCGCTGAGCGCGTTTCGCCTCGAGGAGGAGCTTCTCGTCCAGCGCGCCGAGCAGATCAGGGAGCAGCGCGCCGCGGCGCAGTCGACGCTGTCCGCGCGCCGGTCGCGGCTCGAGGCGCTCGCCGGACAGATTGCCCGCGTTCGTCGCGAGATAGCAGCGGCTGACTCAGACGTCGACAAGCGCGTGCGCGTTCTGGACTCTCGGCGCCGCGATCTCGATGCGCTGCGCGACCGTCTCACCGAGGCACGCGCCGAGGCCCGAGGACTGGAGGAGGTCGACCGGGCGTTTGCGAGCGCGTCGCCGGCCCTCGCATGGGCGCTCGCTCAGGAGAAGGCCCTCACCGGGCTCGTAGGCCCTGTCGCCGAGGCCATCAGCGCGCCGCAGCACTACGAGGTGCTCGTCGAGCGCCTTCTGGGCGCCGACCTCTTCGGCCTGCTCGTTGCCGACTCGGTGGCCGCATCCGGGATCGCCTCGCAGATCGTGGAGCACGCCGCGGGCGAGATGTCGCTGGTACCGCTTGTGGGCTCTCGCACGCGTCTCAACGGCGCCCCTTCAGCCGGGAAGCGACTCATCGACGACCTTCAGTACGACACTGCGGCTTCCTCGGCCGTTGAGGCGCTTCTCGGCGACGTGTTCGTCGTCGACAGTATCGACGAGGCGATCAGGCTTTCGGCGTCCGATGAGACGGGCGCGCGTTTCGCCACGGCAGGCGGCGCCGTCGTGTGGCCGACGGGGAAGCTCACGCTGGGCACGCAGGTCAGCGACACCGAGGGCGTGCTTGGCTCGGAAGCGGCGGCTCAACGAGCTGCATGACGACAGCGGCGCGCTGACCGCAGCAGTGGGTGACGCCGAGTCGGTCGTCATGGATGCCGAGGAGGCCGTCGGCTGCGGCTCAGCAGGACGCACTCGAACTCTCCCAGAAGATCGCGGGGTTCACCGGCGAGCACGACTCGCTGCTCGAGGAGGTCGGCCGGCTGGAGCAGCAGTTGCGCTCACTGGACGCCGAGACCGAGGGCGTCGACGAGCGGATCGCCGACATCCGCGCTCGCACGGCGAAGGACCGGCCCAGCGCTGCGGCGCTCAACGCGCGCATCGAGACCTGCAGCGCGGAGCTCGAGAGTCTCGAAGAGTCCGCCGTCGTCTCCCGTGAGCAGCGCGACCTGCGCTTCCGCGAGGAGAGCGCGGTGTCCGAGCGCTCTGAGCACGTGCCAGGTGGAGATCGCGACCGTCTCCGAGCGCGAGGTGCACCTCAAGCGCCAGGTCAACACCATCAACTCCGAGCTCCGCGAGCTCGCCGACACCGTGCGGTCTGCCCGCGAGAGCGAGATCGCGCTCGAGCTGCTGCGACAGCGCATCCAGCCGGTCCACGACCTCTACGTGGTGCTTCAGGAGCGCGCCGACCACTGGGCGCACAAGCTCAAGGACCGCGCGCGCTTCGAGCAGGCTGACTCCGAGTCGCTCCGCGAGACCATCCTGAACGCGCAGGCCGCGGTGCGCGAGGTCCAGGCCGAGATCGACGGCAAGGGCGACTCGGCGACTGACCTTCGCGTCGAGAAGGGCCAGCTCGAGGTTCAGGTCAATCAGGCCGTGCGCCGCATCGTCGAGGAGATCGGCGTCCCGCTGGAGACCGCGCTGGCGGCCGACGAGCTGGACAACCGGTCGGTGGCCGAGGACCGCGCGCACCGTCTGCGCAAGCAGATCTCCAACATCGGGCCGGTCAACCCCATCGCCATGCAGGAGTTCGAGTCGCTCAGGGACCGCCGCGAGTTCATGGTCTCGCAGATCGAGGACCTGGACAGCAGCCGCCGAGCGCTTCAGAAGGTGGTCGCGGCGATCGACCGCAAGATGCGCGACCGGTTCATGGAGACGTTCGAGGTGGTGGACCGCTCGTTCCAGGAGATATTCGCGCTGCTGTTCCCGGGCGGAACGGCGCAGCTGCAGCTCACCGAGCCCGACGATCCGGACCTGACCGGCGTCGAGGTCATCGCGCAGCCGCGCGGCAAGAAGCTCGCGAAGATGACGCTCATGTCCGGTGGCGAGAAGTCGCTCACGGCGCTCGCGCTGCTCTTCGCGGTGTACCGCACCCGGCCGTGCCCGTTCTACATCCTCGACGAGGTCGAGGCTGCGCTCGACGACACCAACCTGCGGCGCTTCGTCGCGTTCACCGACTCGCTGCGCGGCCAGACGCAGTTCATCGTCGTGACGCACCAGCGCCGCACCATGGAGATGGCCGACGTGCTCTACGGCGTTTCGATGCAGGCCGACGGCGTCTCCAAGGTCGTCAGCCAGAAGCTCGACCGCACCAAGAGCGGATTCGAAGGTGGCCGATGACCACGCCATGGTTTAGGCGCCTCTCTGACGGGCTGTCGCGCAGCCGCGAGCGGCTCGGCGGCGAACTCAACGTCCTTCTGCGCCGGGGTCCGAACCTCGACGAGGAGTTCTGGAGCGACCTCGAGGACACGCTCATCGGCGCCGACATCGGCTTCACGGCGACCAACGAGATCGTCACGCGGCTGAGGCGTCTTGCCGCCGAGCGCGCGCTTGCCGGATGCGCCCGCGGTCATCGACGCGCTCGCCGAGCAGATCGCCGCTGAGTTCCCCGATGACGCAGAGGACCTTCTCGGCGTCTCACCGGTCACGGTGCTGGTGGTCGGCGTCAACGGGGCCGGCAAGACGACGACCGTCGGCAAGCTCGCCAAGCAGGCGAAGGAGGCGGGCCGCATCGTCGTGCTCGGCTCGGCCGACACGTACCGCGCGGCCGCGGTCGAGCAGCTCGACGTCTGGGCCGAGCGCGCGGACGTGCCGGTCGTGCGGCGCGACCGCGGGGCTGATCCGGCGGCGGTCGCATTCGACACCGTCGCCGACGCCGAGGAGCTGGGCGGCGGACCTCACGCTCATCGACACTGCCGGGCGGCTGCACACTTCGGCCGACCTGATGCGCGAGCTCGTGAAGGTCAAGCGCGTCACCGAGAACCGCAGCAAGCCTCCGGTCAAGACGCTCCTGGTCCTTGACGCGACGACCGGGCAGAACGGTCTGGTGCAGGCGCGCGAGTTCGGCTCGGCGCTCGATGTCGACGGCATCATCCTGACCAAGCTCGACGGCACCGCCAAAGGCGGGATCGCCGTCGCCATCGCGCGCGAGCTGCAGATCCCCATTCTGCGCATCGGGGTGGGGGAGTCGATCGACGACCTGAAGCCGTTCGTGGCCCGTGAGTTCGCCCGCGCTCTGGTCTCCGGTGAGTGACGACCTCTACATCGGACCGACGTTGCTCGCTCCCGGACCCAAGGAGCCGCGCGTGTCCGGCGAGCGGCTCGCCAAGATTCGTCATTCTTCCGCTCTTGGCCCTGTTCGCTGTCATCGTGCTGGTGTTCTTCGTCTTCTACCAAGCGGTTCGCATCGACGGCCCGTCGATGCTGCCGACGCTGCGCTACGGCCGACCGCGTTCTGATCACGCGCGGGGTCAAGAACGTGCAAGCGCGGCGACATCGTCGTGCTGATCGCCGACGAGGGCGGGATGCAGACTGAGCTGGTGAAGCGGGTCATCGGCGTTGCGGGAGACACGGTGGAGATCCGGAACGACGTCGCGTTCGTCAACGGTGTCCGCGAACCCGATCGCGGCCAGATGGTCGATCGGCTGCGGTACGCCCGACGTCGCAGGCCGCCGGTCACGCGTGCCGCAGGGTCAGCTCTATGTGATGGGCGACAATCGGCCGCTGTCCGAGGACAGCCGCTACATCGGCACCGTCCCGCTGGCCGGAGTCATGGGCCGGGTTGTCGCTGATCTTCGCGCCCATCCAGCGCGCGAGGTCCGGTGCGCTGAGGTAGATTTGACGCTCCGCCGTGCGGGTGACTACCGTTGTCACGTACGATGTCTCCGACTCGAAGGGTTCCGCCCCGATGTTTCAGAACCTCTCCGACCGGCTTCAGGCGATCTTCTCGGGACTGACCGGCAAGGGCCGGCTGACCGAGGCCGACGTCGATGCGGCCATGCGCGAGATACGCATGGCGCTGCTCGAAGCCGACGTGAACTACAAGGTCGTCAAGGAGTTCGTGGCCAAGGTCCGCGAGCGGTCCATCGGCTCCGACGTGATGAAGTCGCTGACCCCGGGCCAGCAGGTCATCAAGATCGTTCTCGACGAGCTCACCGATCTGCTCGGCGGGGCGGGTTCGCAGCTCGTGCTGTCAGGGCGCATCCCCAACGTGGTCATGCTCGTCGGCCTCCAGGGCTCGGGCAAGACCACCGCGACCGCGAAGCTCGCGAACCTCATGCGCAAGCAGGGCAAGCGCCCGCTCATGGTCGCCTGCGACGTCTACCGGCCTGCAGCCATCGACCAGCTCGAGGCGCTCGGCAAGGAGCTCGACATCCCGGTCTACCGCGGAGAAGGAACCGACGTCGTGGCCATCGCGAAGGCCGGCGTTCGCAACGCCGTCGACACGCTTCGCGACTTCGTCATCGTCGACACGGCGGGCCGACTCCACGTCGACGACGTGATGATGGACGAGGCGGTCGCGATTCGGGACGCGGTCAAGCCCGACCAGATCCTGATGGTCGTCGACGCCATGACCGGCCAGGACGCCGTCAACGTCGCGGCCGCCTTCGCCGAGAAGGTCAACTTCGACGGCGTGATCATGAGCAAGCTCGACGGCGACGCTCGTGGCGGCGCCGCGCTCTCGATCCGCCAGGTGACCGGCAAGCCGATCAAGTTCGCGAGCTTCGGCGAGAAGCCCGACGCGCTCGAGCTCTTCTACCCCGACCGCATGGCCAAGCGCATTCTCGGCATGGGCGACGTGGTCTCGCTGATCGAGAAGGCGCAAGAGGTCGGCGCCGCCGAGATGGACGCCGAGACCGCCGAGCGCATGAAGAAGGCGGACTTCACCTTCGACGACTTCCTCACCCAGATCGTGCAGGTGCGCAAGATGGGCGGAATCGGCGGGATCCTGAAGTCGCTGCCGGGCATGGGCAAGCTCAAGGGCGCTGACGGCCGAGGTCGACGAGGGCGCGCTCGACAAGATCGAGGCGATCATCTTCTCGATGTCGGCCGCGGAGCGATGCCCAGCCCAAGATCCTCAACGGTTCGCGGCGAGAGCGCATCGCTCGGGGAGCGGGCGTGCAGGTCTACGACGTCAACCAGCTGATCAAGCAGTTCGCCGAGACCCGAAAGCTCATGAAGCAGTTCCAGGCGCAGTCGGGCAAGGGCAAGCGCCGGATGCGGATTCCCGGGATGCCCCCGGAGGCTTCTAGCCCGATACCCGATCACGGTGCGCGCGTCGGGTGCGAGCGGTTACGGAACGCCCGGAGGCGTGTCTTTGACCCCACCGGGGTACTGTCGTAGAATATGCAACCGCTTTGCTTGCTTTGTAGTGCGGCCGCACCGGCGGCCGCCTTGACCGGAGGTGAACCTGTTGGCAGTCAAGATTCGTCTGGCGCGCCACGGTGCCAAGAAGGCGCCGTACTACCGTGTTGTCGTTGCTGACGGGCGCGCGCGCCGTGACGGCCGATTCATCGAGATCGTCGGCCGCTACAATCCTCGCGTGACGCCGTCATTCGTCGAGATCGACCTCGAGAAGGTCGACGCCTGGATCGCCAAGGGCGCGCAGCCCACCGAGGCCGCCGGCAAGATCATCGCCATCGCTCGCGGTGAGAAGGAAATGCCCGTCGCCGAGACCAAGCAGTCCAAGAAGGCTGCCGCCAAGGTCGCCGACGAGGCTGCCGCCGCCGAGAAGGCCGCTGCTGACGCTGCTGCTGCCAAGAAGGCCGCTGCTGAGGCCGCTGCTGGCCGAGAAGGCCAAGCCGCTGCGAGGCTGCTGCCGAGGAAGCTGCCGCCGAGGAGCCCGTCGCCGAGGAAGTCGTCGAGGACGCCGCGGTAGTCGAAGAGGTCGCCGCCGAAGCTGAGGTCGCGGAAGAGGCTGCCGAAGAGGCGCCGACGCCGATGCCGAGGCTGCCGAGTAGTCAGGCACACGCCCATGGCTTCTGTTGCCGACACCGAGGCGCTCGTTCGCTACGTGGTCACGTCGCTCGTCGACATGCCCGAAGCCGTCTCGATAGAGCGCAAGGAATCGGATGAACTCGATCGCCTTCGAGGTCACCCTCGACCCGTCTGACGTCGGCAAGGTGATCGGCCGTCAGGGCCGCATCATCAAGGCCATCAGGACTCTCGCGCGCGCTGCGGGCAGTTCGGACGACAAGCAGGTCGAGGTCGAAATCCTCGGCTAGGACGTTGGCGCACTCGCCGTACGTCCCGGTCGGCCGGGTCGTCAAGACGCATGGACTCAAAGGGGAAGTCTCGGTAGCAGTCGCTCCGGGGCTTCCTTTGGCGTCTCTGGTCGGCATCGAGGTCTGGATCGTGCCGCCGCCGTCGACCGTGCGCTGCGGACGGATCGAGTCGGTCAGGCCGGGCCCGAAGGGTCCGCTGGTCAAGCTCTCCGGGTTTGACGACCTCGATGCAGCTCGCGCCATCACCGGCTGCGATCTGCTCATGCGTGAGGCTGACCTTCCGGCGGGATGGCAGGAGCCGGAGGACGAAGAGGATCTTGTCGGCAGGTCGGTCGAGGATGAGGACCGGGGCGCGCTCGGCACCATCGTCGAGGTCATCCTCACCGGCGCCAACGACGTATGGGTCGTCGAGGGGCCGTTCGGGGAGATTCTGATTCCGGTCATCGACGATGTCGTGCTGGGTACGGACCAAGACGATGGGATCATCGTCGTCCGTCTGCTGGACGGACTCATGCCGGGCGAGGAGGAGTTCGAGTGATCGTCGACGTCATCTCGATCTTCCCCGGCATGTTCGAAGCGCCGCTCTCGGCGTCGATCGTCGGCCTCGCTCGCGAGCGGGGACTGCTGGAGCTGCGCACGCACGACCTGCGCTCCTGGACGCGCGACAAGCACCACACCACCGACGACTACCCCTACGGGGGCGGTCCCGGCCTCGTCATGAAGCCGGAGCCGATCTTCGAGGCGGTCGAGGCGGTCCAGCAGCTCGAGGACGACCCCGGCTACGTCGTCTTCCTCACGCCCGCCGGCCGTCAGCTCGATCACGCAGACCGTCCTCGAGCTCGCCGAGAAGGAGCGCCTCGTCCTGGTGTGCGGCCGCTACGAGGGCTTCGACGAGCGCGTGCTCTCGCTGGCCGACCTTGAGCTCTCCATCGGCGACTTCGTGCTCACGGGCGGCGAGCTTCCGGCGATGGTGGTGATCGACGCGGTCGCGCGGCACGTGCCCGGGGTTCTCGGCGACGAGGAGTCGGCACGAGGATGAGTCGTTCGCGGACGGCCTGCTTGGAGTACCCTCAGTACACTCGGCCTGCGGAGTACCGCGGGATGGAGGTGCCCGCGGTTCTGCGATCGGGAAACCATGCCGAGATAGCGGCGTGGCGCCGAGCGCAGTCCATCGCCCGAGACCGCACGCGTACGGCCCGACCTGCTGGCACGCGCGTCGCTGACCGACCGCGAGCGATGCGCTCATTGAGAGTCCTGCTGTTTCGACCAACACATCCGAGGAAGGCTAGTCGTCGATGAGCCAGTCCGCCAAGAATTCCGCCGTGCCCGTACAGGAAGAGACCTCGACGGTCCGGTGGCTGATAGAGACCGCGCTGCTCATTCTTCTCGCGTTCGCGCTCGCTCAGGGCATCAAGATGTTCCTGGTCCAGCCATTCGTGATCCCCACGGGCTCGATGGAGCCGACGATCGCCATCGGCAACCGCGTCCTGGCCGAGAAGATCTCCTACCGCTTCTTCGATCAGCCGGCATACGGCGACATCGTCGTGTTCGACGATCCAAACGGGCAGCACCCGCAGCTCATCAAGCGGGTCATCGCCGTGGGCGGACAGACCGTCGACGTCAAGGACGGGGCGGTGTGGGTGGACGGGAAACGGCTCGTGGAGCCCTACACCTACGGCAAGCCCAACGAGCTCGGCACCGTTCCAATGCCGGTGAAGGTGCCCGAGGGGTATGTCTGGCTCATGGGCGACAACCGGACCAACAGTGGCGACAGCCGATTCTTCGGTCCGGTGCCTGTGGCTCAGATCAAGGGACATGCGGTCTGGACCTACTGGCCGCCGAGCGAGTTCGGCTCTCTGAACTAGCCGGAACGGGCACTGACGGGCGCGTCGCGTCCCTGGATCGCGGTGTCGGGATTGCCCCGCGTACGGCTGTGGTCTATACTCCCAACTCGCGCTCGCTTCAGGCGGGCCGCCAAGCAAACTACGTCGACGAACAGGAACCGCAGGAACATGGATATCATTCGCGCTCTTGAGCAGCAGCAGATCCGCGAGGATCTTGAAGAGGTCAACGTTGGCGACTCGGTCAAGGTCCACTACAAGATCATCGAAGGCACACGCGAGCGCACCCAGGTCTTCCAGGGTGTCTGCATTCGCAAGCACGGCGCGAGCAACCGCGAGACGTTCACCGTCCGCAAGATCTCTTTCGGTGTCGGTGTCGAGCGTACCTTCCCTGTGCACTCGCCCAAGATCGACAAGATCGAGGTGCTGAGCCACGGCAAGGTACGCCGCAGCAAGCTCTACTTCCTCCGCGACAAGGTCGGCAAGGCCGCCCGTCTCAAGGAAAAGGGCTTCTAGGCCACGCAATCCGATGCGCACAGTGCGCACAGAACCGACCTGAGACGAGCGGGGCCCGCACCAGCGGCGCCTCGCTCGTTGTTTTGTCTTCGACGGAGGTACAGCACAATGGCCGATCGCCTGAGCGTGGGACACATCGCCCGACTGCTCGGCGAGGCTCGCGGCTCCCGGCTCGATCGGCTGCTCGTTGAGCTCGCCGATGACGACCGCGCCGGCGTGAAGGCCGCCGTACGTGCCGCGGCTGCGGCGCGTACGCGCAGGCGTAGCGAGCGTGCTCGGACGTCCCGCATGTACGAGACAGAGCGTGCGCTCCGCGAGGCGGGATGGATGGTCGTCGCAGGCGTCGACGAGGTCGGCCGAGGCGCACTCGCCGGTCCACTGACCGCGGCTGCAGTCGTCTTGCCCCCATCGCCGCACCTCGAAGGACTCGATGACAGCAAGCGGCTGTCTCCTGCTCGCCGAGAGGAGCTCGCGATCCTGGTTCGCTCGATGGCCCTCGGAATCGGTGTCGCACACGTCTCAGCGGCTGAGGTCGATTCTCTGGGCGTGACCGCGGCGCTGAGGCGGGCGATCGGTCTGGCGCATCGCACAGCTGGGGACGCAGCCGGATCACGTGGTCCTGGATGGCCTGCCGATGCACGTCGCGGTCAACGAGACGGCGATCGTGAAGGCCGACGCGAAGGTCGCAGCGGTCGCCGCGGCATCCATCGTGGCCAAGGTCACGCGCGATGCCCTGATGCGCGCGCACGCCGCCGAGCATCCCGAGTACGGCTTTGAGATCAACAAGGGATACGGGACGAGCGATCACTTGGCCGCGATCACGCGCCACGGACCGTGTCCGCTGCATCGGCGCTCGTTCTCTTGGGGAGCCAACACGCAGACGCTCTTCTGAGTCGCGAGCTGCACTCAACGCCGGGTTCAGGCTGCCGCAAGAATTCCGGGAAGGCCCGCGTCGCATGCTGCTTCTCGGAGGTGGTCATCATGACCGAGAGAAGCCAGCGGCTTGGCGAACGCGGCGAGGACGCCGCGGCGGCGTATCTGGAGCGAATCGGCATCAACGTCGTCGAGCGCAACTGGCGCTGCCAGCACGGCGAGATCGACATCGTGGGGCTCGACGGCGAGACGGTCGTCCTGTGCGAGGTGAAGACACGGCGCACTCGTGCAAAGGGGAATCCCGAGGAGTCGATCACCGCCGCGAAACGGCGGAGGTACGCGCGGCTCGCCGAGGCCTATCTGCAGCAGTCCGGGCTCACTGAAGTCGCCGTGCGCTTCGACGTCATCGCGCTGCTCGTCATCGCCGAGGACCGGGCGCTGCTGCGCCATCATCGCGCCGCGTTCGTGTTGGAGTAGGGCGTGGCGCAGTGCACCGTGCAGACGGCGACGCTCGTCGGGGTCCAGGCGATCCCGGTGGAGGTGCAGGTCGACGTCGGCGCCGGTCTGCCGACGTTCGCGATCGTCGGCCTTCCTGATCTCGCCGTACAGGAGGCGCAGCGAGCGCGTTCGCTCGGCGGTACGCGCCGCGGGATTCGACCTGCCCAACGCGCGTATCGTGGTCAACCTCGCACCGGGACCGCTTCGCAAGCACGGCACGGGATTCGACCTGCCGATCGCGGTCGGCCTGCTGGTGGCTACCGGCCAAGCTGCCGCGGCGAATGGCGGAGGAGTGCGCGGTCGTCGGTGAGTTGGCGCTCGACGGCTCGGTGCGCGCGGTTCCCGGGATGCTGGCCTACGCCCTCGGCGCTCGGACCCTCGGGCTGACCGCTCCTCGGTCCCGCCGAGGCGGAGGCGACGGCGTGTCTCGAGGGAGTTGACTACCGGCCGCTCGCACACCTCGGCGCGATTCGAAACCCGCCTCAGCTTTCCGGTGCGGTCCCAGGGGCTGCTCCAGCCTTCTCCGGAGGGCGAGTACGACTTCGCCGACGTTGCCGGCCACGAGCTGGCCAAGCGCGCACTGCTCATCGCCGCCGCCGGCGGCCACAACGTGCTCATGATCGGGCCGCCCGGCTCCGGCAAGACGATGCTCGCGCGGCGTCTTCCCAGCATCCTGCCGCCGCTGGACGCCGAGGAGCGACTTGAGACAGCGCTCGTCCACTCGGTCGCCGGCGTCGACGAGCGGGCTGCACTGTCGGGGCTGCGCCCGTTTCGCGCACCGCACCACTCCGCCTCGATCGCCGGACTGGTGGGAGGGGGATCGCCGGCGCGTCCCGGCGAGGCGTCCCTCGCTCACAACGGGGTGCTGTTCCTCGACGAGATGCCCGAGTTCGGCCCTGCGGCGCTGCAGGCGCTGAGGCAGCCGCTCGAGGACGGCACGCATCACGTTGGTGCGTGTGGACGGCCGGATGGTGTTTCCCGCACGCTTCGCGCTGGTCGGCTCCGCGAACCCATGCCCGTGCGGCTACTTCGGCGACTCTCGTCGGCGCTGCAGCTGCCCTGACAGTCTCGTGGACCGCTACCGGGGGCGGATCGGTGGACCGCTGATGGATCGCATCGACCTGGTTGTCGATGTGGCGCGAATCGATCCCTCGCTGTTGCTGACGCCATGCGACGGGCGAGCGCTCGTCGGCGCATGCGCGAGCGGGTGCTCGAGGCGCGCGAGCGCGCGCGCTACGCGCGGCTTGGGCCCGACGTCGCGGGCTGAGCGGAGCGCTCCTGCTGGAGGCGTGCCAGCTGGATCGGACCGCGAGCGCGAACGGCTGGAGGGGTCGGCACGGCAGAAGTGCCTTTCCGGGCGCGGCGTGACTCGGCTGCTGCGGGTCGGCGCGAACCGCGGCCGATCTTGAGGGAAGCGACCGGGTGACGTTCGGAGCACATCTCGGAGATGCTCGGCTATCGGGCAAAGGAGGAGTCATGAAGTGATCGCGTGTGGCCACCGCAGTCGGGCGAGTTCGAGACTCGCGAATCGGCTGACGCCGACTATCCCGCGAAGCTGCTGCGAGACACGACGACCCGCCGAAGGTCCTGCGGGGATTCGGCGACCCGGGCGCTACTTCAGCCGGGGCTGGCGGTGATCGGCGCTCGCAAGGCGACGCCCTACGGCCTGCGGTCGGCGACGGCTCTTCGCAGGATGGGCCGCCGCGGCGGGCTACGTGGTCATCTCGGGGGCCGCCGTGGGTTGCGACAGGCGGCGCATCGGGCGGCCCTGGATGCCGGCGGACGCACCGTCGCGGTGCTCGGCTGCGGCGCGGATGTCGTGTACCCGCGCGGCGCCGGTCGTCTGCTTGCGCGAGATCGCCCGATCCGGTGCGGTGATCTCCGAGCTCGGCGTGGGGCCATCCGCCGGCGAAATGGACGTTTCGGGCACGAAACCGGATCATCGCCGGTCTGGCGAGTGCGCTGCTGGTGGTGGAGGCCGGGCTCGGCAGCGGCACGTTCATCACGGCGGACTACGCGCTTGCAGGCCGGTCGCGACGTCATGGTCGTACCGGGCTCGATCTTCGCGCCGGAGTGCACGGGCTCCAACCGGCTTCTCAGCCAGGGAGCGATCCCCGTCAGCGATGTCAGCGAGCTGCGAGCGGTCTTGGAGAGCCGTTCCGGCCAGCGTGCCGCGGGACACGGTGGCCGGAGCTGCTCGCGTGCGGGCGATGACCCCGTGCTCGCGGCGATCAGAACCAACCCTGCGCGGCCCGACGATCTCGCGCGCGACCTGGGTCTGGACATCATCGAGGTTGGGCGGCGGATCGGCGCGCTCGAGGGCGAGGGGGCGGTGACGAAGTACCGGGACGGACGATACGGCGTGTGCTGAGGATGGCGACGCGGAGCGCTACACTGGACCGCATCACAGTCAGCGACGAGCCGAGGAGACCTGTGCCGCAGCCGGCCGAAGATCGCATTGCATGAGCGCGTCACCGTCGATCGGCGGCGGTCTTGCAGGCTGCGAGGCCGCGTGGCAGCTCGCCATCGCGGCGTGGCTGTCCGGCTGATCGAGATGCGCCCGGTCGTCGCAGCTCCCCCGCACATCACTCGGCCGACCTGGGCGAGCTCGTCTGCTCGAACTCGCTCAAGAGTGAGAACCCGGACTCCGCCGCCGGCCTGCTCAAGAACGAGCTCGCGGCGATGGGGAGCGTCGTCCTTCGAGGTTGCGCGCAGGAGACGCGTGTCCCGGCCGGCGGCGCGCTGGCGGTGGATCGCGCGCACTTCGCGCGCGCGCTCACGCGAGCGCATTGAGTCGCACCCGGGCATCGAGGTGGTCCGCGAAGAAGCCACCGAAGTCCCCGACGGACGCGTGATCGTCGCCACCGGCCCTCTGACGAGCCCGGCGTTCGAGGTCGCGCTCGGCACGCTGGTCGGCAGCAGAGCGCCTGGCGTTCTTCGACGCCGCTGCGCCGATCGTGGAGGCCGAGTCGCTCGACCGTTCGGTGGTCTTCGCGCAGTCGCGATACGACAAGGGCGAGACGGCCGACTACCTCAACGCGCCGATGAGCCGGGAGCAGTACGAGGCGTTCTACGAGGCGCTCGTCGGCGCGAAGCGCGTCACCGAGAAGGAGTTCGAGCACTCAGACCTCTTCCAGGCCTGCCAGCCGGTCGAGGAGGTCGCGCGCACCGGCCGAGACTCGCTGCGGTTCGGTGCGATGAAGCCGGTCGGGCTGACCGACCCGGTCACCGGCGCTTCGCCCGTGGGCTGTCGTTCAGCTGCGCGCGGAGAACCGGCAGGGGAGCGCGTACAACCTCGTCGGCTTCCAGACCAACCTGGCCTTCGGCGAGCAGGAGCGCGTCTTCCGCATGATCCCCGGGCTCGAGGAGCGCGGTCTTCCTCCGCCACGGCGTCATGCATCGCAATACCTTCGTCGACGCGCCTCGCGTGCTCGATCGCACCCTCGCGGTTCGTTCGCGACCCGCGAGTCAGGTTGGCTGGGCAGGTCACCGGGACCGAGGGCTACTGCGAGGCGGCTGCTTCGGGTTTGATCGCGGCGCTGAACACCTACGCCGACATCGTCGGCGCGCCTGCGGCCGTGCTTCCTGCGAGCACCGCGCTCGGGGCGCTGCTCGCCTACGCCACCGACCCTGATACCGGCCACTACGAGCCGATGCACGTGAACTTCGGCCTGGTGCCGCCACTGCCCGCACCCGTGCGCGGCAAGCGCGAGCGCTATGCCGCGTATGCGCAGCGGGCGCAGCGCGAGATGGGCGAGCCTGGATCGCCGAGCCGCGCCGACCTCTTCGGGCCGGAGGTCGTCCGATGGCTGACGTGCAGCCCGCAACCGGCCGAGCTGGTCGACCGCTACCTCGAGCACCTTCGCGTCGAACGTGCGGCGTCTCCACAGACGGTGCGCGCCTACTCGGCGGATCTTGCGCGCTACCTGGAGTGGGCCGAGCGCACGGGCGTCGACCCTATCGGGCTTGACCCACCGCCAGATGCGCGCTCTACCTGGCCGAGATGGATCGTGCCGGATACGCGCGCAGAACCATCGCGCGGCGGCTCTCGGCGGTGCGTTCGCTTCTTCGCGTTCGCCGTCGCACGAGGGCCTCGTCGGCTCCGACCCGTCTTCGGTTCTGGCGACCCCGAAGATCGCGTCTCGGCTGCCCAACATCATCCCCGACGAGACGCTCCGGGCGATGCTGGCTGCGCCTGACCCCGGGACGCCGGCCGGGCTTCGCGACCGCGCGGTTCTCGAGCTTCTGTACGCCACCGGTGCCCGAGTGAGCGAGGTCGTGGGCCTGCGCGTGTCGGACCTCGACTTCGGTCAGGGGCAGGTTCGACTGTTCGGCAAGGGCTCCAAGGAGCGGATCGTTCCCGCTGTATCAGGTGGCCATGGACAGCATCCGCGTCGTACCTGCGCGAGGGGCGGCCGAAGCTCGTGCGGTCGGCCGCCGAGGAACACCTGTTCCTGTCCTCACGCGGCAGACCCGCTGTCGGCCGATGCGGTGCGACGGCTCTTCAAGCGGTATGCTGCCGTTGCGGGCGCGGGCTCGGGCGTGTCACCGCACACGATGCGGCATACTTTTGCGACACATCTGGTTGAGGGCGGGGCCGATCTGAGGACAGTTCAGGAGCTGCTTGGGCATGTTGCCCTGTCCAGCACCCAGATTTATACTCACTTGAGCATGAAGCGGCTTCAAGACGTACACAGCAAGGCACACCCCCGTGTCTGATGAGCTACCCGGGGCCGACCAGCAGTTAGGGGCCACTGCATGAGAGCCGACCCGCGGACGGATGTTTCCGCTCTATGGGCTCGTTACAAGGACGAGCAGGACTCTGACGCTCGCGACGAGCTGATCCTCAACTACTCGCCCCTTGTGAAGTACGTCGCCGGTCGCCTTGCGTCGAGTCTTCCGCAGACCGTCGATACTGCCGACCTGATCAGCTATGGCATCTTCGGGCTCATCGATGCGATCGAGAAGTTCGACCTGAGTCGCGCGATCAAGTTCGAGACCTACGCCATCGCCCGCATCAAGGGCGCGATCATCGACGAGCTGCGGGCGATGGACTGGGTTCCCCGGTCCGTGCGCTCGCGGGCACGGGAGATCGAGCAGACCTACGTGGCCCTCGAGAACGAACTGCGACGCGTGCCCGACGACCAAGAAGTCGCCGACCGATGGGCATCACGGTCAAGGAGTTCGGCGCCATTCTGGCCAAGCTCTCCTACACCTCGGTCGTCTCGTTCGAGGAGCTGTGGGTCGGCGGCGAGCGCGATGACGCCCAGAGCGCCATCGGTTCGATTCGGGACGAGTCCGCCGAAGATCCGGTCGCGATGTTCGAGAGCGTCGAGATCAAGGACATTCTCGCCGAGGCGATCGAACGGCTGCCCGAGCGCGAGAAGACCGTCATCGCCCTCTACTACTACGAGGGGCTCACGCTCAAGGAGATCGGCCAGGTGCTCGGCGTGACCGAGTCGCGCGTGAGCCAGCTGCACACCAAGGCGGTCCTGCGCCTGCGCGCACGGCTTCATGCAGCTCAGGCGGTCAACTAGCGCTCTCGGCCGCGCTCGGCCGTCCTGAGCGGACCGCTGCCGCGTCGCGGGCGCGGGTTGCCGCTCGGCGCTTCTCTGGGTATACTGCTCCGGCTCGAAAACTACGCACGCCTGCGGACTTCGGCGCGAGGTGCCACCCACAAGGGTGGTCGCGACCGGGGGTTGAACCAGGCGGAAGAACAACCGACCAGGAGGTTTTGTTATGGCTGTAGTCACTATCAAGAACCTGCTCGAGGCGGGCGTCCACTTCGGACACCAGACCCGTCGCTGGAACCCCAAGATGAAGCCGTACATCTTCACCGAGAGAAGCGGCATCTACATCCTGGATCTGCAGCGCACGCTGCGCGAGCTCGAGCACTCGTTCGCCTTCGCCCGTTCGGTCGCCCAGAAGGGCGGCACGGTGCTGTTCGTCGGCACCAAGAAGCAGGCGCAGGAGCCGATCCAGTCCGAGGCCGAGCGTTCGGGCATGCCGTACGTCAACCACCGCTGGCTCGGTGGCATGCTCACCAACTTCGTCACCATGCGCGGCCGCATCGCCCGCATGGAGCAGCTTGAGGCCATGGATGCCGACGGCCGCATGGCCACGCTCCCCAAGAAGGAGCAGCTGCTGCTCAAGAAGGAGCTCGGCAAGCTGCAGGCCAACCTCAACGGCGTGCGCAACATGACGTCGCTTCCCGGGCGCCATCTTCGTCGTCGACACCAAGCGCGAGGACATCGCCATCCGCGAGGCCCAGCGCCTGCACATCCCGATCATCGGGCTTGTCGACACCAACGCCGATCCCGATGACGTCGACTACGTCATCCCGGGCAACGACGACGCCATCCGCTCGGTCGGCCTGATGAGCCGCGTCATCGCTGACGCGGTCATCGAGGGTCGCGGCGGAGACGTTCCCGAGCTTGCCGCCGAGGGCCAGCATCCCGCCGTCGTCGTCATGCCGAGCGAGGCCGAGGTTCCGGTCGTCGTCACCGCCGAGACTGCGGCCGTCGCCGAGGCGCCTGCTGCCGAGGCGAGGTCGTCGCCGAGCCGGCCGAGGAGTGCGCCGAGACCGGCGATCCCGCGGTCGAGCTTGCCGAGGCCGCCGAGGCGCCCGCTGCCGAGTAGCAACCGCTGCTCGCTTCGCCCGGCATGCCGGTGATGCTGGGTCCGAACCGAGAAATCGATCCTGTAATGGGAGGTAACACCTGTGGCTGAAATCACCGCCAGCATGGTCAAGGAGCTCCGCGAGTGCACCGGGGCCGGCATGATGGAGTGCAAGAAGGCGCTCTCCGAGGCCGACGGCGACCTGGACTCTGCTGTCGACATTCTTCGCACGCGCGGTCTTGCCGCGCTTGCCAAGAAGGCCGGTCGCGCCACCAACGAGGGCACCATCGCCGCGTTCGTCTCGGCGGACTCGCGCGTCGGCGTGCTCGTCGAGGTCAACTCCGAGACCGACTTCGTCGGCCGCAACGCCGAGTTCACCGTCGTTCGCCGCCGAGCTTGCCGAGCACATCGCGGCCGAGGCCCCCACTGACGTCGAGTCGATGCTGACCCAGACGATCTCGAGCCGCGGCATCACCGTCGAGCAGCTCTTCGGCGAGAAGGTCTCCAAGCTGGGCGAGAACATGGGCGTCGCCCGCTTCGTCCGCGAAGAGATCGAGGGCTCCGGCGCGGTTGCCACCTACATCCACGGTGGCGGCAAGATCGGCATCCTCGTGACGTTTGCGCTCGGCAAGGCCGAGACGGCCGACCGATGCGACGTTCAAGACGTTCGCCAAGGACGTGGCGATGCAGGTTGCCGCCGCTCAGCCGCTGTTCGTCACGCGTGACGACGCCCCGGCCGAGGTCATCGAGCACGAGCTGTCGATCTACAAGGCGCAGGCCGCCGAGTCCGGCAAGCCCGAGGCGATTCAGGAGAAGATGGCCACCGGCCGCCTTGAGAAGTACTTCAAGGAGGTCGCGCTCATGGAGCAGGCGTTCGTGAAGAACCCCGACATCAGCGTGACCCAGTACGCTGCCGAGACCGCCAAGGCCGTCGGCGACACCATCGCCGTCGTCGGATTCACCCGCTTCGTGCTGGGCAGCTCCTCTGCCGAGTAGCTCTCAGACTTGTCCGAGGCGACGTCTAAGTCGCTCTCGTCACACACGGGCCGGCGCCAACCACGTGCCGGCCCGTGTGCTGTATTCTGTGAGTCGGCTCGGTTCCTGCCGAGCGCCGCATATTCTGAACCGAGGGGAGC
The DNA here is from genome assembly GCA_963726345.1 of uncultured Coriobacteriia bacterium. Classification (GTDB taxonomy): domain Bacteria; phylum Actinomycetota; class Coriobacteriia; order Anaerosomatales; family JAAXUF01; genus JBAXEO01. The sequence continues at coordinate 178,927 of CAVSCC010000010.1, read as the reverse complement.
GACCGTGTCCGAGGGCTACCGGTTTCGCCGCGTACTGCTGAAGCTGTCCGGCGAAGCGCTCATGGGCGACGTTAGCTACGGCATCGATCCCAAGGTCCTCGACTCGCTCGCCAAGCAGATCAAGGCGGTGCGTGAGGGCGGCGTCGAGATCGCGATCGTCGTAGGCGGCGGCAACATCTTCCGGGGCATCGCGGCCTCGGCAAAGGGCATGGACCGCGCGCAGGCCGACTACATCGGCATGCTCGCGACCGTCATGAACTCGCTGGCGCTGCAGGAGGCGCTTGAGCGCAACGGCGTCTTCACTCGGGTCATGAGCGCGATCGATATGCAGGCCGTCGCCGAGCCCTACATCCGGCGTCGCGCGATGCGTCACCTTGAGAAGGGCCGCGTCGTGATCTTCGCCGCCGGCACGGGCAACCCGTACTTCACCACCGACACGACGGCGGCCTTGCGCGCGCTTGAGGTCGGCTCGGAGTGCATCATGAAGGCGACGAAGGTCGACGGGATATTCGACGCCGACCCCAAGACGCATCCCGGACGCCGTGAAGTTCGACGAACTGACCTACATCGAGGTCCTGAACCGCGGGCTGCAGGTCATGGACTCGACGGCGATCTCGCTGTGCATGGACAACGGCCTGCCCATACTCGTCTTCAACATGGAGACGGACGGCAATATCCAGCGCGCGCTCTCAGGCGAGCGCGTCGGCACGATCGTGAGAGGGGACAACCGATGAGCAAGAGCGAGATTCTCAGCGAGGCCCGTTCGCACATGGACAAGACCGTGAAGGCGCTTGCGCACGAGTTCACCACGGTGAGAACGGGCCGGGCGAGCGGTGCGGTCCTGGACAACATCCAGATCGACTACTACGGCACCCCGACGCCGATCACGCAGCTTGCCGGGGTCAAGACCCCTGAGGCCCAGCTGCTGGTCATCGAGCCGTGGGACAAGTCGGTTCTCTCGGCGATTGAGAAGGCGATCCAGTCTTCCGACCTCGGCATCACGCCGAGCAATGACGGCAGCGTCATCCGGCTGCCGTTTCCGCAGCTCAACGAGGAGCGGCGCAAGGAGCTCGTGAAGCAGTGCAAGCACTACGCCGAGGAGTCGCGGGTCGCGGTGCGCAACATCCGACGTGATGCCAACGCCAAGCTCGATCGCATCGAGAAGGCCGGCGACATCTCCGAGGACGAGCGCGAAGACGGCAAAGACGAGGTGCAGAAGCTCACCGACAGCCATGTGCATGAGATCGATGAGGCGCTCAAGCGCAAAGAAGTGGAGATCATGGAGGTCTGACGGTGGCTCCTGACTCCGCCTCTCGCAGCAAGTTCTTCCGCAGCAAGCGGGCACAGGCGCTTCTTGCCGAGTTCGATGCTGCGCGTACGCCCGGCTCATGTCGCCATCATCATGGACGGCAACGGGCGTTGGGCCGCCAAGCGCGGGCTTCCCCGGCTGGCGGGACACTCCGCCGGCGCGAAAGCGGTGCGCGAGACGATCGCCTCGGCAATCGAGCTAGGCGTCTCCTACCTGACCATCTACTCGTTCTCTTCCGAGAACTGGAACCGCCCCGCTGACGAGGTCTCCGGGCTGATGTCGCTCTTCGTGGAGGTGCTGGAGCGAGAGCTGGCCAACCTCGCAGCGCATGAACGTACGGGTGCGGTGATCGGCGCGATGGAGGCGCTTCCTGACACAGACGAGTGCCGCGTTCGGTCGCGTGGTCGAGAAGACCGCCGACAACAGCGGGCTGACGCTCGTGGTGGCGCTCAACTACGGTGCGCGCGGCGAGATCACCCAGGCCGCGCGTTCGATCGCGCGGGACGTCGCGGCCGGTAGCCTCGACCCCGAGGCCGTCGATGAGGACCTCCTGGCGAGCAGGCTCTACACCGCCGACATTCCGGATCCTGACCTGCTGGTCAGAACGAGCGGGGAGCTTCGAGTGAGCAACTTCCTGCTGTGGCAGATCGCGTACAGCGAACTCTGGGTGACGTCCGACTCTGTGGCCCGACTTCGGACGAGCGGACCTGCTGCGCGCCGTCGTGGAGTACCAGAAGCGCGACCGCCGCTTCGGGGGTCGATAGCGTGGCGGACAACCGTGTTGCCGAACCCGCCGGTATCAAGCCGGGTGGGCTGCTCGTTCGCTCAGCGACCGGTGTCGTGTACGGGGCCGTGGTGCTGGGCGCCATATGGTTCGGGGCGAACGGCCCACTTGGACGCTTCGAGCCCATCGTGCTCGGCGTCGTCCTGGGCATCTTCGCAGGGTTCGCAGCTGCGGAGTTCTACGCGCTTTCGCGCCGAGAAGCCCGGCTGCCCAACGACGCCTTCGGCATCATCGCCGCCGTGGCGATGCCCATCTTCGCGGCCCTCTGGGGGATGGCGGGACTCACAGCCGTTCTGACGGCATTGATTGCCGCATCCATGTTGTGGCACGTGTCGTTCGTACGGGTCCGTACGGCCGATACCGCACTCACGGTGCTCGGGGCGGTCTACACGGGGTTCATGCTTGCCTACCTCGTACTGATTCTGCGCGTCTACTCCTCAGGTATGGTTCTCGCGTATGCGGTCGTGCTGAGCGTCTGGGCGAACGACTCGCTGGCATACCTGGTGGGCTCGACGGTCGGGCGCCACAAGATGTCCCCGCGCATCAGTCCCAAGAAGTCCTGGGAGGGATTCATCGCCGGCGTGGCGGGGTCGATGGCCGTCTGGGTCGGCCTGGCGCTGTTGTTCCCCGAGACCGGCGTGAGCGTGCCTCTGGCCATCGCGATCGGATTGGTGGTCGGCATCGCGGTGTTTGTCGGCGACCTGTTCGAGTCACGGATGAAGAGAGAGGCCGGAGTCAAGGACTCCGGCAACCTCCTGCCCGGTCACGGCGGGTTCCTTGACCGTTTGGACTCATTGATACTGGTGTGCCTGTGGGCGTACTGGATCTTGTGGTGGGGCGGCATACGATGACCCGACCGCTGCGCGTGGCGGTCCTCGGCTCCACCGGGTCGATCGGTCTGCAGACGCTCCAAGTCGCGCGTGAACATCCCGAACGCATCGAGATCGTGGCGTTGGCAGCGAACCGCAGTGCCGCGGTCGTCTGCGAACAGGCCCGTGAGTTCGGCGTTCAATCGCGTGGCGCTGGCCGACGCGAGGGCCGCAGCTGAGGCCAGAGACGTGCTTCCCTCGTCCGTCGACGTCGGTTCCGGAGCGGGCGCGGTTGTCGAGCTTGCCGGTTTGTCCGAGGCAGACATGGTGCTCAACGCGCTCGTGGGTGCCGCGGGACTCCGCGCCACGATCGCTGCGCTGGAGTCAGGGAAGAAGCTCGCGCTTGCCAACAAGGAGTCGCTGGTCGTTGGTGGGGATCTGGTCATGGCTCTTGCGGCCGACGGTCAGCTTCTGCCGGTGGACTCGGAGCACTCCGCGATCTTCCAGTGCTACCTGGGTGAGGACGCTCGCGACGTCACGCGGATCTGGCTCACCGCTTCGGGCGGGCCGTTCCGAGGACGTTCGCGTGAGGAGCTCGCTTCCGTGACCGCAGCTGAAGCGCTGGCGCACCCGACATGGAACATGGGACCGAAGATCACCGTTGATTCCGCGACGCTGATGAACAAGGGGCTTGAGGTCATCGAGGCCCACCACCTCTTTGGGGTGTCGATTGACGACGTGTGCGTAGTCGTACACCCGCAGTCGTGCGTGCATTCGATGGTCGAGTTCGCTGACGGGAGCGTGAAGGCGCATCTCGGCGCGACTGACATGCGGATTCCGATCCAGTACGCCTTCTCGCACCCGCGACGTTGGGGGTCGCCACTCGCTGCGGTCGATTTCGCCGAGTTGGGCCGGCTGGACTTCGGCAAGCCCGACCTGGAGACCTTCGGATGTCTGCGGCTGGCATTGGACGCTGGCAGAGCGGCGGGGACCGCTCCGACCGCCCTCAATGCGGCCAATGAAGTGGCGGTGGCGGCGTTTCTTGCCGGCGAGTGCGGCTTCCTCGACATCGAATACACGGTCGCGGCGGTGCTCGACTCTCACGAGCTCGAGCCGTTGCGCTCGGTCGAGCAGATCGAAGACGTGGACGCACGGTCGCGGGCACGGGCGTCGGAGTACCTGCGCGGCCGCGCCCGGTAGCGAGCACCGTCGCGAGCCGTGGCGAACAGCGCCCCGATGGGGATGTTATGTAGGCGCCGTGCGTGGCGCACGGTTTGCACCTTGCACGTGACTGGATGAGCCTGGCTCCACGTCGACACCCACTTAGAGGAGTCACTCGGCATGTTCGCAACGCTCTCGGCTGTGTTCTGGGGAATCGTCACGTTCTCGATCCTCGTGGTGCTTCATGAGGGAGGGCACTTCCTGACGGCGCGCGCGTTCGGCGTTCACGTGCACGAGTTCATGGTCGGCCTCCCGGGACCTGCCGTTCGCTACCACGGCAAGGACACCGACTACGGCATCACGGCGATCCCGCTCGGCGGCTACGTGCGCATCTCCGGCATGGAGCCGGGACCGGAGGATCCGCTCCTCGGGCAAGCACTCGCGTTCGTCACCCACGAGCGCACCGCGACGTCCGCGTCCCTCGCCGAGGCGCTGGGTATCGACGCCGAGCAGGCCGGGTCGCTCCTGTACACGCTGGTGGACTGGAACGCGATCAGCGCGGTGCCGGATGCCGAGGACGAGTATCGCGCCAAGTTCTCGGCCGACCTCGCCGAGAATCCCGTCGCTCTGCTCGACAAGGCGCGCTCGACCACGTATCGCGGTCTGTCGACGTTCAGGCGCATCCTGGTTCTGTCGGCGGGAGTTGCGGTCAATCTGGCCGCCGCGATCCTGGTGTTCGTGCTTGGTGCTCACGTTGTACGGGGTGCCGACTCAGACGCTCACCGTCGAGAGTACGCTGCCCGCAGGCGCCGCCGCTGCAGCCGGGATCAAGGCCGGCGACACGGTCAAGAAGCTGGGCGACACGACGCTGAAGGACTGGCCCGCACTGCTCGCGGCTCTCGAGAAGATGAAGCCAGGCGACTCGGTGTCCGTCACGGTCGACCGCGCTGGCGACGACCTGACCAAGACGCTCACCCTGGGCAAGAACGCGGCCGGCGGAGCGCAGCTCGGCATCGCCGTGACGCAGACCCGCGTACGGCTCTCGGTCGGGGAGGCGCTCAAGGACTCGTTCATGTGGATCGGCCTCGTCTTCAAGGCCATCGGCGGGTTCTTCAATCCCGCGACCTTCCAGACGTCCGTCAGCCAGTCGTCGAGTGTGGTCGGGATCTCGGTCGAGGTCTCGAGGGCCGTCAAGAGCGGTCCGATCGACTACGCCTTCATCGTCGCGCTGCTCTCGCTCTCGCTCGGCGTTATGAACATCCTTCCGATCCCGCCGCTGGACGGTGGCAAGATCGCGCTCGAGATCTGGGAGAAGATCATCGGCCGGCCGCTGTCGCGGCGGTTCTCGATCGGGCTGTCGGCGACCGGTACTCTGCTGCTGCTCACGTTCATCGGCTACCTTATGTACACGGACGTCATGCGCTACGTGGTTCGCGGCGGATAGGGGAGTATGGTGGCGATCGCTCGTCGAGTGACCAAGGCGGTGACGGTGGGCCGCGTGTGTGTTGGGGGGTCGGCGCCGGTGACGGTGCAGTCGATGACCACCACCGACACCCGCGACGCCGCCGCGACGCTTGCCCAGATCGAGCGTCTCGCTGAGGCCGGCTGCGAGATCGTGCGCGTGGCGATTCCCCGCCGAGACGCCCTGGAAGGGTTCGCGGCCATCTGCGCCGAATCACCGCTTCCCGTGGTCGCCGACGTGCACTTCGACCACACCATCGCCATCGACGCCGCCCGAGCCGGTGCTGCCAAACTGCGCATCAATCCCGGCAACATCGGTGACCTGTCGCGCGTTGACGCCGTCATCGACGCGGCGGGTGCGGCGGGTATCCCGATTCGCATCGGCGTGAATGCTGGTTCGCTCGCCGCCGAGTACGCCGACCTCGACTGGCCGCTCGCCGAGAAGCTCGCCGCGAGCGCGGTCGCGTTTTGTGAGCACTTCGAGCGCCGCGGCTTCACAGAGATCGTGGTCTCGGCAAAGGCATCCAGCGTGAACTCGACGATCGAGTCCTATCGGCTGCTCGCCGATCAGATCGCCTATCCGTTGCACATAGGGGTCACCGAGGCGGGCACTGCGTTCTCCGGCACCGTGAAGTCCTCGGTCGGCATCGGCATTCTTCTTTCCGAGGGGATCGGCGACACGCTGCGCGTGTCACTGACCGCCGATCCGGTCGAGGAGGTGCGCGTCGGGTGGGAGATTCTCTCGGCGCTCGACATCCGTCGACGCGGACCTGAGATGGTGAGCTGCCCCACGTGCGGGCGCTGTCAGATCGACCTGATCCCCATCGCTGACGAAGTTGCGCGCCGGCTGCGCGATCGCAGGACGCCGATAAAGGTCGCCGTGATGGGATGCGTGGTCAACGGTCCAGGCGAGGCGCGCGATGCCGACATCGGCGTGGCCGCCGGGCAGGGCGTGGGAGTGATCTTCGCGCGGGGCGAGACGGTCCGTAAGGTGGCGGAAGCCGAGATCGTCGATGCGCTCTTCGCCGAGATCGAGCGCCTGGAGGCCACCGCCGAGTAGTCGCCGTTCACCGCGCCGACGCCACCGCTATCCGTCTGATACCGCCGTCCGCGAACCTGCCGCGCGCACCCGCCGTTTGGGCGTGAGAATGACCGCGTGCCGTGAGGGCACTCGCAAGCGGTGGGGAAGGTGTGCGCCCATGAGTCCGGCAACCAAGGGTGTTGTGGTGATCCTTGCCGGGTTGGGGCTGACCGTTGCGCTAGGTAGCCTCAGTGTGTGGATCCTCTACGGCGCTGAACTCCTCAGGCCATTGTCGGCGGGTGGCGCGTTCGGGTGGACCGTTCGACAGGTGAGTGTTCCTTTCGCTGTCGCCAGCGGATCGTTCGTCGTGGCGATGATCTGCGGGGGAGTCCTTCAGGATCGTCTGGGCCCTCGGTGGCCCTCGACCGTGGGTGGTGTGCTGATCGGGCTCGGCATGATTCTGGCCAGCATGTTCGGGAACGAGCACGGTGTGGCGGGATCCGTCTCGCTACCACTGGTACTCGGACTCGGTCTGATGGTGGGCTTCGGCGCGGGACTCACACTGTCCTCGACCGTGCCTCCTGCCGTGAAGTGGTCTGTGCCCAGCCACCACGGACTGGTCGTCGGGTTGGTTGTGAGCGGATTGGCGTTGGGACCCTTGTGGCTCAACGAAACGATCCGCGTGACGATTCGCGTGCATGGTGTCAGTTGGATGCTCCTCGTACACGGGATCGTGCTCTTGGCCACGATCGTCCTTCTCTCTCACTCTTGGAGAATCCGCTGCAGGGATACGTGCCGCCAGGTTCATACGCAGGAGCGGACGGCGCGGCACTCAACCCGGTGCCTTGGGCCGGTCTGACCACTCAGCGGATGGTGCGCACGCCGAGCTTCCGGTCGTTCTGGGCGAGCAGCTTCCTGCTCAGCGCCACGAGCGCCTTTCTGGTGCTGCTTCTGATCATCCAGTGGGTGCCAAACCTTGCGAACGGGTCGGGTCTCGGGGCGGCGGTGGCGTTGGGCGGGGCGGTCGGAGCTCTGCTCGCGGGCGTGTGGCATGACCGTTCAGGTCCGATGGGCCCGTGGCCCGTGGTGGCCATTCTGGTGGCCGGGCTCGCGGGCGGCGCTCTCTTGGCGGCGATCGGCCAGGCGACGGTCGCGGCCCTCCTCACCGCAGCGAGCTGCGCGGGGGGCTTCGTGGTCGAATGGGCATGCACGATGGACTGCTTCGGGAACAAGAGCGCGGGCGCCAACTTCGGCCTCGTCTTCACGGGCGGAGCTGCTGGCAGCCTGCTCGGCGCGCTGGCTGCGGTGTTCGTGGCGGGCGGTAGTCCTGCGAGCGAGGGCGTCTCGGCGTTGATGATCGGGGGAGCGGCGGTCTTCCTGCTTGGGCTCGGCATGGCCGTGGCATTCGCGGCACAGGTCCAGCCGCCAGCGACGCTGTATCTGCTGGATGACGGGCGAGGGGGTCGCAGGAGCGGCACGAAAGGCTGATCGCATCGGCGACTTGGCGTGTCACGCCACTCCGGTGCTGGTATCCTGCCATGTGCACTTCCCGCCGATTCGAAAGAGGTACTTGGTATGCCCGCAGCGCTGCGCATGAGCTCCCTCTACGCACCCACACTGAAAGAGGATCCGGCCGAGGCCGAGCTCGCGAGCCACCGGTTGCTGCTGCGTGCAGGGATGATCCGCAAGAACGCGGCTGGCATCTACAGCTTCTTGCCGCTCGGGTGGCGCTCGCTGCACAAGATCGAACAGATCGTGCGCGAGGAGATGGACGCGATTGGCAGCCAGGAGATCCTGATGCCTGCCATGCAGCCGGCTGAGCTTTGGCTGGAGTCGGGTCGCTGGGACGTCTACGGCCCCGAACTCGTGCGCCTGAAGGACCGTCACGACCGCGACTTCTGCCTCGGGCCCACCCACGAGGAGTTGGTCACCTCACTCGTGCGAAACGAAGTGCGCAGCTACCGAGAGCTTCCCCTGTCGCTCTACCAGATCCAGGTCAAGTTCCGCGATGAGGTACGCCCCCGATTCGGGCTGCTCCGCGGACGCGAGTTCATCATGAAGGATGCGTATAGCTTCCACGCATCACAGGCGTCACTCCAGGAGCACTATGAGGCGATGAGCCGCGCGTACGCGCGCATCTGCGAGCGGTGCGGGCTGGACTACCGCGAGGTCGAGGCGGACTCCGGCCAGATCGGCGGCAAGGTGACCAAGGAGTTCATGGCGATCGCCGAGAACGGCGAGGCCGAGCTCGTCTACTGTGACTGCGGATGGGCTGCCGACGTCGAGGCCGCTCAGACTGTTGTCCCCAGGTCGCCGGCGGTCACGGAGCCCCGTCCGATGGAACGCGTCCACACGCCCGGGATTCGCACGATCGCCGAGCTGTCGGAGTTCCTCGGCATCTCGGGTCACGACACGGTCAAGACGATGGCAGGCAAGACGCCCGAGGGCCGACTCGTCTACTTCCTGGTTCCGGGCGATCGCGAGCTCAATCCGATCAAGGCCGCTTGGGCCGTTGCCGACGTGGAGTTGCTGGACGAGGCCGATTTCGCGTCGTTCGGCATCCCGAAGGGCTCGCTTGGCCCGGTCAATCCGCCCGCAGGCACGCTGGTCATCGCCGATGAGAGCTTGCGCGACGATGTTGCGTGGGGCATAGGCGCCAACGAGAGCGACTACCACCTGATCAATGCCCAGCCGGGTCGCGACTTCGACGTCGAGATCTGGTCGGACCTGGTCCTGGCGCAGGCCGGAGACGGTTGTCCCGTGTGCGGGGGTGTGCTCTCCGGCGCCCGCGGCATCGAGGTGAGCCAGGTGTTCCAGCTCGGCACGAAGTACTCCGAGTCAATGGGAGCGACCTTCGCCGATGAGAACGGCGATGAGCAGCCCTTCCTGATGGGCTGCTACGGCGTCGGCGTGAGCAGGACGCTCGCGGCTGTCATCGAGCAGCACAGCGACGACTCCGGCATCATCTGGCCGGTCACCGTGGCACCGCTCGAGGTCGCGGTTCTGCCGCTCATGGCCGAAGGCGAGGTGGCCGAGGTGGCCGAGCGAATCTGGAACGAGCTGGCCGAGGCGGGCGTTGAGACCGTCATCGACGACCGGGACGAGCGTGCCGGCGTCAAGTTCAACGACGCGGACCTCGTCGGCTGGCCCTTCCAGCTGGTAGTCGGCAAGCGCGGTCTTGCGGAAGGCGTGGTCGAACTCAAGATCAGGGAGAGCGGCGAGCGCATCTCGGTTCCGCTTGACGGCGCTGCTCGGACGGTTGCGGATCTGGTCGCCGGACAGCGCGTCAGGTAGTCCTCAGGGTTGATGCGGCATCCGGGGTGGACTGTGCGTCGGTTCCTTTGCCCCTCGAATGCCGTGTGTTAGAATCGACCAGCACGTGAAACATGCCGTCTCGCGAGAAGTGGGCTTACGCTCGCTTCTTTTGTTCTGCGGACAGGGAGGTGAAGGATGACCAAGACCGATCTTGCAACGCAGCTCACTGAGCTGCTTGAGCCGGAGGCTGCAGCGCACGGTCTCGAGCTTGTAGCCGTCGAGATAGTGGGCGGGCGTGGCACGCAGGTCATCCGGGTACTTCTCGAGCGGAACGAAGGCACTGATCTCGACGTGATCGGATCGGCCAGCGGGTGGGTCTCCGACCTTCTCGACGAGTTCGATCCGATGAACGCTCCGTATGTGCTCGAGGTCTCTTCGCCGGGTATCGATCGTCCGCTGGTCAAGCGGGCCGATTTCTCTCGTTTCGCGGGGGAGACCGTGCGCATGAAGGTGCTCAGAGGCGACAAGCGAGCCTCGGTGAACGGCGTCCTTGTCGGCATGGAGGGCGATGACGTCATCGTTGAGGTTGACGGCGAGCGTGTGTGCGTACCGTACGAGACCATTCAGAAGGCGCGCCTGAAGGGCGTCGTCGACTTCGGTAACGAAAGGGGTCAGCTGTGAGCGAGGATCTCACTCTCACGCAGGCACTCAGACTGCTGTCACAAGAGAAGAACATCGACGAGTTTCTCATGCTTGAGAAGCTGGAGCAGTCCCTCGCGGCGACCTACCAGCGGATTCTCGACCTCGAGAACCCCGTGCGCGTCACGATCGACCGCGAGACCGGTCGCATCTACGTGTTCGAGCTGATCCCGGTCGGCGAGTGGGACGAGGAGGCCGGCGAGGAGCCGGTCTACGAGGAGCGCGACGTGACTCCTGCCGACGTGTCCCGCATCGCCGCACAGGCAGCGAAGAACGTCATCGGGTCGATCATCCGCGACGCTGAGCGTGAGCGGATCTTCGACGAGTACGCCGACCGCGTGGGCGAGAGCGTCACGGGTACCGTTCAGCAGAGCGACAGCCGCTACACGCTCATCAAGATCCGCGAGGGCGTCGAGGCGCTTCTGCCGCCGTCCGAGCAGCCCAACAACGAGCGCTACGACCACAACCAGCGCATCAAGGCCTACATCATCGACGTGCGCAAGACCTCCAACGAGCCGTCGATCGTCGTGTCGCGCACGCACCCCGGCCTCATCCGCCGCCTGTTCGAGATCGAGGTGCCCGAGGTCTACGACGGCATCGTCGAGATCAAGAGCGTGGCTCGTGAGCCGGGCATGCGCAGCAAGGTCGCGGTATCCAGCCGCGAGAGCGGTCTCGACCCGGTCGGCGCCTGCGTCGGCCCGAAGGGCAGCCGCGTGCGCATGATCGTGAGCGAGCTTCGCGGCGAGCGTATCGACGTCGTGCCGTGGTCCGAGGACCCCGCCAACTACGTCGGCCACGCGTTGTCGCCCGCCAAGGTCGACCGCGTCCTGATCGACGAAGACGCCCACACGGCGACGGTCATCGTTCCTGACGACCAGCTGTCGCTTGCCATCGGCAAGGAGGGCCAGAACGCGCGCCTCGCGGCCAAGCTGACCGGCTGGCGCATCGATATCAAGAGCTCATCCATGGCTGCCGAGCAGGGCCTGTACGTCCCGGCTGCCAAGCACTCCACTCACACCGGCGAGGACATGGGCGACGGTCGTTGTGTGGCTGTGACGTCATCCGGAGTGCGCTGCCGCAACCAGGCGCGCCCCGGGAGCTTCTTCTGCGGTTTGCATGACAAGGAGGCCGCCGCCGAGTGATGAAGGCGCGCAAGACAGCCACTCGCACGTGTATCGCCTGTCGGGTATCGGACGACAAGCGGGGATTCGTGCGGGTCGTGCGGACGCCTGACGGCCACGTGGTCGTCGACCCGACGGGTAAGGCGAACGGACGTGGTGCCTACTTGCACGCGACACCCGAGTGCTTCGAGACCGCTCTGCAGCGCAGGCGTCTGGACTCCGCACTCAAGGTGAGCTTGAAAGACGACGACTATCTTCGGTTGCGACGAGACTTCGATGAGCTGCGCGAATCAACAGCAGGCTCGCAGGCAGGACGGTAACTAGATGCCATCAATGAGGGTGCATGAACTCGCGAAAGAGTTCGGTATGTCGAGCAAGGAGCTGCTAGACAAGCTCCAGGATCTCAAGATACCGGCCAAGAACCACGCGTCGACGCTGGTCGAGGCGTACGTGGACAAGATCCGCAAGGCGCTCGGACCGGAAATCGCCGAGCGTCAGATCGCTCTGGAAGAAGAGCGGCTCAAGCACGAGGCCGCTGAGGCAGCCAAGGCGAAGGCCGCCGAGGAGGCCGCGCACAAGGCCGCCGAGGAGGCCGCGCACAAGGCCGCTCTCGAGGAGCGCAAGCGCCGCGACGAGGAGCATCGTCTCCGCGACGAGGAGGCCGCTCGCGCTGAAAGCCGAGGAGGACGCCCGCAAGCCGGTCGTCGTCCGCGAAGAGGCACCCGTCGCCGTGGTCGAGGCGCCCGCGGTCGTCGCTGAGGCCGCAGTGCCCGCTGCCGAGAAGCCCGCCGCCAAGACCGCCGAGCCAGCGCCTGCGGCTCCGCCCTCGGCACGCGCCGGGCTTGAGGCTGCCATCGCAGCTGAGCGCACACGCCTCGAGTCTGAGGAAGCAGCGAAGCTCAACGAGGACGAAGAGAAGCGCTACCGGCAGATGGCCGTCGAGGCCGAAGAGCTGCAGCGCCAGAAGGTCCTGGACGAGGCGCGCGCTGCCGTCGCCACGGCTGCCATCGAAGGCGGCCGCAAGAAGAAGAAGCACAAGAAGCCGGTCGGAGTCGATGTCGAAGAGGCCGCGCACCACGAGGCTGCCACCACGACCGACCTTCCCATCGGGGGAGACGCGGTAGCTGTGACCGAAGGCGTGACCGTCGGGGAGTTCGCCGACGCGCTCGAGGTCCCCGCCAATGACGTCATCAAGCGACTGTTCCTGCTCGGGACGCCGCTCACCGTCAACCAGGTGATGACGCGCGAGGTCATCGAGATCATCGGCGAGGACCTCGGCCGAGAAGTCGTCGTCGTCGCGCCTGAAGCCGAAGTGAAGTTCGTCTTCGACGACAAGCCCGAGGACCTCAAGCCGCGGCCGCCGGTCGTCACCGTCATGGGCCACGTCGACCACGGCAAGACGTCGCTGCTCGACGCCATCCGCGAGACCGGCGTTGCGGCGACCGAGGCCGGCGGCATCACGCAGCACATCGGTGCGTCGATCGCGATGCACGACGGCAAGCAGATCACCTTCATCGACACCCCGGGCCACGAGGCGTTCACCGCCATGCGTGCCCGCGGCGCCAACGCCACCGACGTCGTCGTGCTCGTGGTTGCCGCCGACGACGGCGTCATGCCGCAGACCATCGAGGCGATCCACCACGCGAAGGCCGCCGGCGTGCCGATCATCGTCGCCGTCAACAAGATCGACAAGGACGGCGCCAACCCCGATCAGGTGCGTCAGATGCTCACCGAGTACGAGATCGTGCCCGAGGAGTGGGGCGGCACCAACATCTTCGTCAACGTCTCGGCGAAGAAGCGCCTCAACATCGACGAGCTGCTCGAGATGATCCTGCTGCAGGCCGACATCCTGGAGCTCAAGGCCAACCCCGACGCCACGGCGAGCGGTGTGGTCATCGAGGCCAAGCTCGACAAGGGCCGCGGTCCGATCGCGACGGTGCTGGTCCAGCGCGGCACGATGCGCGTCGGCGACTCGCTGGTCGCGGGCACGAGCTACGGCCGCGTGCGTGCGCTGGTCAACCCGATCGGCGAGACCGTCGCCACCGCCGGTCCGGCCGATCCGGTCGAGATCCAGGGCCTGTCCAGCGTTCCCAACGCCGGTGACGAGTTCCGCGTGTTCGCCGACGAGCGCGACGCACGCAACCTCGCCGAGGAGCGCGCTCTCAAGGAGCGTCTGCTCGCTCAGGGCAAGAAGAGCCACGTCTCCCTCGACGACCTGTTCGCCCGCATCAGCGAGGGTGCTCTCAAGGACCTCAACCTGGTCGTCAAGGCCGACGTGCAGGGCTCGATCGAGGCCCTCAAGGACGCGCTGGACAAGATGGACCAGTCCGAGGTCGTCATCAACGTCATCCACTCGGCGGTCGGCGCGATCACGGAGAGCGACATCATGCTCGCCGACGCGTCCGACGCCATCGTGGTCGGCTTCAACGTGCGCCCGCAGCCCAAGGCCAAGGCGCTCGCCGAGCAGGAGAAGATCGACGTTCGCCTGTACCGCGTCATCTACCAGGCGATCGAGGAGATCAACGCCGCCCGCGTGGGCATGCTGGCTCCCGAGTTCCACGAGGAGGACACCGCTCGCGTCGAGGTCCGCGACCTGTTCCGCGTTCCCAAGGCCGGCGTCATCGCCGGTTGCTACGTGCTCGAAGGCGAGATCACGCGCGACGACAAGATCCGCATCGTTCGTGACGGCACGATCGTCCACGAAGGCACCATCCACTCGCTGCGCCGCTTCAAGGACGACGTGAAGTCGGTCAAGCAGGGCTACGAGTGCGGTATCGGCATCGACAACTTCCAGGACCTCAAGGAGGGCGACATCATCGAGGGCTACAAGATCATCGAAGTCGCCCGCGAGTCATAGGCAGGAACGTCAGGCAATGAAGCAGACACCGGCTACCCGCCGCCTCAACGAGCAAGCACGCGAGGTCGTCGCCTCGCTGCTGGTCTCGGAGGTATCGGATCCACGGCTCGAACTCGTGACGGTCACCGGGGCTGAAGTCAGCCCCGACCGTTCCGTCCTCCTTGTCTTCGTGAGCACCGACCCCGAGCGCTATGACGAGGTCCTCGAGGGTCTCGAGTCGGCCAAGGGCCGCATCCGCTCGCTCGCGGGCCGCGCGCTGGGCTGGCGCGTCACGCCGGAGCTGACGCTTCTACATCGACAAGTCGGTCGACTCGGGCATGCGCATCGAAGAGGCGCTGCAGCAGGTTCCGCCGTCGCTCGCCGCAGAGCGTGCCGCCGAGGCAGCCGGCGAGACCGATTCCGACGGCGCACCCGCAGACGAAGACGTCGAGGAGGCCTAGAGCTCCCGTGCTCGCCGAGTTCCACCACGCGCTCGTTGCGCTCAGGCGCGCGTCGTCGGTGGTCGTGTGCGCGCACGTGCGCCCGGACGGCGACGCCGTCGGCTCGGTGCTGGGGATGACACTCGCCTTGCGCGAGAACGGGATCCCCGCGGTGCCGACGCTGGCGAACGTCGAGGACCCTCCCACGACCTACGCCTTCCTTCCCGGCTTCGGGCTCTACGTCCCAGCTGACCAGCTCGAGGCGCCCGAGGTGTTCGTGGCGATGGACACCCCCGTTCCGGCGCGACTCGGGCTCGGCGAGCCACTTGCGAAGGCCGCGAACACCGTGATCGTGTTCGACCACCACCCCAACGGGGACGCCTACGGCACCGTCAACGTGCTCGACCCGTCGGCGTCGGCCACCGCGCAGCTGGTCTGGCAGTTCGCCAAGACCCTCGGAACGCCGAGCGGCGACGTGGCGGAGTGCTGCTACGTGGGCCTGGTGACCGACACCGGCCGGTTCTCCTACGACAACACCTCGGCGACAGCCCTGCGCGACGCGGCAGACATGGTCGAGGCGGGTGTGAGCCCCGCACACATCGCGCACCAGGTGTACCAGAGCCGCTCGTCGGCTTCGCTCGCCATCGAATCGCGGGCGCTGTCGCGGCTCACCCTCGCCAACGGCGGCCACGTCGCCTACGCCTGGGTCACGCGACGCCGACTTCGCCGAACTCGACGTGTTGCCCGAGGAGGCCGAGAACCTCCCCGACGCGATCCGCGTCATCGGCGGGATCGACGCGGCGGTCCTGCTGCGGCAGCACGCCAATGAGGTCCGCGTGAACCTGCGCTCCAAGACCGGCGCCGACGTGGGCTCGGTCGCCGCGCATTTCGGCGGCGGCGGACATCGCGCGGCGTCGGGATTCACCTTCGCGGGCGACATCGACAGCCTGATGCCGCTGCTCCTGCCGCTGCTGCCCGGCGGGGAGCACGCGTGAGCGCAAAGCGCGGGCCAGACCGACCTGTCCGGCATCCTGCTCGTCGACAAGCCCGCCGGCATGACCAGCCATGACGTGGTCGACCGCGTCCGCCGGGCGACCGGCGAGCGTCGCGTCGGTCACGCGGGCACGCTCGATCCGATGGCGACCGGGCTGCTGGTGGTGCTCGTCGGCCCGGCGACGCGACTCGCGCCGTACCTCACCGCCGCCGAGAAGACCTACGAGGCGCGCATCGTCTTCGGCTTCGAGACCGACACCGACGACGCCGACGGGCGGATGACCGTCAGCGCCGCGGTGCCCGATGAGGTCTGCGACCCGTTCTTCGCCTGCCAGCGACCGTGGCGGCGCTCGTGGGAACGCACGAGCAGATTCCGCCGGCGTACTCGGCGATCAAGCGGGAGGCAAGGTCGCCTACGAGGCCGCGCGCGCGGGCGAGGCGCTCGACGCTCGAGCCCCGCACGTCGACGTGACGGCGGCGCGGCTCGTGGGAGTCGACTGTGGCCGAGAGCCGGCTTGGGACGTCGAGCTCTCGCGTTTCGAAGGGCACCTACATCCGCGCGCTGGCCCGCGACCTCGGGCGTGCGCTGAACACCGCCGCACATCTCGGCGCGCTGCAGACGCAGCCGCTCTGGGCTGGCTGACGTCGCGCAGGCGCACACTCTGGCGGCGATCGAGTCCGCCGAGCGGCGTGGAGTCCCTGTTCGTCGACCCGGTCGAAGCGCTCGGCCTGCCGACCGTCGAGCTCACCGGTGACGATGCCGTGCGCGTCGGCCACGGATCCGCACTCGAGCGGACGATGCGTACGCGATCAGGCCGGTACGAGGCCGATCAGAACCTGGCGGTCACGCACGACGGCGTTCTGCTCGGCGTGTATGCTCGGTCGGGGGGTCAGCTCAAGGCGCAGGTAGTCATCCCGGGCGGGGTCGGAGGAGCACGATGACGACCAGAGTCGTCGCGTGGGAGCCGGACATGGCGTCAATCGGCTCGGCGGTGGTGGCGATCGGCGTCTTCGACGGCGTGCACCTGGGCCACCAGGCGCTGCTTGCCGACACGGTGGCCGACGCGCGCGGACCGCGGCGTGGAGGCGGTCGCTGTGACGTTCGACCGCGATCCGGACCAGGTCGTGTCGCCCGAGACCGCCGCGCCGCAGCTTCTCACGCTGCCCGACAAGCTCGAATTCATCGCCGAGACCGGCGTGGACGTCGATCCTGGTCATCCCCTTCACGCCCGAACTCGCCGAGATGTGCCCGGAGGAGTTCCTCGACGACGTGCTGCTCCGAGCGGTCAAGCCGTTGTCGGTGCACGTGGGCGGCGACTTCCGCTTCGGCTGCCGCGCCGCGGGCGACGTCGAGACGATGCAGCGAATCGGCGTGGAGCACGGGCTCGAGGTCTGTCCGCACGATCTGGTGACGTATGACGGCGCACCGGTGACCTCGAGCCGCATCCGAGCGCTGGTCGCCGCGGGTGACGTGTCGGCGGCGCGCGCGCTCCTCGGCCGAGCCACAGCGCGTGGTCGGCCGGGTCCACCGCGGGCGAGGGGAGGGCGCGCACGCTCGGCTTTCGCCACCGCCAACGTCGTTCCCGGTGGAGTTCGCCGCGCTTCCGGCCGACGGCGTGTATGCGGGTCGGGCGATCCTGCCGGACGGCACGCCGTGGGCGGCGGCGATCTCGGTCGGCACGCCGCCGACGTTCCCTGAGGCTCGCGACTACCTCGAGGCGCACCTCATCGGCTTCGACGGCGATCTGTACGACCAGCAGCTCACGCTCCTGTTCATCGAGCGCCTGCGCGACTCAGCAGACCTACGGGTCGCTCGACGAGCTGAAGGCCGCCATTGCCGACGACGTCGCCACCAGCCTGCAGATCGCAGGCTTCTCGGCGGATCCGGAGGGCGAGCCGGACCCCTACGAGGCGCCGTTCAGCGATGAGCTCGCCGACGGTTCGCCGGTGGTCACCGACCCAGCGGCTCTCGAAGCCGCCGAGCAGGCCGCGTCGCACAGTGCGCCCGTCTACTTCGACGACATCGCGACGGGGGAGTGGAAGGCCGTCGTTGGCCCGCTGGAGTTCTACGGGGCGCTCGGCGCGGGCCCGAAGGCCTTCATGGTCGTCGCGCCGCTCGAAGTCGCGGGCATCCCGTACGTGTGGGACCCGTACCCGCCCGACCAGCGCCCGCAGGGCCTGCCCGGCGCGGGTGCCTACGACCAGCCGTTCACGCTGCTCGTACCTGCGGGCTCGTCGAGGAGGCACGGACGCTCACGCAGGCCGCGCTGGCCGACGAGGCAGCCAGCCGTGAAGCGGGGCCAGACGACTACATCGACGATCCGGCGGCGCTCGAAGCAGCCGAGCAGGCGGTGCGACTCGCCGACCGGCCGGCCCGCGCACTCTCGCCGGAGCCGCTCGACGGCTGGCTGACCATCGCGCGCGACGTCGGCTACGACAAGCCGCGTCTCGGAGCCATCGAGTACGCGCTGTCGGCCGCCGGTATCCCGGCCGAGTGGAAGCCGTTCTCGCCGACAGAGGCGCCGCTGCTCAAGCTCTTCGCGCTGCACGACACCAGTTCGCCCTGCGCGTGCCCAGCGAGCACGCAGAAGCCGCGCGCATGCTTCTCGCCGAGGTCGATGCGCGAAGCGCCCAGGACTGAAGCTGGCGCAGGATGCGCGTGGACGCGTCGGACAGTGGCCACGCCCCGAGCCGTGTGTGCTATACTTCCTCGGCTACGAACGCTACCCCGGCCTGTGAGGTACGACTCACCGACGGCCATCTCGGACCGGGGCGATATCCACGTGAAAGGTGGAACAGAATATGCCGCTAGAGAAGGACGTTAAGTCCGACATCATCGCGCAGTACAAGCGCGGCGATAACGACACCGGTTCGACCGAGGTTCAGGTCGCTCTGCTCACGCAGCGCATCCGCGACCTCACCGAGCACCTCAAGATCCACAAGAAGGACCACCACACCCGCCGTGGCCTTCTGCAGATGGTCGGCCAGCGTCGCCGCCTTCTGAACTACCTCAAGAAGAGCGACATCGAGAGGTACCGCAAGGTCATTGCAGACCTGCAGATTCGTGGGTAACAACCAGTAGAGACCTGAAGGCGGGGATCACACCCCGCCTTCTTGTTTTGTTGGCGTCGGCACGTCTCACGACGCCAGACCCGTCCGATACGGGTAGACCGACCCCGGGTGCGCAGGAAGCGCAACAAGGGGAGAGACGATGAGCCGCGGCGCATGGGGCGCCCGGTGCGGTAGAGGGAAGAAGAGAGAAGCTTTATGGCTAAGGTAGTAGAAACATTTGAGCTTTACGGCAAGGAGTACGTGCTCGAGACCGGGGAGTTGGCCAAGCAGGCCGGGGGCGCCATCCTGGTTCGTCAGGGCGAGACCATCGTTCTCGTCACCGCCACCGCGTCGAAGTTCCCGAAGGACCTGGACTTCTTCCCGCTGACGGTCGATTTCGAAGAGCGCATGTACGCCGCGGGCAAGCTCCCCGGCGGCTTCATCAAGCGCGAGTCGCGCCCGTCCGAGAAGGCCACGCTGACCGCTCGCATGATCGACCGCCCGATCCGCAGCTCGTTCGCCGACGGGTTCCGCAACGAGGTCCAGGTCATCGCGACGGTCCTCTCCGCCGACCAGATCAACCAGCCCGACGTCATCTCGATCATGGGCGCCTCGGCTGCCCTCATGGCCGCCGGCCTGCCCTTCGAGGGCCCGCTGGCTGGCGTGCGCATCTGCCGCGACATGGAGACCGGCGAGTTCCTGGTCAACCCGAGCTTCGATCAGGCCGAGGATTCCGATCTCGACCTGGTGGTTGCCGGTTCCAAGGACGCCGTCTACATGCTCGAGGCCGGCGCGCAGGAAGTCACCGAAGAGGACATGCTCGCCGCGCTCATGTTCGCCCAGGAGGCCATCGGCGCCTTCTGCGACGTGCAGATGCAGTTCCTCGCCAAGCTCGACATCACCCCGCAGGATCGTCGAGATGCACAGCGTCGACGAGGCCCTCGTGGAGCGCATCTTCTCGGCTGGTGCTGAGAAGATGAAGGTCGCGCTGCACAACGCCGACAAGCACGCTCGCATGGCGGGCGTTCAGGCGGTCAAGGACGAGATCATCGCCACCTTCTCCGACGAGGAGATGGCCAAGGACGGCAAGGACATCAAGGCGACGCTCAAGAAGCTCGAGAAGAAGACCATGCGCACGATGGTCCTCGAAGAGGGCGAGCGCGCCGACGGCCGCAAGCTCGACGAGGTTCGCCAGATCACGACGACCGCCGGCTACCTGCCGCGCAGCCACGGATCGGGCCTCTTCACCCGCGGCCAGACCCAGGTGCTGTCGGTCCTGACGCTGGGCATGCTGTCCGAGTGGCAGCGCATCGACACGATCGACGTGTCGGAGGGCAAGCGCTACCTGCACCACTACAACTTCCCGCCGTTCTCCACCGGCGAGACCGGCTTCATGCGCGGACCGAAGCGTCGCGACATCGGCCACGGTGCGCTCGCCGAGCGTGCCCTGCTGCCGGTCATCCCCGCCGAGGACGTGTTCCCGTACACCATCCGCATCGTGTCCGAGGTGCTCGAGTCCAACGGCTCGTGCTCCATGGGTTCGGTCTGCGGTTCGAGCCTCGCGCTCATGGACGCCGGCGTGCCGATCACGGCGCCGGTCTCCGGTATCGCGATGGGCCTCATCAAGGAGGGTGACGACGTCGCCATCCTGACCGACATCCAGGGCCTCGAGGACTTCCTCGGCGACATGGACTTCAAGGTCGCGGGTACCGAGAACGGCATCACCGCGATGCAGATGGACAACAAGGCCAAGGGCCTGTCGGTCGACATCCTGCGCGCCGCGCTGATGCAGGCCAAGGAAGGCCGCGCCTTCATCCTGGGCAAGATGATGGAGTCGATCCAGGTTCCGCGCGAGGAGATGAGCAAGTACGCTCCGCGCATCATCACCATCAAGATCCCGACCGACAAGATCCGTGACGTCATCGGGTCCGGCGGTAAGGTCATCCGCTCCATCCAGGCCGACACGGGCGCCCAGATCGACATCCAGGAAGACGGCACGATCTTCATCGCGTCGCGCGACCTGGGTGGAGAAGAGGCCGCTCAGCGCATCAAGGCCATCGTCAAGGAGCCGGAGATCGGCGAGGAGTACCACGGCCGCGTGGTCTCGATCCAGCCGTTCGGCGCGTTCATCGAGCTCATCCCCGGCAAGGACGGCCTGCTGCACGTCAGCCGCGTCGCCCAGGGCCGCGTGGACAAGGTCGAGGACGTTCTGGCCGTGGGCGACGCCGTCCACGTCAAGATCATCGACATCGACGACCGCGGCAAGGTCAGCCTCGACCGTCTCGACAAGCCGGAGGCCCCGCCCAGCAGCGGTGGCGGCTGGCGGCGGAGACCGCTCGGGCGGCGACCGTGGCCCGCGTCGTGACGGCGGCGGCGGCGGAGATCGCAAGCCGAGGCGTCACCACTCGTAGCTCACGCGCACGAGTGCCCGCGGCCGCGTGGCAGGGGTGCCGTGCTCAAACATTCTCGCTTCGAAGGCCGCCCAGATGGGCGGCCTTCTTGCTGCGGAACTGCGCCGGCACCCGCGCCACGCGTCCGCGGGCGCGGTGGACAGCCCGAGCGTGACGCCTTGGCTGGGGTAGGTTCCCTTGTGGCGGCGCGACGACTGGCGCCGCTCGCAGCCCATACCGATCCGGGAGGCCTTTGTGTGCCGAAACATCCGCGTGCTGTACAACTTCGAGCCACCGGCAACTGACGACGAGATTCGGGCGGCTGCGACGCAGTACGTGCGCAAGATCAGCGGCTACGCGAAGCCGTCGGTGGCGAATGCCGCGGCATTCGAGCGCGCGGTTGAAGCGATCGCACGTGACTCGGCGGTGCTGCTCGGCGAGCTGGTGACCGACCGGCCCAAGCGTAACCGCGAGGACGAGCTGGCCAAGGCGCACGCCCGGGCGGTCAAGCGGTTCGGGGAGTAGGGGGCCGAGCTGCCGTCGCTCATGCACCAAGACGCTAGGTAGAACCCCTTGAGGGGATGTCTTCACGGGGGTGATTCCTCTGTCGGCGCTCCGACCCCTGCCTAGCAAGCGCATCCAGCGGACGGCCAGAAGGTAGACTGGGGACGTGAGGCGCATCGGCCGCAGCTGATGCGCAACAACGTTGGGCAGACCGCGGAGGGGAGCAGTGTGGGCGAGTGGCCTGAACTCCGGACAGGCCGACTGTTGTTGCGCGGCTGGGCGCCCGATGACAGGGTCGCCCTTGCCGCCATCAACGCTGATCCCCGCGTCATGGAGTTCATCGGCGAACCTATGACCGTCGAGCTCAGCGACGCCATGGCGGACCGCATCGAGGCCAAGTTCGAGCAGCAGGGCTTCGGCCTTTGGGCCGTCGAGGCCCCGGGCGTTTCCCCCTTCATCGGTTTCGTGGGTCTGAACGTCCCTGACTTCGAGGCGCCGTTCATGCCGGCGGTGGAGATTGGCTGGCGTCTCGGCGTTGAGTTCTGGGGTCATGGCTACGCCTCGGAGGCCGCGCGTGCCGTGCTGGACTACGGGTTCGTCGTCGTCGGGCTCGAGGAGATCGTCGCCTTCACGAATGAGCGCAACGTCCGGTCGCAGCGTGCGATGGAGCGGATCGGCATGGTGCGAGACCCGCACGACGACTTCGAGCACCCGCGAGTGCCCATCGGCAGCCCGTTGAGACCTCATGTGCTCTACCGTGTCCGCTCAGCGGTCGCCAACGGGGATGCCCAACAGACGTTTCGAGCGGGCAACGCAAGCTAGAATGACCTGATCGGCATTCATTGCCGCTCAAACGCAATATGTCAGGTCGAGACCGGGTCGCTCACGTTGGGAGGGTGACTTCCACAGTGGACATTCCACGGATCTTCAACATCACCGAGAGCGCTCACCGCATCCATAACCCGTTCACACCTGAGAAGCTCGCGACCCTCGGTGCGGCGCTGCGCTTGGAATCCGGGATCCGAGTTCTCGACCTCGGGAGCGGCTCGGGGGAGATGCTGTGCACCTGGGCGCGCGATCACGGAATCACCGGCACCGGCGTGGATATGAGCCAGTCTGTTCACGGAGCAGGCGAGACTCCGCGCTGCAGAACTCGGCGTTGCCGACAGCGTCAAGTTCGTCCACGGCGATGCTGCAGGCTACGTCACTTTCGAGAAGGTCGGTGTGGCTGCCTGTGTCGGCGCCACGTGGATAGGTGGGGGAGTCGCCGGCACCATCGAGCTTCTGGCGCGAAGCCTCCGGACGGGTGGGATCATCCTCATCGGCGAGCCCTACTGGCGGCAGCTGCCGCCAACCGAAGATGTCGCCAAGGGTGTCTTGCTCGTTCCATCTCCGACTTCCTCCTGCTGCCAGAGCTTCTCGCCTCGTTTGGCAACCTCGACTACGACGTCGTGGAAATGGTTCTGGCAGACCAAGACAGCTGGGACAGATACGAGGCGGCAAAGTGGCTCACGATGCGCCGATGGCTGGAGGAGAATCCCGACGACGAGCTCGCGGGGGAGGTTCGGACCCAGCTGACCTCGGAGCCCGAGCGCTACGCCGCTTGCACACGTGAGTACCTGGGCTGGGGCGTGTTCGCGCTTATGGCGCGGTGATGGAAGGGCACGTTGATGAGCGAGCGAGAGAGGCTGACAGACGCATCGCGGCGGCCGACGGAAGAATTGGTGGCGGACTTCATCGGCTGCGAGAACACCGCGCGATGGTCGCAGCTCCTCCGCTTCATCGACGCCACCTACCCTGGTGTGTTTGAGGGCGAGTGGCTGTACGGCGGATCCACGCATGGCTGGTCACTGCGCTTCAAGAAGTCTAGGTCGTTCTGCACGCTCATTCCCGAGCGTGGCCGTATGAACGTGCTGATCGTATTCGGCGCCGCAGAACGCGCGAAGGCTGAGGGCGTCCTGGCGGACCTCACACCCAACTCTAGGCAGGAATACGTCGACGCAACAACCTATCACGACGGCAAGTGGCTCCTTCTGGACGTCGACAGCGATGACGTGCTTCGCGACGTTGAGCGTCTGTTGGCAGTCAAACGTCGGCCGTCGGCCAAGCCGCACCCCTGAGCCGCCCAACTAGCGCTTCCGGCAGGACGACCACGCGCTACACTTCGGAAGAGATGCGCCGAGGCCGCAGCGAGCTAGTGCGTTCAAGGCTCTGCTGAGGGCCCGCATCGAGTGATTATCGGGTGTGGGCCGCGGCTCATTCGCATCAACGTCGGCTACATCGCCGGGGGGATTCCATTGGCGCAGTGCTTCGAGCCGGTTGGACGTGCAGACGCCCGAGTGCTGATACTCGGCAGTGTTCCCGGCGAGGCCTCCATCGTCGCGCAACAGTACTACGCGCACCCACGCAACGCGTTCTGGCCGGTGATGGAATCACTCTTCGGCGGCGCGGCTGCGCTCGACTATCCGGCGCGCATCGAGCTTGTTGTCCGCTCCCATGTGGCGCTGTGGGACGTGCTTGCTTCGGCCGATCGCGAGGGCAGTCTCGACTCAGCGATCGAAGCCGACACAGAGGTCGCCAACGACATTCCTGGCTTCTTGGATTCGCATCCGCACGTAACGCACATCTTCTTCAATGGCGCCAAGGCGGAGTCGGCTTTCAAGCGGCACATCGGCCATCAGTTGTGCCACGGTCGCGTCGTACTGAGGCGTCTGCCGTCTACAAGTCCGGCGAATGCTGCCCTGTCGTTCGATGCGAAGCTTGAAGCTTGGAGGGTGGTAGCTGAGACCGCGCGGAGCGGCCGACAACGGTAGAGCTGACGGCGAGAGGGTAGACTCTCCTCGGAGCTGCCCCGCCTCAGCATATTGGCGACAGGTAACGTGCGACCGGGGTTTCACCGGGTCAACCGGCAGCCAAGGGGGAGTGAGTGGTCGGACTGGACACAGCGACGGCTGCCTTCGCCGCCTTCGGACTGGCATCGCAGGCCATGCTGTTTGCGTACTTCGCCGCGCGTCGATGGCGACCCCAGTTGGCGGAGCGACATGGTTGGGTCGCATATGCCTTCTCGGGGCTTGGACTACCGCTCGGCGTCTGGATGCTACTCGGCGGACAGTCCTGGAGGCTGTATGTCGGACCACTTCTACTCGCGTCGTGGGCGGCGCTGGGCGCCGCTGTCGACCTGTGGCGTCGAATCGAGTGGCGCACTCCCATCAAATGGAGTGTGTTCGTGCCCTACGTCGCACTCTACTTCTGGGCGCAGATGTTCCTGTGGTGGCCTCTCTGGGATCTCTGGCGCGCCGGGTGGGCGTGCTTCCTGTTGTTGTTTGTCGCCAACACAGCGCTGAACATACAGGGGCACTTCGGACAGCGCGCTGCCAGCTCGGAGCCGAAGTTGCCGCTCACTTGACCGGCGCATGGAGCTGACGCGCAGGATTCGCGCTGCTCACGCTCAAGGATTGTGCCGCGCGGATGCCAAGGGGGACTTCAGTCGGGGACTCGACGGCACGATCGTAGACGGGAGTGGAGTGAACGACGAAGAACTTCGAGATGTCTTTGACCGGATGGCATCGGGCTACGACAGCAAATTGGCTCGCATGGCGCCTATCAACAACGCACTGTACTTCCTCCTGGAGTCCATTCTTGCTGGGCTGCCACGGGAAGCACGGATTCTCTGTGTTGGGGCCGGCACTGGGGCGGAATTGATCCACCTGGCAGGCGTGTTTCCAGGATGGCGCTTTACTGCGGTGGAGCCGTCAGGCGCGATGCTCGATGCGTGCCGCAAGCGAGTTGACGAGGTTGGCCTATCCTCGCGGTGTAGCTTCCATGAGGGATACCTTGAGTCGCTGCCGGTCGAAGAGCTGCATGATGCGGCGACATGCTTCTTGGTCTCTCAATTCATCCTGGACCCACAAGCTCGCTCGGACTTCTTCAGGCGGATTGCAGACAGACTCGTGCCGGGCGGGATTGTTGTGAACGCGGATCTGTCGGCTGACGTGGAGTCAGAGGACTATGGCGCGCTGCTCGCCGTATGGCACGGGGTGATGGACGCGTCCGCCGTCTCCACTGAAGGGCTTGACCGAATGAAGTCCGGCTACGCCAAGGACGTTGCGATTCTGCCGCCGGGTGCAACCGCGTCGATCATTGAGGCTGGGGGCTTCGACAAGCCGGTTCAGTTCTTCCAAGCGGCCCTGGTCTGCGGCTGGTTTGCCAAGCGCGCCTCCCAAGGGGCCATCTAGGGGGCGTAGACCGTTGTGTGGGCGGCATCGAGCGATTGCTTCGAGCCGACGCAGCGGGCGCGTTATGCTGAGGCAGTGCTGGATCGCCTGGTAGCGTTGAAAGAGCAGGGTCTGGATGTCATCGAGGACTGAACGCAACGCATTCCCGGAGTCTCCTCAGTCAATAGTCATTCGCGAAGCGACCGCAGACGATGCGGAACCACTGCGGCAGTACGCGACGCGATTGTTCTCGGAGGACCTTCCCGGAATCTTCCGTCGTCCGATTCCGTCCCTCGACGACGAGGTCGAGTTCATCTCGGCACACTCGTCCGGCTCCAACAGCACACTGCTGTTGGCCGAGGCCGACGGGAGCGTCGTGGGCCTGATCGGCCTCGTTGGCGAGCTGCTACCCGAGGAGTCACACGTCGGCACATTCGGTGTGTCGGTCGACAAGCACTGGCGCAGTCGGGGGGTTGGCGGCGCTCTGATCGAGGCGTTGGTCGCATGGGCGGGGGAACACGGCATCACGCGAATCCAAGGTTTCGTATGGGCGACCAATACACGTGCGCTCGACTTCTACGAGCGACACGGTTTCGAGCGTGAGGGCGTGTGCCGGCGGGCAATAGTGCGCGACGGCGATCCGATTGACACTCACCTGATCGCGTTGTTGCTGGATGGATGACATTCGCAAGAACCCTATCCCCACTCCCGAAGCCCGAAGCGAATCGGGTAATACCTAGCTGACACCGGTCTTCGGTCTAGGGAGTTCGCATGCGCAGAATCATCACCACGACGTTCGTTACGCTCGACGGTGTGATGCAGGCACCGGGCGGGCCCGAAGAGGACCCATCGGACGGCTTCGCGTACGGGGGATGGACCGCGGGGGTCGATTTCTGGGATGAGGTGGCGGGCAGAGCCATGGGCGCGATCATGGACCAGCCCTTCGAGCTGCTGCTCGGACGCCGTACGTACGACATCTTCGCGTCGTATTGGCCCACCGCGACAGTCGATCAAGACGTGGCCGTGCCGTTCAACCGTACGATCAAGTACGTCGTGTCACGCCACTCGATCGAACTGCCTTGGCAGAACTCCAGGCTCATCACAGGAGACGTGGTGCCCCAGCTCCAACAGCTCAAGGAGCGGGAAGGACCCGACCTGTGGGTCCACGGAAGCGGCGACCTCATCCAGACTCTCCTTGCGCATGACCTGATTGATCGAATGCTTGTGTGGACGTTCCCGGTCACTGTAGGCACCGGCAAGCGCCTCTTCGCGGCGGGAACCCAGCCGAGGAGCCTGCGGCTCACCGACTCCAAGTCCTCGACAACGGGAGTGATCATCGCCACCTACGAGCCCGTCGGGCAACTCCAGGTTGGGACGATCGGCGGCGACTAGCTGGAGGTGCCTCGGATTTCGGAAGGCGGCGGCAGGGGCATCGAGCAGCGCGGCGGAAGGTAGACTGGTCCGAACGAGCGTGCGGGTCGGCTTGTGCGCAACAACGTTGTCCGCACTGATGGAATGGGAGGGGGACTCGATGGGTCGTCTGATCTACGCGGCGATTCAGTCTCTTGATGGCTACGTCGCAGATGCGGCTGGCAAGTTCGATTGGGCGGAGCCTGACGAGTCAGTGCACACCTTCGCCAACCAGCTGCAGCGCCCAATCGGCACAAACCTACTCGGCAGACGCATGTATGAGGTGATGTCGGCATGGGAGACACTCGGCACCCACGGCGATGAGCCTGCCTACATCGAGGAGTTCGGCGAGCTGTGGCGCGCATCTGACAAGGTCGTCTACTCGACCACCCTTGACTCGGTGCGCGCCGCTCGTACCCGGATCGAGCGCGCGTTTGAGCCCGATGCCGTCCGACGGATGAAGGACGAGCTCGTGGGTGACATCTCGATCGGTGGACCGACCCTGGCGGGTCAGGCCATCTCGGCGGGTCTGGTCGATGAGTATCAGCTGTTTGTCGTGCCTGTCGTCGTGGGTGGGGGCACGCGCTGTCTGCCAGATGGAATCCGGATCGATTTGGAGCTCGTCGACCAGCGTCGCTTCGACAATGGCACGGTGTACGTGAGCTATCGCCCGGTCGGATGACGGCGGGGGAGCCCGGTGATCGATTCGTGTGAGCGACTGTGGCGCGACTACCTGAACTCCGGGCTTGCGTCAGCAGCTAAGGCTGCCACAGCGAGTTACACATCCTGGCAGTTCGGCTACGGGCGGCGTGCAGGGTGATCGGCTGCTTCGCTATGTGCTCGATGGACCCAAACGCGCGACCACGGGTGCGCTGTGGACCTATGAGCGCGAGGGCGAGGCGATTCCGCAGATCGGTGAGTACAGCATCGTGACAGACGGTTCGGGCGTGGGCCGCTGCGTGATCGTCACGACCGAGGTGCACGTCATCCCATTCGACGAGGTCGATGAGGGCTTCGCATACCTCGAAGGTGAAGGCGATCGCACTCTCGCATACTGGCGGCGAGTGCACTGGGACTACTTCACGCGTGAACTTGCACGCTTCGGGCTGGAGCCTGCGTCCGACATGCCGGTCGTCTGTGAGCAATTCGAAGTGCTCTATCCGATTAGGAGCACACCGGTCGGCTGAAGGGCGCGTCGAGCTGATGGCTGCAGGGTAGAATCGGCGAACGGAAGAGCGTGCGATGCCCGCCAGTGCACGACGCGCTGGGCTGACAGGCGCCGCGAGTGGCGTCGGAGGGGGAGTAGTATGCCGCGATCCGCTGAAGTCGATGCCTACATGGGCGCGCTCGAGCATCCGATGGCCGCGCAGGTTGAGACGCTGCGCTCGGCAATCCTCGGCATCGACGCGCGCATCAATGAGGGCATCAAGTGGAACGCTCCGAGCTTCTACATCGACGACCATTTCGCGACCTTCAATCTGCACTACCCGGATCGCATCCAAGTCGTCCTGCACGCTGGTGCCAAGGTGAATCCGGACGCCAAACAGTTCGAGGTGGTGGATCCCACCGGCCTATTGACGTGGGCAGCGGTCGATCGGGCGAGTGTCACGTTCAGGACCCAGAGCGAGGTCGATGACAAGCTCGACGCATTCCGTGATGTCCTGCGGCAGTGGATCGCCCTTACGTCCTGAGCCTGGTGAGGTGCAACGATTCTGACCGGCGCGTGGAGCGGGTGTCCGGCGGGAAGCTCAGTCCTCGGCTCGCCCGCGACCCTCGCTGACGGTCTTCCCGATTGACCACGCTTTGCCTAAGAACGCGCCGACCGCGAAGTGCCGCTGGCAGCGCGAACAACTGCCGGAGGCGATTCGCGATCTCGTGCTGGATGACCAGCGGTTGCGCAACCCCATCTGCTGGTCGGTGTTCGACTGCTAGGAGAGCGCATCGCTCTCGGTCCATGCTCCCACCTGGGCGTTCATTCCGGGACACTGCCGCTGGAGCGCGCCCGACTCCGCGCGTTGTCTGAACGCCCCCCTAGGAGATCTTGCGACGGTAGATGACCATGGCAACGAGGTACGAGACGATGAGCAGCCCGACGCACCAGGCGAGGGCGACCCAGATGTCGGTGCCTACAGGCTGCTGAGTGAGCAGGTCGCGGATCGCGTTGACGATGGACGTTACCGGCTGGTTCTCGGCGAATGCGCGCACAGGTCCGGGCATGGTCTCGGTGGGCACGAAAGCCGAGCTGATGAAGGGCAGGAAGATGAGCGGGTATGAGAACGCGCTCGCGCCGTCCACGCTCTTGGCCGTGAGGCCGGGGATCACAGCCAGCCACGTCAACGCCAGCGTGAACAGGATCAGGATGCCGGCGACTGCAAGCCACGCCAGCAGGTCCGCCCCCGAACGAAAGCCCATGAGCAGGGCAACGAGCACGACGACCACGAGCGACATCAGAATGGCGACCAACGAGGTCAGCACGTGCGCCCACAGAACGGAGGACCGCGCGATTGGCATGGAGTGAAAGCGCTCGAAGATTCCGCTCTGCATATCGAGGAAGAGCCGGTATGCGGTGTAGGAGACGCCCGAAGCGACCGTGATCAGGAGGATTCCGGGCAGCAGGTAGGTCACATACGAATCCGTCCCCGTGTCGATCGCACCACCGAACACAAAGACGAACAGCAACATGAACATGATCGGCATGATCGTGGTCGTGATGATGGTGTCCAGGCTGCGTGTGATGTGCTTCAGGGATCGTCCCGTTAGGACCGCGGTGTCGCCGAAGAAGTGAGTGTTCATCACTGTTCCCTGCTTGTTTGTGCCGATACAGCGCTATTGCCGGCGTTGCCGTCCTTGCGATCGTCACCGACGATTGCGAGGAAGACATCCTCGAGGGTCGGTTGCTTCTCTACGTACTCGATCTTGGCGGGCGGGAGCAGTAGCTTGAGTTCGCCGAGGGTGCCGTTCACGATGATCCGGCCCTCGTGGAGAATCGCGATCCGGTCGGCGAGTTGTTCGGCCTCGTCCAGATCCTGCGTCGTGAGCAGCACCGACGTGCCGCTCTCGGCGAGCCCCTTGACGGTCTGCCACACCTCGATGCGCGCCTGGGGATCGAGTCCCGTCGTCGGCTCGTCGAGGAAGATGACCGGCGGGTTCCCGATCAGGCTCATCGCGATGTCGAGGCGGCGACGCATTCCGCCCGAGTAGGTCGACACCTTCCGCGTGGCCGCGTCGCTCAGCGAGAAGCGATCCAGCAGGTCATCCGCGATGGTCTCGGGGTGGTTCAGGTGTCTCAGACGCGCGACCATCACGAGGTTCTCACGCCCGCTGAGTACTTCGTCGACGGCCGCGAACTGGCCAGTGAGGCTGATGGACTGCCGCACGTTTGCAGCCTGCGTGGCTACATTGAAGCCGTTGACGGTGACGGTTCCAGCATCGGCTTTGAGCAGCGTCGCCAAGACATTGACGACCGTGGTCTTGCCGGCCCCGTTTGAGCCGAGCAGAGCGAAGATGCTGCCCCCCGCCACGTCGAAATCCACGCCGCGCAGAACGTGTAGGTCCCCGTAGGACTTCTCAAGACCCTTCACCCGGACAGCCGCTTCCGTGGTCATTGCTGCGCGCCTCGCTCCGCGTCCTCGATCGACTTGGTCAGGCGCGCGCGTTCCTTGTCGATCCATTGCGTGCCGTTGTAGGCCTGGGCGAACGTCTCGGCGAACTCGACCGGGTCCTCACCGACGATATCGCGCACCGGCGTGCCGTCCACGGCCGCGCGCTCCCAGAGCTCGACATGGTCGCCCATCATCGTCATGAGGGTTTCTCCGTCCGTGAAGCCGCCGTAGTACATGAAGTACCTCTGCAGCGCCTTCGCGGCAGTGCCGTACGGCTCGGGAAGCGCGTCGATGCGCGCCTTGTAGAGCTTGTACTGCTTCTTCTGCTCGAGCGACCCGGTGACGGCTTCGATCCAATTGGCCATGATTAGTCCTCTCCTTCGTGAAGTTGTTCGAGTTGGCTCGCGAGGAAGCGCCATGTGCTCCAGAACTCGTCGAGATACTCTCGTCCCGCGAGCGTTGAGCGCGTAGACCTTGCGCGGCGGTCCCTTCTCGGAAGGGTGCTTCTCCACGTCCACGAGCCCTCTCTGCTCGATTCTGACGAGCAGCGCGTAGACGGTACCCTCGGCAATGTCCGAGAAGCCCATCTTCCGGAACCGTGCCGTGATCTCGTAGCCGTACGCGGGTTGTCCAGACAGGATCGCGAGGACCATGCCCTCCAACGTTCCTTTGAGCATCTCTGTCATCTGCTTACGCACGTAGCACCACCTCTGGCTACTGAGCATTACTAGCTACTGGTACATAGTAGCACAGAGTAGTGGCGACGCAAGCCGGATACGCCGCGAGGAGTTCGCGCAGCTCCAGCAACCGAGCAACGTGAGCGCGGCCTATGCACCGACAGTGTTGGACGGGAGTCCGGGGGAGCGGTCGAAGGATCCGCTGTCTTGGCGCGACGTCGGCCCCTGGCGCCTACGCGCCACCTGCTGTCAGCACCGCACAGCACGGCGCTTGAAGCCGATCCGGCCCTTCTCGGCAGCCTTGCGAATCTGTTCGGCGGCACTGCGCCAGAGGCTTGACTTCGCCGTTCGAGACCACCTCCACCACGCCTACGTCCTCAGCGGTGCTGAGCGCCTCGTCATGCAGCGGCTGATACGACACGCCAACTGCGACGATGAAGCTGTTCATGGCGCGCTTCAGTCGGGGTGATGCCTCGTGGATGGTGTCAGCAGCGAGTTCTAGCAGCCCCTGCACGGTCTCAGTGTCGAAGTAGCTATCCGGCCGCCAGCCCAGCAGCCATTCGTAGCACGCCCAGCCGGCTGACGCCCTGTTCTCTTCATCGCCGTGGATCCACTGGCTTGCCACCTTCTGGGCCAAGTCGGACTCAGCAAGCGTCACCGCAACCACGAAGTCCGAGAGCATCGGGCAATAGGCGTCATCCATCCAGCGGTCAAAATCGGCCTCGTTCATTACGCGAACATCTGCGATCATCCCGGCGAAGTACATCGCGTCGTAGTTGCCGGTCTCCCACAACTCCTCCGCGAGCTTCTGATCCACGCCAATCTGCTTCTTGAGCGGCTTCATTGCCCCTGTCGCGACTCCGAAGAGCGGCTCCCTGACTCCCCTGGAGAGGTAGCTCTTCTTGGTATGGGGGGTGCCGAGCGATTCCAGCTCGCGCATGACCGAATCGAAGTCCGGGGACATGGCGCCTCACTTCACACGTAGGTACTGATGTCAGGTTCACATTGTATGGCTGACGCTCAGACCTGTGTGGGCCCCTCATCGGCCGACACCTGCGCTTCCAGGCGCTGCTGGTCGACTTCTGGCAATCAAGAGCGTGCGGGCGTGCAAGGCGAGCGCCGACAACCGCATCGTGTGGGCGTGGTGAGCGCTATCCTGAGGTCAGGCGCCAGACTGAGGAGAAGGATGATGGACGGTGAGGCCAGAGTACTTCGCGCTGACCCTCGACTCACTCAGGGCTATTGGAGGCTGGACCGCTGATTGCGCTGAGAGAGCGCTGCCGGTATTCGAGGCATGTGCAGCTTCGGATTCTCGGCCACGTGCGGCGATTGAAGGGATCCGCGAGTTCGCCGACGGCGGGAAGCGCGCGGCTCGATTGCGCTCACTCGCCGTAGCGGCGAATGCGGCTGCACGCGAGGTAGGCGATCCCGCTGCGGCCGCTGCAGCCCGCGCCGCGGGTCTCGCCGCGGCGAGCGCGTACACCCATCCGTTGGCCGATGTTCAGCAGACGAAGCACATCGTAGGTCCGGCCGCCTATGCCGCATTGGCGCTAGAGCTTGATCATGGCGGCGATTCAAGCGTCGGTGACGCAGAAGTCCGCTGGGCGATCGAGCACGCCCCCACGGATGCACGCGAGGTCTTGCTGCACATGCCGGCCCGCCAACCGGGGAAGAGTAGGTGGGAGACGCTCCTCCACGACGTGGATGCGGGAATCCGCGCTCGGATCTCGCCTCGCAATGACTGACGGGCGCATTGGGCGGGCCGATACCAAACGCGCTCTGCCAGGCGGAACCTCGACGGGCGTACTTGCCGTGCGCCGGACACGTGCTAATCCGCGTAGTCGTCCTGCACCTGACCGGCAGGAACGAACAGCGGTCTGACCTCGACGCCACCATCACGAGTGGCGGGATGCAGCTTGGCGATCTGCACGGCCACGTCGATGTTCGGTGCAGCCACCACGTAGAACGCGGAGACCACCAGATCTGACTCCACAAGTGTTCCACTCCGTACCATGTCCCCTTGTACGGCCATCGCCGTCGTACTCGGGTCCAAGGCGAATCCGCGCTGTTTGGGAAAGTACGTGCCGCCAAGCACCTTGCCGCGCAGCGCCTTGGCCTGTGCGGGGTAGCTGTCGAGCAGCTCCAGGTACTCGGCTGTGAGGGCCATAGGATCCGCAGGTGCCGGCGAGTAGACAATCATTCCGTACTGAGGCATTCGGCATTCCCTTCTTACGAACAATCGTGCGGTAGTCTGTTGCGGACGAGCACCGGTGTTTCGGGCTAATCCCGAAGACCGAACTGATGCTCTCCGAGCCGCTGGACACGCCTCGGCTGGCCAAGCGCCTCGTGTGCTGGGCCTCTAGTACTCGCCCTTGATCACAAAGAACGAACCGCGAATCGTCCCGGCCAGCTTGGACTTCTGCCTGGCGAACTTGAACTTCCCCTCCAGCTCGCTCGGCACTTCCATCCCATCTGACAGTTTGAAGCCCACAGCTCTCTTCTTGGGGTCGTCAATCGAGTACATGACATTGACCGAAAGACCGTCCTCATAGAACACGTAGGCGATCCTGAGGCCCTCCACCTGAAAGCGCGACGTCTCAAGGGGTTTGGCGGCAAACTCGATGTCACGTTCTTCTTTGAGGATTCGGTTCACGTAGTCCAGCGTGTCTGGACTGTCGCTAGCTGGCGTGACTGTGAACT
Source organism: uncultured Coriobacteriia bacterium (assembly GCA_963726345.1). Lineage (GTDB taxonomy): Bacteria > Actinomycetota > Coriobacteriia > Anaerosomatales > JAAXUF01 > JBAXEO01. The sequence continues at coordinate 144,490 of CAVSCC010000010.1, read as the reverse complement.
CGTGCTTGTACTTGTTCATGAAGTATCGCGCCTCATTTGCCCGCAGACCGGCCAGTGCGTCTGCTACGGGCGAGGACTCCAGACCAACAGTAGATACGTTCACGAAATCAACGACGTTGGACATCCGTTTCGCTCCCTCTCGGTCTCCGCTAGGGTAACGAGTAGCCTTTACCCGCTGTCAGGGGCTGACGAACGGCCCGCTGACAGTGCGCGTTGGTTTGGTTGTCGAGAGGAGGGACCGTGCGTGCAGTGCCGAAGGTCCTGCCCGAGTCGCTGACTGTCGAACTGATCGCCCCCTGTGGCATGGACTGCGGGCTCTGCCGAGCCCACCTCAGGGACAAGAACCGATGCCCCGGGTGCAACGGAGAGGACCTCGCCAAGCCGCGGTACTGTGTGACGTGCAAGATCAAGACATGCGACACCATCGCGAGCGGCACCAGCTCGTTCTGCGTCGACTGCGACAGCTTCCCGTGCGGCCGACTGCGGCAGCTCGACAAGCGATACCGCACCAAGTACGGCATGAGCATGATTGAGAACCTCCTCCGCATACAGGAAGTCGGCACGGAGGCGTTCGTGACCGCCGAGAAGGCCAAGTGGGCCTGCCCGGAGTGCGGGTCTCTTCTCTGCGTCCATCTCCCGCACTGCGGCGTTTGTGGCCGGTACTGGAACCCGGCGGAGTAGGAGGGAGTGCCGTGACGCTTGAGGAGTTCTTCGCCGGGTTTGAGGACTCACGACTGATATTCGAGGCCGTCCGTACGGCCGTTGAGGAGATCGGCCCCGTGGAAATCCGCGTCACATGCGGTGGGCGCCGTTACGACAACGGCATGGTGTATCAGAACTGCCGTTCAGCGACGTGACGGTTCAGCGGCTGTCGCTAGGAAGGATTCGCGATGACTATGATCCTCGTCTCATACGCGACCAAGTACGGAGCGACGCGGGAGGTCGCTGAGTGTGTCGGCAAGACTCTCTCTGAGCGGGGCATCGAGGCCGAAGTGCGACCGGCTGACGAGGTTCGAGATCTGACGGGCTACTCGGCAGTTGTTCTCGGAAGCGCTCTGTACTACTTCATGCTGCATCGTGACGCCAAGCGCTTCCTCTCGCGCCATCGTCAAGCGCTCGCGAGTGTGCCAATCGCACTCTTCGCTCTGGGGCCATTCAATGACACACCCGAAGAGATGGCGAGCGCTCGGGGGCCTGTCGACAAGTACCTGGCAAAGCACGAGTGGCTCTCACCGGTATCCGTGGCTGTGTTCGGGGGCCGTCATGACCCCACGCTCTTGCGCTTCCCGGACAACAACCCCGCTATGCGCAACATGCCGCCAAGCGATGCCCGCGACTGGGATGCGATTCGTTCGTGGGCCGGAAGCCTTCCGCAAGCGCTAGGCGTGCCGACTTCCTAGGTGTACCCCGGATGCGGAGGTGAGACTATGTCGTCGGTGTTCGCGATGACGGCCGTGCTCGCAATCATCTACATCGTGCCTCTGGTGCCATTCGGTCGTAGCTCACCGCGGATCTTGAGAGGATGGTAGCGATAGTCGGCAACCTGAGGGAGCGGGCTCGACGGCTCAAGTCTGAGACCTTCGCACTCTACCTGGTCGTGCGTGATCCGCGGACTCCCTGGTTCGCAAAGCTGCTCACGGGTGCGGTCGTCGCGTACGCGTTGAGCCCGATCGACCTCATTCCCGACTTCATCCCTGTTCTCGGCTACCTCGACGACCTGTTATTGCTTCCACTCGGGCTGTGGATCGCGATCAAGCTGGTACCACCCGAAGTCATGCGTGACTGCCGCGCTCGTGCCGACATGAGCATGGGCGAGGCCGGCCCGGTGAATCGGACCGCCGCTTTCGTTGTCGTCGCTGTTTGGCTCGGGCTGGCGCTGTTGGCGGCTGTGTGGATCGCGTCGTTGTTCGGACACGGTTAGGGGCCATCGTCGCCCATCACCCGCTAGACTGTTACGCGGTCTAGCATGGGGCACAACGATCGCGGATGGGACGGACGCAGATGACTGAGTATTCGAAGTCGGAGGCACTGACCTTCATCGAAGCGATGCGTCTGACCCTTAGCGGCAAGACCGGGTTCAAGTGGTTCGTGGAGAGGCTGTCCGATCTGTCGGCGTACATTGAGTGCATAGCCGCCGAGAACGAACGGTTGAACGCGTATCTCGATTGGGCCGAGAAGAGGGATGAGTACGAGTCGTACTGCGAAGCCAATCCCAGCTCGACCGGAGAGCATGAACAGCAGCTTCAAGACGATTGAGCGCCGACTCGGTCAGGTCGCGGTGGAGAATGAGGAGCACGAAGGGCGACGCCGATCGAATCGCATGCGCTCTTCGAGGAGGTTCGGATGACATACGTCGCACTGCTGCGCGGCAGGGGGGGGGGGGGGGGGGCGGAGGGAGGGAGAGTTGATCGGGACGACCTCTACGCGGACGCCACCGTCCGCAACTGCAACACCCTCCGCAAACTTGCGGCGCTGATGCGGTAGTACGACCAGGGTTCGACGGTTTTCGAGATGAAGCGAGAGCAGGTTCGTGGGCGCAATACTGATGACACTGTTGACCATCGTGGTGCTCGCAGTTGCCGTGGTCGATTCGCGGGACCGGGTGCGGCGCGATGTTCTCGTGAGCGACGCCACGCTCCGTGAGTGGTATGACGCCCACTACGGAAGGCGTGGCCTCGCGCTGAATCGTGAGAACCTGCAGGCAGCCATCCGACGGGTGCAGACCGTGCGGCTATGGGGTCCGGTTGCATTGAGCGCGGGAACGATGCTCGCGGCACTGATCCTCACCTTCACGGCGGCAACCAGGGTCCCGGGGATCGAGCGCGTGTGGAGCAGTCCAAGTCGGGTCGTCGAGCTGGTTTCGACTGAGGCCCTTGTTGGGGTCAGCATCGTGTTCATGCTTCTCCCAGTCTTGGTGGTCGAGGGGGTGTTGGCCGTGCTCTACGTTGCGGATTTCGACATCGGCCGGCTGCGGCGTCTTCTGAATTCGATCAGCTAGCGTCGCCAGTCGGTCCGTGTTCCACTTCCGACCTATGCCCCATTCTGCGAGGCAGTGGGATGGGTAGACTGACATGTAGCAGCGACCGCAGTTCCTTCGACGTAGGCGCGGCGACCCGTGGTCGGGATTCGCCGCCGTTCATGGCTGGAGTCCTCGTGACCGAGAAGACCGTCGCCGAGAAGGCGCACATCAAGGCTGGCACTCCGATCGCCGTACTGAATCGTGTCCCCGGTGTGGTGGAGTCGTTGGGGCTTCCAGACGACGTCACCTTCGTAGAGCCCGCCGAAGCGCGACTGGTGTTCCTGTTCGTCAACACGCGCTCCGAACTCGAGCAACTGATGCCTGCCGCCGTGGCCGCGCTCGACCGCGAGTCAGCGATCTGGGTGTTCTACCGCAAGGGCTCGAAGTCCGCTGGCCTGGATATGAATCGCGACAGCGTCTGGGCGCTTGCCGAGAAGATGGATCTCCGGCCGCTGGGCCTGGTCAGCGTGGATGCCACTTGGTCTGCATTCCGTCTGCGCCGGGCGTGACCGGCGCTAGAATCAGAACACTCAGTCGAAGGTAGGAGCGTTCCATGGCAAATCGATCGACAGCCGGCACCATCGATGAATACATCGCTGAGTTCCCCGCGGACACACAGCGACTACTGCAAGAGATGCGGTCGCTGATCAGGGCGGCGGCCCCCGAAGCAACGGAGACGATCAGCTACGCCATCCCCACCTTTGATATGAACGGCAAGCATCTGGTTCACTTCGCCGGATATGCAGGACATATCGGCTTCTATCCGGTTCCGAGTGCGATGACGGCGTTCAAGGAAGAGCTCGCGCCGTATCGGAAAGGGAAGGGTTCCGCCCAGTTCCCGCTCGACCAGCCGCTTCCCTCGGACCTGATCACCCGTATCGTCGCGTTCAGACTCAAGGAAGTGACGGGCGGCTGACGCCTCCGGTGGCTGTTTGACTCGCGGTGCAGCGGAGCTTCACCCCGCCGGGTGAGCAGGGTTCGGACTTCCGACGTTGAATGCCGTTGGCGTTGGACAGCGCGCACGTACTACGGTTTCGCGCCCAGCCCATCTCGGCGTCGAGAAGCACGGGCAACGGAGGGGGATTCAGATGCAGGAGGCAGTGCCCAGAGCGGCAGAGCTCGTGCCGGCGGCCATATCCGCACTAGCTCTGTTCGTGGTGGTTGTGGCCGGGTCGACGATTGCATTCTTGGGATGGCGCGCGTCGCGCCGAAGGGCAGACTAGCCTCGCTCGCAACGACCTTCGACAGGCTCGAGTTCGACTGCGCATCACTCAGATTCTCCTCAAGGTTCCGGGGGGAACCTCGTCGGCAACACGTTGCGCGGATCGTGCACTACAATCCTTGGTGAACGCCGTCGAACCCACAGAGGAGCTTCCCATGGCCACAGCAACCGCGAGGCACATCCTTGTCCCGTCCGCCGAACAGGCTGAGCAGATCAAGCAACAGATCGCCGAGGGCGCCGACTTCGCCGAGATGGCTCGCCAGAACTCGACCTGTCCTTCCGGTGCGAACGGTGGCGAGCTGGGCGAGTTCTCACCCGGGCAGATGGTCAAGGAGTTCAACGACGTCTGCTTCAACGAGGAAGTCGGCGTGGTCCACGGACCCGTGCAGACGCAGTTCGGCTACCACCTCATCGAGGTCACCAAGCGCACCGACTAGCGGTTCCGGCTGTTGGCGTCCTGACGTCTCCTGGACGCTGAATCACGCGGCTGCGCGCTATCATGTACGCACATCAGTCGGCGGCGCTTCCTGACGCTGCCGCCCATCAAGTTGAGGGAGCCTGCATGCTCTATAACAGGACCGTGCTCGATAACGGCATCACGGTCGTGTCCGAACACATGGATTCGGTTAGGTCGATCACGCTGGGAATCTGGTTCGCCGTCGGCAGCAGGGACGAATCGCCGGCCGAGGCCGGAATGTCCCACTTCATGGAGCACATGATGTTCAAGGGCACGCCGACGCGCACCGCCAAGGACATCTCCGAGGAGTTCGACCGGATGGGCGCCGAGCTGAACGCCGGCACGTCCAAGGAATACACGATGTACTACGCGCGATTCCTCGACGAGCACCTCCCCAAGGCGTTCGAGCTTCTCGGCGACATGGTGGTCAACTCGTTGTGCGCTGACGAGGAGTGTGAGCGCGAGCGCAAGGTCGTGATCGAGGAGATCGGTCGCATGGAGGACAACCCGGAGGATCTCGTCGGCGAGATATTCGAGGCAGCGCTCTGGCCGGAACATCCGATCGGACTGCCGATCATCGGTACGCGCGAGACGGTCGGGTCGTTTGGGCACGAGGCGGCGGTCGAGTTTCGGCGCAAGCATTTCATCACCGGAAACGTCGTGGTCGCTGCGGCAGGGAACGTGAACCATGAAGAGCTCGTGGCGCTTTCGGAGTGCTGCCTCGTGGGTATGCCGAGGGGCCCTCGTACGCCGCGCGGATTGCGTCCGCCCGCGAGCCAGAACCCGGTAGCGTGCGTCGAGCGGGACACCGAGCAGGCGCACATCCTGCTTGGGCGTGGCCACCATGGATTCGCGCGATCCTGACAGGTTCCCGCTGCAGATCATGAGCGACGTGCTGGGCGGCGGAATGTCTTCTCGGCTGTTCCAGGAGATTCGGGAACAGCGTGGGCTCGCGTACGCCGTGCAGACGTTTCCGTCGCTTCACCAGGACACCGGTGAGTTCTGCGTGTACGTCGGGACGAATCCGGACAACGCGGAGTTGGTGCTCGGGCTCATCAGGGCCGAGTTCGCCGACATCGCAGCAAACGGCGTGACCCAAGAGGAGCTGGACCGCGCCAAGGAGTCGGCCGCGGGGCACCTGGTTCTCTCGACCGAGGCCACTCGTACGCGCATGGTGCGCATGGGCCGTTCCGAGGTGACTGATACCGAGGTCTTGTCGGCGGAGGACGTCATCGAACGCCTGAACGCGGTAACGATGGGCGACGTCCAGCGTGTGGCGCAACGTGTTCTGAGCGCCCCGACGACTCTCGCGATCGTGGGGCCCTTCAACGAGGAGGCGGTCGCACGGTTCGCCGCGTCGGAGTCGCTGCCGGTCAAGGGCGGTGAGCGCATGATTCGCGTACTGGTCTCCGGCGCAGCGGGCAGAATGGGACGCGAGGTAGTCCGTGCGGTCAGTCACGCCGATGGCATGCAGGTGGTTGCTGCTGTCGATCCGGGGGCCGCGGGCACGACTGTCGATACCGGCGTCGAAGGCGCCGTCATCGAGTGCCGTTCGGATCTTGCGACGACGATCGACGCGATCCACCCCGACGTCATGGTCGACTTCACGCACCCGAGCGTGGTCGAAGGCAACCTGAAGATTGCGCTGGCGCGCGGCGTTGACTGTGTCGTGGGCACCACCGGGCTTTCCGAGGCGCAACTGGAGGGCGTTGCAGCGCTTGCGACACCCGGCACCGCGTTGTTCTTCGCACCCAACTTCGCGATCGGCGCCGTGTTGATGATGGACTTCGCTGCGCGTGCGGCGCGGTACCTTCCCAACGTCGAGATCATCGAACTGCATCACGATCAGAAGGCCGATGCTCCCAGCGGCACCGCGCTGCGAACGGCCGAACTCGTGGCCGCCGCGCGCGACGTTGTCCCGCCGACTCCAGGTCGCGAGACGGAGATTGCGGGGCTCGAAGGGGCCCGCGGAGCTGTTGCATCGGGCGTTCACGTGCACTCGATCCGTCTCCCGGGACTCGTTGCGCACCAGGAGGTGCTGTTTGGCGGTCAGGGGCAGACGCTCTCGATCCGCCACGACACCATCGACCGCAGCAGCTTCATGCCCGGCGTCGTTCTTGCGGTTCGCGAGGTCGGCTCCAGGAGCGGGCTCATCATCGGACTCGACCAGATGATGGGGGAGTAGGGCGGTGTCGCCGACGCAGCCGATCCCGGTCGTCACGGCGCGCAAGCCGATAGTGGTCATGAAGTTCGGCGGCACATCGCTGGCCGACGAGACCGGCAGAGCCGCACTCGCTGCGCGCGTGCGAGCACGTGGTCGAGAGCGGGCGCGCACCCGTGGTCGTTGTCTCGGCGATGGGTCGGCATGGGGCGCCCTACGCGACCGACACGCTGCTGGGACTCGTCGACACGCTGCCTGCTGAGGAGCGCGAGACCGACCTGCTGGCGAGTGTCGGGGAGATCGTCTCGGCGGTCGTGGTCGCGCACCAGCTGCGGGCGAGCGGGCTCGATGCGACCGCGTTCACCGGGGCCGAGGCCGGAATCGTCACCGACGGAGTCCCGACGAACTCGTCGGTGCTCGAAGTGTTCCCGGGCGGATTGCTCGACGCGATCGACGCTGATCGCATTCCTGTCGTCGCCGGGTTCCAGGGGATGTCGGCGGACGGCCGGATCACCACGCTCGGCCGCGGAGGAAGCGACACGTCGGCCTGTGCGCTCGGAGTTGCCCTCAACGCCGAGGAGGTCGTGATCTTCACCGATGTCGACGGCGTCATGACCGCGGACCCGCGCACCTGCGACGATTCGCGCGTGATCGAGGTGATCGGCGCCGACGAACTCTTCCAGATGGCGAAGGCGGGAAGCCGAGTCGTGCACACTCCCGCTGCTGAGCTCGCCCTGAACAGCGGAATCGCTCTGCGTGTGCGGTCGACCTTCTCCGACCACAACGGGACGTTGGTTGCCGACATCGCGGGATACCGGCCGGACCGCGTCGCCACGGCCGTCAGCCACACCATCGGCATCGCGCGCATCACGGGTGCGGCTCTTCGCGCCGGAGGGCACCGGGCAGCACATGGTCACCCAGACCCGAATCTACCGACTGATGGCGGACGCCGGAGTGTCGCTCGACATGTTCACGCCCATCGGTGATGAACTCGTGTTCACCGTCCAGGACAACGCGCTGCTGGGCGCCACCTCAGGTGCTCGACCGCATCGGACTGCCGTACGATGCGCGAACCAGTCTCACGAAGGTGACCCTCGTCGGTGCCGGCATGCACGGCGTCCCGGGAGTGATGGCCCGCATGGCCGAGTTTCTGGCGGCTGCCGGCATCGATGTGTATCAAGCCGCCGACTCTCATACGACGATTTCCGTACTCGTCGCTGCCGACCAGACCGAGACGCGCCGTGCGTGCCCTGCACGAGGGCTTCGAGCTCGGGGCCAGGTAGGTCTACACCATCGCCGTGCTTGACGCCTTGGTTACGCACCGTCGCCAAGCGGGCGCGTGTCAGCTCTGTGTGACACAATGGCGGGGTAAGCAGCATCTGTGGCCCGCGAGCGATTGGGCCTACTTCTGAGGGGAAACACCGCGATGAGCACGCCCCGTTTTGGCCGCTTGGTAACGGCTATGGTAACCCCGTTCACGCCAGAGCTCGAGCTCGACCTCCCGCGCGCGCAGCAGCTTGCGGTCAAGTTGGTCGAGGAGGGCAGCGATGCACTCGTCGTCTGTGGCACCACGGGTGAGTCGCCCACGGTGTTCTACCCGCAGAAGATCGAGCTCTTCAAGGCGGTCATAGAGGCCGTCGGCGGCCGCGTTCCGATCATCGCGAACGCGGGCGACAACTGCACGGCCGACTCCGTGGAGTTTGCGCGCGATGTCGCGCGTCTGGGCGTCGACGGGATCATGGCCGTCGTGCCGTACTACAACAAGCCCCCGCAAGAGGGTCTCTACCTGCATTTTCGTGCGATTGCCGAAGCGGTTGACCTGCCGGTCGTGCTCTACAACATCCCGGGCCGCTGCGTGATCAACCTTGAGCCCGCGACGATCCTGCGCCTCGCCAACGACGTCGAGAACATCGTGGCGCTCAAGCAGGCGAACTCCGATCTGTCGCAGACGGCCACGGTGCTTGATGGCGCACCCGCGGGCTTCGAGGTCTTCTCGGGCGATGACGAACTCACGCTGCCGATGATGGGGCTGGGGGGCACGGGCGTCATATCCGTGATCAGTCACGTCGCCGGGCTGAAGTTCAAGGAACTCGTCGATGCGCAGGCATCCGGCAACCATACGCGCGCGGTTCGTCTGCACCTGGAGCTTCTGCCGCTGATGAAGACGCTCTTCATCACCAGCAACCCGATCATGGTGAAGAAGGCGCTCGAGCTTCAAGGATTCCCGGTCGGCGGCTGCAGGCTTCCGCTGATAGAAGCGTCCGAGGCTCAGACCGCTGAACTCGACCGGGTTATGCGACACGTCGGAGTGCTGGGCTGACGCCATCGCGGAGTCGACCGACCTGACGCCACGAGTTCGACGAATGATGATCGATACCCGTCGCCTTCCTAAGGTGGCGGTTGCAGGACCCGTATACGTGGCGCGTCCATGCGTCGCCCAATGACCGCAACAGCGGTCGAAAGGAGGCCCGCCTAACCGCATGCCTCAGAAGAAGAATCGACTCCGCGTTATCCCGCTCGGCGGGCTTGAAGAAATTGGCAAGAACATGACGGTGATCGAGTTTGGCGACGACATGGTCGTCATCGACGCCGGAATCATGTTCCCTGACGACGATCATCCGGGGGTCGATCTCATCCTTCCGGACTTCTCGTACATCGTGAAGCGGCAGGACAAGCTCCGCGCGATCGTCATCACCCACGGTCACGAGGACCATACAGGGGCTCTGCCGTACTTGCTCAAAGCCCTGAGCAAGCCGGTGCCCGTGCTCGGGACCCGACTGACGCTCGGCCTCATCCAGGGCAAACTCGATGAGCACAAACTGAAGAAGACCAAGCTGCGCGAGGTGCACGACGGTAGCCACATCTCGCTCGGCCCCTTCGGCTTCGACTTCTTTGCCGTGAACCACTCGATTCCTGATGCGGTCGGCATGTTCATCCGGACGCCTATGGGCAATATCGTCCACACGGGGGACTTCAAACTCGATCAGACACCGATCGACGCACGCCTCACCGACTACGGTGCACTCTCCAAGTTCGGCAAGGTCGGCGTGGACCTGCTGATGTCGGACTCCACGAACGCTGAGACGCCGGGCATGACGCAGTCCGAGGCCTCGGTCGGACCGGCGCTGCGACACATCATCGAGCACGCCGAGCAGCGCGTGATAGCAGCCTCCTTCTCAAGCCACATCCATCGCGTTCAGCAGGTCTGTGATGCTGCCGTTGCGTCGGGACGGAAGGTAGTGGTCACCGGCCGCTCGATGATCACCAACACCAAGATCGCCCGCGAACTCGGCTATCTGCGAATCGATGACGAGGACATCATCGATGCCTACGATGCGCACGGACTTGCGCCCGAGAAGGTCGTCGTGATGTGTACCGGGAGCCAGGGGGAGCCCCTCTCGGCGCTCGCCCGCATGGCCAACGGTGACCACAAGACGGTGTCGGTCGAGCGTGGCGATACGGTGGTCATCGCCGCGACGCCGGTGCCGGGCAATGAGAAGGCGGTCAGCAGAGTGGTGAACCGGCTGGCCAAGGCCGGGGCGAAGGTCATTCACAAGGGCAATGCGCACGTCCACGTTTCCGGGCATGCCGCCTCCGAGGAACTCAAGCTGATGCTCAACCTCGTCCAGCCCACGTACTTCATGCCGATTCACGGCGAAACGCGCCACCTCGCGGCCCATGCGGGTCTCGCCGAGGAGGTAGGCATGTACGAGGAGGACATCTTCATCCTTGAGAACGGCGCCTGCCTGGAGATCGACGCCGAGGGCGCGCGTGTCGGCACCCCCGTGGAGCACGGGGTCGTCTACGTTGATGGCCTCGGCGTGGGTGACGTAGGCAACGTGGTCCTCCGAGACCGCCAGCTGCTCGCACAAGACGGAATCGCCACCGTGGTGATCGCAATCGACGCCCAGACCGGGAAGCCGATGGGTGAGCCCGAGCTCATCACGCGTGGTGTGGTCTTTGGTCCGGAGGGCGACGCGCTTCTCAAGGAGGCCCGCGAACGGGTTGCGAAGACCCTCGCGAAGACCTTCAAGGAGGGAGCCACCGATCAAGCGGTCGTGAAGAATGCGGTGCGAGAGTCTCTCTCTCAGCTCCTGTGGGAGCGCACTCGCCGTCGTCCGATGATCATTCCCGTCGTCATGGAGGTCTAGTACGTGACACTCATCCAGGCGGCGATCCTCGGGATTGTGCAAGGACTGACGGAATTCCTCCCCATCTCATCTGACGGCCACCTCGCCGTCACCTATGCGCTGATGGGCATCGACCCGAACCTCTCGTTCGAGGTGTTCTTGCATGCTGCGACCCTGATCGCGATGTTGACGTACTTCTGGTCCGATGTCGTCCGGCTCCTGTCGTCGCTCCTGCCGAGCAACCGTGAGCGCACTGGCGACCGCAAGCTGGTGCTGCTCATAGCCGTCGCCACGGTCGTGAGCGCTGTGGTCGCCTTGGCACTGAGCGACATCATCGAACCGCTCTCCAAGTCGATGATCGCTGTGTCTCTCGGATTCCTCGGTACGACGGCTCTCTTGGTCATCGCGGAACTCGCCGACAGGGGTGCTTCGACCCTCGAGGGCCCGGAGCGTCTCGGAGTAGTGAAGCTTGCCGTGATAGGACTGCTGCAGGGTCTGGCGGTGCTTCCGGGACTGTCGCGCTCCGGGTCCACCATCAGTGGCGGCATGTTCTTCCGGCTGTCCCGCGAGGACGCCGCTCGGTTCGCATTCCTGCTCGGAATCCCCATCATCGCCTTGGCCGCGGCCAAGGACACGCTGGATGTTCTCGGCGGGACGTCTCATCTGCCGGGTACGCCGGTGGCGCTGATCGTCGGGTTCCTGGCGGCCGGACTGGCGGGCTATGCCGCCATCTGGGGGCTGCTGAAGTTCGTGAAGACTCACAGCCTGTATTGGTTCGCTGCGTACACGGGAGTCCTGGGCACGGTTATGCTGTTGGGTGCAACCGTATTCGGCAGGGGGTAGCGTGGCCACTGGCAAGAAGAGCGGTCCTTCTCGTTCGAGCACGCCGCGCACGCCGGCCCGATCCGGGGGCCGGGCCGCTGCGAAGTCCACGCGTCCTTCGGTCATCGACGAACGGTCGCGCAGGGAGATCCTCGGGGTCAGTCTGTCGCTCCTCGGGGTCGCTCTGCTTATCGCAGTGCTGAGTCGGCACACCGGCGTCGTTACCGACGCTGGCGCGTCCGGGCTCAAGCTGGCGTTCGGCATCGGAGCGTACCTGATTCCCATCGTCCTTCTGGTGTGGGGGATCAGCTTCTTCGTCCGCGCCGAGATCCACGAGGGCCGCACCGGGGTTGGCCTCGGCATCGTCGTGCTGTCGATCATCTCCATAGCTGCGCTGACCAGTCCCGAGCAGGCCTTCTTCTCGGATACGCAAGTCCTCACGGCACGCGGCGGATACCTCGGCGCTTCGGTGGCGTGGGCGCTCTCTTCGATCGCCGGGGTCACGATCAGCTACGTGCTCCTCGGCGGGCTCATGCTGATGGGCCTGATCGTGACGGGTCTCTCGATCACGGCGCTCGTGGACCTCGTGCGGGACGGCATCTCCGGGCGGGCCGACGTCGACGAGCCTGCCGCGCGCGTTCGTGACCGTGCACCGCGGACGGTGCCCCTCAGCGATGTGACCGGCTCTCAGGGAGACGCACAGCAGGATGCTGCAGCCGCCGCGTCCTCTCGCCGTTCACGAGCCGACCAGGCCGATGCCGAGATCGCGCGCAAGACCGTTCCCATCACAAAGACTGTCTCGCCCCGCGCGATGGAGGGTTTCGAACTCCCCGCGATCGGGCTGCTTGCGAAGACGAGTGAAAGCGCCTCAAAGCACAAGGCCAGCGACACGGAACAGCGCGCAACGGCTCAGGTGATCGCCGACACGCTCGCCACGTTCGATATCCCGGCCAGAGTCGTCGCCTGGGTCGCAGGACCGACGGTGACGCTGTTCGAGGTCGAGATTGCGAAGGGTGTGCGGCTGTCTCGCATCACCGCCCTCGCCGACGACCTTGCACTCTCGCTCGCCGCATCCACGGTGCGAATTCTGGCTCCGATCCCTGGCAAGTCCCTCGTCGGGATCGAGGTGCCCAACATCCGTCGCAGCTCCGTGACTCTTGGCGACGTCCTGGCGCCTGCGGGCGAGGGAGGACCGCTTCTGCTCGCAATCGGCAAGGATGTCGCGGGGGCGCCGGTACTCGCCGATCTGGCCACCATGCCGCACCTCCTGATAGGCGGCACGACGGGATCGGGCAAGTCGGTCGCAATCAACGCGATGCTCATGTCGATACTCATGCGGACCACCCCCGCCGAGGTTCGGCTGATCCTCATCGACCCCAAGCGCGTCGAACTCTCGGCGTACAACAGCGTCCCGCACCTCTACGTGCCGGTCGTCACCGAGCCGAAGGAGGCTGCGAGTGCGCTCGCATGGTCGGTCTCGGAGATGGAGACGACGGCTGAAGGTCCTGCAGGGCGCGGGCGCGAAGCACATCGGTCAGTACAACGGCATGGTGCAGAGCGGAAAGGGGCCGGAGGGCGCGGTCGAACTGCCGTATCTGGTCATCGTCATCGACGAACTCGCCGACCTCATGATGGTGGCCGCCAAGGAGGTCGAGGACTCCGTCGTGCGAATCGCACAGCTCGCGCGTGCGGCAGGCATACATCTCGTCGTCGCGACGCAACGCCCCGAGGCGAACGTCGTCACCGGCATCATCAAGGCCAACATCACCAACCGGATCGCCTTCAATGTGGCCAGCTCGATCGACAGCCGCGTCATTCTCGACCAGCCGGGCGCCGAGAAGCTCGTGGGTCTCGGCGACATGCTCTTCTCCACGCCGGCTTGGCCGAAGCCCAAGCGGATTCAGGGCTGCTACGTTGCCGAGGAGGAGCTGGAAGCGGTCGTCGCGCACCTCAAGAAGCAGGGTGAGCCCGACTACCACGAGGAGATCCTGCACTTGAAGATCTCCTCCGTCGGCGGAGGGGTCGACAACGGCGGAGACGACGACCCGCTGGTCTGGGAAGCCGCCGACATCACGGTTACCAGCGGGCTTGGCTCGACGTCCATGCTGCAGAGACGTCTCAAGGTCGGCTACGCTCGCGCCGGACGTATCATGGATATGCTCGAGGTGAAGGGCATCGTCGGGCCTCCCGACGGAAGCAAGCCGCGTGAGGTCCTTGTAGACGTCGAGGACCTGGAGGCTCTACGGATGTTCGAGCGCAACGATGCGGAAGGTGGCACGTAGCAGATGGGCCAACTCGGCGACACACTGCGAGAGCGACGCACGACCCTCGGCATCTCTCTCGAGCAGGCCGAGGAGTCCACTCGCATTCGCGGGAAGCTCCTTGCGGCGCTCGAGGCGGGCGACTATGCGCGGCTTCCAAACCCAGGGTATGTGAGGGGCTACGTATCGAGCTACGCCAAGTTCCTCGAGCTTGATCCCGTGCCGCTCCTGGCGATGTATCGGTCTGAGACGGGCGCGGGACGCTACCACGACATCAACCTGGTGGACGACGAAGCTGTCGCGCCTCGAGGAGAGCAGCATGCGGTCCCGTGGAAGGCCGGCCTGATCGCGGTCCTCGTAGTTGGGCTGCTGGCGGCGGCGATCTGGGTGGGCACTTCGGTTGACTGCGAAGCCGAGCACGCTGTCGCCGATCCCAGCTGGCACGACCACGTCAACTCCCGCGGCCGGCCAGCCGACCGGTCCGGGCGCACCACCGACAGCGGCGCCCTCGCACGTGAAGGTCAGCGTCGCAGCCGACTCGGCTTCACAAGTCACGATCACAGTTGACGGCAAGCCGTTCTACCGGGGCGCGCTTGCCGGCGGCCAGGCGAAGGAGTTCGACTTCACATCGGCAGCGGTGCTGGTCATCGCTCAACCGTCAGCGGTCACGGTTGTGCAGGACGGCGCCAAGGTGAAGCTTCCGGCCGACGAACCCGCGACTATCACCTTGAAGACAACACCCGTTCAATGACGACGGATTCAGGAGGATGGCATGGCTAAAGACAGCAGTTTCGACGTGGTCTCGGAGGTCGACCTGCAAGAGGTGGACAACGCGTTCCAGCAGACCCAGAAGGAATTGATACAGCGCTACGACCTCAAGGACTCCGGCGCCACCATCGAGTTCAGCAAGGCCGAGAAGACCTTCACGTTGCACGCACCCAGTGACTTCGTCGCAAAGCAGGTCATCGACGTGCTGAACACGAAGCTGGTTCGGCGGCAGATCGATCTCAAGTCCGTCTCATGGGCAGCGCCGCAGACGGCCTCAGGTGGTACCGTCCGGGTCATCGGCACCCTGGTCATGGGTATCGAGCCGGATCTGGCCCGCAAGATCAACAAGGACATCAAGGACCAGAAGTTCAAGTGCAAGGTGCAGATCGAGGGCGACAAGCTGCGGGTCTCTGCACCGGTGCGAGACGTGCTGCAGGCGGTCATAGCGTTTCTGAAGGACCAGGACTACGGTATCCCGCTCCAGTACACCAACTACCGGTAGTCGCGGCGTGTCGACGTCACCCACGGTCGCATTCGTCACGCTCGGCTGCCCCAAGAACGAGGTCGACACCGACCGAATGCGCGCACGCGTCGCGGGCTCCGCATTCACGCTCGCTGATGACCCCGCGACGGCCGATGTCGTGGTCGTGAACACGTGTTCCTTCATCTCCGAGGCCACGGAGGAGTCCATCGCCACGATCCTCGAGCTTGTGGGGGAGTCGGTGGATGCGCAGCCCCGGAAGGTCGTGGTCGCCGGCTGCATGCCCGCGAGGTATGGCGGCGAACTCCCGACACTGCTGCCCGAGGTCAGTGCCTTCGTCCCGGTCGCCGAAGAAGACTCACTGCTGCGCGTTCTCGAACAGCTCACCGGGCATGTCGCACTCCCGGACGCCGCTGCGCCCAGCCGCACGGTGAGCGACGCGACCGCGTACCTTCAGATCGCTGACGGCTGTCATCGGACCTGCTCGTATTGCACGATCCCCGCCATTCGGGGTCCCTACGTGAGCCGTCCCCTCGAGGACATCGTCGCGGAGGCGGGCGAACTTGTGGCACTGGGCGCGCGCGAGATCGTCCTGATCGGCCAGGACATCACGGCATACGGTCGGGATCTGGACGGCCAAGAAACCTTGGCCGATGTCGTCCGTCAGGTTGCCTCGGTGCCCGGGGTCGACTGGCTGCGCCTTATGTACGTGCAGCCCGACGGGATCACCGATGACCTACTCGCGGCGATCGCCGAGAACCCCAACGTCGTCCGCTATCTCGACATGCCGCTCCAGCACGCCTCGGCACCGGTTCTGCGCAGCATGCATCGGAGCGGTGACGCAGCGGACTTCCTCGCCCTGATCGATCGCGTTCGCGCCGCCCTCCCCGGTGTCGCGCTGAGGACGACGCTGATCGCCGGGTATCCCGGCGAGACGCCCGCGCAGTTCAAGGTCCTCCTCGACTTCCTCGAGAAGGCGCGGTTCGACTATGTCGGCGTATTCGCCTACTCACCCGAGGAGGGTACGGTGGCTGCGGAGTTGCCGGACCAAGTACCGGCTCGCACGCGCAGAGCGCGCATGCAGCGCGTCCGCGATGCAGCCGACTCAATCAGCGTGGAGCTTGCTTCCGATCACATCGGCGAGGTGCTCGAGGTGCTCGTGCAGGGATTTGACGAGGAAGAGGGTGTTACCGTGGGACGATGGCGCGGTCAGGCGCCAGATATCGACGGGCTTGTGCTCCTCGACCGAGGAGAACCGGGTCAAATCGTCCTCGTACGCATTGTCGATTCGATCGGCTACGACCTTCAAGGTGAGGTTCAATGAGCACTCCACGCGAGAACGCCTCGGGCGTAAACCTCAATCCCGCAAACACGGTCACACTGGTCAGAATGATCCTGATCCCGGTGTTCCTTCTTGTCTTGCTCGCGGACTGGCCGCGGTGGTTCCAGGGACCGTCGCTCTACTACCAGTTGCGACCGTGGATCGCTGCGGCGGTGTTCGGCGTGTTGGCCGCTACGGACGGTGTGGACGGGTACCTTGCGCGGTCGCGTAACGAGGTGACCACCTTCGGGAAGTTCCTCGACCCGCTCGCAGACAAGCTGCTCGTCACCGCGGCACTGCTGGCGCTGATCGAGATGAACGTCCTGCCGGCCTGGATCGGGTTCGTCATCATCGCCCGGGAGTTCATCGTATCGGGGCTCCGCATGGTCGCCTCCGCCGAGGGCAGCGTGATCGCCGCGTCGCGCTACGGCAAGCTCAAGACAGTGCTGCAGATCGCCGCGATCCTGCTCTTCATCGTCAAGGACAGCGCGGTCATGAGGAGTCTCGGGACGGACATCGTGGTCTGGACTCAGATCGTCGCCTGGACCGTCATGGGCGCCGCGGTCGTGATGACCATCGTGTCCATGGTCGACTACTTCGTACACGCCAAGGACGTCCTGATCGGTCCGTGGTCGGGAGCGCCCGACCTTGCTCAGAGCAGCGCCATCGTGCAGGACGAACGCGAGCAAGAGATGGAAGACCTCACCGACTAGGGAAGTGCGGAGCAGTGCCTGAACCGAGATCGGCCGCAATCGTCACCGTGGGTTCAGAACTGGTTGAGGGACTCCGGGTCGACACCAACACAGCCGAAGTCGCTCGCGACCTGCAGCGTTACGGCTTCAGGGTCGCCGAGGCGGTCAGCCTCGGCGATGACATTGGGACGCTGTCGTCGGCACTGGCACGATTGACAAGCGAGCATTCTCTGGTCGTCACAACGGGCGGCCTCGGTCCCACCCACGACGACATCACGCGAGAGGCCGTGTCGCTGGCGCTCGGCAAGCCCCTCGTCGCGGACGAGGCGCTCACCCGGTTCCTCGGCCGGTTCCTGGCGCGCCATGCGGAACCCGAGGCCGCCGACCAGCTCTTCAAGCAGGCGCTGGTCTTGTCGGGAGCCGAGATCCTCACGCCGTCCTCGGGAACCGCGGCAGGCCAAGTTGTCGCAACACCAGCAGGGACCCTGGTTCTTCTGCCAGGCCCGCCACGTGAGATGCGGCCGATGTTGGCCGAGTGGCTCGGTCGATTCTCGCCCACGCGGGCCGAGGCTATCGACTTGGGCGTGGTCGGCATGCCTGAGTCCGACGTCCAGATCGCCGCTCAGCGGGCGCTGCTCACCTCCACCGGCATCGGCCTCACGGTGCTCGCGCGCCCCGGCGACGTGCGTGTGCTGCTGCTCGACGAGGGTGCCGGTGAGGACGGACTCGCGGCCGCCCGAGACGCAGTTGCTCGAGAGATCGGCACGTCCTGCTACTCGACACGAGGTGCGATCGCTCGCCGAGACGGTCCTCGAGGCCGCACGCGCCGCCACAACGACGCTGGCGACCGCTGAGTCGTGTACGGGAGGCATGGTCTCCTCAGGACTCACAGACGTCGCTGGGGCGTCCTCAGTGCTGCTCGGTGGCGTTGTCGCTTACTCAAACGCCGCCAAGACGGAACTGCTCGGGGTCTCGCCCGACCTGCTTGCACGGTTTGGCGCCGTGAGCGAGGAGGCTGCACGAGCCATGGCCGAGGGTGCGCGCGAGCGTTTCGGAGCCGATATCGCCGTCTCGACCACCGGCGTGGCTGGGCCCACGGGTGGAACTGCCGACAAGCCCGTCGGGCTTGTCTGGTTCGCCGTGGCGACGCCTCAAAGGACTGCCGCGGTTTCCAGACAGATGGGCCCCGCGGACAGGTATGCGATCCGGGCACGCGCGACATCAGTTGCCCTCGACCTTGTCCGGCGAGAGATTCTGGGATTGTGATCGGTCTTGAGGTGCTTTCTCGCACTCGAACTCCCCGAATTGACGAAGGTGCGGCTTGTTGCGGCCGCTGAGACGGTTCAGCGACTTGAGCCGGGCTGGGTGGGGGAGAAGTGGGTTGCGTCCGATGTGATGCATGTGACATTGAAGTTCCTTGGCAACATGGACGAAACGAGCCTCTCTCGACTGGCTGACGAGTTCGCCAGTGCCTGCGCCGAACTGCCTCCCTTCGATCTCCACTTCGGCGAATTGCGTGCGATGCCCAGAGCCAGTCGCGCATCAATGCTCTGGGCGGTCGCTGCCGACGAAACCGGCCGGTGTGCGCGACTGGCCGATGCTTCGGATGCCGCCGCCCTCAGATGCGGCGTAGCGGCATCGACGCGACCGTTCGTCCCGCATGTGACGCTCGTGCGAGCCCGACGTCCGCGTGCGGTTGCGCCGGAATCACTTGCACAGGCTGCGACGTCTTCCGGGCTGGCCGGCACTCCGGCCGTGTCAGTCCCCTCAGCTACGCTCTTCTCAAGTGAGTTGACCCCCCGCGGCGCGCGTCATCACGTAATGGAGCGGTTCGCGCTGGGGAAGACCGAGTAGATGGTGCTGAGGAAAGAAGGCGCGAGAGGGTAGGACTTCGTTGACACCGAACACCTGTTCGTGTAGCGTCGTTATCGCCCCGAGGGGTCTTCCGTCATCCGGATAGGAGCGAGTGAGGCATGGACCGCGAGAAGGAAAAGATCCTCGACGTCACCAAGGAGCAGATCGAGAAGAAGTTCGGCAAGGGCTCGCTGATGAAGCTGGGCGCGAACGCCGCGACCGACCAGGTCGCTTCCATTCCAACGGGGTCGCTTGCGCTTGACGCTGCGCTAGGAATCGGCGGCGTTCCGCGCGGCCGGATCGTGGAGATCTACGGCCCCGAGTCCTCGGGTAAGACCACGTTGGCGCTGCAGATCGTTGCCGAGGCCCAGGCCGGAGGTGGCATCGCGGCGTTCATCGACGCCGAGCATGCGCTTGACCCCAGCTACGCTTCACGTTTGGGTGTCGACATCGACGAGATTCTCATTTCGCAGCCGGATACCGGCGAGCAGGCTCTCGAGATCTGCGACATGCTCGTTCGAAGCGGTGCGATTGACGTCGTGGTCATCGACTCGGTTGCCGCACTTGTCCCTCGTGCCGAGCTTGAGGGTGAGATGGGTGACACAACAGTCGGCCTTCAGGCGAGGCTGATGAGCCAGGCGCTCAGGAAGCTCGCCGGCTCCCTGAGCAGGTCAGATACGACCTGCATATTCATCAACCAGTTGCGCGAGAAGATCGGCGTCATGTTCGGAAGTCCTGAGACGACCAGCGGCGGTCGTGCCCTCAAGTTCTACTCCACGGTTCGCATAGACGTGCGACGGATCGACTCGATCAAGCAGGGGACCGAGATCGTAGGCAACCGCGTTCGTGCCAAGGTCGTCAAGAACAAGGTGGCGGCTCCGTTCCGTTTGGCCGAGTTCGACCTGATGTACGGAACCGGCATCTCGAAAGAAGGATCGATCCTCGACCTGGGTGTCGAGGAGGCTATCGTCGCGAAGTCCGGTTCCTGGTACACCTACGGCGCCGAGCGCTTGGGGCAGGGCCGCGAAGCCGCGAAGGACTTCCTTCGCGAGAATCCCGCCCTCCGAAATGAGATCGAGGGCAAGGTCCGCGCCGAACTTGGCTTGCCCTTCACCAGCGCTGCCGTGGCCCCCGTCGCGCCCGCTGCGGAGGATGCGGAAGTCAAGAAGTCGAAACCGCTCGACGCTGTCGCCCAGTAGGACGTGCGTCTCGGATGAGTACCACCGTCGAACGCTTGGAGAGCGCCGGGTCCGATCCACGGGCCCGGCGCCTCATCTTCGCTGACCATTCGCCTTCGCGAGTCACCTCCGCCGCTGCGCTGAAGCAACTGGGAGTTGAGGTCAGGCAGCACCGTTGACCACGACGAACTGTTGCTCGCGCTGGCTGAGACGGAGCCTCGGCTCGCCCGCGAGCGAGCCCTTCAGCTCCTCGGCTATCGTGAGCGGTCGCGATCGGAACTCCGCCAACGCCTTCTCGATAACGGGTATCCCGAGGACGTGGTTGACCCAGTGGTGGAGCGCTTCTGTGAGGTCGAACTCGTCGACGATCGGCGTTTTGCCAGCGCATGGGTTCGCTCACGGTCGAGCGCCTGCTATGGACGCCGTCGCATCGCCAGGGAGTTGGCCGAGAAGGGCGTTGCAGACGACGTGATCGCATCCGCGCTCGACGAGGAGCTCGATGGGGACGAGCTCACTCGTGCGCGGGAGGCGCTTCGGGGAAGGCGTGCCCGCGATTCCAAGGAGCGCGAACGGCTGGTGAGACGGCTGGTCGCTCGGGGCTTTGAGTTCCGGATCGCCCGGGAAGCCGTCGATCCCGCTGCCGACTCGGACGAGCCCGGCTTCTAGGCGCCGTCACTGCCGGTCATACGCCCACGACCAGCGCAAACGCACGCTGTGGGCGGTTCACTGGCATGCCGGTTCTCCTTGACCCCGGGAGAGCCCCCGCGGTAGGATGCGGGCAGGCATCACTATCACCCGCTGGCGCGCGAGAGCGCGTGCCCGGTCGGTTTCTATGTAAGGCACACGTTGTATTTGGACACACACGACCTTCGGGCCGTCTTTCTTGGTATCCAGCTACCCGTGGCCTGCGTCGATCGATCGTGATGCCGGACGCTCTCGCCGCGCGTGACTAGCTGCCCCTCTTGCAGCCGCCTCCCGTCCTGCAGACGTCCGTACTCCTCTGACGAGAACGACTGACACCTGGAAGGAGGGCGTATGTCGGCATCAGCTAGTAACTCACGTCGTCGCGTTGATCATCGGCGCCGCCCTCGGCTTCGCCATCAACCGTTTCCTGCTCAAGGGTCGATCTGCGCGTGCCGCAGAAGACGCGGACCGCACGGTCAAGGATGCGGAAAAGCAAGCCGAGACGCTCAAGAAGGAAGCTCTGCTAGAGGCTAAGGACCAGATCTTCAAGCTCAAGCAGGAAGCCGAGATCGACAACAAGGAACGCCGCAAGGAGATCCAGGCGCTTGAGACGCGCATGTCCGAGCGCGAGGCCTCCATCGATCGTCGCGCCGAGTCCTTGGACAAGCGCGAGCACACCCTGTCATCGATGCAGGGACAGATCGCCAAGGCCGAGAAGGACCTCGAGGATGCGATTGCTGAGGAGCGCGACCGTCTGGAGCGGGTCGCCGGCATGACCGCCGACCAGGCACGCGCCGAGCTCATCAACCGCATCCAGGACGACGTGAAGAAGGAAGCTGCGGCCATCATCCGCGAGGCCGAGACCCGCGCCCGCGAAGAGGCCGACAAGCGCGCCCGCAACATCGTCGGCATCGCGATCCAGCGAGTGGCCGCTGACCACACGGCTGAATCCACGGTCTCTGTCGTCCATATACCGAGCGACGACATGAAGGGCCGGATCATCGGCCGAGAGGGTCGCAACATCCGTGCGTTCGAGGCGATGACGGGCATCAATCTCATCATCGACGACACGCCCGAGGCCGTGATCCTCTCAAGCTTCGATCCGGTTCGTCGCGAGATCGGCCGTATCACGCTCGAAACGTGCATCGCCGACGGGCGGATTCATCCTGCCCGAATCGAGGAGATGTTCAACAAGGCCGAACAGCTCGTGAATCAGCAGGTGCACGAGGCTGGCGAGCAGGCCGCATTCGACAGTGGCATCCATGGGCTTCACCCCGAGATCATTCGCACGCTGGGTCGGTTGAAGTTCCGCACCTCGTATGGGCAGAACGTGCTGAAGCATTCGCTTGAGGTCAGCTACCTGGCCGGGGTCATGGCTTCGGAGCTGGGTGTCGACGTCCAGCTCGCCAAGCGTGCCGGACTCCTGCACGACCTCGGCAAGGCCATCGACCACGAGATCGAGGGACCGCATGCCGTTATCGGCGCGGACCTTGCGCGTCGGATGAACGAGCCCGCAGCTGTGGTTCACGCCATCGAGGCTCATCACGCTGACGTCGAGCCCAACACCGTCGAGGCGGTCCTCGTGCAAGCCGCGGACGCCATCTCGGCGGGCCGTCCCGGCGCGCGTCGAGAGACGCTGGAGAGCTATATCAAGCGTCTGGAGAAGCTCGAGGCGGTCGCGAACGCCCATCGTGGCGTCGAGCGGACCTACGCCATGCAAGCGGGTCGTGAGATCCGCGTGATGGTCAAGCCTGAGCAGATCTCCGATGCCGATGCCACCGTGCTCGCTCGCGAGATCGCGAAGCAGATCGAGGACGAGCTCGAGTATCCGGGACAGGTGAAGGTCATGGTGATCAGGGAGAGCCGAGCGGTCGACTTCGCGAAGTAGCTCTCCGCATTCTGTAGCGCATATGTGCGGGCCGCCCACTCGGGCGGCCCGCACTGTCACATCTGGTGCCCACGTGCGGCGCCGGGAAAGGTAGACTGACTCGCATGACTCCCGCAGATGATCTCCTCAACTTCGTCACCTCGGTCTCCGGCGACAGCTTCCTGAAGGTCGAAGAGAACCTTGGCGATGGCTATGTGCGGCTCAAGGTCTCGGAGGCGGAGAGACGCCAGGCGAAACACGACATCCGCTGTTCCGAGGATGTGGTCGTGGAGCTCCTGCGGAACTCGCGAGACGCCCACGCTGGTCGCATCTTCTTGGCCAACAGCCGTGAGGGCGCACTGCGCACATTCACGCTGGTCGATGATGGCGTCGGCATACCGACGCAGATGCAGGAGCGGGTGTTCGAACCCCGGGTGACCAGCAAGTTGGAGACGATGGTCGTCGATCATTGGGGCGTGCACGGTCGCGGAATGGCACTCTACTCGATTCGGAGCAACGCGACCGACGCCAGAGTGTGTCTCTCGGAACTGCACAAGGGGACAGCGCTGACCGTCGTGACGGACGCCGCGAGTTTGGGCGAACGGGCCGATCAGTCAACGTGGCCCACGCTGGATCGTGACGAGAGTGGGATGACCCGGGTGGTTCGCGGTCCCCACAATGTGGTCCGGCGTGTTGTGGAGTTCGCCCTGGAACACCCTGGGCTCGACGTCTATCTCGGCACACCTACCGAGATACTCGCCACGATGATCCAGGTGGCCAAGGAAGACCTGGACTCGTCGGAATTGCTGTTCTGTGATGACCTGACACGGCTACCGGTCTGGCAACGCCCTGCCGCGGCCGCCGACGCGGCGGAGCTGGCTGACCTCGCGAGTCTGACGGGCCTCGCAATCTCGGAACGGACCGCGCACAGGCTGCTAGCCGAGGAGATCGCTCCGCTCCGCCCGGTCTTGATCACCGCGACCGGCCAGTCGAGTCCGGTGACCACCGTGGCGACCCCGGACATCTATCGTGACCGCCGGGGCCTCAAGATCCACCATTCCGACCTCTCAGCGTTCTCCGCGGAGCTCGAGGCCGCGTTCGATTCTCTCGCCGAGCGATACTACGTGCACCTCAAGTGCGCGCCGCGAATCACGGTGGGGAAGGACGACATCCGCGTCCGCTTCGAGGTGGAGAAAGAGGACTGACGCGTTCGCATGCGTCGCGCTATACTTATTGGCACTCTGCAGCACAGGTTCGAACCAGTATTCACACCAGATACGCAGCTGCCGCGCTCGGCGGCCACACAGCATGCATGCGCCAGGGGGAAACATGGATGTTCTTAAGGTGTCGAGCAAGTCCAACCCTAACGCCGTCGCGGGTGCGCTGGCGGGAATCATCCGAGAACAGGGCTCGGCCGAGGTCCAGACCGTCGGTGCCGGTGCCCTGAATCAGGCAATCAAGGCCATCGCGATCGCTCGTGGCTTTGTTGCGCCCAGCGGTATTGAACTGACCTGCATCCCCGCGTTCGCGGACATCGAGATCAACGGCGAAGAGCGTACCGCCATTCGCCTGCTCGTCGAGCCGCGCGACATGCATCGCTGATGGCGTGCCATGAAGGCGGACCTTCACGTCCACTCCACCGCTTCTGACGGCACGCTGTCACCGACCGAGCTCGTAGCTCTCGCTCGGCGCCGCGGTGTCGATGTCCTCGCGATCGCAGATCATGACTCGGTTTCAGGTCTGGCGGAGGCCCAGGCCGCGGCAGCCACGGTCGCTGGACTTACCCTTATCCCTGCGGTGGAGCTCTCGGCGGCTGTCGACGGCTACGACGTCCACATCCTCGCGTACCACGTCGATGCTTCGTCACCCGTCCTGCTGGAAGAACTCCGCCTCCTGCGGCTGAACCGTGAGCGCCGTGCCGAGGAGATCGTCGGCGCCCTCACAGCTGGAGACGTGCCCATTACCATGGACGAGGTCCTGGCACTGTCCGCCGGCGGGGCGGTCGGTCGCAGTCACATCGCCCGTGCTCTGGTGGCGGGAGGCCACTCCGACTCGATCGCGGGGGCGTTTCAGACCTACATCGGGCGCGGCCGCGAGTTCTACCGAGCCAAGGACACGCGAACTCCGTCAGAGGTCATCGCCTTCGTGCGCCGCCTGGGTGCGATACCGGTGCTGGCACATCCGGGTGTAACCGATGCCGACGTGCTCATTCCCTCCATGGTTGAGAGCGGTCTGCTCGGCATAGAGGCGTACCACGCGGACCACACGGCCGACCAGCGGGTGAAGTACGCGAAGATGGCGGCCGATGGTGGGCTGCTGGCGACGGGCGGCACGGACTACCACGGGCCACAGGCGCACAATCCTGAACTCGGCAGCGAGCATGTGCCCGAGGAGTGTGTCCGCGCACTGCTGAGCCTGGCACCGGGCACCGGAAGCACTGGGTCTTCTCGACCGTCGTCGTAAGCGTCGGTGAGTGCGTGCTACACTCGCCACCGCCATGGACACCTTCCTGATCCGCACCTTCGGGTGCCAGATGAACAAACACGACTCCGAGCGGGTCGCCGGACTGTTGACCGCGCAGGGCATGACGCCGGTCACTGAAGCCGAACTGGCCGACGTCGTCGTGTTCATGACGTGCTGCGTCAGGGAGAATGCCGACGAGAGGCTCAGGGGCCAAGCGAGGTCACTCAAGAGTACCAAGGCGGTACGGCCCGGACAGCTCATCGCAGTTGGCGGGTGCATCGGTCAGAGGGATGGCGCTCTGCTGTTGGAGCAGGTTCCACATCTCGACGTCGTCTTCGGGACTCACAACGTCGCCAGTCTGCCCATGCTGCTTGAGACTGCGCAACGTCAGCGTCTACCTCAGGTCGAGGTTCTGTCCGAAGCGCAGGGTTTTGCCAGCGATCTGCCGACGGAACGGGAGCACCCGTGGCACGCGTGGGTCCCGATCACCATCGGCTGCAACAACTTCTGTACGTATTGCATAGTCCCTTACGTTCGAGGCCGCGAAATATCGCGCCCGATCGAGCAGATCGAGGCTGAGGTCCGCGAACTGGTCCGGGATGGAGTCCGGGAGGTCACGCTCCTGGGTCAGAACGTCAATAGCTACGGGCGCGACCGCTACGGCGAAGCCCGTTTCGCCCAGGTCCTGCGGGCGGTCGCAGACACGGGCGTGGACCGCATCAGGTTCGCGACCTCTCATCCAAAGGACCTCTCGGACGAGACCATTGCGGCGATGTCGGAGGTCCCCGCTGTCATGCCGTACCTGCACCTCCCGGTGCAATCGGGTTCTGACCGCATCCTCGCTGCGATGAATCGACGCTACACAAGGGCCGACTATCTGCGCCTCGTCGACCGCGCACGGGCTGCCATCCCGAATCTGGCGCTCTCAACCGACATCATCGTTGGGTTTCCCGGTGAAACGGAGTCGGACTTCGAAGACACGCTTGATGTCGTCAGACGTGTTGGGTTCGACCAAGCGTTCACGTTCATCTACTCGCCTCGAGAGGGCACTCCGGCAGCATCACTCGGCGGCAGAGTCCCTCGCGAGGAATCCCAGCCCCGATTCGACAGCCTTGTCGAGCTCGTCCACTCTCTCCGCGTTCACGAACAACCAGCGGTTCATCGGCGAGGTGGAGCCGGTCCTGTTCGAGGGTGTGAGCAAGCGTGACGATCGGACGCTCGCTGGCAGAACACCCACGAACAAAGTCGTGCATGTTCCGGTTCCGGACGGTCGAAGCGGGTCAGATTTCTCGGGCAGGATTCTCGACGTGCGGGTGACTGAGGCTCAGACGTGGTTCCTCGGCGGTACGCTGGTGGGTACAGAGTAGGTACGCAGTCACGCGATGCTGCAGCGTCGAGGCTCCTCAAGGATGTGAATTCCCATGGCTCCGGGAACGTTCGGCATCATCGCCCCGCACCCGCCCATCTTCGTTCCGGCCGTCGGAGGTGAGAGGCGGCACGTCGCCGATGCTTCGCTTGAAGCCTTCTCGGTGGCGGCGGGTGCACTCGCCGCGTACCGGCCCGAGACGGTAGTGCTCATCTCGCCACACGCCCCCGTCGCCGCCGACGCCTTCCTCGTTGACACCAGCGATCGGGTCAGCGGCTCGTTGTCCGACTTCGGCGATGGCCACCAGTACTCCTGGCCTGGCGATCCGGAGCTGGCGATGCGAATAGTCGACCGTCTCGACGCCGATGACATCGCATGCGCTTCTCGCGACGCGGATCCTCGGCTGCGCCCGGGCTGGGCGGATCACGCGACGCTGGTCCCCCTGAGCCTGCTGCGCGTGTCCGAGGGAACGCGGGTCGTCGTGCTCTCCCTTTCCTATCTGTCCAACGAGTCGCACCGCCGATTGGGCGAGATCGTCGCCGACTGCGCGGACGAGCTCGAGCGCAAGCTGGTGTTCGTCGCCAGTGGCGACCTGTCGCATCGGCTGACCGTTGACGCGCCGGCTGGGTATTCCGCACGGGGAGCCGTGTTGGACGCTGAGATCGTCGAGGCGGTGCGGCGGGGGGCGTTGGGCTCGCTGCGCTACCTGGATCCCGCGCTCGTGGAGGCGGGTGGGGAGTGCGGACTGCGCTCGATCATCACGCTTGGCGGGTACTGCGGCGACGACCCGGTACCCACTCGTGTTCTCTCCTACGAAGGGCCTTGGGGCGTCGGCTACCTTGCTGCGCTGGTGGGGGAGGACGCACTCGTCAACCGCGTCGAGCCGATGGACGCGGTTCCTGAACACGGACGCAAGGGGGGAATGCCCGGTACCCCCGAGAGCGAGATCGTCGATCTCGCAAGGCGAAGTATCGAGCTGTACCTGACCACGGGAGAGGTGCTGCACGGCAGTCTCGCCGACCCGGAGTATCCAGCGACGGCAGGTGTCTTTGTTTCGCTTCACCGCAACGACCAACTGAGGGGATGCATCGGCACCATCGCCCCCACGGCTCCCACATTGGCTGACGAGGTCACTCGCAACGCGATACAGGCGGCGACGCAGGACCCACGATTCCCGGTGCTCGACCGCAGCGAATTGGCGGATCTGGATATCAAGGTCGACGTCCTGCACGCTCCGGAATCGTGCGACCTCGGCGATCTGGATCCGTCCCGCTTCGGCGTGATCGTCACCAGCGGTGGCCGCAGGGGACTCCTCTTGCCCGACCTCGAAGGCGTCGATGCAGTGGCTGACCAGGTCGCCATCGCGATGCAGAAGGCTGGCATCCCGCCCGACTCTCCCTGCGCGCTCCAACGCTTCCGTGTGGATCGGTACGTCTGAGCACATGCCACGTTCACGAGCGCTTCCATCAGGTGCGTCACGTCCGAGCAAGGCTCGCGCTTCGGCAATTCGCGTTCTGGCGATCGTCGGTCCGACCGGAGTGGGCAAGACCGCGGTCGCCGAGGAGGTCGCGGTCCGTCTGGGGACGGAGATCGTGTCTGCCGACTCAATGCAGGTGTACCGCGGAATGGACATCGGTACGGCCAAGCCCCCAGTCGCGCAACGACGGGCGCCCTACTGGTGCATCGACGTGGTCGATCCTGGCGTTCCGTATTCGGCAGCGCTGTATCAAGAGGCGGCGCGCGACGCAATCGAGGACATCTCGGCACGCTCGATGGTTCCCGTGCTCGCCGGCGGCACAGGGCTCTACGTTCGAGCCGCACTCGACGACCTCGCGTTCCCCGCCGGGGAGCAGACGAACAACCCCGCACGGCGCTACTACGAGCAGTACGCAGAGGAGCACGGCGCGCCCGCCCTCTACGAGCTGCTACTCGAGCGCGATCCTGACTCCGCGGCCGTCGTGCACCAGAACAACACTCGTCGAGTCGTGCGGGCGCTTGAGATGTTGGACGGCGGTACTCCCTATGCCGAGCAGCGAGCCGGGTTCTCGTCTCGCGACAGCATCTACGATAGTGTCTTCGTCGGCCTGACGATGGACCGAGAGCGTCTCTACCGCAGCATCGATGCCCGAGTCGACGCCATGATCGACGGTGGGCTTCTCGGCGAGGTGGAAGCGCTCCTGCAGGCGGGACTTCGCTCGGCCCTCACCGCGTCGCAGGCGATCGGGTACAAGGAGTTCGTGCCCGTCGTTGAGGGAACGGCCGAGATCGAAGAGGCTGTCGCGGCGGTCAAGCAGGCATCGCGACGCTACGCGAAGCGTCAGATGACCTGGTTCCGTGCCGACCCTCGAATCATCTGGGTAGAGATGGACGAACGGTCGGTGTCGCAGGCGGCGGATGAGGTGCTGCGTGCGCTAGACTGTTCATCAGCCGACGACGGCATACCCGAGAACAAGCCTCTGAGCAGGGAGTAGCCCGATGGAACTCGCATTCGTGAAGATGCACGGTCTGGGCAATGACTTCATTGTCATGGAGGACCTCGCCGAGGAGCTTGAGTTCTCGGCAGAGGCGGTCGAATGGTTCTGCGACCGAAACTTCGGCATCGGCGGCGACGGGCTCATACTCGTGCGGCCGTCGACCAACCCTGCGGCCGACTTCTTCATGCTGTACTACAACTCGGACGGCACGGTGGCTGAGATGTGCGGCAATGGAATCCGGTGCTTCGCGAAGTACGTGGTCGACTTCGGCCTGATCCCCGCCGACCAAGACACGCTCGTGGTGGAGACGCTCGCGGGACCCAAGCCCATCACCGTCACGCGCGCCGATGACGGCACGATGTATCTGGCGACCGTTGACATGGGGGAGCCGGTCCTCGCACCCGCTGCCATCCCGACTGACATGCGATGCGGCACGAACGAGGACATGGTGATCGCCTGTCCGCTCGAGACCGATCTGGGCACGTTCGACGTCACGCCGATCTCGATGGGCAACCCGCACTGCGTTCTGTGGGTCGACGACGTGGACACGGCGCCGGTGTGGGAACTGGGCGAGATCATCGAGAATCATCCGATGTTCCCGATGAAGACCAACGTGGAGTTTGCCCAGATGGTCGGAGAGAACGTCATCCGGCTGCGTGTATGGGAGCGCGGGGTCGGCGAGACGCTTGCGTGCGGCACCGGCGCCTGCGCTGCCGCGGTGGTCGCATCGATGACGCTGCGAATCGGACGCGAAGCCACGGTGGAGCTGCCGGGTGGCGATCTCGCGATCCGCTGGGCCGAGAACGATCACGTGATGATGACCGGTCCGGCCGAGTTGGTCTTCTCGGGCTCCATCACCGTCGACGAAGACGACGACTAGCCTCGCGGTTGACCTCCAGCTCGTTGCCGGCGCGACCTACATTCCGGATGGCCAGAATCCAGGCTGGACGTAACCCGCTCGCAACCTGAAGCGCCGCCGGGTAGTGCTACGATGACACGCACGGCGCACCTTGGTGCGCCAACGTACATTCGACTCAATCGTAAGGGGAGAAGACCCAGTGAGGACCGCCAAGCGTATCGACAACCTGCCGCCGTATCTGTTCGCCGAGATTGACCGCAAGAAGGCCATCAAGACGGCTCAGGGCATCGACGTCATCTCTCTCGGAATTGGTGATCCCGACACTCCCACGCCCGAGCACATCGTGAACGCCATGATCGAGGCGACCAAGAATCCGGCAAACCACCAGTACCCCAGCTACGTGGGTGCTCCTCGCTACCGCGAGGCTTGCTCGGAGTGGATGAAGCGCCGCTTCGACGTCACCGTGGACCCCGCGACCGAGGTGCTCGCGCTCATCGGGAGCAAAGAAGGCATCGCGCACCTGTTCACCGCGTTCGTCGACCCGGGCGAGTACACGCTCGTACCCGGCGCCGGCTACCCGGTCTACTACACTGGCGGCGTCATGGTAGGCGGCGAGACCTGGTGGATGCCCATGACCGAGGAGAACGGGTTCCTCGCTGACTTCGAGTCGACACCGCCTGAGGTGCTCGCCAAGGCGAAGATGATGTTCCTCAGCTATCCCAACAATCCCACCTCGGCCATTGCGAACGACGAGTACTTCGACCGCGCCATTGCGTTTGCGAAGGCCAATGACCTGCTCATCGTCCACGACAATGCCTACTCCGAGATCGGCTTCGACGGCTACGTCGCGCCGAGCTTCCTGCAGCGCCCGGGCGCCAAGGACGTCGCCATCGAACTCTTCAGCGCGTCCAAGGCGTACAACATGACCGGCTGGCGTGTCGCGTTCGCCTGCGGCAATGCCCAAGCCATCAAGGCGCTCGGTACGGTGAAGTCCAACATCGACTCCGGCGTGTTCACTGCGGTACAGGACGCCGCGATCGAGGCGTTTCTCGGCCCGCAGGACTCCATCGCCGACCTCAACGCGATGTACGCACGTCGTCGCGACCTCGTTCTCTCGGCGCTCGAGAAGATCGGCATCGAGGTCCCATTCAAGCCGGTCGCGACGATCTACGTCTGGGCGAAGGTTCCCGACGGCTACACCTCGGCTAGCTTCGCCGAGAAGATCCTCGAGGAGGCCAACGTCATCGTCGCGGCAGGCTCCGCCTACGGTCCCAGCGGAGAGGGATACATCCGGATATCGCTCACGACGCCGGATGACCGCCTGGAAGCGGCTATCAAGCGCATCGAAGACTCACTTTAGGAGGCACCTCTCCACGTGGCACAGCGCCGCCACCCTGAAACCGAAGAAGACCGCCAGGATCGTCGCGAGCGCGCGATCCTGGTCGGCGTTGACCGCGGCAGCCTGGAATGGCCGCTCGAGGAGTCACTGGCCGAACTCGAGCGGCTCGCCGAGACTGCGGGTGCTGACGTAGTCGCCACGGTGACCCAGAGACTGGACCGACCCCACACCAAGACCTTCATCGGCACGGGCAAAGCGGAGGAGATCGCTGAGCTCGTGAAGGAGCTCGACGCGTCACTGGTGATCTTCGACGACGACCTGACCCCGTCGCAGCAGGCGAACCTCGAGAACGCGATCCCCGACACCAAGATCGCCGACCGCACGGCGCTCATTCTCGACATCTTCGCCCTGCATGCAACGAGCCGAGAAGGCAAGCTGCAGGTCGAGCTCGCACAGATGGAGTACCTGCTTCCTCGGCTGCGGGGCTTGTGGCGACATCTCGACAAGTACGCAGGCGGCGGAGTCATGACTCGCGGTCCGGGCGAATCTCAGCTCGAAACCGACCGCCGTCTCGCCCGCAAGCGCATCAGTCTGCTCAAGCGTCAGCTCACGGGCGTGGCTCACGAGCGTGAGCTCCAGCGGCGTTCACGCTCGCAGAGCGGCGTGTTCCGCGTGGCTCTCGTCGGCTACACCAATGCCGGCAAGTCCACGCTTCTCAACTCGCTCACTGACGCGGGCGTGCTTCAGGCCAACATGCTGTTCGCGACGTTGGACTCCACCACCCGCAGGTTGAGTCTTCCTGAGGGGCGCGAGGCCACGCTCACCGATACGGTCGGATTCATCCACAAGTTGCCCCATGGGTTGGTTGAGGCATTCAAGTCGACACTCGACGAGGTGAGCGGCGCTGATCTGCTGCTCCACATCGCTGATGCGGGGGCCGCCCAGCGCGACGCCCAGATGCAGGCGGTTCGTGAGGTTCTGCAGGAGATCGGTGCCTCCAGCACGCCCGCCGTGGTCGTGTACAACAAGATGGACACGCTGCCTACCGCGGAAGTCGATGCGCTCCGACGGCGGCACCACGGGGCGGTCTTCGTGTCGGGCCTCACGGGCGAGGGGATCGAGTCGCTTCGCGGGCGAATCGCTGAGGAGGCTTCCCGCGGAGGAGTGACCATGTCGGTCCTGATCCCCTACACGCGAGGCGATCTGATCGCTTTGGCGCACGAACGCGCGCAAGTAGTGTCTGAACGACACCATGAGGAGGGTACTCGGCTGATCATCAAGATGCCGGCGGTACTCTCGGCGACGTTCGCACCGTTCGTCACCGTCGGCTCCACGGACGAGTCTCCGTAGACCGAGCCGGGAACGATGCCAGCCAGGTGGAGCGCTTCTAGAGGCGCCTGAAGAGGGCGACGACCTTGCCGAGAATCGACACATCTACAGCGTAGATGGGATCCATGGTCGCATTCTCAGGTTGCAGGCGAATGCGATCCGGTTCGCGGTAGAAGGTCTTGACCGTAGCGTCCTCACCGAGCATCGCCACGACGATGTCCCCGTTGTTCGCGGTCGACTGCTGGCGGACAACCACGAAGTCGCCGTCCATGATGCCTACCTCGATCATCGACTCGCCGCGGACCCGCAAGATGAACGTTGCGTCATCGGCGATCTCCGTGGGAAGTGACATCGTCTGTTCGATGTTCTCCGACGCAAGAATCGGCTGGCCCGCAGCTACCTGTCCAACGACAGGGACCGCGCGAACAGAACCGTAGTCGATCCCGCGCTCCGTCTCGCGAAAGTCCAGCACCTCCAATGCGCGTGGCTTGGAGGGATCTCGGCGGATGAAGCCCTTTGCCTCGAGCGCCGCCAGGTGCGAGTGGACCGTCGACGAAGACGACAGGCCAACGGCAAGCCCTATCTCACGCACGCTGGGAGGATAGCCGCATCGATGGACCTCCGCGCGCACGTAGTCAAGGATCTCCTGCTGGCGCTTGGTCAGTTCGCGCTGATAGGTCATCGACGCCCCCTCGGTATCGAACATCTGTGCGAGGACAGTGTAGTCCCCGGTGACGTGAGGCGCAAACATGCGTTCGCTTCCTCTCTTGCAGACCGAACGCCTGTTCGGTATTCTATGTACGAACACATGTTCGTTGTAGGCGGGCGATGATGTCAGACCCGGCGGGCAAGATGGGCTCGACCGGATCACGCCGCAGCAAGGGGAGACGCAGATGTACATTCCGACAGCAGCCGAAACCACATCGACCCGCACGTCGAGGAGCGCACGTCGGGCGGCGGTTCGACCGCACGGCCGAACCAACTGGCGCATGCCGACTACACGAGCGCTTGAAGTCCCGGCACTTATCCTCATCGCTGTCCTGCTTGTTGCCGGTCTCTTGATGACCCGTGGTCCTCGCGTCGAGTCGCCATCCTTCTCGCAACGGCTGAAGATCCATGCGGGCGACTCGTTGTGGACTGTCGCCTCTGAGCACCCCGTGGAGGGCATGACGACTGCTCAGCTGGTAGACCTGCTTGCAGAGACGAACCGACTCAACGACCACGCCGTGAGGCCCGGACAGGTCATCTCCGTTCCAGCGGGCACGCCTGACGAACGAGTCGCCTCCAGATAGCATACGGAGCCCCTCCGGGTCACCTGAACACCCGCCTTCGACAGCGCTTGCAGCAATCAGCGGAATTCATTCATTCCCGTCATTGAAGCCCTATATGTAGTGTGCTACTTTCGTAGTCAGCCTACATATGGGGGTGAGATGTGCGCTGTCCGTTCTGTGGCCATGACGAGACCAAGGTCGTAGACTCGCGTACCTCCGAGTCTCAAGACGCTATTCGTCGCAGGCGCGAGTGCCTCAGCTGCTCGCAGCGCTTCACGACCTACGAACGTCGTGAGGAAACGCCTCTCATGGTGGTCAAGAAGGACGGGACAGCCGAACCCTTCGACCGCGGCAAGCTGCTTCGCGGGCTGATGGTTGCGTGCGCAAAACGGGACGTGCACGTCTCCCAGCTCGAAGGGCTCATCGACTCCATCGAGTCCGAGTTGCACAACTCATTCCGCTCGGAGGTGGGCAGCAGGCAGGTCGGTGATATGGTCCTTCTCCGGCTTCGCGATTTCGACCGGGTCGCCTATGTTCGGTTCGCCTCGGTGTACAAGGAGTTCCAAGACCTCGACGAGTTCACCTCCGAACTCAAGAACCTTGGCCCACTGTGAGCGTCGTGACATCAGTCGCGTGCCCCAGACCCGCATCGACGGTTGTGTCCGGCGCCGCCGGGTTCACAGGGAGATCGCACTCCGCCTGGCCCGGTCGAATGTCTGCCGAGGTGCGGCTTGGGGGCTGCAACCTGCGCTGTGCGTACTGCTTCTGTCCCGAGCTCCTCGGAACTGCGCGCTCGGCGATCACCGTGGACGAAATCATTCGGCGCGTGAGTGAGGATCGGCAAGCGCTGGGTGGCGTGGTGATCACCGGCGGAGAGCCCACTGCAGCGCCGGTTCTCGGCGAGCTCCTCGCGGGACTGCGCGATTTGGACATTCCGGTTCGGATCGACACCAACGGGACATACCCGGACGTACTCGAAAGAGCTGATCTCCCGCGAGCTTGTCTCGTTTGTCGCCCTCGATGTCAAGACCACCGCGCCCCGCTACGACCGCGCGACCGGCACCCCTGGCATGTGGAAGCGTGTCCATCGCTCGATCCGGTGCGTTGTCGAGAGCCGAGTCGACCATGAGTTCCGGACGACATGCTATCCCAGCGCCGTGGCGACCGCGGACTTGCCCGAGATCGCCAGAGAGCTCGAGGGCGGTTCGCGCTACGTGCTTCAGCAGTTCCGGCCCCAACGCACATTCGATCCGGCGGCTTCAAGCGTCCGCCCGTACGATCCCGAGGCCCTGCGCAATGCTGCCCGTTGCTGCGCCGTCCATCTGCCCACCTGCGTCCGAGGAGTCTAGCGGCGTTGCGCCTTCCTATTCGCCGACTGGATCCCAATCTGCCGCTTCCGCGTTACGCACACGATGGCGATGCCGGCCTCGACCTCTTTGCCGCCGAGGCGACGGTGCTCCCGCCCGGACATCGGGCGCTGGTGCCCACCGGCGTGGCCATCGAGCTTCCTGACGGTTACGCCGCCTTCGTTCAGCCGAGAAGTGGCCGTGCGCTCAAGGACGGACTCTCGCTCGCGAACACGCCCGGATTGATCGACAGTCACTATCGCGGTCAGATCCAAGTGATCGCGATCAACCTCGATCCGACGGCGACTCTGGTCATCGAGTATGGCGAGAAGATCGCACAACTGGTCGTCCAGCGAGTCGAGCGCTGCGAGCTCGTGGAAATGGATGAGCTCGGCACGACGGCGCGGGGGGAGGACGGCTTTGGCAGCACGGGTTCCTAGCGGTCCTCGCGTCAGGGTGGCTGCGCTCATCATCCACGACGACAAGGTCGTGCTCGTGCGACACCGCGCGGGGAGTTCCAGCTATCACCTCCTCCCGGGAGGCGGCGTGGACTACCGAGAGACCCTCTCGGCGGCGCTCGAGCGTGAAGTCCTCGAGGAGACCGGGCTCCGAGTACTCGTTGACCGTCCGATACTCCTGAATGACACCATCGACCCCGTGGGCACTCGCCACGTCGTCAATATCACTTT
This sequence comes from uncultured Coriobacteriia bacterium, assembly GCA_963726345.1. Lineage (GTDB taxonomy): Bacteria > Actinomycetota > Coriobacteriia > Anaerosomatales > JAAXUF01 > JBAXEO01. Next base: position 108,437 of record CAVSCC010000010.1, on the reverse strand, counting down.
CCTCGCCAGCGTGGTGGGCGGCGAGATCACCGATACACCGCAAGACCCTCGTGTTGAGGCCGTCGAACTCGTCGACGCCCAAAGACTGTCCGAGCTCGACCTGCGTCCGCCTATCGCCGAGGCCTTGGCGGCCGTTCTCGATGGCTCGGACACGTCAACTCGTTATCTCGGCTCACTCTTCCGAGAAGCCGGCCCGTGACCGTCCGGGCGGGCGTATTCCACTACGCACAGGTATCTCAGTTTCGAGAACACGGGGAGGGGAGTGGGCGAAGTTCATCTGCCGCATCGAGTGCACTAGTCGGAACCGTATCGGAACCACAAGAAGGGTAGGGACATGGATTCGTTCTTCAAGTTCACAGATCGTGGAACCAACTTCCAGACCGAACTCCTCGCAGGTGTCACGACGTTCCTGACGATGGCCTACATCGTCTTCGTCAATCCCGGAATCCTCTCGGCCGCAGGGGTCCCGTTCGAAGGCGCAGCTACCGCGACAGCACTCGGCGCTGCGTTGATGTGCCTCGCAATGGGGTTCATCTCCAATCGGCCGCTGGCGCTGGCGTCAGGCATGGGCCTGAACGCTGTCGTCACGTTCTCCATCATCGGCTTCCAGCAGGCGAATGTGCCCTGGCAGGTGGGTATGTCCGTGATCTTCGTCGAGGGCCTGATAATCTTCGCCCTCGTCCTGTCTGGCGCGCGCGAAGCGATCATGAACGCCATCCCCCTGGACCTGAAGCGCGCCATCGGCGTCGGCATCGGGCTCTTCATCACGGTCCTTGGACTCATCGAGGGCGGCATCATCGTCCCCAACGCTGCGACCGTGGTCTCGCTCGGTGACTTCACCAAGCCCTACGTCTGGGTCACCCTGATCGGCCTGTTCTCGATACTTGCGTTCATGGCGCTCGGCATCAAGGGCGACATCCTCTGGGGAATCCTCGTCGCCACCGTTGCAGCGCTCATTCTCAACGTCACCAGCCTGCCGAACGCCGTTATGGCTCCGCCCAACTTCTCGACGTTCATGGCGCCGTTCCAGACTCCCGCGGGCACCAACAGCATCGCCTTGCTGCAGATATTCACCCCCGCGCTACTCTTTGCGGTCTTCGCTGTCATGCTCACCGACTTCTTTGACACGATGGGTACCGTCATCTCGGTCGGCGAGCAGGCCGGCTTCGCCGACAGTGAGGGACGCGTTCCCGGCATCAAGAACATACTGCTCGTGGACTCAGCAGCTGCGAGCGTCGGTGGACTCTTCGGTGCCTCGTCGATCACGACGTACATCGAGTCGGCCGCCGGCGTGGCCGAGGGCGGCCGCACCGGCTTGACCGCGATCATCACTGGTATCCTCTTCGCGGTTGCGGCGCTCTTTGCTCCGGTGGTCCGCATGGTGGGTGGTGGCTACGCGGTAGCCAACGCCGAGAGGTTCGCGTCGTTTGCGGGCTCGGGCTTTCAGGTTCCGCCGGATGTACCCGTGCCTAGCTTCACGGCTTTCCCGATCACAGCTGGTGCGCTGATCATCGTCGGCTTCCTCATGATGCGCACCGTCCGTGAGATCCCGTGGGACAACCTTGAGGAAGCCTTCCCCGCGTACCTGACGATTGTCGGCATCCCTCTCACCTACAACATCAGCTGGGGTATCGGGCTCGGCTTCATCAGCTACGTGATCATCAAGCTGTTCCACCGCAAGGCCAAGGACATCCACCCGCTCATGTGGGTAGCATCGATCGCATTCTTGCTGGCGTTCCTGCAGGTGCCGCTCTTGAAGCTCTTTGGCTAGTACACCCTGACCGCAATCGGGTCCGCACGCCGGACCCACCTGAAGACGCAAAGGAGGGAACCGCGTGACACGTGAGCAAGTCATTCAGACCGACGAGATCCTGCCATTGGCAAAGGCGATCCCGCTCTCACTGCAGCACCTGATGGCCATGTTCGGGGCCACAGTGCTCGTGCCGCTCTTGACCGGCCTTGACCCCGGCGTTGGTCTCATGACCTCCGGAATCGGCACCATCCTCTATCTGATCTGCGTGCGCAACAAGATTCCGAGCTACCTGGGATCGAGTTTCGCTTTCATCGCGCCACTCATCGCGGTCGGTGGGGGACCGGGCGGGGACAACATACCCGCAGCACTCGGTGGACTCGTCGTCGCCGGCTTCGTCTACATGGTCGTGGCATTCGTCATCAAAGGGGTCGGCACCGCGTGGCTCGACCGCCTGCTTCCTCCTGCGTTGATCGGCTCGGTCGTCGTCGTCATCGGCCTCGGGTTGTCGGCGGTGGCCGTGAAGATGTGCCTGTATCCCTTCGCCGACCCGACGAAACCCGTCGAAATGAAGTATCTCGCTGTGGCGGGCATCACCCTCGCCTCGGCGATCATCTTCTCCAGCTTCTTCAAGGGCTTCCTCAAGACCATCCCGATCCTGATGGGAATCATCGTCGGCTACGTGGTCTCGATTCCGCTGGGCCTGGTCAGCTTCACCGGTATCCAGGAGGCGGCCTGGATCGGGCTCCCGAAGCTCACCTTCCCGGTATTCCAGCTCGATGCCATCCTGATCATCGCGCCGGTCGCCTTCGTGGTCATTATCGAGCACATCGGGCACCTCTTGGTCATCAACGAGATCACCGGGAAGGACTTCACGCCGATCCTGCCTGAGTCGCTGTTCGGCGACGGTCTCGCAACCGCCATCTCCGGTGCCATCGGCGGCACGCCGTCAACCACCTACGCCGAGAACATCGGCGTCATGGCCGTGACCAAGGTCTACGCGACACAGCTGTTCTGGTACGCCGGCGCGTTCGCCATCATCATCGGCGGTTTCGTTCCCAAGTTCGGTGCGGCCATCAGCTCGATTCCCACGCCGGTCATGGGCGGAATATCGCTGCTCCTGTTCGGACTGATCGCCACAAGCGGTATCCGGCTGCTCTCAACGAGCGGTATCGACTTCAGCCACAGCCGAAACCTCATTCTCGCAAGCGTAGTGCTTGTGATCGGCGTGGGCATGGAGGCCGGCGGGTCCGCCATCCCGCTCGGCAAGTACACGGTGCCGGGCATGGCGCTGGCCGCTCTGGTCGGGGTCGTCTTGAACCTCATCCTGCCCAAGGAGAGCGAGGGGCTCGCAATCGAGTCACCGGGCTTCGATGCGGAGCTCCAGGCAGAGGCGGCAGCTGCCGAGGGCGGTTCTGCGACGACCTCGCTCTAGTCCACCCGAGACGAGGGCAGCGTTCGACTCGTCTTCTGCGACGGCCCCGGGCTGCGACATCGCGGTCCGGGGCCGCTTTCGCAGGCATTTCGCACTATCTCTGTCGTCTCAAGCTAGCGGCAGATGCCACGAGATGTGGCCCGTGAGGCGCTGGCACGCCCGTTGCACACTGCGTTCCGATCAGGAAAGGACCTCCTCTTTGGGCAGGCAGTCGCCACTCATCCCGCAAGATCCCCAGGCAGCGTCGCGTCCATGCGACGGCAGGCGGCACGTCGGCGCAGGACTCCGTGCCTGGGCGATGTCTGGGCGTAGTCGTCACGGTACTGTCGCCGGGCAGCGCCGGGGCGTTTGCGTGGGCGAAGACACGGTCCCAGGCCCCCAACGTCCAGAGCAAGGCCTCGTATCCCAAAGTGCGACACAGAGCGCCACAGCCGTGGCCCCGGCGACGAATCCTCGAGCCGCAGCCGACCTGCTCCCGTCGAGCAGCCGGTCCGCAGTCGAGCCGGCAGCGCCCGCAGAGAGCGACACGGACTTCGTCGCCAAAGCGGCGGTTCCGTTTCCGAACGCGCCAGCCGTCAAGCCGAAGCCTCGGGACGCTCAAACCGAAGCACAAGTACGTGGCGATCACGCTCGACGACGGATACGGCTTCCAGCCGGAGATGCTCCAGCTGCTGCAGAAGTACGACGCGCGCTGCACCACGTTCGTCCTCGGGGGCTGGGCAGCTGCGAACAAGCCCACTCTGAAGAAGCTTGATGCCGCCGGCTTTGAGATAGCCAACCATACGTGGGACCACAAGTCGCTGACCAAGCTGAGCAAGGAGCAGCAGCGGTCGGAGCTTCTGCGAACCCAGAAGGTCATCTCGTCAGTCACCGGCAACCAGGCCCCGTACATGCGGCCACCGGGCGGCGCCACCAACGAGAGGTGCGGAGCGTCGCGGCCGAACTCGGCTACCGTCAGATCATGTGGACGCGCACCTTCGCTGACTCAAGCAAGCACGCCTCGGCCAAGAACTCCTACCACTGGGTGATGGAGTACGGGGGCGGCGTCAAGCCAGGGGACATCATCTTGTGCCATTGGGGCTCCAAGAACACGCTGGCCGCCATGCGCACGGATCCTGCCGGAGCTCAAGGCGCAGGGATACGAGTTCGTCACCGTCTCAGAACTCATCGCCGACTCCAACCCGCGAAGAAGTAGCCCAGTAGCACGGGCTCCGTCGGCGATCGCGCTCTCGCGGACGCTCTCAAGAGGGCGACTCCCAATCGTAGCGTGATATGCGTGATAATACATCTTATGTCTAGTAGATGTTTTGCCGCCACCATCCCCTTGTTCGCACTCACGGATTGTGACCGACAAGGTCCGTGCGGACACCCGCAGCCGAACGTGCGCCGGCTATTCGACCCCGGTGTCGCCGGCTTCCGCGCGACCGGGAAGTACGCCGCCTCGAAGCGGGACTTGGTCAGGTCGAGCAGGTCCTCTTGCGCGACCGCGAGGAACTCGCGCGGCCTCTGCGTCAGATGCGTACGTCGCAAGTCGCATCACCGTGTCGGCGTCGTCGAGTCGAACCGCCTCAACGTGCCAGTACTCGATCTCTTCACCGTGGTCCACATTGCGGCTCGCGGTACAAGAATGTCGTCGTGCCACTCGAAATCCAGCCCTTGCGTGGTGTCGACGCGCGTGATGCGGAGCCGCCAGAACTCGTCGGCATTGCCGATGACTCGAACCATTGCTGCCCCTAATTCTTGGAGATGCTTGACTGTACTGCGGATTGTTGTTGACCCAACCCGCTCTTGCCTGACGCGTCCTTGATCTGCAAGCCAACTGCCGCTCTGGCTCACCAGAATGAACGTCTCGCCCTTCTTCAGACCGCGGATGCTCACTCCGGTGGCGTCAGGGTTCTCGCGGAAGTTGAGCCCGTCGACGAGCACGATGACGGTCTTGCCGGTGTCTGCCGGGGCCGCGGTCGCCGTGGCGTTCGACAGTCGCTGATGCGTCGATCGACGAGCGCGTGACGGCGCGGCCTTCTTGTAGTCCGTCCACCAGCCATTGACCGTGACCACCAGATATGAGCAGCACGGCAAGGCCCGCAAGAGCGCGAACAACCTTACCGATGGTCACAGGTACAACCCTCCACCATAGACTGCAGCGTCCTCTTCAAGCCCGCACACTTCGCACGCACGCTGAACCTCTTGCGTCGCCGCAGCATACCTTCCGGCGATAGCGGTCAGATCGATAGAGCCGAGCGCGTCGAATGCCGCGTCTCCGACCTGGTCATCGTGGACTTTACCCGCTTCGACGGCGATAGCATACGCGGCATCCCCAAGTGCATCGGCAGCCGGCACCAGCTTCTTGGGCAGCGGCATCGAGTCCAGCTCGTCAGCCAGCATGCGGGCGCGACTCGCCACCTCGTGGAGCGTGCGCCGTTCGATGGCTTCGGGATCCTCGGCGAAGTGGCTCAGGGCCTCATCGCTCCCCTGCGCGAGATTGCAGAACCACATCGTCGAGCGCCTGCCGCACGGCGTCGATCGCCTCTCGGCGGCTGACAAGCCGCAGCAGATAGCGCCGCTCCGCAGCCCGCCAGCCCAGAATCGAGCCCACAACCGCAGCGGCGACAAGCAGGACGCCCCCCGCCCCTATCGAGACCCAACCCCATACCGGCACGAGCATCAAGCCTCTCACGAAAGGAACTCTTGTCCCGAGTCTACCCGCAGTCCCGCTTGTCGAGCACGCGCGCACTCTTCCCGGTAGTCCGTTCCAACGAACCCGGCTCGACCAGTGTGATCTTGGCGCGCAGACCCAGGACGGACTGCAGCCTGTCGGCCACGTCTCTCTGAAACGCCACCATGTCAGCCATGATATCCGAAAAGACCTCCTCGGCGATTTCCAGGCGGACTTCGAGGTCGTCCAGCCCCTTCTGGCGGTCGACGACGACGAGATAGTGCGGGCGTACGCCTTCGATCTGGAAGATGACGTCCTCGATCTGACTGGGGAAGACGTTGACCCCGCGGATGATGAGCATGTCGTCGGTCCGAGACCGCACCTTGGACATGCGCGCGAGGGTGCGGCCGCACTCGCACCGCTCGGTGGTCACCGTCGTCAGGTCGTGCGTGCGGTAGCGCAGGACCGGGAACGCCTCCTTGGTCAGCGACGTGAAGACCATCTCGCCCTGCTCGCCCTCTCCGACCGGCTCCCCGGTCTCCGGGTCGACCAGCTCCCAGAGCACGTGGTCCTCGGCGATGTGGAGCCCGCACCCGCATTCGCACTCGCCGCTGACCCCGGGACCCATCACCTCCGACAGCCCGTAGTTGTCGGCGGCGCGAATCCCGAGACGCTGCTCGATCTCGCGCTTCGCGGCATCGGTGCAGGGCTCCCCACCGAACAGCCCGAGACGCAGACTGAGCGCCGAGAAGTCCACGCCCATACTCTCGCCGACTTCGGCCAGGTAGAGGGCGTACGAGGGAGTCGAGACCAGCACGCTCGTCCCGAAGTCCCGCATCATCATGATGTGGCGTTCGGTATTCCCGCTGCCCGCAGGAATGATCGTCGCCCCCAGCCGCTCGAGGCCGTAGTGCATCCCCCATCCACCGGTGAACATGCCGTAGAGGAACGCCATGTCGACCAGGTCGCCGCGGTGCACCCCTGCAGAGGCCGCGATGCGCGCGGTGAGCTCGGTCCACGTGTTGATGTCGCCGCGCGTGTAGCCGACAACGACTGGCTTGCCGGTGGTTCCCGACGAGGAGTGCAGACGCACCACCTCATCGAGCGGCACGGCGAACATGCCGAACGGATACGTGTCGCGCAAGCGCCGACTTGTCCGTGAACGGAAGTCGGCGGACGTCGTCAAGCGACTTGATGTCTCGTGGACGGATCCCGCGCTCATCGAGCTGCTGCTCGATAGTAGGGCACGCGGTCGTACACCCAGGCGACGGTGGTCTGCAGACGCCGCAGCTGAAGCTTCGCCAGCTCGCCGCGATCCATGCATTCGTACTCGGTGTTCCAGATCATGTGGCGTCGCCCTCCGTCTTCCACGAACCCAGATAGATGGTGCGCACAGACTCGTCCTTCGACAAGCTCCGCCGCGCTGCCGGCGAGTACGATTCGCCCCGTCCGCATGACGTACCCGCGATCGGAGTGCTTCAGAGCAAGCTTGGCGTCCTGCTCGACCAGCAACATCGTCACTCCGTCTGCACGCAGCCGTTCCAACGCCGAGAAGATCTCACCGATCACCTTCGGTGCCAGTCCGAGTGAAGGCTCGTCCAACAGCAGGAGCCTGGGGCCCTGACATGAGCGCCCGCCCCACCGCGAGCATCTGCTGCTCGCCGCCTGAAAGGGTGTCAGCCGACTGATCCGCACGTTCCGCAAGTACCGGAAAGAGATCGTGAACCTTCTCCAAGCGCTCGGCGGTCACGGATCGCCGTGTCGAACCTGATGTGGCATACGCCCCCAGCGCGAGGTTGTCGCGCGACTGAAAGCGGACCGAACAACAGGCGACCCTCGGGGACCAGGGCGACACCCTGGAGTCACGAGTCTCTCGGGTCGTTGGCCGGTCACCGTCACGCCCATCGAGACTGACCGACCCCGAAGACGGCGGAACGAGCCCCACGATGGCTTTGAGCAGCGTGGACTTCCCGGCACCGTTCGAGCCGATCAGCGAGACGATCTCACCCTCATCCACGCGCAGATCGATGTCGCGCAGCACGCTGGTGCGACCATAGCCCGCCGCCAGCTTGGTGACCTCGAGAAGCGCGCGATCAGTCCTCATCGGCGGTCTCCTCCCCGAGGTATGCCGCGATGACCACCGGATCCTTCTGAATCAGACGGGGCGGGCCCTCGGCGATCTTTCGGCCGCGATCGAGTACCACGATCTCGTCCGAGACCTCCATCACGAGACCCATGTCGTGCTCCACGATGAGGACCGTAGTGCCAGAGTCTCGGACACGGTACAGCGCCTCAACCAGTTCGCGTGTCTCGCTGTTGTTGAGTCCTGCCGCCGGCTCGTCGAGCAGGAGCAGCCTCGGCGAGGTGGCCAGTGCCCTGGCAATCTCCACCAAACGCCGGATTCCGGCGGGCAGGTCACCCGCTCGCGTCTCCGCCCACTCGTCGATGCCGATCATGCGAAGAAGTCGCCCGGCCTCCTCAGACGCGGTTCGCTCCTCGGCGACGCGCGGACCGCCACCGGACAGCAGCCGCGGCAAAACCCTGCCGCTGGTGGGCCTGAGCGCCAACCATGACGTTCTCGCGCGCCGTCATGGCCTCGAAGAGTTGCGTGTTCTGGAAGGTCCGGGCCATGCCCGTTCGAACGACGTCTCTCGGCTTCATGGTGGCCAACTGCGGTCCCGTCGAACTCCACCGAGCCCGAATCGGCCCGCTCGAACCCCGTGATCAAGTTGAAGAGGGTCGACTTCCCCGCCCCGTTCGGTCCGATGAGCGCCTTGATCGTTCTCTCGTGCACCTCGAACGACACATCGTCAACGGCGATCAGCCCACCGAAGCGCTTGGTCATTCCATGAACTCGTAGCAGGCTCACGTGCGCTCCCCTCCCCCGGGCCGCGCGCGCCAGAGCGCACCGATACCGCCGGGGGCGAACAGAACCACCAAGACTGATCGCGAGGCCGTACACATCCGGCTGGAAGGACTGGACGACCTGCGCGGCGTCACGCGAGATGCCGGGGATGAGTGCGTCGAGATACTGCAGCAGCGTCAGCAGGATGGCGGCGACACGGGACCCGCCAAGGACCCCGAACCCCCTACGACGGCCATCGCCAGAAACGCCACAGAAGCGGTCACCGTGAACACGCTCGGCGAGACGAAGCCGACGACTGAGGCGTAGAGGGCACCCGCAAGCCCCGCGAGCATCGCCGAGATCACAAAGGCGCGCACCTTGACGCCGACCACATCGACGCCACACGCAGTCGCGCCAAGTTCGCTTCCGTGCAGCGCGCGCATAGCCCGCCCGGGCCTCATCGAAACCATGTTGGCGGCGGCGAGAAGCGCACAGGCGGTAACTCCCCAGGTCAACCAGTAGAGAGCCGCCGGGGTCTTGATCGCAAACCCGGCGATAGTCGGAAACGGGATGCCCGTGAAGCCGTCGACTCCGCCGGTGACCGGAACCGCCTCGGCGAACGCGAGCGACATGAGCTCGCCGAATCCCAAGGTCGCCATGGCCAGGTAGTGCCCGCGAAGTCTCAGGCTTGGCAGGGCCAGCAACAGTCCTCCGAGCGCGGAGACGCCGCCCGCGGCCAGAAATGCGACCGGCCACGGCGCATGCGCTTTCACGGTGAGGAACGCGCAGGTGTACGCACCGATGCCGACGAACGCCGCGTGACCCAACGAAACCTGTCCCGCGTATCCGAAGAGCAGCGCCAGCCCGGTGACCACCAGAACGTTGATCCCGACGAAGGTGAAGACCTTCAGCAGGAAGCGGTCCGCAACCACCAGAGGCAGCGCTGCGACAACCGTCAGCGCGAGGACTGGGACCAACGTGCGGATGTTCCTTAGCCCCGTCACACCTTCTCCCGTCTGGCGCCACCGAAGAGTCCCTGCGGGCGCACGAAGAGCACAACCAGGAGCACGACCAGCGCGACGGCATCCTTGTAGAGCGGATTGATGTAGCCAGCCGTAAGGCTCTCGAGCAGACCGAGAACCAGTCCGCCGCCGACCGCCGCCACCGGATTGCCGAGTCCTCCGAGAATCGCAGCCGCAAAGCCCTTCACGCCGATGCCAGCACCGACGTCAAATGCTGTCTGCGTGAGCGGTGCGACGGCGAGACCTGCAACGGCACCCAGCCCGGCAGCCAGCGCAAACGACCACGTGACCATGTTCCTGGTGTCGATGCCCACCAGCCGAGCCGCGTCCCGGTTCAACGATGTGGCCGTCATCGCGCGGCCGAACGCGGTCCTCCTGTAGAGCACGACCAGACTCACGACCGCGAGTAGGGTGATCGCCCATATCCAGAGTGTCTGGCGCTCCGCCGCGGCGCCCAGCACGAACAACGATGGGCCCTCAGTGAACGGTGGCAGCGGCACCTCGTCGGGCCCGAGGAGGTGCAACACAACCTGACGTATGACGATCGACCCGCCGATGGTCACCATGATGATCCGCAGCGGATCCCCGTCAGCGATGGGCCGGATGGCAAGCACCTCGAACAGTGCGCCGAGAACCGCGGTTGTGACCACGGCGAGTGCTATCGCGAGCAGGGAGCGGCACGCCAAGTCGCACATACAGCACGCCGAGCATGCCACCGAGCATGAAGAACTCACCCTGCGCGAAGTTGATCGCACCGGTCGCCGCGTAGACGATCGTGAAACCGAGAGCGACCAGCGAGTAGATGGACCCGCTCTTCAGCCCAGCTATGACGAACTGCAGGAAGGCGGCCAAGGATCAGGCCGCCCCGCATGCAGCGCGGGAGAGCTGTCATTCAGCCGTCTCCCAGACGCCGTTGACGATTCGGTAGAGCGCAAGGTCGGCCGCCGTGAGACCGTTGTGGTTCTTCTCGGAGAACGTGAATGCCCCGCCGAAGCCGATGAGTCCCTTGGTGTCCTCAACGGCCTTCGTCAGTTTCGCTGGATCGGCGTCTCCGTCAGTCCGAGTGAGGGCATCCTGAAGGATTGCGAGGGCATCGAAGGCATGACCTGCGAAGATGTCAGGCTGTTCCCCATAGGCGGCCTCGTAGCGCTTGCTGAATCCGTCGACAACCTCGAACTCAGGCGTTCCCGTGCCCCAGTTCGACGGCACGAGGCTCTTGCCGGTTCCGAAGACGAAGCCCTCGGCCGCAGAGCCCGCACCCTTCGCGAACTCGAGCTTCGCCTGTCCCGACCCTCCATACAGCGGTGCGGAGATCCCCAGGTCCTTCGCTGCCTTGACGATGGCGGCGCCCTCCTTGCCTGCGGTCCAGATCAGGATCGAGTCCGCTCCCGAGTTCTTGAGCTTGGTCAGCTGCGCCGAGAAGTCCGTGTCCCCCGGGTTGAAGGTCTCGTCAGCCACGACCGTGACGCCAGCCTTGGGTGCGGCCTCGAGGATGACCGCTCGCCCGTCCTTTCCGTAGCCGCCACTGTCACTGAGGACTCCCATCTTGCTGTGCCCGTCGGCGGCGATGGCGTCGATGACAAACGGAACGACGATCGTGTTCGACCACGGCGTCTGGAAGACCTGGGGGTCGAACTTCGCAGTGATTGCCGTACCACCGGCCATGGATATCTGCGGAATACCGGCGCGGTCGACCTCATTGCGCACCGCCATGGACTGACCGGTGCCGGTCGCGCCGAGGATGGCGACGACCCCGTCCTGATCGATGAGCTTGCTCGCAGCGGCGACCGCCTTGGCCTCATCGGTTGCGTCGTCCTCGATGATGATCTCCACCTTGCGACCAGCGATGCCACCGGCATCGTTGATCCGCTTCTCCTCCAGCTCGAGCGCATTCTTCTCGGAGGCTCCGAGAGCGGCGTAGGGACCGGTGAGCGAGAGAATTGCGCCGACCTTCACCGGTTCTGTCGATGACGGTGTCGCTGGCTGCGAGCCGGCGCAGCCGCCGGCGATGAGGAGAACACCGGCAAGCGATGCCGCCGCCAAACTTCTGATGAGTCCCTTGGGTCCCAATTTCGTTCACCATCCTGTTCCGTCGCGTGACCTGAGGGCGCCACTGGCGCCCTCAGGTCACGATCACCACGCTGGCTACGGTGCGAGCGTCCAGGTGCCGCCCTTGACTTCATACATGTTGAGGTCGTCCTTCGTCATGCCGTTGTGGTCCGTCGGCGAGAACGTGAACGATCCTCCGATGCCCGTGAACGCCTTGGTCTTCTCGACCTGGTCGCGGAGTGCCGCGGGCGTGATCTCTCCCTCGATCCGGCGCGCGGCCTCCACGAGCAGGTAGAGGGCGTCGTAGGCGTGACCGGCGAAGGTGCTGGGAGCGGCTCCGTATTCCTTGGTGTAGCGGTCGACGAAATCGGTGGCGGTCTTGTACTCGGCGGTGTCCTTGCCGTAGCTCTCGGGGAGAAGGATCTTGCCGGCGGCGAAGCGGAACCCCTCGGCAGCCTCCCCGGCTCCGTCGATGAACTCCTGTGCTGGCGTTCCCGTGGCTTCCGTACAGGGGGATCGTCAGACCGAGCTGCTTGGCGTTCTTGGCGATCGTGGCGGCCTCTTTCCCTGAGGTCCACATGACGACCGCCTGCGCACCGGACTTCTTGATGTTCGTGAGTTGGGCGGTCATGTCGGCGTCGCCGACGTTGAACGTCTGATTCGAGACGATGGTCACTCCGGCTCCGGGAGCATCCGCTGCGAGCACGGCCGCCCCGTCCTTGCCGAATCCGCCCGTGTCGGAGATGACTCCGATCTTGGTGATTCCCTCCTTCTTCAGGTACTCGAGCGTGAAGGGCACCACGAGGGTGTTGGACCACGGTGTCTGGAAGACCAGCGGGTCAAGCTTGGCGGTGATGGCCGATCCGCCGGCCATGGACAGCTGGGGGATGCCCGCACGATCGACCTCGCTGCGGATCGCCATGGACTGCCCGGTACCGGTTGCGCCGATGAGGGCGACTACCTTGTCCTGCTCGATGAGCTTGCTGGCCGCGGCGACCGCCTTGGCCTCGTCGGTCCCATCGTCCTCGAAAATGACCTCGACGGGTCGACCATTGATTCCGCCAGCCTCGTTGATGCGCTTGACTTCCATCTCGATCGTCTTCTTCTCCGGGTCGCCGAGGCCGGCGTAGGTACCCGTGAGGGAGACGATCGCGCCGATCTTGATCGGCTCACCGCTGGTCTTGCCAGCGTCGCTCTGGCGGTGGATCCACCAGTCGAGCAGCCGACGAGAGTGACGGCGAGGGCAGCGGCCAGCGCAGCCTCCAGCACCCCCATTGCGAGTCGCAATATCCTTCCGCGCATCTTCCTTACCTCCCTGTTCCCCGCGCAGGCTCTTCGATTTAGGCCTGCGCAATGACCTCCTGTGAGACGAGCACCACTGGCTTGTCCTTCAGTAGCGCCGTCGCCCTTCGATGTCAGCCACGTTGATCACAACGTAGGTGGAGATGAGGGAATAGACGTACTCGATATTGACGCCTGCGTCCGAGACGACCTTCAGAACGCTTGCCAGTCCCCCTGGCACGTCGGGCAGGTCGATGCACAACACGTCGCTCATCTTCACCGCAAACCCGGCGTCATGAAGCACGGCAAGGCCCTTGTCGGGATCGTCCAGGACGAGCCGAATGATGCCGTAGTCTGCCGTGTCTGAGACGGAGAACCCCCGGATACTGACGCCAGCCTGACCGAGCGTGTCGGTGACCTCGCTGACACGGCCCGCCTTGTTCTCGATGAACACACTGAGCTGCTTCACATTCACAGCGCGCACTCCCCTTCTCTACACGCTTGCCTGCCAAGTTCAAAGGCCCGCAGGTTGGACTCAACGGTGTGAGGCGGAACCCTCCGCGAGATGACCTCACGCCACGACTCCTCGGCGAACTCCAGCCCCAGCGACAGTGCACCCATGAGAACCACGTTGGCGGACTTGGGGCTGCCGGCCTCGCACGCGAGCTCGTCGGCGTCGATGAAGATGGCTCCCTCATCGGCAAGTATCGCCTCGAGGCCGCGCGGCAGTGCCACCTCGCCGATGAGCACCGGAAGCGGGCTGATGGCGCGGGGGTTGACCAGAAGCCTGCCCTCGGGCCTGCACGTAGTGCACCCGGCGCATCGCCTCGATCAGCTCGAAACCCACCAGATGATCGACCATCCCGGGATCGGTGACCGGCGAGAAGACCGCATCGCCGATAGCGCACCACGGTATCGACGCTGCCACCGCGCTGCGACATGCCGTGGACCTCGGAGAGCTTCACGTCGAGCCCCTCGGCGGCGGCGACCTTCGCCAGCAGGTCGGCGGCCAGAATGGTGCCCTGACCGCCCACGCCGCAGAGCATGATCGTCGTCGCACTCATCACAGGTCCGCCCCCTTGAAGTCGCATGCGGGGCCGGAGTGGATGATCGCCTGTACCTACACACCTGCACGCACTGCCCGCAGCCCACACACACGGCGGTGTCGATCACCGCACGCGACGTGGCTTCGTCCTTGCCGATGGCGGGGCATCCGAGCTTGATGCAGAGCGCCGCACTTGGTGCACGAATCCTCATCCACGGCGTATGGATCGCCCTTGTCCTTCACCAGGAGCGCGCAGGGGGCTCGGAATACGATGACCGACAGTTCGCTCGAGGCCGTCTCCTCGGCGAGTGCACGCTCCACCGCAGCAAGGTCATGCGGGTCGACGACCTGCAGTCGGTTGACGCCGAGCGCCTTGACGAGCGCGACCAGGTCCACCTCGTGGGACGGCCTCGCCTGAAGCGTGATGCCGTTGAGGGGATTGCCCTGATGACCTGTCATCGCCGTGATTCGATTGTCGAGGATGGCGATGGTTCCGCCGCCGCCGTTGTAGACGGTGTTCATGAGCGAGCTGACACCTGAGTGAGCGAAGGTCGAGTCGCCGATGACGGCAACGACGGGCCGCTCGGCGGTGCCGCCGGCCAGGTCGACGCCGTGCGCCATCCCGATCGACGCTCCCATGTCTACGCAGCTGTCCATCGCGGAGAGCGGCTTGAGCGCTCCGAGGGTGTAGCACCCGATGTCGCCCGTGACCACCGCTCGTAGCCTTCCGGAGCGCGTGGAAGACCGGCCGATGCGGACAGCCCGGGCACATGAGCGGAGGCCGAGGCGGGCAGCGTGTAGTCGGCCTCGCGCATGGCGGGCTCCGGAAGCCCGAAGGCGGACCGGATGCGCCCCGGGTGTGAGCTCCCCCGCGCGAGGGAGAGGCACGGTCTCGACTTCGATGCCCAGGGCCCGGATTGAGCGCGAGAGGTAGCCGTCCGCCTCCTCGACCACGTAGAGCTTGTCGACCGCACTCCGGAAGGTCGCGCAGCACCTCCTCGGGAAGCGGAAACGTCATTCCCAGCTTGAATGTCGACGCATCCGGCAGCGCCTCGCGTACGTGCATGTAGCACACGCCCGCGCACACCACGCCGACCGCGGTATCGCGCATCTCGACGCGATTCAGCGGGTCTCGACGCCGCAAACGCCTCGAGCTCGGCTGATGCGCCGATCGAGATCCGATGCGCCGTAGCTTCGCCATCGCGGGCATCATGACCCACTTGCCGGGCTCGGTCTTGTACGGCCGCGGTAGGCAGTGTGAACCCGCGAACCTTCCTGCAACCAGGGACTTGGCGTGGCTGACGCGAACCGTCGAGCGGACCAGAACCGGCACATCGAACCGCTCGGAGATCTCAAACGCCTCGCGTGTGAGTTCGAGCGCCTCCTGCGAGTCGCTCGGGTCGAGCATCGGGACACGGGCGAATGCGGCGTAGTTGTGAGAGTCCTGCTCGTTCTGGGAGGAGTGCATTCCCGGGTCGTCGGCGACGAGAATCACCAGCCCGCCGCGAACACCCGTGTACGCAAGCGTGAAGAGCGGATCTGCGGCGACATTGAGGCCGACATGCTTCATCGCAACGAGGGAGCGAGCATCCGGCCGAGCGACACGCCCGCCGCAACCTCAAGCGCGACCTTCTCGTTGGGGGCCCATTCGGCGTACACGCCCGAAAGCTTCGCGAAACGCTGCAGCGTCTCTGTGGACGGCGTTCCGGGATAGCCCACCCCGACAACCGCGCCGGCTTCCCAAGCGCCCTGCGCAACGGCCTCGTTACCCGACAGCAGCGTACGGCTCACGGAGCGTCCTCTCCCTGGTCGCCGCGCTGCGGCGTAGGCCGCATGATAGCACACGTGAGCGGCGGCGATGGGCGACCGGGAACCGGCTGCAGACGCGTCGAACCGGCACCGGATCAGGGCCGGCAAGCACCCACGTAGTCGCCACGCGAGGCGATTCGGCCGGCGAGTGAGGTGATGCGAACAACGTCGCCTGTGGCGGGCGCGTGGATGAAGTCGCCACCGCCCACGTACATGCCGACGTGGTGTATCTGATCCGGGTCCCCACCGACGCCGAAGAAGACCATGTCCCCGGGCTCAAGCAGATCGAGCCGGTTCGGAGGGATGTAGGCGCCCGCGTGGAACTGCGTGCGGCTGGTTCGAGGGAGGCTGATCCCTATCTGCTGATAGCTGTACTGCATCAGGCCTGAACAGTCGAACCCCGCCGGCGTCGTGCCTCCCCACACATAGGGGACCCTCAGATAGCGCTTCGCGATGGCCACCACTTCACGGATGCGGCTCGCCGACCTTCGCGGGGTCGAATGGAAGCAGCCTGCCGTGGTTCGCGCCTGCGGCAGCCCTCTGCGCCGCCGCCAGGGCGGCTGCCCGGGCCGCGGCGATCTTCTCCAGGCGGATGCGCTCCTTGTCGATGAGCTTCTTGAGCTCGGTCTTGAGCGATGCGAGGTACCCCGACTGCTCCTTCTGCGCCGCGACGCACCTGGGATCTGCTTGCGCCGCGCCTGTTCGCGAAGCGTGACCTGCTCGGACTCCCGCGTCTCCAGCGCACGCTTGGCCGTCTCAACCCGCGCCTTCGCTTCCTTCACCGAGGCCACGAGCGAAGCATCGTTACGGCCCACGCGACGCATCAGGTCGATGCGCGCGACGAAGTCCTGGAAGTCAGTCGCCCCCACGAAGACGGCGACCATGTCGACTGCGCCGGTCCGGTAGATGTTGGAGACGCGGCGATTGAGGAGGGCCTCTGAGCGATTGACGTCGTCGGTCGCGCGCTCTAGGTCACTCGACGCCACGGAGATCTGCTGCCGAGTCTTCTCGACCGCCTCCTCGATCTGAGCGAGTTCCTCGTAGCGCAGCTCGACGTCGGTGTTGAGCTCGGTCGAGCTTGTTGGCTGCGGCCTCGGCTTCGGCACGCTTCGCCTCGATCGCGGCGTTGGTGGGCGCAGCATGGGCCGGCACGGCACCAAGCAACGAAGATGCAGCGAGAAGCGTCGCGACGAGAATACGCGCGAACGTGGTGTGAGGCGATGTCCGCACTCAGACCTCCTGCTGCGATTCGGCTACGATTGAGGGTGTGACCCACCAGCACTCGACGGACCACCCAAGTGTAGCATCGGCAACCCCCTGGCCCAACCTGAGTGGTCAGTCCACGTGGATGAGCGACACGATTCCCACACCCTGCGGCAGCTTGGCGCGCCCGCCGAGGAAGTCGAGCTCGATCAGGAACGCGAAACCGGCAACGCGTGCACCGGTCGCCGCCACGAGTTCCGCCTTGGCGGCCGCCGTACCGCCCGTAGCCAGCACGTCATCGACGATCAGCACGACGTCGTCCGCGCCGATCGCGTCGGCATGGACCTCGAGCGAATCGGTTCCGTACTCGAGGTCGTAGGTGACGGACGTCGTGTTCCACGGCAGCTTGCCCGGCTTGCGGGCGGGCACGAAGCCGGCGCCCAGCCGATACGCAAGCGCGCCGCCGAAGATGAAGCCGCGCGCCTCAGCGCCCATGACCTTCGTCACGCCCGCATCGGCGTAGGCGTCGGCCAGCGTGTCGATGCTGTTGCGGAACCCCTCAGGGCTCGCCAGCAGCGGCGTGATGTCCTTGAAGACGACGCCCTCCTTGGGCCAGTCCGGAATGTCGCGTATGTATGCCGAGAGATCCACGTTGCCTCCTTGATTGCGTTCATCAGTCGACGGACAGCGTACCCCAACGGAGTCACCACAGCGAGAGCCGCAGCGACGCGACCATGTCTATCTGGGACGGGGCACGCCCGCTCGGCGAGCACCGCAACCTGATCCGCCGTCCCCAGCACCACGAGTCGCTCCCCTGCCGCCAGGACACAGGCGGCCGATGGGTTCGCGTCCACGGTTCCGTCCGGCTTCACGATCGCGACCACCTGCGCACCTGTGATCTCGCGAATGCGGGCGTCGGCGATCGAGCGCCCGACGAAGCATGAGTCCGGCCCGAGCTGGATCTCCTGCAGGCGGAACTCGACCCCCTCGCCGCTCGACACGATGTCGAGATAGTCCGAGACGGTCGGGTGCAGCACCATCGACGCCATCCGGCGGCCGCCGATGACGTTCGGCGTGATCGTGCGATTCGCGCCCGCCTTCAGGAGCTTCGCCTCGGTGGACTCGTGCGACGAGCGCGCGACGATGAAGAGCTCCGGGTTCAGCGCCCGGGCCGTCACGGTGACGAAGAGGTTCTCGGCATCAGACGAGAGGCAGCTGACGAGGCTCTGCGGCCTTGCGTATCCCCGCCTGCTCCAAGCACCTCCTCCTCCGTGGCGTCGCCGCGGACGAAGATCCAGTCCGCCTCCCGTGCCACCGCTTCGGATTCGTCGGCGAGGTCGACGACGACAAACTGCCGCGCCCTCATCGGCAAGCGCGCGTGCGACCACCGAACCGACACGGCCGAAGCCGGCGACCACGGTGTGGCCGGCCAGGCCCTCAAGTCGCCTTCCCATGCGCCGTCCCTCCAGATATCTCCTGAATGCGCCCCTCGAAGAACGAACTCGACGAGCTGGCCGAAAGCGAAACCCAGCGCTCCGACGCCGGCGATGATGAGACCGATGGTGAACAGACGTCCGCTCGGCGAGAGCGGGTGCACCTCGCCGAAACCCGACGGTGCCCGACCGTGATCGTGGTCATGTACAGCGAGTCGAAGACGCTCCAGCCCTCGATGACCATGTAGCCCACGGTCCCGGCGGCAAAGACCGCACACAGGATCCCGATCGCCCAGACGAAGCGGCGATTCACGCCAGCACCGCCTCATCGCGGAGGCTCGCGATGCACGGAAGGTTTCGATAGCGCGCCGTCAAGATCCAGTCCGTAGCCGACCAGGAAGCGGTCGGGCATCGTGAATCCGCGATACGAGATGGGCACCTCGGCGATGCGCCGCGCGGGCTTGTCGAGAAGCGTGCAGACCTCGAGACTGGCGGGACTGTGGGCCGCGAAGCAGCGAGAGCACGTAGTTGACGGTCAGCCCGGTGTCCACGACGTCCTCGACGAGCAGGACGCTGGCATCCGGCGATGTCGTCGGAGAGGTCCTTCGTGACGCGGACCACCCCGCCGCCTCCCGCGGCGTAGGGCGACACCGCCATGAAGTCGATCGTCAGCGGGCAGCTCGATGCTCCGCGCAAGGTCCGAGAGGAAGTACAGCCCCCCTTCAGCACCGTGACCAGCCGCAGATCCTGGCCGCGGTAGTCCTCGGTGATCTGCGCGCCCAGCTCAGCGACTCGCATGCGGATAGCCACAGAGTCGAGCATGATCCTGTCGGCAGAATCCGGGAGCCTTGAGTCCACTACTTCGTGCCCTTCCTCGGAAGCCACGACGCCGCCGCCCTGAGCGTGTTCGACCGACTACAGACGGCACGCCGAAGCGCGCAAGAAGCCGGCGGAAGTCCTTCTGGTAGAAGATCTTCACGTTGACCTCCGGGTAGAGCTCCTTCAGGCGGCGCACCTTGCGGTTCTTCTTGGTCACGAGCTTCTGGCTCATCGTCGTGAGCTCGATGTACAGGTCGAAGTCGACGAGGTAGAAGTCGGGCGAGAACGACGAGATCACCCTGCCCTGACCGTCCCATTCGAGCGGAAACGTCCGCGGCTCGTACTGCCAGCGAATCCGGTAGAAGTCGAGAATCTCAGCGGCAACGCGCTCGCTGGCGTGCGCGAACGCGATCTCGTCGAGCGGCGGGTGAACGGGCGCTTCATGGACGGGCACCGCGCCGTGGTGTCGTCGCCGCCGACCACGCTAGCTGAGGTCCTCGAAGGCCCGCTTCAGCGAGCGGCGCAGCAGTCGGCTCTTGAGTTCGTCGGTCAGCGTGCCGAGCTCGGACAGCGTCTCGGCGAGCTTCTGGCGCGTTTCCGCTGTGCGATGCCGGAACGCGGGCATGAGGATCTGCGAGAACAGCGCCGCCTCGCGCTCCGAGAAGTTCTCGTACATGCGCAGGTGGCGCGGCTCGACGCCGAAGCGACGAAGCTCCCACGCAGCGTGCGCGATCTGCACGTCGCCGGGCTCGAGCGCCTCGCCGTCCTCGGTCTTCACCGGTCACCACGAGGCCGAACTCGGCGAGTTCGCGCAGGAACGACACCGGGATGCCGAGTACGCTCGGGGCCTCCTCGAGCGCCAGCGGCGCCTCGTCCTTGGTCATCAGCGGAAGCGGGTCGGTCATGCCGACGGGGCTGCGCTGGAGCTCGGGAGGAATCCGACCTCGGTCGAAATCGGCCAGCTTCTCGCGGATGACCGCGAGCGGCAGGAAGTGCTCCTGCTGCAGTCGCAGAATCATCTCGACGCGGGCGACGTCCGCCTGCGAGAACTTGCGGTACCCGCCGGCGGTGCGCTCCGGGGCGACGAGCCCCTCCTCCTCGAGGAACCGCACCTTCGAGATGGACAGATCGGGGTAGGCGCCCTGAAGGCGCTGCACGACCTCGCCGATAGTCAGATAGTCGCGTCCCGTCATCCGAGCACCATCCCCTACGCGCCGCTGAGGAAGAGCATCTGAAATGTGCCGATCTGCAGGACGTCGCCGTCGGACGAGCGACGCCTCCTCGGCCACGACTGCCGTTGACGTAGGTGCCGTTGAGCGAGCCCGCGTCCGAGACCCTCACGCCGTGCTCATCGGAGTCGACCACCGCGTGTGCGCGAGACACCGTCATGTCGTTGAGGAAGATGTCGCTCTCGGGATCACGCCCGATGACGAGCCGCGGCCGATCGAGGAAGAACCGCTCGCCGGGCTGCGGGCCCTTGCGAACGACCAGCAGCGGGCCCTCGTCGCTGCGGTGCGGCCTGCTTGAGCGGCTGGCCCTCCAGAGCTACCGGCTCGAAGGACGTGGTGGTGCCCTGAACCTTCATGCCCGCAGCTGGGGCACTCCCGGTCGTCGGGGCTCAGTGCCGCGGCGCATCCCGAGCACTCGGCCATCGTCTCGCTCACCCTCTCTCGCTGGTCTAGCTGGAGTAGCCGATGTCCGGCGCTTGGAACGCCGTCTGGATCTCCTGCTCGAGCGCCTCGATGACCTCGGTGTTCTGGAGCAGCTCTTCGCGCTTCTCGTCGCTGAGGCGATTGCGCACGTACGGGTCCGCGATGACTTCCATCAGCGTGCGACCGTTGTGCACCTCTCGGATCACGTACTCGACGACCCGCTCTTCAACCGGATCGGCGGTCAGGTCCTCGAGGAACTGCTTCAGGCGCTCGTTGATGCTGCTTGCCACGCTTCCTCCTCCAGTTTGCATGAACCAGTACGCGCCGATCAGCGCATCAGGAGCTCGTCGGCGTCGTCCTCAGGCGCCGCCGCGACATCGAACCGCGACACCCCACGCAGGTCGTTGGCGAGGATGTCGATCAGCCGGTCGACGTCGCGGCCGCTGATGACGTCCTCTCCGGCCTCGCGCCCGGCCTTCAGCCGCCGTGACGAGTTCGGCGCGCAGGATGTCGATCTTGCCGTGCAGGACACGGCGCCGATACGAGACGCGCTGCTCCTCGGCGTACAGCTCGTCGAGCAGCCCGCGCAGCGCGTCGTTCGACTTGTGCTCCAGGTCGAGCAGCGCATCGTCGCGGGCCTCGTTCTCTTCCATGTCTCAGTCCACTCTCCTCAGCGGCTGTCCACGTCTGATTGTAGCGCAAGCACGCGAGCGTGCGTGCGCCTGAAGCTGAACTCTACCTTGAGCCTGTGCGCATCGGTTCCGCCAGCGGACGAGCAGACGATTTCGGCGTGCAGCCGAGCCGCCGACTCCAGCTCCGCGTCCGTCAGCGCGCCGCGCTCGAAGCGACACGCCGAGACCCTCGGCGAACCCCTGCGACGATCGGCGGCGCGCACGAGCTCACGCGTCGGGCGCCGAGCCCAGCGCCGTCTCGAGCGTGACGGTCTCCTCGGCGAGTCGCTCACGCCTCCGCGTCGGCCAGGCGAAACACCGCGGCCTCCCGGTCGAGATCGCGGGAGATCGTGAACGAGCCGTGCTGCAGCACGGTGTCGCCCAGCCAGACCTGCGCGGACCCGGAGAGCTTCCGCAGTCCCGAGCGAGAGGTCCGCGCGCGTCGCGTGCAGGTAGCACGCCGCGGAGTCGCTGCTCCCGCGGGGCCGGGCCGTCAGCGCGGCGTCGACGCCGAGCCGCGAGTAGGCGCTCGCCAGCCCGCCGCACAGCACGTCGTACGACGCGCTGGTCCCGCGCGGGATGCCGTCATCGACGCCCGCGACGACCGAGTACGTGACCTCGTCGTCGTGCAGGACTCCCCGGCCGCCGGTGGGCCGCCGCACCACGTCGATCCCGTGCGCCGAGCAGAACGCGCTGTCGACGGACTCGAGCGTCCTGGAAGCGGCCGAGCGTGACCGTCGGCCGCATCCACTCGTAGAGCCTGAGCGTCGGCGGCACCGTCGCCCGCCTCGCGCGCAAGCTGAACGGCCCGGTCGAGCGCCATGTTCCAGGCGCCCTCGGCCGGGCCGTCATCGATCAGCAGTCGCCACGTGGCGGTCACGGCGAGTCGGTCACTCTTCGGGTCGGCGATAGCGCAGGTCGGGATTGCGGGCCGCACCGGCCTCGTCGAGGCGGCGAACGGGCGTCGTGTAGGGAGCGCCCTTCACCAGGTCGGGATCGGACGCGGCCTCCTCGGCGATCGTCAGCATCACCTCGGCGAACGCGTCGAGCGCCTCGAGCGGCTCGGTCTCGGTCGGCTCGATCATCATCGCTTCCTCGACGAGCATCGGGAAGTAGACGGTCGGCGGGTGGAACCCGTAGTCGAGCAGCCGCTTGGCCATGTCGAGCGTGCGCACGCCGTTCTCGCGCTTCTGTCGGCCGCCGCTCATCACGAACTCGTGCATGCACGTGCGGCCGTACGGCACCTCGAACGCGTCCTGCAGCCGCACCTTCAGGTAGTTCGCCGAGAGGACCGCCTGCTCGGCGACCTCGGTCAGACCCTCGCCGCCGAGCGCGCAGATGTAGGCGTAGGCGCGGACGAGCACGCCGAAGTTGCCGTAGAAGCTGCGCACGCGACCGATCGTGTGCTCCGGCCAGCCGAGGCCGAACGAGCCGTCCTCGAACTCGACCGGCAGCGGGCCGGGCAGGAACGGCGCGAGCTCCTCGGTGACGCAGACCGGACCGGAGCCGGGACCGCCGCCGCCGTGAGGCGTCGAGAACGTCTTGTGCAGGTTGATGTGCATCGCGTCGAAGCCCATGTCGCCGGGGCGCGCCTTGCCGAGAATCGCGTTGAGGTTCGCGCCGTCGCAGTAGGCGTACGCGCCGACCGCGTGCACCGCCTCGGTGATCTCGGCGATCTGCGAATCGAACAGGCCGATGGTCGACGGGTTGGTCAGCATGAACGCGGCGGTGTCGGTATCGAGCGCCGCCTTCAGCGCATCGAGGTCGACCTCGCCGTGCTCGTTGCTGGGAATCGTGACCGTCTCCCACCCGCACATCGTCACGCTGGCGGGGTTGGTGCCATGCGCCGTGTCCGGGATGATGACCTTCTTGCGCGCGTCCCCGCGGGCCGTGTGGGCCGCTCGGAACACCATGAGCGCCGTGAGCTCGCCATGAGCGCCGGCCGCGGGCTGCAGCGTGACGCCCGGCAGCCCGGAGATCTCGGCGAGCATGTCGCTGAGCGCCGACCATCAGCTCCAGTGCGCCCTGAACCGAACTCTCCGGCTGATAGGGGTGAAGACCTGCGAAGCCGGGAAGCCGGCAGGCGTCCTCGTTGATGCGCGGGTTGTACTTCATCGTGCACGAGCCGAGCGGGTACATGCCCGAGTCGACGCCGAAGTTCATCGAGGCCAGATGCGCGTAGTGGCGCATGATCTCGAGTTCGGTGACGTGCGGCAGCGTGAGCGGTGTCTTGCGCGCCCGTCCGCCGAGAAGGTCGTCGACGGCGCCCATCGGCACGTCGAGCGGCGCGGCCTCGACGCAGCGGGACTCCGGCGAGCCGATGTCGAAGATGAGCGCGCGCGGACCGCGGAGTGGGGCGGCGCCCGGCGTGTGCGCGAGCTTCTCGGTCACAGCGACGCCACCTCCTTCACAAACGCGTCCATCTCATCGCGCGTGGTCTTCTCGGTCACGGCGAACAGCACGAGGTTGGCGCCAGCGGCCGGAAGCACGCCGGTGGGATGCTCGGCCTCGACGTCGGACACGTCGACGCCGGCGAAGAACCCGCGCTCCATGAGCTCGTCCTGCATCGATCGGACGTCGCCCAGATACTCCAGCGCGAACTCGTAGCCGAACGGCGCGTCCCATGGCGCCCTGAAGCGGCCGGTGGCGAGCAGCTGTTCGCGCAGGTAGTGCGCCTTGGCGACGCAGGCGCGCGCGATGCCCGCGAGTCCCTCAGCGCCGACCGCCGAGAGGTACGCCCCGGCTGCCAGCGCGTTGAGCGCGTGGTTGCTGCAGATGTTGCTCGTCGCCTTCTCGCGACGGATGTGCTGCTCTCGAGTGGACAGTGTGAGCACGAACGCCATCGCGCCGTCGACGTCGACCGTGCGGCCCACGACGCGACCGGGCATCTGGCGGACGTGCTCTTGTCGGCAGGCGAAGAAGCCGAGCCCCGGCCCGCCGTAGGATTGGTCGCCACCGAGCGGCTGGCCCTCGCCGACCACGATGTCGGCGCCGTAGGCACTGGGCGGCTCCATGATGCCGAGCAGGATCGGGTTGGTGGCCACGACAAGAAGCGCGCCCGCCGCGTGCGCCAGCTCGCGCGATCCGCTCGAGGTCCTCGAAGGAGCCGAAGAAGTTGGGTGACTGCACGAGCACCGCCGCGACGTCCCCCTCGGCCAAGGCAAGTGCGAGGCTTCGCTGCGCTCGATCCTCGGCAGAGAAGCGTGCTGCCCGACGTCACGTCGACCGCGACGGGTTCCGCGACGCTGAACTGGCCCGCGGCGGCGTAGGTCGCGAGCGTGTTCTGCCACTCGGGATGAACCGTAGGAAGGCAGACCACCTTGTCGCGCCGAGTGACTCGGCAGGCCATGAGCGCCGCCTCGACGAGCGCAGTCGCGCCGTCGTACATCGAGGCGTTGGAGACGTCCATTCCGGTCAGCGCGCAGATCATCGACTGGTACTCGTAGATCGCCTGGAGCGTGCCCTGGCTGACCTCGGGCTGGTAGGGCGTGTAGGCGGTGAAGAACTCCGGCTTCGACACGACGTGATCGACGATGCTCGGGACGTAGTGGTCGTAGCAGCCGGCACCCATGAAGCTCACCAGTTCCGACGCCGGGATGTTCTCATCGGCGAGCGCGGACACATGCGACGCGAGCTCGATCTCCGAGAGGCCCTCGGGCAGGTCCAGTCCACCGTCGAGCCGGACGGCCTCAGGAATGACATCGAACAGCGCATCAACGTCGGTCAACGCCGACAGCGCGAAGCATGGCTTCGCGCTGTTCGCACGTGACAGGTATGTATCGCATGCAGGCTAGCCTTCGGTGATGAAGGCGTCGTACTCCTCGGCGCTCATCAGCGCGTCGAGTTCGCTGGCGTCGTCAACCTGTACCTTGATCATCCAGCCGGCGCCATGAGGGTCGGCGTTCACGGTCTCGGGCGTGTCGCCGAGAGCCGAGTTGACCTCGACGATCTCGCCGGACAGCGGCGCGAAGAGCTCGGAGACCGACTTGACCGACTCGATCTCGCCAAAGGAGTCGCCGACGGCGAGCGAGTCGCCGACGGCGGGAAGGTCGACGTAGACGACCTCGCCGAGCTGGTCCTGCGCGAAGTCGGAGATGCCCACGGTGGCTACGTCGCCCTCGACGAGAACCCACTCGTGCTCTTTCGAGTACTTGCGATCGCTTGGGTGTGCCATAGCTTCGAAGCGCTCCTTCCGGTGACTGAGGTAGCGGCGCGTTACGCCGACAGCGAGGTTGACGCAACAAACGGCGGCTTGACCACGACGGCCGGAAGCGTCTTCTTGCGGACCTCGACCTGCAGTTCGGTCCCGACCCCGCTGAGCGCGACGGGAACGTACGCGGTCGCGATCCCCGTCTCCAGCGTCGGGGAGAAGCTGCCGCTCGCTACCTTACCGACCTCGACGCCCTCGTGCAACACGGTCATGCCGTGCCGCGGGATCGCCCCTTCGATCGTCATGCCGACGAGCTTCATCGCCGGTCCGCGCTCGCGAACGGCAGCCACCGCGTCGGCCCCGACGTAGCCGGTCTTCGCCTTCGGCACGACCCAGCCCAGCCCGGCCGAGATGGGGTCGATCGTCCGGTCCATGTCGCTGCCGTAGAGCGGGTAGCCCATCTCCAGGCGAAGCGTGTCGCGCGCTCCGAGACCAACGGGGCTGACCTCGGCGAAAGACAGGATCGCGCGCCACAGCTGCGGCGCGGTGGACGTGGACGTGAGAATCTCCACGCCGTCCTCGCCCGTGTAGCCGGTACGCGCGACCAGCGCAGGAACCGTGTCCAGCGTCGCCTCGCCGATGGTGAACCGCGAGGGCGGCTCCCACTCCCCGCCGGCCAGCTCTCGGACGACTCCGAAGCGGCCGGACCCTGAAGCGCGATCAGCGAGGTGCGCTCCGACTCGTCGACGAGCTCGACTTCCGCCGGTGCGTGTGAGCTGAGCCACTCGAAGTCGGCCTCGTGGTTGGAGGCGTTGGCGATGATCAGGTACTCGATGTCGCCGGTGTGATAGACGATGAGGTCATCGATGATGTGCCCGTCGTCGTCGAGCATGAGGGTGTACTGCGCCTGCCCAAGCTCGGAGATCTTGCCGAGATCGTTGGTCAGCACGCCCTGAAGGAAGTCGAAGGCCCCGAACCCGAAGACGCGGAACTCCGCCATGTGGCCGACGTCGAACACGCCCGCCGACCGTCGGACTGCGTGATGCTCCTCGATGATCCCCGCGTACTGAACCGGCATCTCCCACCCCGCGAAGGGCACCATGCGCGCGCCGAGCGCGAGGTGCTCATCGTAGAGTGCCGTACGCTTCAACTGATCCGACATTCCGGCCTCCACTGTCCCGAGATTGCCAACCTGCGTATCCTACGCGGTTCCTACCCCGCCGAGAAGTTGCCGACGCCCAGGCCTACCGGGCGGGATCGACGACCGGCTGGGCCGGAGCGAAGACCTTGCGCCATGCGCGCACCGCTGCGATCCACAGTCGTTCGAACGGATTCGGCCGCTTGACGTCTTCGGTGGCCACAAGTGGAACGCTGGCGATCATTTGCCCGCCTGAGTGAAGGTGGCCACGCCGACCGTCTGACCACGCTTGATGGGCGCCGGAAGCGCGCTCACCGTCACCGTCCTGACAATCGGCCCCCCCACGTCAAGGACGGTCACGGTCTCGTCTCGCGAGATCGCCGCCGGAACCTTCTGGTCCAGGTAGTCAGTCACCGTCGCCTCCGCGACCACAGTCCCGGCGGTCGCGAGCAGCTGCGGACGGTAGTGGGCGAATCCCCAGTCGAGCAGCTCGCGCGCCTCCCGGAAGCGCTGCAGCTCCGAAGCTGTGCCCAGCACGACCGCATAGAGCGTCACGCCGTCGCGTTCTGCGGCCGAGAGAACCGAGTACCCCGCCTTGTCCGTGAAGCCGGTCTTGATTCCGATGGCTCCCGCGTAGTTGCCGATGAGCAGGTCGGTGCTTTGCAGGGTCTCCTTGCGCTTCCCGGATCCGATGACGACCGACTTCATCCCGACGATCTCCCGGAAGGTCGGGTTGGTCATCGCGTACCTTCCGAGAACGGCCAAGTCGGCTGCGGTGGTGTAGTGGCCTGGTGCGTCGAGCCCGTGAGTGTTGGTGAAGTGGGTGCCGTTCAGGCCCAGCTCGGCCGCCTTCTCGTTCATGAGCTTGACGAACGCCTCTTCGGAGCCGGCAACGTTGAGTGCGACCGCGACCGCAGCATCGTTGCCGGACTTGACCAGCAGGGCCTCAAGCACCTGGCTCATCGGCAGCTTCTCGCCAGGACGAAGGAACGCGGTGGACTCTCCGACCTGGCCTGACGCCCGCGGAATCGTCACCACGGCGTTCGGGTCGCCGTGCTCGAGCGCCACGATGGCGGTCATCACCTTGGTGATGCTTGCCATCGACCGTCGCTCCGTCAGACGCCGCGACCAGAGCACTCTGCCTTCGCCGTCGACGAGCGCTCCCGCACGCATGGTCACGTCCGGAAGCGCAGCCGCGGTCAACCCACGCTTCGAAGCGGCGATGCCGTCCACGATATCTGTGGGCTTTGATGCCGCCGCGCGAACAGGCTCTGGGACGAGCGTCGCCAGTGACAGCGCGAAGGCGAGCGCTACGAAGAGGAGTCGAATGCCCGCTCCGTCACCGCGCGACCGGACGCGAGTCCGACTGCAAGACGTCCCCGCTCGCTGTATTGTGTGGTCATGGCTTTCGCGCAGACTCAAGCGCGCACCTGAGCCGGAGGAATCGTGCACATCATCAGAAGTCCTTACTGGCGAAGGAGTCGCATTGGGTCCTTGTCGAGGTTCACGGTCAGGCCGGGGTCCTGAAGCAATGACCGCGCCGAGCGGCGCGCGACGAGCGCGCTCTGGCTCAGCACCGGTTCGGCGCACTGATTCTACTACGCGCCGCTGTCCGCGCGTCCTTCCTCGGGACAGCCGATGAACTACTCCCGCTTCGAGCGCTTGGTCATCGGCTCCGGCGTGGTCGCCGTCGCCGGAAGCATTCTGATTTCTCTTGCCGGAGACGGATGGCCCGGCTGGACGAAGCTGATTTCGCAGCTCCTCATCCTCCCGGTACTCATCGTCGCTGTCCGCTACGGTCGAAAGCCCGGCCTCATTGCGGCGGTCGTCGCGTCCGCCACGTATCTGTTGCTCGAAATCCCCTCTCTCGCTGCCCCGGGCGGGCCTCCGACTCACGACACTGGTCATCATCGCCCTGACGATCTCGGCCTATGGCCTCGTCGGCATTGTCGGGGGCGACATCTGCGGACGGGTGAAGTACTTCTTTGGCCGCTACGGGGAATCAGCGGCCATCGACGACTGGAGCCATGTCTTCAACCAGGGGAAGGCCTCTGAGCTGCTGGAAAACGCGCTAGCGCGATTCGCGCGATACGGTGAGCCGTTCTCCGTGGTCGTCGTTACTCAGTCGCCGGCACTCTTCGCAGGGCTGCGGCCGACGAGGCAGCGCGCTTTGGTCAGAGCCGTCGCAAACCACATCCGCGGCGACGTGCGCATGGTCGATGAGGTTGCCCGTCTCAACGATGGCCGGTACCTCGTGATTCTCCCGCATACGGCGCGCGAGGGCGGACTCGTGGTGACCGAACGTCTCGCCGACGGAGTGCGCGCTACGCTGGGCGCAAACGACGAAAGCGTGACGGCGCGCTGCTTCTCGGCGGCCGACGACGCAATCGAGCTCGGCTCGCTGGCCGCCAGTATCGCGCCGGAACCGACGGACTACGCCGGATCGAGCGAGTAGAGCGCGCTGGCGGAAAGCACCGAGAACCCGGCCTCGATGAGCGTTTCCACGGCGGACGCGTCATCGACCTTGAGCACGTCGACGGCCGATTCGCCCTGAGGCTTCACGAAGCAGTACGCGTACTCGACGTTCTTGGCGGCCCTGCCGAGCGCCTCGAGCACGTCGGCAAGACCGCCCGGACGATCGGGCACCTCGACGGCGATCACCGGCGTGAGCGTCACGCTGAAGCCCAGGTCTTCGAGGATGCCGCGCGCGGTCCGAGGCGTGTCGCAGATGATCCGCACGACCCCGAAGCTCTCGGTGTCCGCCACCATGAGCGCGTGCATGTCGATGTCCGCGTCGCCAAGCGCCCGCGTGAGCTCGGCGAGTCGTCCCGTGCTGTTCTCCAAGAACACCGAGAGCTGCTCGACCATCACAGATCACGCACCTTCCGTCCGGGACCGCATGTCGATAACCCGCTTCGCCTTACCCTCGCTACGCGCGATCGACTTGGGCTCGACGAGCTTGACATCGATCGACACCGCAAGCGCTGACTCGATCGCGCTCTTCACGTCGCGCTGCAGTCGCTCAAGCTCCTTGACCTCGTCGAAACCGAAGTCGGGTGCCACCTCGACCTGAACCTCCACGTGATCGAGCGACCCGCGCTTGGTCAACACGATCTGGTAGTGCGGCGCGACGCCTGCGACGCCGCCAAGCACCTGCTCGATCTGGCTCGGGAAGACGTTCACGCCGCGGATGATGAGCATGTCATCGGTGCGGCCGGTGATGCGCTCCATGCGCCGGAACGTCCGCCCACATGAGCAGTTCCCCGGAACGATCCGCGAGATGTCGCGCGTTCGGTAGCGGACGACCGGGATGCCCTCCTTGGTGAGTGTCGTGAACACGACCTCGCCGTAGTAGCCGTCGGGCACCGGCTCGAAGGTCTCAGGGTCGAGGATCTCGATCAGGAAGTGGTCTTCGAAGACGTGGAGCCCGTTCTGGTGCACGCACTCCGACGCGACGCCCGGGCCCCATGACCTCTGATAGGCCGTAGATGTCGATCGCCGTGATGCCCATGGCGTGTTCGATCTGCTTGCGCATGCTCTCACTCCACGGCTCCGCGCCAAAGACGCCGACCCGCAGAGGCAGGTCGCGCACGTCGATCCCCATCTCGAGCGCCGTCTCGGCGATAAGAAGCGCATAGCTCGGAGTGCAGGCCAGCGCCGTGACTCCGAAGTCCTTGAGAATCTGGACTTGTCGGCGTGTGTTGCCGCCCGAAACCGGCACGGTCAGCGCACCGAGACGCTCCGAGCCGTAGTGTGCTCCCAGTCCGCCGGTGAACAGGCCGTAGCCGTAGGTGACCTGCACGACGTCGTCGGGCGAGACCCCGGCGCAGGCGTAGGTGCGAGCCATGAGTTCGGCCCATCGGTCGATGTCGCCCTGGGTGTAGCCCGACCACCGTGATCTGGCCGGTCGTGCCCGGACGACGAGTGAACGCGAACGATGTCCCGCATCGGCGCCGCGAACAGACCGTAGGGATAGGCAGCTCGCAGGTCGTCCTTGACCGTGAACGGCACGCGGATGAGGTCATCGAGTGAATCGAAGGTCGTACGGGATCGAATCCTGCCGCGTCGAACTTCGCGCGATACGCCGGCACGTTCTCGTAGACGCGCACCAGCAGCGACTTCATACGCGTGAGCTGGAGCGACTCCAACTCCGACCGGCTCATCGACTCCAGTTCCGGCTGAAACACCGCGCCCCCCTATCGTCGTCACGACGCCCGTGTTCCGAGAAGCCCTACGGCTTCGGCGTCACCGTTGCCGTCGCGATCTTCGCACCCTTGGTCCCGATGCGAACCACCTCGACCTTCGGCTTGTAGTTTGAGGTGAAAGTGTCCGTCCGCACAACCTGCCCGCCCTTTTGACCGTGCGAACCACCACGCACTTCTTGCCGGTCTCTCCCCTGTCCTTCGACGATCTTGAGCCCCGACTTGAGGGTCGGGTCCTTGATCTTCTCGACCGGATACGGGGTCTCGTTGGTGAACGGGCCAGTCGTGTATGAGACGTCGTATCCGGGGTCGGTGCCGTAGAGCGAGATCGTGATCGAATCACTGGTGTACGAGACCGAAACCAGAACCCAGTTCTTGGTGTCGTTCTTCCACTTCAGGTCAGGGCCGCCCCATGAGACGGTTGCGTCTCGTCCCTTGGGATAGTGCGAGATGTAGAAGGAGTGGTTCTGGCGGTCCGTGATGGGCAGTCCGGAGAAGAACACGGAGTTGAAGAGCGTCGTGCCCACCTGGCAGATTCCTCCACCGAGCTGCGGAACCAGCTTGCCGTTCACGATCGCGTTGGCTTCCTGGTAGCCCTTGGCCGCCGTGCGCTCGCCTACGGCCCCGTTGAACGAGAACGAAGCCCCTGGGGCGACCAGCTTGCCGTCAAGCGCATCGCCGAGCGTGTGGATATTGCTGACGCGCGGCTGGTTCGATCCGTCGTAGGTGGTCGTGAAGGTCGAGATGCGCTCCTCGACCCCCATGTCGCGCGCCTTCTCGGTCGTGAGCTTGGGCGAGACCACCGTCGTCTTGATCTCCACCGTGCGAACCGGGTTGGAGGTGTCCTTGAGCACGCGTGTGATGTCGGCGGCCAGCAGGCCGATGTCCGGTCCGACGCCGTCCTTGGACGGAACGATGGTCACCGACCCGGCTCGAGTCTTGAACTTGGCGTCCTGGGCCGGAGTGCCCACGGCCGCACCGAGCTTGGGCGCAACGGTCTTGACAGCCTGGGTCGCAGTGACCGATGGCACCAGCTTCCAGGCGCCCGATCCGTGAGCGCGTCGCCGAGCCCGTAGGTTCGACCGACTCGAACTCGATCATCTTGCCGATAGCTTCCGGACTGAACGTCCACGACTTGCCCGCGTAGGTCACCGTGAGCGGATCCGACATCATCTTGACGGCGACTTCTTGGCCGACTCGGCTGCCGCGTTGCTGATCTTTGGGACGCGCGGTCTGCACCGGTGCAGCCACCGTGCGATTCTCTGTGGTGTAGGCCGAAAGCATCGCCATCGACAGCTCTTCGCGCTTGAGCTCGATTCCGTCCGCGGACTCCTTGACCGTCGCCGTCGTGCCGTCGATCTCCACCGCGGCGTCCCGCGGCGGAACGTTGGTGGTCTCCGCGACCGTGTCGAGCTCCTTGTCAAGCTTCTCGGGATCCGCGACTCCAGCGGCCGCGAGCTGTCATCCTTCCGAACCACGCAGCCGTCCGCTGGGAGACTCGAGGCCAACGAACCCGCCCTCTCGTCCGACCGCCATGGCCTGAGCGACGAGCGCTGGGTAGTCGAATGTCAGGGCGATGTCAGCCGGAGCGACCTCCCAGGTCTTCTTGCCGTAGACCACGGTGACCGGGGCCGTCGGCCTTGGCCGGAAGCTCCTTCTCGAGCGCAGCCGTGGCCTCCGAAGGCGTCATTCCGCCGACACGAACGCCCGCGACCGTGACGCCCGGGTGCACGCGCCCGGCGCTTGCGAACGCGTCGACCGCGACGGCAAGGACAAGCACCACCGCGACGACAGCGGCGGCGACACCGATCCAAGAGCGGGCGCCGTTCGCTCGCGACGAACGGCGCGTGACTGCGTATCCCTGCTCGGCCAGCCGCTGCTCGCGTGCGGCGCGCCGACTCTGTATGGATTCCTGCGTCAAACCACGATCTCCTCTTGGCGTCACTATCACAAAAGGCAGCCCAACCGCATGGCGGAAAGACTGCTCAGACAACCGATCACCGCTATTCGAGAATGAATCCACGAGCGTCAGTCGGCGCGCTCAGGCTATGTGATTGCATCATTCTAGCAGCTAGATGGCACTTTTTCAACGCTGCGAGCCGACCTCACTCCTCGGCGATGCCGTATTCGACCACTCGCTTCCACTGCTCCGCCCGCGCCTCCGCCGACGCGTCGCTGCCCGCCTCGGCCCAGATCGACACAGACGGCTCGCTCGCATGCGGCAGAACGAGCACCCATCCGTCCGAGTAGACAACACGCACGCCCTCGGCGAGTTCAGGGTGGAACTCGGCCGCCCGCTCGGTGACCGAACGCATCACCGCTCCCTTGCGCTCGAGCAGGACACGGGACGCTGATCTCGACCTTGTGGAACTCCGGCAGTCCTTCGACCACCTGTGCAAGCGTCATGCCGCTCTTGGCGAGCATGCGGGCGGCCATGCCGGTGCTGAGCACGCCGTCGTAGGCCGGGAAGAAGTCGCCGAAGATGAACCCGCCGCTGGTCGAGGCCGGCAAAGCGCGCCCGTCCCTCGAGCACCGCCGTCGGCAAGCGCGCGGCGTGAACGGCCCGGGCGAATCACCTCCTTGCCGTACTTGCGCCGCGATCTCGTCGACCGCCTGCGACGCTGAGAGCGGCACCGCGATCGTCCCGTCGATCACGCGACGTGCGGCACCACAGGTCGACCATCGCGTGCAGCGCGGTGTCGCCGTCGAGCAGCACGCCCTTCTCGGTGACCAGCCGAATGCGCTCGGCGCCCCAATCGAAGATCACGCCGAGGTCGGCACCGAACAGCTCGATGGCCCGGCTGACCTCGCTCGACACCCTCCTCGGTGGGCTCCTCCGAGGGCGCAGCTGTCGCCTCGGAGTCGACGACGCCGTTGAGTGCGATGAGGTTGAGGTGCCAGCCGTGCGCGACCTGCGGCAGCATGAACGTCGCCGGACCGCCGGCCATGTCGGCGACGACCCGACGCCACTCGTCCCCGAGATCCGCCTCGACCATCGCTTCGCGCAGCGCCGCGCCGTAGTACTCAAGCGGCCGCGGCGGATACAGGATGTCGCCGAGCTCGTCGAAGAACGCCCGCCTGAACTCCTCGCGGAAGTAGAGCCGCTCGATCTTCTTCTGCTCCCACGGCGCGATGTCGAGGCCGTTCTTGTCGAAGAAGCGAATCTCGAGCGACTGCGGATCGCGCGTCGAGCCCGGACAGGTGGACGCCGCCGACGCAGCGGGTCTTCTGGGTCGTGAAGCGGGTCAGCGCCGGCGAGGCGACTCGCAGGTCGCGCACGTCGATACCCGCGGCGTTGAGCCCGGCGATCATCGCGCGCTTGAGCATGCGGGCCGGCCGCGTGGTGTCTCGGCTGATGACGACGTGCCCGCCCTTGGGAAGCATGGTGCCGTACGCCTCGGCGACCTTGAGCGCGAGCTCGGGCGTGATGTCGACGCCGACGAGCCCCTGTACGCCCGCGTCGCCGAAGAGCGCCCGCGATCCGGTCGACTCCCAGATGACCGAGGTGTTCACCGTCGCCGACGACTCGATGCGCTTGTACGGGAAGATCTGGACGTCGGTGCCCGACGTGAGCGCCCGCGCCGACCACCGACTCGTCGCCGATGACCGCGCCCACCTCGATGCCCGCGCGCGCTCTGACGTCGACGTGGCGGCAGAGCACGGCGCCTGACACCGTGGCCTGCTTGCCGACGAAGGTGTCGCTCCAGAGGATCGAGTGCGTGACCCGCGCATCGGCGCCGATCACGCAGTTGTCGTCGATGACGGTGTAGTCGCCGATCACCGCACCGGAACGGACGCGCACGTTCTCGCCGATGACGACGTAGTTGCCCAGCGACGCGGTCTCGTCGATCCGCGCGCTCTCGGCGACCCACAGACCCTCTCGCGCATGGATGCCGGGGACGAACAGCTTCACCTTGCCGTCGAGGATGTCGCGGTGCACCTGCATGTAGGATTCCTTGCTGCCGACGTCGCACCAGTAGCCGTCGGCCGCGACCCCGTAGATCGCATGCCCGTCCTCCATCAGCGCCGGGAAGAGGTCCGCCGAGAAGTCGTAGCGCTCCCCTGCCGGGATGTAGTCCAGTACCCAAGGCTCGACGACGTAGATGCCGGTGTTGATCGTGTCGCTGAAGACCTGACCCCACGACGGCTTCTCCAGGAAGCGCTCCACGAGGCCGTCCTCGGCGGTGATGACGACGCCGAAGTCGAGCGGGTCGGGCACGCGCTTGAGCGCGATGGTGACCGCGCCGCCGCGCTCCTTGTGGAAGCGAACGATCTCGCTGAGGTCGATGTCGGTGATCGCGTCCCCTGAGATCACCAGGAACGGCTCATCGGCATCCAGCAGAGTGCTGCGGCGTTCTTCACCGAGCCGGCGGTGCCCAGAGGAGACTCCTCGACCGCGTAGCCGATGTCGACGCCCCACTCCTCGCCGGCACCGAAGTAGTCCTGGATGGTCCGGGGCATGAAGGCGAGCGTGGCGACGATCTCCTCGATGCCGTGATGCTTCACCAGGCCGATGATGTGCTCCATGACCGGCTGGTTGACGATCGGCACCATCGGCTTGGGACGAAGCGACGTGATCGGCCGCAGCCGGGTACCCTCGCCGCCGGCCATGATGACGGCTTTCATTGTGTCTCCTTCGCGTCTGATCCGCCGAGCCGCTGGTGCGGCCGGTCACGCGTGCAGTGCGTCGCAGTGCGGCCTCAGGTCGCCGGTCTACTGACTGTCTTCCCGAAAGTGACCGCATAGCCGACAGCCGAGACGATCGACAGCACCACCCCGACGTAGACGAACCAGATACCCAGCACGGCCGGCTCGCTGCCGAACCCGGGCAGCGCAGCGCTCTCGATCGATTCCCGAGCCCGGGACCATCGGCCAGCCGAGGATCAGGTCCGCGAAGCCGATCAGCAGAAGCGCGGTCGTCCACTTGCCGACGATGGTCACCGCCATCCGGCGATGGTAGACGGTCTCCAGCCGCCAGACGCCGTAGCCCAGCGCAAGGTCCCGCGCGACGAGCACGACCGGAATCCAGAGCGGCAGGCGATGCTCCACGTAGAGCCCGATGACGCCGGACGCGATCAGCAGCCGGTCGACGAGCGGGTCGATGGCCTTGCCGATTGCGGTGACGGTGCCGGTTCGTCGCGCGATCTGACCGTCGAGCCAGTCGGTCGACGCGGCGACCGCGAACAGGATGAACGCGAGCACGTCGTTCTGCCCGTTGATGAGAACCGTGAAGAAGAGCGGCACCAGAATCAGCCGCAAGACCGTGATGATGTTGGCGATCGTGTAGATGTCGTGCGCGTGCTCGCCGGCCGGCTGGCCAGGCCGTCCGGCTGGCCTTCGTTGCGGTCGCGCTCTTCTACCACCAGTTCTTCTTCCTGAAGTAGACGGCCATGCCGCCAGCGATGAGCACCATCACGCCGACGACCGCGAGGAACGACCACCAAGCAGCCGGTGCCGGCCACATCCCGACGATCAGGTTCATCCCGTAGATACCCGATAGCAGCGTCAAGGGCATGAAGATCGTCGCAACGACGGTGAGCTGCTTCATGATCTCGTTCATGCGGTTGTTCTGCGCCGAGAGGTAGACGTCCATCACCGAGGCGGCCACGTCCTGGTACGTCTCGATCGAGTCCTGAACACGCGCCAGGTGGTCGCCGACGTCCTGGAAGTAGCGGTAGGCGTCCTCGCTCACCACATCGCGCTCGCGCGCCACGCCTCGGATCACGTCGCGCTCGGGCGCGACGATGCGGTGCAGGCGCAGCAGCTGTCGCCGAATCCGATGCAGATCCAGCAGGTCCTCCTGGCGCGGCGCCTCAAGCATGCGCTCCTCGACGGTCTCCAGCTCCTCGCCGACCGCGTCCACGAGCGGAAGCACCGAGTCGACGGACTGATCGATGATGGAGTGCAGCGTCCAGTCGGGCCCGCCCTTGAGCGTGCGGAGCGGCTCGGAGGCCACCGTCTCGATGGCCTTGCTGGGCGCGTCGTGCAGCGTGACAAGGTAGTCGCGGCCGATGAACGCGTCGAGCTCGTGGCTGCTGACCGAGTCGCCCCGACGGCGGGTCGGCGTGATCCAGACCAGGAACAGGCCGCTGGGATAGACGTCGAGCTTGGCGCGCCTCTGAGGATGCGCGGCGTCCTCGAGCGCCAGTGGATGAAGATCGAACCGCGATTCTAGCCCCGACAGGTCGTCAGGACCGGGATCGACGATGTCGACCCAGATCCAAGGGCTTGCGGAAAGATCCAGCCCCAGAGCACTTGCTCCCCCATCTTGCGGGGCACCGTCAGCGTCCAGCCAGCGGACCACGGTCTTCGACATCCCGGAGCCCCCTCCACCTACTACCTGCGGAATCACGCGATGTCAGTCTATCGCTTCGGTGCCAACTCCGCGACGAAGTGAATCCGCGAGCGTAGGCCACACCGCTCGCCCACGCGGCCCGGTCCCGTGGTACGCTCGGTGCGTCAGCGCCCCTCGCCGGGCGCCGTCCACGGTCCCGGAGGATTCACCGCCTCGCGGGACCAACTTGTGCCCGCCGCACAACGCGCCGAACCCACCTGGCATGTTTCGAGTGGCGCGACGCTGGGTATACAAGGACACATAGGATCGGCTGCCAGTCCTGCGAGGCTGACTCAGCCAGAAAGTCCCCGACGAACAGCAGTAGCGTCGAGAGGGACAACCGGTCCGAGAATGAGAAGTGGCTCCGGCGCAGGACTCCGGGGCCATTCCGCTATCTCGGGAGTTGCCTGAGCTGCCTGCGGCCATATGGTCGGCCGCGCGACGATGTGCACGCCGTCTCCGGCGGTCACGCTGAGGATCGCCGCTCTTGCATGTCCCTGTGGGATCGTGCCGATTCAAGCCTGACCGGGCGAATGCCGACACAAACGCTGAGGCCCCATCGCCCGCTGCCCTCTGCCCTGCTCTGCAATACCGCAAGTTGGCGATGGGGCCTCCTGTTGCCGGTCTCGACCACCGGACGCCGCGCCAGAAGATGCCACCGTTGACCGCGTGCCACCGCAACGACTGTGAGCGGAATCCGCCCTCGAACTCGCCCTCAGTGCTTGGGGGCCGGCGTGTACTTCTCGGACCCGGCGGAGGCATCCGGCGTGCTGTTGGCGATGTAGCGGCGAATACTGTTGACGCTGGTGTAGGCACCCTTACCCGGCGGCAGGATGGTGACGAGGTACTCAAGGTGCCTCAGAGCGAGCAGTCGCTCGTCGTCAGCGCGGCGTGAGTCTGACACAACAGGTCCCCTTTGTCGGAGTGAGGAATTGTGGCGTTCTGAAGTCGCATCTTGCATGCTCCTCGCAACTGCAAGACCCCTGCCACAGCAACTTCGTGATCACGGGATTTGCCGTACGCTCAGACGGTCACGCGAGAGTTGCGGGGCGAGCGTTCACACAAACGCGACGCCCGTGAGCCCTCGTCGACAGTACACAGAAATGGCCCTGCACTCGGCGGGGCCATGACTTTGATAATGTTGGAGCCGGTCCGCATCGTGTGCTTGGCATACTCTCCCCCGGGGTGCCATGCAAAGTCCCCGCGATGCGGGCCGTCTCCATTCGCTCTATCGGCGTGTTCCGCGACGGCCTTGAGCCCGGCAGGACGTACTCCTCGTCTGCGGAACCGGCGGTCCGCTAGATGGGAGCGGTTGCACAGGGGCGCTCAAAGAGGACCTCGAGGACGTACGAACCTCGCGGACGACCAGAGCCGCGCAGCTCTACCGTCGATGCAGAGGGTGCGGGGAGAATGGTGTGGCGCCGCGGTTGGACTGGACACGAATCGTCTTGCATTCACGATCAGCTGTTCGGGCCTCGTCACTCGGCAAGACTCGTGTAGACGGCGCGACGCGCTTGTTCGAGCACGTCCACGACCTCATGTTGCTGCTCGGTACTGCCCGAATGGTCGACTTCGATGACGGCTTCCTGGAGTTGCCAGCAGGCGTCCCTCAGCTCCCGTCTCGCCTCCGCGACATGGGATGCGTCGTCGGGCCGAACATTCGGCGAACGCAGTCGATATCCAAGCCCGCGAACCGTTTCGACCGCGTCTGACACGCCCGCCTCGGCCAGCTTCTGCC
Organism: uncultured Coriobacteriia bacterium; assembly: GCA_963726345.1. Lineage (GTDB taxonomy): Bacteria > Actinomycetota > Coriobacteriia > Anaerosomatales > JAAXUF01 > JBAXEO01. The sequence goes on along the minus strand of CAVSCC010000010.1, from coordinate 69,205 downwards.
GAAGGCGGTGGATGAGGACGCTCACGGACTCCGGAGAGCAGCCGCTAACCTCAACGTCGCCGGAGAGCTGTTCAGCCGAGAAGACCCATCCGGGGTGCTCGGCGAGCATCATGACGATGTCGAACTCCTTGGAGGAGAGAGGTACCGGGTGCCCGCCAGCCAGCACGACGTGTTCGTGCGGACGGACCTCCAGTCCTCCGATGGATACGTCGTCAGATGACGACATCACGCACACCCCCCACAGGAGCCTCTACCCGATTGTGTACCCGAATGTTCAGTGAACGTTTCCCGTAGGTTCGAACCCAACGGAAACATACTCAATGAGGGTGAATCGCGTTCTGAAGGGAGGGATTGAGATGACACCGAAGATCAATCGGTCGCACAGTGCCGCTGCGCCGTGGATGACTTGGCTTCTGGTCGTGTTCGCGCTCGTGTTCCTGGTAGCGATGGCATCGGTTGCCCTCGGGCAGCTGTACACCGACGGCGGTGGCTCGTCGGCGCCGTACGCGCCGTATACCGCCGGTCCGGTCGTCCCTGACGTGCCGTACGCTCCGTACACCGCGGGCCCGGTCGTCCATGAGACGCCGTATGCGCCGTACACCGAGGAACCCTATGCACCGTATCCGCTACCTCGCTAGTACGCGAGAACGGACGCACTGGGAGCAGTAGTGGGCCCCGCACAAACCGCACCGTCACCCGAGAAGCGCGCGAGATCGGGTGGCTGTGGGGCGCGTACCGGGGCCCTCGGCTAGTCCCGCAAGTAAGCCGACGAGTTGGCTGGCGGGAGGCTCTCTTTCCAGTCGAGCTGGCCGTTGTCCCGCCAGTCGATGACGTGCCAGATCTCGTGGCCGAGGATCTTGTCGATGCCCACGGTGTGATCGCGGCTGATGACGATCTCGCCCGAGGTGTAGTAGGCGACCGCCTCCTCCCCGCGCGGAGTCGTGCCCACCGTGACAGTGACATCGTCGAGGTACCTGTGCGTCGCCTTCAGCTTGCCCAGGACTTCGTTCGCTCGGCGAGTATCGCTGACGACATCGACTCCGGATTGCGGCGCATGCTTGTCGGCGACCGAGACAGACGATGAAGCGGCCGCCATCGCAGCGGTCGGATCTGAGGCAGTGGTGGTCGCGGACGGAAGTCCGACCAGAAGAGCGGCCAGGCTCGCAGCCACGATGAGTGCGCGTAGGGTTCCCATGAACAAGAAGCCAAGCGAGACCCGTGCCGAGGCGGTCAAGGTGCAGCGTTGGAACCGCTACAGATCGAGCAGCACGACCGCATCCACGAACAAGTCGTACTCGTTCTCCTCGTCAAGGTCGTGGACGCGTACCTTCTCGACCTCGCCCTCGCCACCCACAGAGAGCAGCCGGGATTTGTAGAGGACCTTGACGTCCGATCGTTTGATCTCGCTAACGAGCTCTTGAGGTAGCCCGAGCGCGTCTAGCTCGGTGAGGAACACAACTCGGGGCGTGACTTCGGTCAGCTTCAGCGCAAGCTTCGCCGTCGCCGGCCCCTTGTCGAGCACGAGAACGCGCTTGCCCGCAAGCTCGGCCGGTCGTCGACCTGCCTGTAGACACCGATGCCGGCATACTCGTCGGCGTGCTCGACCTCGTTCAGACCCGGGACGTCGCATCCGCCTTGCGGCATCTCCGCGTCCTCGGCAGCGATCGGCTCGAGATGGATGCCGGCACGCCAGTTCTTGATCGCGTCGTGCAGCGCGTCCGCCGCCAGGTTCGAGCAGTGCATCTTGATCGGTGGAAGCCCGTCGAGGGCCTCGGCAACGTCCTTACGAGTGACTTCGAGCGCCTCATCGAGTGTCATGCCGAGAACCAGCTCTGTCGTCATGCTCGATGTTGCGACCGCTGATCCGCATCCGAACGTCTGGAACTTGATGTCGACGATGCGGTCGTCCTTGATTCGCAAGTACATCTCCATGATGTCGCCGCACACGGGATTGCCCACTCGTCCGACCGCCACGTCGTCGCCCTCAAGCGTCCCCACGTTACGCGGGTTGCGGAAGTGGTCGAGGGTCTTCTCGGAGTAACTGGTCGACTTCAATGCGGCCTCCTAAGACTTACGGTACAGCGGCGACATGCGCCGCAGCCTGTCGACGATCCCGGGCAGAACTGCGAGCACGTGGTCGACGTCACCGTCCTTGCTCCAGCGGCCGAAGGTGAACTCGAGGGAGCCGTGTGCCTCCTCATGAAGCAGACCGCAGGAGATCAGCGTGTGCGACGGTTCGAGGGTCTTGCTCGAGCATGCCGAGCCCGTCGCGACCGAGATGCCCTCTTCGCGCATGAGCAGGACGAGTGACTCGCCCTCCACGCCCTCGAACCGAAAGTGAGCGTTGCCGGGCAGCCGCCGCGTGGGATGACCGTTGAGGTGTGAGTCGGGAATCGCCGCGAGCACCTCTCGCACGAGCCGATCGCGCAAGGCGGCCATGCGCGCCGCGTCGGCTTCGAGTTCGCGCGTCATGATCTCGGCGGCCGCGGCCATGCCGACGATTCCGGCGAGGTTCTCGGTGCCGGACCTCAGTCCGTTCTCCTGGCCGCCGCCGAAGGCGACCGGAGCGACCTTCACGCCCTTGCGAACGTACAGCGCACCGACGCCCTGCGGGCCGTAGATGTCGTTGCTCGAGAGCGTCAGCATCCCGACCCCCGTGCGGCTCACGTCAATCGGGAGCTGACCCTGAGCGGCGACCGCGTCGGAGTGCAGCACAGCACCGGTTGCCCGCGACTACCTCCGCGATCTCGGCCATCGGCTGGATGGTGCCGATCTCGTTGCTCGCCCAGCCCACGGATACCAGGATCGTCTCGGCGGTGATGCGCTTGCGCAGCTTCTCCGGATCGATGCTCCCGAACTGGTCCGGCGGCACCTTGCTGACCCGGAAGCCCGCCTTCTCAAGCGCCTTTCCGAGGTTATGGATCGAGATGTGGTCGACCTCGGAGATGACGACATGGTCGCCTGCGCGCCGGTTGCGGTTCGCATAGCCGAGAAGCGCGAGGTTGCTCGATTCGGTCGCGCCGGAGGTGAAGATGATCTCCTCAGGCATCGCGCCGATAGACGCCGCGACCTTCGCCCGCGCGGCGTCAAGTGTGGATGTCGCATCGTCGCCCACGCCATGCAATGAGCCGGGATTGCCGAAGCGCGCTGTGAAGTAGGGAGCCATCGCCTCGACCACGCGAGGGTCGACCGGCTTGGCCGATTGGTGGTCTAGGTAGACCTCTCCCCTATTGGAGCCCTCGGCCATGGCGATCAGAAGCAGATCGTCGCGCTGGCATCCAGCGCGAGATCGTTCAGCGTGGCGGCCCCAACCACCTTGGCGCCGTCGATCAGCTCGACCGTGTCCCATCCGAGCATCTGCTTGCTGGCCTCACAGGCGTACACCGGGATGCCTTCGGCCAACGCGGCGTCCATCATCACGCGGGCGCTCGGGAAGCTGCCGAGTTGAACCTGCTCGAGGGCTCCAGGCTGCAACATCGTGAGCCCCATCCCGAGGTAGTAGAGAACCGGGTTCTGGCCCATCGCCTTGGCGGAACGCGCCAGCACAAGCGGTGAGTACTGGCGTTCCGGCGCGTTGCTCGTCTGAACGTACAGGATCATCTTGTCGTCCTTCATCAGCACTCCTCACATCGGGCGCGGGTACGGTACCCGCGCAGTACAGCCCACGCACGAATCCACGTGCGGGACGCGCGAACGTCGCTATGCGCCGCGACGAATCAGAATCCGCTTGTAGTCACCCAAGTCCTCGACCGAAACCATCTCGTGACCCGCTCGTTTCGCAAAACGAGTCAGGTCCTCCTCGGCGGCCGGATCATCGACGAGTACCTCGAGCACCTCGCCCGGTTCGAGCGCATCAATGGCCGTGCGGGCTTGAAAGAGCGGCTCAGGACACAGGAGCCCGATGGCGTCCAGTACATCTACGGGTGTTTCGTTGCCGGACACATTGACCTCCGAGGACGCACGAACGACGCACCAATCCGGTGCGCACCTGTAGCTGAGTGTTCCCGCAGAGAGGCAAGTCAAAGCGCGTCGGGGCCTGGTTTGCCGGGGCGTGCTGTGTCGCGGGGCTGCTCACCTCGAAGTGGCGACCCTGCTGCGTGAACCATCCATCCGCGGTGACGCGGCGGGCTGCATCCTTCGCCTGCGTCGGCGACCGGTCCTGCTAGGTCCTGAGGACGTAGATCCAGAGGACCACGAACACAACCGTCTCGACAACGATGGGTGCTATCCAGATGCTCTCGACGCCCACGGCTCTGACCCCCTCCGCTCTCCCCAGACAGCGTCCCCTCGATTCGGCAGGAGACACTCCTGAACAGAGCCAGGCGATGGCCCGAAACCGCAATCTCGTGTGCGGCCTCCCCTTGGGCCGACGAGTACTTCGGCGGTAACGGTCCGCTCGTGGTTTACATCGGCTGTGCACGCCGAGAAGTTGAGCCCCCATGCAGAGGAGATGCGCGAGATACTGCGCTCGGACCCGCTCGCCGATACGGACTATCTGTTAGTCATGGAGCGCGCGTAAGGCGTTCATCTTCATGCCCGCCGACAAGCTCAGCTAGCTGGTAGGTCGGCTACGCCTCGATGCAGTAGGCGACCTCCCGCCGGCGGGGCGTCGCAGGACAGCGGTGTGGCCGCCCGCATCCCTACTCCCCACCCAAGATTGCTTGCACGATCTCGCCGCCGAAGGCGAGAACCACAAAGACCACCGGCACCCAGACCAGCCATGATCGCTCGCGCTTGAAGACCAGAGCGATGAGGCCCGTGACACCGGACGAGAGCAGACATGCAATGTTCACCCAGCGCGTGTCGACACCGAACCGACCCTGCCCGATCAGCACGATCGCGAAGAACGCGACGAACAGGACGGTTGACGCCCAACCGAACGGCGTCGACGGGAGCCCGAGGAACCGTCTCCACCCGGACGACGTGGTCTCCTGCATGGCCACTCACCTCCATCAACGAGCGCGTATGACGGTATATGCCCGATGACACTTGGCCGAGTGTGCCTCATACGTGATCTCGATCATCGAGGTTCCCCTTCTCGCGTCAGGAGAGCGGCGGACCCGACTGTGCGGCGACGTACTCCCCGTACCAGGCCATGGCGGCAAGGGCGCGCACCGCAGCGACCGGCGAGTAGAGGATGACCGGATCGTGTCGCGCGCCGCCTGGGAAGGTCGCGGCATCGAGCGGGCGGAGAGGGACGTTGATGATCGGCTTGCCCGTGCTCGCCATGAGCTCCGTAACGCGCTCGAGGAACGCGACCTCGGCGGGGTTGAAACTGCCGCGGCCGGGTCCGCCCGGCACGCCGGCGGCCGCGCGGGTCATCCGACGTCCAGCCGGTGGACGGGCTGCGGAGGATGCCGAGTACGACGACGGCGTCCACGGCCTCGCTCTCGGCGAGCATCGTCAGCGTGCTGGCTGCGAGGTCCGGGCCGACAGCCGCCACGAGGTCGACGGGGTTGCTGCGGCACCAGTAGCCGGGCAGGAGCTCGTCCAGCGCGGCGAGGACGTGAGGCTCGAGCGCGGCCAACTCGAGGTCGTTGCGTGCCAGCTCGTCCGCCGCCAGCACGCCCCACCCTCCACCGAGCGTCATGACGGCCACGCGGCGGCCCGCCGGCAATGGGAGCGCGGAAAGACACAGCGCCAGGTCCAGGCTCTCGTCAGGGCCCGTTCGCACGAGGCAGCCCGTCTGACGCGTCGCGGCCAGGAAGACATCAGTAGAACCCGCCATGGCGCCGGTGTGCGATGCGGCTGCGCGGCGTCCATAGTCCGTCATGCCGCCGGGCAACACCACCACGGGCTTCTTGCGCGTGATGCGGCGCAAGACGTCGATGAAGCGGCGGCCGTCGCCGACCTCTTCGAGATAGACGAGGACGGCGGCGGTCTCCGGGTCGTCCCCAAGCGCATCCAGCACATCGAGCGCGGTCGTAGAGGCCTGGTTGCCGACCGTCACGTACTTGTCGATGCCGACGCAGCGCCGCTCGGCCCTGGTGACGAGCTGCACGCCGATGTTGCCGGACTGGGAGATGATGCTCAGACCCCCGGGCTGCGGACGCAACTCCAAGAAGCCGACGGCGTGGAGCTGGCTGTGCGTCGCGAGCAGGCCCATGCAATTGGGGCCGATGAGCGTGACACCGCAGTCCTTGGCCGTCTTGACCAGCTCCGCCTCCGCGACGGCCCCTGCCTCCCCTGCCTCGGAGTAGCCCGCAGCGACCACCAGCGCGACCGGGATCCCGCGCTCGCCGCACTGCTCGATCACGCCGTTCACGTGGGCGGCCCCCACTGCAACCAGCGCCAGGTCCGGGGCCTCAGGAAGCTCCGCGATGCTGGCGAAGGCCGGAAGGTCGAACACGGTGCCGCCGCGACCGTTCACGGGGTAGATGGGGCCGGGGAAGCCACCGTTGATGAGGTTGCGCATGAGGGATCCGCCCCATTTGCGGGGGTCGTTCGAGGCGCCGACGACCGCGACGGAGCGCGGCGCGAACAGCGGGGTCAGATCCGGGGACGAGGTGACACGGGAGACAGAGGCTGACGCGCCCGGCTCTGCAGCCGGGATCGAGGATCACGAGTGCGTCGGCGGCCACCGGCGTCGCGCCTTCGACGATGAGGGGGTTCACGTCGATCTCGGTCACGGCCGGGATGGTCCTCGGCGATGCGCGCGAGCGCACGGATTGCCCCGGCGAGTGACGCGCGATCCACAGGCGGCATGCCGCGGAAGTCGTCGAGCAGCGCGCTCGCCCTGATTCCCTCGAGCATGCCCTCGATGTCCCGGTCCTCCAAAGGCGTCACGCCGAGCGCGATGTCCCTGTGGGCCTCGGCGAAGATCCCTCCGACGCCGAAGACGACGACGGGGCCGTAGGAAGGATCGCGCTTCATGCCGACCATGAACTCGCGAGCTCCGCGGACCATCCGCTCGACGAGGAGCATGGCGTCCTGACCTTCGGTAGCGCGCCAGAAGGGAGCGAGCGGCGGCGCGGACGGCCTCCTCCCCACGCAGGTTCAGAGCGACCAGCCCATGCTCCGTCTTGTGGCTGATGCGCGGTCCGATGGCCTTGACGACCACCGGAGCCGTCGAGCCGCCGGGCGATCGCTGCGGCCTCGTCCTCGTTGCGCGCGAGGCCACCCTCGGGGATGGAGATCCCGTAGGCGGCGAGCAGCACCTTCGCCTGCCACTCGTCCAGCGCGCCGAGACCCTGAGCGACCGCCGCGGCCACGACTGCGGCCGCCTCGCGTTGGGCGCCCGCGGATTCTGTCACCATGCCGCATTCACCCGGGCTCGCGTTCGTTCTCCCCTGCACCTTCGCACCATGACCTGTACTCCCGTTCCCGGAGGCGCTGTGACGACGCTCCACGTCCGGAGAGCCGCGCCTCGAAGTATACGGAGTGGTCTTGTCGACTCAAGCGTGGCCGCAGCATCGTCGGTGGATGCGCATCTCAACGCCGCCGCTACGCTCGATCCCCGAGCTGGTAGTGGAGGATTCGTATCGGCTTGAGCAGCCGAAAGAGCGGCCCGGCCCAGCGAACCGAGCAGAGCCTCGGCTCCGGCTTGTCGAAGAAGCCCCACTCGCCGAGCAGTCGGATCCCGTCGCACCCAGCGCTCGATTTCGCCGCGGCGCCAGAACCCCCATCTCAGCAGCCCGCCGAACTTCGAGCCCCCGAGCATGCGATTCCCGATCCAGCCGTAGCGGACCTTCGTCGCTCCGTCCCAAACGGAACAGCGCAGGAGGCGTCAGCAACCAGACCCGCGGACTCGACGGCAGCGTCTGGTAGTGCACGGCCAGCTTGCGGTAGTCGGCCGAGAAGGGACCAACGCCCTTCCAGTTGTCGCCTCTTGAATCGTTCGTGCCAAGCATCATGAGCACGACGTCTGGTTCGAACGCTCCGCTGAGGGCAAACGCCTGACTCTCCCAGTACGGACGATCGGCGCTCGTTGAACTGCACGGCCATTCACTCCGAAGCCGCGCACCAGGTAGCCCTCGCCGAGCATCGCTTGAAGCTGCGCGGGGTACGACATCTTCTTCCGGCGCCACACGAACGTCCCGCGCGTGATGCTGTCGCCGACGCACGCGATCTTGATGACATCCGGTAGCGCTCGTCATGCCTCCGGGGCCTTCAGCTTCTCGTTGAGCTCGGTCACGGCCTGCTCGAGGTCCTCGGCCGTCCGCATCGTGGTGGCGGTCGGAACGCTCGTCGTGACGAAATGCTGCGCGTACGGGAAGCATGCCGCCTCGAACGGCATCGGGTTCAGCATGCCCCCGCCGAACGTGTTGCGTGCACAGCGAGATGTCGTCGAGGGGAAGCTTCAGGGCCCGGGCCATCTCGCTTGGGGTCGAACACGAGGCTGAACGGCTTGGTGCATTCCTGCAGTTCGCCGCCGTAGTCGACCGAGAGGTTTCCCTCGACCCACAGTCGCTGATCGAGGTCGGTGAGCACGCCGTGGTTCAGGTCGGCGACCAGTGCCAAGCTGTTTGGCGACTGAGCGCTAGCCACGTCAACGATCACCTCACCCACGTACGAGGTCGTGACCACCGAATGCGAAGTACTCGGGCCGATGAATCCCTGGCTGGGATCGTAGCTGTGTGTATTGCTCTCGTACTCGCCGATGATCCACGACAGCGAGTCCGGTCTTGCAGTTCTCGGCGATGAGGTAGAACTCGACGCGGCTTCCCCAGAACACGCTCGTATGGACGTTGAACGCGCTGATGATGGCGCAAGGGCGTGCGGGCGTGTCGACGAACATAGCCGAGGGGAACAGGCTGTAACCCGGCGGCAGCAGTCGCTGCGCCGCTTCAGCGTCAATGATTTCGAACGCCAGGAACACGCCGTAGGGCTCGACCACGAAGCTCATGTACGGGTTGGTGCGCGCCCCTCGGTTGACGATGTAGCGCTGGAGGCGAAGCGGCAGCCTTACGGAGCAGCGCACCGCCCATCGTCGTGGTCGCGACCTTCTCGGGCACCACCATCTTCTCCGTCTCTTGATGTAGCGCCGAAGGTCTTCGATCCGCATGTTCCGTCCTCGTAACGTGGTTTCGTGGGCAGGACCGCGTGCGCACAGACGGATTGTCCGGGTGTCGTTGACCACAGCAATTCTACCTTGCGACGCTCCCCTTCAGGCCGCGGCGAAGACGCCGGCAGGGATGCGAGCCGCGAGCATGCGAGCCCGAGAGTCCACGAGCCGGCGGAGCGGTGGCCCGTTCCCGCGCAAACGAATAGAGACCTCATCCCGGAGAAACGAAGGAACCGGCCCCTCGGGACCGGTTCGATCGTAGAAATGGTCGGGCTGACAGGATTTGAACCTGCGACCCCTTGACCCCCAGTCAAGTGCGCTACCAAGCTGCGCCACAGCCCGACGCCGACAAGCGGCAAGGCGATATCCTACCTGCACCGGTGCCCGCAGGCAACCCACCGATCGTGCCGCGCCTGTAGCAAGCGCTACTCGATCGTCGGAACCTGCTCGCCGTCGTCTCCGCAGTAGAGCACCACGTGTACGTCCTCCACGGTGATGAGACCCGGCAGGCAGCATCGCCGACCAGACCTCGGCAAGCGCCGTGATACGGACCGAGTCGTCGATCACGCTGACGACCACCGGGCAGTCCGTCGACATCCTCAGCCCGTGCTTGGCGACTTCTCGGCTTGATGCACCGAAACCGGCCATCCCCCGCAGTGCGGTTGCGCCGGCGCAGCCCTGGAGCCTTGACTGCTCGACGAGCGCCTTGTAGAGCGGCTTGTCGTGATACATCTCGTCTTCGCCGACGTACGCCGAGAGCCTCTTGGCGTTTCCCTCCAGCTCGTGGTTCACGTTGCTCTCCCTTCTTGGCGAACAGCGGCAGCATTCCGGGCCTGGGCCGCGAAACGCTGCCAGAGCTCCGCCGCGATCTTCTTCTTGTTCATGGCAGGAAGCTCGTCAACCGAGTCCGCCGTGACGATCCAGACACGGTTCTCGTCGCCCGCGAAACCCATACCCGGCTGCGAGACGTCGTTCGCAACCACGGCGTCGAGATCCTTCTCGACGAGCTTGCGCCGCGCGACATCAACGACGTCCCGGGTCTGCGCCGCGAAGCCGACCACGAATCGGCTTCCCTTGTCGGCGGCCAGCTCCCGCAGGATGTCGACGGTCCGCTCGGTCTCGATCACAAGGCCGGCTGAGGCCTTGTCCTGCTTGTGCTCCAACGGCGCGATCGGGCGGAAGTCGGACACGGCCGCGGTGGCGACCAGCACGTCGCACGCGGGATAGGCGTCGAGACAGGCGAGTCGCATCTGTTCGGCCGTCGTGACCCTCACGGTTCGCACGCCGAAGGGGTCCGGGAGCGTCGTCGGTCCGCTGACCAGCGTCACCTCGGCGCCGCGCCGAGCGGCCTCGTCGGCGATCGCATAGCCGGTCTTGCCGCTCGAGGCATTCGAGAGGAAACGGACCGGGTCGATGGCTTCGCGGGTGGGTCCGGCTGTGACCAGCACACGGACTCCCGCCAGGTCGCGAGTACGCCTCACCTCGGCCAAGATGGAGTCGGCGATCGAATCAAGCTCCGCAAGGCGGCCCTCGCCCACGTCCCCGCACGCGAGCTCGCCACTCTCGGGCTCGACCACGACAGCACCGCGCGCCCGCAGCGTCTCGACCGCGGAGCGCGTGGCATCAGCGCGCCACATATGCACGTTCATCGCGGGGGCGATCACCAAGGTCGCCTCGGTGGCGAGGGCGCTGGTCGTCAGCAGGTCGTCGGCCCGTCCGCAGGCAAGCTTGGCGATCGTGTTCGCTGTGGCAGGAACGATTGCGAAGACGTCCGCCTCCGCGGCGAGCGAGATGTGGTGAACGCGCGCGTCCGCCTCGTCCCACAGGCCGACGGCGACCGGCTCTCCCGTCAGTGCCCGAAACGTCGTGGCGCCGACGAAGCGCGTCGCGGCCTCCGTCATCACGACTTTGACCCGGCAGCCGGCGCGCATGAGCACGCGCGCGAGCTCGCATGCCTTGTACGCGGCGATGCAACCGGTCACGCCGAGTACGACGATCGGCTTTTCAGATGAGGGTTTCATGGGGACAAGTATGGCATGCCCCTTCAACCGCCCGCAGCGCTCAAGGAGGACGACGTGCCGTCTCAATCAGCACCGTACGGCCCGGAGGTTCGTATCCGGATCGGAGGACCGGCCGGATTCGGCATCAAGGCGGCGGGCCAGACGCTCGCCCGCGTGTTCGCGCGCAGCGGCTATCACACCTTTGACCTCACTGAGTATCCGTCGCTCATCAAGGGCGGGCACAACACCTACCACCTCCGGATCAGCGAGGAAGAGATATTCAGCCACGTGATGCCCACCGACATCCTTCTGGCGCTCGACGCGCAGACCATCGGGCTTCATCTCGGCGAGCTGACACAGGGCGCTGCGATCGTGTTCGACCCCAAGGACGTCTCGGCAGACAGCCTCGAGCTCGGCGGCCGAGACGACCTTTGCCTCGTCCCCGTCCCGCTCACCGATATCGTCTACGAGGTCGGCGGCATCAAGATCATGCGCAACGTGGTCGCACTCGGCGCGGTCCTCGGACAGCTCGGCTTCCCGCTGGACGGCCTTCTGGACTCGCTGAAGGCCCAGTTCGCGCACAAAGCACCCGAGGTCGCCGAGCAGAACATCGCGGCAGCGACGCGGGGCTACGAGACGGCTCAGGAGATCCAGTGCGCCTTCCCGCACCATCTGAAGCCGCTGCCTGCACGTCCGTACGCGCTCGTTGACGGCAACGAGGCGTGCGGCCTCGGGGCGCTGGCCGCCGGCATAGGGTTCTACGCGGCCTACCCGATGACGCCGGCGAGCTCGCTGCTGAACTTCATGGCAAAGCACGCCGAGGCACACGATGTCGTGGTCAAGCACACGGAGGACGAGATCGCCGCGATGAACATGGTCATCGGCGCCGCCTTCGGTGGGACGCGTTCTATGTGTGCGACCTCGGGCGGCGGCTTCTCGCTGATGGTGGAGGCGCTCGGCTTCGCGGGCGTGAGCGAATCCGCGGTGGTCGTCGGGCTCTTCACCCGTCCGGGACCGGCGACGGGGCTCCCAACATGGACCGAACAGTCCGACCTGCGGTTCGCCATCCACGCGGCGCAAGGCGAGTTCCCGCGTGTCGTGCTGGCGCCCGGCGATCACTCCGACATGTTCGCGCTGACGTGGCAGGCCTTCAATCTGGCGGACAGACTTCAGACTCCCGTCATCATCCTCGGCGACACCTACCTGTCCGAGAATCGACAGACCGCGCCGCCATTCGAGACGTACGATCTCGCGATCGACCGCGGCGACCTGATCGCTGAGGGCAAGGTCGGCGAGTACCGGCGCTACGCGGTCACGGAGTCCGGCGTGTCCCCTCGTGCGCTGCCCGGCGTCGAGGGCGCGCTCCAACTCGTGAACAGCTACGAGCACGATGAGCGCGGCTGGGCGACGGAGGACGCGGCCACAAGGGATGCCCAGAACGCGAAGCGACTCCGAAAGCAGGCGCTGGCGGCTCAGTGGGCCCCACCCGCGGTGGAAATCGGGCCGCGCAAGGCGGACATGTCGATCCTGCTCTTCGGAACCACCAAGATGCCGGCGCGCGAGGCGATGAAGTGGCTCGAGGCCGAGGGAGTCAGCGTCAACCTGCTTCAGTTGGTCACCGTGTGGCCGTTCCCCTCTCGCCAGGTCGCCGAGTTCCTCGAGCGTTCGCAGCGCTCGATCACTCATCGAGGGAAACGCGACCGGACAACTCGAAGGGCTTGTCCGCGAGAACTGCCTCCGCGAGCCCGGTCATCGGCTGCATCGCACCGATGGACGGCCGTTCTCTCCCGAGCTCATCTACGCGACCATCAAACGGATTCTCGGCGAGCACGTTGAACTCACCGATGCCGGTGCCATATCCACCATCGAAGGAGCACGCTGATGCCCGCAGTCAAGGAGTTCGCATCGACCGTGAAGCCCACCTGGTGCCCCGGATGCGGCAACTTCGGCATGATGGAAGCGCTCAAGCGTGCGCTCGCTGAGATGGGATGGGCGAAGCGCGACTTCGCCATCGTGTGGGGAATCGGATGTCACGGCAACGGCGCCGACTTCTACGACGTCCAGGGGATGCATGCCCTCCACGGGCGCGCCCTCCCGCCGGCGGCGGCCCTGCGTCTCACCCGGCCGGACCTGCAGGTGATCGTGGAGATGGGTGACGGAGACGGCTACGGGCTGGGGATGGGCCATTTCGTCCATGCCGTACGGCGCAACCATGACATGACGGTTATCGCCCACAACAACCAGATCTACGGGCTGACCGCCGGGCAGGCCTCCCCTACGACCGACCACCTGATGCGGTCGGTCTCCACGCCGGCTGGCGTCCTTGAGGACCCGGTCAACCCCATCGGGCTTGCCCTTGCCGAAGGAGCAACCTTCGTCGCACGCGGTTTCGCCGGAGACATCCCGCATCTCACCGAACTCTACGTCCAGGCGCTTTCACATCGAGGTATGGCCCTGGTGGACGTGTTCCAGCCGTGCGTCACCTGGAACCACCTCAACACCTTCAAGTGGTTCAGGGAACGGGTGTACAAGCTCGAGGAAACCGACTGGGATCCCTCGGACCGGGTCAAGGCGTTCGAACTCTCACTCTCCACGTTCCACAGCCTGACCTGCACGCCGGAGACCTGCCGGGTCCCCACAGGTGTCTACTACCGCGAATCCGACCGGCCCACCTACGAAGACGGGGTCACAGCCACGCAGCAGCCCGGATGGAAGCGCGCCGAGAATCCACGCGACGTCTCAGACATCGTGGCATCACTGGGCTAGAAGCCCGGAGAAGCCGCACCACCCGGCTCCCGCTCGACGCCTCGGCCGGCACGGTCACGAGGCGACATCCCGTGCACCTGGCGGATCATTCGGCAGAAGGGCGCGGCCACGTCCGGGTCGAACTGCGTTCCAGAACAGCGCGAGATCTCGGCGACCGCTTCGTCCACCGAGAGGTTGCCCCCGTAGCTCCGCGGCCTGGTCATTGACTCGTAGGCATCGCATACCGACAGGATGCGTGCCTCGAGCGGAATGTCGGTCCCTGCCAAACCATCGGGGTATCCGCCGCCGTCCCAGCGTTCGTGATGATGCCGGACAGCGGGTGTGATCTCGACGAGGCGCGCAGCCGCGAGGATGCGTTCGCCGAGGACGGTGTGCTGCTCTACGAGTTCACGTTGCTCGTCCGTGAGCTCGCCACTCGCGTGCAGCACGACATCCGGAATGCCGATCTTGCCCACGTCATGCATCCGGGCCGCCAGGTCGAGCATCTGACTCCGCTCGGCAGGAAGGTCGAGCATCAACGCGAGAGCAGAGGCCAGGTCCGCCACATTCTCCGAATGACGACGCGTTTCGGGATCGCGCGCATCAACAGCAGCCGCGAGAACCCGCGTCGTGGCCCTTCTCGAGTGCGCACGAGCAATCGAGGCTGCAGACGCGTGACCGAGTTCGGTGGCCCGATCAGGGTCGTAGTACGTCGGATCGGGCTCGTCCGCTGACGCCGAAACCGCCTGCGCTGCGCCCGAGCGCGCCAGAAGCAGATCCACGGTATCCCCGTGTTCTGGGAACATGGCCACACCCGCCGAGAAGCTTGCGTGTACCCCCAACGAAAGTGCCGCATCTCTCGCCGCCAAGAGTAGCTGTCCCGCAAGCGCGAGGACTGCACTGGAGTCGAGTCCCCTGGCAATCACCACGAAGGCGTCACTACGAGTGCGGCACAGAGAGCTGTCACCCTCAGCAGCATCGCGGATAGCAGCCACGATGTTCTTCACAACGCGGTCGTGCTCGCCCGGCCCCCCGACGTCTGAGATGGCCCGGAGTCCTTCGACTCCCAAGGTAATGACGCCGAGCGGTGCATCGGTTTCCTTCGCGTAGACCAGATCGCTCTCAAGCCGGTGCCTGAGATACCGGTAGTTGAACGTCCCGGTGGCCGAGTCGGTGTCGGCGGCGATGCGGTGCAATCCCGCCTCGCTGCTCCTCAGCCAGGAACGCACGACGAGGACGACCGCAATGCCTACGGCAGCCAGGGCCACCGGAGCTCCCGCCGGGTCCGAGCCGATTTCGAGCGCGCCCACGCCCACGAACGGGAGCGCTGCGGCGAGCATGATGGGATAGGCGGTCGGAAACCACTTCGGCCCGAGTCGCGGGAAGAACCATGGCTCGACGCCGGCTTCGTCACGACTGGCGGTCGCCCGATAGATGGTCGACATGAACAACACGTAGTAGCCGAATCCCAGCACAGCCGATGACCAGACAGAACTCTCGGAACCTCCCGGCGCCCTCCATTGGAGGTAGACCACCGGGGTGATGATCATGGCGGCTCCGTAGAGCAGGAATGCCGCCGCGATGAGTCGTTCCCATGATCGCCATCGGTACGTCCGCCCACTGGCCGCGGCGACGCTCATGAACGCGACGATCGTAAGGCCCACGACCGGGAAGAGCGCCGAGACGGCCGCCCCCTGCCACGACTCGCCGGGTGCTGCGCGAAACAGGGGAAGGAGCAAGAACCAGTAGCAGCAAACCGCCAAGAGAATCATGCCGCCGAGGACATCGAGCCCGAATCGCACGACGGACCTCGTCGGCCCAGGCCCGAAATCGGTGAACCCGATCACCACCCAGGCACCGAGGAAGACCGCCGCCAGCTGAAGCAGCTGATACGGCGAAGGGATGGTCGGACCGCGGGGATCGACCGTGGTGAGATACCACGTGAAGTAGGCCTCCGACACCAGGATCAGGAAGCTGAGACTGGCAATGAGGAACCAGAGCCGACTTTCGCCACCGCTCGTGCGAAAACTGAGCACGAGCGCGCCAAGAAGTGTCAGTGCGATCGGCACCAGATAGAGCAGTGCGTCACTGAGCTGGATGCGCAGCATCTCTGACAGCCCGCTGGAACGCAGCGCGACCGTGAGTAGCACGAGCAGCGCGTAGGCCGCCCAGGTCAATGAACGGACGAGCCCGGCGTCTCGGCCCTTGGCGGTCACTGCTGCACCACCCATTCATCGGACCACCCCAACGCGGACGTGGTGCCCACAAGTCGGATGAATGCTTCCGCAAGCGTCGGATCGAATCGCGTTCCCAGCGCGTGATCGATCTCTTGGAGCGCGGCGGCGCGCGACACGATGGTCCCGCTCCGGCGGCCTGAGGTCATGCCGTCGTATGCATCGGCTAGGGCGATGATGCGCGCCTCGACCGGGATCGCTTCGCCCGCCAGGCCGTCGGGGTAGCCCTTGCCGTCCCAGCGCTCGTGATGGCTCCGCACGGCGGCTGAGGCGCCCTCAGCGCCAACCGCCTCAACGAGTTGAGCGCCCAGCTCCGCGTGCTCATGAGCTGCAAGACGCCGGGATGGCGTCAGGGGCCACATCACCAGCTGGTCCGGAAGTGCGATCTGGCCTACGTCGTGCAGCATCGCCGCAATCTCGAGCGACCGTAGTTGATCGTCCTCGAGTCCGACTGACTCGCCGAGAAGGACCGCCAGGGCCGCGACATTGCGCGAATGGTAGACACTCCGAGAGTCCCGCGCGTCCGCCGAGGCCGCCAAGGCGCGCGCCACATCGTAGTGCAACCGCGCATCGTCCAGCCGAAGCCGCTCCTCAGCTCCCAGCGCTCGGATGATCCTGTCGTCATGAACCACCACGCGACCTTTGCCGTGATACTTCGCCCAGACTTGCGCCGCCTCGGCCTTGCTGGCCAGATCTTCCGCCGAACAGGCGTCACCATCGCACGAAACCACGCCTACGGATGCGGACAGCGTCATTCTGGGCCCCACCTCGATGCCCGACACGGCGGAGAGCAGGTCTGTTCCGACCTGAGTTCGGTCCCCGACTCCGAAACCGGGGGCAATGACTGCGAATTCATCGTCCGAGATCCTGAAGACCTCGCACGTGCGGTCGATAGCCGCCTGCAGAACCCGACCCACCCTCGCGAGAAGCGTGTCACCCGTCGATCGCCCCACCAGCTCGTTCACCCTGGAGAAGTCGTCCAAGTTCAACAGCGCGAGCACGAATGGCTCGCCTGATCGATGGGCCAGCCGCACACTGGCGTCGAGTCGCTCGAGGAAAGCACCTTGGTTGCCAACGCCGGTGAGCGCGTCTTTGACGGCACTGTCCCTCACGTAGCCGGTCTCGAAGCTGACCACCGCTGTCCGCGCGACCATCGCGAACGTCGCAACGGTGCCCAACAGGAAGTACACCGTGCTCTCTTGCAGGCTGTCGGAGTTGTACGACCAAAGACCAGCGAGGCAGATGGCCAACAAGGCACAGAGCGACAGGAAGCCTGTCGTCCACTCGGACTGGATCCCGGTCGCACGCTCACTCTCGGAACCCGGCGGTCGGGACATCGACCGCTGCCAAGGCTGCTCACGGTCGCGCACGCGCGAGAGAGCCGCGAGCGCCATGCACGAATACCCGGCCATGAAGAGAACGTTGGATGCGATCGTCAGCGGATCGTCGACACCACCGCCCGGGGTGGACTGGAGAAGTGCCGTGGCGATGATTCCGATAGCGAAGATGCCGAGCGATATCCCGACGAGCATATTGCGCGTACGGGCTTCGGCCGGCGCGAAGCGGAGTCCGAATCCCAGCCAAATGACCGTACTGAGCATCGCGATTCCGAAGAAGGAATGCAGCGCCCATGCGACGGCCAACAGCGGATCCGAGTGACCGAGCCCGCCCAATGACCAGAGGCGGAACAGCACCATCAGGCACAGGACGATGATCGTCACCGCGTCAGCAAGGAACCGCAATCGAACGAAGGTTTCACGCCTCCGCAGGCCTGAGGTGACCGCGAGCACCGCGAGGAACATGCATGCAGCAAGCAGATTGAGCAGGTCGTTGTAGTCGAGCGGGACCGGCCCAGCCGAATCGACAGACACCTGGTACCACGCGTAGTAGCATTCGCTTCCCAAGAGCAGCCATGCTGCGGTGGACAGGAATCCCCATACCGCGTGCTCGTCACCAGGGGGTGCCACCCAGAATGCCTCAGCGGTGAACACCGCCGCGGCGATGACAGGCACGAGGAACAGAACCTGACTGGCAGCGAAGAACGCCGGGCTTACAGACGACCGCAGAACCGCATATGCGAACCCCAACACAATGAAGACCGTCGCAGCGACCCGGATCGACGTGGCAGATCGAGTCGCCTGGCCTGCGCGATCTGCCTGTCTCACGAAGGCTCGACTTCGCGCGCAGCAGGGACCGGCCACCGAGTCGCGCGTGCGGCGTCACCGGTACAGCCGGCAAGCCAACCACTAGCGACCACACGACCCCCACTCATCGACCGTCGGAAACGGACTTGTCCCCGTGCAAGTTCGTTCGACGAGTATACCGAACCGTCGACTTCGCACTGACCGCCGCTCTAGATGAGGCCGAGCTCACTGCCTGCGCTGGCGAAAGCCGAGAGGACGAGCTCGATGTCCTCATCGGTGTGTGTGGCCATCAGGCAGGTCCGCAGGCGGTCGCTTCCGCGCGGAACAGCAGGATGAACGATCGGGCAGACGAACACGCCGCGGTCGAACAGCCTGCGCGTCAGGTCCATCGTGAGACCCTCGTCGCCCACCAACACCGGCACGACGCACGTGGTCGAGTCCATCGTGTTCCAGCCCTGGGACTTCAGGCCCGCGGTATAGCGCGCCTGGATTCGATGGAGCTCGGCCACCCGCCAGCTCTCCTCCTCGATCACGTCGAAGGCCTCAAGGGCGGCCGCGGTAGAGGCCGGTGGCAACGCCGCCGAGAAGATGAACGGGCGCGAGAAGTGGCGAAGGTAGTCCACCACGTCCCCGTCGGCAGCCAAGTAGCCGCCGATGCTCGGGATCGACTTCGAGAGCGTGCCCATCTTCAGGTCGATGGACCCGACCATGTCGAAATGCTCCTCGATGCCGTGCCCGGTGGCTCCGAGCGAGCCGATCGAGTGGGCCTCGTCGACCATCAGCCGCGCGCCGTAGCGCTGGCAGAGCGCCTTGGTGGTCGGCAGGTCCATGATGTCGCCGTCCATCGAGAAGACCGAGTCGGCGACGACCATGACGGTCCCGTACTGCCCTTGGGCCTCGGCCAGCAACTTCTCGAGGTGCTCCATGTCGTTGTGCCGGTAGGTGCGCCACTTGGCTCCGGAGAGCAGCGCGCCGTCCACGATCGAGGCGTGATCGAGCTTGTCCATCAGTACCAGATCACCCGGTCCCGTCAGCCCCGTGATGATCGCGACGTTGGTGACGTAGCCACTCGAGTAGACGCAGGCGTCGTCGCGGCTCGCGAAGCGCGCGATCCGGGACTCCAGGGCAACGTGAAGATCGTTCGTCCCCGTGAGGAGACGAACGCCCCCCGCGCCGGTTCCGTAGTCCTCGACCGCCCGAGCGGCAGCAGCGTCGATGCGAGGATGGCCGATGAGCCCGAGGTAGCTGTACGAAGCGAGCATCACCATCTCGCGGCCATCGGCCATGGTCACACGGTGATTGACCGGTCCGACCGTCGGCTGCAGGTAGAAGTAGCGATCCGCATCCTTCATCGCCGAACGCCTCATGCGAAACTCCGCGAGTCGGGTGTCGATTCCGTCGCGCACCATGGTTGCGTCAAGCACGATGGAACCCCTCCTCGTTGGCAGCTCGCACAAAGGCGGCGCGATGTACACAACTTTGTGCACATGGTAGCACGCGACGGAGATAGCGACTGTGAATGGGCGTGACTACTGGGGCATGCTGGACTGCTCGAGGACCCCCGCCTCGACCGCCGCCTTGAACTGTCAGGCGGGAATCGGCGACTTCCAGTTGCCGGTCACGTAGGCGAAGCCGTAGATGGCGAACCACAGGCCCACCACAAGAATCGGCCAGACCCATGGTGCGATGACCACTCGGCCGAACGCCTTGGCCTCGAGGCAGTTCTTCGGCCGGACACACCTTGACGCAGTCCATGCAGCCATCGCACTCGGTGTCGTTGACGACATGCGACGCCTCGATCCCCACGAACGCATGGCAGACCTTGTCACAGCGGCTGCAGTGGATGCAGGCGTCGTCGTTGCGGACGACCTTGCAGGGCGACAGTTCGCCGACGGCGCTGTAGATTCCGCCGACCGGGCACAGGTACCGACACCACACCGGCCCGAACAGCAACGAGAGCAGTCCGGCGAACAGGATGACGAGCAGGTACACCGGCTCGATCATCATCGAGATGGTCTTGATGTCGGCGACCCACATGTACGGGAACGACCTGAAGGCGACCGCCTCGGCGACCGGCACGACGAAGAACAGGATGCCGACGATCAGCGCGGTGAGCACGTACCGGAACACCCTCCCGGTGATGTCGAGCCAACGCGGAATCCGGATGTTCTTGCCCATGAGCTTGCGTCCCGCCGAGCGCAAAGGCCTCCCAGAGCGTGCCGAGCGGACAGATCCACCCGCAGAAGCCGCGCTTGAAGAACAGAGACACCGCCAGCGCGCCGATGATGATGACCAGCCCCGCGGGCAGCAGCGTGTCCCATCCCCCGCCGCGCACCATGCCGAAGAAGCTCGTGAAGTGCCCAACCGGCAGCAGGCCCGCGGGCGCCTCGGGGCGCCCGACGTACGGCCCCGTGCCTCTCGTCCACGCGGCGAACCGCATGAGCTGCACGCACGCGAAGATGAAGTAGACGAAGAACGCGGTCTTGATGAACCAGCGGCTGGTCAGGAAGTCACGAATGCGCGGCCACGCTTGCATCGGCAGTGCCCTTCAGGTCGGTCGTGCGTGTACGGAACTCACGAGCGCCTGCCGGAGCACCGGAATGCCTATGATGGTCTTGACGGACTTGTCGCTGGTCAAAGGAGTTCGCTATGACAACGGCGCTCATGGTCATCGCCCCGACGGTCTTCCGAGACGAGGAGTACGCCGAGCCCAAACGCGTGCTCGAGGCGCACGGTGTCGTCGGTGACGACGGCGAGCGTGACGCCTGGAGAGTGTATCGGAAAGCTCGGGATGCGTGCCACGGCGACGATCGTCCGTCAGTGATGCCGCGGACCAGGACTGGGACGCCGTCGTGTTCGTTGGCGGAGCGGGTGCGCAGGTGTTCTTCGATGACGACGCTGCACACCGTCTCGCCCGCACCCAGGCCGAGTCCGGCCGCGTGCTCGCGGCAATCTGCATCGCGCCATCGACGCTCGCCCACGCCGGTCTCCTGCGAGGGTGTGCGCGCGACCGCGTTCCCCTCGCAGGAGCAGGACCTTCGCGCGCGCGGCGCGGTGTGGACCGGAGACTCGGTGACCGTCGACGGCAAGATCGTGACCGGCAACGGGCCGGAGGCGGCCGAGCAGTTCGGTGAGGCCGTGGCTGCGACGCTCGGCGTCTGACCGACATCCCCTGCGCATGCGACCTATGCTGACGCCGGCCGCAGCCACATCCGCCAGGAGACGCTCGTACTCGCCGAGCAAGGGCGCTGAAGGTGTACTTCTCGGCGAGTGGCCGTGCCTGGAGCGATGCGGGGCGATGCAGGATGCAATCACGGAGCCGCGCCGTGAGTTGGGCCACGTCGCCAAAGCGAAAGAGCCGCGGGTAGATCTCCGGATACGCCAGCCGATCGGGAACGAGCGGGAAGCATCCCGCGTATGACGCCTCCACCATCGCGATCCCGAAGAACTCGTTGAACGCGGTGGACACCGCCACGTCCGAGGAAGCGAGAAGCTGGGCATACGCATCGCGCGTGTCGGGCTGACCGAGGTGGACGAGCCGGCTTCCGAGCGTCTGCTGGGCCGCGAGGATGGGCTCGGGCACGTCGCGGAACGCCTGCCCCGCGACAGCGACCTCGAAGTCGAGGCCCTCTCCGGCAAGAGCTCGATACCGCCGCGAAGAAGTCGTCGGGGTTCTTGTCGTGCTCCCAGCGATGCGGCCACACGATCCGCGTGACCGGACCACGCTCGACCGGATGTGAGTCGATGGATGCCGGGTCGAAGGGAGGCGCGATGACGCTGGATTTCGCGCGGATGCGCTCGGCAACGCCGACGGGGTGGTGATCGGGGAACTCACGCAAGAACCCGGGTATCGCCTCCACGAAGACGTCGCGGTTCCACGCGCTGTTGAACACGCAGCGCTCCGCCGACAAGGCACTCGTGATGTTCGTCAGCGGGAACTGCAGGTCCCACTCGGCCGTGTGGCGGTTCGGGTAGACGAGTTGGTTCTCGTGGAAGTAGACCAGCGCCGGTACCGCCGAGAACGCCGGGCCGGCCATGCCACGAAACTCCGCAAGGTTCAGAAACGTCGAAGCGAAGATCACGTCGAAGGGGGCGGTCTGTGATGCCGGTTGGTCGCCAGTCGACTGGGAAGCGAGCCGCCTGCACTCGGCGGACATGGTCATCGCGGCACCACGCATCCGCCACTTCCACTTTCGTGCCGGAAGCGTGAGCACGGTCCACTCGGCGTCGATTCTCGCGACCAGCCCATCGAGCACGGCGCGATGGCTGCCGCCGTAGTAGGGTTCGAGCGCCAGGATGCGCAGCCGCGTCACGCCAGCTCGACCTCGGCGACAGTCGATTCCGGCCGAGACACATCATCGCCATGTACCGTGCGCCACTCCTTCGGCGGGCGATACCCCCGTCCCCCGAAGTCGGTCCACGTCAGCGAAGCAATCGCGTCGGCGGCCATGCGCTCGTGGGGCAGGGCGTCCCACGCGGCGCTGAGGTCCGCGATGCGCACGTGCGTCTCGGGCGTTCGCGGCATGAAGAGCGTGCAGCAGTCGGTATGGGGCATCGTCGAGAGCTCGTAGGTGCCGATCCGGCGCGCGTCGGCGATGATCTCGAGCTTGTCGCTGCCGATGAGCGGCCGCAGAACCGGCATCGTAGCGACCTCGTCCACTGCGGCGATGTTGTCCAGCGTCTGCGAAGCGACCTGCCCCAGCGATTCCCCGGTTATCAGTGCCTTCGCCCGCTCAGTCGCGCGCGATGCGTTCGGCGACGACCAGCATCATCCTTCGGTAGAGCAGGACGCGCAGGTCAGGCGGGCACAAGCAGCGAGATCTCCCGCTGGATGTCTCCGAAAGCGACGACGTAGACACGAGCAAGACCGCCCGTGAGCGCCAAGCGCGCACCGAGGTCAAGAACGAGTCGCTCGCTCGCATCGTTGGTCTGTGGTCGACCGGAGAAGTGAACCGCCGACGACGAGCCCACCGCGGCGCATCATGCGCCACGCGGCGACCGGTGAGTCGATCCCCGCCGACAGAAGCGCGACCATCCTGCCCGACATACCGACCGGCAGGCCCCCCGCACCCGTCAGCTCGCGAGACGAAACGTAGGCGCTCCCCTGCACGACGTCGATGCGGACGGTCACATCGGGTGCCGACAGGTTGACGCCCGCACCTGTCTCCCTCTGGAGGAACGCCCCGACAGTCCGGTTCGTCTCCATGCTCGGGACCGGGTAGTCGGTGTTGGAGCGATGCGACTCGACACGGAACGTCGGTGAACGCGCCGGCCTCTCGGATCGCAAGAAGGGCGGCGTCCTCGATGTCACCTTGTGTGCGAGGGACGCGGAACGCCGGCGAGACGGACTGGACGCCGGGGATGAGGGCGATGCGTTCGGCCACGGAACGCGTCGCATCGGGGTCGGTCACCCGAACCGCCACGCGGGACGCGATCCGCTCGATCTTGGACACGGGAAAGCCAACGAGCGCCGCTCCGAGGTTCTCTCGGAACCGGCGCTCGAACTGGGCACGGTTGCGGCCTTTCAGGCCGATCTCGTGATAGCGAACAAGGCAGGCGCGCTCGAACACGAAACGCCTCGCTTACTTGTAGCTATCCTCGACCCGCTCGTAGGCGACGTCGCCGCTGGCGATCTCCTCGAGTGCGAGCGAGAGCGGCTTGGTGCTCGTGATCTTGGCGATCTCACTCGTCGGCATGGTCAGAAGGGCCTGGTCGCGCACCCCGTGAACCATGTCGTTGATCTGGCGAGCGCGCTTGGCCGAGATGATGCACAGCGTGTACTTGGAGTCCACGGTGGCAAGAAGATCGTCGATCGGGGGGTTGATGACAGACATGAGACCTCAGGCTTCCGGTCGGTTGGCATACGAGTCGATGATGGCCACGAGCTCGTCGGTCGCTCGCGACACATCGTCGTTTATTACCACATGATCATACTCCCCCACAAGCTCAAGCTCGCGCTTGGCGGTCACCAAACGCGTCTCGACCTGCGATTCTGACTCGCTGCCTCGCCCCTCGAGACGACGCTGGAGTTCCTCCCAGCTCGGCGGCATCACGAACACCAGGACCGAGCCATCGACAAGCGATTTCACCTGGAACGCGCCCTGCGGGTCGATCTCGAGGATGACCTGCTTGCCAGCGGCTACCTGCGCTTCAACGCCCTGCCGCGGGGTGCCGTATCGGTTGCCGTGCACCTCGGCCCACTCCAGGAGACCGCCAGACTCAAGCAGCCGGTCGAACTCCTGGTCGGTGACGAAGAAGTAGTGTCGCCCCTCGATCTCGCCTGGCCGAGCGGATCGCGTGGTGACCGAGACTGAGACCCAAGCATCGTCAACGCGCCCGAGAAGTTCTCGGACGAGCGTGCCCTTCCCGGCGCCCGAAGGCCCGGAGATGATGAAGAGGTTACCTGTGCGCATGGCTGCGCCGCCGGGAGACCGACGTTGCCTTGGGCGCGGAACCGGAAGCGGCGATGCTAGGCGAGTCGCTCGAAGAGGTGCTCGCGCTGACGCGCGCCCAGCCCCTGAACACGACGGCTCGGCGAGATCTCGAACTCCGCCATGATCTTGTGCGCCTTGGCCTTGCCGAATCCGGGCAGTGACTCCAGAAGTGTCGAGACCTTCATCCGTGCAACAACCGGATCGTCGGACTTCTTCATCACGTCTGCGAACGACACCTTGCCACTCTTGATCTCGGCGCGAAGCGCAGCTCGCTTCTGTCGAGCCTCGGCCGCCTTCTTGAGTGCAGCGCGCCGATCAGCGTCGGACAGGTTCGGAAGTGCCATGGTTCCTCCTCGTCTCCACATGCGGAGCGTTGGACGTTACGACGCCACATAGATTGGTCGATTGCGGCGGCGCAGTCAATCCAAACGCTGCTCCATGCTACGCCTGACCTGCGACGATGCCAAGCACCACTACGAAAGTCGGCGGCTCCCGGGCGATGTCACGGGCAGCCCGTCGGCGCAAAGGACACACGCATCGGGCTGCCAAGACTCAACCTCAAGTGTAAGGAGAGGCCAGAAGGGTACGTCGAACTCCTTCTCGCCCACCGCGATCGATGATCGACACGACTCCGACCACGCTCCCGCCTGCGGCTCGCACGAGGTCGATGACCTCCGCAACGCTCCCACCTGTGGTTACGACGTCCTCGACAACCAGAACGCGGGCTCCGGACGGGACCTCGAACGCCCGACGGAACACCATCGAACCGTTCTCCCGCTCGCTGAAGATGAACTTGACCCCGAGCGCTTGCGCCACAGCGAACCCGATGATCAGCCCGCCGACGGCCGGTGCGGCGACAAGATCGACGTCGAGACCTGCGGGAAGTCGGCCAACGGCGGTCTCGGCCAGGCGAGTGGTCAAGGCGGGGTCCTCCAGGAACCTCGCACACTGCACGTAGGTTCCTGAGTGACGGCCGCTGGTCAGCACGAAATGGCCGCTGCGGATGGCGTCGGCCTCGGTCAGAGCTGCGAGTATCTGGTCATCGGACATCTGAATCATCGGGGCATCCCTTCGATTTCACGGAGTATCTCGTCGACGGCCGCAGCGGGGTCCACGGCCGCCGTTATCGGCCGGCCGATCACCAGATGACTCGCGCCAGCCGCAAGCGCTGCCGCAGGCGTCGAGATGCGCGCTTGGTCCCCCGTCTCCGCCCACGTGGGCCTGACGCCGGGGGTGACGACAAACGACGCCGGACCGCCGAGGCCTCGGACCAATGCGGCCTCCTTCGGCGAGCACACGACGCCGTCTACTCCGGCCTGGAAGGCCAGTCCGGCGAGTCGCTCGCACCTGGGCGGACGCCGACGCGCCGACCCCGATATCCGCCAGTGCTTGGTCGTCGATGCTCGTCAGCACCGTCACGGCGAGCACGATTGGCGGCGAGAAGCCCGGCCTCCTCGGCGACCCGCCGAGATGTCTCAACCGCCGCACGCATCATCGCGGAACCACCGGACGCGTGGACCGTGAACATGCCGACTCCCAGCCGAGTGACGGCAGCGGCAGCACCCTCAACCTGATGCGGGATGTCGTGGAGCTTCAGATCCAGGAATACGTCAAAGCCCAGCTCCTGCAGCTCCGAGACGATTGCGGGACCTTCCGCGTAGAACAGCGTCATGCCGACCTTGACCCAGCGAACGCTGCCTCGGAGCGTCGAAGCCAGAGCTAAGGCTTCATGTCGGGGCATGTCGAGAGCGACGATGATCGGGCTATCAGACGACATCACGGTAGCTCCCCCTCAGTTCGTGGATTCGGACTGGCCCGACGCGGGAGCAGCCGACTGCTGTGCCGCTACGCCGGGGATCACGACGAACTTGACGACCAGGACCAATGCGATCAGCGAGAACACCGCGAGACCGACGAAGAACGGGATCCTCCATCGTTTCGGGATGAGCTCGGGACCTGGCTCGGGCGGCTTGGCCATGTTGTCGAAGAACCGCTGAACGAACTCCTTCACAGCTCAAGCGCCCCGATCAAGCTCCGAAACCCGGCCGACACCGTGCTCGCGGCAGTACTCCGCCGACGCCATCAAGCGTGCGGATCGCTGCTGTCGGGTCAACGAAGTTCGCAGTGCCGACGGCCACCGCCGTGGCGCCGGCAAGCATGAACTCGACCGCGTCCTGCCCGTTGCGCACGCCACCCATGCCGATCACGGGGATATTGACCGCGCTGGCGACCTGCCACACCATGCGCAGCGCGACCGGCTTGATGGCCGGGCCCGACAGTCCACCGACGACGCGCGCGAGCTTCGGCTTGCGCGTGCGACGCGTCGACCGCCATCCCCAGCAGGGTGTTGATGAGCGAAACCGCGTCGGCACCGGCCGCCTCGACAGAACGTGCGATCGAGACGATGTCGGTCACGTTGGGGCTCAGCTTCACGATGAGCGTTCGCCGAGTGGCGCGCCCGGCACGCAGCGGTTACCTGCGCGGCCGAGCGACAGTCGGTCCCGAAGGCCATGCCGCCCTCGGTCGACGTTGGGGCACGAGATGTTCACCTCGTACGCCGAGACCCGCTCCTCGCCCTCGAGCCGCTCGATGACCCTCACGTAGTCGTCGATGCTGTGGCCGCTCACGTTCACGACGACGGGCGTGTCCGGTGCGTTGGCCGCGAGCCACGCGAGATCCTTCGCGACGAACGCCTCGACGCCCGGGTTCTGCAGGCCGATCGAGTTCAGCATGCCGCTCGCAGTCTCGGCGATCCGGGGACTCGGCATTGCCCGGCCATGGCTCCGCCGAGACGCCCTTCGTCACGATCGCTCCAAGGCGAGAGATGTCGATGAACTGCGCGAACTCCCTGCCGGAGGCGAACGTGCCGGACGCTGTCATCACTGGGTTCGCGAGCTTGAGCGAGCCGAGCATCACGCTCAGGTCAACATTCATGCTCATAGCCGACCACCTGCTCCAACGCACAGGCGCGCCCTCGCGAGGATCGCGTGGCCGCTGGCCGAGCGCTGGGACGCATGCCGATGGCGCAGTCCCCACGGCGACGGGCGGCCTAGTGCTTCGGCGGTATCTGCGACGCATCCCAAAGCACCTCCTCGGCATCGAACACGGGCCCGTCCACGCATGCGCGCTTCAGCCCATCGCGGGTGCTGACACGACGCACGACAGACACGCGCCGATGCCGCACGCCATGAGCCGCTCGAGCGAGACCTGGCAGGGCACCCTCGCCTCGGCCAGTCAGCTTGCGCGACCGCACGCTGCATGGCCTCGGGCCCGCAGGTGTACGCGACGTCGAAGTGCTCCGCCGCCAGCAGCCGCTCGACCGGGAGCGTCACGAGGCCGTGCTCCCCCGCCGAGCCGTCGTCGGTCGCCACCTCGACCACGCGCGCGACGCGCTCGAAGAGCTGACGCGCGACGAGCCGCTCCGCAGTGGGCGCACCCTGGGCGACGGCCACCGCGACTCCCCGCTCGGCCAAGCGCTCGGCCAGCATGCCGAGAGGCGCCGCACCCAAGCCTCCGGCAACCAGAAGCGCGTGCGCGGCACCTTCCGGAACCACCCATCCGTGCCCGAGCGGACCGATCACGTCCATCGACGTGTCGCCCACTCGCTTCTCGGCCATGTTGAGCGTGCCGGCGCCCAGCACCTGATAGAGCAGCTCGATGTGCTCGCCGTGAGCGCGATGGACCGAGAAGGGACGGCGCAGGATGGTCTCGGTGCCCGCGCCAAGCCGCAGGTGTACGAACTGGCCGGGCTCCACCGCCGCGGCGACTCGTGGGGCCCGGAGCACCATGAGCCCGACACCTTCGGCGATGCGGTCGTTGGCGATGACGGTGACCGGCTCGATGACGGACTCGGCGCGTCGCCCCGGTCACGGCGTGGGCCGTCCGCTTGCGCGGTTCTCGGCGGCCAGTGCGTCGTCGGCGTCCCACGCCGCAAAGTCCTGCAGCGCGTGAACGTCGAGACGGCCCTCCTTGATCGCCTCGATGGCCTGAACGATGGCCGAGGCGGCCGGGAGTGTCGTGATGTTGGTGATGCCATGCCGGATAGCGGCCGATCGCAGATGGTAGCCGTCCGAACGCGTCTCCTGACCGAACGGAGTGTTGATCACCAGCTGGACTTCGCCATTGGCGATGTGGTCGATGACGTTGGGACGGCCCTCGTGCTTCTTGAGTACCTCAGTCACCGGGATACCCACCGCACGCAGCGCCTTCGCTGTTCCACGCGTCGACATGATCGAGAAGCCGAGCATCTGCAGATGCTTGACGAGCGAGACGATCTGACGCTTGTCTCGGTCGCATACGGACACGAATGCCGTGCCGGACGTCGGCAGTGAGTAGTCGATGGCGAGCTGCGACTTCGCGTAGGCCGCGGGAAAGTCGACCGCCACCCCCATGACCTCACCGGTCGACTTCATCTCCGGTCCCAGCACCGAGTCCGATCCCGGGAACCGCCCGAACGGCATGACCGCTTCCTTCACGCAGAAGCGCTTGGGCTCGCGATCGTCGGCCGGGAGGTCCATCTCGGCGAGCTTGTGGCCGGCCATGACGCGCGCCGCGACCTTCGCGAGCGGAACGCCGGTGGCCTTGGAGACGAACGGCACCGTCCGAGAAGCCCGCGGATTGACCTCGAGCACGTACACCAACTGGTCCTTCACGGCGAACTGAACGTTCATCAGCCCGCGAACTCCAAGCCTCAAGGCGAGGCTTCGGGTGTGCTCGCGGATCTGCTTGACGATCGACTCGGTGAGCGTGAACGGAGGAATCGAACAAGCGGAGTCGCCCGAGTGGATACCGGCCTCCTCGATGTGCTCCATGACGCCGCCGACGTACACGTCCTCTCCGTCGCACACCGCGTCGACGTCGACCTCGATCGCACCCTCAAGGAAGCGGTCGAGCAGCACGGGGTGCTCCGGCGAGATCAGGACCGCCTCGGCCATGCACTTCTCGAGGTACTGCTCGTTGTAGGCGATGACCATGCCGCGCCCGCCCAGCACGTAGCTCGGACGCACCAAGAGCGGGAATCCGATGCGGCCAGCGACGTCGAGCGCCTCGTCGAAGCTGTTCGACGGTACCTGCCGCCGGGTAGGCGATCTGGAGCTCGTCGAGCACCGCCGAGAAGCGCTTGCGGTCCTCGGCCAGGTCGATCGCCTCCGGCAGGGTGCCCATGATGGGGACGCCGGCGGCCTCGAGCGCGTGCGCGAGCT
Organism: uncultured Coriobacteriia bacterium; assembly: GCA_963726345.1. Classification (GTDB taxonomy): domain Bacteria; phylum Actinomycetota; class Coriobacteriia; order Anaerosomatales; family JAAXUF01; genus JBAXEO01. Next base: position 39,443 of record CAVSCC010000010.1, on the reverse strand, counting down.
TGAGCGGCGTCTGCCCGCCGAACGTCACGACGACTCCCGCGGGGTTCTCGGCGTCGACGATATCCATGACGTCCTCGAACGTCAGCGGCTCGAAGTAGAGGCGGTCGGAGGTGTCGTAGTCGGTCGAGACCGTCTCAGGGTTGCAGTTGACCATGATCGTCTCGTAGCCGAGCTCTGAGAGCGCGTAGGCGGCGTGGACGCAGCAGTAGTCGAACTCGATGCCCTGGCCGATGCGGTTGGGACCGGCGCCCAGGATCATCGCCTTGGGGCGGTCGCAGGGCGCGACCTCGTCCTCATCCTCGTAGGTCTTGTAGTAGTAGGGCGTCGAAGCCGCGAACTCCGCGGCGCAGGTGTCGACGGACTTGAACGTGGGCCTGATCCCGAGCGCCTTGCGAACCGCGCGCACGCTCGCTTCCGTGGCTCCGGTGAGAAAGGCGATCTGGACGTCCGACAGGCCGACGCGCTTGGCCGCCCTCAGGTCATCGGCGGAGAGCGCGTCCAGCGTGCGTCCGCGCAGCGCGTTCTCGGCGTCGATGAGGTGGCGGATCCCGCGCAGGAACCACGGGTCGATACGCGTGAGCGCGAAGAGGTCCTCGATGCTGCGACCGCGGCGAAACGCCTCGGCGACGTAGAAGAGCCGAGACTCGTTGGGGACGGCGAGTCGCTCGTCGAACTTGTTCTCGTCGAAGGTGTCCTTGCCGTCCGAGCCGAGCCCCGACCGCCCGTTCTCAAGCGAGCGGAACGCCTTTGAGAGCGCCTCCTCGAACGTGCGGCCGATCGCCATGGCCTCGCCGACCGACTTCATGCGGGTGGTCAGCGTCTCGTCCGTGCCGGGGAACTTCTCGAACGCCCATCGAGGCACCTTGACGACGGTGTAGTCGATGCTGGGCTCGAAGCACGCCGGCGTGACGCGCGTGATGTCGTTGTCGATCTCGTCGAGCGTGTAGCCGACGGCGAGCTTCGCGGCGATCTTCGCGATCGGGAAGCCGGTCGCCTTGGACGCCAGCGCGCTGGAGCGGCTCACGCGGGGATTCATCTCGATGACCGTCATGCGGCCGTTCTCAGGATTGACCGCGAACTGGACGTTCGACCCGCCGGTCTCGACGCCGATCTCGCGCAGGATCGCTATCGAGGCGTCACGCATGCCCTGATACTCGCGGTCGGTGAGTGTCTGCGCCGGCGCAACGGTGATCGAATCGCCGGTGTGCACGCCCATGGGATCGACGTTCTCGATGGAACACACGATCACGGCGTTGTCGTTGACGTCGCGCATGACCTCCATCTCGTACTCTTTCCAGCCGATGACGCTCTCTTCGACCAGCACCTCGCCGACCGGCGACAGCGCCACGCCATGGGCGACGATCTCGCGCAGCTCGTCGATGTTGTAGGCGATGCCCCCGCCGGCACCGCCCATCGTGAACGAGGGCCGCACGACGCACGGCAGTCCCATCTCGGCCGCGAGCGTCTCGCCCTCGGCCACCGAGTAGGCGTAGCCGCCGCGCGGCACGTCGAGGCCGATGCGCTCCATCGCCTCGGCGAAGAGCCTGCGGTCCTCGCCCTTCTTGATGACGTCGAGCTTGGCACCGATCAGCTCCACGCCGTACTTCTCCAGGATTCCGGCCTCGGCCAGTGCGACAGCGCAGTTCAGCCCGGTCTGTCCGCCGAGGGTCGGCAGCAGGGCATCGGGCCGCTCGGCGGCGATGACCTTCTCGACGAACTCGGGTGTGATGGGCTCGACGTAGGTGCGGTCGGCCAGGCCGGGGTCGGTCATGATCGTCGCGGGGTTGCTGTTGACGAGCACGACCTCGAACCCGTCGTCGCGCAGGACTTTGCACGCCTGGGCGCCCGAGTAGTCGAACTCGCAGGCCTGCCCGATGACGATCGGCCCGGAGCCGATGACGAGGATCTTGCGTGATGTCGGTGCGACGCGGCATCTTGCTCCTTAGCGCTGGCGTGCAGAACGTGTCGGTGCGAACGTGGTCGAGCCGGGAACCTAGGGCTGTACGACGACCGGGCATGGCGCTTCGCGCAGCAGGCGCAGCGAGAGCCCGCCGAGCATGACCTGGCGCATGAGTCGACCGCGGCCGTGCTGTCCGGTGATGACACCGGTCGCGCCGATCTCGGTGAGATAGTCGAGCACGACCTGCGACGGGTCACCGAAGCGGATCTCGGAGGTCGCGTCGACATCGTGCTCGCGCGCCATGTCGAGCAGTCCCTCCAGCAGCACCTCGGCCTCCCGACGCTCGCTGCCCTTGGCCGCCTCCGGGAGCACGTGCAGCGCGTGCAGCTGTCCGATCGCGTCGGCCGGTCGCCCGATCGCAGAGAGCCACGCGCGCGTCGCGGACGCCGAGAAGTCGGTGGGCACGACGAGCTGCCGCGCGAAACCGCGCGAGAGCTCGCGCGGGTCGTCGACGGCGTCGAGCAGGTCGTAGCGGACGGTCATCGTGCGGATGGTGCCCGACGCGAAGAGCTTCTCCGAGATCGAGCCCGAGAACAGGGCGTCGACCACGGACTTGCCTTCGGTTCCGCAGCAGATCAAGTCGATATCGTCTTGCTGCGCCAGACGCGAGGATCGCGTCGGTCGTATCACCCGTGACCACACGGACCTCGTACTCCATGGTGCAGTCTCTGCAGCGAAGCCGCCGTCGCGTTCAGGCGTTCGCGGGTCCGATCGACCTCTGCGGCGAGCACCGGCGCTTCCATGCCCGATGCGTCAACAGCGGTGACGACGACCACGCGCTTGACCGACTGCACGGATAGTCCGCACACGTACTGCAGGACCTTGATCTCGCGGGGGTCCAGACTCACCGGTACGAGCATCGTGCTGATAGGCATGCTGCTTCCTCTCCCCTACTCGACAGAGCTCAGGTAGTCCGGACGGCCGTCCATCAGACGCATGAACGCCGAGAACAGATAGCGGGCATCGTGAGGGCCGGGCGCGGCCTCAGGGTGGTACTGCACCGAGAACGCCGGAAGGTCGAGGAGGCGGATCCCCTCGACGGTCATGTCGTTGAGGTTGACGTGGGTGAGTTGGACCCGGCCGAACCGCTCGGATGCCACGACCGGCGCAACCCCGGCCGCGACCCAGGCTGCGAGTTCATTCGGGGACGCATCAAGGCCGCCGCTCGCCGCGACGTCGAGCTCGCCGATGCTGCCGAAGTCCACGCAGAACCCGTGGTTCTGGCTGGTGATCTCGACCTGTCCGGTCAGAAGGTTCTTCACCGGGTGGTTGCCGCCGCGGTGGCCGTACTTGAGCTTGAACGTCTCGGCGCCCACGGCGAGCGAGAGCATCTGGTGCCCGAGACAGATGCCGAACACCGGCTTCACCCCGAGCAGCTCGCGGAGCGTCGCGTAGAGATAGTCGACCGCCGACGGATCGCCGGGACCATTCGCGAAGAAGACGCCGTCCGGCTCGAGCGCGAGTACCTCCTCGGCAGAGGCGCTCGGCGGCAGCACCGTGACGTCGCAGCCGCTCTCGGCGAGCCGGCGCAGGATGTTGTACTTGATGCCCGAGTCCATCGCGACGACGCGGAAGCGCGGCGTCGCGGGCAGGATGCCGGTGTCGACGGGCAGTTCGCATCCTGGCGGAACCTCGAAACCCCAGCGGTAGGCTTGCGCCGTGGCGACCTCGGCGACGAGGTCCCTGCCGACAAGCCCGGGCGAAGCAGCAGCGCGCGCGACGAGCGTCGTGCCGTCGGTCTCGACGGTGGAGATCACCGCGCGCATCGCGCCGCGTTCGCGCAGGTGTCGCGTCAGGCGCCGGGTGTCGATCCCGGCGATCGCTACGACGCCGCTCTCCTCAAGGAATGCGGGCAGCGACTGCTCGGCGCGCCAGCTCGACGGCTCGTCGCACATGTCACGCACGACGAAGCCCTTCGCGAAGACTCCGCGCGACTCCATGTCGGCCCCGTTGACCCCGTAGTTGCCGATATGCGGCATGGTCATCGTGACGATCTGGCCCGCATAGCTCGGATCCGTCAGGACCTCCTGATAGCCGGTCATGGAGGTGTTGAAGCACAGCTCACCCGCAGCCTCCCCGTCGGCACCGCAGGCGATGCCCGGGAAGACGGTGCCGTCTTCAAGCGCCAGAAGCGCGGTGCGCGGAGCCACCTACTCGACCACCTTTCCGTTACGAAGCGCGAACTGCCCCTCGACCAGAACCTCGCTCGCTTTGCCGAGTAGTGTAGCCCCGAGAAACGCCGAGTTCATCGACTTGCTCTCGAAGAACGCCGGGGTTATCTCAGTGCGGGCCTCCGGATCGATGATCGTGATGTCGGCGAGCGCCCCGGCCTCAAGGGAGACCGGCGGCAGGCCGAGCGCGGCGCGCGGGCCGTGGGCCATCGAGACGGACGAGGTCCGCCCAGTCGATGAGGCCCCGAGCTACCAGGTTGGTGATGACCAGCGGAAGCGCAGTCTCGAGCCCGGTCGTCCCGAATGGCGCCAGCTCGAACTCCAGCGCCTTCTCGTGCGGCGCGTGCGGCGCGTGGTCGGTGGCGATGCAGTCCACCGTGCCGTCCGACCAGCCCCGCGACAAGCGCGAGGCGGTCTGCCTCGGTCCGCAGCGGCGGGTTCATCTTGAAGTTGGTGTCGTACTCCGGCGTGAGGTCGTCCTCGGTCAGGAAGAGGTGATGCGGCGTGACCTCGCACGTCACCGCAACCCCGCGCTCCTTGGCCGCGCGGACCTGCTCGAGCGCACCTGCGGTGGAGACGTGCGCGAGATGCAGCCTGCAGCCCGTCAGCTCCGCGAGCGCGATGTCGCGCGCAACGGCGATCTCCTCGCCCGCCGACGGCCAGCCGGCCATCCCGAGCCGAGTCGAGACGGCGCCCTCGTTGACCACGCCTTTGCCGACGAGCGCCTCGTCCTCGCAGTGCGCGACCACGGTCGTGCCGAAGGCGCGGGCGTAGTCCATCGCCCGGCGCATCGTGCCGGCGTCCTGGACCCCCTTGCCGTCGTCGGAGAAGGCGACGGCACCCTCGGCGAGCATGTCGCCCATCTCGGCGAGTGCCTCGCCCTTGAGGCCGACGGTCAGCGCGCCGATCGGGTAGACCCGCACCTTGCCGCGCTCGGCCGCACGCTCGACGAGGAAGCGCACGGCGGCGCCCTCGTCGCACACCGGATTGGTGTTGGGCATCGCGCAGACCGCCGTGAAGCCGCCGTGCGCCGCAGCGCGCGTACCGCTCTCGACGTCTTCCTTGTACTCGTAGCCGGGCTCGCGCAGGTGCGTGTGCACGTCGACGAGACCGGGAACGACGATCTTCTCGGCGCACTCGACGGTGATTCCCTTGGGAATCGACAGGTCCTCGCCGATCTCGACGATGCGACCGTCGCGAATGATCACGTCACAGACGGCGTCGAGGCCGACGCTCGGGTCGAGGACTCGACCGTTCTTAAGCAGCAGCGCCACCCTCATCACCTCCCAGAAGCAGGTACATGGCGGCCATGCGCACCGCGACCCCGGCGTTGACCTGGTCCAGGACGACCGCGCGGTCGCTGTCGGCGACCGCCGAGGAGATCTCGACGCCGCGGTTCATCGGACCCGGATGCATGACGATGCCGGTCGGCTTCATGCGAGCAAGCCGCGCCTCGTTCATGCCCCAGATGCGTGCGTACTCGCGCAGACTCGGGAACGGCATGCCCTCGGCGCGCTCCATCTGGATGCGCAGCATGTAGGCGACGTCCAGGTCGCCGACGACCTCGTCGAGCGTGCCGACGGACTCAGCGCCGAGCACGTCGCACCGGGCGGGCATGAGCGTCGGAGGTCCGACCAGGATCGGCGTCGCACCGACCATCCGCAGCGCCGGAACGAGCGAGCCGGCGACGCGCGAGTGAGCGATATCGCCGACGATGCCGACCTTCAGCCCCTCCAGATGCCCCAGACGCTCGCGCATCGCATACAGGTCGAGAAGCGCCTGCGTGGGGTGCTGATGCATCCCGTCGCCGCCGTTGATGATGTGCGCGTCCATGTGCCGAGTGAGCATCCGCGGTGATCCGGCGTACTTGTGTCGGATGATCACCAGGTCACACGCCATCGCCGAGAGCGTCTCGGCGGTGTCGGCGAGCGACTCGCCCTTGACCGTGGCTGAGGTCGACGCCGAGAAGTTCAGGCCGTCGGCCGAGAGGCGCTTCGCGGCGATCTCGAAGCTGGTTCGCGTGCGGGTGCTCGGCTCGAGGAAGAGGTTCACGATCGTGCGGCCGCGAAGCGTCGGGAGCTTCTTGATGCGGCGCTGGTTGACCTCTTTGAACGAGTCCGCCGTGTCGAGGATCAGCGTGATGTCCTCGGCGGTGAGGTCCTGGATGTCGATGATGTGGCGCGACGACAGCACTTATGCCTCGCCCCCTTCGACCCGCTCGAGAATCTCGGCGGAGTCGTGCCCGTCCATCGCTTCCAGGTAGACCTTGACGCGCTCGCGACTCGACGACGGCACGTTCTTGCCGACGAAGTCGGCACGGATCGGCAGTTCGCGGTGACCCCGGTCGACGAGGACGGCCAGCTGGATCGAGCACGGACGGCCGTAGTCCATGATGGCGTCCATCGCGGCGCGGATCGTGCGGCCGGTGAAGAGGACGTCATCGACGAGGATCACATCGCGACCTTCGACGTCGAACGGGATGTCGGTGCGGTGGACCTCGGGTGAGAGCCGGATCGCCAGGTCATCTCGGTAGAAGCTGATGTCGAGCGTGCCGACCGGCACCTCGGCGCCCTCGATCTCGAGCACCTTGGCCGCGAGGATCTCGGCGAGCGCGGCACCCCTGGTCACGATGCCGACGAACGCCAGGTTCGCGGCCCCCTTGTTGGCCTCGAGGATCTCGTGCGCGATCCTCGTGACCGCTCGCGAGATCGCCTCGGCGTCCATCACGGTCGCCTTGGTTCTGTACTCCACCAGCACACCTCCTGATGCAAAGATGCCTCCCCGCCGGTGAGGCAAGGAGGCACGTCATCATCGTGGTGCGAGCAGCCCGTGAAGCGCTGCTGCGGTATGAGTCTGCGGCCCTTGCCAGCCTCACGGGACTGGGCTTAAAGGTCGAGTCCGACATTAGCGGAACGAGCAACGTCCGACAAGTGCGGCTGCGAAGTGTGAATCGACCGCGCCACGCCTTGTGCGGGAGGCGATCTCCGAGACAATCGGAGCCCCGGTCCGCACGATGCAGACCGGGGCCCTCGAAGAACGCACTGGACTCAGACGCCTACTTCACCTCAGGCGCGCCATCGACGATCTTCTGCACGACCGAGGGATCGGCGAGCGTCGAGGTGTCGCCAAACGTCTCCAGGTCGCGCTCTCCCGCTGCGACCTTGCGCAGGATGCGGCGCATGATCTTGCCCGAGCGGGTCTTGGGCAGATCGGGAACGAGCTGGATGTGGTCCGGCGTCGCGATCGGACCGATCTCGGAACGCACGTGACCGCGCAGTATCGAGACGGTGTCGCCGGATGCCTCGGCGTTGGCCTTGAGGATGACGTAGGCGTAGATGCCCTCGCCCTTCACGTCGTGCGGGAACCCGACCACGGCCGCCTCGGCGACGAGCGGATGCGATACGAGTGCCGACTCGACCTCGGCGGTCCCCAGTCGGTGACCGGAGATGTTGATGACGTCGTCGACGCGACCCATCAGCCAGTAGTAGCCGTCCTCGTCCACCCGGCAGCCGTCGCCGGTGAAGTAGTAGCCGGGGAACTGCGAGAAGTAGACCTCTTTCACCCGCTTGTTCTCCGGATCGCCCCACGTGCCGCGCAGCATTCCGGGCCACGGGTACTTGATGCACAGGCGCCCGCCCTGACCGGTCTCAGTCACGGACTGGTCCTCGTTGAGGATGATCGGCTGAACGCCGAATACCGGCTTGGTCGCCGAACCCGGCTTCATGGGCGTGGCGGCCGGTAGGTTGGCGATCATGTGACCGCCGGTCTCGGTCTGCCACCACGTGTCGACGATCGGAACGCGCTCGCGGCCGATGTTCTTGTAGTACCAGAGCCAGGCCTCGGGGTTGATCGGCTCGCCGACCGTTCCAAGGACGCGAAGGCTCGAGAGATCGTACTTGGCCGGCCACTCGTCGCCCGCCTTCATGAGCGCACGGATGGCGGTCGGAGCCGTGTAGAACTGCGTGATGCCGTGCTTGTCGACCATCTCCCAGAAGCGGCCGGCGTCGGGGTAGTTCGGCACGCCCTCGAACATGACCGAGGTGGCGCCGAGCGACAGCGCGCCGTAGACGACGTAGCTGTGGCCCGTGATCCAGCCGATGTCGGCCGTGCAGAAGAACACGTCATCGTCGTGGTAGTCGAACGAGTACTTCATGGTCATCGTCGCGAAGACCAGGTAGCCGCCGGTGGTGTGCAGCACGCCCTTGGGCTTTCCGGTCGAACCGGACGTGTACAGGATGAAGAGCGGGTCCTCGGCGTCCATCCACTCGATCGTGCAGTGGTGGCCGATGTCGTCGGCGCGAATCTCCTCGTGGTACCAGAAGTCGCGGCCGGGCTCCATGTCGATCTGGTTCTGCGTGCGCGAGACGACGATGCAGGTCTCGACGCTGGGGCACTCGAGCAGCGCCTCGTCGGCCATGGCCTTCAGCGGGATGACACGCCCGCCACGCAGCCCCTCGTCGGCGGTGATGAGCATCTTGCAGCCGCTGTCCTGGATGCGGTCGCGGAGCGAGTTGGGCGAGAAGCCGCCGAAGACGATCGAGTGGATCGCGCCGATGCGGGCGCAGGCGAGCATCGCGATGGCGAGTTCCGGAATCATCGGCATGTAGATGGCGACGCGGTCGCCCTTCTTGATGCCGTGCTTCTTCAGACGTTCGAGAAGCGGCACACCTTGTGGTAGAGCGACTGGTACGTGTAGACCTTGCTGCGGCCCTCGTCGGACTCCCAGATGATGGCGGCCTTGTTGCGACGGCCGTCGGTCAGATGCCGGTCGAGACAGTTGTAGGCGACGTTGGTCTTGCCGCCGATGAACCACTCGATCTTGGGAGTCTCGAACTCCCACTCGACGACCTTGTCCCATGGCTTGTCCCAATGGACCAGCTCTGTGGCCATGTCCGACCAGAATCCCTCAGGGTCAGCGACGGACCGGTCGTACATCTCCTGGTACTGCTCCATCGAGCTGACCCAGGCGTTCTCCTTGACCCACTCGGGTGGCTCGATGACCCGGCCCTCTTTGCTTACAGAGTCAAAACCCGTGGACTCGTCAGTCATGACGGCCTCCTTGTCTTCACGGTAGCTGGTCTGGGAATCTGCACGTGGCCGAGCGTCGCCCCGATCCCCTCTGTTCATAGCATGCGCGCCAGTGACGGCGCGCTTCCCAATAGTACGTTACCGGTGAGGGCTGTCCCTGTCGAAACGTCAGGTGGACGGCGCGTTAGGGTCGGTCAACGGCGCAAGGCGCCGGTTCCTCGGGCTCCAAAGCCGATGGCACGCGCAGGTGACGTCTCACTCGGACGACTCGGCGGCACGGCATCACGCTAGAGAGTGCCGAGAATTCGTTTGTAACAAATGTTGCAGAACTCATGCTGATGCGGTAATGTGGCCGCACAAGGTTTCCCTTCCCTTTTACGTCGCCGCTTCCGGGGGATCCGGACGGCAAAACCGGCAGGGCACTCAGCGACCGGCATCGCGAGAATGCGTCTCCCAGGCAGAGCGCATACGCCCGACAGAGGACTCAGGGGTAAAAGAGGGAAGGATTATGAAAGCCCCGGCTCGAAGGCCGGGGCTTTCGGCTTTCCAGAGGCAGTTTCGTGTCGCCAGCCGACTCCCCAGCGCGACGAGCTGCCGCCCGCTCAATCACCGCTCGTGTAGGGATCGAGCTCCGTTGCAGCCATCAGCGCCGTCGCGAAACCGGGGTCACCGGCAAGATCGACGTGCCGAGCATGCGCAGCGAGGTCCCGGGTGAGCTCGATGAGCGAAGGGTCCAGCGCGATCACTGTCGCTCCCTCGAGCGCAGCGTTCCCGACCGACTGAAGCGCCCCGGCGGCCTCGCGTGGCACCACGCCCAGGTCGACCAGGTCCGCCGGTTCCAGCGCAGAGCCGAATGCCCCCGCCACCAGGACCGCCTGAAGGTCGCCGCTCGCCGATGCCGGCCGATCGACAGCACGGCGACGATCCCGGTGCGAACCGCGGCCTTCGCCAGCTGGAGCGACCGCACGTCGAGCTGGTTCACGGTAAGGCAGCCGTCATCGCCTGCCGAATGAGACGGTCACGACCCCGTCCACGACCGAGAACCGCTCGCCGAGCGGACCGTCGGCGTCGAGACGACCGTCGGCCCCCAGGTGACCTGCACGCCGCAGCGCGGCGACCGCCGAGACGATGCCCGAACCCGAGAACCAGCGCGGCGGTTCCGTGCCGATCGCCGTCAAGCTCGACCGATCCGTCCTCGCCGATGCGGACTCTTGTCACGGCTCCCTCGGCCGCCGGGCCGCCGCACGAGATTCCTGCACCTTCGAACGCCGGCCCGGCCGCGGCCGACGCGACGATCAGCGGGCCTCAGCCCGCGAGAACGATCTCGGCGTTGGTGCCGAAGTCGACGAGCAGAACCGGCTCGGACGTGTCCGTCGAGACCAGCCGGCGACCGCGGCGGCCAGAGCGTCCCCCCCGACGAACCCGGCGATCGGCGGCAGCACGAGTGCCGACGCGCCCGGTGCGAGCGACCTCGCGCACCTGGGAGTCCGCCGGCAAGCTCGCCGCCATCCGAGGGCGGCGTGAACGGTGCCGTGGCCAGTGGCGTCACGTCGGCGCCCAGCAGCAGCGCCGTCATCGCGCTGTTCCCGGCCACGACCAGGCGCTCGATCCCCGCGGTCTGGACGCCACCCAAGTGCCGCGGCAGACCGCGAGCGCCGAGACGATCGACTCCTCGGCCGCCCGACGTAGCTCATCAGCCGAACCCGCCAGCGCCGCGCTCATCCGCGTGAGCACGTCGGCGCCGATACGCCTGCTGCCGGTTGGGCACCGAGGCGCGCGCGACCTCCCGGCCTGTGCGCGCGTCGACCAGCAGCGCCGCGACCGACGTCGTCCCCAGGTCGACCCCTGCGACCAGGGGCGCGAGTACGCCAGTCAGGCCGGTCCGGTCTCCGCGCGGGACTGCGACAAGGACCGGCCGGATCTCGCAGGCCCCGGTCACGCGCGCCCGGCACGCAAGCCGCACGCCGGTTGGCGCATGACGCAGGCCCGCTCAGCTCCTGCTCGTCCGGCTCGGCGCCAGTTCACCCGAGATGAGTCGCACGCCGCAGGAGCCGCACACCCCACGCCCCCCGCAGGGCGCGGGCACGAGAAGGTCGGCACGCTTCGCGGCGTCGAGCACGGTCGTGCCCGCGTCCACCCAGACCGTGATCCCGGCAGGGAGGAAGGTGACGGGGACTCGGACGGGCACCGGGCTACTCGGCAACGAACGTGACCATGCCGTGCTGCATGGCCCGCCCGCCCATGACATGGATGTGCAGGTGCGGCACCGTCTGGTTGGCGTCGCGCCCGTTGTTCACGATCACTCGGTACCCCGATTCATCGATGCCCTTTGCGCGCGCCACAAGCGGAACCGCCGACATGAGCGCCGAAAGCGTCTCTGCAGGTACCCCGTCCCCCAGGTTGGCGTAGTGACACCGCGGGATCACGAGGGTGTGGACCGGCGCCTGCGGCGAGATGTCGTCGAACGCGATCGACCAGATCGTCCTCATAGACCGGTGTCACCGGGAATCTCCCCGCGCCCGATCTTGCAGAACATGCAGTCTTCCATCGCAGTCACCCTCTCGGCGTGTGCACGACCTTCTCGGGCGGTCACGTGCCAGAACCGAGTGGCTAGAACGGCACTTCTTGCGCGTCGTCCGCCCGGCCCGACCTCGGCCACCGTGCGTCGAACCCTCCGTGCCGGCCTCTGACTCGAGCTCGCCGATCAGCATCGTCACCCTCTGCTGGGCGTCGGCGAGCTTCGCCTGGAGCGCCCGCAGGAGCGCCACTCCGCGCTCGTAGCGGCCGAGGCTGTCCTCAAGCTCGAGTTGTCCGCTCTCCAGCGCTGCCACGATCTGGTCCAGCTCGTTCAGCGCCGAGCCAAACGTGAGCTCGTCGGGTGCGGTGCAGTTCGCTTCAGTCATCGCTCCTCCAATTGCGTCAGACCGGTCACCGCGGCGCCGATCGATCCGTCGCGAAGGCGCACGATGACGGCGTCTCCGCTACTCACTTGCTCGATGCTCTTGACCACGGTGCTCCCGTCGCCGGCGTAGCAGACCGCGTAGCCACGCGTGAGAATCCCGAGCGGAGAAAGATCCTCGAGACGCGCGGCCCCCACCGCCATCGCCGCTCGCGCGTTTTCGACCAGACACAGGGCCCGCACGCAGCAACCGCTCGCGCGCAAAGTCGACACGCTGCGTATCGCGAGCGAGCCGCTCGGGAATGGCGCGCGCGAGCCGCATGCCCGCAATATCGATGGCCTGCGCAACCGGGCCGAGGACCGCGTGCGGATCGCGCAGCACCGGCCTCTCAGCGAGTCGCATCACCTGATGCGCGGCGGACGCCATGCGGTTCTGGAGCGCGGCGGCGAGCGCGCGGCGCTCGCGGACGAGCGTGAGCGACAGCTGCTCGTGCGACGGCGTCACCGCCTCGGCGGCCGCGGTGGGAGTAGACGCGCGAAGTCCGCCACCATGTCCGCGATCGACGTATCGGGCTCGTGGCCGATGCCCGTGACCACGGGAACCGGGCAGTCCACGATCGCGCGCGCGACCTGCTCGGCGTTGAACGGCATGAGGTCCTCGTAGGAGCCACCGCCACGCACAAGCAGAATCACCTCGGCGCCGCATTGAGATGCCTTCATGAGCCCCTCGACGATCGCAGAGGGCGCGCCGTCTCCTTCGACCGCCACGCCGGCGATGAGGAGCTCCGCCAGCGGGTAGCGCCGGCGCAGGGTGCGGATGACGTCGTGGACGGCCTTGCCGCGAGGCGAGGTGACCAGCGCGATGCGCTGAGGGAAGCGGGGTAGCGCTCGCTTGCGCTCGGCGCGCATCAGGCCCTCGCCCTCGAGCCTGCGAGCGAGCGCAGCCACTTGAAGCCGAAGGTTGCCCTCCCCCGCCGGCGACAGCGCCCGCACCTGAAACTGCATCCGCCCCTTGGGAACGTACGCCGAGAAGGCACCCGACAGCTCCACCAGCATCCCGCAGCGGAGCTCCACGCCGCTGGCCTCGTACGCGTCGCGCCACATGAGGCAGGGCATCGCTGCCCCGCCGTCGGAGACGGTGAAGTAGGCGGCCTTGTAGCCGGGCTTGTCGTTGAACTCCGATACCTCGCCCAAGACCCGTACGCGGACACCCTCAAGCGCGCGCTTGGCGGCGCCCATCGCTTCAGTGACTGTGAGTGAACGCTCGTCGGCCAAGCAGACATCCCCCTCGGTCACATCATTCTACCAGCCAAGACTGACAGCCTCGGCGCCGAGAAGGGCCGTGTGCAGAGCGCCGTCCGGACACGTGCTCGCGACTCGCGCTAGTCGCGCTGGGCGAGTCCCATGTAGTAGAGAAGCTGCAGCGCGGCGATCAGCGCGGCGGCGACGTAGGTGAGCGCGGCCGCCGTGAGAACCTGGCGCGCGCCCGCGAGTTGCTGCGCGTTCACCGTGTTCGTCGCCTCGAGCGCCGCAAGCGCCCGTCGCGAGGCATCGAATTCCACCGGCAGCGTGACCACCTGGAAGAGCACGGCCATTGCGTAGAAGGCGATACCCAGCCACACCAGGCCGCTCAGCTGAATCCAGAATCCGACGAAGATCAGCACCCACGAGGCGCTCGACCCGATGTTGGCAGCAGGCACGAGCGCGGTCCGCACGTTTCCCCACACGTAGTCCTGCGCGTCCTGGACCGCGTGACCCGCCTCGTGGGCGGCGACGCCCGCAGCCGCCACGCTCGACACGCCGTAGACTCCCTGTGAGAGGTTCAGCACCTTGCTCCGCGGGTCGTAGTTGTCCGAGAGCTTACCGCCGACCTGACGGATCTCCACGCCCTCGAGTCCATGAGAGTCCAACACGGCCTGCGCAACCTGGGCCCCGGTCATGCCGCTCGAAACGGCGACCCTGCTCCACTTCCGGAACGAGGACTTGATGTAGGCCTGCGTGATCAAGCCGAGCGCCACGGTGGCGATCATCAGCGCGATCCACTGCGAATTGAAACCGAATCCTATGGGCACAGCGTCTGTCTCCTTATCCTACGTTCTCGCTCGGCGGGCTCGATTGTCCTACTCCGGAAGTTGCTCCACCCGCTCGACCACGAGCACTCCGTTCCTGAGCCCCAGCTCGAGACGCCCTTCAAGCAACTCCACCAATTCGTCCCCGACCATCTTCTTGCGCCAGCCTTCCAGCAAGGGGCTTGCCTCTTTCTCCCCCGCTGCCAAGCGCTCGAGGTCGTCCCGTGATGCCATGAGCGGCATGGCAACGCCGTGCTCGCGGGCCCGGAGCCGCACGAGGGCGACCATCAGATCGACGGCCCCGTCAACGTCTCCGACAGGGCGCCGGCGCTTGTCCAGTGACGGCAGGTCGTCCTCCGGGACCTTCGTCCCCGCCGCGACCGCATCGACCAGCCCCTGCTGCGCGGCGCGCCCCACCTTGTCGGCAACGCCGCGAATCGCGCTGAGTTCCTCGGCGGTCTTGGGTGCCCGTCGTGCAATCTCGATGATGCTCTCATCGCCGATGACCCATCGCTTGGGGACGTCTCGACGCTGCGCCTCAGTCTCCCGCCATGCGGCGACTTCGCGCGCCACGGCCAGCTGTCGGCGGTTGAGCGACGAGATGCGCTTGACGCGGCGCCACAGCTCCCGCGGAAGGACCACGTACGTCGCGGGGTCCTCGAGCCGGGCGAAGTCCGCAGCGAGCCAGTCGATTCGCCCCTCGCGTTCCATCTCGGCGAGAAGGCGCCGGCGAATCTCGGGCAGGTAGCGGACATCGTTGAGCGCGTACTCGATCTGTGTTTCGCTCAGCGGTCGCTTCGCCCAGTCCGTGTAGGTGTCCCCCTTGTCGAGCGTGACGCCCATGACCTCCTTGACCAGCGCGCCGTAGCCGACTTGCTGCGGGAATCCGGCCAGCGTCGCAGCAACCTGTGAGTCGAAGATCGGAGCCGTTGCGACCCCGAACAGCCGATAGAAGATCTCCAGGTCCTGCGAGCCGGCGTGGAATATCTTCACCACAGCCGGGTCGGTGAGCAGCTCGCGAAGTGGCGAGAGGTCCGCGATGGCCAGAGGATCGACGATGGCGGCCACGTCGTCGGACGCGAGCTGGATGAGGCAGAGCCGAGCGAAGTACGTGCGTTCGCGCATGAACTCCGTGTCGATCGCGACGCTCGGCGCCTTGCGGAGCTGGTCGACGAGCTCGGCCAGCGTCTGGGTATCTGTGACATACACTGGGGGTGGTGCTCCCTTCGGAGGGTGACGCAGTGGGGTACGCGAACCGCAACCAGTAACCCGCTGCGGTGTCATGTCATATCATGAAGCGTAGTCGACCGATGCCTCTCTGGCGAGGTCGATTCGGGGTTCGCCGAGAAGGCAGGAAGCCGGAGTGCGCGTACTGATCATCGTGAACACACGCTCGGGCGGGGGCGACTCCGGCCTCTACTACTTCGTGCGCGCACTCGGAGCCACCGGTGCCGAGGTGACGCTCCGATTCTGCGACGGCACGCGCTCGCTGGAGTCGCTCGTCGTGGACGCCGCGACGTTCGACCGCGTGGTCGCTGCGGGCGGCGACGGGACCGCCTCTGCACTCTGCTATGCCCTGCGCTACTCAGACATTCCGATCCTCGTCTACCCGGCGGGCACGGCGAACCTGCTCGCCTTGAACCTCAACATGCCGACCGAGCCTCGCGCGCTTGCGGACGTCGCCCTGAACGGGCAACAGGTCCGCTTCGACCTCGGCGAACTCAGTCAGGACCGTCGAGCCGGACGGACCTACCGTGCGGACCGGCTTTGCGATCATGGCCGGCGCCGGCTACGACGCCTCGATCATCGAAGCCGCCGAGCAGTTCAAGGCCGCGCTCGGCGCGTTCGCATACCTCATGGCGGCCGTGGTCAATCTCGCGCCGACGGCGTCGCAGTTCGAGCTGGATCTCGACGGCGAAACCGTGACCACCGACGGCATCGCGGTCCTCGTCGTCAACTTCGGGCGTCTACAGTTCGATCTGCCGGTCGCCAGCGGAGCCGACCCCCACGACGGCCTGTTCCAGGTCGCCGTGCTGCGGACGCGCAACATCGCCGGACTCCTCCCCGCGATCATCGCGGCGCTCTCGGGTGCGCAGAAAGTGCCCGGAATCGACGTCTACCAGGCCAGCCGGGTGGCCATAGCCGCAGAGCCTCGGCTCCGGATACAGTACGACGGCGAAGCAGTCGAGGACTTCACGCCATTCGAGGCCACGGTTCTGCCCGACGCGGCGAACCTGCTGCTGCCGTCGGACTCTCCGTACGCCAGCTGAGCTGCTGGGGCCTACCTGCCGGCCCTCCTGCTCGCCCTAGCTGGTCTCAGCCGCAGTCTCGTGCTTCTCGAGGTTCGCGTCGTAACGCATCTGGACTAGCTCGACCCCCAGCGAGAAGAACATCGCGAAGTACACGAAGCCCTTGGGCACCTCGAACGCGAGTGCCTCGGCCGTGAGCAAGGTTCCGATCATCAGCAGGAACGCGAGCGCGAGTATCTTGAGCGACGCGTGCCGGTTGATGAAGTTGGACACGGGGTCGGCGAAGGACACCATGACGATCATCGCTATGACGACGCCGGCGACCATGATCGCTACGTCGTTGACCATGCCGACCGCCGTGATCACCGAGTCCAAAGAGAAGATCACGTCCATGAGCGCGATGTTGAGAATGACGGCGCCCACGGATACCTTCACGGCGGAATCACGAACGCCTTCGTCCTTCAGCTCCACCTTGTGATAGATCTCGGTGACGGCCTTGTAGATGAGGAAGAGCCCACCACCAAGTAGGACGATAGTCTCACCGGTCACCGCGAGCGGTTCCCCGTGGACGGTGATGAACCCGATTTCAAAGAGCGGCGTGGTCAGCTTGGCGATCCAGGCAAGCGAGAAGAGCAGAATGAGCCGAGTGACCAGCGCTGCAGCCAGCCCGAACTGTCGCGCGGACTTCTGCTTCTCCTTGGGCAAGCGGCCGGTGAGGATCGCGATGAATACCAGGTTGTCGATGCCCAGAACGATTTCGAGCATCGCGAGCGTGAGCACTGCCACCCAGGCGGCCGGGGTCGAGAAGGTGGCGATCAGGTTCTCCATCTATCCTCCTGTGACGAAGCGAACCGCCACAGTATAGGTGAAGCTCCCTGCTTCGGTGCCGACTACTTGCCCGCGCTCTGGGCCGCGAGGTACTCGGCGATCTGGGCCGCCTCGGCATCCGTCAGCTGTGCGCCCTTGCGTCCGCATGCGGGCGATCGTCTGCTCCCAACCGGCCTGGTCCTTGTTCGCCTGATTGATCCGGTCGATGGTGTGGCACATCGTGCACTTGCTCGTGATGAGTTCGGTGCTCCCGGCAGCCGGTCCGCCCGACCCTGTGGGCGTGCAGCCAATGGCCGCCATCATGACAGTCGCCACGACGAGGATGGCTGCGTGACGTACCACACGTACCTGCATGGGTTTCTCCTTGTAACTGTCGAGAGGGTATCCTTCAGACTCATCTATACCCCGCACCTCATCGAAAGGTCTCCCGATGGACTCCCGCCGATCAGAACTCACCATCCTGCTGGGCCTGCTCGCGCTGGGACTCGGCCTCTACGCGCTGCGATGGATCCTGTTCCCCGGCGCCTCGCTCCACAACGAGATGTGGCGATTCCTCATCGGCGACATCGGCTTCCTGTGCCTCCAAGTCGCTCTCGTCACGTTGATCCTCGACCGGCTGCTCAGAAGGCGCGAACGCCAGGCCATGCTCCGCAAGCTCAACATGGTGATCGGCGCGTTCTTCTCGGAAGTGGGCACTGAACTGCTCGGAAGGCTCGCGGTGACCGACCAGGGGCTCGCCGAGGTGCGATCCGACCTCGTTCCGCAGATGTCGTGGACCGATGCGGACTATCGCAACGCCGAGACCGCCGTCGCGTCGCACCAGCCGAGGACCGACATCGGCGCGTGCGACCTCCACGCCCTCAAGGCCATGCTCGTCGCCGAGAAGCCCTTCCTGCTTGGACTGCTGAGCAACCAGTCTCTCCTCGAACACGAGCAATTCACCGAGCTGCTCTGGGCGGTGACCCATCTCGCCGAGGAACTCGAGGCGCGTCGGGACTTCGAGACGCTGCCGGTGCCGGACCGGATCCACCTCACGGGCGACGTCAAGCGCGCCTACGCGCTGCTGACGCTCCAGTGGCTCTCGTACCTCCAGCACCTGCAAGCGCAGTATCCCTACCTGTTCTCGCTGGCTGCCCGCATGAACCCGCTCGATCCGGAGGCGCACGTCGAGCTGACCAGCTAGGCGCGCCAGCTCCCGCTCGGCCGACTGGCCCCCTGGATTCCCCTCGAAGCTCAGGCGAAGCCGAACAGCGGCGGGAAGGCGACAACGACGGTCGCGGCCCAGAGTGCGTACACCGGCAGGTAGCGCATCTGCCATCTTTCGATGGCGCCGAGGCTGCGCCGCGATCGCAAGAAGCCCGCCTGCAGCCACACCGACCACGCCAGGTTGAGCAGCAGAATGAGATTCAGGCCTATCGCGGCAGTCCTGTTCGCGCTGAACCCGTACTCGCTCAGGCGGCCCGCGATGTTGACGAGCGCGAACACGTCCACGCCCAGCGCGCACACGACAAGCACGAGCTGGATCCAATCGAAGACGCCTGGCTTGGAGAGCGGGTCGCGCGCCGAGATCGCATAGAGCAGAAGCGCCAGCACCACGACCAGGAGCACGTCGAACAGGATGAGCACCTCGCGCTCGATATTGATGACGCCTCTCGTCCACACGACGCCGACGAGCAGTGCAACCAGCATGATTGCGAACAGCGGGGTGAACACGCGCGCCAGCATCGGCGCCATCCCGCCCACCAGGTTGCGCCGGGTACTGGCAAGCCAGGCCGCGACGATGACGGCGCCCATGGCGCCGCACGGGAGCACCCAATCCTGAATCAGCGTCGACACGTCGAGGCCGATCGCTTCAAAGACACCGACGGTTATTGCGACAAGTACTCCACCGCCGAGCGCGATGAGCGCGTAGGTGATGAGCCATTCCCCTGTGAACTTCACGTAGTCCATGCGCCGCGTATCACTCAGCCAGTCCCCCGCTACGAACGCGACACCGACCGCAAGCCACAGCACGATGGGCAGATGGATAGCCGTGAGGACCTCCGTCGATCCCCCTGGTGTGAACGGATAGGCGTTGGCGAACACGGCGCCGCCGACAAAGACCGCGGCCATGCCGGCGATGCCCTTCGTGCGCAACCCGCGGGTCCAGATGAAGTACGTCGCCAGGAACGGCAGTACGAAGAGACTGAGGTTGCGCGCGTAGAAGCTGGCATCGTCGCCGTTGATCTCGTAACCGAACAGCGTCGGCAGCTTGATTGCGAGCGCCGCCGCAGCTGCGCAGCCGAGCATGACCCAGAACTCGGCAGTGGCGACGCGAACCGGGCTCGGTTCCCCGTCGACTTCACTGCGCTGATCCCAGAGTTCGGCCGAGTACGCTCGAGCAAAATCGCGTGATGACTCATCGCTCGCAGCCACGCGTCTGAGTGCCACGAGGAAGGCCTCTTCCTCGTCCAGCCCGGCATCAGCGAGGCTGACAGCGTGATCACGCAACTGACCTTCGACGGCGGAGACATGCGGCTCATCACCACCATGCGCGAGAGCGTAGGCCCGCCATCGATCGATCAGCGACTCGACTGTCTCGGACCGCACATCCCTCTTCACGAAACCCACCATCCCCCTCGAAGCGCTGCGCGGCACGGAGAACATCTCCTGCCAAGAATACAGCTCCCGCCACCCTGTGCACGGTGCGGCTTGTAGTTGGCTGTTGTGCTGGAGCTGATCCGTCTCGAACCGCCTGAGCCTCCGCCGTTACCGGGCGTGCGCAATCGGGTAGTGTGCTCGTCGGGGGGCGGCTCATGGACCACAAGCGCATCCACTACATCGACTGGCTACGAGTCATGGCCGTCCTACTGCTGTTCCCGTTCCACACGTGGCGCGTCTACAACTACAACGATCCGTTCTACGTGAAGAGCGCGCAGACCTCGGTAGGTCTGAGCTACGTGATCGCCTTCATCGACCGCTGGCATATGCCGCTGCTGTTCCTCCTGGCGGGCATGTCAACCTACTTGGCTCTCGGCAAGCGCGGCCCCGGCAGGTTCGCGAGCGAGCGAGTGAGACGTCTGCTCGTGCCGTTTCTATTCGGCTTGGTCGTACTCGTCCCACCTCAGACGTGGTACGGCGCCCGGTTCAACAGCGGGTACACAGGTTCGTTCTGGGAGTACCTCTCAAGCGGCGCGTTCCTGTCCGTTGAGAACGTCGCGCGGACGGGCACCGACTACTACGGCGGCCTTGGGTTCGCTCACCTGTGGTTCATCCTCTACCTGTTTCTGATCTCGCTCCTTGTCCTGCCGCTGGTCGCCTTCGCACGAACCGAGCGTGGCGCCAACACGACCCGTCGCGTCGCCCGATTCCTCGCAAACCCGCTGACGTGGATCGTGCCGGCGCTCCTTCTCTGGTTCACGGAAGGGCTCCCGGACCCCCTCGATATGAGCTTCTTCATGTACCTGACGTGCTTCGTGCTGGGTTTCGCGATCGTGAGCGACGAGGCGTTCGCGAAGGCCGCCGAGCGGCACCGATGGTGGGCGCTGGCTGCTGGCGTGCTCATCTCGGGCGTCTACGTTGCCGCAGCGGGCTGGAGGGACTCGATACCTGATCCCTCGTGGACGCTGATGGCCGTGAACGTGACCGGGATGCTCGGCGTCTGGTGCGTGATCGTCGGCGCGCTCGGCGCCGGACGCCGGTTCCTCGACCGCCCATCACAGGCCCTCGCCTACAACGCCGAATCCTCCTACCCCGTCTACCTGCTGCACCAGACCGTCATCGTGATCATCGCCTTCTACTTGGTTCAGGTACCTCTCGCCTGGCCGCTGCAGTGGTTCTTGCTGCTCGGCGCGTCCGTCGCGGTCACATTCGCGCTGTACGAGGTGGTGCGACGCGTAGGCTCCCTGCGCTTCCTCTTCGGCATGCGACCTAAGGCAGCGCCTCTCCCCGTGACAGATGGGGCCCACCCGACGCCCGCATCGATGCCGAGAGGCGAAAGCTAGGGAGTGAAGCGCAACCCGGGAATGCTGGACCCCATCGGCCCTAGAGATCCGGCTGGATCCCGCTCCCGTCGCGGCTGGGTTGACCGGCGGACGCGGCCTTGGCCATGAGCGCTTGGTACAGAGAAGCATTCTCCAGCGCCAGGGAAACCATCAGACCGAACTGCCGCGCGAACGCGATCTCGCTTTCGGAGAAGCGCCGAGGAGCCGACTCCCAGTAGAACAGCGCCACTCCCAGCGGCACGCCCCTGATCATCATCGGGACAGCGATCACCGCACGAACGCCGCGATGCTTCATATGGCTTCCGTTCACACGGGTATCCACCTGAGCATCCTCGATGGCCACGACATCCCCGCCTCTTATCGCGAGCACGGCATGAGGCTCCTCGGCGTCCTTCGTCACCGTGCCCACACTGTCGGCCGGCAGACGGTAGACGCTATGCACGGTCCACTGCGCGGGCTCCACACGCATCGACGCAGCCGCGGACTCGGCTCCGAGTGCCTCGGCAGCCTTCGCAAGACCGCGATTGAGTACCTCATCGAACGATGGCGCGGAGTAGACAAGGATGCCGATGTCGTTGAGCGCACGGCTGAGCACGCCCTGCCGATGCGCCTCAGTGATGTCATCGGTAACCCCGACACATCCTACGAGTGTGCCGTCGCCGTCCGTGAGCGGTACCGCCGAGGAGACCACGACGCCGTGACTGCCATCGAACCGCTCGATCTCTATTATGTCGCCGAACCGGGGCTCCCCTGTCCTGAGCACTCGCGCGGCGGTCCAATCCTCGGGTTCGAGCGCCAATCCGGTATCGGCCCACCAGGCCTTGTACTGTCCGTAGTCGTTCACAGTCTGGGGTCGGGGTGGCGATGATCCGGCCCACACGCGCTCGACCATCGAGTTGAGTTCGACGACGCGCCCGTCAGCGTCGGTGATGCCGACCCCGACGGGGAGTATGTCTAGCACGGTGCGAAGGCGACGATGCTCGGCTTCGAGAGCCTTCAGTCGCTCCGCAACCTCTGCGCTGAGTTCTGCGATCTCCTGCTCTCGCGCCCGCCGCTCTGAGATGTCTTGGACGGTTCCGAACATTCTGATCGGGTGGCCCTCGGCATCATTCACGAGCCTCCCAAGGCCATGGACCCATCGTTCGACCCCATCTGATATGCGCACGATTCGATACTCGGCGTCGAACGGCATCCCCTGCCCCACCACTTCATGACGCAGGTAGTCCGACATGCGTTCGCGGTCCGACGGGTGAACGATGCGAAGCCAACCTTCAACGTCGCGCGGGTAGTCCGGACCGATGCCCCACAGCTCGTCGAGCATCTCCGAGCTGCTCCAGCTATCAGCGCCGACGTCGAACACGTAGTGTCCGAGAAGTGCGAGTCTCTGGGACTCTCGCAACCACCGCTCGTTGTCTTCCATGGCTCCATCCTTTCGCCACGCGTCGACTCCGTCCACGGACACGGAGATGCAGGGCAGCTCGAGAGCCGCACGTCGTGTGCGGCTCTCGATCAAGCTGCCGGCGTTGTCCCGCCGGTTCTCGTGTGAACTCGCAAGTACTAGAGGACGACCTTGTACGGACGCATCATCTCGTTGTCCTCGTGATCGAGGATGTGGCAGTGCCACACGTATCCCGGCTCGACAGTCGCGTCGAACGGGAAGTCCGCCGTGTTGTCGTTCGGCGAGAAGCGCACGAGGATTCGTCGTGACCTCGCCCGGCGCCATCTTGACGGTGTCCTTCCAGCCGCGCTCCTCGGGCGGTGCGTAGTTGATCGGACCGGTGAGGAACGGCACGATGTCGGGGTTGCCGCCGACGAC
The DNA here is from genome assembly GCA_963726345.1 of uncultured Coriobacteriia bacterium. Taxonomy (GTDB): domain Bacteria; phylum Actinomycetota; class Coriobacteriia; order Anaerosomatales; family JAAXUF01; genus JBAXEO01. Next base: position 16,440 of record CAVSCC010000010.1, on the reverse strand, counting down.
GTTCGGCGCCGCCACCGTGATCGGCGGCGCGCCGGCCTTGAGCGAGAACGTGCGACCGTACGCCGCGAGCGGTGCCGGCGGCGACGTAGCCCGCCATCCCCGCGTACGCGCCGGTCGGCTGGAAGAACCCGTTCACCGGATCGTAGGTGTAGGGCGCGCCCATCGGCTCCATCATGCTCGGGTCCATGCCGCCGAACGCCGCGAAGTAGGCCTTGTTCCACTTCGTCACGTTGTACTTCTGGCGGCTGATGAGCTGGAACTGCACCAGGTGCAGGTGGATCGGGTGGGTGTCCGCGGTCGTGTTGATGATCTCCCAGACCTCGGTGGTGCCCGAGCTTGGGGAACTCGGTCGTCGCGGTCATCGGGATCGATCATGCCCGGCATGCCCATCCCATGTGCTCGTGCGGCCACTTGGTGTTGTTCTCGGTCATCATGAGCGGCTGGCCGACGCCCATCCACTCGTTGAGCGTCAGGCTGCGGACCTTGACGACCGGCTGCGTGATGCTCGGGTACACCGCGAGGTCGGGGTTGAGCGGACCGGCGGGTGCGGTCCAACCGGGCACCGCGACCGCCGAGGCGGCGACGCGGAACTGCATGACCTGGCCGGTCGTCTTGTTGTTGACGTTGGCGCCTGCCGGATACGGCGTCTTGCCCTTGTTGCGCAGCTGCAGCGTCTTGCCTGCCAACTGCGAGAAGTCGACGACGACCTCCATGCGCTCGCCGGTGCCGATGACGAGCTTGCCGCCGGCAGCCGGATTGATGAGGCCGGAGCCCCCACGTAGCCGCCGTCGGTCGCGACGACCGTGAACGCCGGTCCGAGCGCGCCGGTGAGCGGATCGAAGAGGTCCAGGTCGTAGAAGCGCGCCTGGCTGCCGTTGAGCAGGCGGAACCGATAGGCCTTGGGCTCGACGTTGAGGTACGGCCACGCCTTGCCGTTGACGAGGATCGTGTCGCCGAAGAACTCCGGACCCCAGAACGGGTTCTCGGTCGGATTGAGGCTGACGGCCGGGTAGTAGAGCTGGCCGGCGGCGTCGAACAGACGGTCCTGGATGACGAGCGGGATGTCGTACGGGATTGCCGAACGAGTCCGTCTGGCCGCTCAGCACCGACGGGATGCCCGCCGGCTCGCGCGCCGGATCGTAGATCACGTACGCGCCCGCCATGCCCATGTAGACGTTGAGGCGCGTGATGCCGAGCGCGTGGTCGTGGTACCAGATCGTCGCGGGAAGCTGGGCGTTGTCGTACGGATAGACGTTGCCGCCCATGCCCGGTTCCATCGCGTACGCCGGGTCGCCGTAGAGCCCCGCGTTCATGTACGTCGGGCCCATCTCACCGAAGTCCGGCGTGTACCACGCGTCGGGTCCACCATCGACCCTGCGGAGACTGCTCGCCGCCGTGCACGTGCGGCACCATCGGGATCTTGGTCAGCGTGTAGTCGAAGGTCGAGATCCCCGTCACCGCATTCACCGGATACGCGCCGGGTGCCGGCGGCACGAAGCCGAGCGGGTTCGCCCAGTGCAGCGACGGGTCGACCGGCATCGGATGCGCGACGCCGCCCAGGTTGTTGCGCCACGTGACCTGGGTCTTGGTGCCACGCTGCGATCAGGAACGCGTTGCCCAGGTAGGTGTTCTGGACCGGCGCGGTCGCCGGATCGAACCCGGTCGGGCCGATAGCCCCACACGGTCGTGTCGGCCATCTGCGAGTGGACCTTGGACTTGTACTGGAACACGCCCACGTCGTAGGTGTCGACGCCGCCCACGTTCGTGGCGGCATACGGCGTCAGCAGCTCAGCGACCGGCAACGGATCCAGGTACTTCGTGAGCAGCAGCGGATTCGCCGGCAGCGGCTGCGGATTGCCGCCGAGCGTGAAGCCGAACACCTTGTCGGCCATGCCGAGAGGCAACATCATCCCACCTCCCACCATGGCGCCCAATCTGATGAACTCTCGTCTCGATAACATCTCGTTCTGCCTCCTCCGTCGTGGTCGAGACTTCGTATATCTGTAACGGTCCTCCCGCCTGACGGACCCGACGTCAGCGCACGCGGAATCGCCGGTCGCACCGGTCTTGCCGACGCCCCAAGGCGCCGGGTTCACCCACCAGCCGTCGCCCCGGACGGAGCAGTCGCTATCGAACTGGGTTTCACACTACTAAGTAGTTACGCGCCGAGAGCGCAGGGGAAACGGGCCGAGAGGGACACACTGCGACCCGTTTGGACAGTCTTCGACTGTACTTGGGACCAGTGAAAGGGAGGCAAGCCTGGGTAGTCGGGCGCGATCGAATCCTTGCGGGGCCCACGTTCACCATCAAGCCGCTCGACTTGGTTCGGTGATCACCGATCTCGCGTCGGCCGCTGCAACGACCGTCAACTACACGAGGACCTAGTCCCGCTCCCCATCCATCAGACCGCTACGATAGGCAACCGCGACGAGGCCGGTACGCGTAGCTCACCGGTCACCTCGAACAAGTTGCTGACGTGGTACTTCACAGTTCGTTCGGAGATGAAGAGCTGGGCTGCGATCGCCGCGTTGCTGTTGCCGAGCGCGACGAGCCGCCAGACCTCCAGTGCCCTCGAGCCCACACGCGATTCGTATCCCAGTCTCTGGTCTCTGACCGAGTCCAGGAGCTCCGACAGCGCATCTTCGCTCAGAGTGTCCTTGCCCGCATGGGCATCGAGCACGGCCTTCGCGAGGCGATCGATGTCCGTTGCCCGCTTGGTGAGGAATGCACGTGCCCCACTGTCAATCGCCGCTCGGACGTTGCGTCGTTCCCCGTAGCTGGTCAACACCACTATCTCGGCCCTGGAGCCCTGCGCGCGCAAGCCGTCGATAATCTCGGGTGCGTCCGCATCTCCGAGCCGGTAGTCCAGAACGATCACGTCCGGATCGGTGGCGCGGACGGTCGAGAGTGCCTCGCCGCCGGACCGTGCTTCACCGACGACCTTGATGCCAGCCTCGTTCTCGAGCGTGAGACGCAGGGCGTTACGCACGAGTGTGTGATCGTCAACAATCACGACCGTCACATTGGCCTCGTCATCAGGCGTGCGCATCAGCTACCCCCCCCATCGCGACGTCGAGTGGCACGCGCGCCCTGACCTGGGTGCCCTCGCCGGCCGCACTCACAATATCAAGGCGGCCGCCGATCATCAGCATTCGCGACCTCATGCTGGTGAGTCCCACGTGCGATTCCGGATCGAGTTCCCTAGCCAAGTCGAGATCAAAACCGCGACCATCGTCCCTGACCAAGCACTCCACCTCCGTCGGTCCAAAGCGTACCTCGACATCGATGTGGCGAGCTCGTGCGTGCTTTCGGACATTGGTAAGTGCCTCCTGAACCACTCGGAACAGGCACACCTGGACGTGGCTGCTGACGCTGATTTCTGCACCGATCACGCTGAGCTCCACCGGAATGCCCCACTGCCTCTCGAATTCCCCGAACGTACTCGCCGATCTTGGCCGCTATCGAGGCGGCCTCCAGTTCGGCTGGCCTCAGTTCCCGCATGATATCGCGCATCTCGAGCGACGCGTGGTCGAGCAGCCCCGCTGCCGCGGCAACCTGAGCATGCACCGCGTCGAGTCCGGTGCTGCGCCCGGATTGTGCGAGCATGACCCCGGCGGCCGAGATTGTCTGCACGGGACCGTCGTGGAGACTGAAGGCCAACCAGCGCAGCTGCTCCTCCAGCAGTTCAACCGCCCGCTCGGCCGCCATCTGCGCCTTCTGCAGTGCGGTCGCCGCTTGCGCGGCGATACTCCCGACGATGCGAATCTCCTCCGAGGAGAACTCGTGCCGCACCCCGGGCTCGTCGACCGCGATGTGACCGATGATCGTTCCCTGGTACATCAGCGGGACAAAGAGGACTACCCGCGCCGCATTCGCCTCGGCGATCGCTCTGTCGGATGCCGGCGTGTCCGGCAGCTCGTAGTCCAGCACGGCAGGCCGTCCACGCTCAATGGCCTTACGGGAGGTCTCGCTCAGTCGGTCGAAAGGAATCGCGGCGCCGTCAGGTGCCGCCAGTCCCCCTGTGGCGACCTTCGGCATGAGCACACTGTTCCGCACGTCGATCAGGTTGATGAACACCCTCGAAATGCCGGTGGCATCGAGCACTATGCTCGCAAGTCGTCTGGAGCAGCTCATCCGGGTCAGACGTGGTCGAGGAGTTCGTCCGAAGCTCTGAGCAGCACGCGCGTGCGCGCAAGCTCCAGCTGCAGATCATGCTCCGCCGCCTCCGCGTCCCTGCGTGCCTCGCGTTCGGCAGCGAGGAGCTGGGCATTGTCAAGAGCCAGGGCGACTTCCGCAGCGACCTGCCGCGCGAATCCGACCTCGTCCGGCGAGAAGTCTGCGCGGAACGGCTCTCGTCCAAGCGAACAGGCAGCCCGCGACTTCCTGCCGCATGAGAATGGGCACGGCCAGTGCGGATCGCAGGTTCTGTGCCCGCACGAAGCCGACGTCGAACCCCTGCCGCCGCGCAGTCCTCGACGACGACAGGCTGCCCGAGTTCCTTGACCCGCGTTGCGATCGGGGCCTCCGCAGCGCTGAGACGCACGCCCGTGACGCCAGGCCCGAAACCGCATTCATAGCGAACCAGCCACTCACCGTCCGTAGACAAGTGCGATATGGCCGGCATCGGCGCCCAGGACCTCCACGAAGCTGCTGAGCGCCGACTCCATGACCTCGTCGAGGGTGTGCTTAGAGAAGATGCGCATACCGATATCGATGACAGCCTGGTTGAGCCGAGTTCGCTCGTGCGGATCGCTCATCGCATCCCTGCCCTCACATGCCTAGGGGCACCCAGCATTCACCGATCCAGCAACTCGGGGACCTGCTTGGTTGTCTACCCAAGCAGGTGTCAAATACCGCGCACCGAGGCCCCGGACGGTCTGAAGCAAGTGACTCGCTGCGGTCCTCCGAATTAGATAGCAGCGGGCTTCGCGTGCGCGGCCCGGCCACGCGATGCGCAGCGCAGCGCGGCCATGGATGCTCTCTGGACAACGACCGCGGCTGTCAGACTGACTCCGCATATCGAGAACGGATCGGCACCGATTGCGGGGGCCTAACGAGTACGACAACAGGAAGACTGCACGACCCCTGTGAGGAGGCCATGCAGCCAAGAAGACGGAGGATGCCCCGTGCGTCGTGCCTAGTGCCCAGTTCTCGCCTTACGGGGAAGCGCCATCGCGATTCCCAGAATGCCGAGTCCGGCGACAAGAGCCATGCTCCAACCGGAGGATGCCGGAGTGCTCACTACATCCGGGGTGGTCACCTCAATGAAGTCTAGGCCGATCTGGTAAGCACTTGAGGCCGGGTTCTTCGTGTTGGTGTTTCGGATATGGAGCGTGTGGTTTCCTGGCGTCAGGCCCTGACGGCTGAACAGAAGCTGCTCGCGTAGGGTTGCGGGGGACGCATACAGATCAACGGTAACTGGGGCTTCATTGTCGACCCATACCCGCGCTATGCCAAACACCAAGCCCTTCGAGTCACTCCACTCGACTCCCGTGCCCGTAAAGGCGAAGTCGACAGTCGCGTTTTGCATCTGCGTGTACCGATACGACTTGCCGGCCGCCCATGACCAGGACTGCCAAGCGCTGGGCCCGTAGACAATGCCGGGCGAGTCCTCTTCGTACCGGACGACTGCGCCCATTGCCACAGAGGCAACAACCATTCCGACCAGCACAAATGCGAGAGTCAGAACCCCAACTCGACGCCACAGTCTGCTAATGATCATGGTTCTCCCCCGATGCAGTCAGTCGCCCCTCTGATTAATACTACCTTAAGGAAGCTTGATGGGTCAACATCCGAGTCAGAACACATTGCGGTTGCTGTTGAGGTTCATGAGGGCTCCACCGGTGCGCGGTGCGCTGTCCGCAAGGTCTGGGACTTGGCCCTCAGGCCTCATCGGCTTGCGTGACGTTCCAGGAGGCTCCCGACGCGCAAGGTGGGATGCGCTCCAAGCGGTACTTTGTAACCTCGATGTGGCAGAGGTCACATAGCCTCCTACCAGTGGAAAGGCCCCTTCGAGCTCCTTGAAATGGAGTCCTCCGGGGCCTTCTTGCATTCATGGTGGGCCATGGTGGATGCGCTTCGAACCGCCTGAACGCCACTCTTAGTCGCTGGGCGTCTCCCACATGAGGTCGGGATGGAAGTCGTAGCCCCACGGCAGCCCAGCGTTCTTCCAGCCGTTTCTCATGTGCTTGCCGTGGTAGACGCTGCCCGGGTCGTCGACCCGGTCGCCCTCGAAGCCGTTGATGATGTTGTAGACCTTGGTGAAACCCGCCTGCGCCAACGCGTTCACCGCCATGGCCCCGCGGCCTCCGGTCGCACACATGACCAGGATCGTGTCGTCCGTGCCGACGGCCTCCTTGGTCTTGGCGACGAAGTCGGGATTCGCTTCGCCGGAGCACCCGGTCGGCCTGCCCGGCATCGACGGGCCCTTGCGGGTCGTACTTCGGGAACACCAAGCGGGATGTTCTTGGCGCACTCGACGTGGCCGCCGAAGACGTACTCCTCGAAGGTGCGGACGTCGAGGATATGGACATGGTCCGGATCGGCCTTCCACATCTCGTACGCCTCTGTGGGCGTCGCGTAGAGTCCAAGGTCGTCTTGTTCGACTCGGGGACCGGCTGTTCGATTGGTTCCATCGTAGTCACTCCCTCCTCTTGTCGATGCGGTCGCAGAACGGCTAGCCGAGTCGCAACTGCATCGCATCCTCAAGCGAGATCGGCTGCGGAAGCTTGGCTATGCTGCGCTTCTTCCACTCTTCCTCGAGCAGCTCTTGGGCGGCCTTCTCGAAGAACTCCGGCGCTGCCCACTCGCTCACATCGAAGTCATTCTTGATGTAGCCGTGGCTGAGCAGGAAGTCCTTGTTCATCTCCGTCAGCGCCATGTTCTGCAGCGACAGGTTCGGAACCATGTCGACGTCCCTGATTCCGCGGTAGGTATCCTCGACGTCCAGGTAGAAGGTCTGCTTGTCCAAGATTGCGGCCGCGGCGTGCTTGTACTCGTTGGCCCAGCGACCGACCTTGATCATGCCCTTCAGAATCGCGACTACGATCTCAGGGTGCTCTTCGCACACGACGTCACTCACGGTGAACGTCGCGGGGATGTTGGCACCCTGCAGGGTCCAGTCCGGGTAGTTGGCGAGGTTCTCGATCGACTTGATCTGGCCGGTCGCCTCCTGAGAGTGCTGGAAGGGGCCGGTCTGCGTGTAGATCGCGTCGACCGTTCCGTTGAGCAACGATGTCTCCAGCGGACGGAACGCAAGGTCGTGCTTGTGGTCACGCTTGAGCCACAGCTCCGACGGGTTGTACATCGGCGCCAGCATTTCGGGCTTGTCGTACCAGTCGTCCGGGTACGGAAACTCGACGATCTCGACGTCGTCGCGGGTCATGTCGTTCAGCATCAGCATGAACTCGATGCCCTGCTCCTCCTGGGCGCGCCACCAGTCGTTCTTGATGGTGTTCAGGCTCTTGGAGAGGCCGATCTTCTTGCCCTTGAGGTCCTTCATCCGATGGATGTCGTCCTTCGCGCGCACCAGCATGCAGCCGCCCTCGTGGGGCACATGCGTGAGCCCGATCAGGCGCGTCCGACGAACATCAGCGTTCGCCTGAATGGCCGGAAAAGCGCCGCCAACGCGAATCAGGTTGTCCATGTTGTGGATGTAGTGCGGGTACCAGTTGTTCTCGCGAACGGAACGCAGGAACTTGTACTCGATGCCGATCTTCTTGAGCTCCTCGCGGACCCAGCCCAGCTCCTGGTCGACGTTGCTGGCCGATACGAGCGGACAGTTCGTGTAGAAGAACTCGCTCCAGTCCAACGGTACATGATCTGAGCTTCTGACTTCTGCAGCCATGACTATCTCCTCCTGCTCGGTTGCCCTACTTGTCTTCACTGATCCACAGCAGATCCGTGTTGCAGTCGTACGTCCACGGCAACCCGGAGTTCTTCCAGCCGTTCTTCATCCGCTTGCCGAGATAGAGGCTCCCGTCCTCTGCCACGACGTCACCTTCGAAGCCGTCGATGATGTTGTACACATTGGTGAATCCCGCCTTGGCTAGCCCGTTGACCGCCAAGGCGCTACGGCCACCTGAACGGCACGTAACGAGCAGGGTGTCTGTGAGGGCGTACTTCGCCATCACTGCGGGACCGAAGCCGGCATTTACCTCGAATTCCGGCTCGTTCTCCTTGGCCTTCCACTGGTACTTGATGAAGCCGAGCGGGATGTTGCGCGCCATCGCCGCATGGCCGACGAAGATGTACTCCTCGGGAGTGCGGACATCGATGATGTGGACCTCCTCCGAATCGGCCTTCCACATCTCGTAGGCCTGCCGAGATGTCACGTAAAGGCCGATGCTTGTACGCTTCTTCTCGGGCACGTCCACCTCGTGCGTGGCGAGTGCCTCCGGTTGATCAGCCATTCTCCGTCCCCCTTCGATGGGAATCCTGTGAGTATTGGAACACTCCGTCTTGATACTGTGTCATGTAGGTGTCTTCCCAATCAACCATGGAGACTCCTGCGCGCTGGGCTTTGCGCGAGAATATCCCTCACAACCCGCGAAGGGATGAACGATGCCGAGACGACTTGATGATGTCCGCCGCGCAGAGCTACTCGACGGGCTTATGAGCCTAGTCTCAGTGCGCGGCTTTTCGCAGGTCCCGACCTCTGAGATGGCGAGCGAACTCGGCTGTTCCGTGGCAACGCTCTACAAGCTCGCGCCAAGCAAAGAGGCGCTCGTGCTGCTGGCGATTGCTCGATGGCGCGAGGTGGTCTTTGCGGACATGGAGGCCAGGGCCATGCGCTGCGATGCGCCAGCGGAGAAGGCACGAACCTACTTCCGCACCGGCGCTGAGAAGTTGCACCCCATGTCGCTCGCGTTCTACTCCGACGTCCAGCGCTTCGAATGGATGCGAGAAGCATGGCGCGTGACCGTGGTCGACCAATACATCGACAGGTTCGTCGAGTTCGTGCGGCTCGCTCAGGATGCGGGGGAGATTCGCGCGGTTAATGTCCGATTCCTTGGCGAGATGCTGCGGCAGATAGGACTCCTGACGCGCAACGATCGAGTTCTGGCTGCGTCCGGTCTCACGAGCGAGCAGGCCGTCATCGAGATCGACCGAATCATCTGGGACGGAATCCGCGACACGTAGAGACAAGCGCGCGTCGCTTGGGCCACCGCACGGCTCGAACAGCGCTTTCGACGCAATAGGACGCGCAGGACCGTGGGCACTCGCTCTCATCGCACAACCGTCGTGGCTACTCCCAGAAAGCAAGAAGACCCGCCATCCGCGTTTCCGCAGGTGACGGGTCTGATATTGCTGGTGGGCCACCGTGAGCGGTCTTGTGACCCGTCAGGCCTGACATGTCGGGTATCAGCTGAAGGGCCCCCCGAGGCCTACCAGCCGAGAATACTTGACCGGGGCGCGCAACGTTCTGAATGCCGTTGTCGGGACGACTCATTCCCCAGGGAGTACATGGGAGAAGCGCTCATCAACCCACAGAAGCGTTTCGTCAGATGGAGCTAGAACGCTGTTGGGATGCGCTGCCTCTATCGTCTCAAGATCCATGAGGCAGCTGATCTTGTGCCCGCTGTGCTCTTCGAAGTACAGGCATTGGCCTCCAGAGTCACCCAGTGGGCAATCATCCCAAGCCCAGGAAGCGGGAACCCTGAAGAGAAGCTGGCCGTTCTTCCGCCGTCGAACACTCAGTCGCCCTTGGTCCACTAGGCTCGCCAAGTCCGTGGGTGCGTGCTCTGTGTAGACGAGCATGTCCTCTATTCCTAGCCACTTCCATTCGACTAGATCATCGCGCCCTCCCCGGTCTTCTATGAGGACGCGGCACTTACCCAGCGTCGGAAGGTACTGCCTGCAGTTGTAGCCGAACTGCCAGTCCATGCTGCCGCCTTCGCCGTGCCATCGTGGGGTTAGGTCTAGCAAGCGACAAGGTCAAGCATCCCGAGATACGTATCGTAGTCGACGATCGGAACTCCTAGGTCGCGGGCCTTGCGGGCCTTGCCGCTCAGACTATCTGGGTCCGCCGCCACCAATAGGCGCGTCTTTCCACTGACCCCGCTCGTGACCCGCAAGCCAAGCGCCTTCGCCTGGAACTCCAAGTCGAGACGGTCGATGCCCGGCGCCTCTCCCGTAAACACAACCGCGTCGCCGGGTACCAGCGAGAACCCACCGATATCACAGGTTTCGAGGTCGCCGACACCCGAAGAATCCAAGGCCGCCTGGACTTCTAGGGCGTCGAGAGCAAGTGCGCGAGCAACAGTCTCCAGGTCGTTGCGCTCATCGGGGGTTACGATGCCGTCCTCAAGAGCTAGACGGCCAAGCGCACTCAAATAGAACCGGTGCAAGGACAGCGCATCCTCTCGCGACAAGCCCATTGAGTCAGCGACCGCCACAAGTTCGTCCGCCTCGTGTCGGCTGACCTGTCTATCTAGCAGAACCCGGTCGAGCAACGCGAGGTAGCTGTTGGCTTCCGGGTGCATCTCGCTTCGCGGCATCCGCGATGCCAATCGCCCAAGGAAGTGATCGCCGGTCGCCGCAGCAGAGGACTGCCGGGTTACGCGTGCCGTTGTCACCGACGGAATCTCCGGCCAGACGGTGAGTTGTGCGGCGGCGATCGGGCCCGACCAGTGCGTAACGAAATCGCCGTCCTGCTTAATGTAGTACGACAGGAGCTGTGCCGTGGCGCGAGCATCGTCCATTGCGGCATGAGCAGACTCCACGCGACACCCGATGCAGTTGCAGCAGGCTTCCAGTGTCCGAGGGCCCTTTCGAAGATAGTGAGCGGCAAGACGCATTGTGCATAGTCCAGATGTGCGACCCAGCTCAATTGGATACCCCGCACGCGCGTACTCTGCGGCGATGAACGGTGCGTCGAAGGAGAGATTGTGTGCAACCGGCACGCGGCCGGCCATCAGTGACTCGAGCTCGTATGCGACTTGCGCAACGTCGGTGCGGCGTAGACGTCGGCGGCTGAGAGCCCATGAATGTCCGTTGCACCCACATCGCGCTCGGGATTGAGCAGTGTTTCCCACTCGTAGACGAGATTGCCTTCATCATCCACGAGTACAACCGCTAGCTCGAGAATCCTATGGTTGTGCGCAGGTGAGAGCCCGGTGGTCTCGATGTCGACGACAGCAAAGCGACTCATTGCACCCCCCAATGCCGACAACCTCAAGTACCCGATGTCAAGCAATGGACCGATATGGACCCGGCAGTTCTCGTTCGTCCTCACGTGTTACGTTTGGCTGAAGCGCGTCCCCGCATCGCATCCCTACCCGAGCATACCCGACCGGGGGCGCGCCTTCTGCTGGAAGCGCTTGCTAGGCCAATCCCGCCCTGGCGTACCCCTCGATTCCGAGGACAATCTGCTCACACTCCGAGTCGCTAGTCAGCTCAAGACACTCGCTTCGAATCTTGCGCGCGAGTTGCCATTTGGAGTCGGAGTCCCACTCCGAAGCGATGTCCGACGCGCGCTGGAGCGAGGCGAGCATCGACTCTCGTGACACCGAAGACCTGCCTTGGCCGCCTCCCGATCGCAACCACGGCTCGTACTCCCATCTGATATCCGTCATCACCTCGTCCAGCGGACTCGTTGGAACCTGTTCGACGGAGCGCGGCATCAGTTCTCGACCGCAGTAGCGGCAGACGACCGCCTCGCGCTTGATTACCTCAGCACAGTAGGGGCACCTTCGGCCTCCCTCAGTGATTGCGCGTTGTTCCATGACCTCCTGATTCCGGGGCAGAATCAGTGAGACAGGTAGCGCGACGATGAACAGCAAAGACCCGAGCAGCCACCACACCGCGAAGTTGTGCCCCTTGCTCCGAGCGATGGCAGCGGGAATCAGGCCAATCAGCACCGCAAGAATCAGCGAGTTGTAGAACCAGGTGTCTCCCACTGCCTCACCCCCCGATTCGGCCTAACGTTTAGGCATGAGCAGACGCGCATGCGCTTCCGGGTCAGTCTACCTTCTGGCGTTCTACTCGATGCCTTTGTTGGACAGGGCTACCCGAGGCCGAGCTTGCGCATGATGATCGCGGTGGCCACCGCCTGCAGAACCTGCAGGGACGCTGACCCGGCCTTTGACGCCACTTCAGACTTGGCTTGCCCACTCACCGTCGTCGCGTACGGCGTTCAAGAACTCCGTCCCGTCCAGGTCCGTCTATTCACGAATACATCGAGCGTGCGTGTTGTACGCCGTATACGAACTTGAGCATTGATGAACCCGGCGTCGTCGATGCAGGTGCAGCTGGTAGACGTTTTCATCCCGACTCGCGCCAGTTGAGACTTGTAGACCGTTCAGTGACGCCAGTCCACCGAGAATCCTCAATAGCCAATAGGATTGCCCTCACCAGGTCGTGCCAGTCCGCTCTCACCGTGCTGGCACCCCCATTCAACGCTTGAGCCTGGCGCAGCTGACATGCGGCGTTGAAGGGGTCCAGCCGCAGAGGCGTCCAGCGCGATGGGGCAACAGGCGCCGCAGAGAACAGTCACTTCTTGCCCCACATCTTCCTAAGCGTTGCTGTGGAAGAATCCGACTTCACTCTGCGACCAGACGGGTATTGCAGCTTCACCGAACCCGTTGGGCTGTCGGAATACGGCTTCGATTGCTCTCACTATCGCGTTGGCCCTGCGTCTGGCCGCGCCGCACGGTGGCGTTTCATTTCGAGACTCCCCAATCTCCCTCCAACAACGTATGCACGGACAGTGTAACTCCGTCCGTCTCAGTTTGACTCCTGCGTATCCAGGGTCGGACCGGCTCCCTAGGTGCCAGGGCCGCGCATATCCGGTGCAGCATGCGCCCGCATGATACCGTCGAGTCACGCGCAAGAGAACACCGCTAAGGGGAAGATGATGCTCGAACATATTGACGAAGGGCTCTTCAAGCGGCTGCAGGCCGCGTCCTACGCACTCCCCGTCGTGGAGGCCTTCCAAGACCTAGCCGACGACGTGAGCGGCTGGACGGTGGACGGCATCAGTGACAAGGAGATCGACAAGCGCATCGTCGCATGGCTAGACGACAACGGCTTCGGCTTTGATGAGTGGAAGGCCGAGATGATCGCTGACGGCTTCGATGCCGAGAAGTACGGCTTCGACTACCAGAGAGATGTGGAAGGCCTACGGCGTCCACGAGTGGGCCATCGAATGCGTCCGAAGCATCGCGTTCACGGATGAGCCCATCCCCTTCCTGCCGTTCGCGGCGGGGTTCTGGTTGGAGTACCCCGACGCCGACCCGCCGATGCTGATCGCGGTGATGACACCGTTAAGCGACCCGGACCTTGCCGCACGGCAGGTCAAGGAGAAGCATCGCAGCGGTATTCGGAGCCAAGGCGACCAAGGCAAGCAAGCGCGACGAGATCGAAGCCGCCAAGATGCTCCAGATGAAGCGACACGGGTATGAGCTCTGCGAGATATCGCCGATCCAGAATCTGCGGTCGAAGTATCCCGACATCATCGAGCACCCCACGACGCTACCGAGCCCAGATCGCAACTGAGAAGTCCCGCGTCGCCAAGCGTCTTCGCCTCCGCTGATGAGACGTGGAAGGAAAGGCTCCCCGAATCTTCCACGGCTGAATAGAGCCACCGGCCATAGTCCGTCTCGGAGAGCCATCCCGGCTCTCGGAGAGGCAGGCCGTGGGACCACAGAGCAAGAAGCAAGCGGGAGACGCCCTTGAGGCCGTGCTCCGCAGCCGCGACAGCGGCGCGGAGCCGGGCTCAGGGCGTTCCCTCTTCCTTGCGCTCTTGTCCCTGCACGCCGCAGGCGTGTTGGTCTTTGAGAGCGGCGCGGCTGTCCACGGTCCCCGGCCGGACACGGAGCCGGGGGCGGTGGGCAGGGGTGTCGTGGTCGGTCTTGAGACTGCCCCCGCCTATAACATGGGGCAGTCTAATTGCATTGACCAGGGAAGATGACCGATCTCTCCCCTCTCCGCTTCGCTGTCGACACCGTGGAGTGCACCTTCTCCGGAGAGTTGCCGCTGGTCCATCCGGGGTGACCTGGAGAACGACAAGTCCAAGGCGAAGGAGTTCGACGTGCCTGTGCCGATGCATGCTGGCCGGCATGGAGTTCTTCGTCCAGCCGAAGGGACTCGGCTACTACCCCTACCGGGTCGAGAACGCGCTCGTCGCCCGTTCGTGTCTCGGCGTCGAGCGGGACGGGCCCGATCGGTGTCTGCTGCGCCTCTCAGCCCTGGCACTGGCGAGTCTCGGACATCAGGCGGTCTATGATCTCGCGGAGGCAGCCGCCGCGGAGCTCGGGGCGACGATTCCACATTCGCTGCAGCGCATCGACCTGTGCCCGCGACTTTCAGGGCTGGCATCCGACTCATGATGAGATGGAACATGTCTGCAGGCGCTCCAGATACGTCGGGCATCACCGAGAGGGGCGAGGCGAGACGTTCCAGTTCGGCAAACGGGACCTCGTCGTTCGCCTCTACAACAAGACCGCACAGATTCAGGTCCAAGAGCGAGTACGCCTGGATGCACGATGTCTTGCGGGATTGTCCGGGTTTCGAGGACGACGAGGACGTGTGGAGACTCGAGGTGCAGCTTCGCGGCGACATCCTGCGCGAACTGTCGTGTCGCAGTCGTCGAGGCCGCCTTCACCAACCTGCCGGCGCTCTTCGACTTCGCCCTCCAGAGGTCGAGCTCAGGGTGCCGGGCAAAGACACAACGATCACGCGATGGCCGGCCGACCCGCGCTGGGTCGCACTGAGGCAGGTCGATGGAATCGCCGCGCCGGTCACTCGCTCCCGCAGGGTGCCGCGGATGCTTTCACAGAAGGAGGCGGCGAGGCGTGCACTGTCGGCGCTGACGACTTTGGCGGCATATGAACCGCCCGATCTCACGATCACCGAGGCCCAGGTCCAAGCTCGCAGGCGTGATCATGTGATCTGGTCGACGAATCCGACGATGACTACTCTGGACTCGTCGAGACCAAGCGGTGCAGACTCTCGGTGAGCACGTTCTCCGAGGAGGTCCCATTCTGATGCCGATGCCCTGCGTCATCTACGCCCGCGTGAGCACCAAGGAGCAGCAGGACGAGGGCTACTCCATCCCGGCACAGCTCAAGGCCATACGCGCCTTCTGTGCCGAGCAGGGCCTCACTCCCCTGGCCGAGTTCATCGAAGCCGAGAGCGCCGGGCACGCGGGACGCACGCGCTTCGGACAGATGATCGCGTTCCTTGCGGCCAATCCCGAGTGCCGCACGGTGGTCGCTCACAAGCTCGACCGCCTGTATCGCAACTTCTCCGATCAGATCGAGCTCGAAGAGAAGCTCGGGGTCCGGGCTCGCTATGTCGTCGGTGACGTACCCGACACTCCCCAGGGTCAGTTCATGCGCGACATCCAGCTCTCAACGGCCAAGTACTACCTGGTCAACCTGAGCCAAGAGGTCAAGAAGGGCATGGAGGAGAAGGTCGCCCAGGGTGGCTTCCCTCACCGTGCGCCGACCGGCTACCTCAACGACAAGAACACCCGCTCCATCGTCATCGACCCGTTCAAGGCTCCGCTCGTCACCTGGGCATTCGAGCGCTACGAGACCGGGGCCGTGTGCCTGGCTGATCTCTGCGCCGAGCTGGCTGGTCGCGGCCTGGTCACCAAGAGCGGCAAACGGCTCCAGGCGTCCTCGCTCCAGCAGATACTCACCAATCCGTTCTACTGCGGTCGCATCCGTCACAACGGCGAGATGTTCGCCGGGGCCCACACTCCGCTGATCTCCGTCGCTCTCTTCGATGCGGTGCAGCAGCGCTTGGCCGGCAACCGCAACGGCACCAAGTCTCGCAAGCCCGAGTACCCGCTTCGCGGTGCCATGCGCTGTAAGGAATGCGGGTGCCTCATCACCGCCGGGACGCACAAGGGCCACATCTACTACCGCTGCACGCACGGCAAGGGCAAGGGGAGCTGCTCGCAGTCCTCCTACATCGCCCAAGACGTCCTCATGGCCGAGATCGAAGCGCTGCTCGGTCGTATCGAGATAGGGCCGGAGGTACTCGAGGCGCTCGTCGCCGACTGCGAGACGTACCTGGATGAGAAGGCCGCAGAGCTCAACAGCTCGCACTCGGAATCCAGCCGGGAGATCGACACGCTCAAGGCCAAGGAGAAGCGCCTTCTCGATGCGTTCTTGGAGGGTGCGGTCCCTCAGGAGGTCTACTCCGAGCGTGCCTCAGACCTTGCGACCACTCGTCGAGCTTTGGAACTCACTGTCTCTGAGGGCTCCACGGGCGCGCTGCGCTCAATACAGCAGGTCAGGGACTTGGCGTCTCAGGCTTCATCGGCTCGTGTGACGTTCCAAGAGGCTCCTGACGCGCACAAGCGGGATGCACTCCAGACGGTACTTTGTAACCTCGATGTGGAAGAGGGCCATATAGCCTCCTACCAGTGGAAAGGCCCCTTCGAGCTCCTTGAAATGGAGTCCTCTGGGGCCTTCTTGCATTCATGGT
>CAVSCC010000009.1:0-415594 GCA_963726345.1 uncultured Coriobacteriia bacterium | reverse complement strand
TCCAAGACGGAGGAGACAACGATGGAAACGACGACGACCCTGAGCACCAGACACGCGGCCACCACCGCAGTGACCGCAGCCCGCAGGTTCGCCCACCAGACGCTGGGTGAGAAAGCGTTCAGCCTCTTCATCTGCGGACTCGGCCTCGCCGTCAGCG
Source organism: uncultured Coriobacteriia bacterium (assembly GCA_963726345.1). Classification (GTDB taxonomy): domain Bacteria; phylum Actinomycetota; class Coriobacteriia; order Anaerosomatales; family JAAXUF01; genus JBAXEO01. Next base: position 415,437 of record CAVSCC010000009.1, on the reverse strand, counting down.
GTGCATTCGTCTATTACATGGTCGCCGACCCCGCGCGGCTCACCGAGCTCTGGGTGTGGACCCGGTCGCTTCAACATCTTGGTGCAAGGCGTCATCTGGCTGCTGTTCCTGCCCTGGATGATCTGCCTGTGGATGTGGACGCTGCCGCTGGCGGTGCCCATCCGGTTCGTGATCGTGGTCGCGGCGCTCGGGTGGACCAACTGGCTGCTGTGGCCCTGGAAGTAGGGGGCGCGCGCCGGAAGACTTGGAGGAGAGAACGAGATGGAGGCGACGACGATGAAGATGGTGTTCTGGGGGGTGTTCGTAGCGGGGTTCGTGGCGTGCTCGGTGTTTGGGATCGGGCCGGTGCTCAAGCGCGTCGGCGGCGACTGGATGTCGCCGTGGATGCTGGCGGGTGTGGCCCTGGGTCTGGCGATCGTGGCGCTGGCCGCGGCGTTTGTGACCGGCTACCGGCCGGGGCTGCTCGGCTCGGACACGCAGATGGTGGTCGCGCTGGTGTGCTGATCGCGCGCGAAGGTGGGAGTTTCGCCGGCGCAGACGGCGGTTGCGGCGGTGGGGCGGGGGTGAGGAGGTCGGGGAGCCTGCTCGTCCCGATCCCCGGGTCGGCTCAAAATGGGAGGCGATTTTGGGCCCGGTGAGGCCCGTCTTCTAGGCTGGCGGCGATGATGTCGGCCAAGGGATGGGCTCGTGAATCCAAAGAAGACGTTGCGCGCCATTGAAGCAGGCTCGCTCGATTGGATTCGCTGACCTCTGCGGGTTGGCGGCGGCCTTCGGCTTCAGGCTCGTGCGCGTCTCAGGCAGCCATCACATCTTCAGCCATCCCGGCATTCCTGAGCTGATCAACCTCCAGGAGGCCGGCGGTCGGGCGAAGCCGTACCAGGTGCGCCAGCTGATGGGCCTCGTAGCGCGTATAGTCTGACCATGGAGGACCGCACATGAACGCCTACGAGATCATCATCTTCTACAGCGCCGAAGACGATGGCTACATCGCGGGGATCCCCCGAACTACGCGCACTGCTCGGCGTTCGGGGAGACCCCGGCGCAGGCGCTTGAACAGGTCGAGGTCGCGCGCGATGCCTGGCTCGACGCGGCACGCCGAGAGGGGCGCTCGGTTCCTCGGCCCCAAGGCGCGGACCTCCCTCTGACCGGTCCCGGTAGGTCAACCGACTGCCATCCTTGTCACGGGCTATTCGTTTGCGCTCTCAACCGGGCGGCCGAAGCCGGTTGCCTTGGGCCCCATCGCCACAATATGTGGGTATGTTCCTGGGGGTAAGCGACCGCCTAAGGAGGCGCCATCATGACCACGATGGAGAAGTTGGACCCCGACCTCCGCGCGTTCCTCACGATGTACAAGTGGACGCGCATCGACCCCGTACCGTGGGCAGCACCTGTCAAGCCTCTCTCGGAATGCCGGATCGGGCTCGTGGTTCACGCATGCATGACGATGCCCGACCAGCCGCCCTTCAACGCCGAGCTCCCCGACAACGACCCGTCGATTCGCATCGTGCCCTCCGAGACCGACCCGCTGACGCTCGTGAACACCTACGCCGGCCAGGGATTCGATCACGCGGGGCTTCAGTCCGATCCCAACCTGCTGGTCCCGCTGGACCGGCTGCGCGACATGGTCGAACGCGGAGAGATCGGCGAACTGGGGCCGCGGACCGTCTCACTGTGCGGGCACCTGACCAAGCCCAAGGTCCTGATCGAAGAGACCGCGCCGGAGATCGCCCGCATGTTCGTGGAGGACGGGATCGACGTCGCGCTGCTCGTGCCCGCTTGACCGATGTGCAACCAGACCGTGAGTCTGGTCGCCGCCGAGATCGAGCGAGCGGGAATCCCCACCGTCGTCCAGGTCTTTCTGCGTGAGGTCGCCGAGAAGGTCCGGCCGCCACGGGCGCTGTGGGTGCCGTTCGATCACGGTTACCCTCTCGGCGAGCCGAACAACCCGGCACTGCAGGTCGACGTGCTCCGGCAGACGTTCGCGCTGCTGGCCGAGGCAGGACCCGGGCCGGTGCTCAAGGAGTTCGCGGCCGACCAGGTGCTCGGCGACGAGCACGCAAGCTGACGAGCAGCGCCAGCCCGCGCTAGGAGGTCCCCATCATGTGGCCCACACCCACCGGCCCGCTCACCCTTACCGACTACGTCGCCTCGATGGCGCGGGCGGTCTTTGTGTCCGGCATCAGCTGGAAGGTCATCGATGCGAAGTGGGACGGGATCCGCGCAGCGTTCGAGGACTTCGACCCGGAGACGGTGGCCGGCTACACGCCGGCCGACATCGACCGGCTGATGACCGACACGCGCGTCATCCGCAACCGCAAGAAGCTTGAAGCGATCGTGCGCAACACCGGCGAGCTCATCGTCGTCGACCGCGAGTTTGGCGGAGTCGGCAAGTACCTTGAGTCGTTCGGCGACAACGACGCGCTGGTCAAGGACCTGCACAAGCGCTTCGCGTTTCTCGGCGAGTCGGTCGCGCACTTCTTCCTGTTCGGTGTGAACTTCAACTACCCGGCGCAGGAAGCGTGGGCCAAGGAGCACTTCGGCGAGGAGGCGTACGCGCATCACTCGTCGTGAGGTCGACATGGTCAGCTACACCGTGGTCGGCGAGGCGCTGGCGCGGTGATCACAACGCTGCTCGTCCTTGCCATGACGCTCGTGATCGCCGGCTTCGCCGCGTTGGCGGTCACGGGCACGCCTGCCAACCTCGCGGCGCACCCCCGGCTGCGCTGGGTCGCCATAGCGTTCTGGTGGGTCGTGCTCATCGGCGGTTGGGTGTGCTTCGCGTATCTGGCGAGATCGCCGGGTGGGCTGGACGTGGCCTGGGCGTGGACGCAGGCGCAACCGCTCCTGATGCGGGCAGCGATGTGGCTGCTCCTGCTGCCGTGGATGGTGGGTCTCGCGATCTGGCAGTCAGGGCTTGCCCCGGGCGTGCGTGCCCTTGTGATCACGGCTATGGCGATCGGCTGGTCGTCGCTGGCGTTCGCGCTGGCGCGGCCCAAACGGGCCGCCTGAACGGATAGTCCGTCGGCATCCAACGAGCGATGGCAGGGGGACATGAGGTCATGACGATGAGCGAAGACAGCCAGATCAGCGCGGTCTCCGAGACGCTGTTCCTGCCGCTCTACTCGCTCGCGCTCGAATCTCAGCGCGCGAACCCGATCATGGTCGATGCGGGTGCGGTCGAGCTGACGCGCCAACTCAACACGTACTTCGAACACAGCGACAAACGACTCTTCAGGAGGCTCGCGAAAGGCAAGCTCCCCGGCGCGCTGCTCACGAGCATGTCGCTGCGCATCCGACAGTACGACCGCGACGTCACCGAGTTCCTGTCGCGCGAACCCGACGGCATCGTCGTGAACCTCGGCTGCGGCCTCAACGACCGTCGCCGCCGGTGCGACAACTCGCGCGCTCGCTGGTTCGACCTCGACCTGCCCGAGGTCATCACCCTGCGCCGCCGGTTCCTCGCCGAAACCGACCGCATGCACTTCATCGCCACCTCGGTGCTCGATTTCGCATGGCTTGACGCGCTCCCGAACGAGCCGGGTCACAAGTTCCTCTTCGTTGCCGAGGGCCTCCTCATGTACCTGCAACCCGACGACGTCCGCACCCTCGTGACCACGCTGCGGGAGCGGTTCCCTGGCGCCGAACTCATCGCCGAAATCGCCAGCAGCCAGGCTGTCCGTATGCTCAACAGCCGGTTTGGACGCGGCAAGTTCAAGCGCCAGTTCGGGCTCTCCGAGAACGTCGTGTACACCTTCGGGATGGACACGCCGCGAGACATGGAAGGCTGGGCGCCGGGAATCAAGCTCCTTGATGAGTGGACCTACTTCGACGAGGACGAGCCAAAGCTGGGCTGGTATCGTTGGTTCGCGAAATGGCCGATGGCGCGTTCGATCCAGTACACCGTGCACTACCGGCTCGGGAGTCCGGCCACCTGAACTCCGGCTGAAGTCGGCGGTGCCCCACTCGTGGCGCATGAGGTAGTTCGGGTATCCACTCCTCGAACCCGTACCGAGAGGCCAATCCATCGTGACTGACCCCATCGTCCCTGTCGGCTCGACCGAGCGAGCTTCCGTGCTGTGGCACGCGCTCTCGCCCGAGCAGGTCGCCGAGCACCTGACCACCTCTACCACGGCCGGCCTCACGACCGAGGAAGCCTCTCGCCGGCTGCGCGAAGACGGTCCCAACGCGCTCGAAGCCGAGGCCGGCACGTCCATCGGGAGACTCGTGCTGGAGCAGGTCGCCAACCCGATGGTGTACCTGCTGGCGGGGGCAGCTGTTGTGTCGCTGTTTGCGCAAGACGTCTTCGACGCCGTCGTCATCGCGCTCATCGTCGTTGCCAACGTCATCATCGGCGTGTGGCAGGAGTACCGCGCCGAGAGCGCGCTCGAAGCACTGAAACGGCTTTCGAGCCCCCGTGCGCGCGTGATGCGCGACGGCGACGTGCGCGTGATCGACGCCACGGAAGTCGTCGTGGGAGACGTGCTGGTGATCGAGACCGGCGACAGGGTCACGGCTGACGCTCGCTTGCTCACTGCGTCCGACCTTCGCATCGACGAGTCGGCGCTCACCGGTGAGTCCGAACCCATAGAGAAGGTTGTTGCGGAGCTCCCGGCAGACACCGTCCTCGCCGACCGTCTGTGCCTTGTCTTCTCGTCGACGCCGGTGGTGGCGGGCCGGGCGACCGCCTTGGTGACCTCAACCGGCATGCACACGCTCGTGGGCCAGATCGCCGGGGAGGTGCGGGCGACCGGCCGCCAGGAGACGCCGCTTCAGAAGCGCCTCGCCAAGCTCTCGACACGGCTGGGGGTCCTGTCGGTCCTTGCCGCCACGGTCATCTTCGCTCTAGGTGTGTTGCGCGGCGAGCCCCTCGTCGAGATGCTGCTGTTCTCCGTGGCCGCGGCGGTCTCGGCGATCCCGGAGGGCTTGCCCACGGCGGTCAGCGTGTCGCTCGCGCTCGGCGTACAGCGAATGGCCAAGCGCCGGGCGCTCGTGAGGCGGATCGCCGCGGTCGAGACGCTGGGCGGCTGCACGGTCGTGTGTACCGACAAGACCGGCACGCTCACTCGAAACGAGATGACGGTCACGCGACTGTGGGCGGGCGGCGAGCGCTTCGACGTGACCGGCGACGGCTATTCACCCGAAGGCGAGATCGTCCCGGACCCCGGTCAGACCGAGGTGGTCTGGTCCGATGTCGAGCTTCTGCTCGAGGTGGGGTGCACCGCGAACAACGCGGTGCTCGAGGAGGATGAGGGCGGACGGTGGCGCATCGAAGGCAACCCCACTGACGGCGCGGTGCTCGTCTCGGCGTCGAAAGGCGGGATTCGCTCAGGACGGGCACGCTGTGACACCGCTCGGATCGACGAGATCCCGTTCTCGAGCTCGTTCAAGTACATGGCGACCCTCGACGCGCAGCAGGGAGGCGGACCTCGGCTGCACGTCAAAGGCGCGCCCGATCGCGTGCTTGGCTTCTGCGACCGGATGCTGATCGACGGTGAGGTCGTCGAGCTGACCGAGGAGCGCAGCGCGGCGGTGCGTCAGGCCCAGGCCGACTTCGCCGCCGACGCCCTCCGCGTGATCGCGGCCGCGTACCGTGAGATGCCACCGAGCACGACCGAGGCCGACCGTGCTGATGCCGAGCAGGGCTGCATCTTCGCCGGCCTGTGGGGGCTGATGGACCCGCCACGAGCCGAGGCTGCGCATGCGGTTGCGGCTGCCCAGCGTGCGGGCATCAACGTCAAGATGATCACGGGCGACCACGCGTCGACCGGCTCCGCGGTCGCGAAGTGCGTGGGTATTCTGCCGGAGGATGCACCGGCGAGTGCAGTCGTCACCGGGGCGGAACTCGACCTTCTCGACGATGCCGAGCTCAAGGCGCGCGTGCGCGATATCGCGGTCTTCTCGCGAGTCGAGCCGCGCCACAAGTTGCGGATCGTCGAGGCACTCCAGGAGCTGGGCGAGGTCGTGTCGATGACGGGCGACGGGGTGAATGACGCGCCCGCCCTCAAGCGTGCCGACATCGGCGTCGCGATGGGCATCACCGGCACCGAGGTCTCGAAGGAGGCCGCCGACATGGTGCTCGCCGACGACGACTTCGCCACGATCGTCTCGGCGGTCGAAGAGGGACGTGTCATCTACGGCAACCTCCAGCGAGTGGTGGCGTTCCTGGTCATGGTTGCGCTGGGCCAGGTCGTGGCGATCGCGGCGAGTCAGGTGCTTGGCTGGCCGCTGCCGATCACGCCGGTCATGGTGCTGTGGGCCAACCTCGTGGTCGCCAGCACGCTCACCATCCCGTTGGGCATCGAGCCCCAGCACGACGACGTGCTCAGCCAGCCGCCACGCTCGCCGAGCGCAGGCATTATCGACCGTCGCGCAGCGTGGCGTATCGGGACGGGAGCGGTGCTCAAAGCGGTCGGGATGCTCGCCGTCTTCGGGTACTTCGCGGCGACCGAGAGTGTGCTGCACGCACAGACGATGGCGTTCACAACACTCGTGGCGTTCGAGTGGGCGCAGGCGATCGGGTGTCGCTCGTGGACGGTGCCGTTGCACAGACTCGGCCTGTTCACCAACCCTAGTCTGATCTTTGGACTGCTCGGTGGAATCGCCCTCCAGTGGCTCGCCGTCTCGAGCCCAACGGCTGAGTTCCTGCTCGGGACAGAGCCGCTCGGCCCGGAAGACTGGGCCATCGCCGTAGCCATCGGTTCGACCGGGCTGGTCCTCTCGGTGATCATGAGCTCGATCGAGCGGCGGCGTTCGCGGAGCGCGGAATGACCGGGACGCGCGGGGAGCGTCCGTCGGCCTACAGCGGCCCGCGGCCCTCAAGTGCGGCGCTCACGGTCGCGGAAACGCGCTTCGCCCGGGTCGCGTCTCGCTTCGCGGTCGAGATCCAGTAGAGCGCCATCTGCCGAGCGCTCACGCCGAGCGCATCGAAGCGCTCCCGTGCGCCAGCCCGTTCGAGAGCGATGGCGAGGTCGTCCGGCACGACGAGGTTCTCGGCATCTTCGAGCACGCATCCATGAGCCATCGGCCTTCGCGGCCTCGATGACCGATATCCCCGCGGGCGTCATACGGCCTTCCGCGATCAACCGCTCCACGCGGACCTTGTTGGTGCGGGCCCAGGTGCCGCCACGCTTGCGCGGGGTGAAGAGCACCGTGTAGCGGTCGTCGTCGAGCCGGCGGGCGGTGCTGTCGATCCAGCCGAAGCACAGCGCCTCCTCGACCGCATCGTCGTAGGTGAGCGCCGTGGCGCGGCCGCCCTTCTTCCCGATCGCGAGGTTCACGCCTGGCGACGAGGCGTGGTTGTGCTCGAGCCATGCGCGCAGTTCGGCACGATCGGCTACGGCGAGCAGTGGGAGGCTCGCGCCTGCGGGTTTGGTCGGTCCATTCGCTGTCATGGTGCCGCCTCTCCGACTAGTGCGCGCGGCCGCCCCAAGGGCTGCCGTGACCGGCGTGGCCGAAGGCAAGTCGCAGTACCGGTGCCCACCCGTAGAAGTCACCCGCGGCTTGCTGTGCGTCGGTGGCCGCCGGCTTCGCCGCCGAGTCCTGGAGCGCGCCTTGGAAGAACCCCAGCATCTGCGCCCAGGCGGCACCCTGTGCGCCACCCGCTTCGATGCCGGCGGCGTTCTTCACGAAGGCATGCGGCTGCTTGGGATAGATGGTGACGGTCGACTCGACGCCTGCCTGCTCTAAGGCGCTCTCAAATGCCTTCACATTCTCAAGCGGGATGGACCCGTCGGCTCCGCCGAAGATGCCGAGCACGGGGCCTTGGAGCTTCGCGAGGCGTGTCGGGTCGGTCACCGGCTCGCCGTAGAAGACCGCCGTGGCCTGCAGCGTCGGGTTGTGGAGGCTGTAGAGCAGCGAGGTTCGTCCCCCAAAACAGAAGCCGACGATACCGGTGCGCTCGGAGTCGGCCCCCGGCCGACTTGCGGTCCACTTGATCACGGCATCGAGGTCCTGGTTGACCTCATCGGCGGGGGTCGAGATGACTTGGTAGATAGCCTTGGGCACGTAGCCCGTGGTGCTGCCGCGGAACACGTCCGGCGCGACGACGAGGTAGCCCTCCTCGGCGAGGAGGTCGGCCTTGCTCACGATGTCGGGGTTGAGCCCCCAGAACTCGTGGATCATCACGACCACTGGATAAGTGCCCGGCTGGCTCGGCTTCGCGACGTACGCGCGCACGTCAGGACCGTCGTCGCCGGGGATCGTCGTGTTGGTCACCGAGTCGAGCCGCGCTGCCGAACCGCGTCCGTCCAGGGCGATGCTGATGGCGAGGAACGCGCCGAGCACCACCACGAGCGCGAGCACGACGCCGACGACCCACAGAACGATCCGGCCGATTCTTCGCCACGAACCCACCCTGCACGCCCTCTCGTATCAGCCCACTACCTACGTGCGCTGTACCCATCCATGAGCGTCCGCACCGCAATACACCGTGCACTACCGGCTGGGGAGCTAGCTCGAGACGGGCTTCTTCGGGTAGAAGCCTCTCGGCACCTTGGAGTTCACGACGAGGGGGGCGACATGTCAAACGCAGGGAACAACGGCGCGGCAGCAGGAGCGGGAGCGGTCTACGGGTTCGGCTTCTTTGGGGCCGTGGTCTACTACATCCAGACCGCCACCAGCTTCTTTGGCGGTCTGCTCGGCTGCGTGAAGGCGCTCTTCTGGCCCGGGTTCGTGGTCTACGAGCTGATGAAGTTCCTCAGGATGTAGGGCGCGCGGGCTGCTATCCTCTCGCGACCATCTTCGAGTCGACGCCCGCCCGCGGATCCGGAGGCCCCATGCCCGGACGCTTGGCGCTCGTCACCACCGACGTCCCCTGGCTGCTCGAGCACGAGTTCGACCTCGAGCCGCTGCTCGCCGAGTTCGCCCGCCGAGGAGTGCCCGCCGAGGCCGTCGTCTGGCACGACGCGAGCATCGACTGGAGCGCCTTCGACCTCATCGTGATGCGCAGCCCGTGGGACTACTCGCTGCGGACCGCCGAGTTCCTCGCCTGGCTCGACTCCCTCGACCCGAGCCGCGTGCTCAACCCGCCCGCGCTCATCCGCTGGAACTTCGACAAGCGCTACCTGCTCGACCTCGAGGCACACGGGGTCAGCATCGTCCCGACGATCGTCGCCTCCTCCCTCGCCGAGGTGCGCGCCGCCGCCGAGAGTATCGGCGGGCGTGTCGTCATCAAGCCCAACATCGGTGCCGGTTCGTGGGGCGCGCACCTGACCTCGGCGGACGACCCCAAGCTCGACGGGTACGCGGCCGAGGTGCTCGACTCGGGCAAGCTCGTGCTCGTCGAGCCGGAGATCCCCGAGATCACCGCGGGCGGCGAGCGCGGCCTGCTGTTCTTCGACGGCGAGTACTCGCACACGATCACCAAGGGTCGCATCCTCGCCGATGACGGCGGCTACGTGGGCGGCGAGTACGCCGAGGACATCACGCCGGCCACGCCGACCGACGCCGAGATCGAGATGGCGGCCCGCTGCAGCCGAGCGATCGCCGAGATCGCCGAGGAGCGCGGGTTTGCCAGCGTCGACGCCACGACGCCGCTCTACGCGCGCTACGACATCGTGACCGGCGCGGACGGGCCGATGGTGATCGAGGCCGAGCTGTTCGAGCCGTCGTACTTCGTGGAGACGGCGCCCGGGAGTGTGGAGCGAGTGGTGGACGCGATGGTGGCTCGGCTGGAGCGCGTCCGCCGGTAGCGCCCGATAGCAGCGGGCGGCACGAGCCAGTAGAGCGGGAGTCTCAGCTGGCTGCGTCGGGAAGTACCGCGACGGCGTTGCCGGAGAAAAAGACGAGGTCAGAACCCCTGACCTCTACTAACACCATACCACAATCCCGCCCCAAGAACGAGTCCTGTATTGCGGCACACAAGGCGCGTATAACACAGTATTCGAGGTGATGCTTGTGATCGTTCCGTTCGGGCAGGATCCTGCCCAGATGCAGCTTGCGACGGCCGTCCGCGAGCTCGAATCCTGCAACCGCGATGATCGGGCGCTACGGGCTGTCGCTCACGACCGAGACATCCAGGTCCTGGTCGTGGGGCGGCTTGAGTCGCTCGAGGTGAGCCGAGCGCGTTGAGTTCGGTGGAGGCGTGGCCAAAGAACTCGTGCTTGGCGTTCGCCGGCTCGCCGTTCGTGTCGCAGGCGAACTTCGTGCCAGACGGTGCTCGAACTCCAGGAGCTCTTCTACGACTTCAAGAACGAGTCGCTCGAGCAGATTCCCGACGACGACCTGATCGCGAAGATGCGGTCGCTGTTCGACGATCCCGCCGAAGGCGATCTGGGCTACCTCGAAGAGGCGCTCTTCGAGGGGCTGGCGCGCCACGTCCGCGAGGAGGCCGCAGTCGGCTTAACGACCGCCGAGGACGACGCGAGCGGACCCCGACGCCGACCGCGCCGCCGCGAACGCGCTGACGCTCGCTGCGCACCGCTACAACGTCTCGGACTGGGTCGACGAGACCTACGCGCCCGGCTGGGAGGGCTCGAGTTGGCTCGACGAATAGAGGATGCGACCGATGAGCCGATGAGAGCCGACCGGTCCCGATGCAGCCGCCGGCGACTCGGCGGTGCCGACGAGCGCGTCGACCAGGAGCTGGCCTCTGCCGAGGAACTCGCGGCCTTCCAGGAGCGGTTCCTGCGGCTGCTCGAGCGACGCACGGCGATCGACACCATGGCGACAGCACGTCCGTGCCCAAGCACGTCGCCGTCGACCTGTTGCGCTCGGTGAGCTTCGTGCTCGGCATCGACCCCGAGCGGCCGGAGGTACCGGAGCGGTTGCTCTCCGTCGACCTCGAGGACGAGTTCCGGCGCAGCCTTGCCGACATCGAGCGCAAGGTCGAGCTGACGCGGGAGCTCTGGCGGGAGGTGCGTCGCCACGATGCCGCCGATCCCGAACATCGCGCTGCAGGACACGCTCGCCGAGGATCGGTGACTTCCCGAAGCGCTACGACTACCGGTCCATGGCGCACGAGATTCCGTGCAGCATCGACTATCCGCTCTGCCATCCGGTGCCGGAAACGCTCCTCGGCGTGGACTACATCAACGAGTACCTGCGGCGGCTGCTTGTGGAGGCCGACTTCCTGCGGCGCTTCGAGCTCGACGCGTGCGTGCGCGTGCTCGAGCGCAGCTAGCCCGGACTACGTCGGTCTCCTCGTCAACCTCTACGAGCCGGTCGCGACCAACGCTGTCGGCCGAGCGTTGATCGGGCGAGGACCCGGCGGCACTCGACATCGCCGATGAGGACCGGCCGAGATCGCACGGCGGCTCGAACCGTTGGGCGCAGGCAGGGCGGGCGCGGGTGATGCGCGAGGCGGCACTGGCCACCTGCGATTCCCTCGGGATCCACGATGACAGCGCCGTGGAGTATCTGTGCGATCTCGTGGCCGAGCTGATGCCGCGCGTCGAGGTTGGACTCACTGGCGGAGACTTGCGCGGAGTGTTCTTGGGCTGACGCGTACGTGTACTCACCAGGTCGGCATCGGACACACTGGTATACTGCACTGAGTGCTGATTCTCATGACCATGCCGAGCGGCTCAACATCATACCCGGACGAGGTCGTCGCACGCGCGGACCATTCGCGCGCACGAGCGCTACACGCGGCGGCTGATCGCTGCTCGGCGCTCTTAGGACGCGTCTGGAGGCTGCGTCCGCCGGAGGCGAGCATCGCCGGAGGAGGCGACGCGCATACGCGCCCGAGGCAGCGGCCACTCGATTACCGCGTCCTCGGCGACCTTCGTCGAGCCGGTCGAGCTGCCCAGCTCAGTGATGACGTCCCGCTGGTGCACACGAGATCCTTGGCCGTGCGCTCGTGCTCGGGGGTGCTCGGGATCTTCACCGCGCACCTCGGCTCTCCGACGGTTGCGCAATGTGTGCTACCGCAGCTCCGGGTCCATTGGCTCGACCCAGTTCGAACGCCATTCGGGCGCGTCGTACACAGGACAGAAGTAGTCCACGACGCACGTGATCCTACCGTACGCGCGGTACGTCTGATCTTGAGTCAGTATCGATTTGCTCGTTGTCGCCTTCTGGACGGGCTCGGCTTTCGCTATCTGGCTCTCGTGGAAGACCTGGAACGCGTGACCGGCAGACCGGTAGATCATCATCGAGCGGGAGGCCGTGGACGACTCGTGCGAATGCGGAGTTCGAGAGAACACAGGTGGTGCTCGATGAGGCACCGTGACCCGAGGGCGCTCGCGGAGGCGCTTGGTGCGGGGGAGAATCTCAGTGGCTCGACGGCGTTACGCTCGAGCGGTACTCAGACGATGAGATCCTCCGCTCAGGGGTCGAGCGTCAGTTCGAGATCGTCGGCGAGGCGCTCAATCGGGCGCCGGACGGAGAACCCCTCGTGTCTTGCGAACCGCTTGCTCGTATCCGCCGTGGTCAAGGTATGCCACCACCAGAGCCTGCAGCTCGGGACGGGCAACCACGTGCACATCTCGGGCAGCAATCGTTCGTAGGCCGAGCTCGAGAGGGTTCCGAAGACGTTGTAGCGTGTAGGCGAGGAAGACGCAGAGGCGGTTCTGCGCGAGTTCGAAGTACACCGCGCGGCCGGCATCGCGCGCCTGTCGAGTCGTGAGCTCGGCGCTGAATGTAGAAGCCGACGAGCAGCCAGCCGATGACCCCGACGAGCGCGCCGGAGTGGTCGGACTGTTTCGAAACACTCGGCTCGCCTCGGCTACACGCGTCTCACGCCGCCCGTCCAGATTACCGATGCGACCTCTTCATCCCTCTTGAGAGGACTCTCGACCGCCACTACTCGCCAAGATACGGCGCGTCGCTGAAGGAGCTCGCATGACCGACCAGCCCACGCCGCCCATCGACGCCCTCGTCGCCGAGATCGGCTCCACCACCACGGTGCTCAGCGCGTTCGCCGGTCTCGCCGACTACCCGGCGACCGAGCCGCGCCTGGTCGCGCAGGGCTTCGCGCCCACGTCGGTCGCCGAGGGCGACGTCGGTATCGGCGTGGCGGCGGCCCGAGCCCAGCTCGAAGCCCAGCTCGGCCCGATCGAACCGGCGGTGACGCTCGCGACCTCCTCGGCGGCTGGCGGACTGCGCATGACCGTGCACGGGCTCACCACGCGCATGACCGCGCAGGCGGCGCGCGAGGCGGCGCTCGGCGCGGGGGCGGTCGTGAAGTACCAGACCGCCGGCAAGCTGCGCGATGCCGACCTCGCGCGCATCGTCGAGGCCGACCCCAGCCTGGTGCTGCTCGCAGGAGGCGTCGAGGGCGGCGACTGCGACACCGTGCTCTTCAACGCCGAGCGCCTGTGCGAGCTGCCGATCCGACCGATCGTCGTCTACGCCGGCAACTCCGTGGTCTGCGCCGATGCGCAGCAGCTGCTCGAGGCCGCCGGCTTCCGCGTCCGGCTCACCAGCAACGTCTACCCAGCTATCGACGAGCTCGACATCGTCCCCGCGCGCTCGGTCATCCACGACGCCTTCGAGGAGCACATCACGCATGCGCCGGGCATGGAGCGCATCGGCGAGTTCGTGACCGGCCGCATCCTGCCCACACCCGGCGCCGTCCTCATCGCCGCCGAGCTGCTCGCCGAGGCCCTCGGCGACCTGGTGGTCGTCGACGTCGGCGGTGCCACGACCGACGTCCACTCGATCACCGACGGCAGTCCCGAGATGTCCGCCATCGCCACCGAGCCCGAGCCCCACAGCAAGCGCACCGTCGAGGGCGACCTCGGCACCTTCGTGAGCGCCGCCTACGTCTCCGACCTGCTGCCGGCCGCCGAGCGCCCGGCGGTCCTGCCGCCCGCGGTCCCAACGACGCCCGAGGAGATCGCCGCGGCTCTGACGCTCGCGCGCTTCTGCACGACGACCGCCGTCGAGCGGCATGCGGGCGAGCTGCTGCAGCTCTACACGCCGCGCGGCCGACAGACCGTCGCGCGTGGCCGAGACCTGACCGCGTGCCGCCTGCTCATCGGCACCGGCGGCGCGCTCGTGCGGCTGCCGGGCGGCGAGGAGCTTCTCGGCGACGTTCGAGCGCCGGAAGGCGGAAGCGATCGGCTGCTGCCGCCTGCCGATGCGCGCTGCGTGCTCGACCGCGACTACGTGCTCGCCTGCTGTGGCGCGCTCTCGACGCACTTCTCGGCGGAGGCCGTGGTGGCGCTGATGCGGAGAAGCATCGGGGCGTAGGCTCACCCTAGCGAGCGCTACAGCGCCTTGCGCATCCACCTGATCTCGGGCCATGGCATGTCGTCGCGGTAGGGCTGGAACTCGGAGTAGCCGAGCGACTCGTAGAGGCCTTGCGCCAGCGGCATCATCTCGGCGCTCGTGGTCAGGACGAGGCTGTCGTAGCCGCGCGCGAGGGCCTCGGCTTCGGCCCGCAGCATGAGCGCCCGGCCCACGCCGAGACGCCGGAACTCCGGGTGCACGAACAGCCGCTTCAGCTCGCCGGCGCTCTCGGCGCCGATGCCTTCGATGCGACACGCCTCCGGCACCGGCTGCAATCCCAGGGCGCCCGCCGGGGCGTCGCCGACGTACGCGACCAGAAGCGAGCCGGCAGGCGGGGAGTACGGCCCGGGGAGCAGTCCCATCTCGTGGGCGATTCGGCTGTCCGAAAGGTCCCAGCCGAGCGACGCTGCGTAGAGGCAGAACAGGTGGCGGGCGGCGTCGATCTGCTCGTCGGTCGCGGCTTCGAGGATGAGGGGCGGCGCAGATTCCATGATGCGATTCTACTCGGGCGAGCGGCGGACATGCGTCTTCGGGCGTTCTGACATATCGTGCCACGGGCGGTTCGTGGACGCGCTAGGATACGAGTACCGTTCGACCACTTGGATGACGGAGTGATCGAACGACGCTTGGCCGCTTCGCCTGACCGAGGGGTGCCTGCATGCCCGCTCAAGCCACCGTAACCGTCGACCTCGCCAAGATCGCCGAGAACACCCGGCGCGTCGTCGCGGCGCTTCCCGGCGTCGACATCGTCGCGGTCACCAAGGTGACCTGCGGCTCGCCGGAGGTCGCACGCGCGATGCTTGCCGGCGGCGCCACGGCGCTCGGCGAGTCGCGGCTCGAGAACGCCGCTCGGCTGCGTGACGCGGGCATCTCGGCGCCCATCTGGCTGGTCCGCACGCCCGTGCCGGCGCTGGCCGACGAGGCCGTGCGCGTCTCGGACGTCTCGGTGGTCAGCGAGCTCGCGGTCGTCGACGCGCTCAACGCCGCGGCAGCGCGTGCGGGTCGCAGCTACGGGGTCCTGGTCATGGTCGACATCGGCGACCTGCGCGAGGGCATGATGCCCGACGAACTGCCGGCGTTCCTCGAGTGCGCCGAGCGCTACCCGCGCATCGACGTCATCGGAATCGGCGCGAGCCTGACCTGCTACGGCGCCATCGTCCCCGACGAGCGCAACCTCGGCCAGCTCGCCGCGCTCCACGCGGCACGCCGAGAAGCAGCTCGGTCGCAAACTCATCATCTCCGGCGGCAGCTCGACCTCGCTCGATCCCGTCGTCCACGGTCATCGCGCCGGGAAGCATCAACAACCTGCGCATCGGCGAGGCGATCGTCCTGGGCGTCGACCCGGCGACTCGCGAGCAGATCCCCGGTCTCGAGCTGCTCACCGACGCCGTGACCCTCTCGGCGCCCGTCATCGAGTGCAAACTCAAGCCGAGCAAGCCGATCGGTACGAGCGCGCAGGACGCCTTCGGCGGCTCGCCGGTGTTCGAGGACCTCGGCCCGCGCCGCCGTGCGCTCTGCGCGATCGGTCGGCAGGACGCACCGCCCGAGGGGCTCACGCCGCTCGACCCGCGGATCAAGGTGCTGGGCGCCTCGAGCGACCACCTGGTGCTCGACGTGCACGAGTTGCCGGCATGCTCGATGATCGGCGAGGCGATCGAGTTTCGGCCGGGCTACTCGGCGGTGCTGGCGCTGTTCACGTCGGAGTACGTCGCCAAGGAGTACGTCGGCGGGGAGTAGCCGGGCACGCTAGCAGGCCGCGCGGCTTGGCACCGGCTGGGAAGTCGGTGTCGGCCGACGCCGACGCCGCCTCGGCTGCGACCAGCAGCGCGTCGAGCACCGCACGGATGGTCGGCGAGCCACCGGACCCCTTGCGCACGACCGCCATCACCCGGCGGTGGATCGCCGGGTCGACCAGCGGCTGGATCACGAGGTTCAGGCCGCGCAGGTCGGTCATCTGCGGAGCGATCCCCACGCCCAGGCCGGCCTCCACGGCGGCGCCGATGGCGCGGAAGTAGTTGCTCTCCAACACCACGTTCGGCTCGAATCCGGCTGCGCTCGTGATGCGGTTGATGGCGCGACGGCTGGCGGCGGACTCCTTGGCGACGCACCAGTCCTCGTCGGCGAGATCCTTCAGGTGCACGGGTCCGCCGGCGAGGCGATGGCCCGCCGGCAGTAGTGCGTAGATCGGCTCGGCGAGCAGGCCGAAGCGGTCGAGCGCGGGCTCCTTGGGGAGCGGCACGTAGTCCCACTCGTGCGACAGCGCGATGTCGAGCTGCGCGGACTTGAGCGCCGGGATCGCGACGGTCGGCTCGAGGTCGTTGGCGATGACCTCCAGCCGAGGGTACTGGCTGCGCAACGCCACCATCGCCGGCAGCGCGATGCTCTGCGCTGCCGTCTGGAACGCCGAGAGCCGCACCGTCCCCGACACCTCCGCCGAGAAGGACTCGACGTCGGCCAGCGCGATCTCGCACTCGGCGAGGATCGTCTCGGCATGCTCGACGAGCCGCCTTCCGGCCGCTGTGAGCCGGATCGAGCGAGCGGTGCGTTCCAGCAGCGGCACGCCGACCTCGCGCTCGAGCACGGCGAGCTGGTGGGAGACGGCGGGCGGCGTGAGGTAGAGCGCCTTGGCCGCGGCCGTGATGGTCCCGCGCGCGGCGACTTCGCGCAGGATGTTCAGCCGGTTGGTGCTCAGCGGCATGGCGCGCTCCAGTCATGAGGAATCCGAGAGAAGAAATATACGATGCTCACAATAGAATAGAGTAAATGGACGCGATGCTCAATCGGGCGGAGGATGGAGTCTGCCACGTATCGACTCGTCACGAAGGACGCATACATGCTCCCCCTGCTCGCCGCCAAAGCGCTCATCGCGCCAGTCCTGCTCGCAGTCGCCGCCATCGTCGAGCACAAGTGGGGAGTCGCCGTGGGAGGCTGGGTCCTGGGCCTGCCGCTCACCTCCGGTCCCGCATCGTTCTTCCTCCTGACCGAGCACGGCCCGCGCTTCGCCGAGAACGCCGCGCGCGGAACGTTGCTGGGGCTCGTCGGGGCCGGTGTGTTCGTGGCCGGCTACTCGCTCGCCGCTCAGGCGCGGGGATGGCGCCGCTCTCTCGCTTTCGCGGGCATCGCGTGCCTGAGCGTCACGTTCGCGCTTTCGCAGGTTCACCTGGGGTTGGACATGACGATGCTGTTTGCGGCCGTCGTCCTGTCACTGGTCGCGTTCGTCGCCCGAGGGCCGAAGCGGCTGCGCCGCCGCCGCTGCGCCTGCACCCCCGGCCACCGGCCGCGGGCTCATCTTCAGGATGATCTTCGCGAGCACGGTGGTGGTGGGCGTCTCGGTCGCCTCGACGATGCTGGGATCGGTGGTCAGCGGGATGCTCGCGACCGTTCCCGCGATCACGGCGGTCATGGCGGTCTCGACGCACCGGGCAGCCGGTCGGGACTGCGCGCGCCGTATGCTTCGCGGCTCGGTCGCGGGCATGTGGGGCGGCGCGGCGTTCTTCGCGGTGGTCGCGCTGCTCGTCACGACCACGACGCCGGGGATCACGTATCTCGCGGCTGCTGTCGTCGCCGCGCTGGTGGCGGCGCTCTCCGGACGGGTCGCAGCTTCGCCTCGCCGAGCGACTGCGGCCGCGTAGGCCTCGGCCTCTCGCGCGAGCCTGGCGGCCTGCGGCTACTTCCCGCGGACGGCAACCCCAGCCGCAGCTTCCAGCACCAGCAGCGCCGCCAGTCGCACCGTACGCTGGTCGGGCGCATCGATCGTGGCGTCGATCTCGGCGATGTCGATGCCGCGCACCAGCGGTGAACGCGTGAGCAGGAAGGCGAGCTGTCGCAGTTCGTCGGCCGAGATTCCGCCGGGTGCCGCCGACGGGCATCCGGGCACGGCGGCCCGGTCGCACACGTCGACGTCGATGTCCACGAACACCTGGCGCCCGCCGGAGCCGGCGATGGCGAGTGCGTGCGAGGCGATCTCGGCAATCGACCCGCGGCGCAGTTCGCTTCGGGGAACGACGTGAATCGACAGTTCGCGAGCGCGCGCCGCGTAGGCGGCGGAGTTGGAGAAGTCGGCGATGCCGATCTGGACGACGTTCCCGCCCGGCAGCCCCTCATCGATCAGCCGGCGCACGGGCGAGCCGTTGTTGGTGCCATCTCGCAGGTCGTGGTGTGCGTCGACCGTGATGAGTCCGACGCCGCCCAGCTCGCCTGCCCCCGGCCACAACCCCTTCATCACCGAGTACGTGAGCGAGTTGTCGCCGCCCAACGCGATCAGCAGCCTGGCGCCTGCTGCGCGCCCGACCGCCTCGGCCACGCGCGCCTCGCCGTCGGCGCCGTCCGGCTCCTCGACGTCACCGAAGTCGACGGCGGACAGCACACCCACGTCCACGGAGTGGCTCGCCGAGTAGGTCGAGTAGCGCGAGAGCGCGTCTCGCACCGCGGCCGGAGTCGCGTGCGCGCCGGTGGGCGTGATCGACGTCCGCCACGCGGGAACGCCGAGCAGTCCGACGTCGCAGCGGCGCACCGCCTGTGTCGCTTGCGGGTACGAACCAATGAGCGGCGCGTGGCCACAGCGGGTCGCTCGGGAGTCCCACATCGGTCACGGTCGGCCTCGGCTTTCTGTCGAGTTCGGCGGTGCTCTACTGTGCTGAAGTGGATATTCCCAGCTTGGCGCATCTAAACTGGCTCGGTCTCGCGAACTGCAGACGAACCTATCCGCCCATCGCCGCAACGCTACCACGAGGCGGCGATATGTCGAGGGGGCACGAGTTGCCAGGAACACCTATCGTGACTATCGGTATCGGCCCGCTGGACCTCGAAGACGTCGTGGCCGTCGCTCGAAAGGGCGCGCGGGTCGAGCTCTCCCTTGCGTCCGCCTGTGCCGTCGAGGCTTCTCGCGCGCACATCGAGAGCTCTGGCGAGCTCCGGGCGCCCGGTGTACGGCGTGAGCACCGGCTTCGGCGCGCTTGCGACCAAGTACATCGAGCCGTCGATGCGCGCCCAGCTGCAGCGCTCGCTCATCCGCTCGCACGCGGCCGGCACCGGCCCGTGCGTCGAGACGGAGGTCGTGCGCGCGCTCATGCTGCTGCGTCTGTCCACGCTCGCGAGTGGCCGCACGGGCGTGCGGCTCTCGACCGCGCGCGCGTACGTCAACCTGCTCAACGCGCGCATCTCGCCCTGCGTCCCCGAGTACGGCTCCCTTGGCTGCTCGGGAGACCTCGCGCCCTTGTCGGCATGCGCGCTCGCGATCATGGGCGAGGGCGAGGTGTTCGACGCCAACGGCGTGAAGATGCCCGCCGCCGAGGCGCTCGCCAGCGCCGGCCTCGAGCCCGTCGAGCTCGCCGAGAAGGAGGGCCTCGCGCTCATCAACGGCACCGACGGCATGCTCGGCATGCTCGCGCTCGCGATCGCCGACCTCACCACGCTGGTCAAGCTCGCCGACGTCTCGGCCGCGATGAGCGTCGAAGCGCTGTTGGGGACCGACCGCGTCTTCGCGGCCGAGCTGCAGGCACTGCGGCCGCACCCCGGGCAGGCGGCGAGCGCGCGCAACATGACGCGTGTGCTCGAAGGCAGCGGCATCGTCGCGTCGCACACGGTCGACGACGTGCGCGTGCAGGACGCGTACTCGCTGCGCTGCGCACCGCAGGTCGCCGGCGCCGTCCGCGACACGCTCACGCACGCCGAGAAGGTCGCGGGCCGCGAGCTGGACTCCACGATCGACAACCCCGTCGTGCTTCCCGATGGCAGCGTCGAGAGCAACGGCAACTTCCACGGCGCGCCGGTCGCCTACGTGCTCGACTTCCTGGCGATCGCCGCGGCAGACCTGGCCTCGATCTCCGAGCGTCGGACCGACCGCATGCTCGACACGCACCGCAGCAACGGGCTGCCGCCGTTCCTGGCCGGCGATCCCGGGGTCGACTCGGGGCTGATGATCGCGCAGTACACCTCGGCGGGGATCGTGAGCGAGCTCAAGCGGCTTGGCAGTGCCGGCGAGCGTGGACTCGATTCCCTCCTCGGCGATGCAGGAAGACCACGTGTCGATGGGCTGGAGCGCCGGGCGCAAGCTGCGCCGCAGCGTCGACGGCCTCTCGCGCGTGCTCGCCATCGAGCTGATGACGGCGGCCCGCGCGCTGGACTTCCGCGCACCGCTTACGCCTGCCGCCGGCACCGGCGCCGCGCATGCCGCCATCCGCGACGGTCGTGGACCCCGCCGGTCCCGACCGCTGGCTCGCGCCCGAGATCGACGCCGTCCACGACCTCGTGGTGAGCGGCACGCTGCTCGACGCCGTCGAGCGCGCCGTCGGCCACCTCGACTGACCCGTCCGCCCCGACCCGACCCGCTTCGCGAAGGAGCCGATCACGATGACCGCAGGATCCCGCCCCGTACGCAGCCCCGCGTGGACTCGCAACTCTCGGCGCTCGGCTGGCAGCAGGAAGCTGCGCTGCGCATGCTCCAGAACAACCTCGACCCCGCAGGTCGCCGAGAACCCCGACGACCTGGTCGTCTACGGCGGCACCGGGCGCGCCGCGCGCAGCTGGGAGGCGTTCGACGCGCTCTGCCGCACGCTGCGCACGCTCAAGGCCGACGAGACCATGCTCGTGCAGTCGGGCAAGCCCGTCGGCGTCATGCGCACCCACGAGTGGGCGCCGCGCGTGCTCATCGCCAACAGCAACCTGGTTCCCGACTGGGCCAACTGGCCTGAGTTCCGACGCCTCGAGCATCTCGGCCTGACGATGTACGGCCAGATGACCGCGGGCAGCTGGATCTACATCGGCACGCAGGGCATCGTGCAGGGCACGTACGAGACGTTCGCCGCCATCGCCGAGAAGCGCTTCGGCGGCAGCCTCGCCGGCACGCTGACCGTCACCGGTGGCTGCGGAGGCATGGGCGGCGCCCAGCCGCTCGCGGTCACCATGAACGGCGGCGTGGTGCTCGTGGTCGACGTCGACGCGACGCGTCTCGAGCGCCGCGTCCACGACCGCTACCTCGACGAGTGGACCTCCAACCTCGATGACGCGGTCGAGCGCGTGCTCGCCGCCAAGGCCGAGCGCCGGCCGCTGAGCGTCGGGCTCGAGGGCAACTGCGCCTACGTGCTGCCGGAGCTGCTCCGCCGGGGCCTCGACGTCGACATCGTCACCGACCAGACCTCGGCGCACGACCCGCTGTCGTACCTTCCGCTCGGCGTCACGGTCGAGGAGTGGCACGCCTACGCCGAGAGCGACCCGGCCGGCTTCACCGACCGCGCTCGCGAGTCGATGGCCCGCCACGTCGAAGCGATGGTCGGCTTCATGGATGCTGGCGCCGAGGTCTTCGACTACGGCAACTCGATCCGCGCCGAAGCCGAGCTCGGCGGCTACACGCGGGCCTGGGAGTTCCCCGGCTTCGTGCCTGCCTACATCCGCCCGCTCTTCTGCGAAGGCAAGGGCCCGTTCCGCTGGGCTGCGCTGTCCGGCGACCCTGCCGATATCGCTGCGACCGACAAGGCCGTGCTGGATCTGTTTCCCGACAACGAGCCACTCCACCGCTGGATCACGCAGGCTCAGGACAAGATCGCGTTCCAAGGACTGCCCGCCCGAATCTGCTGGCTCGGCTACGGCGAGCGCGACATCGCCGGCCTGCGCTTCAACGAGATGGTCGCCGACGGCACGATCACCGCACCCATCGTCATCGGCCGGGACCATCTCGACTGCGGCAGTGTCGCATCGCCGTATCGCGAGACCGAGGCGATGCTCGACGGCTCCGACGCCATCGCCGACTGGGCGCTCCTCAACGCGCTCGTCAACACCGCGTCCGGCGCGACGTGGGTCAGCATCCACCACGGCGGGGGAGTCGGCATCGGCCGCTCCATCCACGCCGGACAGGTCTGCGTCGCCGACGGAACCGCCCTGGCCGCCGAGAAGCTCGAGCGCGTGCTCACCAACGACCCCGGCATGGGCGTCATTCGCCACGCCGATGCCGGATACGAGATCGCGATCGAGGTCGCCGAGGAGCGCGGAGTGCGCGTTCCGATGAGTGAAGGCGCGGTCGAGGGCGGCGCCCGGTGAGCACGACACTCGTCACCGGTATCTCGGAGCTCGTCACCTGCGACCCGGCCGCCGGTGACGGTTCGCCGCTCGGCGTCATCCGCGACGCCGCACTCGTGACCGCTGACGACGGCACCGTCGCCTGGATCGGCTCGGCGAGCGGGGCCCCGGCGGCCGACGAGTCGCATCGACGTCGACGGCCGCGCCGTGATCCCCGGCTTCGTCGACAGCCACACGCACCTGGTGTTCGCGGGCGACCGCGCCCCCGAGTTCTCGGCGAGGATGGCCGGCGAGCCCTACACCGGCGGCGGCATCGCGACGACGGTGGCGGCGACGCGTGCGGCGAGCGATGACGAGTTGCGCGCGGGTGCGCGGTCGCGACTCGCCGAGATGCATGCGCTGGGCACCACCACCGTCGAGGCCAAGAGCGGCTACGGCCTGAACGTCGAGACCGAGGCGCGCATCTTGGCGATCGCCTCCGAGTTCACTCCCGAGACCACGTTCCTGGGCGCGCACGTGGTGCCGCCGGAGTATGCCGGCGATCGCGCCGCCTACATCGAACTCGTGACGGGCCCGATGCTCTCGGCGTGCGCGCCGTTCGCGCGCTGGGTCGACGTCTTCTGCGACGTCGGCGCGTTCGATGCCGAGGAGACCCGCGCGGTCCTCTCGGCGGGTGTGGCTGCGGGCTTGGCACCGCGACTGCACGGCAACCAGCTCGGCCACGGTCGGGGTGCGTCCATCGCCGCGGAGTTCAAGGCCGCGAGTCTCGACCACGGCACGTTCCTCACCGACTCCGACATCGCCGGCCTGCGGGATGCCGGCGTCACCGTCACGCTCCTGCCGGGGGCCGAGTTCTCGACCCGATCGCCGTTCTCCGACGGCCGTCGGCTCCTGGACGCCGGGCTCACGGTGGCGCTCGCGACGGACTGCAACCCGGGCAGCAGCTACATCACGTCGATGCCGTTCATGATCGCGCTGGCCGTCCGCGAGATGCGGATGACGCCAGCCGAGGCGCTCTACGCGGCCACGGCGGGCGGCGCGACCGCGCTGCGTCGGGACGACATCGGAAGACTTGCTGTGGGCTCACGCGCGGACTTCGCCGTGCTCGGCGCGCCGTCGCATCTGCACCTGGCGTATCGGCCGGGCTCCAACCTGGTCGAGCAGGTGTGGATCGCGGGAGAACGCATCGGCCACTAGCCGGCCTAGACACCGCTCGTCATCCGCCGAGCGGTTGCAGGAATAGGCTCCGAGACGGGAAAGAGCCTAACCAAGACGCCCCCGGACCGAGGAGCCGCATATGCCCGCAAGAGCGACCGTTCTCGAGCTCTATCCGCGTCTGATCGACGGGGACATCGGTGTCCTCACATCCTTCTGCGAGCGAGCCACGGTCGACTCTCCGCTCGGCGGCAAGCAGCTCCCGCCGGAGTTCGTCGCCGAGACCCGCGCATGGCTGGCCGCGCATGAGGCGCGCGTGGCCGACGTCTGCACCACCGAGACCGAGAACCGCGTCATTCACGAGATCACGCTCTGGCTCGAGTTCGACGGCAACGAGTGCGAGCTGCCCATCATGCTGATCGCCGACATCAGCGGCGGGTGCATCCGCGACCTGCGGATCTACCACAGCACGTGGCCGCTGTACGGCACGCACGAGGTGCGCCACGGGGTGCTCGCGTACTACAACTTGCATGAGCGCCCTGCCGAGCCGGTCGGCAGCTACCACGAGGCCGTCGGCACCGGCGATGCCGCGGCGGCGGACGCAGCGTTCGAGCCGGACGGTGTGGTTCGCGAGCCCTCAGGCTCAGCGTTCATGCACGCCGGCGCTGACCGGACCGCATGGTACCAGCGCATCCTCTCCGACGGCGGCATTACGCTGCACCTCGGCTCGATCACCGACGACGGCGAGACCGTCGTCTTCGAGTACCTCTCCGATCGGTGGGGGAGCCAGGGCATCCCTCCGCAGGCCGGCGCCGCCGCCTACACGCGCGGCGCGAGCGGCAAGATCGCCTCGGCACGGATCTACGACGATGTCACCCCGCCGGCGTCCATCGCCGGCTAGTCCATAGCCCCGCACCGCCCGACTGCGACCCACAGGAGTCCTCATGGAAGCGACACAGCAGGTTCTCGACGCGATGAAGGCCGCCGGCGAGCCGCTCAACGCCGGCAAGGTGGTCGAGATGACCGGCCTCGACCGCAAGGTGGTCGACAAGGCGATGGCCGACCTCAAGAAGTCCGGCGGAATCGTCTCACCCAAGCGCTGCTTCTGGCAGCCTGCCTAGCCCACCGCGACACGGACACGGTTGCGGCCGGCCTCCTTGGCCGCGTAGAGCGCCGCATCGGCCGCGGCCACGAGGGCATCGAAGTCGGCCGGCGAGTGCGAGTTCGTGCTCGCGACTCCCGCGCTGAGTCGGACCGGGACGGCGACACCCGCGCATACCACGGGCGCGTCCGCCACGGCCGCGCGCAATCGCTCGGCGGCGTTCTCGGCAGCCGCCTCGTCCATGTCGACGAGCAGGACCAGGAACTCGTCCCCGCCCCAGCGGCACGGCATGTCCGACTTGCGCGCGTTCTTGCGGAGCTGCGCCGCTATGGCGACGAGCACCGTGTCGCCCGTCGCGTGCCCGTGCTCGTCGTTGATCGACTTGAAGTGATCGATGTCGAACATGGTGAGGGACGACGGGAAGCCCGCGCGCGGTGGCCTTGCTCAGCTCCTCGCGCAGGACCGCGGTATGGCGACGGTTGAACAGACCGGTCAGCGGGTCGAGCGACGCCGCCGCCTCCAGCGACGCTTGGGCGACTCGGCGCTCCTCGACCTCGCGCTCGAGCGCGAGGCTCCGCAGCCTCAGGATCTCCGCGTCCTTGCGCGCCGTCTCCACCTGATGCTCGACCGACAGCCGGTCGAGCCGACTCTCGGTCTCGCGGTTCCTCTTGGCGCTCTCGAGGTCGTGGAACCTGCGGTGGTGCCAGAGCGCCAATCCCATGTCGCCTGACCGCTCGTGGATCTCCGACAGCAGCTTGTGACACTCGTATTCCTCGACAGACCTGCCGAGTCGCTCGGCCATCGCCAGCGCGCGGCCCGTGTTCTCGACGGCCTCCTCCCAGTTGCCGCGAGCGCACTCGATGCGACCGAGCATGAACATGCTGTCGGCTGCGTCCGGCTCGGCCTTGCATGCGAGCGCGGTCTCGAGGCCTTTTCGCGAGTACAGCTCGGCCGCCGCGAGGTGGCCGCTCCTCAGCTCCGCCTCGGCGAGCGTGTCGTACACGCCCGCCAACAGGTGGACGCTGCCGACCTCCTGCGTGAGTTCCAGCGAGCGCTCGGCGGCGGCCAGCGCGGTTTCGAGTCTGCCCAGATCCATGTACGTGTACGCCATGTTGTTGAGCGCCCGCGCCTCACCGAAGCGGTCGCCGGCCTCCCGAAGCATGGCGAGTGCCCGCTCGTGTGTGTCGAGGGATACGTGGAGCTGCCCCACAGCGCCTTGCACGCTGGCGATGCGGTCGAGCACGTTCGCCTCGAGGCTTCCGTCGCCGGTCTCCTCGGCGATCCGCAGCGCCGTCCGCAGGTTGTCGAGCGCCAGAACGTAGTCGCCGAGGAAGTAGCGGGTCCAGCCGACGGTCTCGTGGAGCCAGCCCACGACCGGAGTCACCGGCTGCGAAGCGAGAAGGGCGAGGGCCTGCGCGGCCTCGGAAAGTGCGATGTTCCACTCGCCGACGATGCAGTTGCGATCTGCGAGCAGCCCAAGTGCGGCGGCCATGCCGTACGGGTACTGGTCTCCGCCGCCGTCCTTCTGGCATGCGAGCTCGAACGCCTCGTCCGCAAGAAGCTGCACGCGGTCGTAGTCCAGCCATCTCAGCGACTTCGCCTCGGCGTTGAGCTGGTCGACGCGGACGCGCCGATCGCTGTCGTCTGACATCCCCACCGCCTGCCGGCCTCCCCAGAATCGTCCTGCACCCGATACTGATATCGGCACGTGGAGCCGATTTCACCAGTACCCGGTGTTCGGCGACCGGCTAGATGTCCACTTCCGCAGGTGCGTCGCGGTCGTCGGCGAACCACTCCTGGCCGAAGTCGCCCTCGGCGATCCGGTCGATGGGGAGCTTCATGTAGGTGCCGGTCGCCTCGACGGCCACGGAGCCGTCGTCGAGCACGATCTCCCCCGCGCCCTCGAACAGGCGGCTGCCGATCTTGGTGATGCGCGCCACCGCGCGGACGTCCCCGTCGAGTGGCACCGGCTTGCGGAACTTCACCGCGAGCTTCACGGTCACGCCCCATGCGTCCGGCTCGGCGCTGTTGATCGCGCGGCCCATCGTCTCGTCGAGAAGCGCCGAGGCCATGCCGCCGTGCAGCCGTCCCGGGTAGCTCTGGTGCTCGGGCAGCGGCGTGAACACGCCGAGCAGCTCGCCGTCATCGAGTTCGTAGAAGCGCGCCTTCAGGCTCGAGTCGTTGTCTCGGCCGCACACCATGCACATCCGGCTGACGTTCTGCGCCCCAACGACCTTGCGGTTCACGAGCCTGCCTTCCTCCGACGACCCTCGCAGGTTATCACGCACCGGCGGTGTCCTCTCGGCACGCGAGTGGTACATACTCCGACGAGCGTCCCCAGCATCACGCGACACCCCTGACCTGCCGAGGAGCCCCAAGATGAATCCCACGCTCGACCTCATCAACGCACGCACGTCGACGCGCACGTACTCGAGCGACCCCATCACCGAGTCCGAGCGCGAGGCGGTGCTGCACGCGACCCTGCGTGCGCCGACGGCGGGCGCGATGATGCTCTATTCGATCATCCAGGTCGAGGACCAGGCGCTCAAGGATCGGCTCGCCGAGACCTGCGACGACCAGCCGTTCATCGCACAGGCCCCGTGGGTGCTGGTGTTCGTGGCCGACATGCAGCGGTGGATGGACCTGTTCGCCGCCTCCGACGTTCGCTCGCTGGAGGTCTTCGAACACCGCGACGCACCTGGGCTGGGCGACCTGATGATGGCGATCTCCGACGCGCTCATCGCGGCGCAGACCGCGGTGGTTGCCGCCGAGTCGCTCGGCATCGGGTCGTGCTACATCGGCGACGTGCTCGAGAATGCCGAGACCCACGCCGAGCTGCTCGGCCTGCCCAATCACACGCTGCCGGTGGCGATGGTCTGTTTCGGCCGGCCGCTCAAGACCCGGCCGCCCACGCCGCACTGCGAGTCGCACGTCATACACACCGACCGCTACCACCGGCTGACTGCCGACGAGGTCGAGGGCCTCTCGGCGGAGCTGCAGGAGATGTATGCGCCGCACGGCCTTGCGCCCGGCTTCGCGAACTACCCGCAGTCGATCTACCAGCGCAAGTTCGCGTGCGACTTCATGGCCGAGATGAACCGTTCGGTAGCGTGGTGGCTGCGCCGTTGGGAGACGCCGGAGCGCTGATGCCGAGTCCGCGGACGCCCGGTTGAGCTCCCGGGCTCACGGGCGCAGCAGCACCTTCATCGCGCCGGGCTGCTGAGCCGCCGCAACCGCGTCGACCGCCTCGGCCAGTGGGTACGTCTCACCGATGAGTGGCAGAGGATCCACCTCGCCGCGCTCGAGCAGCCTGAGAGCGGGCGCGAACGGGCCGCAGCGGGACCCGACGATCGTGATCTCGTCGACGACGAACGGCGCCAGATCGAGGCTCACCTCGCCCCGGTAGGTCGACTTGAGCACCAGCGTCCCTCTCGGCCGGAGCGCTGCTGCGCGCCAGATCGAGTCCCGAAGGGGACCCGGTCGCTTCGACCACCACGTCGTGGCGTCTCGGCTCGACGTCGGCCTCGGCGATCGTGGAGATGCCTCTCGCGTGGAGCAGGTCGCGCTGGCGTTCGTGCCGGGCGACCACATGCAGCCGCGCGCCCGTCAGCGCGAGCACCTGCGCTACCAGCTGGCCGAGACGCCCGGCGCCCACCAGCAGGACACGGTCGTCGGGACGTACGTGCACCTGCTGCAGGATCTCGATCGCCGCTGCCAGCGGCTCGGTGAACACCGCTGCCTCGTCGCTCACGGAGTCCGGCACCACGTGCAGGTTCTCGACCGGCAGCGTCAGGTACTCGGCGTGCGCACCGTTGCGTTGCGCGATGCCCAGCACGGTGCGCGACTCGCAGTGAGTCGGGCGTCCGTTTCTGCAGGCCTCGCACGCGCCGCACACGGCGTTGATCTCGCCCACCACGCGCCGGCCCACCCACGACGGGTCCGGCGACTCGACGACCTGCCGACGAACTCGTGGCCGATCACACCGGTGAACGGGTAGTAGCCCCGGGCGAGCTCGATGTCGGTGCCGCAGATCGCCCGACAGGGTGACGCGAATGAGCGCCTCGCCGTCTGTTCGCGGTACGTCGACCTCGCGCATCGATAGCTGGCGGTCCTCAAGCCACAACGCCTGCATGGAGCTCCTTCCGGTCGATGAGTCCAGCGACATCGTCTCATGCGACTCGCTGCGCCCGCGACGTCGATCCTGCCGGTCCGTTCCGGCACATCTGGGCGATTCGCGTCTGCGGCTCAGTCCACTCGGTGGAGGTCTCTGCGCCCACCTCCGTTCACCGTCTTGTTCGTGCCGTTCGCGCCGCTTCGCGCGCCACTGACCTCAAAGGGTCCGTCGCAGGGTGGGCTTGCAGCATAGAGTGCAGCTGTCGGCGTGTCGTACCCGGCTTAGCGGCAAGACGACACAGAGCGGAAAATCCCAAAGGAGGGATGCACATGTCAGACGCAGTGGCGGCAAAGAAGCCCGCAGTTGAGGTCTCCGAGAAGGGGATTGCAAGATTATCGCCGCCTCATCGGTAGGCACGATGGTCGAGTGGTACGACTTCTACATTTTTGGAAGTTTGGCGACTGTCATCGCCAGCAAGTTCTACCAGACGGGCACTCCGACCGGTGACATCATCGCGTGGCTCGCCACGTTCGCCGTCGGGTTCATCGTGCGGCCGTTTGGCGCGATCGTGTTCGGTCGCATGGGCGACCTCATCGGTCGCAAGTACACCTTCATGGTCACGATGACCCTGATGGGTGTCTGTACGTTTGCGGTTGGTCTGCTGCCCACGTACGACTGGTGGGAAGCGGCCATCGGGTTCGGCGAGATGGCCGGCATCATCCTGATCACGCTGCGTATCCTGCAGGGCCTGGCTCTGGGCGGAGAGTATGGCGGCGCGGCAACGTATGTCGCCGAGCACTCCCCCGAGCGCAAGCGCGGCTTCTGGACCAGCTGGATCCAGATCACGGCGACCGCCGGTCTGTTCATGTCGCTCGGCGTCATCCTGGGGACGAACCTCGTCCTCAAGGCGATGTACGGCCGGTCGAGGGCGCTGTACGGTTCAACGCCTGGGGATGGCGCGTGCCGTTCCTCCTCTCGATCGTCCTGATCGCGGTCTCTCTCTACATCCGGCATCTCGCTCAAGGAGTCCCCGCTCTTCGCGGGCCTCAAGAAGTCCGGCGGGCTCTCCAAGAACCCGCTCAAGGAGAGCTTCGGTAACCCGTACAACCTCAAGTTCGTGCTGCTGGCGATGTTCGGCGTCACGATGGGCCAGGGCGTCGTGTGGTACACGGGCCAGTTCTACGCCCTGTTCTATCTGCAGAAGATCTTCCACGTGGCGCTGGTTCCTTCGAACGTCATCGTTGGCGCCGCGCTCCTCGCTGCGGTTCCGTTCTTCGTGATCTTCGGCGCGCTGTCCGACAGGATCGGCCGCAAGCCGATCATGTTCACCGGCATGGGCCTCGCCATCTGACGTGCTACCCGCTGTATGGCCTGATGGCGGCCTTTGCGCCGGCGAGTTCACGACCTCCCGGCCGTATGCGAGCCGCGAAGGCACCGCTAGCCGCCGAAAGCCCTGCCGACGACGACGATCGTCAGGCCGCGCCGTTGCAGGTTCCGATCAGAGCTCAAGCTGGTGACAACGTCGTCGTTACGTTCCAGCAGTTCATCTTCCCGTACCCGGGCTACAACCCTTGGGTCCTCGGCTTCTGCGTCTTCATCCAGGTCATCTACGTGACCATGGTCTACGGTCCCATCGCGGCGTTCCTGGTCGAGCTCTTCCCGACCAAGATCCGCTACACCTCGATGTCGCTGCCGTACCACATCGGCAACGGCGTCTTCGGTGGCCTCGTGCCGATCATCGGCCTGACGCTCTGACCAGGACCGGCAACAACTACGCTGGTCTGTGGTGGCCGATGGGCGTCGCCACCGTCTGCTTCATCATCGGTATGATCTGGGTCCCCGAGACGAACCACATCGACATCCACTCGGGTGAGTCTGCGGCCTACACATCAGAGCACGGCGCTGGCTCGAATCTCATGCAGGTTGAGCCTGACGAGATCTAGGCATCTGGCTTCAGGTGCGGTTCGGCAGGCAACAGCTTCTGGCACTTTGAGACATTGACGTCCATCCGAGAATCATGAGGTAGCCTCGTTCAGCATCTGACGGGGCTACCTCACATCGGGGCACCTTTGCCGATCTCGGGGAATGTGGTGACAATCCGGCACGGACAAGCTGCGCTCCGGTGCAGGCTTGTGCGTGGCGGAAACGTGCTAGCGCCGACGAAAGGGGCACCAATGAGCAACATCGTGGTACTTGGTTTTGCGAACGAGGAGGCAGCCGACGAGTTCTCGGCGAAGCTCAGAGATCTCTACGCCGAGAACAACCTGATCATCGTCGATGCGGTCAAGGTGACAGTCGACGAGAACAGCAAGGTCAAGCTCCACCGCGAGGGGCCCTCGGCCATTGGCGGCGGCGCGTTGGTCGGCGGGTTCCTTGGAGGCGCGGTGGGAATGCTGTTCCTCAACCCGGTCGCCGGCGCCGCTGTCGGCGCCGCCGCGGGAGCTGGCTACGGTGCCCATTCGGGTGCGCACGGGATCGACAAGGACTTCATCGAGGGGACTTCGGACGTGCTGCAGCCTGGTACGGCCGCGCTGTTCCTCCAAGTCGATGAAGCCAATGCCGAGCGGGTCAAGGCGCAGATCGAAGGAACGCAGGCGACCGTCATCATGACGACGCTTTCGGAAGAGTCAGAGGCCCAGCTCAGGGCGGCATTGGGGGATCAAGCGGACTCCGAGTAGCCAACGGGCGACGAGCGGGCAGACTGCACAAGCTCGCAGGGGCCCGAGTCGAATGTGGTACGGAACGCTCCCTTGGAGTCTCTGCCGAGACATCCAAGGGAGCGTTCCGGCTCTCACCGGCGGGTGCAACGCACTCGCTGGCCAGTCGAACGCATGCGGCGGTCTCGAGGTGAGCGCACCGCTGGCTGACACCAGTGGCCGTGAGCAGCGCTACTGGGCCTTCCGTCTTGCCGAACATCCCGGCGATCACGCCGGCCACCCTCGACGACCACGAGGCCGGTGGGGGAGGCGCATCCGGGTCATCAGCGATGCCGAGGGCGACGTAGCGGATCTTCTCGAGATCCAGCTCCCGGTCATCAAGGAGCGAGGCGTCGACCACGTAGGCGATGCCCACAGGCAGCCTGGTGACGCCTGACCGGACGGACGTCTCCTCCCACTGTGTTGCGAGCACGAGGTACTCGATCTCGTACGTCTCGGGTTCGGAGCTGCTGGTCCAATGGAAGGGCTTCTCGAGGGCGCCAAGCCAGTAGTCGGGACGATCGGGTCCCGGAATCTGCCGAATCAACGTGACTCTCAGTGGCACGTCGTCCGACTTGTCGCCGGTCTTGAAGGCCACGCTTCGAAGCGCTAGCTGCATGAGTCTCTCCCAACTGTGGGCTGGACGAGCCGTGAGTATGCGTGCAGTTCGAGAGCTGCCGGTCTACTTCCTCTTCCACGGAACCGGCCGCACCGGCGCGGCCGCGTGCGTGTCACCGGCGGGGCTGGCGAGCCGCCGCTCCAGCTGCGTGAACGCCGCAATCACCTCGGGTGATTCGAACGCCCGTTCCTCTTGCCGATCGACACCTGCTTGAGCACCTTGGCCTTCACCAGCTCCTGGACCGCCGCATTGGCTGCCGTGAAGCTCCTGTCGAGGATCCTGGCCGCCTGGTTGACCGTGAGGATCGCGGTTCGCGGCAGCGCCTCGATGAGCAGGTCGACCGAGGAGCCTCGGCGAACGGGCGCCAGTCGCTGTCGCCAGTCCGCCTGGATCACGCCCACGCGCTCCTCGAAGAGCATCGCATCTCTCACGGAACGCGTGCAGGCGCGGGCGAAGAACGAGACCCACTGGTCGACGCCGGCTGATGGCCTCCGGGCTATCGGGCGCCGCCTCGGAGTGGAAACCGTCGAGCACCCGGATGTAGTCGTCCTTCATCGTCGCCAGCACGAGCGAGACGGGCGGGCACCACGACGGCGCCAGCCCCCGCCGCCGCAACATCACGTGGATGATGGCGCGCCCTGTCCGCCCGTTGCCGTCGACGAACGGGTGGATCGTCTCGAACTGCGCATGTGCTATCGCCGCTTGGGCCACCGCGGGAAGGGACGTGTCGTTGCAGAAGGCCGCGAGGTCCTCCAGCAGCGCCGGCACCTCGTCGGGTGGCGGCGGGACGAACGCGGCGTCGCACGGATTGTAGGAGCTGCCGCCGATCCAGCTCTGCCCGGCGCGCACCTTCCCGGCGTGCTGCTTCAGGTCCGAGGCGCGCAAGACCCTCTCGTGGATCCGAAGGATGGTGTCGATCGTGACGGTCTGCTCGCAGTCCGCCAGCTCCATCGCGAGGTCCATCGCGTCGATGTTGGCGAGCACCTCACCCGCGAGATCGTCGGGCGCTCCGTCGGGTCAAGGTCGCGCGCCGCCTCGGCGCGGAGGAGCTTGTGCGCGGCGATGACGACACCCTCGATGCGAGAGGATGCCTGCGCTTCGGCGCGGAGCAGCAGCCGGGCGAGCCCGTCGGTTCTGTCGAGCACCACGGCGTTCGAGTGAAGGCTGCGGATCGCCGCCTCGGCCTCGGCGATGTCAGCGACGCACGCGCCTGTGAACGTGAACTCTCGACCCGACGAGCATGTCCGGGACGTAGGCCTGGAACTCGCGCGTCCGTGGTCCGGACCTTGCCGGTGATGCCCTCTTCGTTGGTGACCCACTGCCTCGGCACGATGCGCGGCATGAGCGTCTCCCTCGTGTGTCATCTCACGGCCGAACAGGTCTGTTGAAGTTTATACCGATAACCTTTAATAAGGGCATAGTGGGATGAAGGTTCGTCGGTCAGCGGTCGCTCTAGGCTCCGTGAACGGTCAGAGCGGCGGCCGAGCGCGTCTCGAGGTCGCGGACGTCCGCGAAGGCAGCTACCTGATCAGTCCAACCGCCGAGACCGCGGCGACGAGCGCCCAGAACACGACTCGTGCGTTCGGATAGTGATCCTGGTTGCGGGCCCTGATGCCAGGCTCAGCAGCCACATGATCGCGATCATGCCCGAGGCCGAGAGGGAGATGTCGGTGAGCGGCATGGGGAGCGGGTCAGCTGATTGACCGAGAGAAGCAGCCCGTAGCCGAGCACCGACCATAGGTCGTCGATGGACAGGAATCGCGATACCCAGTGCGGCATGGCCAACCTCCGAGAATCGTGCGAGTGACGTGCGACCTACCGACAGCGACGGTGCTGTGTCCACCCAATGTATCCGAATTGCCCGCGCGGAGCCCGGCGATCGTGTTCCCGGGGCGACGGGTGCGACTGCGTGACTCGACTATCTGTGTATCGGCGAGGCCCTCGCCCGGCTTCGTGCGCTACACCGCCTCGTCGAGCGGTTCGGAGAACTGGCTGTTGTAGAGGTCCGCGTAGAAGCCGGACGCCGCCAGCAGCTCGGGGTGCGTGCCCTGCTCGATGATGTGGCCCTGGTCCATGACCAGGATGGTGTCGGCGTCGCGGATGGTCGAGAGCCGGTGGGCGATCACGAAGCTCGTGCGGTTCTTCATCAGCTCCGCCATCGCCTTCTGGATCATGACCTCGGTACGGGTGTCGACCGAGCTCGTCGCCTCGTCGAGGATCAGCACCTGCGGGTCGGCGAGGAACGCCCGCGCGATGGTGAGCAGCTGCTTCTCGCCCTGCGAGACGTTGGACGCGTCGTCGTTGAGGACCGTGTCGTAGCCGTCGGGCAGTGTGCGCACGAAGTGGTCGACGTTGGCGGCACGCGCAGCGGCGTGGATCTCCTCCTCGGTGGCGTCCTCTCGGCCGTACGCGATGTTCTCGCGAATGGTCCCGCCAAAGAGCCACGCGTCCTGCAACACCATGCCGAACGTGCGGCGCAGGTTGTCGCGAGTCACGTCGCGGATGTCGATGCCGTCCACGCTGATGGTGCCGCGCGTCGATCTCGTAGAAGCGCAGCAGCAGGTTGACGAGCGTGGTCTTGCCGGCGCCGGTCGGACCGACGATCGCGACGGTCTGACCCGGTGCCACGTCGAGATTCAGGTCGTCGATGAGCGGGGTGTCGGCGTCGTAGCGGAACGACACGTCGCGCAGGTTGATGCTGCCGGTGACGTCGGCCAGCTGCTTGGGAGCTACCTCATCGGGCTTCTCCTCGGCTTCGTCGAGCAGCTCGAAGACGCGCTCTGCCGAGGCGACCGCCGACTGCATCACGTTGGCGATGCTCGCGGTCTGCGCGATCGGCCACGTGAACTGGCGCGAGTACTGGATGAACGCCTGGACGTCGCCCAGCGACATCGTTCCCGAGGCGACCCGAACGCCACCGATGACGGCGATCGCGACGTAGTTGAGGTTCCCGACGAACGTGGTCGCCGGCATGATGATTCCCGAGATGAACTGCGCCTTGAAGCTCGCGTCGTAGAGCTTCTCGTTCTCCTCGTCGAACTGCGCGATGGCCTGCTCCTGGCGTCCGAACACCTTCACGATGCTGTGTCCGGTGTGCATCTCCTCGATGTGGCCGTTGAGCTTGCCGGTGCGCTCCCACTGAGCAGCGAACTGCTTCTGCGACCGTTTGCCGATGATGATGGTGATCACGATCGAGACCGGCACCGTGAGCAGCGAGATCGCGGCGAGCAACGGGCTGATCCAGATCATCATCGCGAAGATGCCGATGATGGTGAACACGGCGGTGATGATCTGTGTGAGTGACTGCTGCAGCGTGTTGGCGACGTTGTCGATGTCGTTGGTCACGCGGCTCAGGATGTCGCCGCGCGAATGGTCGTCGAAGTACTTCAGCGGAAGCCGGGCGAGTTTCAGGTCGACGTTGCGCCGCAGCGTGTAGACCGTGCGCTGGGCGACTCCGGCCATGATGAACCCCTGCAGCCAGCCGAAGAGCGCGCTGAGCAGGTACACCGCCGCGAGCAGGATGAGGATCCTCGCGAGCGCCTCAAAGTCCACGCCGACACCGGGCGTGAAGCCGGACTTGGCGACCATCTCGGCGAGCTTGGTCTCGCCCTGCGCGTTGAGCCCGGCGATCGCCGCCTCGGTCGTCGTGCCGGCAGGGAACTGCTGGCCGACGACGCCGGCGAACAGCACGTTCGTCGCCTGTCCCAGGATCCATGGGCCGGCGACGCTGAAGGCGACGCTGACGATCGACATCACCATCACGAAGATGATCTTGGCGCGTTCCGGCTTGAGTGTGGCCAGCAGTCGCAGGCCGGACTCCTTGAAGTTGCTCGGCTTGGCGACCGGCGCGCCGTGCATGCCGCCGCCGGGACCGAATCCTCTGCCGCCGCCCTTTTCGCGCTGTCGGGCGTCTTGGTGCTCTTGGCGTCCGTCACGCGATCTCCTCCTGGGAAAGCTGCGAGTACACGATCTCGCGATACGTCTCCGAACTCTCCATCAGCTCATCGTGGGTACCGATACCTGCGATGGTCCCGTTCTCCATGACGATGATCCGGTCCGCGTGCATGATCGTGCTCACGCGCTGGGCGACGATGATCACCGTCGCCTCACGCGTCTCGTCGACCAGCGCCTCGCGCAGCCTGGAGTCGGTCTTGAAGTCCAGCGCCGAGAAGCTGTCGTCGAATACGTAGATCTCGGGCCGCTTGATGAGCGCGCGCGCAATGGCGAGGCGTTGGCGCTGTCCGCCCGAGACGTTCGAACCGCCCTGCATGATGGGGGCGTCGAGCTGCTCGTTCATCTCGGCGACGAACTCCGAGCCCTGCGCGACTTCGAGCACGCGCCACAGCTCGTCTTCGGGAGCGTGCTCGCTGCCGTAGCGAAGGTTGCTCGCCACTGAGCCCGAGAACAGGAACGCGCGCTGCGGGATGAATCCGACCTTGCGCCACAGGTCTTCTCGGCGCATGTCGCGCACGTCGACGCCGTCGACCAGCACGCGGCCGCCGGTGACGTCGTAGAAGCGCGGTATCAGGTTGATGAGCGTGGACTTGCCGCTGCCGGTGCTGCCCACGATCGCCGTTGTCTCGCCTGGCTTCGCCGAGAAGGAGATGGAGCACAGTACCGGGTCCTCGGCGCCGGGGTATCGGAACTCGACGTCCTGGAACTCGACGTAGCCCGCGCCCTCGCAGATCGGCAAGACGCCCTCGGGGTCGAGGACCGACGGTTCCGTGTCGAGCACCTCTCGGATGCGGTCGGCCGAGGCGGCCGCGCGCGGGACCATCGCGAACATCATGACGGCCATCGTCACCGACATCAGGATCAGGAAGATGTAGGAGATGAACGCGGTCAGGTTGCCGATGGGCATCGCGCCGCTGGCGACGCGCTGTCCGCCGAACCACATGATCGCCACGGTGGAGAGGTTCATGATGCCCATGAGCGTCGGGATCATGATCGCGAACAGGTAGGCCACGGACAGCGCGGTCTGCGTGAGGTCGCGGTTGGCGTCGTCGAAGCGCTTCTCCTCGTGCTTGGTGCGCACGAACGCGCGGATCACGCGGATGCCCGCGAGTGTCTCGCGCGTGACCTGGTTGATGCGGTCGACCTTGACCTGCATCGACCGGAAGAGCGGGAGCGCCTTGAACAAGCAGGGTCCCGATGACCGCCAGCATGAGCGGGATGATGACCACCAGCGCGGTCGAGAGCGGCACGTCCATCCGCACCGCCATGATGACGCCGCCGATCGCGGTGATCGGCGCCATGATCATCATGTTCAGACCCATGGCCACCAGCTGCTGCATCTGCTGCACGTCGTTGGTGTTCCGAGTGATGAGCGACGGCGTGCCGAAGAAGTTGACCTCGGTCTGCGAGAACGCCTCGACGCGCCGGAAGATGGCGCTGCGCACGTCGCGCCCGAACGCCATGGCGGTCTTGGAGCCCCAGTACACCGAGACGATCGAGATCGCACCGACCACCAGCGAGACCAGCAGCATGATCGCGCCGTACTTGAGGATGGTCGCGATATCGCCCTTGGCGACGCCCTCGTTGATGATCTTGGCGTTGAGGTCGGGAAGGAACAGGTTGCCCATGGCCTGCAGCAGAACCAGCACCAGCACGAGTATGAGCTGCTTCCAGTACGGCTTCAGGTACGTGGTGAACAGGCTGATCATCTAGGAGTTGCCTCTCTCGGTCGTCGGCTCACGAGGATGTCTTCTCGGGTTGTTTGAGTGCTCTCGCCGTGTTCTCCGCCACGATGCCGAGAAGCCGCTCGAGGTCCTTGCGGTCGTCAGCCGACATCGAGTCGAAAGCGGTCGAGATGTACGTGGCGAACGTTGCGCGCATCTGCGACTCCAGGGCGCGCCCGTCGTCAGTCAGGTAGACGCGCGTGAGGCGCCGGTCGGTCTCGTCGGGCCGGCGGTCGATGAGCCCGGCCTTCTGCATCCGTTGCAGCATGGTCGTGACGGCCGGCCGCGACAGATGCATCGCTTCGGCGAGATCGCGTTGGGTGACACCGTCGTTGGCACCAAGCATTCGCAGGCAGAACGCCTGTCCGGGATGCGAGTCCGGCCCGCTCATGAGCTTGCCCATGAGCTGGCGGTGGAGGTGCAGCGAGCGCATGTAGGCGCTGAAGACGGCATACGAAAGCGGATCGACTCCCTCCGGTTGGGGAAGTGCGCATCCTGGGCCGTGCGGGTGACCGTGGTGCATGGCGGCTTCCTTTGCGCGGGGGTGCAGACAGATAGTTAATTAGCGAATGGTTAGTATGCGAAGAGTATGCCACGGCGGTGAAGCCATGCAACCCCTGGTGCCGTCGGCACGTCCGCCGGGTGTCCGAGTCGACATGAAGGGGTAGTTACCCCGTGTGGCCGGAAGGGCATCGGACGAGGGCAAGCTACTGCGCGCTGCTCGTCCCGCCGCATCGTCGCGGCCATCCGCTCGCGCATTCGAAGGAGACCACATGAGCGAATGTCAGCACATGAGAACCGTCCCCATTCCCGAACCCGATGCCACGACGGACGGTTGCGAGGAGTGCTGGCCATCGGCCAGGATTGGTGCATCTCCGCAAGTGCCTCGACTGCGGTCACGTCGGATGTTGCGACTCGTCGATCGGCAGGCACGCCACCAAGCACGCTATCGCGACCGGGCACAACGTGATCCGGTCGTACCAGCCCGGTGAAGACTGGCTCTACTGCTACGCCGACGAAGAGATGGCGTAGGCGCTAGGGCTGGTACGCCTCGATCACCCGCTCCGCCTCAGGACCCTCGATGCCCAGCGCGCCGAGCAGCACCTCGAGAACGGCCTTGGGATTGGGCCGCGGCGAGAGCCAGGGGTCGATGAAGTCGTGCTTCCAGTCCAACTCCGCAGGGAGCGTGATCTCCTCATACTCGTCCGCGGTGTCCCAGAAGGCCGCGCGGAAGAGCTCTCGAGCGCGCGGATCGCTCACCTCGACGTCGCGATCGTTGAGCACCAGCACCGCGCTCTCGAGATTGGGCTGCGCCGGCAGGCGGCGGTCGCGGAGCGCCTCGGACACGCGCATGTACGCAGAGGCTCCGCGAATCGGGAAGCCGGGGTAGCCGTAGGGGGAGAGCTCGGCGTCAGCCTTCAACTCGGCGTCCCAGTAGTGCATCGTCCTCGGGAGCATGCCCTCCAGGCGCGCCGCCGCTCGAACGATCGGCCAGCTGTAGCCGCGCGGTGCGGTGAACGGGGCGATCGCCGCCACCCGCTCCACCTCCGGTCGGACGCGCGCACACCACGATGCCATCAGCCCGCCCGCCGAGAGCCCCAGCACCCACACCGGTCCGCCGAATCCGGCAGCGATGTCTATGACCGAGTCCGCCCATGCGGTGAGGTCCTCGGCGCGCACGTCTGCGAGGGCGGCGCACGAGCCGTCGACGCGGCCGTGGTCGGGCATGCGCGGCAACAGCACGCGATAGCCGGCGTCGCGAATCACTTCGCCCACCCACGTGAACTGATCGGGCGTCATCGTCAGGCCGTGCATGAGGACCACCGTCGGCGTGCCCGGCGCCGGGTCAGCGGGTGCGAGCACCGTCGTGTGTCCCGCCGAGTGGATCACGCCCTCCTCGGCAACGCGGAGCGCTTCGACGCGCTGCCACGCGTCGTCGACTGAACGCGCCGGGTCCGGATGCGACACGGGGCGTCTGATGCCGATGCCGGTGAGGCCGAGGGCGGCCAGGACGCCGACGAGTGTCGCGCCGAGGGCAGCTCCGGTGACCAGTGCGGTTGAAGGTCGGCAGCACTTGCTCATGGCGGCTTCTCCTAGGCGAGGCGGCGGGCGTATACGGTGCAATGGTGTAACGATACGATAGTGGACGGATCAACGTGCACTGACGGAAGTGGAGAGCGCATGACCGCACTCGGCGTACATTCAGAGGTGGGGCGCCTGAAGACGGTGCTGGTCCACCGTCCCGGTCGATCGCTCGAGCGGTTGACGCCGCATAACCGCTCCGAGTACCTCTTCGACGATGTGGTCTGGGTCGAGCGCGCGCAGCGCGAGCACGACTACTTCACCGACGTCTTGCGCGACCGCGGCGTCGAGGTGCTCTACCTTCAGCAGTTGCTCGCAGAGACGCTCGCCGCGAGCGACGACGCGCGACGGCACATCGTTGAGCGCGCGGTCTCCTCGTTCACGGTGGGGCTTTCCCTGGTCGAGGAGCTGCAGGGATGGCTGTTCGCGCAGGTGCCCGAGCGCCTCGCCGAGATCCTCGTCGGCGGTCTGCTCATCTCCGAGACTCGACGGTCTGGACCTGAAGGCACTCAACCGTCATTCGCTCGGCGCGCTCATGTCGACGTCTGACTCGTTCGTGCTCCCGCCGCTGCCCAACACGCTGTTCATGCGCGACTCCTCGGCGTGGATCTACGGGGGAGTGATTCTGCCGCCGCTGTTCTGGCACGCGCGGCGCCTCGAGGTCTCCAATGTCTCCGAGATATACCGGCACCACCCCCGGTTCATGGGCGCGGAGTTCGACTTCTGGTATCCACCGGCGGGTGACTCCGAACGGTTCGCGGTCGAGGACTTCGGCCACGGCGCCTCGCTCGAGGGCGGCGACGTCATGCCGATCGGCAACAAGACCGTGCTGATCGGGATGGGGGAGCGCAGCACCGGTCGCATGGTCGAGCACATCGCCCGCGCGCTCTTCGCCAGTGGCCAGGCCGAGCGCATCATCGCGTGCCGCATGGAACTCGCTCGCGCCTACATGCACCTCGACACGGTCATCGGGTTCCTCGACCGTGACGCGGTCACCGTCTACCCCCAGGTCATCGAACAGATGCAGGTCTTCAGCCTGCGACCGGGCGATGACGGGAGCGCCTTCGACATCACCGAGGAGGCAGGGGCTGCTGCCGGCAATCGCGGACGCGCTCGGTGTCTCAGAGCTCAGAGTGATTCCCGACCGGTGGCGACGCGTTCCAGGCAGCACGCGAGCAGTGGGACGATGCGAACAACGTGGTCGCCATCGAGCCGGGCGTCGTGGTCGCATACGCTCGCAACACGCGCACCAACGCCAACCTGCGTGAAGCCGGCATCGAGGTGCTCGAGATCGACGGTTCCGAGCTCGGCAAGGGCCGTGGCGGCTGTCACTGCATGACGTGTCCGGTCGCCCGAGAAGGGCTCGATTAGGCGGTTCTGGCTACCTTGGGGCATGTGGCGCGTCGCCTGCGTTTGTAGGTAAAGTGAACCTGAGTTATTCGGGGAAGGGCGCAAGGGTACCAACCAGCGGCGTCGAACAATGCAAGCGGCGGCAAAGTGTCGCCGTGACCAAGGGGGTAAGGCTTCATGAATCTGGTGGAAATCAACGTCTGGCTCGACGTCGTCTTCACGGCGCTCTACGTCGTTGTCGTGCTCTTCCTGCTCTTTCACTTCTCGCTCTACATCTACACGGGTCGATTCCGTCGGTCGTTCATCGAGGGGCACTGGCCCGAGCACGACGAGCGTCCCCCCGCGACTCCCAAGTGGCTGCATGCCGGACACATGACGTCAATGATCATCCTGGGCTTCACCGGCATGTACCTGCGCTTCCCGTTCTTCGTAAGCAACCGCGTGATCATGCGAAACACCCACTACGTGTTCATGATCATCGTCATCGTGATCCTGGTCTGGCGCGTCTGGTACGCGTTCTTCTCCAAGACCAATGCGGACTGGCGCGAGTTCTCCATCGGCCGCAAGGACATCGCCTCCATGCTCGGCGTCCTGGCGTACTACGGCTACTTCAGCGACAGCAAGCCGCACGTCGCCAAGTACAACGTCATGCAGAAGATGGCCTACGCGATGTTCCTGGTCATGATGGTCGCGCAGGCGCTCACCGGCCTGTTCATCTGGCGCTACCAAGTCCCGATCGTCAGCGTGAGCCTGTATGGCGTGACCGCGAGCCTTCTTGGCGGCACCGGCGTGTGGGCGATGCGAACGCTCCACTACATCATCAACTGGCTGTTCATCATCCTGACCACGGTGCACCTGTACCTCGCGGCTCACATCGACATGCCGTGCACGATGGACTTCTTCGGCATCAAGCCGATGGAGGTTCACCCCGGTGGCCATGGCGAGGCGCACGACGAAGTGCCTGCTCAGCTCGAGCCGCAGCCAGAGCCGACGACCGCTTGATGAGTGCAGAGCTGACCATCGAGGAGCTCGAGGCGGCGTTGGAGGAGTCCCGCGCCCAGACGCGCGCCGCGTTTGAGAACCGCGCCTACATGTACGCCTACATCTACTCGGAGCTCGCGGCTGAGATAGGTCGCGAGGCCGCGATAGAGATCATGAAGCGGGCGACGTATCGCCGAGGTCTCGAGACGGGGCGCAAGTACGCTGCGGCCGCCGAGGCCGGCGACCTGGCCGAGGTCGGCCGCATCTTCGTCGAAGGCTCCCCATGTGAAGGTGCGCTGTTCGAGCCCGCAATCGAGGAGCTCGAGGAGGGCCGGCTCGTGCTGAGCATGTCCGCCTGCCCGCTCGAGAACGCGTGGCGCAGCCTTGGACTGCCCGCCGAGGAGGTCGACACGCTCTGCGAGATTGCGGCCGCGGTCGACGAGGGGACCTTCGAGGGAGCGGGGCTCGACCTCGACGTTCCTCGACCGCCGCGGGATCGCGGGCTCCCCGCGCTGCCTGCTCGAACTCGTGGTGCCCGACTCGGAGTAGCTCGGCGGCGCTCGACGGTTCGTCGGGTATCGTGAACGGGCATCTTCAGTCTGCGCGCCCCGAGGCCGAACAGGGAGCACACGTGCGATTCCTGACCTACAACATCCGTCATGGCGAAGGCGTGGACGGCTGGGTCTCCAACCGCCGGATCGCGCGCGTCATCGAGCGCATCGCGCCCGACGTCGTCGGCATGAACGAGGTCTGGCAGATCCGGGGGCTGTGGGACCAGCCGCGCGAGATCGCCCGCAGTCTCGACATGGCTCACTCCTTCGAGGCGAACCACTGTGCGCTGGGTGCACTCACTTGGCAACGTCATCATGGCGCCTGAGGGCATGCTCACCTCGACGCACAACCTTCAGCTGCCCAGCGGGATGGAGAGCCGAGGGGCGCTCGTCGCCGAGTTACTGGTGGACGACACGACGATCACGTTCGTGTCCACGCACCTGTCGCTGGGGCGCAAGACTCGCACCGCGCAGATAGCGTTTCTCGCCGAGAACCTCCCGCGTGACGTCCCGCTCGTGCTCGCGGGCGACCTGAACTGCCTCGCGAGCGAGCTGGCGCCGCTGTCCGAGCTGCTTGAGGTGATCGAGCACCCGCCGGACAGCTTCCCAAGCGTGAGGCCCAACCGCGGCCTGGACCACTTCGCGTTCAGTCGACACTGGAAGCTCGAGGCGCTGGTGGCGGTGCCGAGCAGGGCCTCAGACCACCTTCCCGTCTACGCCGATCTCGTGCTGCGCTGAGTCGACGGCCGCGTCGGGCGGATTCCGAGCTAGCGCGTGTACATGCCGGTATGGGCGTTGAAGTTGCGCACCCCACCTCCGTGGGAGCGGTGACCTTGACGCATCCCGCCTTGGAGGAGCGCGAGAGCTTCGTGCCTGGAGTGGGCGTGAACAGGACGTTCTTCGAAACCCAGGTCGATCCGGCGGGAACATTGGTGACCAGCAGCCTCCCGGGACCTCCGGCGATGGCGTGCGACCCGTCACTCGGGTACTGCGGCGTGACGATCCAGTCGCTATCCGGAGCTGTTCCCGTGGGGCTCGGCGCGAACCTGGGCGAGCCATAGGTCACCGTCTGCGGTGAGAGCGGAGGCGTTGCCGGCATCTTGAGCATCGTGACGGCGAAGTTCGTCAGACAGACCCGACCGACACCGTTGGGACTCTTGCCCGCTCGACGGCGCGCGCATGAACACCACGTACTTGGCGCTCGGCGCGAGAATCGGGCCGCTGTCCCACGCGGAGCCGCTGGTGAGCCTTCGCGAGCCCGACCCGGGCGTGAGGCGGATGTAGATGTCGCCCCCGCTCGCCCAGACTTCGGCATTGGGATAGCTCGCGGTGCAGTTCGATCCGGGTGCATCGTCCGCCGACGTGCTTGAGCCGCCG
Source organism: uncultured Coriobacteriia bacterium (assembly GCA_963726345.1). Taxonomy (GTDB): domain Bacteria; phylum Actinomycetota; class Coriobacteriia; order Anaerosomatales; family JAAXUF01; genus JBAXEO01. The sequence continues at coordinate 371,547 of CAVSCC010000009.1, read as the reverse complement.
GAGTGACGAGCTTCCGGACCCCGCCGACGATTCGCTGCCCGAACCCAACTCGGGTTCGATGCCGAGCGAAACCGACCACCTGAACCTGGGATTTCGACGCGCACTTTCGTGCCGGCAGTGGGGTCCTGGCTCATCACCGCACCGGCGGGAATGGTGGCGCTGTACTGGCCCGAGGCCTGCATGACCAAGTCCTTGGCCGAGAGCAACAGCTCGGCGGCCGGGGTGTCGAGACCGATGACGTTGGGCACCTTGACGACGTCCGCGCCGAGCGCCACCACCAGGTCCACGGATCTGCCCCGTGCGAAGATCGCGTCCGCGGCCGGGTACTGCTCGGCGACTTGGCCAACGGGGGTCTTGGGCATGAGAGCCCTGCTCACGGTGCCCACCTGATAGCCCGCACTCATGAGTCGCGCCGAGGCCTGCCGCTCAGAGAGCCCGACCACATTGGGTACACGCGGAACGCACTGAGTGAGGACGATGAGGAGCACGATCGCGGTCGACCAAGATCGCCGCCAGCGTCGCCCAGAAAGTGGCTCCGCGCCGGTTCTGGGGACTCGCTTCGGTGTCGGGTGTCACCTCATCTGTGCTGCTGGCGCCTTCGTCTGACACGCCGCCGCCCTTCCTGACGGTCACGGATTGCTTTCATGCCTCTTCATAGTACGCGAGAAGTGGGGTTCCGTGGGAGGGGTCGCCTGGCCCGGAAAGGGTATGACCAGTGTGCGTGCTACACTACGCCCTTGCGCTCAATGCGTCCCAAGCGGGGCGCACCCACTTCAGAAGCATCGGAGCATCATGCGGCAGAACGACGTTCGTAACATCGCCATCATCGCCCACGTCGACCACGGCAAGACCACGCTGGTCGACCGGCTCCTGCAGACCACCCACGTATTCCGAGACAACCAGCAGGTCGCGGAGCGCGTTCTCGACTCCAACGACCAAGAGCGCGAGCGCGGCATCACGATCCTCGCGAAGAACATCTCGATCCGCTACAACGACACCAAGATCAACGTCATCGACACGCCCGGCCACGCCGACTTCGGTGGCGAGGTCGAGCGCGTGCTCAAGATGGCCGACGGCTGCCTGCTGATCGTCGACGCCTTCGAAGGCGCGATGCCGCAGACGCGCTTCGTGCTCAAGCACGCGCTCGAGCACGGCCTCAAGCCGATGGTCGTCGTCAACAAGATCGACCGCCCCGGCGCCCGCCCGCACGAGGTCATCGACGAGGTCTTCGAGCTCATGCTCGACCTTGGCGCCGATGACTCGCAGCTCGACTTCCCGGTCATCTACACCAGTGCCGTCAACGGCTATGCGCGCTACGAGCCCGATGACGACAACATGGACATGGTGCCGCTGCTCGACTCCATCATCAAGAACATCCCGGCGCCCGACGTCGACGTCGACGGTCCGGTCGCGATGCAGGTCTGCACCATCGACTACTCCAACTTCGTCGGGCCGAATCGGCATCGGCCGCGTCTTCTCGGGCACGCTGCACAACGGCGAGCGCATCCTCGTGATCAAGAACGACGGCAGCCGCTACCAGGCCAACATCAAGGACCTCTTCACCTTCGAGGGCATGGGCCGCCAGCAGGCGCAGGAGGTCCACGCCGGTGACATCTGCGCGGTCGTGGGCATCGAGGATGCCGACATCGGCGACATGTTCACCTGCCGCATCGAGCCGGTCCAGCTCGACCCGATCCACGTCGAAGAGCCCACGATGTCGATCGTGTTCGCCGCGTCGACCAGCCCGCTCATCGGGCAGGAAGGCAAGATCGTCGGCGGCCGTCAGATCAAGGAGCGCCTTGAGCGCGAGGCCGAGTCCAACATCTCGATGAACATCACGGAGACCGAGGACAAGAGCGGTATGGAGGTCGCCGGCCGAGGCGTCCTGCACCTCTCGGTACTCATGGAGACCATGCGCCGAGAAGGCTACGAGTTCCAGGTGGGCCGGCCTCAGGTCATCATCAAGAAGGACGAGCACGGCAAGAAGATGGAGCCGATCGAGCAGGCGGTCGTCGACGTTCCCAGCGAGTTCGCCGGCAAGGTCATCGAGATCTTCGGCTCACGCTCCGGCGAGATGAAGGACATGGTTCTGCGCGAGGAGCGCACGCACCTCGAGTTCAAGATCCCGACCCGAGGCGTCATGGGCCTGCGTACCCGCATCCTCAACGCCACACGCGGCGAGGGCGTGCTCTTCCACCACTTCAGCGAGTACGGACCGTACAAGGGTGATCTCGGCGGTCGCCAGAACGGTTCGATGATCGCGAACGCCACGGAGAAGTCGGCGGCCTTCGCTCTCGATACCCTGCAGACGCGAGGCAAGATGTTCATCGGCCCGACCGTCATGTGCTACGAAGGCATGATCGTCGGCGAGGCAGCCAAGGAAGGCGACCTCGTGGTGAACGTCGCCAAGGCCAAGCAGCTCACCAACATGCGTACCTCCTCGGCCGACAAGGCCATCGTCCTGCACCCGCCGATCATCTTCACGCTCGAAGAGGCGCTGGAGTACATCGAGGACGACGAGCTGGTCGAGATCACACCCAAGAGCATCCGGCTTCGCAAGCGCATCCTGAGCGCGACCGACCGCAAGAAGGCCGGGCGGAAGTAACATGCTGACCGCCCTGCTCGGCGTCGCCACCGCGGCTCTCTTCGGCAGCGGTGACTTCTTCGGCGGGCTGGCGAGCCGGAGGAGTCCGGCGCTCGCTGTCACGGGCGTCGTGTACGCGGTCGGCGTCGTGGTCTTCGCGGTGCTGCTGTTCGCCCTTCGGCCAGAAGCGGTGACGAGCACCGATCTGGTGTGGGGTGCCGCATCCGGTCTGGCGGGCACGGTCGGAATCATCGCTCTGTACGCAGCCCTGGCCATCGGCCGCATGAGTATCGTCGCCCCGATCACCGCCGCGCTGAGCGGCGCAGGTCCGGCACTGTTCGACCTCGCGCGCGGCGTCCAACTCAAGCCGGTCACGCTTGCCGGGCTGGCCCTGGCGCTCGTCGCCGTGATCATCGTCAGCACGACGACCGGCACCGTCGAGGAGCACGGCATGCCACCGCTCGCCGTCGCGCTGTCGGTCCTTGCGGGCGCCAGCTTCGCAGCGTCGCTTGTTTCGCTGTCCCTCACGATGCCGGCCAGCGGATTCGCCCCGCTTCTGATCGCGCGCGTCGTGGGCACCGTGGTGATGGGCGTCGCCCTCGTCGCACGCCGCCGATCGATGTCGCTCGACGTTCCTGCGGTGCGCATGGCCGCCACGGCCGGGCTGTTGGACGCCGGCGCCAACATCACGATGATCAGCGCCATCCGGATCGGCCCTCTCGCCGTTGCATCTGTCGTGGGATCGCTCTATCCGGTTGCGACGATGCTGCTGGCGCGGATGGTGCTTGGCGAGCGGCTCAAACGTCATCAAGCGTTCGGCGTGGGACTGGCGCTGGCGGCAGTCGTACTGACCGCGATACCCTAGGGACGATGCGGCAGGCCTCGGCGATGGAAGGCGGGTGGAAGTTGTGAGCGAGGAATCGGCGGAGCTGGAGCAGACCGATGAGAGCTTCACGGACACCGCCCTGTCCGCCGACGAGACCGCGGCGTCCGGGCCGGACGGGGAAGGCAGGCGCCGCAGGTCGCGATACCTGATGTTCGCGCTGATCGCGTTTGCCCTGCTCATGACACTCGGGGTCGGCGTGGGCGCGTGGGGGGCACAACGCGCCAAAGTGGCGGTTCCGAGCGTCACGGGACTCACCGTTCCTGTCGCCGTTGACCGCCTTGAAACCGCCGAGTTGCGGGTCGCGACGATGGCGACTGCCGTGGATACCGACTACCAGAGCGGCGTGGTCATCAGTCAGCTGCCGTCCAGTGGGGTCGAGGTGCCTCCCGGATCGGCGGCCCACCTCCTGGTTGCCGTCACCCCGAGTGCCACGGTAGTCCCGAACGTCTCCATGGACTCGACGCTCGTCGCGCAGTACAAGCTGCGTCAGGCCATGCTCACGCCGGTCGTCTACGAGCAGCTGAGCGACTCGGTGGACTTCGGACGAATCGTCGGGCAGATGCCGCGGGCCGGCGAACCCGTCATGACCGGTCAGCCGGTGGTGGTCTTCGTCTCGCTGGGACGCGGCAGCAGCGGCGCGGTCGTGCCCGATGTGGTCGGCAAGTCGCTTCGCGACGCGTCCACTGACGTCCTCGAGGTGTACCTGCTCACGCAGGTCTACACCGTCTACGAGGGAATGAGCATGGACGACATCGTGGTCGACCAGCTGCCGGCCCCCGGCTCGCGCGTCCCGGTGGGATCGCCCGTCGGGGTCAGGACCACCCCCGCGACCAAGTAGCCGTCGCGCGTCGCGGTCTCAGGCTCCGCGGTCGCGTCGGCGAGCAGCTCACACGCCCATCTCGGCCTCGATGCGACCTGAGGCGTGACGCGGCCTGCATCGCCTCGAAGTCCCGCTCGTTCTGATCGGCGTAGGCGACCGCGAAGTCCGCGATAGCGTTGTCGAAGACGTCGCTCGTTCCGAGATACGCAGCGAGGGCGATTCGGTCGCCCGTGCGAGCGTGGCCACGCGCCAGCGTCCAGCCGCACATGTGCGCGTACGTCCCGAACAGCGAGACGGGCATGACGCTGACGTCCAACGACGCCTTGCCGTCCCACAGCTGACGGACGTAGAAGTCGTGGACCTTGCCGTCGAACGCGAGCACCTTGTACCAGCCGAGCATCACGTCGCTCGCCGCCTGCGTCAGCCGCTGGCCCTCGACGACCCGGCGGCCGTGATTGCGGTACTTGCTGCGACCGACGAAGCGCTCGAGCACGGAGGCCTCGGCCTGCTTGAGCTGCAAGAAGAGCGGATCGTTGTTGTCGCGACCCGTGGCGAGCACGATCCACGATCGCAGCCCGACGCTCCCGACCCCGACGACCTTGCGGGCGATCTGACGGAACTCGTACTCCGCGAGTAGCCGTCGGCGGTCGTCCGGAAGGCTCATGGCGTAGTTCTGCAGGAACTCGTGGATGGTGGCGTTGAACGCTTCGAGCGACTCGCCCTTGAGCAGTTCGGCTGCTGGCATGATCAGTGGTGGCTTGCTGACGATCCGCGGCTCACCGTCGACGGTGATCGTGAGCTTGTCGAGCGCCCGCAGGCTGTTCTTGGATTGCGCCTTGGCCAGCAGGTTGGCCGCCAGCTTCGCATCGCGCTTCGCGGCTTCGGCCTTCAGCTTGTCGAGGAGCGCGTCCGTGCTCATACGGGCGTACCACACGTCGAGGTTGGTCATCTCGGCGAAGGCCGCGATGCTCTCGCGGTACTCGCGCACGACCGTGACCAGGATGTCGCGCCGCATGGCGGGCTCCATGCCCCGCTCCCGCATCGCGACCTCGAAGCTCGCCGCGAGCCGCTTGACGTCCCACTCCCACGGGCCGGGGAGCGTCTCGTCGAAGTCGTTCATGTCGAACACCAGACTACGGTCAGGCGCCGAGAAGATGCCGAAGTTCACCAGGTGAGCGTCCCCGCACGCCTGGACCTTGATGCCCGTCCGCGGCGTGGTGGCGAGGTCCGAGGCCATGATGTAGGCGCCGCCGCGGAAGAACGCGAACGGCGAGGCGAGCATGCGTCCGTGTCGGATCGGGACGAGCTCCGTCCCATCGGGTCGCCGCCTGCTCCTCAAGCAGCGAGACCGGATCGGGTCGGTTGGGCCACGGCTCCCAGAAGCCCTGGCTGCGCCGCGGGGTCTCCTGGCGGGTCGCCTTCCCGCGGCTGACGCGCTCCGCCGGGGTGGAGTGGGGAAGGAGCGCCTCGTACTTGAGCGGTACGGGAGCCACCGGCGTCGGCTTCGGAACGGCCTTCTTGTTCGCGGCGGACTTCGGTTCCGGCTTCTTCGGCGTGCCCATGGACGGAGCTCCTTCGCTTCAGACGTGAGGACGAGCGCGATGCCGCAGGATTCGCTCGTGCGCTCTAGTCCTTCCCCATCCAGCGGGATTTCGTACTCAGACTGCGCGGCACGAGGCCTCGCCGAACGGTAGCATGAGATGGGAACACTCTAGGGGAGAACTCCGAGGCGCGGATGGCGGTCAGGCCGGTCGCCGACGCGCTTGACTGACATCGAAAGAGAGCCACATGGACCAGCGCTTCGCCGTCGACGGTGTCGACGCGTACTCACCGCTCAGGCAGGCCGCGCCTGCGATCCTGCTCGCGAAGGCCGAGCCGCTCTTCGAGCTCGAAGCCGCGGCGAGCGGCGGGACAGACATGGACGCGGTGCACGACATGCGAGTGGCGTCGCGTCGGCTGCGCGAGTCGATGCGGCTGCTGGCGCCGCTCTACCCGCCGGCGGCCTTCTCGGCGTGGTACAAGCGCGTTCGGCGTGTGACGCGCGCGCTTGGGGCCCGTGCGCGACTCCGACGTCTTCATCGAGGCGTTCTCGCGCCTCAACCGCAGCCTCGAGCCGGAGGGCCGGCATGCGGTGGCGTTCCTCATCGGCTACCGCATGGGGCAGCGCGTCCGCGAACTCGAGCTGCTGCGGCACGCGCTGGCCGGACTCGACCTCGCCGAGAGCCGCCGGTCGTTCGCCAAGATGGTGCGAGCGCCCGAGCGGGGCGCGGAATCGCAGCGGTCGCTGTCCACGTTCGCGCACGCAGCGGTCGCCGAGAGGATCTCGGCGGTCTACGCGCTGATGCCGAGCGCGCTGGACGAGGCCAACATCGAGGCGCAGCATGCGCTGCGTATCACCTTCAAGCGCCTGCGCTACGCCGTCGAGGTGTTCGCGCCCTGCTACGGTGACGACTTCGACTCGCTGCACGAGACGCTGACCGCGTTCCAGGACGAGCTCGGTGACCTGCACGACCTGCACGTCTTCCTCGACATGGTGCGAGAACCCGAGCGCCGGGCGGCAGCGCTGGCCGCAGGGGTGAGCGACGAGGGCCTGGGCGACGTCGAGGCGTTGCTCGCGAAGCGGGCACGGCGCGAGTTCGCGCAGTTCGCCAAGCTCGCCAAGGAGTACCCAGCCGGCAAGCTGCTGCCTGCGCTGCTGTTGCCGCTCTCGCGTCCCGCCGAGCCGGAGCCGGTGCGAAGCGACGTGGCCGAGGGTGTTGCCGCCGACAGCGGCGGCCCGGCCGCAGCCGCCGAGCCCCAGGCGCTGGCGGTCGTCGGCGAAGTAGAGCCGCCGCCCCTGGAGATCCCGATCGCCGACTTCGGCGGCTATGCGATCGATCCACCGATCGTGGTCGGCGCCGAGCCGTGGGCGGCCGCGCGCCCGACCATGCCGGAGGCATCCATGGCTGCGGAGGCGCCGAACGCCGCCACGACTCCGCACGCGATCGATCCTGCGGACGAGCAGGACGTGGCGCCCGCCCCGGTTCAGACGCAGGCCGCGCTTGAGGCCGCCCCGGTGCCGACGCCGACCGCCGATTCCGCGCCGGTCTCGGATGTGCCCGCCGACGCCGCTGAGCTGGCGCGATGAGCCGCTTCCAGGCGATCGACATCGGCACCAACTCCGTACGCTCGATCGTCGTCGAGGTCCCCGTGGGCGGCGCGCATCACGTCATCGACGACGAGAAGGCGATGACGCGCCTCGGACAGGGACTCGACGCGACCGGGATGCTCGACCCCGAAGCCATCGACCGCACGATCGAGGCGCTGACCGCCATGCGTGACATCGGCGTCAGTCTCGGCGTGTCGGACGTGCGCGCGATCGCGACCGAGGCGGTGCGTCGGGCGAGCAACGGCGGGGAGTTCGTCTCCCGCGTCCTCGCCGAGTCCGGCATCGACATCGAGGTCGTCTCGGCGGAAGAGGAAGGCCGGCTGGTCTGGCTCAGCGCGGCAGCGCAGGTGGGGGAGGCGCCGTTCTCGGCGGCGGTCGACATCGGCGGCGGGTCGGTCGAGATCGTGCAGGCCGTCGACGGCGAGCCGGTCGAGATCGCGTCGCTGCGGCTCGGCGCGCGCGTGCTGGCGGAGCGCTTCATCGCCGAGGACCCCATCTCCGACGAGGCCTTCAAGCGGCTCAAGCGCCACGTCCGCCGGACCCTGCGCGACGGCGTGGACCTGCTGACCGCAGGCGTCCACCCGCTCGTCGGCTCCGGCGGGGCGGTCACCACCGTCGCCGCGGTCGTCGCCGGGATGCGCGGGCGGCGCTACGAGTCGCTCCATGGGCTGGAGATCGAGCGGGCCGAGGTCATGCAGCTCCTCGGAATCCTGAGTCACAGCGATGCCGCCGAGCGGCTCAGACTGCCCGGCATGCCCGCCGAACGCGTCGACGTGGTGCTCCCCGGCACGCTGGTGCTCGCCGAGGTCATGAAGCTCTTCGGCGCATCCAGCGTGCTGGTGAACGCGCGGGGCATCCGCGAGGGGATCATCCTCGATACGCTGGCAAGCGAGGGCGCCATCGGTCAGAAGGTCGACCAGCTCCAGGCCGTTCGCGATCTGGGCGCGCGCTACCGCTACGACCGCGAGCATGCCGAGCAGGTCACGCGCCTCGCGCTCTCGCTCTTCGACCAGCTTGAGGAGGCGCTGCACATCGATCCGGACGGACGCGCGCTGCTTCAGGCCGCCGCGATGCTGCACGATGTCGGCTACTATGTCGCCTACGATCGGCACCACAAGCACAGCTACCACCTGATCCTGCACGCGAACCTCCCCCTGTTCACCCGCCGAGAGATGGCCATGGTGGCGTCGATCGCCCGGTACCACACCAAGTCGCTCCCGAAGCGAGCGCACGAGTCGTGGGCCACGCTCGATCCGCCGGACCGGCACAGGGTGCGCTCGCTGGCCGCCATCCTGCGGATCGCAGACGGGCTCGACCGCGGACGAGGCGCCCGCATCGAGCGCGTGGACGCGGTGGACGACGGCGCCCAGACGTGTCTGACCGTCTTCAGCACACACGACCTGCATGCCGAGATCTACGGCGTGGAGAAGAAGAAGGACCTCTTCGAAGAGGTGTTCGGCCGTTCCGTGGTTGTCCGAACCGCGTATCCCGAGGAGGTCGCATGAGATGGTGGCCTTTCGGCCGTCGCGAGAGCGCGCCGCCGGCAGCAACCGAAACAAGCGCGAACGAGCAGGAGACAGTGATGAGCGAGCCCACCGACGGAGGCGTCACGCCGGCAGAGCCGGCGACGGTAAGCCCGGCACCAGCCGTCGCCACCCCCGCGCCGACCACCACCCCGGCACCGACCGCCGCTGCGCCCGCGCCGGCAGCTGCGCCCGCGCCCGCTCCTGACGACGCAGCGGCCGACCTCGACGACGCCTCGCTCTACCTCAACCGCGAGCTGAGCATGCTCTCGTTCCAGGAACGAGTGCTCGAAGAGGCCGAGGATCCCGACAACCCGCTGCTTGAGCGCGTCAAGTTCCTCTCGATCTTCAGCTCCAACCTCGCCGAGTTCTACATGGTCCGCGTCGCCGGTCTCAAGCAGCAGGTGCAGGCGGGCGTCCGCGGGCTGTCGGCCGACGGCCTGACCCCTGCCGAGCAGCTGGCGATCGTGCGCGAGTCCGCGCGCCAGCTCATCATGCGCGGACGCGGACTCTACAGTCAGCTGCGCGACGAACTCGCCGAGAACTGCATCTACGTGCTCGGCTACGACGAGCTCGACGAGCAGCAGCGGGAGTACGCCGACGGCTACTTCGACGACGTGGTGTACCCGGTTCTGACGCCGCTCGCCTTCGACCCGGCCCGGCCCTTCCCGCACATCTCGAACATGAGCCTGAACCTCGCCGTGCTCATTCGCACGCCCGACGGCGAAGAGCGTTTCGCCCGGGTCAAGATGCCTCGGGCCCTGCCTCGGCTGGTGCCGATCTGCTCGGCAGCGGGCGCGGGACCCTCGTGCGAGATCAAGGGTGCCGAGAAGGGCGGTCGCGCGTACCACTTCGTCTGGCTCGAGCAGCTCGTCACCGCGCACCTCGGCGCGATCTTCCCTGGAATGGAAGTGGTCGAGGCGCACCCGTTCCGCGTGACGCGCGACGCCGACATCGCCATCCAGGAGCTCGAGGCCGAGGACCTGCTCGAGACCATCGAGGAGGGCGTACGCCGTCGCCGTTTCGGCTCGGTCGTCCGCGTCACGGTCACGCCCGAGCTGCCGGACTTCGTTCGCGACACGCTCGCCGAGAACCTCAAGCTCGACCTCGACGACCTGGTGGTGGTCAAGCCGCCGATCGGCGCGAGCAACCTCATGGAGCTCTACAAGATCGACCGTCCCGACCTCAAGGACCCGTCGTTCAGGCCGGCGCCGCTGCCCAGCCGCGAGGACGAGGAGCACTCCGACCTCTTCGCCGCCATTCGCGAGCACGACATCATGCTCCACCGCCCGTTCGACTCGTTCGAGCCGTTCGTCAAGCTGCTCCAGCAGGCCGCCGAGGACCCCCAGGTGCTCGCCATCAAGATGACCCTCTACCGCGTGGGCCGCGACTCCCCGGTGGTCGAGGCGCTGCTCGACGCCGCCGAGAACGGCAAAGAGGTCGCGGCGCTCGTCGAGCTCAAGGCGCGCTTCGACGAGGAGAGCAACATCGGCTGGGCGCGAAAGCTCGAGCAGGCGGGCGTGCACGTGGTCTACGGCGTGCTCGGACTGAAGACCCACAGCAAGGTCGCGCTCATCGTCCGCAAGGAGGGCGACCGTGTCCGCCGCTACCTGCACGTGGGCACCGGCAACTACAACGTCGCCACGGCGCTCCAGTACACCGACCTCGACCTGCTCATCACCGACGAGACCATGGGCGAGGACGCGAGCGAGCTCTTCAACTACCTCACCGGCTACGCCGAGCAGAACTCCTACGAGAGCTTCCTGGTGGCGCCGGTGACCATTCGGCAGGGACTCGAGCGAGCTGATACGCCGGGAGATGGATCTCGCGCGTGCCGGCAGGCCGGCCAGGATGATCCTGAAGATGAACTCGCTCGTGGACCGTGACGTGGTCAAGCTGCTCTACCAGGCGTCGCAGGCGGGGGTGCGGGTCGACCTCATCGTGCGCGGCATGTGCATCCTGCGCCCCGGGGTGCCCGGATTCAGCGACAACATCACGGTGACGAGCATCGTCGGCCGGTTCCTCGAGCACACGCGCATCTACTTCTTCGAGAACGACGGCGAGCCCACCGTGCTTATCGGCAGCGCCGACCTGATGCGGCGCAACCTCGACCGCCGCGTCGAGGTGCTCGCGCCGGTCAACGACCCGGCGCTCATCTCACGGCTGCGCGACGAGATCCTGCAGTGCTACCTCGACGACAACGTCAAGGCGCGTCGCATGGACTCCGAGGGCACGTACACGCGCATACGTGCCGAGGAAGGCGAAGCGCGCATCGACGCCCAGGCGCGTGCTCATGGAGGTCTCGGCGAAGCGCGCGGGCCACGAGCCGGGGCGCTGACAAGGCCGACTGACAGCCGAGAGTCGTGCGGGGAGGGGGTGAGCACCGGTGAAGTCGTTGCTGCGGTGGATGCCGGGCGCGCGTTCGCTCGTCGCCTACCGGCGCGAAGTGGCTGCCCGCTGACCTCGTTGCCGGACTGGTGCTCGCCGCGGCGCTGGTTCCCGTCGGCATGGCCTACGCCGAGCTCGCGGGGCTGCCTCCGGTCTACGGCCTCTACGCGAGCTTGATCCCGCTGCTCGTCTACGCGGTGTTCGGCCCCTCGCGCGTGCTGGTCATGGGCCCGGACTCCTCGACCGCGCCGCTCGTGGCTGCGGCGATCATCCCGCTCGCGCTCGCCGATCCCTCCCAGCGGGTCGCCCTGGCCGGCATGCTCGCGCTCCTCGTGGGCGTCATGTCGCTCGTGGTAGGAGTCGCTCGGCTGGGCTTCGTCGCGGCGCTGCTCTCCAAGCCGGTGAGGCTTGGCTACATGAACGGGATCGCGGTCGTGGTCGTCGTGAGCCAGCTGCCGAAGTTGTTCGGATACAAGGCACCTGCCGAGGGCGTCTTTCTGCAGATCGTCGAGTTCTTCAAGGGTCTCGGCGCCATCAATCCGGTGGCTGCGACCCTGGGTGTCTCTTCGCTCGTGATCATCCTCGCGTTGCGAGTGCTCGCACCCAAGATCCCGGGGCCGCTGGTGGTCGTCGTGGCGGGGACGATCGCGTCGGCCGTCCTCCAGCTGCAGCAGTACGGCGTTGCGACCGTCGGAGTCCTGCCGCAGGGATTGCCGCACCCCAGTTTTCCCGCGGTCGGGATGTCCGCAGATCCTCGCACTGGTGGCCGGCGCATTCGGCGTCGCCATCCTCTCGCTGACCGACACCAGCGTGCTGTCGCAGTCGTTCGCGGGGCGCTTCGGCTACGAGCGTGGACGCCGACGAGGAGTTCACGTCGCTCGGCGTCGCCAACCTCGCCGTCGGGCTGTTCCAGGGCTTCCCCGTGAGCGGCAGCCAGACACGGACCGCGATCAACCAGTCGGCCGGCGCCAAGTCGCAGCTCTCCGGGGTCGTCGCCGCAATCGTGCTTGGGGCGATGCTGGTAGTCACGCCATGGCTGCTCAAGACGCTGCCGATCTCGGTGCTGGCCGCTGTGGTGGTCTCGGCGGGGTTCGAGCTCGCCGACGTCTCCGGTACCGTGCGGCTCTGGAACATGCGACGCACCGAGTTCGTGCTGTCGCTGGCCAGCCTGCTCGGCGTGCTCGCGCTGGGCGTACTGCCGGGCGTGTTCCTGGCGGTCGGCCTTTCGATGCTGAACTTCATCCGCCGCCAGTGGTGGCCGCACGACGCGGTGCTCGGCCGCGTGCCGGGCGTGAAGGGCTACCACGACATCACCGACTTCACCGATGCCGAGCAGGTCCCGGGACTCCTGCTGTTCCGCTTCGACGCGCCGCTGTTCTTCGCCAACGCCGGCATCTTCCGGCACCGGGTGCTCGGCCACATCAAGTCGGCGCCGACGCCGGTGCGCCGCTTCGTCCTCTGCGCCGAGCCCATGATCGACGTCGACACGACGGCGGCCGACATCCTGGCCGAACTCCTCGACGACCTGGACAAGCGCGGCATCGAGTTCGCGATCGCCGAGATCAAGCACCCCGTCGCCGAGCAGCTTCAGCGCTATGGCCTGCTCGACCGGATCGGCAAAGACAACCTGTACCCGACCATCGGCAGTGCGGTCCACGCCTACATCCACGCGAGCGGCGTCGACTGGGTCGACTGGCAGGACGCCGAGGAGGCACCTGCCACGTCTGCCGACGAGGACGCCGGCCGCGAGATCGACGAGCCTTCGCGCGACTAGGCGATCGCCGAGAGCGCCCACTGGCCGAGCCACAGCACGGCCATCCCCACAACGAGCGTCGCCAGCACATTCTTTGTGCGCAGCGCGACGAACATCGCAGCACCTGCGGCGACGATCCTCGCGGGTGCGACCGAGTAGGTGCTTCCCGAATGCACGTAGAGCGAGCTCGGGATCACGAGTGCGGTGAGGGCCGCGACGGGCACGTGCTTGAGGAATCGCTCGAGCCACGGTGGGTGCGGGACGTGACCGTGCAGCATGATCGGCAGGCTGCGCATCAGCCAAGTACCCACTGCGAGCGTGACGATGAGCACCCAGAACTGGGCCTGGGCGCTCACGAGGCCTCGCGCTCGGCAGCGGGACGGTCGCGCCACGCCCCGTAGAGCATGCCGACGAGGATCGCCACCACGAGCCCGCTCTGCATCGGCAGCAGCGGCACGAGTACCGCCGAGGCGACAGCCGTGACGATACAGACGCTGACGGCGACCGAGTCCTTCAGCGTCGGGGCCAGCATCGCGAGGAAGACGAGCGGCACGGCGAACTCGAGTCCCCACGACGGCGGAATCAGCGGGCCGAGAAGCGCACCCGCGATCGAGGAGAGCTGCCAGACGCTCGCCAGGCCGAGCCACGCCCCCACGTAGTAGGGAATGACGTCGACGTCGGTTCGGAAGCGGCCCTTGGTCATCGTCGAGGCGTAGTTCTGGTCGACGAGCATGTGGCCCAGAATCGGCCGCAGCCAGCCGGGCGCCTCGGAGAGCACCGGTGCGAGCGACGTGCTGTAGATGAACATGCGAACGTTCACGATGAGCGCCGTGGCCAACGCGAGCCACAGCGGCGCGCCGCTTCCGAACAGCGTGGTGGCCACGATCTGCGAGGCGCCCGCGTTGACGAACAGGGACATGCCGATCGCCTCGGCGATGCCGAAGCCGGCCTGAATGACCGCGGCGCCGGCGACGAGGCCGAACGGCACGATGCCGACCAGGATCGGCGCGATGTCCTTCGCGCCCGCGCGCATGCTGTGTGACCTGCGAGACAAGGGTGCTCCTGCCGAGAGATGCGAGATGCGGTGGCTAGATGCTCTTGTGCCGACCGCGCACGCGGTCCCAGGCGGAGAGCGCCTTGAGCTGCTCGACGCGGAGCCGCTGGAGTTCGACGCGACTGCGCTGCAGCTCGACCTCGGCCACGAGCTCGGCGACGCGCGCGTGCTCGGCTTCGAGCGCCTTCTGCTGCTCCTGCGCGATCGCTCGCTCCCACGCCACCTGGGCGAGGAGGTTGGCGCGCTCGCCTTCGAGCTGCGTGAAGCGGGCGAGCATCGCGGCACCGCCGGCGCTGGGATCCTCGGCGGCCCGAGCGGCGAGCGTCTCGACGTCGGCTGCCGTGAGAACGAACCGGCCGTTGCGCTTGCTGCCGGCCCGAGCGGGGGAGATGACCTCGGCGTTGATCTGGGTGCGGACCCAGCGCGTGGTCACGCCGAGGTCCTCGGCGGCCTGCTTGATGCTGACGGTGTCCGGTACCGCTGCCGAGTCCTTCTTCGCCACGTCGCCGCTCCCTACATGCTCTGGGTTATCTCTGAAGACCCATTGTAGCCAGACTCTCCGCCGGCGTGGGGAGTGTGGCGAGCAGGGGTAGAATCCCCAACAGTCGCGCTTGCAGCCAAGAGCGTGGCATGAGGCTGGGGCGACATTCGAGAGGCGGACCGCACGATCATGGAACCTGCCGAGGGCATGCGGGTCAAGGTCACCAAGAACGGCCCGTACATCGTGACGGGCCGCGTGCCGATGTCGGTGCAAGCGATCACCGTGGACTCGGAGGGCGAATCCCAGTCGTGGGGCGTCGAGTCGAAGCTGGCCGATCGTGAGAAGTGCGGCCTGTGCCGCTGCGGCAAGTCCGAAGCGAAGCCGCTCTGTGACGGCTCGCACATGGACGTGGGGTTCGACGGCACCGAGACGGCGAGCACCGAGTCGCGGCAGGATCGTGCCGAGATGCTGCTCGGCCCGCGCGTCGACGTCGCCGAGATCAAGGAGCTGTGCGCGGAGGCAAGGTTCTGTCATCGAGAGGGCGCCGTGTGGCACCGGGTCGGCGAAGACTCGGCTGAGGCCGCCGGAATCGTCGTCGACGAGTGCCGCCTGTGCCCGTCGGGTCGCTACACCGCGGTCGACAAGGCGAGCGGGGAGTTGCTGGAGCCCGTGCTGGAGCCGTCGATCGCCTTCGTGCAGGATCCGCACCAGAACGTGAGCGGGCCCATCTGGGTGCGCGGCGGAATCGTGGTCGAGTCCGCCGACGGCGCCGAGTACGAGGTGCGAAACCGAGTGACTCTCTGCCGCTGCGGCCAGTCGAAGAACAAGCCGTTCTGCGACGGTTCTCACGTGGGATGCGGCTTCCACGACCACCTGTAGGTGCGGATTCGGGCTTGACGCCTGGCGCCGCCTCCCATACCGTATCTAGTGTTACGGTTGCCCTAGAGCACAATATCTAGGGCTTCGGGGGGAGGGGCCATGCATCCGCTGCGCGCGGTGACCCGGGCGCCGTTTCCCCAGTGCACTCTGAAGACCCCATCTCAGCGCTGAAGGGAATCACCGATGTCTGCCCCACAGTCCGATACCTCCGTCGTCGAACTCGCACCGTTGCCGGCCCGCACCATCGCGCTGCCCGCCAACGTCATTCGACGCGATGGCGACGCCGCTCCCTTCGACGCCGAGAAGATCCGCTCGGCGATCGAGCGCGCGGGAATCGCGACCGGCGAGTTCGGAGCCGACGAGGCCGGGCTGCTCTCCTCGCAGGCCGTCAAGGTGCTCGCGCACCGCTTCGCCGAGACCGACCCCGACATCGAGCAGATCCAGGACGTCGTCGAGCAGGTGCTGATCAGCGCCAACCACTTCGCCACGGCGCGTGCCTACATCGTCTACCGCGAGCAGCGCGCACGGTTGCGCTCGGACAAGAAGACGGTCGTCGAGGTAGAGACCTCGATGAACGAGTACCTCGACCAGGCCGACTGGCGCGTCAACGCCAACGCCAACCAGGGCTACTCTCTCGGCGGCCTGATCCTCAACGTCAGCGGCAAGGTCGTCGCGAACTACTGGCTGTCGCACGTCTATCCCGCCGAAGTTGGCGCCGCGCACCGCGAGGGTGACGTCCACATCCACGACCTCGACATGCTCGCCGGCTACTGCGCCGGCTGGTCCCTGCGCACGCTGATCACCGAGGGCCTCAACGGCGTGCCCGGCAAGGTCGAGTCCGCACCGCCCAAGCACCTCTCGAGCGCGGTGGGCCAGATCGTGAACTTCCTCGGCACGCTGCAGAACGAATGGGCAGGCGCGCAGGCGTTCTCGAGCTTCGACACGTACATGGCGCCGTTCATCCGGCTCGACGACCTGTCCTACGACCAGGTCCGCCAGTCGATCCAGGAGCTCGTCTACAACCTGAATGTCCCGTCTCGCTGGGGCACCCAGACGCCGTTCACCAACCTCACGTTCGACTGGACCTGCCCCGAGGACCTCGCCGAGCAGCGCCCCGTCATCGGCGGTGTGGAGTGCGACTTCACCTACAGCGAGCTCCAGCGCGAGATGGACATGATCAACCGCGCCTACATCGAGGTCATGACCGCGGGCGACGCCAAGGGCCGCGTCTTCACCTTCCCGATTCCCACGTACAACATCACGCCGGAGTTCCCCTGGGAGTCCGAGAACGCCGACCTGCTCTTCGAGATGACGGCCAAGTACGGCCTGCCGTACTTCCAGAACTTCCTGAACTCCGAGCTCAAGCCCAACATGGTGCGCTCGATGTGCTGCCGCCTGCAGCTCGACCTGACCGAGCTGCTCAAGCGCGGCAACGGCCTCTTCGGGTCCGCCGAGCAGACCGGGTCGCTCGGCGTTGTGACCATCAACTGCGCGCGTCTCGGCTACACGCATGCGGGCGACGAGGCGGGGCTGCTCGCGCAGCTCGACACGCTGCTCGACCTCTCGCGCACGAGCCTCGAGATCAAGCGCAAGGTCATCCAGCGCCACATCGACGACGGGCTGTTCCCGTACACGCGCCGCTACCTCGGCACGCTGCGGAACCACTTCTCGACGATCGGCGTCAACGGCATCAACGAGATGATCCGCAACTTCACCGCCGACGAGCACGACATCACCACGCCCGAGGGCCACGCGATGGCCGTGCGCTTCCTCGACCACGTGCGCGCGCGCATCGTGAGCTTCCAGGAGGAGACCGGCCACCTCTACAACCTCGAGGCCACTCCCGCCGAGGGAACCACGTACCGCTTCGCCCGTGAAGACCGCAAGCGGTTCCCCGGCATCCTTCAGGCCGGCGGCGAGGAGCACCCCTACTACACCAACTCGAGCCAGCTGCCCGTCGGCTTCACCACCGACCCGTTCGAGGCGCTCTCTCGCCAGGAGGAGCTGCAGCGCAAGTACACCGGCGGCACCGTCCTGCACCTCTACATGGGCGAACGGGTCTCCTCGGTGGAGGCGTGCAAGAAGCTCGTGAAACGCTCGCTGGAGAACTTCCGGCTGCCCTACATAACCATCACGCCCACGTTCTCGATCTGCCCCACCCACGGGTACCTCGATGGCGAGCACCCGTTCTGCCCCAAGTGCGACGAGATCGCACTTGCCGGCAAGCTCAACGCAGCCCTCTGACCGCGTCGCACGTAGAAGGAGTCACACCATGAGCAACACCGAGGCAGTCACCCTCACCGCCGAGACCGTCGCGCCGGCCGTCGAGCTTGCCGACAGCGAGCGCCAGCCCTGTGAGGTCTGGACCCGCGTCATGGGCTACCACCGCCCCGTCGCGTCGTTCAACACCGGCAAGAAGGGTGAGTTCGCCGAGCGCGAGTACTTCACCGAGACCGATGCCAGCTGCAGCTAGCCTGCGCGTCGGGGGCCTGAGCCCTCACTCGAGTTGCGACTGGCCCGGCCAGCTCGTAGCCACCGTGTTCGCCCAAGGCTGTCCTTGGGCGTGCGCCTACTGTCACAACCCGCACCTCCTGCCTGCGCGCGGATCCGAAGAGATCGCGTGGGAGGAGGTGCTGGCGTTTCTGCGGACGCGTCGGGGTCTCCTCGACGGCGTCGTGTTCACGGGGGGTGAGCCCACACTCCAAGATGCGCTGCGCGACGCAATGACCGACGTGCGCGAGCTGGGCTTCAGCGTGGGCCTTCACACAGGCGGGCAGTTCCCCAAGCGACTCGCGCGTGTGCTGCCGCAGGTGGACTGGGTCGGCTTCGACGTGAAGGCGCCGTGGGATGCCTACGAGCGCGTCACCGGAGTGGCGGGAAGCGGTGAAGCGGCTCGCGAGAGTCTCGCGCTGGTCGTGGCGAGCGGCATCCCCTTCGAGGTGCGCACCACCGTGCACCCGGCGCTACTCTCGGTCGATGACCTCTCGGTCCTCGCCGATGAGCTGGTCGCCGCAGGCGTCCGGCGCTACGCGGTGCAGGGATTCCGGCCGCAGGGCTGCGCCGGGAATCTGCCCGCGGCGTCGCTGACAGCAGCGAACCTGCCCGCCGGGCTGGCGGACAGGTTCGAGTCGTTCGAGGTGCGGGACTCCTAGCCCAGCTGCGACGCAACCCATGCCTTCACGGCAGCGCGCTCGTACTCGGCCAGGCCCTCACGCGGCTTGTCGATGTTCTTCTTGAACCGAGGATCGTTGACCCACATGTCCGAGAGGTTCGCGAACATCTCAAGCGGCGCGTCGTAGAACCACCGCTCGAGCTGTGCGTGCTTCTCGGCGGCTGCGGCCATCGCCTCGGGAGCGTCCGGGGCGACTCCGGCGTCCAGCAGTCGGATGAACTCGGCGGTGTTCGCGTCGCCCTCGGTCTTGATCTGCTCCCAGTCGGCCTTGGTGTAGCGCTTCGTTCGCGCGGCCGACTGCTTGTACGCGTCGGTCTCGCCCCAACGCTCCTGGACTTCGTCCTCGTATTCGGCGGGGTCGAAGCCGTCGAACAGTTCGCCGAACATCTCCTTGCGTTCCTGATCGCTCATGTCGTTCTCTCCTTCCGCTGCGGCCAGTGCCGCGTCGATTGCCGCAAGCATCGCCTCGGTGCGGCGTGCCTTCTCGGCCAGCAAGCTGCGTTGCGCCCGGAGCGCCTCGGTCTGGTCGAAGTCGGGGTCGGTCACGATCTGGCCGATCTCGTCGAGCGAGAATCCCAGCTCACGAAAGACCAGCACGCGGTGCAGCCGCTCGAGGTCCTCGGTGTCGTAGAGCCGGTAGCCGGCTTCGGTCCTTGCCGAGGGCGAGAGGATGCCAAGCTGGTCGTAGTGGTGCAGCGTGCGCACGCTCACCTTGGCGAGCTGTGCGGTCTCTCCGATGGTCAAGGCCACGTCGATCACCTCCGAGCAACAGCGTAAACCCTGACGTTACGTCAGGGTCAAGGGCCGATCTTGGTGTGCGGTGTCGAACGACCGTCGAGACGATCCGCCCTATCTGGGGAACCATCTATCCGCCGGCGTCGGCGGGTCTCAGGCAGGCCCATGCTCGATGTCGATGATTGCGACGCTGGGGGCAACCCGGAAGGCGGGTCTGCGAATGAGAGTGCTCTTCATCGGAGGCACCGGCTTCATCAGCGCCGCGGTGAGCCGGTTGGCTGTCACGGAGGGCCTCGAACTCTACCTGCTGAATCGCGGCGAGCGGTCGGCGCACGTGCCGGGTGCCCATCATCTGACGGCTGATATCCACCGTCCCCAAGATGTGAGCGCCGCCCTGCGCGGCCTCGAGTTCGATGTGGTCGTCGACTGGATCGCCTACACGCCCGAGGACATCGAGCGCGACCTCGCGCTCTTCAAGGGCCGGGTGGGACAGTACGTCTTCATCAGTTCGGCCTCAGCGTACGAGAAGCCGCCCTCCCACTACCTGATCACCGAGTCGACTCCACTGCACAACCCCTACTGGGAGTACTCACGCAACAAGATCGCCTGCGAGGAGCGTCTGATGCAGGCGTATCGCGACGAGGGTTTCCCCGCGACGATCGTGCGCCCCTCGATGACCTACGACACCAACCTCCCCATCGCCCTCGGAGGATGGGGCACCTACACGCTGGCCGACCGGCTCATGCAGGGCCGCCCGATCATCGTTCATGGTGACGGTTCGTCGCTGTGGGTCGTCACGCACGCCGAGGACTTCGCTCGCGGATTCCTCGGGCTGCTCGGCAACGAACGCGCGTTGGGCGAGGCCTTCCACATCACCTCTGATGAAGTGCTCACTTGGAACCAGATCTATCAGACCATCGCCGACGCGCTACAGGTCGAGGCGAAGATCGTGCACATCCCATCTGACTTCATCGTGCGGGTCGCACCGCAGATGTCGGGGAGTCTGCTCGGTGACAAGACGTGGAGCGTGGTTTTCGACAACAGCAAGATCAAGGGAATCGTGCCGGGATTCCAGGCGACGGTGCCCTTCCAAGAAGGCATCCGGAGGACGCTCGGGTGGTTCGCCGCTGACGCGACGCGGCGTGTGGTGGACGAGACCGTCAACGCCGAGATGGACCGGATCCTCGGGCTCTACGCGGGAACGGCTGACCGCGGGTGAGGAGCGTCGCTGCCTGAGGCCGCCGTCGGCACGAAGGGGGATGCAGGATGGACTACCGCGAGCTGGGCCGTACAGGCTGGCGAGTATCGGCGGTCAGCCTCGGCACCTGGGCGATGGGGAGCTCGTGGGGACCGGTCGACGACGCCGAGTCGTTTGCGACGCTGAACCGGGCGCTGGACCTAGGCGTCAACTTCTTCGACACTGCCGACGTCTACGGCAGCGAGCATCTGCTGGGACGCCTTCGCCGAGAGAGAAGCGAGCCGTTCTACGTCGCGACCAAGCTCGGGGTGCGACTCAATCCCGACCCTACGGCATACACGCGTGCGAACATCAGCGCCGCTGTCGACGGCAGCCTGCGGGAACTGGGGACCGAGACCATCGACCTCCTGCAACTCCACGTACCGCCGATCGAGGTCTACAACGCCGAGACCTTCGGCATCCTTGACGACCTGGCGCAGGCGGGGAAGATCCGCCACTACGGCGTGAGTGTCGAGCGCATCGACCAGGCGCTCAGGGCCATCGAGTTCCCGAACGTCCAGTCGGTCCAGATCATCTTCAACATCTTCCGTCAGCGCCCGGCCGAGGACTTCTTCCCTGAGGCGACACGTCGTCAGGTGGGCGTTCTCGCTCGCGTGCCGCTGGCTTCGGGGCTGCTCACCGGCAAGATGGCGCGTGACACCACCTTCGCCGCTGACGATCACCGCAACTACAACCGCGAGGGCCAGTCGTTCGACCGCGGTGAGACCTTCTCGGGAGTCGACTACGAGGTCGGCCTGCAGGCGGTCGACGAACTGCGTCCGCTCGTCTTGCCGGGGACTACCATGGCGCAGATGGCGTTGCGCTGGATCTTGATGTTCGACGCCGTCACCTGCGCGATAGCCGGGGCCAAGCGGCCCGATCAGGCCGAGGACAACATCCACGCCGCCGACCTGCCTCCGCTGTCGGAACACGCCATGGACGAGATACGAGCGGTCTACGACCGCCACATCAGGCAGCAGGTGCATACCCTGTGGTAGCCGCCACGCGAGCCGAGCAGGAAGGGCGGGAGCTATGACCTTGAGCGAGCGGGAGAAGATGCTTGCCGGTGAGCCCTACGACGCCAGCGACCCCGAGCTCCTTGCGGGGCGGATTCGCGCGCGGAGACTCACCCAGCAGCTCAGTCTGCTCGATCCCGCTGACGACGAGGCCCGCGCTCACGTGCTCGCTGACCTTCTCGGCGAGCTGGGGGAGGGGTCCTGGGTGGAAGCTCCCTTCCACTGCGACTACGGCACGCAGATCTGCGTTGGCGCGCGCGTGTTCATCAACATGAGCTGCGTCTTCTTGGACGCGGCGGCGATCACGATTGGCGACGAGGTACAGCTCGGACCGGGCGTGCAGCTACTCACGTCGGATCACCCGCGAGATGCCGAGAGCCGTGTGAGCGGGCTCGAGACGGCGCTTCCGATATCTATCGGACCGAGAGCCTGGCTCGGCGGTGGCGTGATCGTGTTGCCGGGCGTTGAGATCGGGAGAGACGCCGTCATCGGTGCGGGCAGTGTCGTGACGCGCTCGATACCCTCAGGGGTTGTTGCCGTGGGGAATCCGTGCCGTGTCGTCTCCCGAAGCGCGGCCGGGGCCTGACTGCCCGCTGTCGGGTCGGCGGTCGGCTACGTACCGGTCTCGCCCTGCCGGCGCATGCGGGTCACCGACTCGATCGTGACAGCGGTGATGAGGACGGCGCCGGTCACGATGAACTTCACCGACGACGAGAACGCGAGCAGGTTCATGCCGTTGGCGATCGACCCGATGACGACCGCGCCCAGCAGTGCCGACCAGACTGTGCCGCGACCTCCGAAGAGGCTCGTGCCGGCGATGACCGGGCCGGCGATCGCCATCAGCAGAAGATCGCTGCTGCCGGATGACTGGTTGACCGCCATCAGCCGCGAGGCGGCCAGGATGCCTCCTGCGGCAGCGAGCGTGGAGGCCAGCATGAAGACGATGATCCGGACGTGGTCGATCTTGATGCCGGCGCGCCGTGATGCCTCGGCATTGCCGCCGACGGCGAACATGTAGCGGCCGAAGCGCGTCCGCTCGGTGAGGTAGGCGAACCCGAGCGCCAGAGCGAAGACGATGCAGATGACGAGCGGCAGCCCGCGGTCTTGGTTGACGATGAAGATCAGCGAGATGAACGCTGCTGCGATGACGCCGACGCGGAGGAGAACCCCCTGCATCGAGCCTACCTGCAGCCCCGCGGCCCTGCGCTGCGCGCGTCCCAACATCGCGAAACCGAACGTGAGCCCGACCACGACCGCGGCCACGGCCCACCCAGCCCATGGCGGGAGGAACGTGTAGGTCAGACCGGTGACGAACTTCTCGTTGAGGTTGATGGTCCCCGTCTCGCCGAGCACCAGGAGTTGCAGGCCCACCAGCGTGAGCGAGCCGGCCAGGGTGACGACGAAGGACGGGATGCGGAAGCGCGTTATCATGAAGCCGTTGAACAGTCCGATGAGGGCGCCGAGCCCCAGGGCCGCGAGCACCGCGAGCACCGGAGCGACATGGCGCTCCACCATCAGCACAGCCATCACCGAGGAGCAGAACCCGCTTACGGCGCCGACCGACAGGTCGATCTCGCCCAGCAGCAGGAAGAGCACGACACCGATCGAGATGGTGGCCACGGCCGCCTGCTGCAGCATCAGGTTGGTGAGGTTGCCGGGGCTTAAGAACCGGTCGTTCTGGATCTGGAAGAAGGTCCATATCGCCCCGACCATCAGCAGCACCAGAAGCGTGCCGGCCTCGCCGTACGCGAGCTTTCGGCCTATCTCTCGGAACCATGCGCCAGGGCCGCGTGTGGAGAGCGGTCGTTCGTTGTCCGCGCTCATGCGCTCTCCTTGGGGAGGTTCGCCCCGAGGCCGAACTCGGCCCCGGTGATGGCCGAGACAACGTCTTCACGGCTGACTCCGCGGACGTCGAACGTCGCGGCGCGGCGGCCTAGCCGCAAGACGACGATCCGGTCGGCGACGGCGAAAACGTTCTCGAGGTTGTGGCTTATGACCACCACGCCAAGCCCTCGCTGGCGCAAGCGTGTGAATCAGTTCGAGCACCTGCTCAGTCTGCGATACCCCCAGCGCGGCGGTAGGCTCGTCGAGCAGCACCACGCTCGGGTCGCCGATCAGCGAACGGGCGATCGCGACGGCCTGTCGCTGGCCGCCGGAGAGTGAACCTACGGGCTCGCGGACGTCCTTGATCGTCGTGACCGCCAACGAGTCGAGCAACTCAAGCGCGTTCTTCTCCATGGTCGTCTCGTCCATGAAGTAGGCCGCCCTGGCGACGCCTTTCGCGAACAACTCGCGACCGAGGTACAGGTTGGCGACGACGTCGAGGTTGTCGCACAAGGCGAGGTCCTGGTAGACGGTTGCGATGCCGAGCGACGTCGCGTCTTGAGGACTTGAGATCTTCACCGGCTTGTCGCGGAAGTGGAACTCGCCCTCATCGCAGAGCTGGACGCCGGCGATCGCCTTGATCAGCGTGGACTTACCGGCGCCGTTGTCACCGACGAGCGCAACCACCTCACCGGCGTCGACCTCGAAGTCGACGCCGGTGAGTGCCTGGTTCGCGCCAAACGACTTGCTCACGCCTTTCAGCGAGAGTAGTGGTGCCGTAGCACCAGTCGCACTTGGAGCTGCGATCACTGCAGGCCGACCTTGGCGCCTGCCGCCTGAAGCTCGGGTGAGTTCATGATTGCAGCAGCCGTCCAGAAGCCGTCCTTGACGACGGTGTCCTTGATGTTGTGCTGCGGTCACCGCGACCGGTGCCAACAGAACGGAGTCGACGTCCTTGAGCTTGTTGTTCACCTTGCTGAGCGTCATGTCCGACGGAACGGCCTTGCCCTCCGCCAGCGCCACGGCCAGCTTGGCTGCCGCCTCAGCCTCAAGCTTGATGGCCTTGTAGACGGTCATGTACTGCTCGCCGAGAAGGATGCGCTGGATGGCGGCGAGTTCCGCGTCCTGGCCGGTCGTCGGCCTGGTCGACGGGTCGATGCCCGCGCCCTTCATGGCAGCGATCGCGCCGCCGCCGGTGCCGTCATTGGCTGCAAGAACGCCGACGAAGCCGTCCTTGCCGAGCTTGGTGATGGCCTGGTCCATCTGGGTCTGCGCCTTGTCCGGGCTCCAGTCGGGAGTGTCGTACTCGGCACCGATGGTCACCTTGCCGTCGAGAACGCTGTGGGCGCCCTTCTTGAACAGCGTCGCGTTGTTGTCGGTCGGTGAGCCGTTGATCATGACGATGGTCTTGCCGGCATTGCCGTCCGCCGTCAGCTTGTCGAGCAGGGACTGCCCCTGCAACGTGCCGACCTTCTCGTTGTCGAACGAGACGTAGTAGTCGACCGGGGCGTTGAGAATCAGCCGGTCGTAGCTGATGACCGGCACCTTCGCAGCCGCCGCCTTCTCCACGATCGACGCGGCGGAGGCCGAGTCGACCGGATCGAGCACGAGCACGTTCGCGCCGTTGGTCAGTGCCGCGTCAGCCTGCGACTGCTGCAGCGCCGCATCTTGGTTGGCGTTGCTGTACAGGATCTCGGCGTCGGGGGCGAGCTCCTTGACCTTGGCCTCGAAGAGCGGCTTGTCCTGGGTCTCGTAGCGAGCTGTCTTGGTCTCGGGGAGCAGCAGCGCGATCTTCATCGGTTGCGCTGTGGTTCCCCCCGTCGTGGTCGTGCTCGTTCCGCCGCCGCAACCCGAAAGCGCAGCGGCAAAGCCCGACGACCAGCGCTATGGTGATGCACCAGATCAGTACCCGTCTTCACTCGCATGGCCTGCCTCCAATCGTGTGACCGGATCGCACCGAGGCGCCGCAGGTGTTTCCTCGAGCCGACCCAGCCTAGAACCAGCGATTGTGTTCAACATGCGACGTGAATCCGTCGCGCGCCTGCGACCTTGTGAGCGCTTCCTGTTACTTATTGGAAGATACCCATGTCGCACGAGGAATCACTTCTGGTCGAGCACCGTTTGTTCAGGACTCAGGCGAGAGCGAGATCCGGTCCTCGTCTGCTCGGCGAATCTGCCAGGCAGAGCCCGGGTACGGCGCCTGCCAGCAGCATGAGCGCGGGCATCACGACTCCGGAGTCCTCGGTCAGCAGGGCCACCACGCTGCCTGCGATCACGCCAACGAGCGCGCCGGCGTAGCCGGGAAGCGTTCCAGCGTGCGCGCAAGCGGTCTGGGCGCCACGAATCGCTCGAGCGCGAGCCCGGCCGCTATCGCCAGCGCAAGCCATGCGTAGGGTGTCTGGGTCACGTAGCCGATGTTGTTGAGCGCCTTGCGGCGAACGAGCTCCCAGGCACCTGATCCATCCTGCCCGAACCCTGCGAAGAACCGCCCGATGTGTGTGCCCCCACCGGAGGCTGAGCAGATCGACTGCGGCAAGCGCTGCCACGAGCAGGACGACCAACCGCGGCGGTCCAAGCGATCGTGCGCGCCGAGAAGGGGACCCGGTTCACGCTGAACCACGCGACGGCGAAGGCAACGGCGCCCCATACCGCAACTCCCGCGTTGGCGCCGGCGAACGGCGCGGCGGCGGTGAGCAGGACGATCGTCCCTACGACCGGAATCGCATAGCGCCGGAGCGGGGCCGCCCAAGATGATCGGGCTGCCAAGTCGATGGCGAGTCCGACCGCCGCCAGTGCCGCACCCACGGCAAGCGCCGAGCCCTCGTTGCCGATGCCGTAGTAGCGCCAACCGGCTCTGACAGAGTAGGAGAACAGCCCCGTCTGAAGCGGTCCGCCGAGCCACTGATCGAGCATGACCAGCAAGGCCGTGTCCGCAGCAAGGGCGGCGAGCGCGACTCGCGCGCCAACCAGCCGCGCCACGGCGATCGCGGCCGCGGCCGTCACGAGCCACGCGACGCCGAATGCGACAGCCGCTGCGCTCACAGAGGCTGGATACCGCGCGAGGAGCAGCGCGATCCACGCCGCAGGCGCGGCGGACAGCACCGCCAGCAGCAGCACCCGGGCCGACGCCTTCAGCCATGGTGCCGGGCGGAACGCGGCGAGCACCGCGACGCCCACGCACAGGATCGCGAACCATGCGAACGCGGGAGTGAAGTAGCAGGTCCCGAAGCTTGTCGACCGCGCCAACGGCCGCCCCGGCTCGGGCGAGCGACGCGAACCTCTCGGCAAGAGGAAGCGCTGTGGACCCCGCCGAGAAGGGCTGTCCGACCATGCTCGGCGGAGCCGGAGTGCCGAGCGCCGCGAGCACGGTCGGTGCGACATCGAGGTTGGTCACGAGCCCGCTCCGGTGCGTCGAAGCGGAGGTCAGGGAGCCGGAGAGCCCGCGTCCCGAGGCGATGACCGGGCCGAGGTACGGCGGCTCGTAGTAGGGCTTGGTGGTCGTCGGCGTGACCACCAAGAGCAGCGAGTCGACCGGAAGCTGACGCGCCAACTCGGCAGCGGTCTCGTCCAGCGTGGCAAGGGCCACAGCACGGGCGCGCGCGACCTGAGCCGGATCCGCTCCTGGCTCCGAAGCCGCCTGGTGCGCGCGGGACAGGTCACCGGAGTCCACGACCAGCAGGCCGCCCCGCCCCGGTGACGACTCGATCTCGGCCAGCGCCGATGCGATAGCGCTTGCCAGCCGGGTGCGATCGGCTCGCACCCCGAAGGGCGCGGTCTTGTCGGCCATCAGGGTGTCGCCGTCCACGAAGTCGATGTGTCCGCCTGAGTCGGTCGCGATCAGCTCCGCGGGTCGCAGCGGCACCACGCCGGCGCCCATGCCGGCGTCGCTCGATCCGACGGCCGCCGTGATGCCGCCGGCCTGACTCAGCGCTTCGCCGAGCGCCGCCAGCGTGGGGTTCGAGAGCGACCCCTCATTCGCTGCCTCTTGCGCGGGCAGCGACGCCGCATCGGCGGGCCCAGTCGCCGCCGCAGCTGCCCAGCGGCTGGCCGAGAGCGTCAGTGCGCCACCGGCCACCGTCGGCGCCCCGGGATCGGCGGTCATCGAGTTCATGTTGCCGACAGCACCCGTCTCGGCGAGTGACCAGAGGGCGGGGGTGACGGTCGGCGACAGATCCTCGAAGGTGAGGTAGGGAGTCAGCAGGATCGCCACGACCGGGGCGGGTCGCAGTGCGGTCGGTGAGGTCTTGACTGCAGCGGGCGCGGCGGCGAGGCCCAAACCGGGCGTCGCAAGAACGAGCGCCGCCGCGAAGGCGAGCGCAAGGCCGACCCGTACGAGCCGGCGAGCAGGTGCTGTGGTGGCGTGCCGAATCGTCACGGGCGGCTACTCCTGCGGCAGACCGGTCGTGGCGACGGCGAGAATCGCTTCACGGACCGCAGGCGAAGCGAGCCACGCGTCGAGCGCGGCCGAGCTGGTGTGCTCGGCGATGTCGTCGAGCACCGCGAAGATCGCGATGTGGACGTTGCCATCCTCGTCTTCGTGGACCGCATCGGAGACGCGTTGCAGGTAGGCGGCGGCCTCAGGCTCCGGCGGGCCGGGCTCGGCCTCGAGCGACTCGATGACGACCTCGCGAAGCACCGAGGCGGCCGCCGTGACGTAGGTCCCCGGCGCGACCTGGCAAGCGCCGGACAGGCTGTCCTGGTCGTACGCGGTCATGATGATCGCCATCAGGTCGGCGAGCCGACCGCTGAACCGAATCCCGCCGTCGTGGTTCTCCCAGGGCATGGATGCTCCTCAATGTGGACGCAGGCTGACGGTCAGCCGGTTACCGCCTCCGAGGCGGCGCGGGCAGAAACGCGCTGGTACGGGCCTTGTAGTCCTCCCACTCCGGCTCGCCGGCATGACGCTGTTCGGCGAGCGGGATCCCGGAGACGAAGACCAGGAGCGTCGTGATCGTGATCGGGCCGATAAGGCCGATCCAGCCCCACTCGACCCCGAGCGCGATGATCGCGAGACCCCACCACATGAGCGACTCACCGAAGTAGTTGGGATGGCGCGACCACGCCCACAGGCCGCGATCCATGACCGCGCCCCGTGTCTCGCGCGGTTCGGCGAGGAACGCCGCGAGCTGCCGATCCGCTGTCGACTCGAAGAAGAAGCCGACGCCCCACACCACGGCGCCGATGATCCCAGCGCCTATCCCGCGATTCGCCGAGGAGGCCGCCAGCACGATGACCGGCGTCGAGACGAGCAGCATGAAGAACCCCTGCAGCAAGAAGACTTGCAGGTAGGAGCGCAGCACGAAGAACTTCCATTCCGCGCGCCACGCGGCGTAGCGGGGGTCCTCGCCTCGGCCGTGGGCGAAGTCTCGGCGACCGATGTGGTAGGCGAGCCGCACGCCCCACAAGGTCACCAGCACCGCGACCGGCCAGATGAGCGGGTTGCGGTCGTGCGGCTGAAGGGCGAGCCACCAGACGAGCATCGTGGGGCCGAGCCCCCAGGCGACGTCGGCGACGTCGTTTCGCTTGAGAACGAGCGAGCAGGACGAACCAGGCCGTCACGTAGAAGAAGAGGAACAGGGCGCTCCAGGCGAAGGTGATGATCAGGGCGATCGGCATCCGGGCTCCTCGTGTGGGCTCTCGTCTAGGGTACCCGTTTGGTCCCGACGCAGCGCGGTGACGGGCAGCCGGGACACGACTGGCCGCATTCTCCGATCCACTGGCGGCACGTGGGGCACGCCGTCGCTCCGGCCTCCAGCTCGGCGCCGCAGTTGGGGCACGAGGTTGCCTCGGCCCACGTGTCGCCAAACAGAACCTCGGCATGGTCGATACGGTATCGTTCGTGTGCGGGCGAGTCGCCCAAGGATCACTCCAGATGCAATCGTGAATGATGGGATGCCTACCATTCCATTGTGCACAGAATCCGCCCTCGAAACGCAACGCGAGCGGTTCGGCTCGTGACCGCGCGGGCACACATAGATAGGACAGAGGAGCGTGATGAACGTGGTGACCAGAGAAGAGATGTCCGCCAGGAAGGAAGAGTGGCTCGCCAAGAAGGAGGAGATTCAGGCTGGCTTCGCCGACCGAGTCGAAGATCCGCTCGTCGGCAGCGCTGTGGGTCTCTCGCTGATCGGCGCGGGCGCAGGCAGCATCATCGTCAACCTCCTGCGGCACAGACGAAGCGTCTTCGGCTATCTGGTAGGCGTGGCGTTCGTGCTGCTGGGCGTCGCAGCTCTCGGAGGTAGCTATCGCGTCCGCTCGGATCGCATCAGCGATGCCGAGGAGCAGGTCCGAGCGCAGCTCTCGGCGCTCGATCCTATTGCACGTGCTCAGGTTCTCAAGAGCATGGCCACCGAGCAGGCGGCGCCGTTCATCCACCACGGCGTACAACCCAACTAGGCGCGGGGACGGCGAGAACACCATCGTGCCGGGAGCCTGGGAGACCGACCGATTGCTGCTCCGCCAACTCGGCCCCGACTCGGCCGCGGCGGTGCGTGACTACGGACTGCGCAGCCGAGAGTTTCACGCGCCATGGGATCCCGTCCGGCCGCAGGACTACTGGGAGATCCCTGTCGTCGCGGAGCGACTGCGCGCCCAACTCGTCGAGGCCGAGCTGGACCGTTCGCTGTGCACGTACATCTCGGCGAAGGCTGCGCCTTCCCACGTCATCGGCGCGCTCAACCTGCGGAACATCACGCGCGGTGATCTCATGAGCGCGGTGATCGGCTATGGCCTCGCGCCCGAGGCGGTCGGCAACGGCTTCATGTCCGAGGCCATCGACCGCATCGTTGCGGTGGCCTTCGACGAACTGGGACTGCACCGGCTCGAGATCAACATCGTGCCGCGCAACGCCCGTTCCATCGCGGTCGCCGAGAGGTGCGGGTTCACGCGTGAAGGGCGTCTCGCCGCGCTACCTCAAGATCGCCGGACGGTGGGAGGACCACGCGCGCTACGCGCTCCTCAACGAGGCACGCCGATGAGCGCCGTCCCGCTGCTGCAGCTGCAGCGATGCGCGGGTGGTCCGAGACGGTCGCACGATCCTGTCGGTGAACGAGTTCCGCATCGCCGAGGGCGAGCGCATCGCGGTGCTCGGCCCCAACGGCGCGGGCAAGTCCACGCTCATCAAGCTGCTCACCCGCGACATCCTTCCGCTGTGGGCCGACCCGCCGCCCGTGCTCTTCCGCGGGCAGGAGCGCATCGCGCTGCAGGATGCGCGCGGGCTTCTCGGCGTGGTGTCGGCGGATGCGCAGGAGCAGGCCGATGTTGCGCTGCCCGCGCGCGAGATCGTGCTGGGCGGGCTCTTCGGGTCGCTCGGCGTGCCGATCCGGGTGACGCCGACCGACGCGCAGCAGGAGCGGGCGCTGGCCGCGCTCGGTGAACTCGAGATCGCGCACCTCGCCGAGAGGAGCATGAACACGCTGTCCACGGGCGAGGCGCGACGCGTGATCATCGCGCGAGCGCTCGTGCACGACCCGGCCGTGCTGGTGCTCGACGAGCCCTGCGCGGGGCTCGACCCGCACGCGGCCTACAACGTTCGGCTCGCGGTGCGTTCGCTCGCGCGCGGCGGAAGGTCGCTCGTGCTCGTGACCCACCACGTCGAGGACATCGTGCCCGAGATCGAGCGCGTCGTCATGGTGCAGGACGGGCGCATCGTGGCCGACGGGCCGAAGCGCGAGCTGCTGACGGGGGAGCGGCTCTCCGAGCTGTTCGACATCCCTGCGCTGTTGGAGGAGCGTGACGGGAACTACCGTTTGTGGTGAGTGCATCGACGTCAGCGGGAGGCGCGCAGATGAGCTTCACGGAACTGATGGAGCTGGTCGTCAAGGGGTTCGAGCTGCTCGGCGTGGGGGTCATCCTCGCCGGGCTGCTGATGGCGACCGTCCAGGCGATCGTGCTCGTCTCGCGCGGCAGCGGACACCTCGCCTACGAGCGGGTGCGAGCGACGTTCGGGCGCAGCATCCTGCTCGGGCTCGAGCTTCTCATCGCGGGCGACATCATCCGGACCGATCGCGGTCGATCCGACGCTGGAGAACCTGCTGGTTCTCGGCCTGCTCGTGCTCATCAGGACGTTCCTGTCGTGGTCGCTCGAGGTCGAGATCGATGGTCGCTGGCCGTGGCAGGCGGCCAGCGGATCGAAGTCGGCCGAGAAGGACGGCGCAGAATCGCGCTTGACGCTCCCGCTGGCAGGCATACGCTGAGGGGTGGATTCCGACTTAGGAAGGCGGCCAGATGCCGATCGTCGAGGTGAACGGACTGACCAAGGTCTACGGCAGCGGCGACACGGCCGTCACCGCCCTGGACCGCGTGGACCTGACGGTCGAGCAGGGCGAGTTCGTCGCGGTCATGGGCCCCAGCGGTTGCGGCAAGTCGACGCTGCTCAACCTCGTCGGCGGCCTCGACAAGCCGACGAGCGGCGAGGTGCGCATCGACGGCACCGACATCGCCACGATGACCGACCAGCACATCACCGAACTCCGCCGCCGCCGGCTCGGCTTCGTCTTCCAGTTCTTCAACCTCATCCCGGTGCTGACCACCGCCGAGAATGCCGCGCTGCCGCTCACGCTTGACGGCGTCAAGCCCGCCGAGGCCCGCGAACGCGCCCAGGAGTGGCTGCGCAAGGTCGGCCTCGGCGACAAGCTCGCCAGCCGCCCCGACCAGCTCTCCGGCGGACAGCAGCAGCGCGTCGCGGTCGCGCGCGCCCTGGTGACCGATCCCGCGCTCGTGCTCGCCGACGAGCCCACCGGCAACCTCGACAGCAAGTCGGCCGACGACATCGCGAACCTGCTCAAGCAGGCCGCCGACGAGTGGGGCCGCGCCATCGTCATGGTCACGCACGACGTGCTCATCGCCTCGCATGCGCGCCGGATCGTCTTCATGCGCGACGGCACAGATCGTCGACGACGTGTGCCTCGACGGGGACCCGGCCGCCCAGGCCCGACAGGCGATGGAGAGAGCCGGCCTGCTGTGAACGTCTCGGCGACACTCGCGTGGCGCTACCTGATCGGCCGGCCCGGCCGCACCGTCCTCACGACGCTCGCGATCACGCTCGGCGTCGCGCTGATCTTCGGTCTCAACGGGATGATGCCGGGCTTGGCGGACGTGTTCACGCAGACGCTGTTCGCCGCGGCGGGGCAGGTCGATCTCACCGTCTCCAGCCCCAGCGGCGGCAACTTCGAGCGGACCGTCGCCGACCAGGTCGGGCACGTCGCCGGGCGTCGCGGTGGCCACGCCGTCGCTGCGCAAGTCCGTCGGCATGCCGACAGGGAGCCCGGTCACTGTCGTCACGGTGGTGGGCATCGACCCGCGCACCTCGCCGAAGGTGCACACGTTCAACGTCGCCGCGGGCCGTCTGCTCAACGACGGAGACGCCGGGCAGGTCGTCATCGGCTCGGACACCGCCCAGTCGCTCGGCCTGCACGTGGGGTCGACGCTCAAGATACCGACCGTCGCCGGCACCGAGTCGTTCACGGTGGTAGGGCTGCTCGCGAACGGCTCGTCGCCCTCGGCGCCCGAGGTGTACGTGACGCTTGCCGACGCTCAGCGCATGACGGGCGCGGGCAACACCATCAGCACCGTCGAGGCGCGGTTCGAGCCGGGCGCTGACCGCGCCGTCGTCGAGGCGGCGGTGCGGCGCAAGCTGGGATCCGACTACCTTGTCGGCGGCCTGTCGAACGAGAGCTCGCTGCTCGCCTCGGTGCAGACCGCCAACTACATGTTCACGTTCTTCGGCCTGTTCGCCCTGATCATGGGCGGCTTCATCATCCTCAACACGTTTCGCACGCTGGTCTCCGAGCGCCGACACGACATCGGGATGCTGCGCGCCATCGGCGCTGACCGGCGCACCATCCTCGGCATCTTCCTGATCCAGAGCGTCTTGCAGGGGGCGCTGGGGACGGTCGTGGGAATCGCCGTGCGGCTACCTGCTCACCCTGGGTGCGCTCAGCTTCTACAAGCCGATTCTGCGCGACATCATGCACATCAACGCGACCATCAGCCCGCAGTACTCGGTCGGGACGTGGCTCGCGGCGATCGCGCTTGGGAATCGGCGTCACCGTTCTCAGCGCGGTGATTCCTGCCCGCCAGGCCGCGCGTATCACGCCGCTGGAGGCGCTCCGTCCGCAGGTCGCCGAGGTCGAGGAGCGTCAGCGCAGCAAGTGGGTGCTCGCCGGCTGGGTGATGCTGATCGCCTGCGTCCCGATGCTGCTCTCGAAGCAGATCTGACGCTGGTCGGGCTCGGCGCCGTCGCCGCGCTCGTGGGGCTCGTTCTCGTGGCGCCGGCCCTGATCCAGCCCGCTCGCCTCGGTGCTGTCGCTCCTGGTGCGCCCCTTCGCGCCGGCGACCGCCGACCTCTCGAGCTCGAACGTGACCAGGCAGCCGGGGCGCGCTGCGGCGACCGCGGCCGCGATCCTGGTCTCGCTGGCGCTCGTGGTCGCGATTCTCGGCGTGGTCACCTCGCTCTATGCCGGCTTCTTCGACTACATCGACAAGTCGCTCGGTTCGGACTTCGTCTTCATCCCCAGCGGGCTGATCCTCGGCGGGGCGAACGTGGGCGCCGACGAGGCGTTCGTCCAGCGCATCGCCGACACGCCCGGCGTGGGCGACGTCGCGACGTTGCGCCTCGGGCAGGCGCAGATCGGCGAGGGGCAGGCGCAGGTAGTCGGCATCGACCCCAAGGTCTACCCGAAGGTCGCCTCGTTCACGTTCTCGGCAGGGCTCCAACGAGTCCGACATCGCCAAGCTCGGCGACGGGGCGCACGATGCTCGTCAACGGCATCACCGCGGGCCAGCAGGGACTGACCGTCGGCAGGCGGGTCGCGCTGCAGACGCCGAACGGCGTCAAGGACTACCTGGTCGTCGGTGTCGCGACCGACTACCTCAACGCGAAGCTGTCGACGGTCTACATCTCGCAGGAGAACCTCGAGAAGGACTTCAACGTGACGAGCAACGTGCTCGTGCTCGCCAACGCGAAGCCCGGCGCGGCGAAGCCGGCGGTCAAGGCGGCGCTCGGGCGGCTCGTCGCGAACTACCCGCAGTTCGTGCTCTACGACTCGGCCAGCTTCAAGGCCACCCAGACCGCAGCTCTTCTCGCAGACGTTCGTCGTGTTCGACATCCTCATCGCCATGTTCGCGCTGCCGACGCTGCTCGCGCTGCTCAACACGCTCGCGATCAGCGTGCTCGCCCGCACGCGCGAGATCGGGATGCTGCGCGCCGTCGGCACGACGCGCGGCCAGGTGCGCGGGATGGTGGTCGCCGAGGCGCTGCTGCTGGCGGCGGTCGGAGTGGTGTTCGGCATCGCGGGCGGCGTGGCGATGGGATACGCGCTCGTCTACGCGCTCAACGCGACGATGTTCGTGATGCCGTACTACTTCCCGTGGGGCGGCATCGTGGTCGCGGTCGATCGCCGGCTTCAGCTTCGCGCTGCTCGCGTCGATCATCCCGGCGCGCACCGCCGCCAAGCTCGACATCGTCACCGCGCTCCACTACGAGTAGCGCAGGCGCTGCGATCGGCCGCGCATCGTGGCGTCGCGACCGCAGCGAGTACGCTTCTCGCCGACATGCACCGCTCGAGGGCAGCGGATAGCGAGATCGATGGAGACCGCACTCACGAGCTGGTTCATGCCGCTTGCGACCGGCGTGCTGGTCGCGGTCTTCGACGCCCTGCTCATCCGGCAGTACCTCGCGCGGCGCAAGGTGCACCAGCTGTGGTGGACCATCGGCTTCGCGATGTACGCGGCCGCGGCGTTCCTCGAGTTCGCGATGCAGCTCTCCGGCGGCTGGAACCCGTTCATGTTCCGCTTCTACGCGCTGCTCTCGGCCTCGCTCGTGGCGGTGCTCGCGCAGGGCAGCATGGCGCTGGTTTCGCGCAAGCCGATCTGGTCGCGCATCTACCTCGCCTACAACGCCGTCTGCTTCGCGGTCTTCGCATTCGGCGTGTTCACCACGCCGCTCGTCGCCGCCGAGCTCGCCAACCCCAAGCTCTCGAGCTACGCGGCGCTTGGGCGGCACGGCGCTGACCTACCCGCGCGTGATGTCGATGCTGCTCACGATTCCCGCGACGTTCGTGCTGCTGGGAGCGGCGGTGCTGTCGATCTTCCGCTTCCTGCGCAAGAAGGAGTTCGCCTACCGCGTGTGGGCCAACGTGCTCATCGCCGCCGGTACGCTCGTCATCGCGTCCGGCGGCGGCATGGCCAAGGCGGGCAACACCACGATGTTCTACCTCGCCGAGATGGTCGCCGCCGTCCTGTTCTTCGCCGGCTTCCTGCTCGCGGGGACGCTCCAGAAGGGTGCCGACGAGATCCGCGCGCCGCGGCAGGAGCGGCGGGCTAGCTCGAGCCGAGCGGCCGCGCACGGCGTCGCTCCTGAGCTCGCGCAGCGCGTCCGCGCGCGACCCAGCGCGCCGCCGGGTTCTCCGGGTGCGCGGCCAGGATGCGCTCGCAGGTTGCGATCGCCTCGGCGTTGAGCGCCGCCGAGCGCTTGCCGATCTGGCGGATCTGCCAGTTGACCGCCTTCTTCACGAAGTTGCGGTCGTCGGTGCATTCGCGCTCGGCGAGCGCCAGCAGCGGGAGGAAGCGCGCGTCGTCGGCAGCCTTGTCGTGAACCGCGAGCGTGGCGCCGAGGACGAATCCCGCGCGCTTCACGAACTCCTCGGCGCGGCCCGGCCACTCGGCGGCCTTCGTCCACGCAGGCGCAGCCTTGCGAAACAGGTTGTTGCACAGCGTGTCGCACACGTCCCAGGAGTCGAGGTCGGCCGCCCAGCGCTCCATCTGCGACGTCGTCCACGAGCGCCGGGTCGTCGATCGAGCGACGCAGCGATGCGGGCCTCGTGCACGTCGCTCGCCCAGAGCAGGCTCGCGAGCTCGTGGCGTGCTCCCGCGTCGCGCCCGAGCTGCCCGCTTCGCCTCGCGGGCGATGGCCCGCACTTCGGGCATCGACACGCCGAGAGTGCCGACGGTGGAGATGCCGAACCTTCCCATCCCAGCGACGTTCTCGGAGTTCGATCGTCGCCCGGAGGTGGGCCAGGACGGATCGACTGAGCGCATCGGGAGTGGGCTTCGGCGTTGCCACGGGCGTCTCCTATCGTGCGGCGGTCCCTTGCGATGCTATCAGAGGGCAAATCGCGACCGAGCGGGCATGGATCAGCTCCGATTGACCCACGTACGGCCCCGGCCGTATGTTGGGTACCCATACTGCACATGTCCTTAGGGTGACCGCATGCAGCCCCTCGGAACGATCAACCGGCAGGATCAAATCGCGGCGCTCTCGGATGAGCATCGCTTGGCGATTCTGCGCAGGCTGATGTGCGGACCGTCGACCATCTCCCGGCTCGGCCGCGACTTCGAGCGTCATCCCGCCTGGATTCGTCACCACATCAAGCGCCTCGAGGCGGCCGGTCTGGTCGAGCCCGCAGGGGAGCGCACGACGCGCAACTACACCGAGAAGTTCTACCGCGCCAGCGCGAGTGCCCTTGCGGTCCACATGCTCATCGCTCCCGATCCGGGAGCCAAGCGACTCTTGGTGGCGCTGGGCAGCGATGACTTCGCGCTCCAGCTTCTCACCGAGGCGTTCAACGAGATGCCGGGCGACTTCCAGATCGTTGCGTCGTCCGTGGGCAGTCTCGACGGCCTCGTCGCTCTGCGCCAAGGGCTGGCAGACGTCGCAGGCTGCCACCTCTTCGACGCTGCGGCCGATGACTACAACGTGCCCTACCTCCGGCACCTCTTTCCCGATCGGGCCGTCGACGTCGTGACGCTCGCGCATCGCGAGCAGGGTCTGATGCAGGCGCCAGGCGACAAGCGAAAGATCGCGATCGAGGATCTTGCAGATTCGCGCGTCCGCTTCGTCAATCGAAACCCCGGGTCGGGGACGCGTGTCTGGCTCGACGCCAGACTGCGCGAACTCGGCATCCCCCGCGAGCGGGTCAAGGGCTACGACATAGAGCTGCGAACACACGGTGAGGTTGCGCGTTGCGGTGGCGTCGGGCGCTGCGGACATCGGACTGGGTGTCCGTGCTGCCGCCGAGGAGCACGGCCTGGAGTTCACTCGTCTGTTCACCGAGCGCTACGACCTGGTCTTCGACGCTGACCGCGCTGAAGGCGAGGACGTCCGCAGGCTCCTCGATCAGGCTCGACAGCCGAGCGCTCAAGAAGGGGATCGGCGGGCTTCTCGGCTACGACGCTCGCCACACCGGCGAGGAGACACGGCTCGCCGTCTAGCCGGCCGACGTCGGCTGCGCCTGGCAGTCGTCGAAGCGTTCGCACGTACCGCGTCGCGTTGACACTCCGTATGGAACGATACATGCTGTCCACCCTAGGGAATGACTTAGGGTGCAGGTTGCGACCGTCCTCGCGACTGGTTCAGGAGAGGAGACCGAATGCGCCGAAACGCATGGCTACCGCGTGCCCGGCGCACCGCAGCCGCGTTCGTCGTGGTTGCCCTGGTAGGCGTTGCCCTCGCGGGTCTGCAGGGCTGCAAGGGCAAGGACGCTCCCAATACCGTGACCAGCGGTCTGGTGGAATCCACGGGCACGGTGCAGGCGACGGCCTCTGTCGAGGCCACCGGCCGCCCCGCGTGACCTCCGCTGATGTGCCGACCTCCTCCGCCGCCGATGCGGCAAACGCGCTTGCAGCCGCCCCAGCACCGAAGGTGAAGACCCTCTGGCCGCCGAAGGTCGGCGCCTTCGCAAAGAGCTTCAGGGGCCCGGTCTGGTACCCAAAGACGATCCCTTCGGGCTACAAGACCGACTCGATCGACATCGTCGAGCTGGAACCTGGCAGCGGCCTGATCTGCGACATCATCTACGTGAACGGCGAGAAGTCGCTCGGCTTCACGCAGGGCAGCCCCAAGACGCGCGACTACGAGATCGTGTCCATCGGCGAAGGTGCCGTGGGGAACCGAGACGCGCGGACGTCGTACTGGAGGACCCCACTGATCCGGCTTCGAGCCAGATGATCGTCTACAGCAAGGGCGGCAACTTCGCCGAGCTCTACGGGGATGCCAGTCTCGCTGAGCTCAAGGCGATGGCCGCGAGCATGGTCGCCGGTCAAGTAGCAGCATGTGGTTTCACTCGCCGCCGCAGCGACCTGCTCACTTCTCTGGCCCGAAGCATTCCTCGTAGCTGCTACACCCGGCGCAGCTGGGGTTCATTCAAGCGCTGAAGCCGCTCCAGCCGCACATTCGTTTGTAGAGGAACTTCTTCCAGCGCATATCCTTGTCGTTCGCCGCCTCGAGCGCCGGGAAGCTCTCGCGCATGATGCGCCTGACATCTTCTCGGCTCTCGACGCCCATGGAGCGCCACAGGTGCCCGGGCTCCAGAGCTGACCGCGCGATCCAATCCGCCCGATCGACGGTCTTGGCGTCGTCTACCGCGGCATTGTCCAGCAGCAGCTGCACCAGCTGGTTGTACTCCTCGATTCGGGCCTCCGGAATCGGTGGCTTCTGGCTCATAGAAGTCCCGCCAATCTCAGGATCGACACCTGTCCTGACTCACTCCGATGACGCCGACCTTCGGGCCGTCCGGATCGCCTCGGCGAAATCGGATGAGTTGATCTTCAGCTCGTCGAGGGAGGGCTCGGCCGCATCCGCACGAACGAGGGATTGAAGGTCGAGGGTGCGTCGCAGGCAGTTGTACGCGGCCTCTCGCGCCACGAAGGCGATGTCGGCGCCTGACAACCCGTGGAGCTCCTTCGCGAGAACGCTGAGGTCGACGTCATCGTCCAGCGGGCTGTCCTTGGTGACGATGTCGAGTATCTTCGCGCAGCCCTCGACGGTCGGCTTCGTGACCTCGATGGTGTAGTCGAAGCGTCCCGGTCGCAGAAGGGCATCATCGAGCAGCTCCGGCCTGTTGGTGCTTCCTATGACCGTCACCCTGCCCCTGTCGGCGATGCCGTCCATGAGGCTGAGCAACTGATTCAGGAAGTCGTCCTGATGGCGAACGCTCTCGCCGCCGGTGCGTGACTGGCCGATCGCATCGATCTCGTCGAAGAAGATTATGGACGGCTCCAACCGCGACGCTGCATCGAACACCGCGCGCAACCGCTCCTCTGACTGGCCGACGTACCTTCCCATGAGCTCGTTGGCCGAGACCGAGATGAAGTTGGCGCCGATCTCGCCGGCAATCGCCTTCGCGATGAGTGTCTTTCCGCAGCCCGGCGGCCCGTACAGCAGCACCCCTCGGTGCGGCTTGATGCCCATGTGAGCGAAGAGCTGCGGCTGTCTCATCGGCAGCTCGATGACCTCACGAATCGTCTGCACGATGTCGTCGATGCCGCCGACGTCGTCGAAGCTCGACCTCTGGGGACGTGTCTGTCGACGGTCTGCTGTGGAGGCGTCAGCCCGCGGTCGACGCCGACGGCTCGGACACGGGCCTGACTCCCACCGCGCATCGTGAGATGGTGTCACCTTCGGCGAACTCCTCGAACACGATTTCCCACGTCGCTCGAGGACGTGGGGTCGATCACGTCCGGCAAGGAGTCCACCGCGGCGCACACACGCTGGAAGTCGTACTGCGGGCAGAACGAGAGTCCGGCACGATCGGCCTCCTTCTGGAGCGCCTCGCGGATGTGGTCCTTGCGGACGACGAAGTGCTGATCCGAGTCGAAGCCGCCGAAGTCCCACCAGCCCGTGGGGGGCTGTCCGAAGCTGTAGCGGGGGACCACAGGCTCGCGCTCCATGGCGGAAAGATAGCGGCAGCCCCAGCCCTGGCCGCCCGCATGCGACTTCTCGCAGTATCGGCTGGGCTGCGGGGAGACCTCTCGCTTGTCGGCGCATTCGACGTAGCGGACCAGGGTGTACAAGTCGTGGAACTCGCTGGGCCTGCCGTCAACGAGGAACTCCGCCGTCTTCCATCCGGAGACCGCGTCCCAGAGACGGCGCAGATGCTTGTACTCCGCAGACAGTTGGGACGCTTCCACCCGAACCGAACTGTAGGGTTC
Source organism: uncultured Coriobacteriia bacterium (assembly GCA_963726345.1). Classification (GTDB taxonomy): domain Bacteria; phylum Actinomycetota; class Coriobacteriia; order Anaerosomatales; family JAAXUF01; genus JBAXEO01. The sequence continues at coordinate 331,118 of CAVSCC010000009.1, read as the reverse complement.
ATCCGGGCGTCGCCTCTTGAAACCACTGAACTGCTGCGCAGCTCTCAGGGCCTTGGGGTAGCTGGCGGACGTGGAATGACCGAAGCGAATCTCGACGTACCCAAGCATCTCGGCTCCTTGGCGCTGCGGACGCAACAGTCGGAACTTTGCGGCTTGCCGGCGTGTTGCCGCAGGGATGGCAACGCTCGCTCAGCGTGATACGACAACCCTAGCAGAACACCCTAAACTGTGGTTTAGGGTGACTTTGCCTGGGGCATACATCCGAAATGCTCGCCCTGCTGCCGATCGACGCTAGGCAGGGGCGTGCGGTTTGTGCCGCGGCTGGTCTACCGCGGCACAGAATGAAGGGCGCCCCCGATGGGCGCCCTTCGCTTGGTGCCAGTGTTGCGCGTTCACGAGCCGATTCGATCCGTTCGGCGTAGTCGCCGCGACGGCCGAACGGTCTAGTCGACGCCCAGCATGACGTGGTCGGCCTTGACGATTGCGATGGCCGGAGAGCCTACGGCGAGGCCCAGATCCGCGAGTGCGTCCATCGTGATCACGGACGTGATCTTCTGACCGCCAACGTCGACGGTGACCTGCGCCTCGACAGCACCTTCCTTGATCGCCGAGACCGTGCCTCTCATCTGGTTGCGTGCGGACAACTTCATGGCGACTCCCTCCAAACGTCAATGCGATACCAGCCGTTTGTACATACCCAAGCCGTTGGCCGGACGCACGGGGAGCGGTTGCGCGGCCACGGTCAGCGGCCTGACGCTCGACTCCGCCATCGGGCGATTCGGGCGGGATCGGCCCCGAGCCGGTAGGCGGCGATCCCCGTAAGGTTGACGAGTGTGGTGCGCACGAGCCCGTTTCGCTCCCACGCCCTCGCGGAGGTGATCGCAGGCTCGCGCAGGACGGCGATTCGTCCCAGCCGCCCCAGCCGGATGACCAGTCTCCAGGTCCTCCATCGTGGGCAGATCGGGAAAGCCGCCAAGATCGCGAAACACGCCCGCCGACAGGAACAGCCCCTGGTCGCCGTAGGGACGTCCCGTGAGCCGCGCGCGCCAGCGGCCTACCATCGAGATCAGCCGGCTCCATCGGGCGCTGCGGCGGTACCGCGAAGTCGAAGGCGCCAGCCACCGTGCCCGGTGTCGCAAGCGCTTCCCGTGCGAGAGCTGCCGCGTTCGGAGGCAGGAGGGTGTCGGCGTGCAGAAACAGCAGGATCTCGCCGGTGGCCAGCGCGGCTGCGGCATTCATCTGCGCTGCGCGGCCGGGCGCCGAGTCGACGATGCGCGCGCCGGCCTTCTCGGCGACCTCGCGCGTGCGATCGCGCGAGCCGCCGTCGGCAACCAGCACCTCGGCGGCGCCGGCGGCCTGCGCGCTCGCGATCGGCGGCGCCCACCAGCTCGGCATCGTCGAGCGCGGGGATGACCACGGAGACGCGCGCGTCGGCAGGGAGGGTATCGGCCGCCAGCGCGAGCTCGGCGTCCGCCACGTCCTCGGGGCGGTCGACGTCGGGCAGCCGTTCGAGGAGCGCCCAACTCAGGCCGTGCTCCTCGCAGATGGCGAGCGTGCGGTCCAGCACTTCGTCGGTACCCCACTCGACGCCGGAGAAGAGCACGGGCACCGACTCCTTCGCTCGCGCCTTGGCGAGCGCCACCAGGTAGTAGCCGCCGTCGTCGGCCGGGCCGAGCACCACGTCGACGCCGTCGAGGCGGCGTAGCGCGTCGCGCAGATGCGAGGCGTGCAGCCGCGGGCAGTCGCTGCCCACGACCACGACGCGCTGGTCTCCGTGCGCGAACGACTCGCCGCACGCGAGCCGGATCCGGTCGCCCAGGTCGCCCTCCCCCTGGTAGCGGGCCGAGAACCCGCGTCCGAGCCAGTCGTAGGCGACGCGCGCGAATGCCGCATCGGTGCGTACCTCAGCGCGTGCCTCGCCGGTCGCCTGCACGGCGAGCAGCGCGCGCAGCGTGTGCCGCGTGAGACGGTCGTGGAGGTCGAGGGCTTCCTCGGCGGTCATCGGCGGGACCAGACGCGTCTTCACCTCGCCGAGGCGGGGATAGCGAGCGAGCATCACGACGCGGTTCTTGCGACCCGACCGGGTCACGACAGCGATCCGCTTCAACCGAAGCCGGTCCCGGCCGTACACGCGAAGCAGTGCGGGCCGAAGCCGATGCGGCGGTCAGCGAGCGAGCCCGGATCCGCGAGCGCCTCGGCGAGCGTGAGCGGACCGCCCGCGGGGCGAACGCCGGCGCCCAAGTTGAAGTCGCAGTCCCATAGCGTGCCGTCCCACGCGACCTCAAGGCCGTGGCGGCATTGGAGTGAGGGCGCCACGGACGGGTTGAACGCGTCCGTGAGCAGGGTCAGATACTCAGTGTAGGAGCCGTCAGATCGCAGGCGCTGCCGATACCGGCCGATCGGCACGTTGGGGAGCGCGAGCAGTGCGTCGAACCGCACGCCGAGAGGAGTCAGCGCCGCGCGGAACTCGTCCTCGATCTCACCTTGCGGCCGCGCGAGATGGCCGAGCGGGGGGTTGTAGGCGATCTTGAGAACGAGCCCATCGCCAGCGCCGTACCCGAGCCCGGTGAGTACTCGCAGAACCTCGAGCGAGTGTTCCCAGACGCCATTCGCGCCCCGCTGCTCCGCAGTCTGGGCTGCCGAGACGCCCGGCAGTGAGGCGAGGAGCGAGACGCCGTTCTCGGCGAAGAACGTCGGTAGTCCGGCAGCGCCGGGTGCAGCGAGCGCGACGAGGTTGGTCCGCACGCGCGTCGCAAGTCCTGCCGCACGGGCGCGCGACACGAGCTCGCGCAGGTGCACGAAGAGCTCGGGCTCACCCCCCGTGATATCGATCAGGCGCGGTCTGATGGTCTCGGCAAGGCGCAGCGCATCGAGCATCGTCTCGCGCGACATGACCTCGGTTCGGGCGGGCGTGCAGGAATGGTGGCAATGCGCGCACGCCAGGTCGCAGCGCAGCCCGACGTTGAGCATGAGCGTCTCGATGTGTTCGGGGCGAGCCGCCGTCGGTTGGGCTTCAAGTACGGTGCACTCGAAGTCACGGTGGCGAGGCGTGGCGGGGGATTCGCTCGGCGTCATTCCGTCAGTCTACCCGCAGCGCGCCGACGGAACCGCATCGAGATGTGGGAGACTCTGGTTCCGCTGGCCCCGCGTGCCCCGAGAGGATCGACCGATGACGCGCACCACCATGACCCGTGTCACCATCGCGCTCGCGATGACCATCGTCACCGGTGTCGCACTGAGCGGATGCGCACCGAAGACGTCAGCACCTGCCGCGAAGCCGGCGGGATCAGCTCCCGCTGCCGACACCGTAGGCCGCATGAGCGCCGACCAGAAGCGGTCGATGATCGCATCGAACTTCCCGATCGAAGTGCCGGTGCCGCAGGGGAACGTCGTGAGGGGAGAGGCACAGGGACAGGACGTCTGGATCTACCAGCTTGAGATTCCCGCGAGCGCGGCAGACGTCGCGAACTGGTATCTGACGTGGTACCCCAAGGCGGAGTGGCAGCTTGCGAGCGACGAACCCGTCGGGGAGGGTCGCAGGCTGGTTCTGGTGAAGGGCGGCTATGCGGCTGACGTCACGGTGACAAGTGCCGGCTCGAACGCAACGAAGGTGACCGCCATCGTCGGCGTGGGTGACCCGATACTCAACACGCAGTAGCGAGTCGCTAGATGCGCCGGCTGCCTCGACGGCTTCCGCTGACCTTGCCGCCGAAGACCGAGCGCTTCACCTTCTTGGTGGGCCGACCGGCGAATGGAATGATGCGGCCGGGTCGGTAGTCGAACCCTTCGAGGTCTTCGATCGGCAGGTTCTTGCCGAGCATGTACTCGATCTCGCGGAGCTGCACGATCTCGTCGGGACCCAGGAATGTCAGCGCGTAGCCGCTGGCTCCCGCCCGTCCGGTGCGGCCGATACGGTGGACGTAGTCCTCGGGGTTCTCGGGAACGTCGTAGTTGATGACGTGGCTGATGTCGGAGATGTCGATGCCGCGCGCGACGATGTCGGTGGCGATGAGCACCTCGATCTTGCCGGCGCGGAAGTCCTCGAGCGCAGCTTGGCGCGCATTCTGGGCACGGTCGGCGTGCATGACGGCGACTTTGATGCCCATCTTGGTGAGAATCGTCTCGAGCATGTCGGCGCGCATCTTGGTGCGCGTGAAGACGAGTACGCGGTCCGCTCCCCGGCGAGCGATGACGCCCGCGAGCAGGTCCGGCTTCTGCGACTGCTCGACCGGCATGATCGCCTGCTCGATGCCCTCGGCAGTGGTGCCCTTGATCGCGATCTCGACGTAGGCCGGGTCGTGCAGCATCCGGCCGACGATGTTGGTGATGTCCTCGGAGAGCGTCGCCGAGAACAGCAGGTTCTGGCGCTCCTTGGGAAGGTGCGCGAGGATGCGGCGCACGCTCGGCCAGAAGCCCATGTCCAGCATGCGGTCGGCCTCGTCGAGCACCAGAACGCGAACCTGCGAGAGGTCGACGTCTTTGCGCTCGTGGAGGTCGAGGAGTCGGCCCGGCGTGGCGACGAGGATCTCGACGCCGCTCTTGAGCCGCTTGACCTGCGGCTCGTACTTGACGCCTCCGACCACGATGCAGGTCCGCTGCCCGGTGTGCTTGCCGACGACAGCGGCGACCTTCTCGATCTGCTGCGCCAGTTCACGCGTCGGCGAGACCACGAGCGCGATGGGGCGCCCGTCGCCGAGGCCGATGCGCTGCATGAGCGGGAGGGTGAAGGCGGCGGTCTTGCCGGTACCGGTCTGCGCGGCGGCTACGACGTCTCGACCGGCCAGGACCAGCGGGATTGACTCCGTCTGGATCGGTGTCGGTTCGGTGTAGCCCATCTCTTCGATGGCAGAACTGATGTCGTCGTTCAGGCCCAATTCTCTGAATGTCATGGCTGCAGTATGCGTCACCTCGCCCGATGCGTCACGCGCGACGCGCTTCGCGCGCCCACGCTCGCCGACCGGAGGCTCACCGCACCAGGTCTTCGAGCGCCGAGTCTACGTCGGGAAAGCGGAACCGGTACCCGGTCATCTCGGCCTTCTCGGCGGACATGCGCTGGCTCATCACCGTGTACGGCGCCACCTCACCCAACACGACCCCCAGCGCGAAGCCGGGCACCGGGAACCACGACGGCCGCTGCATCCTTCGCCCCAGCGCGGCCGACAGCTCGCTCATCCGCACCGGTTCCGGGGCGCCACCGTTCAGCGGGCCTGCGACCGAGTCCGACTCGAGCGCGTGCCGGTAGAGGCCGGCGATGTCGGCGAGATGCACCCAGCTCACCCACTGCTTGCCGCTGCCGATCGGTCCGCCCATGAACAGCCGCGTCGGCAGCTCCATGCGCGGCAGCACGCCTTCCGAGCCGAGCACGATGCCGGTGCGAATGGTGGCCACTCGGCAGCCGCAGTGAGTTGCCGAGAAGGCCGCTGCCTCCCAGTCGACGGCGAGGTCGGCGAGGAAGTCGCCGCCGGTGCGGGCGTCTTCTGAGAGCACCAGCTCGCCTCGATCGCCGTAGATGCCACAGGCACTCCCGCCGACGAACGCGCGCGGGCCGCCGCCTTGTGCGCGTGCGGCCTCGATGACGCGGACGAGCGCCCGCGTGGTATCGAGGCGACTCGTGCGGAGCAGCGGCTTGGTGCGGCGCTCCACCGGTGCGCGATGGGGAAGCCCGACAGATTCGCCACCGCGTCGGCGGCCACGACCTCGCCCGTCCACGCGCCGCCCTCGTCGTCGGGCGCGAAGCCGACCTCGCGCACGCCAGCCGGGACCTCGGCGTTTCCGGGACGGTGCGAGAGCCACGCCACTTCATGGCCCGCCGCGAGCAGCTGCGTCGTGAGCTCCCTGCCGATGAACCCGTTTCCGCCAGCGACCGCTATCCGCATCGGTTCCGCCCTTCCGGCTCGCGTTCCACTGTGGTCGTCACCGTTCCGGCTGGCCCTGCCTGCCGGCTAGTAGCTACCCTCCGAGCGCCGAGTTGATGCGCGGCGCCTTCCCGCGACACCCCCTTCACTCATCGCACTGTTTCGCCGATACGGTGACTAACCGACCCGTGCGAGGGGTATAGGCGGGGAGTGCGTGTCTAACGATTCACCCATGGAGGCTCGATTCATGGATCGTTCGAAGTGTCCGATCGTTGTGACAGGCGCAACCGGGAAGCAGGGCGGGGCGGTCGCGCGGAAGCTCATCGATGACGGCTGGGATGTGCGCGCCTTCGTTCGGGACGCCGACAAGCCCGCCGCACGTGCGTTGGCCGGACTCGGCGCGACCCTCGTGACAGGCGACCTGAGCGACCCGGCGTCGGTTGCGCGCGCTGTCGACGGAGCCTACGGCGTGTTCAGCGTGCAGAGCTGGGCCGACGGACTCGATGTCGAGGAGGCACAGGGCAAGCTGCTTGCCGACGCGGCAGCGGGGGCCGCGGTGGAGCATTTCGTCTACGCCTCCGTGGGTGGCGCCGACCGCGAGTCCGGCGTCCCGCACTTTGAGAGCAAGTGGCGCATCGAAGAGCACATTCACGATGTCGGCCTGCCGTTCACCATCTTCCGACCCGTGTACTTCATGGAGAACCTGCTCCGGCAGCGTGACGCGATCTGTGACGGGTACATCTACCCGCCGATCAACCCTGACACGCCACTGCAGTTCGTCGCGGTCGACGACATCGCCTCGTTTGTCGCTCTCGCCTTCCGGTCCCCCGGTGGGTGGCTCGGGCATTGCACGGAGATAGCCGGCGACGAGCTCTCCTTCCTCGAGGTCGCCGAGGTGCTCGCCGAACGGCTTGGCCGCGCGGTCGAGGTCAGGCCGATCGTCCGACCCGCTGAGCCTGAGCGGCAGGCGATGGCGAGGTGGTTCGAGGAGTACGGCTATGACGCCGACATCAGCCGCCTGCGGTCGATGCTCCCGACGCTCCAGACGCTGCCCGAGTGGGCGCGCAAGAAATTCGCCTGCACGCCGCTCGAGCAGTAGTCCGCTTCAGCGCCGAGAAGCCGCGCTCGAGAGGACGCCTTGCGCGGCGTCGGCGGCGAGCTCCCACTGCCGTTCAGGCGTGATCGTCGCGGGATTGTCGCCGGGCTGCGGTCCGTACGAGCCGAACTGCGCGTGATTGCCGCCGAGAATGGGCGTCAGATCGGCGTCGGCGGGGAGAAGGGCATAGGACTCGGCGAGCGACTGCTTGTTGACCACGCCGTCCAGCGTGCCCGTGATCGAAGCTGCTGCCAGGTCACTACCGGAGAAGTCGGTGTCCCCGGTGGGGTATGAGGCGTACAGCACCAGCCCGCGCGCGACCAAGGGGTTCGACTTCGCGTAGAGCGCAGCGGCCACGCCGCCCAGCGAGTGACCGCGCGACCGCCCATGTCTTGATCTGGGGGAACTCCTCGCGCGCCTTGTCTGCGGCGTTGATGTCGAAGAACGCGAGCGACAGCGGCACTTTCGGCACGACGACGAGGTAGCCGCGTGATGCGATCTCGCGGGCAAGCGGAGCGTACGATCGCGCGTCAACGTGACCGCCCGGGTACAGCACGAGGCCGGCCGTCGGCTCAGAGCTGCTCGGCGAGAACGCCCAGCCCCCCGCGGCCTGCGTCACCGTGATCCCGCCACCGCTCTCAAGCGCCTGCAATGCGAGGTCTGTCGGGCCCAAGGGTGTCAGACCCCACACGACGAAGCCGAGCACCGCCGCCAGAAGCAGCGCGGGTAGTATCCAGAGCCATCTGAGTGCGCGCCGGGTCCCGGGCCTCACGATGCTCCCTGTGCGTCGAAACGCGCGACGTCGGAGCCGGTCAGATCAGTCCAGAGGCCGTCCAGTCCCGCGGCGAGCGCCCCGAGCTCGGCATGCAGCATCGCGATGCCGCAGTCCAGGCGCTTGGCAACTTTGGGAGTCTCGAAGGCGCTGTCCTTGGCGACGACCAACCCGCCGCCGTCGAGGCGGAATCGCCACGGCTGGCGATTGACGGCCGAGGGCGCGAGTCGCGCGGTCTCCACCGCCGCCACGGCCCACTCGGGCCACGATGAGCCGATTCCGGGCGCGAGCTCCTCGATGCACTTGCGCTTCTTGGAGCGGGCCATCCGCCGCATCGTGCGCTCGGTGGCGCTGGCAGACGGCAGGGGATGGCCGAGCGGCGAAACCGCGTACACGCGCTCGCCTTGCGGCGAGCTCCACCACCCGCCGGACCTTCTCGGCGTTGAAGAAGCCGCCGATCCAGCAGGTGCCGAGTCCGAGACGGGTGGCCTCGAGCACGGCGCCCTCAGCCGTGAACCCGATGTGCTGGTTGGCGAAGGGCGCTCGCTCGTCGGCGATGAAGACGAGCAGGTGAGGGGAGCCGACGACTTTGCCGTACGCCCCGACGATCCCGGTGAACACGTCGACCTCGGTCGATCGCACCAGCGCCACCCGCGCGTCCGGGTACGGCCGGAAGCCGCGGCAGCACGCATCCATGGCGTCCAATGACTGGTCGTCTACCGGACAGCCGTCGAATGCGCGCCGAGACACGCGGCGCGCCACGGCCGCGAGCCACTCGGGCGCGTGCGCGCGGAGGAGAGCGGCAGCGTTGTCGTTGGCGTGCTCAGACACGGTCGTCCTCTCCTCGCGGGCATCGGTCGGATTCTACCCATGGGCGGAAGTCGGCGCCACGACTGGTAGTCGGCGCATGCAGTATGCTCTCCCGAGTGTTCGATCGGTATCGCCGCGCGCGCCCAAGGAGGGCAATGGGACTCCTGCAGTTCTTCTACGACCTGTTCCTGAACCTCGACACCGTGCTCGCCACGTGGGTGACCACCTACGGCGCATGGGTCTATCTGATGCTGTTCCTCATCATCTTCTGCGAGACGGGCCTGGTGATCATGGCGGTCCTGCCCGGCGACTCGCTGCTCTTCACCGCCGGTGCGCTCGCCGCGGTCAAGGGCGCCGATGGGGCGCCCGTCCTCGATATCTGGCTGCTCCTCGGGCTGCTCTTCGTGGCGGCGGTTCTCGGCGACGGCACCAACTTCTTCATCGGCCATCACTTCGGTCAACGCATCCTCGACTCGGGCAAGTTCTCGCGCGTCATCAAGCCCAAGTACATCGACCAGACCAACGCGTTCTTCGTCAAACACGGCGGCAAGACCATCACGCTGGCGCGCTTCTTCCCCTTCATCCGAACGTTCGCGCCGTTCATGGCCGGAATCGGCTGCATGGACTGGAAGCGCTTCACGGTATTCAACGTGACGGGCGGCGCGGCCTGGGTCGGGCTGTTCGTGGGCGCGGGGTACTTCTTCGGCAACATCCCCATCGTTCAGGAGAACCTCGAGTACCTCGTGATCGGGATCATCCTGGTCTCGGTCGCGCCGAGCGCGATCCACGCTCTGGGTCGCGGTTCAAGAAGCCGGCTGCGCCGGCCGAGACGTCCGGGAACTCATCCGCGGCCGACACCGCCGAGTAGGTCCGGGCACGAAGTCCGCGCTGCTCTTCGCGTCGCCGAGCAGTGCGTGACGGCTGCGAGCGCGGCGGCGTATACTGGCGCCTCGCGAAGGAGCGCTTCGAGCGGGCTCGGACGGCGGTATGTCTCGAACCTGGTCAGGGCCGGAAGGCAGCAGCCATAAGGGCCTCTGCCGAGCGTCCGGGTCCGCTCGAAGCACTTGCGCGCGTGTGTGGGCCGCCCCGCGATGTCGGGAGCGGCCTGTATACTTCTCGGCGGAGCTCACGCCCATTCGAAAGGCCCCGCATGGCGCACCAGTCCCTCTACCGCAAGTACCGGCCGCAGACGTTTGACGCCGTCGTCGGTCAGGAGCACATCGAGCGCACGCTGCGAAACGCGGTCGCCGACGGCAAGGTCGCGCACGCCTACCTGTTCACCGGGCCGCGCGGCACGGGCAAGACCACCACGGCGCGCATCCTCGCCAAGGCGCTCAACTGCGAGCAGGGCCCGGGATCCAATCCCGACGGCACGTGCGAGCAGTGCATCGAGATCGCCGAGGGGCGCCATCCCGACGTCTACGAGCTCGACGCCGCGTCGCGCACCGGCGTCGACAACGTTCGCGAGGAGATCATCGGCCGCGTGCTCTTCGCGCCGACCAAGGGGCGCTACAAGGTCTACATCATCGACGAGGTCCACATGCTCTCGACCGACGGCGTTCAACGCGCTGCTCAAGACGATCGAGGAGCCGCCGCCGCACGTCGTGTTCGTGCTCGCGACCACGCATCCGCACAAGGTGCCCGAGACCATCCAGTCGCGCTGCCAGCGCTTCGACTTCCACCGCATCAGCATCGACGACATCGTCGGTCGCCTGCGCGTGGTCTGCGACGGCGAGGGCTTCGACGTCGATGACGCCGCGCTCGCGCTCATCGCGCGTCACGCCTGCCGGCGGCATGCGCGACGCGATCACCACGCTCGAGCAGCTCGCGTCGTTCTCGGGCGGGACCGTCACGCTTGAAGACGTCGAGGGGCTGCTCGGCGAGGTGGACGAGGCGCAGCTGCTCGAGATCGCCGGACTGGTCGCCGCGCGCGACGTCGCCGGCTGCTTCCGCTGGGTCGCTCGCTTCGCCGAGGAGGGCACCGACCTCGCGGAGTTCGTGCGCGAGCTGACCGGTCACGTGCGCAACCTCTACCTGATCGCAGCCGTCGGCGACGGCCGAGGCATCGTCGACGCCTGCGCCGAGGATCTCGCCCGCATCGAGGCCCAGTCGGCCGAGTTCGGCGGGCCCGACCGGCTCGCGCGCATGCTCGATCTTCTCGGCGAGCTCGGGGCCGAGATGCGCTGGAGCAGCGACCCGCGGCTCTCGCTCGAGGTCGCGCTCACGCGCATGGCGCGCCCGGTCGGGGAGATGACGCTCGAGGCGCTCGCCGAGCGGGTCGAGGCGCTCGAGGCGGGAACCTCCGCGCGCGTGGTGCAGAGCTTCGACCGCGTCCCCGCCGCCGCGATCCCGGCGGCCTGCGGTGTCCCCGGACGTTCAGGCTGACCGCTCCGGTGGCTACGACGCCGGCCGCACCCGCGCCGGTCGTCTCGGCGAAGCCCGAGAAGGCCGTCGCCGTGAACCGCGCCGAGCCCAACTCGCCCGCCGCCGCTCCCGCGGTTCACGGGCGGCGCGCTCGACAGCGCCGCAGCCAGGCGCGCGTGGCCGGCGGTCGTGGCCGAGATCCGCAAGATCAAGCCGACGCGCGCCGAGATGTACGGTCGCGTGGACGTCGACGTCGACACCGACGGCACAGACGCTGGTCCTCGAGTTTCCCGCCGACCAAGAGTTCGCCATGCAGATGGCCGAGGAGCCCGACATGCGCGAGCTGCTCCAGCGCGCGCTCGGCACCGTGATGGGTACCGCGCCTCCGGTGCGATTCAAGCTGAGCGGCGTCGCTTCCCCGGGTGCCCGCCCCGGAGCCGGATCCCGAGGACGGCGGCGTCGCATCGCTCGCAGGGGCCACCGACCGATGACGTCACGCAGGCCGACGACGATGCCGTCGGAGTACTACGAGACCATCTCGGCGCCCCACCCTTGGGTGGCGGACGCCGAGCCCGAGCCGACCGCCGAGAAGCCTGCGCGCGCTAGCGCAGACGCGCCCGCTTCCCCGGCCGCAGAGGGCGCCCCCGCCGGAGGCATCTCGCGGCAGCTCATGGAGTCGCTCGGTGCCGAGATCGTCGAACACCGGCCCGCCGAGGCGGCCGGCGGTGGCGACGAGGCACCGCTGGGCGACACCGAGGCCGACCTGGCCGATCTCGAAACGAGCGACTTCGGACTGAAGGACCCAGAACTGTTCGATTCAGACGACTGGAGAGGACTGATCGTGAACTTCGGCAACATGATGAAGCAGGCGCAGAAGATGCAGGCCAAGATGGCCGAGATGCAGGAGCAGCTCAAGACCGAGCGCCTCGAGGCCTCGGCCGGCGGCGGGATGGTGCGGGTCGTCGATCACCGGCGACCTGCAGGTCGGTCGAGCTTCACATCGACCCGGCTGCCGTCGACCCCGACGACGTCGAGATGCTTCAGGACATGGTCGCGGCGGCGGTCAACGAGGCGATCCGCTCGGCGCAGGAGCTCGCAAGCCGTCGCATGGGCGAGATCACCGGCGGCATGAACGTCCCGGGCCTGATGTAGCCGATGCGCTACGCCCCGCCCATCGCGCGTCTGCTCGAGGAGCTCGAGCGGCTTCCCGGCATCGGCCCCAAGTCCGCGCAGCGCATCGCCTACTGGCTGCTCACGGCCGAGTCCGCCGACGCCGAGCGGCTCGCCGCCGCGATCACCGAGGTCAAGCGGACCATCCACTTCTGCCCGCTGTGCTTCAACTTCGCCGAGGGCGACCTGTGCAACGTGTGCGCCGACCCGGAGCGCGACCGGACCGCGATCTGCGTCGTCGAGGAGCCGCGCGACCTGGTGGCCGTCGACCGCACCGGCGAGTTCCGCGGCACCTACCACGTGCTGCAGGGCGCGATCTCGCCCATGGACGGCATCGGGCCCGAGCGGCTGCGGATTCGCGAGCTCATCGACCGGCTCGCGTCCGGCGAGGTCACGGAGGTCGTCATCGCCACCAACCCCAACGTCGAGGGCGAGACGACCGCGCTCTACCTCGCGCGGCTCATCAAGCCGCTCGGCATCAAGGTCACGCGGATCGCGAGCGGCCTGCCGGTCGGCGGCGACCTCGAGTTCGCCGATGAGGTCACGCTCGGCCGCGCGCTCGAGGGTCGCCGGGAGATGTAGCGCGCGAGACGCTCGGGCGCAGGAGGCGGTACCGCCGTGCGTCGAACGGGTAGGCAGCGGCGGAGAGCATCCCGCAGGCGCCAGAATTTCCAGAATTTGTTCACCGTTCACCGATTGCTTGGCGCCGTTTGCCGTCGCCAGCACGCCGCACGCGGGCGTGGAGGAGCGGTCGTCCGTATTGTGGTGTGACCTGTCGCCCGCCTGGGGCGGCGCCGTCACCAGCGCCCTCGAGGGCGCCGAGTGGAGGGAAGGACGCGAATGCAGCAGCTGACGGAGATCCGTTGGCATGCGCGCGCTGGTCAGGGAGCCGTCACGGCGGCCAAGGTCGTCGCCGAGACCGCGCTGTCCGCCGACCAGTACATGCAGGCCATGCCGGAGTACGGCCCCGAGCGCATGGGCGCGCCGATCAAGGCGTTCACCCGCATCAGCGACGAGCCGATCGAGATCCACAACAACATCGAGTTCCCCGACGTCGTCATCGTGCTCGACGAGTCGCTTCTCGACGTCGTCGACGTGACCGAGGGCCTGAAGCCCGACGGCACGCTGATCATCAACACGTGCTCGCCGGCCGCCGACGTCAAGAAGGCGCTCGGGCTGCCGGACACGGCGCGCTGCGCCTGCGTCGACGCCTCGGGTATCGCGCTGGACACCATCAAGCGCGACATCCCCAACACCCCCATCGTCGGCGCCCTCATGGGAGTGACCGGCGTCATCGACGTCGAGGTCTTCAAGGAGCTTCTCGGCAAGAACCTCGGCAAGAAGTTCGGCCAGGAGATGATCGACGCCAACTTCGCGGCGGTCGATCGCGCGTTCAAGGAGGTGACTGTGGCGTGAGCAAGTGGGATGTGAGCGATATCAACGAGTGGAAGAGCGACCAGTTCCCGCGCGGAGCCGTCATTCCCGCCGGCGGGAACTCCGACGAGTACGTCACGGGCGGCTGGCGAAGCGAGCGGCCGTATCGCGATGACGACAAGTGCACGCAGTGCCTGCTGTGCTGGGTCTTCTGCCCCGACACCTCGGTCATGGTCAAGGACCAGAAGGTCTACGACTTCGACCTCGAGCACTGCAAGGGCTGCGGAATCTGCGCCCACGAGTGCCCCGTGGACGCCATCGAGATGGTGCCCGAGGGCTGCGAACTGCCGGGGGTGAAGTAGATGCCGACCCAGAAGGTTGTCGCCACCACCGGTAACACCATGGTCGCCGAGGCGTTTCGCCAGTGCGCTCCCGACGTCGTCCCGGCGTATCCGATCACGCCGCAGACGACCATCGTCGAGGAGTTCGCGAAGTTCGTCGCGCAGGGCCGCGTCCACACCGAGTACGTCACGGTCGAGTCCGAGCACTCGGCGATGAGCGCCTGCGTCGGCGCTTCTGCCGCCGGCGCCCGCGTCATGACCGCGACGTCGTCGCAGGGCCTCGCGTACATGTGGGAGGAGCTCCACATCGCCGCCGGCCTGCGGCTGCCGATCGTCATGGCCAACGCCAACCGCGCGCTGGCCGCGCCGATCAACATCCACTGCGACCACTCCGACATCATGGGCGCTCGTGACACCGGCTGGATCATCTACTTCGCCGAGACCGCGCAGGAGGCCTACGACAACACGATCATGGCCCTGCGCGTCGCCGAGCACCCCGAAGTGATGCTGCCGGTCATGACCACGCTCGACGGCTTCATCACCACGCACTCGATCGACCGCGCCGAGCTCATGGACGACGAGAGCGTCACGGCGTTCGTCGGCGACTACCAGCCCGAGAACGCGCTGCTCGACATCGAGAACCCCGTCGACCCACGGCTCCTTCTCGGGCCTCGGCGGCCCGTTCCTCGAGTTCAAGAAGTCGCAGCGCAACGCGATCGACCGCTCGATGGCCGTCATCAAGGACGTCGGCGCCGAGTGGTCCAAGCTCTCCGGCCGCCCCTTCGACGTCATCGAGGGCTGGGGCATGGAAGACGCCGACTACGTGATCGTCGCCATCGGCTCGACCGCCGGCAACGCGCGTCACGTCGCGCGCGAGCTGCGCGCCGAGGGCGTCAAGGCGGGCGTGCTCAAGGTCCGCGTCTTCCGGCCGTTCCCGTTCGCCGAGATCGCCGATGCGATCAAGGGCGCCAAGGCCGTCGCCGTGCTCGACCGCTCCGAGTCGTTCGGCGCCGAGGGCGGCCCGCTCTTCCTCGAGGTCCGCAGCGCGCTGTACGACCTCGAGTCGCGCCCCGCGCTCATCAACTACATCTACGGACTCGGCGGTGCCGACGTCAAGCTCGAGCTCATGAGGCGCGTCTTCGACGACCTCGTCGACGTTGCCGACGGTGTGATCGAGTCCGGCCGACTCGTCTACCTCGGCGCCCGATAGGAGGAGAAGCAGATGGCCAATATCAAAGAGCTCTCCACCCGGGAAGACCGCCTCGCCGGCGGGCACCGCCTCTGCGCCGGCTGCGGCGCATCGATCGCCGTGCGCCAGGTCCTGCTCGGCGCGGGCGAGACCCCGGTCGTCGCGGGCTGCGCGACCGGCTGCCTCGAGGTGTCGACCACGATCTACCCGTACACCTCGTGGAAGACCCCGTTCATCCACAACGCGTTCGAGAACTCGGCGGCCACGATCTCCGGCGTCGAGGCCGCGTTCAAGGGTCTGAAGGCCGCCGGCAAGATACCCGGCCGACAAGCGCGTCAAGTTCGTGGCCTTCGGCGGCGACGGCGGCACGTACGACATCGGGCTGCAGTCGCTCTCCGGCGCGATGGAGCGCGGCCACGACATGGTCTACGTCTGCTACGACAACGGCGCGTACATGAACACCGGCATCCAGCGCTCGTCGGCGACGCCGTTCGCCGCTTGGGCGACCACTGCTGAGGTCGGCAAGGCGCAGCAGGGCAAGACCCAGCGTCGCAAGGACCTGACCTCGATCATCGCCGCGCACAACGTGCCGTACGTCGCGCAGGCGTCGGTCAGCCACTGGAAGGACCTCACCGACAAGGCCGAGAAGGCGTTCGCGGTCGAGGGTCCGGCGTTCATCAACATCCTCGCGCCGTGCCCGCGCGGCTGGCGCACGAAGCCCGAGAACACCATCGAGATCGCCAAGTCGGCGGTTCAGACCGGCTTCTGGCCGCTGTTCGAGGTCGTCGACGGCGACTGGCGGCAGACCGTCAAGGTCATGAACAGCAAGCCGATCGAGGAGTTCCTCAAGCCCCAGGGCCGCTTCGGGCACCTCTTCAAGCCCGGCAACGAGGCGCTGCTTGCCGAGGTGCAGGCCGAGGTCGACCGGTACTGGGAGTACATCCAGAACCGCTGCAACTGCGGCAAGTAGGGTCGCGGAAACCGCTGAATCGAGATGGGCCTCGGGGCAGCGCGCTCCGGGGCCCGTCCTTCTCAGCTTTGCGCGCTCCCGCGCGTAGCTCTACACTGGAAGAAACCTTAACGTGCAGGCATACTCCGTCCGTCCCGCAAGCGCCTGCCCGGGGCGGATTCGTTCACCAAGGGACCGTGCTCGATGGCCGTGATCGTCACCAAGTTCGGCGGAACGTCGGTGGGAAGCACCGACCGCATCCGTGCGGTCGCCAAGCGGCTTGTCGCGCGCAAGCAAGCGGGCGACTCGGTCGTGGCGGTCGTCTCGGCGATGGGCAAGGTCACCGACGAGCTGGTCGAGCTCGCGCGCGCGATCACGCAGCGAGCCGCCCGACCGCGAGATGGACATGCTGCTGTCCACCGGCGAGCAGGTCTCGATCTCGCTGCTCGCGATGGCGATCATCGCCGAGGGCCAGGACGCGGTCTCGTTCACCGGCGCGCAGGTCGGCATCGTGACCGACACCGTCCACAGCAAAGCCAAGATCACCGAGGTTCGCGGCGGATCGCGTCCGAGAGGCGCTCGGCGCAGGGCAAGATCGTCATCGTCGCCGGCTTCCAGGGCATGACGCCGGATGGCACGATCACCACGCTCGGACGAGGCGGTTCCGACACCACGGCGGTCGCGGTGGCCGCGGGCATCGGCGCCGACGTCTGCGAGATCTACACCGACGTCGACGGCGTCTACACCGCCGACCCGCGCATCGTCCCCGACGCCGTCAAGATCGACGTGCTCTCCTACGAGGAGATGCTCGAGATGGCGGCGAGCGGCGCCGGCGTGCTGCAGATGCGCAGCGTCGAGTTCGCCCGCAACCACGGCGTGGTCATCCACTGCCGTTCGAGCTTCAACGACACGCCCGGCACCATCGTCAAGGAGGCCGACGAGACCATGGAACAGGCCATCATCTCCGGCGTCACGCACGACACCTCGGAGGCGAAAGTCACCCTGCGAGACGTCCCCGACCACCCCGGCGTGGCGGCACGGGTCTTCACGCCGCATGGCCGAGAACAACGTCAACGTCGACATGATCATCCAGAACGTCTCCGAGGAGGGCACGACCGACATCTCGTTCACGGTGCCCAAGGACGACCTCGTCCGCGCACGCCGAGCGGTCGCTGACGCCGTCGAGGAGCTCGGCGCGCGCGACTTCTCGATCGACGAGTCGGTCGCCAAGGTCTCGCTCGTCGGCGCGGGCATGAAGACCCATCCCGGAGTCGCCGCCAAGATGTTCTCCACGCTCGCCGAGGCGGGCGTGAACCTCGATATGATCTCGACCTCGCCGATCCGCATCAGCTGCGTGATCTCGGCGGCGCAGGTCACCGAGGCAGTCACCTCGCTCCACGCTGCGTTCGGCCTGTCGAACGACGAGATCACCGCCGAAGTCTCGCCGGCCGCAGGAGGTGCCTGCTAGATGGCTTGGAACAAGCCGATGCCCGAACGCCCGGTCGTCGCCGTGGCGGGTGTGACCGGCGCCGTCGGCCGAGAGATGCTGCTGACGCTCGAGGGCCGCAACTTCCCCGCCGAGAAGGTCATCGCGCTGGCGTCATCGCGCTCGGCCGGCAAGAAGGTCCCGTTCGCCGGCGGCGAGCTCGTCGTCGAGGAGATGACGCCGGCGTCCTTCGAGGGCGTCGACATCGCGCTGTTCTCGGCGGGCGCGAGCGTGAGCAAGGAGATGCGCCAGGCCGTGGTCGACGCCGGCTGCGTCATGATCGACAACTCCTCGGCGTTTCGCATGGACGACGACGTGCCGCTGGTGGTCCCCGAGGTCAATCCCGAGGACCTGGCGTGGCACTCGGGCGTCATCGCCAACCCCAACTGCTCGACCATCCAGATGGTCGTCGCGCTCAAGCCGCTCGACCAGCTCGCCGAGATCACGCGCGTCGTCGTCTCGACCTACCAGGCGGCGAGCGGAGCCGGACAGGCCGCGATGGACGAGCTGTACTCGCAGAGCGGCGACTTCCTTCGCGGCCAGGAGCTGCACGTCGAGAACTTCGCCCATCGCATCGCGTTCAACTGCATCCCGCAGATCGACGTCTTCATGGACGACCGCTCCACCAAGGAAGAGTGGAAGATGGTCGTCGAGACCAAGAAGATCATGCACGCGCCGGACATGCAGATCGCCGCGACCTGCGTGCGCGTCCCGGTGCTCAGGTGCCATTCCGAGGCGATCAACGTCGAGTTCGCCTCGCACGTGTTCCTGGGCGCGGCCATCGAGACGCTCGAGGACGCGGACGGAATCACGCTCATCGACGGTGTGGGCGGCAAGGAGTACCCGATGCCGGCGCTGCTCGAGGGAACCGATGACGTCTACGTCGGGCGCCTCCGCATCGACCCGAGCGTCAAGCACGGCATCGCGATGTGGGTCGTCGCAGACCAGCTCCGCAAGGGCGCCGCTCTCAACGCAGTTCAGATCGCCGAGGCACTGCTCGGCTCGGACAATGCGTAGCTGAACGCGCAGCATTAGGGTAGTAGTCAGCGTAGATGAACATGACCGACTGAGGAGCAGGAAACAATGGCCGAGGACAGCGCCAAGATCGCCATCGTCGAAGATGACGCGACCATCGCACGGCTCGTTGAGCTCGAACTGATGCACGCTGGCTACGAGGTGGTCAAGTTCGGAGACGGCGAGTCCGCCCTTCTCGAGCTCGCCGAGGTCGCCCCCGATCTGGTGCTTCTTGACGTGATGCTGCCGGGCGCCGACGGTCTGACCGTCGCCAGGTCGATCCGGGAGCAAGGGCTCGCGATGCCCATCCTCATGCTGACGGCGCGGGCCGAGACCCAGGACGTCGTGCTCGGGCTTCGATGCGGGAGCCGACGACTACCTCCGCAAGCCGTTCGAGGTTCCCGAGCTGCTCTCCCGCGTGCGCGCGCTGCTCAAGCGGACGGAGCACGAGCGCCCGGGCGTGCAGTACAAGGCGGCCAACGTCGAGATCGACCCTGCGTCGCGCAGCGTTCTCGTGGACGGCAAGCCGGTCAACTTCACCGCCAAGGAGTACGACCTGCTTGCGTTCCTGGTCACCAACGCGGGCCGCGTCATCAGCCGAGACGAGATTCTCGAGGTCGTGTGGAGCGGGCAGCACGAGACCGACTCCAACGTCATCGAGGTGTTCGTGTGCCACCTGCGCACCAAGATCGGTGACAAGGACAACCAGATCATCCGGACGATCCGAGGCGTTGGTTACTTCTTCGCGAGAAGCTGATGCGCCGCTCGTCAATTCGGACGTGGCTGCTGCTCAGTTCGGTCGTCTTCGCCGTGATCGTGGTCGGCGGTATCGCTCTGACGACGTACGTCATCCTTGCCGACGGCCTGCAGGCGGTTTCGTACGACGCCAGCGAGCGACTCGCCGCGACGGCGGGTGGCGTAGTCAACGAGGCGAGCAGCGCCGACTGAGCTGGCGGCCGCGGGGCAGGGCTTCAAGGGCAGCCAGCTCGCGGCGGTCGCCGAGGCGGGCCTGGCGCAGCAGCTCACCCAGATCCTGCGGCCGTCGACCATCGGCGGCGCCGAGTACGCGCTCTACGACGAGGAGCTCCGGCCGATCTGGTACTCCGACCCATCGGCTCTGCTCGACGGGGCAGCAAGCCGAAAGGACGCAGGCGCGCGACGAAGGCAGCTCCCGACCCATACGCATCAGTGGGGCCGGCAACCTGCTCGCGGGTCTGGTCGGCCAGGCTCGGCTGGCGGTCGCCGTCGTGCACCAGCCGGTCAATCTGCCGGGCGGTCAGCGCGGCGTTCTCGATGTCACGTACTTCCCCGACACGGAGGAGCAGGCGATCGACTCCGTGCGCTTCCCGATGACGGTGCTTGGCGCTCTCGGCGATGATCATCATGGTCGTGGTCATGCAGACGTCGATCTTCTGGGTGCTGAGGCTGGTCGACAACCTGCGCAAGGCGGCCGACTCGATCGATGCCGGGCGGCTTGACGAGCGTCTTCCGGACTCCGGGGACAACGAGGTCGGCGATCTCGCTCGCTCGGTCAACCATCTCATCGAGCGTCTCCAGCGCCGCTCCGAGGCGCAGACGCACTTCGTCGCCGACGCCAGTCACGAGCTTGCGACGCCTGTTGCCGGAATCCGCGGCTACACCAGCATCCTGCGTGAGTGGGGAGCCGAGGACCCGAAGGTCCGCGAGGAGGCGATCGAGGCGATCGACCGCGAGTCAGAGCGTATGGCTCGTCTGACCGGCGACCTGCTCAACCTCCTGCACGCCGACCAGGGCGTCGTGCTCAAGAGCGAACCTCTGAACCTCAACGTGCTCGTGCGCAACCGGCTTGCGGGTGTGGCGAGCCGCTGGATCGAGAAGGACCTGGAGTTCGTCGGTCCGGAGGCCGAGTCGCTTCTGATGGTCGGCGACCCGGGCCGCATCGAAGACGTCATCTCGATCCTCCTCGACAACGCCGCGAAGTACACGCCCGCCGGCGGAAGCGTCATCGTGCTCACCGAGGGAACACGGGACACCGTGATCGATGCAGGTCTCGGACACCGGGCAGGGGCATCCCCGAGGCCGACCTGCCGCGCATCTTCGACCGCTTCTTCCGCAGCGAGGCCTCCCGCGCGGCGGGAGAGGGCGGGTTCGGACTGGGGCTCGCCATCGCGAAGAACCTGATCGACAGCATGGGCGGCGAGATCGAGGTCAGCAGCATCATGGGCCAAGGCACGACATTCACCGTCAAGATCCCCCGCGGTCGCGCCTAGCCGGCGAACCGTTCGGATAGCGAGCGCCCGCGTCGCCGGGCTCAAGCCACCTCCCGCGAACGCCGATAACATCCCTGTAGATGTCTCGTCGCGCCACGAGGGAGGTTGGGTGTCTTCTCGATCACGCGAGATCGCCGTTCAGACGTTCTCATCGCAGGGATGGAAGGCCGCGTCAACGGCGCTGTTTCAAGCGACCGGCGTGAATGTCAGCGCGATGGACTTCGCGGTCGGTGACGCGCTGTCCGAGACCTCTCGGTGCACCTACTGCAGCCTGGCAGGAACCGTCGAGTCGCCCTCGCCCCGTGCGTGCTTCGGGGACTGCCCAACGCCGGGCGCCGACGCCTCGAGGCTGGTCTGCCGCTCCGGGCTGCCGCATCTGATCACTCCCGTCGACGTCGACGGCGATCCAGCAGGCTTCCTCGTCCTTGGCGGTTTCGTGACGTCCACCCGCGAGCGGCGACGCCTCTACGAGCAGCTCATCAGCCGCAACACGTCCGAAGACGCTGCGCGCCAGACGCTCAAGGCGCTCTCACTTGTGACCACGACGACAGGCCGAGGGCTATCTGCAGATGGCGCTCGCCAGCGCGCGCGTCATGCTGGCGGCGACGGCCGAGCGACGTGCCTCGTTCGACCGTGTCGAGGAGCTGCGGCTCTTCGTCTCGGCGGGGCAGCAGATCGTGGAGACTGAACGCCTCGATGAGGTCTCGCTCGGCGCAATCGCCGAGGAGGCCGTCGCGCTCATCGGCGGACAGGCGGGCGCGGTGCTGCGGCAGGGGGGGAATCTGCTTGAGGTGGTGGCACGGACCGAGTCGTGGCGCGGGCAAGTGGGCGCGCTGGTGCCGAAAGAGGGCACCGCTTCGGGCCGCGCCATCACCACCGGCAGGACAGTGGTGTCGAGCGGTGCCGCCACAGGGTCGAAGACCGCTGCGCTGGCACTGCCGCTCACCATCGGCGACCGGGTTCTCGGCGTGCTCGAGGTACGCCTGCCGACGAGCGCGCTCCCGGTCTCGCCGGAGCGCGTCGCGCGGCTCGACCGGTTCGGCCGCTTCATCGCCATCGCGCTTGAGCGCGACGACGAGCGCGCGCTGGTCGAGCGCGCGGCGGTCGGCTACGCACAGCTCAACCAGCTCGCCGCCACGCTTGGCGGACAGACGGACATGGATGGCGTTGCCAGAATCGTCACGAGCGTGCTCGACAAGTCGTTCACCTACGACATCGCCGGGCTCATCCTGACCAGCTACGGGCGCGACCACGCCGACGTGGCCGTGTGCGGCGAGGTCAGCCGCGGGGAGCTCGATCTCGTGCTGGGCGACGCCGCGGGACGCGACGCGGCCGCCGAGCCCTTCTCGACGTTGCGGACGGTCACACAGCGCGGCTCGATCGTCGACGGCGGCGCGGTGCGGCAGGACTGGGCGACCGTGGTCGTTGAGCTCTCGCACGGTGACCTGGAGCTCGGCTACCTGTTGCTCGCGCGCGCCGACGGTGTCCGCTACAACGCGCAGGACCGCCTGCTGCTCGACGGTATCGCCGCTCACGCAGGCGCCGCGTTCGGCAGGGCTGCGCTGTTCGGCCGCATCCGCGACGACTACGCCAAGACGATCGCGGCCCTCTCGGCGACGCTCGATGCCGGGGAACGCATGCCGAGCGGCCATTCCACGCGGGTCATGGGCTACGCGATGATGATCGGCGAGGAGCTGGGGCTCGGGTACGAGGACATCGAGCAGCTCCGCTTCGCGGGACTGCTCCACGACATCGGCAAGACGGGGCTGCCCGGCGAGATCCTGCTGAAGCCGTCGCGCCTGTCGGCCGAGGAGCTCGCGAAGGTCCATTCGCACGCCGAGATCGGCGCGTCCATCGTGGACCAGATCGAGTTCCTCAAGTCGCTGACCCCCGTGATCCTGCACCACCACGAGCACTGGGACGGCTCGGGCTATCCGATGGGGCTCGCAGCCGAGGACATCCCGCTTGTTGGCGCGCATCCTGTGCGTGGCGGACTCGTTTGACGCCATGACCACCAAGACCAGCTACAAGAAGCGCATGCCGTTCGCGACGGCACGCCGCGAACTGGAGTCCAACGTCGGCACCCACTTCGATCCGCGCATCGTGGCGGCGCTCCTCGAGGCGCTCGACAAGCAGGCGCTCGCCGGTTCGACCGGGCTACTCGCGGCGTCCGACGATCAGGCTCGCAGGGACCTTCCCGCGTGAGCGCGGAACCGCTGATCCTCGTGCTAGAATCCGCGCGACGTTCCCCCCAGGAGAGGCGTGCTTTGACTCGCTCGCGCACCATCGCTCAGGCAGGCATGATCGCCGCCGTCTACGGCGGCTTGACGCTGGTGACCGTCCAGTTCCTCGGCTTCTTCGCATGGGGGCCGATCCAGCTCCGCGTGAGCGAGGCGCTGACGGTGGTCGCCTTCTTCACGCCCGCTGCGATTCCGGGGCTCACGCTCGGCTCAGTCGTGGCCAATCTCTACTCGTTCGCATCCACGGGCAGCCCGCTCGCGCTCCTCGACGTCGTCTTCGGCTCGCTCGGCACGCTGCTGGGGGCATGGTGGACGTGGCGGTTCCGCGCGAACACCGGCCTCGGGTTGCTCGGACCGGTACTCGCGAACGCCCTGATCGTCCCCGCGTACCTGCCCCTGCTGGTCAAAGGCCTCGGGCTCTACAAGATTCCCCTGCTGGGCGTAGACTTTGAGGGGAGGTGGCTGCCGATGTACCTCTTCGGATTCGTCACCGTCGCTATCGGGCAGGCGATCGTCATGTACGGGCTCGGTCTGCCGCTGCTGGTAGCGCTGAGGCGGCTCGGCCTGCGGGATGCGCTCGACCCGCGCAGCTAGCCTGAAGAATCGGAGCGTGCGGTTGTCCGACATGGATCGACACGGCGAAGGTGGGACGGTGTCGGCGCCCAGTGCGCCCGGCGGGTTCCTCATCGCCCGCGATCCCGCGCGTTGCCGCTCGTGCTGGAGCTGCGTGCGTCACTGCCCGGCCCGGGCCATCCGCGTCGTCCACGGGCGCCCGGAGATCATGCAGTCCCGCTGTGTGAAGTGCGGCGTCTGCGTGGTCGAATGCGGCAACGAAGGCTACGTGCCGCGAGACGACCTGGCCGCGGTTCGGTCCCTGCTCGCAACCGACCGGCCCGTGGTCGCGGTCCTGGCGAGCGAGCACCTCGCCGCGCTCTACCCGCTCGGCGCCGCCGAGGTGGAGCGCGCGCTGGAATCGGCAGGCTTCGACTCCGTCGAGACGACGGTGCTCGGTGAGGAGCTCGTCGCGGCCGCCTACGAGCAGGTGGATGCCCGGGCGTCCGACGGTGCACCTCCGCGCCTGCGCTCGACGTGTCCCGTCGTGGTGTCGTGGATCGAGCGCTATCATCCGCAGCTGACGGGCGCGTTGGTCCCCATCGTGCCGCCGTACATCGCGCAGGCGCGCCTCGTCAGGGCCACCTCTCCGGCGAACACGGCGGTCGTCTACGTTTCGCCGTGCTGGGCGCGCAAGGACGAGATCTTCGATCCCGAACTCGCGGGCGCGGTCGACGTCGCGATCGGGTTCGATGAGCTCAAGGCGCTCCTCGCCGAGGAGCCCATCCGCCAGCGCGCGATCGATGACTCGCCGCCCAAGCTCCGGCCGCAGGCGGTCAAAGAGCTCTCACTGACCGACGGGTTCCCGAGGCGCTTTCTCACCGAGCGCGACATGACCGACCGTGACGTCGTCGTGGCCCGCGGGCTCGTCGAGGTCGACCGGCTGCTCACCGCTGTCGAACGCGGGGAGACCGCGCCGAGCGTGGTCGACATGCTGAACTGCGAGGGGTGCACCGACGGCCCGGCCGTCAACCGGGAGCTGTCGGTCTTCGTGAAGCGCAACGTCATCGCCGCCGAGAATGAGCGCCAGCCGCGGCCGCTCGTCGACAGTCGGAGCTTGCTCTCGGCATTGCCGCCCATCGACCTGCGTCGAAGCTTCAGCCCGAGCCCGGTACTGAGCCGCGTTCCGTCGCCCGAGGAGATCGACCTGGTACTGGCCGAAGGCGAGTTCCACAGCCGCGCGGAGGTGCTCGACTGCGGCGCTTGCGGACACGACACCTGCGTGGCCCATGCCGCCGCGGTCTGTCTCGGCGATTCGAGCTGGGACCTGTGCTTCCCGCTGCAGCGCAAGATACTTGAGCGCGAGCGCCACGAGATGGCCGACCGCGCACTGCGCGACGCGCTCACGGGGCTCGGCAATCGTCGGGCGTTCGACGAGCGCATCGGCGAGGAGACCGCGCGTGCCGAGCGCTACGGCACCGAACTCGCGCTCGCGATGATCGATCTGGACGACTTCAAAGAGGTCAACGACCGCTACGGCCATCCCATCGGCGACCAGCTTCTGGTCCAGGTCGGCCAGATCCTCGTCACGACGCTGCGCGCCACCGACATCCCGATCAGATACGGTGGGGACGAGTTCGCGATCATCCTGCCGGAGACCTCCAAGACCGAGGCGTGGGTCGTCGCCGAGAAGATCCGGGCCGCGCTCGGTCAGCTGGCGCTGCTAGCTGCCGACGGCACGCAGATCTCGACAAGTGGCTCGATCGGCATCGCGTCGTACGGCGCAGCAGCCGATTCGGCGTACGCCCTCCTGGCGGCTGCCGACGCCGCGCTCTATCGCGCGAAGCGAAGCGGTCGGGACAGGGTGGAGCTCGCTGCAGGCTAGGGGGTCTGGTCATGCACGATGCACTGCTCGGCGTTGCAGAAGGAGAGCGGGTCCGATGTGGCCTCTGTCCGCATGCGTGCCTGATCGCCGAGGGAGCGCGCGGCGTCTGCGGGGCCCGCGGGGTGGTCGACGGGCGGCTCAGAGCGCTGACCTACGGGCTCGTCAGTTCCGCGGCCGTCGACCCCATCGAGAAGAAGCCGGTCTTCCACTACCGCCCCGGCTCCCGCGTGGCGTCGTTCGGCTCGGTAGGCTGCACGATGCGCTGCGGACACTGCCAGAACTGGCAGATCTCCCGCCCCAAGGGAGCGGACGGATCGGTGGGACTGCAGGAGATCGCACCCGCCGAGGCGGTCGAGTTCGCGCTGGCGAGGGGTGCCGAGGGTATCGCGTTCACCTACAACGAGCCCGTCATCTGGCTCGAGTGGGTCCTCGACACCGGGCGGCTCGCGCGTGAGGCGGGTCTGTTCGTCGTCATGGTGACGAACGGCTACGTGACGCCTGCAGGGCTCGACGCCTTTGCCGAGGTGACCGACGTGTGGCGCGTCGATGTGAAGGCGTTCTCCGAAGACGCCTTCAAGCGCCTGTGCCACGTGCCGCATGCCGAGGCGGTGCGCGAGCAGGCGGTGCGGGCGAAGCGCGTTCACGGTATGCACGTCGAGTGCGTGACCAACGTCGTCCCGACCATCAACGATTCCGACGACGAGTTGCGGTCGATCGCGTCGTGGATCGCGTCAGAGCTCGGCACCGACACGCCGTGGCACGTCACGCGGTTCACGCCCTACCTCGAGTTCGCGGATCTGCCGGCGACGCCACTTGCAACGCTTGAGCGGGCGCGCGAAATCGGGCACGAGGCAGGACTCGACTTCGTCTACCTCGGCAACGTCGACGTGCCCGGCGGCGAAGACACCGTCTGCCCCTCATGTGGGTCGCTCGCGGTCGCCCGGCGCGGATTCAGCGTGCAGTCCGAGCGACTGGCCGAGAACGGCTCGTGCTCGTCGTGCGGCGCTGCGCTCAACGTCGTGGCGGACGGGTCGCGGCGGCCATAGGCGCGACCCCGCGGGATTAGAGCGGTATCATGTACCGGGTCCCGCTCGAGGGGCCGCGTCCTGTCCCCCGGCAAGGGAGCGTCAGCACCTGTGGAACCCATCGTCATCATTCCGACTTTCTGGACGCGCCCCAAGTCCAAGCGCGGCCGCGCGACCTCGATCGACGACCTCTCGTCGGTCTACGACCACCCGACACCCATCGACTCCGACGGCACGCTGCCGGACTGCCTGCGCTCGCTGCAGAAGGTCGGAGGACTCGGGCGCGTGGTCATCATCGCTGCAGCCACCGACGAGACGATCGAGCACCGCGCCGAGGACAAGGTCAGAGAGATCGTCGACGACTTCCCGGATCTCGACGCGTTCGTCTTCGGCCCCGCCGAACTCGGCAGCCTGCACCGGCGGCTCGAGCAGCTCGAGTTCGCCGACATGATCGACGGCGTCACGCTCAAGGGCTACGGCGCGGTCCGCAACGTCGGGCTCATGGCGGCCGCGGTGCTCGGCCACGATGCGGTCGTCTTCGTCGACGACGACGAGATCGTGACGACGCCCGACTTCCTCAAGACCGCGATGTACGGTCTCGGCGCCAAGTTCGAGGACGGCACGCCGCTGCTCGCCAAGACCGGCTACTACACCGATGACCAAGGTCGTTGGCAGCGCAACGACGAGGCGCACTGGACCGACATGTTCTGGCGCCAGCGCGACGGCTACAACCAGGCGCTCTCCGTCGTCAGCAAGCCCCCGCGCATCCAGCCGACGTCGCTTGCCTTCGGCGGGTGTCTGGCGCTGCACCGCGACATGTTCGCCAACGTCTCGTTCGACCCGTGGGTGCTGCGCGGCGAGGACATCGACTACGTCATCAACGCGCGGATGCACGGCGGCGGCGTCTACCTCGATGAGGATTGGTGCGTCGTCCACCAGCCGCCGGAGCCTGTCAGCGAGGCGATCCGGTTCCGCCAGGACGTCTACCGCTTCGTCTACGAGCATCGCAAGATCGAGTTCGCCAAGTCGCAGGTCGACCTGCGGCAGGTCACGCCCAAGTCGATGATGCCCTATCCGGGGCCGTTCATCGACTCGTCCGTGGGCTGGCGTGCGAGCGTGACCGCGTATCTTCGGATGCTCGCCCGTCCCGAGAAGGGCCAGTACTTCCAGATCGGGCTGCACGGCACGCGCGATGCCTCGATCTACGCCCGCGAGAGCTGCCAGAACTACTTCGAGTTCCAGCGTCGCTGGCCAATCCTCATGGACGGGCTCTGGGACGACGTGGCGCTCAAGTCGCTCTTCTCGGGAGAGCGCCGCGTGGACCGCAGCGCCATCACCGGCCGATTCCCGGTGGTGCCCTCGTAGGCGGTCCGACAACGGGCGGTGCAGACCTGACGATGTGGACGCAGCTGACCACGTTCGCGATCGGCTTTGTCTCCGGGGTGCTCTCGGGCGCTTTCGGCATCGGGGGCGGCATCGTCACGACGCCGGCGATCAGGTTGATCCTCGGCGCACCGGCGCTCGTCGCTGTTGGCACCCCGCTGCCGGTCATCCTGCCGAGCGCGATCACGGGCGCGTACGGCTACGTGAAGCGTGGCTCGGCTGATGTCCGTGCGGGCGTCGTGCTCGGCCTCTCGGGCTCGCTGAGCGCGGTGCTCGGCGCGTGGCTGACCCAGTTCGCCGGCGGCCGCGTCGTCCTCCTGGCGACTGCGGCGCTCGTACTCTATACGGCCGTCGACATGGTCGTGCAGGTCTATGCGCCACCGCGCAGCGTCAGCTCCCCCGAGGATCCCCCCGTGCAAGGAGCCCCGCCGACCCGCGCAGCGACAGGTCGTCTCATCGCCATCGGCGCCCTGACCGGGCTCTACGCGGGATTCCTCGGTCTGGGCGGCGGCTTCATCCTGGTGCCGATGCTGACCCGCTGGATGCGCTTCAGCATCAAGCTCGCAATCGGCACGTCCCTGATCGCGATCGCCATCCTGGCCATCCCGGGACCATCACGCACGCGCTGCTCGGACACGTCGACTGGGCGATCGCACTCGTGCTCACGCTCGGGGTCATTCCCGGTGCGCTGATCGGCGCGAGGCTCTCGCTCGGCGCTGCCGAGCGGACGATCCGGCTCGCCTTCGCCGGCATGCTCGTCGTTGTCGGTGCATGGCTCGCGATCAGTGAGCTCGGCTTGATGGCGTGGTTGTCGTGACGGTGCGGGCCGCCACCGTCGAGGAGTGCGATCGGTTGCTTCCGGCTGCGCGAGCCGAGCACCTCGTGCAGACCCTCGAGGAGCTGCGTGAGTACCGGTCGGAAGGACCGTGGCGTGTGCGAGTCAACCACCGGGGCGACGCCTGTGTCCTCGGTCGGTGGAAGGCTCACCTCGACGTACTCGCGATCCGCGCGATGTGGTGTCCTGAGCGGCGCGTCGCCGAGTTGGTTCGCGACGCGAAGGCCGTCGCACGCGACCGTGAGTTCGGACGGCTGCTCTCTCCGCTGCTCCCCGAGGTGCTACTCGGTCCCTACCGCGCATGCGGTCTCACCAGCACCAGAAACATCACCGCGATCCAGGGCCTCCCCGAGTACGTCGTCGCGGTCGATCCGCCCGGCGGAGTGTCCCTGCGCCAGGGTTCGACGGACGATCTGGCGGCGCTTGCCCTCCTGGACGCCCAGTGCTTCGACGAGTTCTGGCGGTGGGGCGAGGAGGACCTCAGGGGCTTCCTCGGCGCCGAGCGCTCGCCGTTGCCGAGACGGACTCGGGCGAGCTCATCGGCTATACTCTGGCCACCGTGAGCAGGGGAGCGGCGAATCTCACGAGGCTTGCCACAGCGCCCGCATACCGCCGGCGCGGCGTCGGCCGGGCGTTGCTCTCCGAAGCCGCGTCGTGGGCGTCTCGGGCAGGGGCAGCCACCATAACGCTCTGCACGCAGGAGGAGAATCGCGCGTCGCGCGCGCTGTACGAGGCGGCGGGGCTTCGCGAGCTTGACGAGCCCTACGCCATGGCGTTGGGCCCGGTCTGAAGGGGGAGCGATGGGAAACAACCGAAGTTCCCTGATCGACGCCTTCCTCGCCATCGCGATCTTGATGCTCTCGGGCGTTACGATCTGGAGCATCTCCGGGCTCAACACCTACCGCTGGATAACGCTCGCCGGCATCGCGGGCATCGTCACGGTGGGCCTTGCGCTGGTTATCGCCCGCTTCGCGACGCGTCCCGACCACGTCCGGGCGCTCCAGTCGCACAAGATCCTCGAGATCGCCAACGAGGCGCTCGCCTACATGCGCCAGGGCCTGACCGAGGAGAGCGCCCAGGAAGTCTGCCGCATCGTCTTGCGCGACACCAGAGCCGCCGCCGTCGCGATCACCGACACCGAGCGGGTGCTCGGTTTCGCGGGCATCGGGGAGGACCACCACGCAGTCGGCGGTCCGATCATCACGCGCGCGACGCGCGAGTCGATCGAGACCGGCGAGCATCGGGTGCTCGCGACCAAGAACGAGATCGGTTGTCCTCGTCAGGACTGCCTGCTGACCGCTGCGATCGTGGTGCCGCTCGTGATGCGGGGCCGTTCCGCCGGGACGCTCAAGTTCTACTACACGTCGCCGCGGCTCCTGAACGAGACGCAGGTCGCCATGGCCGAGGGCCTCGCCATGATGCTGTCGACGCAGCTCGAACTGTCAGAGCTCGAGCGGCAGACCGAACTCGCCACGCGGATGGAGCTCAAGGCGCTTCAAGCGCAGATCAACCCGCACTTCCTGTTCAACACCATCAACACCATCGCCGCGCTGATCCGGACCGACCCCGCGCGTGCCCGCGAACTGTTGCGCGAGTTCGCGGCGTTCTATCGGCGGACGCTGGAGAGCGGAGACGAGCTCATCACGCTCGGCCAGGAGATCGAGCAGACCCGCCGCTATCTGAGGTTCGAACTCGCTCGGTTCGGCGATCGGATCGTGGTCGAGGAGGATCTTCAGCCCGAGGCGCTCGACATGCTCGTGCCGGCCTTCATCGTCCAGCCGCTCGTGGAGAACGCCATCTCGCACGGCATGCGCGCCGAGGGCCCGCTGACCATCAAGCTGTTCTCGGCGACCGACGAAGCGGGAGCAGCTCGCGTCACGGTCGCTGATGACGGTGTCGGTATCCCGGCGCAACGGCTGCCGCACGTGCTCGAGGCGTCGTCGGCGAAAGGGCTCGGCATTGCGCTCAAGAACGTTGACGATAGACTGAGAGGGAACTTCGGCCCGGGCTCCGGCGTTGTCGTCGAGAGTGTGGAGGGCCGAGGGACGTCCGTGTCACTCGTGATGGTGGGCACAGCTCAAGTCGGCTGATGGAGGCTTGGATGCTTAAGGCGCTCGTGGTCGACGACGAAGCACCGGCTCGATCCGAGCTTCGTTTCCTGCTGGGCGAAGCCGGCGGCGTCGAAGTCGTGGGCGAGGCCGGCAACGCTGTCGAGGCCCTGCAGCTCATCAAGGCGATCCCCTACGACGTCATCTTCCTCGACATCCAGATGCCCGGCCTGAGCGGCGTGCAGCTCGCCGAGGTCCTCTCGGGACTGTCTCGGCCACCGTCGATCATCTTCGTCACCGCCCACAGCGAGCACGCGGTCAAGGCGTTCGAGGTCAAGGCGACCGACTACCTGGTCAAGCCCGTCGAGATCGAGCGGCTGCGGCAGGCGATCGGTCGTCTCGAACCCGCCGCCGAGCAGGCCCCGGCCAAGGTCGAGCGGATCCCGGTCGAGAAGTCCGGCAAGAAGCTGCTCATCAACGTCTCCGACATCCTCTACGTGATGGCCAAGGACGACTACAGCTACCTCTACACGCCCGCTGACCGCTACCTGTCGACGATCTCGCTCGCGCAGCTCGAGATCAAGCTCGAGCCGGTCGGCTTCTTCCGCATCCACCGGCGCTATCTGGTGAACCTCGCGCGGGTCAAGGAGGTCGTGCCGATGTACGGCGGCACGCTCCTGCTGACGCTCGCCGACGACGCTGCCACGCAGATCCCTGTGTCGCGGCGCCGAGTTCCGGCGCTCAAGAAGGCGCTGGGGCTCTAGGCGAGCGTGTGATGACCGCAGCGGCCGACCCTTCCACCGGCATCCTTCGCGTGGGGCTCATCTCCGACACCCACGGCTGGCTCGACCCGCGCGCGGTCGTCGCGCTCCAGGCCGAGGCGCCGCTCGCCGCGATTCTGCACGCCGGCGACATCGGATCCGACGACGTGCTCTACGAGCTCGAGGCGATCGCGCACGTCACGGCGGTGCTCGGCAACTGCGACTACGCGCTGCCCGGCTTCGATCTGGGGGAGGTCGCGCGGGTGACGATCGGCGGCAAGGCGCATCGTGCTCATCCACAACGTGTCGCATGTGCAGCTGCGTGCCGACGACGAGATCGTCGTTCACGGCCACTCGCACCGGCCGCGCGTCGAGTGGGAGGGCGGGGTGCTCTACCTGAACCCGGGCTCGGCCACGCAGCGCCGCAACCAGCCGAGCTGCTCGGTGGGCGTGCTCGAGATCGCGGGCGACGGCGAGCTGTCCGCCCGCATCATCTACCTGGACGACTTCGGCCCGCGTACCCGCTAGCGCACCGTTGCCGGTCGGGATGGCTACGCCTCCCAGGCCACCCCCGCGGCGTTCATCAGCGCGTGCGCGAGGCCCGCGACCGACTCGCACGTCGCATCGGGCAGGTCGAGCCTGATGACCCGCCGCCCTGCACGCCACAAGCGTGGCTCAGGTCGCCCTCGGCCTGTGCGCGGTGAAGGTCGCGCAAGGCCCCACGGCCTGCCGGGCACCGGCGCATCAGCGTGGTCGCGCGTCGTCACCAGCACAAAGACGCCGGTGTTGGGCCCGCCCTTGTGCAGCTGCCCGGTCGAGTGCAGGTAGCGCGGACCCAGCTCGAACGTGACCGCCGAGGAGAGCTCCGCCGAGACTCGCGGCACCGCCTCGAGCACCGGCGCCAGCAGCGGCGTCGTCGTCGGGCAGGTAGGCGAGCATCGCGAGGTAGTCGTTCGGGCGCAGCGCCGCCAGCGCGTGGCCGAGCGCGTTCGAGGTGCTCAGATCCGCGTGTCCCGGCGCCGAGAGCGCGCCCGCGAACGTGATCGCGACGCCCTCGGCGGTCTCGAACTGCGGCGCCTCGACGTCGCAGCTCGCCGGCGAGCGCGGCGGCGGTGGCGTCCTTGGCGGCCTGCACGTTGGGCTGCCCGAACGGGTTGACGCCGAGCAGCGGTCCGAGCAGCGCGACCGCGTGCTCCCAGCGCGTCCACTCGGCGCTCACGTCGTAGCCGTCCCGGAGCACCAGCTCGATGACGGGCGCGCCGTCAGCGAGCTGCGCGGCCCACTCGGCGAGTCGCTCGTCGCCTTCGAGCCGGACGATCACGATCGCCCGGTCGCTGCCGTAGCCCTGCGGCTTGTCGGCCGACAGCTCGACGACCGGCACCACGCCTCGGCCCTCCTTGCCGAGCGACTCGGCGACGAGCTGCTCGACCCACAGCCCGAACGACGCCAGCGGCGGCGAGGCCACGACCGTGAGCTTGTCGCGGCCGCTCGCCGCGGCGTCCGCGATGAAGGCCGCCAGCTGCGGCGGCGGGGTTCTCGGCCGTCAGGCAGCGAGCACGCGGACTCCATCGCCAGCGCGCGCTCGAGCAGCACGTCGACGTCCAGGCCGGTCAGCGCCGCGGGCACGAGCCCGAAGACCGACATCGCCGAGAAGCGGCCGCCCACGGTCGGTGGCGAGGAGACGACGGCCCGAAAGCCGTCGGCCGCAGCCAGCGCCTCGAGCGACGAGCCGGGATCGGTGATCGCGATGAAGCGCTGCCCCGCGGCCTCTCGGCCGAGGGCGGAGTCGGCGACCTCTCGGAAGATCGCGTAGAGGGTGTTGGGCTCGATGGTGCCGCCGGACTTGCTCGCCACCAGGTAGAGCGTCGTGGCGGGATCGAGCGTCGCGAGCGCGGCGTCGACCGTGCGCGGCGCGGTGGTGTCGAGCACGTGCAGCGTCGCGTCGCCCGACTCGCCGAGAACCGAGGACAGCACCAGCGACGCGAGCGACGAGCCGCCCATGCCGAGCAGCACGACGTCGGTCACGCCTTCGCCCGCAGCCTGAGGCCGCGAGGCGGTGGAGCTCCGGCAGCACGGAGCCGCCGCGCTCGGCGAGGTCGGTCCAGCCCAGGCTCGATCGAGGCGAGCTCGAGCGTCGGCGGTGTCGGTGCCGAACAGCGTGGCGTCGTGTGCTGCGAAGCCGCGCGACGGCGTCGAGCTCGATCAGTCTCTGCATCGCATCCATCGCGAGGTCCTTTCGGGGGTTTCGCAGTCGAATCAGTTCGATATCTATATGCCCCGTTGCGGCGCCGACTGGCCGCCTTGGTCGGCCGCCGGCTCCACGCCTGCCATCTCCAGCGGTGCCGACTCGATCTCGCCTCGCGGCGAGAGCCGGGCGACGACCAGGCCGCCCGCGACGACCATCGCACCGCCGGCGATCGTCCAGCCGGTCAGCGGCTCGGCGAGGAACAGCGCCGCGAACAGCACCGCCGAGACCGGCTCGGCATACGTGAGGATCGCCGCGTGGTCGGTGCGCACGCGGCGCAGTCCGGAGAGGAAGAACACGCCGGAGAACGCCGTCTGCACCAGTCCCAGCGTGAGCAGCGCGGCGTAGGCGGTCGCGGTGGTCGGCCCCTGCCCATGCGCGTAGAACCACACGACGAACGGCAGCAGGATCGCGCTGGCGACCGTGTACTCGACGAGCATGAGCGACATCCCCGAGATGCCCGCGAGGATCTTCTTGCTGCGCAGCAGCAGCGTCGCGTACGTCAGCGCCGAGCAGAACGCGAGCACCGCTCCGAAGAGCTCGCGCGGGCTCGCGACGCGCAGCCCCTGCGGCGCCAGGATCACGACGATGCCGCCCAGCGAGAGCGCGAGCGGAACGAAGATGCGCTTGTCGAAGCGCTCGCCGGTCACGAACGGTGCGAACAGCGCCACGAACACCGGACCCGTGTAGCCGAGCAGCTCGGCCGTGGCCACGCTCGTCCGGTCCAGCGCCGAGAGGAACAGCACCCAGTTCAGCGTGAGCAGCGCACCCTGCGCCGCCACCTGCGCCAGCTTGCGCCGAGAGAGGCCGGTCACCTGCCCCAGCGTTCGCGTGGCGGCCATCCACAGCAGGATCGCGACAGCCGCGAAGAACACCCGGTAGAACACCTTGACGACCGACGCGCCGTCAGCCGCCCGCAGCACGAGCGGGATCGTCCCCCAGATGATGCCGGCGAAGACGACACGCGCCAGCCCGCCGAGTTCGGCGCGGCGCGCGGGCTGTGAGGGGAGGGATTGCATGCCGACGAGTGTAGCGCAGCGCCTCGGCAGGGAGGTGCGTGCAGTGGGTTGGGGCGGAGGTTGCCGGCGCAGTTACGCAGACGAGGCCGCCCGAAGGCGGCCTCTTCGAGTATGTTTGAGCACGGCGCCTCCGCGCCCGACCCCTGCGCGAGCGGCGACTAGCAGATGCGCGGCAACTGCTCGCCGACGAGCATATCCATGATGCGAGTGGCCCCGAAGCTCGTGAACACGTACACCTTGCCCGCGGGGCCCTCGGCGACCTCACCGATGATGGCGGCCTCCTCGCCGTACGGCGACGCCTTCATCGCGGCGAGCGCGGCGTCGGCCTGCTCGGCGGGTACGACGGCGACCATCTTGCCCTCGTTGGCGACCTGGAAGACGTCGTAGCCGAGCATCTCGCTGGCGCCGCGCACCTGGTCCTTCACGGGCACCGACTTCTCGTTGACGGTGATCGAGACGCCCGAGGCGTCGGCGAGTTCGTTGAGCGTGGAGGCGAGTCCGCCGCGGGTGGGGTCGCGGAAGCAGCGGGCATCGGGAGCGGCGGCCAGCACGTTGGCGATCAGCGCGTTGAGCGGTGCGGCGTCGGTCTCGATGCTCGTCGAGAACTCGAGGCCCTCGCGAATCGAGACGATCGCGATGCCGTGATCGCCGAGCGTGCCCGAGAGCAGCACCTTGTCGCCCGGCTTGCAGTTCGAGCCGGACAGGTCGAGGCCCTCGGCGAGGACGCCGACGCCGGCGGTGTTGATGAAGCAGCCGTCGCCGTGGCCCTTCTCGACGACCTTGGTGTCGCCGGTGACGATGTGCACGCCGGCCTCGCGCGCGGCCTCGCGCATCGAGACGAGGATCCTCTTGAGGTCGGCGATGGGGAAGCCCTCTTCGAGGATGAAGCCGACGCTCAGGTAGAGCGGCTTTGCGCCGCTGGTCGCGACGTCGTTGACGGTGCCGCAGACGGCCAGCCGGCCGATGTCGCCGCCGGGGAAGAACAGCGGGTGCACGACGTACGTGTCGGTGGACATCGCGATGCGCGAGCCCGGGAAGGGCAGCGAAGCCGCGTCGTCCAGACGCTTGAGCGCCTCTTCCGAGAACCCCTCGACGAAGACCTCGTCGATGAGCTCCTTCATCATGGTGCCGCCCGAACCGTGGGCGAGGAGGATGCGGTCAGCGCGCATGGGCTCTTAGGCCTTCCCGTAGTCGGTGAACCGGTAGTAGGCCGCGCACGAGCCCTCCGAGGAGACCATGCAGGGCCCGATGGGGTGCTCGGGCGTGCAGCCGCGACCGAAGAGCCTGCACTCGAACGGCAGCGTGATCCCGCGCAGCACCTCGCCGCACTGGCAGCCCTTGATCTCCTTGGGCTCCGGCGGCGTCACCGGGATGCGCTTGGTGGCGTCGTAGTGCGCGTACTCCTCGCGGATCGCGAGCCCGGTGCCCGGGAATCACGCCGATGCCGCGCCAGTCGGCGTCGACCGGCTCGAAGACCTGGTCGACCATCTCGCGGGCGTGGACGTTGCCCTCAGGCATGACGCCGCGGTGGTAGGCGATCTCGATCTCGGCGCGGCCCTCTTCGAGCTGCTTGAGGATCATGTAGACGCCCTGGAGCACGTCGACCGGCTCGAAGCCGGTGATGACGCCGGGCACGTGGTACTCCTCGGCGAGGAACTCGTACGGTTCGCTGCCGATGATGGTGGAGACGTGGCCCGGCAGGATGAACGCGTCGATCTTGACCTCGGGGTCGTTGACCAGCGCGCCGAGCGCGGCGGGGACCGTCTTGTGGGCGCAGAACACCGAGAAGTTCTCGAGGCCCGCTTCCTTCGCGCGCAGAATGGCCGCCGCGATGAGCGGGGCCGTGGTCTCGAAGCCGACGGCGACGAATACGACCTGCTTGTCGGGCTCGTTGGCGGCCATCGCGATGGCGTCGAGCGGGGAGTAGACGATGCGGACGTCGCGGCCGTCGGCCTTCTCGGCGGCGAGGGAGGAGTAGCTGCCGGGGACCTTCATCATGTCGCCGAAGGTGGTGACCACGACGCCGGGCTGCTTGGCGAGCTCGATGGCGACGTCGATGTCCTGGTTGGCGGTGACGCAGACCGGGCAGCCGGGACCGGAGAGAAGCGTGACCCGCTCAGGCATGACCGCGCGCAGTCCGTTCTTGGCGATCGAGACCGTGTGCGTTCCGCACACTTCCATGATCTTGACGGGGCCGGTCTTGGTGGCGTTGATAGCCTCGATGAGACCCCTGGCGATCTCGGGGTCTCGGAATCCAGAAAGATCCATGGGGCCTTAGGCCCCTTCGGCGACGGCGTCCATCTGGAGCTCTTCGTCGAAGAAGGGGAGAGTCTTCAGGAGCTCGAGCGTCTCGTTCGCGTACTCCTCGTCGACGATCTGGAGCGCGAAGCCCGCGTGCACGAGCACGAAGTCACCTTCAACGGCCTCGGGAACCAAGTCGAGAGACACCTTGCGGGTGACGCCCATGATGTCGACGGTGGCCATGTGGCCCTCTTCGATGTTCGCAACGCGCGCAGGGATGGCGAGACACATACGCAGAAGCCTCCTAGAGCAGGTGACGAGTCGTACTCGATACGTTCATCAAATCCTGTGCCGTTGCGCCCAGGCAACCACCGCTTGGCCGAAGGACACGGCACCGTCGTTCACAGGCAGTCGAATGTGCGTCAGTGGCACGAGGCCGACACGGTCAAGTTCCTCGACCGCTCCGCCAAGGACGAGACGGTTCATGAAGACCCCGCCAGCCAGTGCCACGTACCGCGTTCCAGCGCGTTCTCCTGCCAGCAAACCGAGACGGACTATACACCCGACCACGGCGCGGTGGAACCGCATCGAGATTACCCCGACAGGTATCTGACCAGCGACGTCATCGAGGATGGCCGCCAGAACGGGTGTCGGGTCGACGACGAGCGGTAGCGAATTCTCGGCGAACGCACCGCGCTCGGGCTCATCCGAGGAGCCCGAACTCGTACGAGCCCTCGGCCTCGAGATCGGCCGCCGCCTCGAGCAGGATGGCGGCCTCGCCTTCGTAGCGCGCATCGTCAGCGATGCCGACAAGGGCGGCGACGCTGTCGAAGAGCCGGCCCATCGAGCTCGTGAGCGGTGAGTTCACGCCGCGCTCGATCATGCGCAGCAGCGTGGCCTCCTCGCCGTCCGCGAGCCGCGCACGGAGCGGCGGCTGCGCCGGGGTGATCGAGCAGGCCGAAGGTCGCCAAGGTGCCGACCGCCATGCGCGCCGGCCGGCGGATCGCGCCCGCACCGCCGGGCATCGGCACGTAGGCGAGGTGCGCGAATCGCTCGTAGCCCTCCCAGTCCGCGAGCAGCACCTCGCCACCCCAGATGCGCCCATCCTCGCCGTAGCCGGTGCCGTCGAAGGCCATGCCGACGACCCGCTCGGCGATGCCGTGCTCGGCGGTCACGCTGACGATGTGCGCGTGGTGGTGCTGGACGCCGACCTTGGGCTGCGGGCGAGCCAGCGCCCACTTGGTCGAGAGGTACTCGGGATGCAGGTCGAACGCGACGATCTCCGGCGAGATGCGGAAGAGCCGCTCGTAGAGGTCGATCGTCGCCTCGTAGGACGCGAGCGTCTCGGCGTTCTCCATGTCCCCGATGTGCTGGCTCACGAACGCGTAGCCGCCGGTCAGCAGCGTGAACGTGTTCTTCTGCTCGGGACCGGCGGCAAGGATGTCGGTATCGGTCTCGAAGGGCAGCGTGATCGGGAACGGAGCGTAGCCGCGGCTGCGCCTGACCAGCTCGATGCGGTCGCCGACCACGCGGACCACCGAGTCGTCGTAGCGCGACAGGATGGCGCGGTCGTGGAGCAGGAACGCGTCGGCGATCGGCGCCAGCCGCGTCAGCGCCTCGAGCGTTGTCGGTGGCGATCGGCTCGTCCGAGAGGTTCCCGCTCGTCATCACCAGCGGACGATCGACCGCCGAGAGCAGCAGGTGATGCAGCGGCGTGTACGGCAGCATCACGCCGATCTCGGCCAGCCCGTCAGCGACGTCGGGGGCGAGCGCGCCGAGCACCCCGCCAGCTGCGGCCTCACTGCCGGCCGGTTCGCGCTTGCGCAGCAGCACGATCGGCCGAGCCGCCCCTGAGAGCAGCGCCGCCTCGGCGTCGTCCACCTCGCAGTAGGCACGAGCGGTCTCCAAGTCACGCACCATGATCGCCAGCGGCTTCCCCCACCGCCGCTTGCGCGCGCGGAGCGAAGCGACCGCCTCGGCGTCAGTCGCATCGCACGCCAGGTGGAACCCGCCGAGCCCCTTGATCGCCAGAATGCGCCCGCCGAGAAGCAAGTCCGCCGCTGCGCCAAGAATCGCATCCGATCGAGCCGCCTCATCGTCCCGATCCCGATGCGGTCGCGGCACGGTCTCGACGTCAGGGGACCACTCCCAGCTGCGGGCGTCTGTGGTTCTTGGGGCTGCGCAGCAGGCGGGGGCTGAGGGGGGTCCGATGCGAGTTGCGAAGTCTGTCTGAGCAGCGGACCCCCCTCGACTCCCGGCCGCAGCGGACATGTTGAGGTACAGCCGCGGCCCGCAGATGAAGCAAGCATCAGGCTGCGCGTGAAACCGCCGATCCCCCGGGTCGCCGTACTCCGCGGCGCACTCCGGGCACATCGGGAAGTCGCGCATCGAAGTCATCGGCCGGTCGTAGGGCACGTCGCCGATGATCGTGAAGCGCGGCCCGCAGTTCGTGCAGTTGATGAACGGATAGCGGTAGCGTCGATCATCTGCCGAGAAGAGCTCGGCGACGCAGTCAGGGCAGGTCGCGGTGTCGGGCGAGACCAGCGTCATCGCGCCCTCCTGCGGCACGCGACTCGCGGATCTCGAAGCCGGTGAAGCCTTCCGGCTCGACCTCCTCGGCGATGATCCCGTCGACCACGGCCATCGCGGGCGCGTGGTCGCGAATCGCCTGAGGGAACGCGTCGACGGCCGCGTCGTCGCCCTCGACCACCGTGTAGACGCCGTCGCTCGCGTTCAGGACCCAGCCCGACAGTCCGGCGTCGAGCGCGAGGTGGTAGATGAACGGCCTGAAGCCGACGCCCTGCACGATTCCGGTGACGTGGAGCGAGAGCGCCTTCACGATGGGCGGCTGTCGGCGCTGCGGCGGTGCCGGTCGCCCGCGACGAAGCGGTTGTTGATGTGCACGAAGAGCGCGTAGGCGCTGTTGAGCAGGTTGAGCGCCTCGGCGGCGGTCTCGATGGACAGCGACTCGCGCTGACCCTCGAAAGCGGCGTCGTGGATGAACGCGTTGCGCTCGGCGCGCAGGCGGCGCCAGCGCCGAGGGAACTCGGCGAGCCCGGCCTTCTCGGCGGCGACCTCGAACTGCTCGCCGGTCAGCGTGGGGAACAGCTTGCCGATGCGCTGGCCCACCGAGCGCTGGGTGTCGAGCACGCCCGCGCGCAGCTTCACGCTCGCGCCTTCGGCGGCCATGATGCGCGCGAGCATGTCCTCGAGCAGCGTCTCGAGGAAGGTCGCGACGAGGATGACGACGACTTCGTGCTCGCCGTCGTGATGGTAGCGGCGGATGCGCTCGTCGATGCGGCGGATCCGCTCGGCGGGGAAGGTGCGCCGCGAGTCGCCTGAGCCGTCGCAGCGCGGGCATCGACGCGTGCCGCTGACGAACCCCTTCTCCGCCGAGATGTAGCCGCACGCGGGACACTCCCGGTAGAGGGGAGCATCGGGGACGGAGACCGCGCCGGTGGCATCGGTTGTCGGCTTCATGGGGGGATTCTACCCGAGCAGCCCACTTCCATGGACGGGTCGAGCGCCGGCGCGTGCCGCCGAGAAGGGCTACTCGGTCCCGTGGAGGTGTCCGTGCCCGTGAGGGTGCTGGTGCGCAGAGCCGCGATGGCGGTGCGCGTGCTCGTGGATGAGGTTCACCTCGAGGAGCAGTTCGCGCTGGGCGAGGACTTCGGCAGGCGTGCCGTCAGCGCAGATGCGGTGATCTTCCGAGAGTACGACCATCCGCTGGCAGGTCTCCTCGGCGGCCGAAAGATCGTGAGTGGCGATCACCACGGTGCGCCCGGCGGACCGCCACTCCTCGAGCACGTCGAGCAGCCAGACCTGGCTGCGGGGATCCAGAGCGTTTGTCGGCTCGTCCATCAGCAGGACCTGCGGCTGCATCGTGAGCACGCTCGCGATCGCCACCCGCTTCTTCTCGCCGCCCGAGAGGGTGTACGGGCGGCCGGTCGAGAAGCTTGTCGATGCGCAGCTGTCCGGCGACCTCCGCGACCCGAGCTGCGGACCTCGTCCTCGGCGAGCCCGAGCTGGAGCGGTCCGAAGGCGAGTTCGTCGAAGGCGGTCGCGCAGAAGAGCTGCACGTCGGCTTCCTGGAAGACGAAGCCGACCTTCGAGCGGAACTCGCGGCGAAACTCCGGGTCCTCGAGCGCGTCCTCGGTCAGCTCGTGGCCGAACGCCGTGATGCGTGCCGGCCGAGGGGAAGACGAGCCCGTCCAGCATCTTGAGCAGCGTCGACTTGCCGCTGCCGTTGGCCCCGACCAGGGCGATGTGTTCGCCGGCCTCGATCGTGAGGTCGACTCCGTCGAGCGCGAACACGCCCGGCTCGGTACTCATGGCGGACGCCCGAGAGGGCGAACTGCGCGGTCATCTCGGCATCAACACCCGGTCTGCGCCGAGAAGTACGGCACAGGCGACGACACTGGCGGCGAGCCACACCCAGTCACGCGAGCTGGCGCGAAGCCGCACGAGCGAAGGCATTGCACCCGCGAACCCGCGCGCGAGCATCGCATCGTAGACGTCGTCGGCGGTCTTGATCGACTTCTTCGCGATGAAGGTCATTCGGTCGGTGACCCATCCGCGGTTGTCGGCGGCCGTCCCCGCCGACAGCATTCTGCTCTCACGTGCGAGGTGGATGTTCTCCACCGTGCGCAGGAGCGCCATGATCTGCTGCTGCGTCATAGCGAGCGTCGCCACGATGATGTCCGGCATGCGCATGGCGGTAAGCGCCTGA
This sequence comes from uncultured Coriobacteriia bacterium, assembly GCA_963726345.1. Lineage (GTDB taxonomy): Bacteria > Actinomycetota > Coriobacteriia > Anaerosomatales > JAAXUF01 > JBAXEO01. The sequence goes on along the minus strand of CAVSCC010000009.1, from coordinate 289,486 downwards.
AGCAGATCGGTCCACCGCGTCGTCCACACGACGAGAAGCCCGAATCCCGCGCCGGCGGCCACGCGCGTTGTCAGGCGCGCGGCGACGAGCAGGCCCGTCGACGTGATCGACAGCGGTCCCAGCTGCGATGACGACTGGTCCGGGGCTGATCCAGGCCGTCGTCGCGGGAAGACTCAAGAGCAGTCCGAAGAGCCCGGCCGATGCCCACACCTTGCGCGAGAAGGACGCGACGCCCACACCGGACGCCGCGGCGAGGGCTGGCGGTTGCCGCCACCATCGCGAGCAGGACCCAAACCGACTGGGCGAAGCTCGCGGTCACCGCGAACAGCAGAATGCTCACGAGCTTGATGCGCGGGTCGAGGCGCTGCATGAGACCCGGACCAGACGCGATCTGGTCGTTCTCGAGTACCTCGACCGCGGCGTGCCGAACCGCGTCGGCAGTCCGGCGGGCAAGGGAGCGACGACGTCTGCGATGGGTGCGCGGATCCTCGCCGAGATGTGCGAGCGCCGGAATCACGCCGATGCCCCCGGAGCGCCGGTGGGCCCGCTGCGGTCGCTCCGAGCCAGGAGTCTGGCGATGCCCCACGTCACACCGACGACCAGCGCGGCGCCGATCAGCGCAGCGAAGAGGTAGCCGAGCAGCGGATTCCGAATGAACGCGGGGGCGTAGCCGGGAATGCTCGCCGTCCACGCCGAGCCGATCTGCTCCAGTCCCGTCGGCACGAAGCCGAGCTGGCTCTTCAGCTGCTCGGCGCTCCATTCGCCCCACGCGGTGCCCGGAGCGAGCACGCCGATCGGGGTCAGCAGGATGAGCACGCCCAGACTTGCCCACAGCCACGTGAGCGGCCTGGACGCCGGCCGCATGCCGAGGAGTGCGCTGTCTTGGCGCCCCAGTGCCGCAACGATGCCCATGGTAGCGAGCGCCTCGACCCAGCCGAAGAAGAGGAGGTGCTCGAGCGCCATCGCCGTGACCGCGACACGGAGCGGGTAGGGCGCATAGAGTGGCTGCCCCGTGGACGTGTGTGCGATCAATGGCTGGATGCCGAACTCGATGCCCGCGAGCGTAGCTCCCGCGACCATGGACACGTACGCGGCGACGCCGGACGCGACGATCATTCTCTTGCGGGACGGGGAAGCGCCGCAGATCGCCCGGTAGAGGTAGTAGCCGACGAACGGCATGATGACCGCCATGTTGAAGACATTGGCGCCGATCGCGGTGATTCCGCCGTCACCGAACACCAGCGCCTGGATGACGAGCGCGATGGAGACCGAGATGCACGCCGCCCACGGTCCCGAGAAGGATCGCGATGAGGGTCGCTCCTACCGCGTGTCCCGTCGAGCCTCCGATGACCGGGATGTTGAACATCATGATCACGAAGGAGAAGGCCGCACCCAGCGCCATGAGCGGAACCTGTTTGGTCTTGAGCGTCTTCTTGACCTTGACGGCCGCCACGGTCCAGATCGGAATCATCGCGACGTCGAGCACCGCGTAGGTCTGGGGACCGAGGTAGCCGTCGGGGATGTGCATGGGTGCCTGGCTCCCTAGAGGTGACGACCGGTCGTGGTCGTCACCAGCTTCCCATGCTTGACGCCCTTGGTTCCGAGCAGCCCATCGGCGATGTCGCGAACGTCGCCGCTCGTACCGCGCACGACGATGACCTCGAGGCAGTTGTGCGCGTCGAGGTGCACGTGCATCGAGGAGACGATCTGGTCGAAGTGGGCGTGCTGCAGCGTGTCGAGCTTGTCAGACAGGTCGGAGGCATGGTGGTCGAACACCATCGTGATCGTGCCGACGATCTCCTCGTCGGAGCCCTCCCACTCGGCATCCACGAGCGCATCGCGCACGAGATCGCGCACGGCCTCCGAGCGGTTGGCCGCACCGCCGCGCCGGGCCACGAGAGCATCGAACTTCCCGAGCAGGTCCTCGTCCATCGCCACGCCGAAGCGCACCAGACTTCCCATCACGCCTCACGCATCCATTCCGAGTAGCACGAATGGAGAAAGCGTAACACGCCCGACCTCCCTGGCATAGGGCGGTCGGGCGTGTGTCGGGTTCGAGACGGTCTGTGCGAGCAGGTGACCCTAGATGAGTTCGACCGTCGTCGAGTCCTTGGGCGCGCCCTCAAGGTCTGCGATCGCGGCGTCGAGCTTGCCCCGCGCTTCGCCGAGCAGGACGTTCGCCTGCGCGAGCGCCGCGCTGACCTCGGAGCGCTTGCCGTGATCGGCGAGGTGGTGAAGCTGCTCAAGCCACTGCTGGGCCATCGCGAGCGCGTCGTCGGACTGGCCGACGGCGAGTTTCATCTGGCCGATGTTGATTCCGGACTCACACATCTCGCGTTCCTTCCTAGTGTGCTACGAATGCACGAAGCGTAACACGGCTCATCTGCGGTGATCCCAACGCGCCTGCCGTTGAGGCGACGACCTAGCCGAGCCAGGGCGCCAAGTCCTCAAGCAGCCGCTTCTTGGGCATCGCGCCTACGAGCTTCTTGACGACGACTCCGTCCTTGAAGACCAGCAGTGTCGGAATCGACAGGATGTCGAACTTCTGTGCCACCGCGGGGTTCTCATCGACGTTGAGCTTGCCGATCACGATCGAGTCGTACTCCTCGGCGATCTCCTTGAGCACCGGCTCCATCATGCGGCACGGGCCGCACCAGGGCGCCCAGAAGTCGAGAAGGACGGGCTTGGGACTGGCCGCCACCGTGGAATCGAAGTTCGCGTCGCTTACCTGTGTCAGATCTGCCATCGAGATCTCCCTCCGGAGTGCCGGTTTCTAGATCGCGCACGTCGCTGTCTCGTCGATATACCGAAGTGCCTCGAACGCCGCGGAGGCGCCCTTGGCCGCTGCGGTGATGACCTGCTTGAGTTCGGAGTCGGTGACGTCGCCTGCGGCGAACAGCCCCGGCACCGAGGTGCGACCATCGTGGTCGATGGTGATGTACCCGGTATCGGTCAGGTTCACCAGCTGGTTGGCGAGTTCGCTGACGGGGTGGACTCCCACGAAGATGAAGACGCCCTGCACGGGCAGCAACTCCTCGGGCCGGCCGTCGGTGGATTCCAGCCGGAGGCCAGCGACCTTCCCGTCTTCGCCGATGACCTCGACCGGGATGCGGCTGAGGTGTTCCTCGATCTTCGGGTTGATCCGGCAGCGCTCCTGGATGCACTTGGTCGCTCGGAATTCGTTTCGCCGATGGATCAGATGAACCCGAGAAGCGAACTTGGTCAGGAACATGGCCTCCTCGACGGCGGCGTCGCCACCGCCCACGACTGCCACGACCTTCTCCTTGTAGAGGGCGCCGTCGCACGTCGCACACCATGAGACTCCGCGACCGGTGAACTCCGCCTCGCCCGGGATTCCCAGTTTGCGCGGCACGGCGCCTGTCGCAAGAATCACGCAGTCGGCCTCGAACTCCTCGCCTTCGCACTTGAGGATGAAGTGACCGCTCGGCTCGACGTGGATCGACTCTATCGGCGCGAAGCTCCGGATGACAGCGCCGTGCAGTTCAGCCTGCCGGGTCATGAGATCGCCGAGTTCGGACCCGGCGATACCGTCGGGGAATCCGGGGTAGTTCTCGACCCAGTCGGTCGTGATGATCTGGCCTCCGGGGATACCGCGTTCGAACACGACGGTCTTCGCGCGCCCACGGGCGGCGTAGAGAGCGGCCGCCAATCCCGCCGGGCCCCCTCCGACGATGGCAATCTCTATGTGTTCTCTGCTCACTGAGTCACTCCTCCGGTCGCGCCCTTCGACTGGCTCGCAAGAGCCTGGAGCTGTTCGAGCGCCGTTGTGGCCTGCTGAAGAACCACGTGCTGGTTGGGATCGTTCTGAGTCAGGGCGATGACCTTCTTCATCTGTGCGATGGCCGCGTTGTAGTCCTGGCGTCCCTGCCCGTAGAAGATTCCCAGATTGTAGTTTCCGTTGATGTGATTGGGGTCGCGCGCCAGTACCGTGCCGACCTCCCGGATCGCTCGGTCGGTCTGTCCCGTGTAGAACAGAAGAGAAGCGAAGTCGGCGGTGGCGTCGTTGTCCTGCGGCGATATCTTCAGGTATCGCTGGTAGTACCGGATGCCCTGCCTCCCGTAGTCCAGCGCCAGCACGGGGTTGGTCTGCAGGACCGCATTGTTCGCCCCGTAGTAGAAGTTGCCCATCTTGAGCAGTGCCTCAGGGTCGTTGGGCCTGGTCTGCAGAGTGGTAAGAGCGTCCAGAGCCCCCTGCTGGTCCTCGGAGAGGATCGACTTGAACTCCGAGGGGAGCTGCGCCGTCGCGCCGGACCTCGGCGAGAAGATCGAGACGAGGACGACGGCTGCGAACACGGCGAACGCGAGGGCGAGAATCCCGAGAGGGATCCGGTAGCGCTGGAACGGTCGGACGATGTAGCGCCGCGTCCAGCCGCCCTCTTCGCCAAGCCCGTGACGCTGGACCGAGATGCCGAGCGTCTGCGCCTTCAGAAGCATGTTGAGGTCGTTGGTGACGAGCGTGACATCCGCATCGGGTCCCGCCTGCTCAGACACCTGGTACACCGTCGCCAGAATCCGGTCGTCCGCGTTGCGGCTACCGACGCCCTGTGGGAGCGAGACGCTGCTGTCGAACGGCGCAACCCGCAGTCGGCCGCCTTCTGGCAGGTCGACGCCCTCGGTGAGCGAGCCCTCCTCGGAGAATTCGAAGAGCAGGCGGCTGACCTCTCGACCACGGAAGCGCAGATCAGCATCGACGCGCGCGGTCTTGAGCTTGTCGAGTTCGCCGAGAACCGTCTCCGGGATCACGACTTCGGACCGCGGGAAGGACAGCAACGACTGAGGATCGGCGAGCAGTACGTTCGTGTCCAAGACGACGATCTTCAGCATGTCAGCGAGCCCTTCGAATCATGAGAACAGGCCGGGCGGGTGGTGCGTGCTCGGTGTGGGCCGCTCACTGGATCTGCTCCTGCCGGTAGCTCCTCACGACAAACGGAGCACCGATCGATTGTCTCAGGGGCGTGCCGCGGTTCACAGCCATGTAGGGACCGACCACCCAGGTCCCGACCACGTTCGCAGACGTCCACACCCGCACCGTCGTTTGGTCCTGCTCGAATCGGTACACGGTGACACCCCGCTTCGCGCCCTCGCCGGCAACGATCGGCGGGGCTTCGGCCGGATTCTGGACGCGCAGGTTCGTGCTGGCCCACTCCGCCAGCTGCGTGGTGGCCTCGTTGAGCCTGGCCTGGGTGTTCACCCAGCGGCCCGCGTCGTGGAGAAAGACCACCGCGACCGCCACCACCAACCCTATGACGATTACTCGCCTCACGTATGGTCATCTCCGCCCCGTGTGCCCGTTACGTCTTCAGTGTAGCGTTCGGGTTGCGAGTGCGCGTCAGTAGCAACGTCGACGATCCTCGTCTTGCTCGGGCCCCGCACTCCGCACTCGGTGGACGATGAAGATCAGAAGCGCCCCGAGCACCAGGACGATTCCGCCGATGATGGCGACACGGTCCAAGTACGAGGCCTGCACGTTGACTGTCTCCTGAGCGAGCACCAGATCACCCGCCAGCACTTCGACTCTGAGCTTGCTGGAGCCGGCCGACTGCATATCGACGGGAATCGGCACGAACGTTTCCTGGGGGCGCAGCACGGTCTTGATCAGCCGGCTTCCCACAACGCGAGCATCGCCGGACGCCGAGGCCCGCACGACGACCGCCAAGGTGTTCTTGGTGGTGTTGGTGATACTGACGGGCACCTCGCCGCGCTTGCCGGCGAACGTGACCGGTTCCGCCTTGATGCTCACGTTGCCCAGGGCCGCCTTCGAGACCGCGAGTGACGCTGCGGCGAACGCGAGCCCGCGCTCGGCGGAGGCCCAGGTGCCGCCGGGCTCCGCCCATGCCGACGACTCGGCGAGGAGGGAGTCGGTCTGTGCTGACGCGACCCCGGGCCCACCCGGGCCCAGTGCGGCGAGGATTGCGCCGGCGTAGAGCCGGGCCGAACGGACAGCCTTCCAGTAGCCGACCGGGGCGCCGGAGCGCGATCCGGCCCCTGAGAGCGTCACCGTCCTGGACTTGGCTTGTGGGAGAGCCTCGCGTCCCAGCGTGAGGCGTACCCACGGCTCCGCGCCGAACGTCTGTGCTGCGGCGACCACGGTCGACGTCGCGTCCGGTCGTCCAGGACCGAGGTCGACGCGCAGCGCGTAGGGCTGGGGCGACTTACCCCCGGCGACCATTCGAGCGAAGACCCGCTTCAAGGCGACGTCCGCGTCGCCTTGTGACAGCGCCCGGCTTCCCTTGTCGTCTGTCACGAGGGCACTGAGTCGCTCTCGCGCTATGCGATACGAGCCGCTGGCCGGCTTCGTCTTGCCCCACGCGATGCATGACTCGCTGATCACCGCGTAGCCGACACCTTGCTCGGAGAGCGGGGTCAGCGATTTCGGCAGCGTGCAATCGCCCGCGGGAACGGTCCCGATCGAGGGGGTGGCTTCGAGGCTCGCGAACACCGCCGAGGTTCCCGCCCCATACTGCGCGGCGATATCCTCGACGAGCGATTCCTGAACGAGTGTCGAGAGATCGGGGTCAGCGTAGCCCAAGCTCACCAGCTCGAGCCGACCCGTATCCAGGGCCCCTCGCAGTCGTACGAGCGTATCCGCGTAGAGACGCGCGGTCGGGCTGTCGGGAGGCACGGCGGTGCCGTCGGTGAGGAGGTATCCGCCGCTCAGGCGCTTCCACTCGGAGAGGAGGACCGGCGGCACGCCGAGAACGACGCGCGCACCCGGATCCGCCGCTATGAGCGCCGAGATGCGATCGACGCCAGCTCGCGGGATCTCGGCCTCCGGCGACGCGGGATCGATCACGAGGCGCCCGAGGGAGTCCGACAGCGGCGCACCGTGCACGCGCGCTACGAGGACGACCGGGACCGCGCCCGCCTTCACGTCGTAGACCAGCAGGTCGGCCGCCACCTCGGTCTCCTCGGTGCTCGCACCGATGTCCGCGCTCACGCTCAGTCGCACGGGGTAGACCCCGGGCTTCAGGCTGAGCCCCTCGAGTGCGCGGCCAAACGAGTAGGTCAGGGATCCCGCGGGAGAGGAGTTCTCCACCATCGTCCGCTGATACACTAGCTTGCCCGTCGGGTATCGGACCTGCAGGCGGGTTTGAAGGTAGGATGCCGGCTCGCTAAGGCGAACATGAGCGGTGTACCCGAAGGTCCCGGTGAGTGGAACGGCGTTCGAGCTCGTTTCGAGCGAGGCAGAAAGTGGGCCCGGCTCAGCAGGAATCGACGGTGCCGCGAATGCGGGAAGCCGCAGGGCCGCGAGAGCGCAGACCGCGACTGCGGCCACCGCAAGGGAGACCACACGACGGGTGCGTGCGCTGTGGCGAAAGACCATGTAGTCGCTCCGAACCCGGGGCCCGGACGCAAACTGGGGCGCTCGCGGGAGTGAGTCTTGCAGTACACACGTACACACCGATTATCGCATGAATGCAGTGAGAGAGGACCTCGGACAGCATGTCACAGCGCAGTGAAGTAGCCAGCATCCCGGATATCCTGCCGCTCATCCCACTCAGGGACCTGAGCCTCTTCCCCAACCTCGTCGTGCCCCTGTTCGTGGGACGGGAGCGCTCCATCAACGCGCTTGAGGAGGCGATGCGAGAGGGCCATCTCGTCGCCTTGGCCACCCAGCGCAAAGCCGAGACGCAGGACCCCGGTGCCGACGACATCTACGACATCGGCTGCGTCGCCACGGTGATGCAGGAGCTGAAGTTGCCCGACGGGACCGCCAAGGCACTGGTCGAGGGCCAGCAGAGGTTCCGCATCCTGGAGTACCTCCAGACCGACCCGTTCTTCCTGGTTCGCGTCGAGCTGATCGAAGAGCCGCATGAGGTCGATGTCGAGACCGAGGCGCTCATGCGCGCCCTCGTCGGCGACTTCGAGCACGCTGCAGAGCTCGGGAGGCCCATCCCGCACGAAGTCCTGGTCGCCGCGTCGTCAATCGAAGAGCCCGGCCGTCTCGCCGACTTCATCGCCTTTCACCTGAGCCTGCGCGTCGACGACAAGCAGGAGATCCTCGAGGCGCTCGATCCTCGAGACCGGCTCGAGAAGGCGACCCGCTTCCTCAAGAAGGAGCTCGAGATCCTGGAGCTGGGCACCAAGATCCAGGACCGCGTCAAGGAGCAGATGACCAAGACGCAGCGCGAGTACTTCCTGCGCGAGCAGCTCAAGGCCATCCAGCAGGAGCTCGGGCAGTTCGACGAGGTCCAGGCCGAGGTCGAGGAGTACACGGAGAAGATCCGTGAGGCCGGCATGCCCGAGGAGGTCCAGGAGAAGGCGCTCAAGGAGCTCGGGCGTTTCCAGAAGATGCCGCCCGCCGGCGCCGAGACGAGCGTGATCCGCACCTACCTGGACTGGCTCGTCGGCCTGCCGTGGAACACCGAGTCGGAAGAGCGGCTCGACCTCCTCGAGGCGCAGAAGGTCCTCGACGAGGATCACTACGGTCTCGAGAAGGTCAAGGAGCGCATCCTCGAGTATCTGGCCGTCCACAAGCTGACCGACGCCATGCACGGACCGATACTCTGCTTCGTCGGACCTCCCGGCGTGGGCAAGACCTCGATCGGCCGCTCGATCTCGCGCGCGCTCGGGCGCCAGTTCATCCGCATGTCGCTCGGTGGCGTGCGCGATGAGGCCGAGATTCGTGGCCACCGGCGCACCTACGTCGGCGCGCTTCCCGGCCGCATCATCCAATCGATCAACCAGGTCGGCACCAAGAACCCGGTATTCATGATGGATGAGATCGACAAGGTCGGAGCCGACTTCCGAGGCGACCCGACATCCGCGCTGCTTGAGGTGCTCGATCCCGAGCAGAACAACTCGTTCCAAGACCACTACCTCGAGGCGCCGTTCGACCTGTCCAACGTCATGTTCATCACCACCGCGAACTTGCTGGACACGATTCCGCCCGCACTCCAGGACCGCATGGAGGTCATCCATTTCCCCGGCTACACCGAGGACGAGAAGATCCACATCGCCGAGAAGTACCTGATCCCCAAGCAACTGGCGGAGCATGGGCTTTCACCGTCCAAGCTCGAGATCAAGCGGGATGCGGTCAGCGACATGGTCCGCGTGTACACGCGTGAGGCAGGAGTCCGAGGTCTTGAGCGCACCGTGGCGACGATCGCGCGGCAGGTCGCTCGTAAGGTGGTCGAGGGCAAGAAGGGCAAGACGGTGGTCACCCACCGGACCATCCACAAGTACCTTGGGCCGGAGAAGTTCAGCTTCGGCATCGCCGGCGAGAAGGACGAGGTCGGCGTGTCGACCGGGCTGGTATGGACCGAGGCTGGCGGCGACGTCATCTCCATCGAGGCGACGCAGATGCCGGGGAAGGGCGCGCTGATCCTTACCGGTCAGCTCGGCGACGTGATGCGCGAATCGGCGACTGCAGCGGTCTCCTACATTCGCGCGCGGGCAGTCCAGCTCGACATTCCCGAGGACTTCCAGGAGCACACCGACCTGCACATCCACGTTCCGGCGGCGGCGACGCCCAAGGACGGCCCCTCGGCAGGCATCACGATGGCCACCGCCATCGCGTCGGTACTCACCGGTTGCCCGGTGCGTCGTGACATCGCCATGACCGGCGAGATCACGCTCCGTGGCCGGGTGCTTCCCATCGGCGGGCTCAAGGACAAGCTGCTCGCCGCGCACCGCGCCGGTCTTGCCACCGTGCTCATCCCGAAGGAGAACGTGCGCGACCTCACTCTGCTTCCCGAGCGCGTGCGGTCCGAACTCAATATCGTCCCGGTGAAGACCATGGATGAGGTGCTCTCTCTGGCGCTGGTGGACTCCTGCCGGCCCAAGAAGCCGCGTCGACTGTAGGTCACCCGCGCTCGCTCGACACCGTCCCGCCGCTATCGCTCACAACCAGGTTCGCCGGAGCTTCGGCGGGCCTGGTGCGGTGCTATCATCGGGCGAGCCAGCGTCCATCTGAGACATTCACGGGAGTCAGCATGCGAGTTCTCATCACCGGCGGGGCGGGGTTCATCGGCAGCAATCTCGCGCACGCGCTCGTGTCCGGGGGACATGACGTGGGCGTCATCGACGACCTCTCCACCGGCAAGACCGACAACATTCACCCGTACGCGTGGTTCCGCGTGCTCGACATCCTGGATCCCTCGTTGGCCGATGTCGTGGCCGAGTTTGCGCCCGAGGCGGTTGTCCATCTCGCCGCGCAGGCTAGCGTCTCCGCGTCGCTCGAGGACCCGGATCGTGATTGGGCGGTCAACGCGGAAGGCACCCGTCTGGTTGCGCGCGCTGCCCGTGCAGCGGGAGCCAGGCGCATGATCTCGGCTTCCTCGGCGGCGGTCTACGGCGAACCGGCCGAGTCCGATCTGCCGCTGGCCGAGACTGCGCCCAAGGCACCGGCGAACCCCTACGGCAAGAGCAAGCTGGCCGCGGAGGGTCTGCTCGCACAGGAGCTGGAGGGTTCGGACGTCGACCATGCGTCATTCCGGTTCAGCAACGTGTACGGACCGCGCCAGGACGGCGCGGGGGAGGGCGGCGTGGTCGCCATCTTCTGCACGCGCATGCACGAGGGCAAGCCCCCCACGGTGTACGGGACGGGGTCGCAGACGCGGGACTTCATCTACGTCGGCGACGTTGTCGCTGCGATCCTGTCGGCGCTGATGTCGGAGTCACGTCTCTCCGGTGACGGCCTGCCGGACAGTGCCGCCTACAACGTTTCCACCGGCAAGGAGGCTTCGGTTGAGGAGCTCCTGCTGGCCCTCCGGCAAGCCTCGGGCTACCTGGGTGGTGTCGACTACGAGCCTGCGCGTACCGGTGACGTGGACCGGAGTTCACTCGACCCGGCGAAGGCGGAGAGCGTGTTCGGGTGGCGTGCGGCCCAGCAACTCGAAAACGGAGCCGCAGTCACGTGGCGGTGGTTCGCCGCTCGCCCGTGAGCCAGGCCGCCGACATGAGCGCGCAGGCCGCTGCCGAGAAGCTCTGCGAGCTCCATCGCGCTCGCGCACTCGCTGAACTCACCGCAGCCGACGCGCTCTCGCCGGGCTCAGACTCCGTCGCCTGGCGTGGAGCCCTCATCGCGCAGGTGGTCGTGGTCAAGGGGCTGCCTGGTCCGGCGGAGACCTCGGGTGGGGCGGCGGTCTCGGGCGCCGACGGCGATGCCGCCGTAAAGGCGCTCGCCGCTCTGGGTCACGCCGAAGAGGGACTGTTCTTCACGCTTTCTCGGCCGACGGCCGATAGCGACGCGTCGCGACGGGCAGCGCGGCTACGCGCTCAGATCGAGGCGGTCGATCCGTCGTTGGTCCTGGCGCTCGACGACGTTGCGGCAGTCGACGTCGCCGACGCTCTCGGCATCCAGCGACCGGCGTGGGGCCGAGAAGTCCGTGTTCTCGGCAGGAGGGTCGTCGCGGTGGACGGTCTCGAGGCCTCGCTGACCGATCCCGCTCGGAAACGACGGGTGTGGGACCAGTTGAAGGCGGCGCGGGCCGAAGGCCCTGTGTACTAGTCTTCCTCGATCTCGGAGATGGCGCCCATCGGGCACTCCTCCATGCAGGTTGCGCAGCCGTCGCAGTTCTCGTCGTGCACGGGCTCAGCTGCGTCGCCGACGATCTCAAGCACGCCGCTCGGGCACGCATCAACGCAGATGCCGCACGCGGAACACTCGTCCTCAATGATGATGGGTCGGGGCATCGAAGCTCCTTAACGAATCGACCGTGCGGTCAAGGTCTGCCGCCCGAGTTTCGTGCGTACCTTACCGACCGCTCGTGCTGCTGTAAAGACCCCAATTCGTCTCCGCTGTGAGGGTTCGCGCGGCGATTCAGGTGGCGGGCGTTGGGGTATAGATAGTCACTGGCTTGGCATGAAACTTGATAATGCAGCACTCAGATTTCTGGTGTACTATCCGAGGCGCCCCACGGTGTCTGAGGGGATGTCTGAAGCAATGCGGGTCTTCGAACGCTCGAACTCCCGCGATTACTGAAAGGGGATTTGACTCATGGGCAAGGTAATCGGTATCGATCTCGGTACCACCAACTCGGCTATGGCCGTCCTGGAGGGCGGAGAGCCGACCATCATCATCAATGCCGAAGGCGATCGCACGACGCCGTCGGTCGTCGCATTTCGCAAGGACGGCGAGCGCGTTGTCGGCAAGGCCGCCAAGAACCAGGCAGTCACCAATCCGGAGAACACGATCACGTCGATCAAGCGCTTCATGGGCCGCAAGTTCTCCGAGGTCAGCTCCGAGCTCAAGACCGTGGCCTACGAGGTCATCAAGGGCAAGGACGGCCGCGTCGAGGTCAAGATCGAGGGCAAGGCGTACACGCCCGAGGAGATCTCGGCGATGACGCTCCAGAAGCTCAAGGCCGACGCCGAGAAGTACCTGGGCGAGACGGTCACGCAGGCGGTCATCACCGTGCCCGCCTACTTCAACGACATGCAGCGTCAGGCCACCAAGGACGCCGGCAAGATCGCCGGCCTCGAGGTCCTTCGCATCATCAACGAGCCGACCGCGGCCGCGCTGGCGTATGGCCTGGACAAGGGCGACGCGAGCCAGACGGTGCTCGTCTTCGACCTTGGCGGCGGCACCTTCGACGTCTCGGTCATGGAGCTGGGCGACGGCGTGTTCGAGGTCAAGTCCACCAACGGCGACAACCACCTCGGCGGAGACGACTGGGACCAGAAGGTCATCCACTGGCTTGCCGACAAGTTCAAGTCCGACCACGGTATCGACCTGCGCAACGACAAGATGGCCCTGCAGCGCCTGAAGGAAGGCGCCGAGCGCGCCAAGATGGAGCTTTCGACCACGCAGCAGACGCAGATCAACCTGCCGTTCATCACCGCAGACGCATCCGGTCCCAAGCACCTCGACTACACGATCACGCGTTCCGAGTTCGAGAAGGTCACGGACGATCTGCTCGAGCGCACGCGCAAGCCGGTCGAGGCGGCCATGAAGGACGCCGGCGTGAAGATGGGCGACATCGACGAGGTCATCCTCGTCGGCGGATCGACCCGCATGCCGGCCGTGCAGGAGCTCGTCAAGAAGATGACGGGCAAAGAGCCGCACATGGGCGTCAACCCTGACGAGGTCGTCGCCGTTGGCGCGGCGATTCAGGGCGGCGTGCTCTCCGGCGACGTCAAGGACATCCTGCTGCTCGACGTGACTCCGCTCGCTCTGGGCGTTGAGACTCTCGGCGGCGTCATGACCAAGATGATCGAGCGCAACACCACCATCCCGACCCGCAAGACCGAGACCTACACGACCGCAGCCGATGGCCAGAGCAGTGTCGAGATCCACGTGCTGCAGGGCGAGCGCGAGTTCGCCGCGGACAACAAGACGCTCGGCAAGTTCAACCTCATGAACCTGCCGTCAGCGCCGCGAGGCGTGCCGCAGATCGAGGTCACCTTCGACATCGACGCCAACGGCATCGTGAACGTGTCGGCCAAGGACAAGGGCACCGGCCAGGAGCAGAAGATCACCATCTCCGGCTCCACGGCGCTGTCCGACCAGGAAGTCGAGCGCATGGTCTCCGACGCCGACAACCACGCCGACGACGATCGCAAGCGCAAGGAAGAGGTCGAGGTCCGCAACACCGCCGACTCGCTCATCTACGCGACCGAGAAGACCCTGAAGGATCTTGGCGACAAGGTGCCTGAAGAGGCCAAGGCCGAGAACGAGGCCGCCATCGAGGCCGCCAAGAAGGCGCTCGAGGGCAGCGACGTCGACGAGATCAAGTCCACGACCGAAGCACTCCAGGCAGCCAGCTACAAGCTTGCCGAGATCGTGTACTCGGCTGCGCAGGCGGCTGAGGCCGAGGCTGCAGCAGAGCCTGCCGCTGCCGACGCCGGCGAGGATGTCGTCGACGCCGACTACGAAGTGGTAGACGGAGACGAGTCGTAATGAGCGACCGCACTCACAACGTCGGGGGGCGGGGCCAGTCGACTCCGCCTCCTGCGAGACATAGCAATACGGCGGAGCCGACTGGCCCCGCCGCGCAGGTTGATGATGCGGTCGACCCGGAACTCGTCTCCGATCTGGGAGCCGAGTTCGAGTTGCGTGGCGACGTCATGGAGTCGGAGCTGGAGGCCGCTCGGGCCGAGGCGGCCGAGCTGGCGCGAGAAGGGCATGCGCGCTCAGGCCGAGTTCGACAACTTCCGCAAGCGAGCGCCTCGAGACCCGGCATGCGGACGCGCTTCTGCGCGCGGCGAGCGTGTCGTCGTCGACCTTCTGCCGGCACTCGACGACCTTGACCGGGCGATCGACCACGCGGTCGGCGACGGCGAGTCGATGTCGCCGAGGGTCTCTCGGCGGTTCAGCGCAAGCTGCTCGAGGTCATCGGCAGAGAGGGCGCGTCGGGTCATCGATCCTCTCGGGCGAGCCGTTCGACGCCGAGAAGCACCAGGCCGTTCAGCCATGCAGGAGGACGACGAAGTGCCGGACCACACCGTGTCGACTGTCTTCCAGAAGGGCTACGAGATGGACGGGCGTGTGCTCCGGCCCGCGATGGTCGTCGTGTCGACCGGAGGACCGGCGGGCGGGGAGTAGCGCCATGGCACCCACCGCCAACTACTACGACATTCTCGGCGTGAAGAAGGACGCGTCCGCCGCCGAGATCAAGAAGGCGTTTCGCAAGCTCGCCCGCAAGCACCATCCCGACGCGGGCGGGGACGAGGAGAAGTTCAAGGAACTCAACTCCGCCTACGAGGTGCTCTCCGACCCCGAGAAGCGCGTCGGAGTACGACCAGTACGGCCAGTACTTCGGCGGCAAGATGCCTCCGGGCGCCGGCGGACCGGCGGGGTATGGCGGCGGAGGCGGCTATCAGTACCAGCAGGCCGACCTCGGCGACCTGGGTGACATCTTCGGCAGCGTCTTTGGCGGCGGCCGAGGCAGGGCGAGGCCCTCGGCGGTCCCAGCCGCAGCCGCGCCGCGGCGGCGACCTGCAGCTCGACCTCGATCTGACCTTCGAGCAGGCGTTCGAGGGCACGACGACGCAGATCGAGGTCGACCGCGACGAGACCTGCTCGATGTGCAAGGGTTCGGGAGCCAAGCCGGGCACGTCGGCCAGCAGCTGTCCCGCGTGCGGCGGCACCGGTGCGGTCAGCGAGGGGCAGGGCATGTTCGGCTTCTCGCGCACCGTGCCCCCGCTGCTCGGGTACCGGCACGGTCATCGAGCATCCGTGCTCGGCGTGCCGGGGCGCCGGGTCGGTCACGCGCCGCGTGCCCGTGTCGTCAACGTCCCCGCTGGCGCGACTGATGGCGGCAAGCTGCGGTTCAAGGGCAAGGGCGCATCGGGATCCAACGGCGGACCCGCCGGCGACCTGTACGTGGTGACCCGGATCAAGCCGCATCGCGTACTTCTCGCGAGACGGCGCTGACGTCGTGCTGGATCTGCCGGTGACGATAGCCGAGGTGGCGCTGGGCACGTCCGTCACGGTTCCGACTCCGGCTGGCGCAAAGGTGAAGATCAAGATTCCGCCCGGAACTCAAGACGGCGCGGTGTTCCGGATTCGTGGAGCAAGGCGCGCCGAAGCTCAAGGGCACGGGCACGGGCGACCTGAAGGTCAAGGCCAGGATCGCCGTGCCCAAGCACCTGACGGATGCGCAGCGAGAGGCGCTCGAGGCCTTCTCGGCGGGGCAAGAAGAGAACGTTCGCGAGCACATCCGCTAGGACGCCCGGCGCGCAACGGAAGGACGAACAGTGAATGACAGGCGAGGAGATCGCGACAGGCCTCTCTACATGATCAGCGTGGCGGCTGACCTGGCCGGCGTGCATCCTCAGACGCTTCGGATCTACGAGCGCAAGTGCCTGGTGGCGCCGCAGCGGTCGGCCGGGAACACGCGGCTGTACTCGCAGGCTGACGTCGAACGGCTGCGCGAGATCCAGCGGCTGACCCAGGAGGAGGGCATCAACCTGGCGGGCGTCACCCAGATCATCGAACTCCAGCGCGAACTCGAGCGGATGCGCGCCGAGCTCGACGCATGCGGTCATGCAGGCCAGGCGCGCAGAGGCGTCTGCGCGAGTCGCGCGGGAGGCTGCTCGCCGACACGACATGCGCGCGGCCATCGTGCGCGTCGAGCGCGGGGCCGTCGTGCGGCTGTACGGGCAGGGCTCATGATGCCGGGCGGCGCGCAGAGCGGGGATCCGCGCTCGCCCGTCGTGCGGTGGCTCGAAGGGCTCACCAGCGGCGAGGTGCGCGGCGGGCCCGGTTGATACCTGGCTGCCTGGGTGTGGTCACGCCTGTTCAAGAATCGCACGCAACCGGCTTGAAGCGTGAAGCGATGACGCCCGGGCGGGTGTCGAAGGAGTAATCGAGATGCTGCCGTCTGAGGAGGCGCATACGACATGAGGCTCGACAAGCTGACAATCAAGGCGCAGGAGGCGCTCGAGGCAGCCGGCGGAATCGCGAGCGAGGCCGATGCCGCCGCCGTCGAACCCGAGCACCTGCTCAAGGCGCTGCTCGACCAGGCTGACGGCATCGTGCGCCCCATCCTCTCGAAGGTCGGCGCCGACCCTGCGGCGCTCGACGCGGCTGTCGACGAGGCGCTCGCGTCCGCCCCGAGCGTGAGCGGCGCGGTCCAGGTCGGAGTCGGCCCGCGGCTGAACACGGTGCTCTCGGCCGCCTTCAAGTCCGCCGAGAAGATGAAGGACGCCTACGTCTCCAGCGAGCACCTGCTGATGGCGCTCACCGCCGACAAGGGCGAAGCGGGACGCATTCTCGACCGCGCGGGCGCCAGCGAGGCGCGGGTCTCCTCGGCGGTCGAAGAGCTGCGGCGCGGGCAGCAAGGTCACCGACCAGAACCCCGAGGGCCAGTTCCAGGCGCTCGAGCGCTACGGGCGCAACCTCACCGAGGCCGCGCGGGACGGCAAGCTCGATCCCGGTCATCGGGCGCGTCGACGAGATCCGCCGAGCGATCCAGGTGCTGTCGCGTCGCACCAAGAACAACCCGGTGCTGATCGGCGAGCCGGGCACCGGCAAGACCGCGATCGTCGAGGGGCTCGCCCAGCGCATCGTGGCCGGTGACGTGCCGTCGTCGCTGCGGGACAAGGACGTCATCACGCTCGATCTGGCGGCGATGGTCGCCGGCGCGAAGTACCGCGGCGAGTTCGAGGACCGGCTGAAGGCCGTTCTGCGCGAGGTCGAGGAGTCGGCGGGGCAGATCATCCTGTTCATCGACGAGCTGCACACGATCGTCGGTGCCGGTGCTGCCGAGGGCGCGATGGACGCCGGCAACATGCTCAAGCCCGCGCTCGCGCGCGGAGAACTGCACGCGATCGGAGCCACCACGCTCGACGAGTACCGCAAGCACATCGAGAAGGACGCAGCGCTCGAGCGGCGTTTTCAGCCCGTGTACGTGGGCGAGCCGACCGTCGAAGACACGATCGCCATCCTGCGCGGGCTCAAGGAGAAGTACGAAGTCCACCATGGCGTGCGCATCACCGACGGGGCGATCGTCTCGGCAGCCGAGCTATCCAACCGCTATATCGCCGACCGGTTCCTGCCCGACAAGGCGATCGACCTGATCGACGAGGCCGCGAGCCGGCTGCGCATCGAGATCGACTCGATGCCGGTCGAGATCGACACGCTCGCGCGTCAGCTCACGCAGCTGCAGATCGAGGAGCAAGCGCTCATGAAGGAGTCCGACGCGGCGTCGGTCGAGCGGCTTGAGACGCTGCGCGGGGAGATGGCTCACGTCAACGAGAAGCTTGCCGGACTCAAGGCGAGCTGGGAGAACGAGAAGGACGTCATCGTAACCGTCCAGAAGCTCAAGGCCGACCTGGACGAGGCGCGCGGAGACGAGGAGCGCGCCACGCGCGACGGCGATCTGACACGCGCCGCCGAGATCCGCTACGGCCACATCCCGAAGCTCGAGGCCGAGCTGGTTGCCGCCGACGAGAAGCTGCGCTCCCAGCAGGAGTCCGGCGCGCTGCTGAAGGAGGAGGTGACCGAGGAGGAAGTCGCCGAGGTCGTCTCGGCGTGGACCGGGGTGCCGGTCAGCCGCATGATGCAGGGCGAGATGGCCAAGCTCGCGCTGCTCGAGGACGTGCTGCACCAGCGCGTGATCGGACAGGACGAGGCGGTAGGTGCGGTCGCCGGCGCGATCCGACGCTCCCGTGCGGGGCTCTCGGACCCGGACCGGCCCATCGGCAGCTTCCTGTTCCTGGGGCCGACGGGCGTGGGCAAGACCGAACTCGCCAAGACGCTCGCGAGCTACCTCTTCGATGACCCGCGGGCGATGGTGCGCATCGACATGTCGGAGTACATGGAGAAGTTCAGCGTGCAGCGGCTCATCGGGGCGCCTCCCGGCTATGTCGGCTACGAAGAGGGCGGCCAACTGACAGAGGCCGTCCGGCGTCGGCCGTACAGCGTCATCCTGCTCGACGAGATCGAGAAGGCGCATCCGGACGTGTTCGGCGTGCTGCTCCAGGTGCTCGACGACGGGCGCCTCACCGACGGCCAGGGCCGCATCGTGAGCTTCAAGAACGCGATCGTGATCATGACGAGCAATGTCGGCTCTCAGTACATCCAGCAGTTTGCCGAGGGCGGCGCCGACGAGAAGCAGATGAACGCGATGCTTCAGGAGGCGTTGAGGGCAACGTTCAGGCCGGAGTTCCTGAACCGCGTCGATGACACCGTGGTATTCCACGCGCTCACGCTCGACGAACTCGCCGAGATCGTCGAGCTGCAGCTCGAGATGGTCCGCGTTCGACTCGCCGAGCGCAAGATCGCGCTTGCGCTCACGCCGGCGGCGATCGAGCGGCTGTCGCTCGACGGCTTCGATCCGGTGTTCGGAGCGCGCCCGCTCAAGAGGCTCATCCAGCGCGAGGTGGTTGATCGCGTCGCGAGCGCGATCATCCGCGGCGAGGTTCATGAGGGCGACGCGGTCACCGTCGACGTGGGAGACGCCGGGTACATACTCACTTAGGGGAATGGCGCTGTCGTCTCACGCCATGCACGGCAGCGCCTCGGACGATGCGGAGGTGATGTAGTCATGGCGATCATGAGGTGGGATCCGTATGGGGAAGCGCTGAGAATGCAGCGCGATATGGACCGCATCTTCTCGCGCTTGGGCACTGCGGAAGGCTCGGGCGTCGAAGCGACCGCGTGGATGCCGAGGATCAACGTCAAACGATCCGGCGATGATCTCGCGGTGAATGTCGAGCTCGCAGGTATCAAGCCGGAAGACGTCGACATCGAGTTCACCGAGGGCGTGCTCACGATCTCGGGTGAGCGCAAGGCCGCAACCGAGCGCGAGGGCGAGGGCTGGATGATTCGCGAGTCCAGCTATGGCTCTTTCGAGCGTTCGATTGCGCTGCCTGAAAGCGTGGACCCGGCGTCGATCAAGGCCGACTTCCATGACGGGATGCTCGAGATCCATGTGCCCAGGGCCATGGAGGCGGCTCGGCCGAAGACGACCAAGATCGCAATCGAGGGGGCGACACGAGGCTGCGGCCTCACCGGGCGCTGCCCCGACCGAGACCCCGATGCCCCAGCCGCTCGAGGGCGTCACGGAACAGCAGGGGGCCCAGGCGCACTAGCCGTCACGTCAGCTTCCGCGTGCCGAGACCCGGCCGGCCGACAGGCTGCCGGGTCTCGGCACGCAGCCCTCTCGCAACTCCTGCCGCTCTGCCGCAGGAATCTTCAGGGAAGCCTTGTGCGCTTCCTCGATGTCCGCATATGATACCAACACGGTAGCAGTTGCATCGGCGAGGGGCCGTCTAGTGAGAGTGTCGCGGCGCACGGACTACGCGATCCGAATTCTGTTGGAGCTTGTCCGCTCCGACGGGACCCCCCTGTCGGTCCGAGCGCTCGCGGAGTCGCAGGACGTGCCGTATGCCTTCGCGCGCGGGATCCAGCGCGAACTCGTCGGCGCCGGCCTCGTCGAGTCCCGGCGAGGCGCTCACGGGGGCATCGTCCTCGCCCGGCCCGCCGAGACCATCACCCTGCTCGACGTGGTGGTGGCGCTGCAGGGGGAGCCTTCGTGCTCGGCGTGCACGAGCGACCCGAACTGGTGCAAGCGGTTCAGCGGGTGCTCTGTGCACGGGGTTTGGAGCGAGGCCGACAGGATGGTCTCGGAGTACTTGGGTAGCAAGTCCCTAGCGGGGCTCATCGAGTCAGAGGGAGGAAGGTGATGGTCGGATATGGACGTCGTTGCGCTGGCTAAGCTTCAGTTCGCTTTCACAGTCGCGTATCACTTCCTGTTCGTACCGCTTTCAATCGGCATTGGCCTGGTGGTCGTGCTGTTTGAGCGGCGGTTCTACAAGAGCGGCAAACCTGAGGACCAGGCGGCCTCGGAGCTGTGGATCAAGATCTTCGCGGCGACGTTCGCCATCGGCGTGGCGACCGGCATCACCATGGAGTTCGCGTTCGGGACGAACTGGGCGACCTACTCGCGATTCGTCGGCGACATCTTCGGTGCTCCGCTCGCTGCCGAAGCGCTCTTCGCGTTCTTCCTCGAGTCGACGTTCCTCGGAATCCTGCTCTTCGGCCGCGGACGGGTCTCGAAGCGCTTCTACTACGTCTCCACCTGGCTCGTCTGGATCGGATCGATGCTCTCGGCGCTGTGGATCATCATCGCGAACTCCTGGATGCAGACCCCGGCGGGCTACAAGATCGTCGAGACCGCGTCAGGCCCCAAGGCCGAGATGACGAACTTCTTCGCGGCGGCCTTCAACCCGTCCACGCTCCCTCGCTATTTCCACACAGTGAACTCCCTGCTCATCACCGGCGGGTTCGTAGCGGCCGCGATCGGTGCGTACTACCTCCGCAAAGGCGTATTCAAGGACTTCGGCCGCGCGGCGATATCGGTCGGTCTGACGATTGCGGCGATCTTCTCGGTACTCATGATCGTCTCCGGGCACTTCCAGGCTGTCTCAGTGGTCGAGAACCAGCCGACCAAGGTCGCGGCGATGGAGGGCCACTGGGAGACCGGCCCGATTCCGATCGGCGTGGTCGGGTGGGTCGATGTGGCGAACCAGCGGACCATCGGCCTTGAGATTCCCGGGCGTCACGAGCTTCCTTGCATCGGGCTCGTTCACGACGCCCTATCCAGGGCTCAACGACTTCAAGCCCGAGGACCTGCCTCCCATCCAAGTGGTCTACCAGACGTACCACTTGATGATTCTGATCTTCGGCGCGCTGATTCTCGTCTCATGCGTGTTCTGGTTCTTGAACCGCAAGGGAATCGTCGAGAAGACGCCCTGGATGCTCTCGCTGCTCGTATGGTTCTGGCTGCTCCCGCAGCTCGCCATCCAGCTGGGATGGGCCACTGCGGAGGTCGGCCGCCAGCCCTGGATCGTCTGGCAGGAACTCCGCACCGCCGATGCGATCTCAAGGGTGGTCCCCTCCTGGCAGATCGGTACCACGCTCGCGATCTTCGTCGTGATCTACGCTCTGCTGTTCGTCGGCTGGTGGCGCGTGGTCTCCGGTCTGATCAAGAAGGGGCCGGTTCTACCGGCCGACAAGGGCGACCGTGCGGTCCCGGCCGTCGAGAAGGCTTAGGGGGGAGGCACGATGACGACTCTAGGTGTGATCTGGTTCGCTCTGGTCGGCGTGCTCCTCGCTGGCTACGCGCTGTTCGACGGTTTCGACCTTGGTCTCGGCACGCTCTACCCCTTCGTTGCCAAGAACGATGACGAGAAGGAGGTCGTGCGCTCGTCGATCGGCCCGGTGTGGGACGGCAATGAGGTCTGGCTCCTCACCGGAGCGGGCGCCATCTTCGCCGCGTTCCCCAACGTGTACGCGACGGTGTTCTCCGGCTTCTATCTCGCGATGATGCTGGTGCTCTTTGCGCTGATCTTCCGCGCAGTGTCCTTCGAGTTCTACGCACACGACCCGCTCGTGGCGCAGGGTGTGGGACTGGTCCTTCTTCCTCGGAAGTGCGCTGCCTGCGCTTCTCTTGGGAGTGGCGGCCGGCAACATCGTCAGGGGAGTCCCACTCGACAAGATGGGAGA
The DNA here is from genome assembly GCA_963726345.1 of uncultured Coriobacteriia bacterium. Lineage (GTDB taxonomy): Bacteria > Actinomycetota > Coriobacteriia > Anaerosomatales > JAAXUF01 > JBAXEO01. The sequence goes on along the minus strand of CAVSCC010000009.1, from coordinate 267,567 downwards.
GTTCACCGGCAACTTCTTCACGCTGCTGAATCCGTATGCACTCGTCGTCGGGGTTCTCGGCCTGTTCATGTTCCTGTGGCAGGGCGCCGCTTGGCTCGCCCTGAAGTCCGAGGATGCGCTCTACGTCAGAGCAGTGAAGACGCGGTCGCTCATGGCGTGGGTGTTCGTGGTCATGGTGCTGCTGGCGACCGTGGCGACGTTCCTGCTCGTGCCGCGCGCGGCAGGTCAGATCATGGCGAGCCCGGTCGGTTGGGTGTTCCTGGTGCTGCTGCTGGTGTCCATGGCATGGGGCCGGTTTGCCCACGGGGGCAAGGACCTGAACAGCTGGTACGCAGCATCGCTGGCGCCGGTGTCGCTCATCGGGCTGTGGGCGGTCTCGATCTTCCCGAGGCTCGTTCCCGCCATCAACGACGATGCACTCTCACTCACCATCGAGAACTCGGCCTCGTCGCAGCTCACGTTGACCGCGATGGCCGTGATCGCAGTCATTGGCGTCCCGCTGGTCCTCTTCTACACCTACCTTGTCTATCGCGTGTTCGCCGGAAAGGTCCGTGCGGGCGGCGAGGGCTACTAGGGCACTCGAGATTGGACTTCAGACGGCCCGGGTCTCCGCGACCGGGCCGTCTCGGCTTGACCACACTCTTCGGTGTTGTCGGCGAATGGGTTTTCAGCGATACTGCCGCATGCACTCAAACGGGTCTGGACCGCCCGTCTTCTCTCACCCACGCATAACGGAGGTCTCTTGATGGCGCACGGAAACACTCGGGGCTGGGTCGTCACCTTCGCGGGGTTGGGCATCAACCTCGCGCTCGGCGTGCTCTACTCCTGGAGCGTCATCGCCAAGGTCCTCTCAAAGTCGGTCGCCGAGGGCGGCTGGGGCTGGAGCGCCGGGCAGGCGAGTCTGCCCGTACGCGATCTGCGTCGGCGTCTTTGCCGTCTCGATGGTCTTTGCCGGCAGGGCGCAGGACCGCTTTGGCCCCCGGTTGGTCGCGTCTCTCGGCGGGGCGCTCTGCGGTATCGGCATGATCGTGGCGAGCTTCGGAACCCGATCCAGCACCCTGCCCATCACTGTCGGGTTCGGTGTGCTTACTGGTGTAGGAATGGGACTGGGCTACGCCGCCGCGACCCCTGCGGCGGTCAAGTGGTTCCCCCCGCAGCGCAAGGGACTCATCACCGGTATCGTCGTCGCCGGGTTCGCGCTCGCCAGTGTCTACATCGCGCCTCTGACCAAGCTGCTGCTGCAGCTCTACGGTGTCCCCGGGTCCTTCCGGTTCCTCGGCATCATGTTCCTGCTCGTCACGGTTGGGCTTGCGCAGCTGCTGGTGAACCCGCCTGCCGGGTACGTTCCGGTCGGCTCGCGTCCGGCGGCTCTGGCCGGTGGGAAGGGCGCTTCACCTGCGGTAGCCTCGAACTACGGCTGGCGTCAGATGCTGCGGACCCCGCAGTTCGCGTTGCTGTGGCTCATGTACGCGTGTTCAGCCTTCGCGGGACTGATGATCATCGGGCACATGGCCAAGATCGCCGCACTCCAGATGTCCGGGCTCGACCTGGGCTTCCTGCTGGTCGCGGTGCTCGCCATCGGGAACGCTCTGGGTCGCGTGGTCGCCGGAGTCGTCTCCGACAAGATCGGCGGCATCCGCACCATGCTGATCGTGTTCCTCGCTCAGGCTGCGATGATGGGAGTGCTGGCGTTCTCGCACACCGTCGCAACGCTCGTTCCCGTCGCGGCGGCTGTCGGGTTCTGCTACGGCGCCAACCTGTCGCTGTTCCCCTCGACGACGGCCGGCTTCTTCGGCACCGAGAACCTGGGAGTCAACTACGGCCTCGTGTTCACGGCCTGGGGTGTGGGCGGTGTGTTCGGGTCGATGGTCGCGGGTTCGATCGTCGACTCCGCCGGTAGCTACGGCCTCGCCTACGCGATCGCTGCGGGTCTGTGTGTGCTCGCCGCCGGCCTGACCTTCGTCACGAAGCCGCCGGCACCGCTGGTGGTCGCGGGTGCGGGAGCCGAGGAGATTCGCGCCGCGGCGTAGCGGGCGCGTCCGCCAGGCAGCCAGCGCGCGCGGTCTAGCTGGCGGCGTCCGTCGCCGCGACCGGTATCTCGCGCGGTGGAAGCGGCGCGTCGGGTCGCTTGATGAGCCGCACGTAGCCGTAGGGGACGACGGCGATGGTCATGAGCCCGGCCAGAACCCCGGGGCCCCAACCGCCGACCATCTGCAGCAGCGCACCGGCGACGAACGGGGCCGGGATGCGCGTGAGCGAGCCGATCGCGGTTGACAGCCCAACGATGCCGCCGACCTCATCGGCGTAGACAGCCTTCGTGAGTGCGCTGCCGAGAATCGTGTTGGTGACGGCGAGGCCGAGCGAAAGAAACGGCATGATCACCACGAGCACCCAAACGCTCGGCGCGAAACCCCAGAGTGTGAGGGACAGCGCAGCCAGCGCTGTGGCACCCACGATGAGGTACGCGTCGCTGAATCGCTTGGTCAGCGGGCCGATGAGCCCGAGCTGAATGATCACCGAGAGTACGCCGACGTACCCCAGCACGAGTCCGTTCTGGGCGACGCTCAGGCCCAGCGCGTTGGCGGCCCAGAGGCTGAAGCCGCCCTCGAACACCGCGAACGTGAATCCTACGATGATGCGGATCCAGAGCAACGGACCGACTCGGGGCAGACCTAGCGTGTAGCCGAGTTCATGCAGACTGAAACCCTTCGCGGGTTCCGCCTTCACCTGTGCGCGGCGCTCGGCCGAGAGCGACTCCGGCAGGATGAACAGCACCAGGAGCAGGTTGACCCCAGCCAGAGCGGCTGCCACGAACGCCGGCAGCGGCTGGCTGATTCCGGCCAACAGTCCGCCGGTCACCGGGCCGAGAATGAAGCCTATGCCGAAGGCGGCGCCGATCAGCCCGAACGCTTTGCCGCGGTCCTTCTCGGAGGTGACGTCGGTCATGTAGGCCTGCGCGACGGAGATGTTCCCACCCGTGACGCCGTCGAGCATCCGGCTTGCGAACAGCATCCAGATGGAGTTCGCGAAGCCGAGCATGAGCAGAGCGCACGCGGTACCGGCGATGCTCAGGAGCAGCACGGGCTTGCGTCCCCAGACGTCGGAGAGTCTGCCAAGGAACGGGGCGGCGAGCACTTGCATGAGCGGATAGGAGGAGAAGATGAGTCCGGTCAGCATTGGCGATGCGCCGAACTCCTTGGCGTAGTAGGGCAGCAACGGGAGAACGAGCGAGAAGCTCAGCATGTCCACCAGGACGATGCCGAAGATGATGAGCAGCCGGCGGTCCTTCACGACGAGGAATCCTGATCTCTCAACGCGGCGCGCCGCGCAATTGGCTGGGTAAGAAGTCCGAGAGTAGCACCGAAAGAAGTTGACGTCGCGATTGGCAGGAGCCACGCATGGCCTTCAGCGGCTTTCCGAGCGGCGCACGAACCTTCCTGGCTGAGCTCGCCGAGAACAACGACCGCGTCTGGTTCGCCGAGAACCGCGAGCGCTACGAACGCGATCTGCTCGGCCCCGAGCGCGAGTTCGTCGATGCGGTCGGGGCGGCGTTCGCGGACGTCGATCCTCGAGTCACGCTGACTCGGCGGTCAACCGCTCGATCTTCCGCATCAATCGGGACACGCGATTCAGCAAGGACAAGTCGCCGTACAAGACCTACGCGGACCTGTGGTTCTGGCTCGGCGACGACCGCAAGAGGCTCATCGCCGGGTACTTCGTCCGCATCATCCCCGACGCCGTATGGGTCGGCGGTGGCGCGCACTGGCTCTCGGACGCGCGACTCGCCGCGTATCGGGCCGCCGTCGTCGACGACGAGCGCGGTCCGGTGATCGAGAAGCTCCTGCGCGACCTCGCGGACGACGGGCTACGAGCTCGGCGAGCAGACGCTCAAGCGCGCGCCGTCGGGGTTCTCGGCAGACCATCCGCGCGCCGACTGCTGCGCTACACCGTCATCCACGCAATCGAGGTGACGTCGCCTCCGCCCGAGGAGATGGCGTCGGAGGCGTTCGTCGCCTGGTGCATGGCCAAGTTCGATCGGGTCCAAGTCCGCTTGTGGATTGGCTTGCCGAGGAGGTCGTCTGACCCATGGGACACCCGAGTTGGATTCCCCGCATGCCCGGCGCCAAGCGCCCCAAAGGCGCCGGCGAGGAGCGCCCTTCCGCCGAGGAATTCGCTGGTGTGAGCGAAGGTACGGACGCGGAACACGCGGTGTTCCACCGCCAGTACGCGCAGGGCACGGCACCTTGGGACATCACCGAGCCGCAACCGGAGATCGTCGCGCTCGAGGATTCCGGGACCTTCGGGCCGCGCGTGCTCGACGTGGGGTGCGGTACCGGGCAGACGGCGCTGTTCCTGGCGTCGCGTGGGCACGACGTCGTGGGTATCGACGCGGTGCCCGACGCGATCGAGGCCGCGAAGTCGCGAGCGGTCGAGCGCGGACTCGACATCTGCTTCCGCGCAGGCGACGTGCTTGTGATGCTGCCTGAGTTGACCGGTCGGTTCCACGCGGTCACCGACGTCGGCTTCTTCCATGCCCTCTCCGACGAGCAGCGCGCCGACTTCGTCGCCAAGCTCGGCGGCGTCGTAGCGCCCGGCGGCGTCTACGCGATGCTGTGCTTCTCCGATCGTGTTCCCGGCGAGTTCGGTCCGAGGCGCGTCAGTGAGGCCGAGATCCGCGCGGCGTTCGCGGGTCCGGAGTGGCGCGTGCGCGAAGTCAGGCCCGCCGAGCTGCACTCGGCGGTTCCCGCGATGCCGATTGTGGACGCGAACCTGGCCGTGATCGAGCGCGTGTAGGCCTCCGGGGCGTCGCCTACCAGTCGACGATCCGGCGGTTGCCGGACAGCGAGCGGACGTGCGTCGCATCGTGCACGACCTCGAGGCAGCCCCGGTAGGTCTTGTCGGCGTCGCGCAGCGCGAAGTAGCGGATGTGGATGAACTTGGGCCCCATCTCGATCCAGAACTCCGCCTGGTCCTTGGTTCCCGCCTTGAACTCAGCCAGGATCTGCTCGACCTTGTCGAGGCTCTTGGGCGGGTGACAGTTGCGGACTTCTCGTCCGATGGCCCCGGGCGAGCGCGGGAAGACGCGCTCGCCCTCAGAGTAGAACCGCACGCGGTCGTCTTCGTCGACGTACGTGACGTCGAACGGGAGCGCGCGGAAGAGCAGGTCGAGTTGCGCGAGCGTCAGAGCGCCGGTGGGAAGCGGCAGCCGCATCTCGCCGCCATCGGCTGCGGAGACACTCACGTCGGCGGCCTCGCGCGCCGCCGCCCCGGCAGGTCCTTCGACCCATGCGTAGCCGATCTCGCCGTCACCCGCGGATATGGCCGCCCACTCGTCGGCCGTGACCACGCCCAGCGCGGTCGGGAAGAGGATCTTCTCCTCCTTGTAGATCATGTCGTCGATCATCTTCAGGGTCTCCGGGAGCGTCACGGCCAGCGAGGCAGCGTCGCCCGCCGCAGCGAGTGCGCGCTCGGACTTGATGCGCCCGCGGATGTCGTCGTCGAGCGCCCACATGACCTTGGTCGGACCGACGACGTCGTGCGCCTCGAGCACGGGGAAGAGCTGGTTCTCCTTGCGCGTGTAGTGCGTCTCGATCTGGGCGAGTTCGGCCAGCTTCGCCGAGATCCCGTCGAGCACGGCCGCGCGCTCGTCCCCGGCGCCGGCGGATGCAAGCGCGCCGAGCGCGAGGTTGATGTCGGCGACCAGTTGCGTCGCGACTTCGTTCTCGCGCCGGTACGCGTCGACCGGATGGTCGCTGGCCAGCTCCGCCTCCGGGGCCACGTCAAGCGAGTCCTTGAAGACCGAGACGTGGACGTCGCACAGGCGCTGGACCTCCTCGACCGGCATGCCTTCGGCGATGAGCGCCTGTTCCATGCGCGCGATCTCGACCGAGTCGACGCCTTGCGCCAGCGCGTCGAACTCCGCCTTCACCGACGCAACCGATGCGCCGTCGTGCAGCTTCCTGATGATCCCCTTGAGCGCCTCGGCTCGCCGTGCCGACTCGTCGGCGTCCAGCGGCGCGGCGGCGCTGACGCCGGAGGTCTCCTCGGCGATGATCTCGTGCTGCGCGATCTGGGTCCGGACGTCGTCGAGGAGCTGTTCTTCCGAGACTCCGGCCATGGTCGCGGCGATTCCGAGCGTTGCCGTGCGCGCCATCGTGTTGAACAGGACCGGGTTGCTCAGGTTCTCGAAGTGCGAGTTGTAGGCGATGAGCCACTCCTTGAGGTACGGGTACTCCTCAACGAGTCCGTAGATGGTCGTGCCGGAGGTGATAGGCATGCCAGGCTCCTCTCGAGTGGTGCGTCCGTAGTAGGTGTACCCCTGCCGGGGCATGCGTCCCTTGATGCCCGTCAAGAAATGTGCGAGATGCGCGGCGGAGTGGAATGAGCATCAATGGCACTTCGGTACTCTGACAGCCAGCAGAGAGGGCACTCGTGACGACACCAAGGAAGCGCGCCGATGAGGCAGGGCGCGGCTCGGGGACGGGGACATCGTCGAGCCGTCGGGTGCTCATCGTTTGGGCTGCGGTAGCTGGAGTTCTCGTGGCCGCACTCCTCTTCGTTCCGGCCGCGCTACTCACTGACAAGCCCTCGTTCTGCCCGACGTGCCACACCATGGTCCCGTTCTACAACGCTTGGCAGCAGGGCCCGCACAAGGACGTGTGGTGCATCGACTGCCATGTCAACTCGGGAATGCCGAGCCGCTTCGAGCACAAGTTCGTCGCGCTTGGCGAGGTGTATGCGCAGTTCGTCAGGCACAAGCAACGTTCCCCAACTACAACGCCGAGGTCCCCAACGAACGTTGCGAACGTTGCCACCCGGACGTGCCGCAGCAGACGACACACCCCGACGAGCAAGTTCTCGCATGCCACGCACATGGACAAGGGCGTTCAGTGCGCGTTGTGCCATGCCTCGACGGGGCACAAGGTCACGTTCTCGGCGCTTGCCGATGCGGGCCTGCTGAATACAGCTAACGCCCCGGCTGGGCTGACCTACGTTGGAGAGCAGGTCAAGGCGTCGAGCAGCGCGCCCAGTTCGCTTCCCGGGCACAAGCCGGTGCCCTGCACCCGATGCCACGACCAGGCTCATCTGCAGTGCAGCTTTTGTCACGCGACGCCGTCCAAGCATTACGGGGCCGACTGCAAGAGTTGTCACAGGCCGACGACGCCGTTCGCGAACTTCGTCCACCCGCCCAGCGGCGAGCACAGCTACAAGAGCCGCCCGTGCGCGAAATGCCATCCCAACGGCTACCAGGCCGTCTACTGCACGTGTCACAAGGGCAACCCGCCGCAGGGAGACTAGGTGACTCGTTCAACGGTTCTCGTTCTCGCGTTCACGGTCATTTCGGTCGTCTCGCACCTCTTGGCAGCGCAGAATGACGCGAACGGTCTGACGAAGGAGTTAATGGCGCGCCGCGTGACACTCGGGTTCCTCATCGCCGCTGCGGCCTTTCTCGCGCTCACGCACGGCGCGGACGTCGCCGCCTTCGTGACGACCGCGCGTGGCGGATCGGTCTCCTGGCTCGCCGTCGCCGCGGTGCTCCAGGTCGGCTACTACCTGGGCTACGTGCTCACCTATCGTCAAGCGTTCGCCTCCGTGGGCATCCATCGGCGGGTCTCCGAGCTGACCCCCGTGATGCTGGCGTCGGTCTTCGTCAACACCGTCACCCCGTCAGCCGGAACCGCTGGCCCCGCCCTCATGATCGACGACGCGACTCGCCGAGGCACGAGACCGGGCACGTCGACGGCAGCGGTCGTGATCGGGCAGTTCGCCGACTTCGCCGGCTTCGCTGTGGTGATGGCGGCCGGATTCACCTATCTCGCGGTCCTGGGGCGCCTGACCGTCGCTCGAGGGCGTCGCCGCGGTCGGTGTTCCTGGCGCTCGTCGCGGCCATCGGCGCCGCGCTGGTGCTGGCGCTGGTCCGGCCGCGTGCGCTCGAGCAGGGCCTTCCTGTGCGCTCGAGCACGCGCGTCGCGCACTCGTCGCGGCCTTCAAACGACCGGAGATCGAGCCCGTGGGCTACGAGCGTGTCCGCCGAGTTCTCCGCGGCGGTTCAGCGCTCAGCGCGCAAAGGCCGGGTGCGGTGGTCTCGGCGTGGCTGGTCGCTGTCGTCGGGCACACGCTGGATCTCGGCTGCTTCGTCGCCGTGGGCTGGGCCTTCGGGTGGCATCCGATCGGCCCGCTGATCGCCGGCTATGCGGTGGGAATCGTGGTGTGGCTCACGTCGATCGTGCCCCAGGGCGTCGGGGTCGTCGAGGGCAGCGTCGCGCTCCTGCTCGTCTCGTTCGGGGCGCCTCCGGCCACCGCCGCGGCGATCTCGCTCACCTTCCGCGGGCTGACGTTCTGGCTTCCCTTCCTGGCCGGCTTCGCCCTGCTTCCGCGAGTCAGCACGTTCCGGGATGATCGCGAACAGGCGGCGGGCGAGTTTCCGGCCAAAGTCGCGGCCGTGCTCGTCTTCGCCGTCGGAGCGATCAACATCCTGTCCGCTCCACGCCCGGCCTGGCCAGCGCGCGATGGCACTGCTCGAATCGTTCTTGCCGTTCGGTGTCCGAGCGGGCCACCTGGCCGCCGCGCTTGCCGGCATCGCGCTGATCATGCTGTCGCGAGGGCTCTGGCGCCACAAGCGCGCGGCCTACCTGCTGACCGTCGCTCTGCTCGCCTTCTCGGCGGTGAGCCACCTTGCTCAAGGGTCTGGACTACGAGGAGGCGATCGTCGCGCTCGCGGTCATGGTCTGGCTGCTCACCGAGGGGGCCACGTTCTACGCGAAGCCCGACACGCCGTCGCTCAAACAGGGCGTTCGGGCGCTGCTCGCCGCGTGTGCGATCACGCTGGCGTACGGGACCGCGGGCTTCTGGCTGCTCGATCGGCACTTCAGCGTGAACTTCGGGCTGTGGGCCGCCATCCGGCAAACGTTCGTGATGTTCACCCAGTTCTACGATCCGGGGCTTGCAGCCGATCACCGGGTTCGGCCGCTACTTCGCCGATTCGATCTACCTCGTGGGCGCGGTCACGTTCGGTTTCGCGCTGCGTCGTGCTGCTCCGACCGGTCGTGCATCCGCCACCCGGCCACGTGCCGACGAGCGCCGAGCGCGCACGCGCGATCGTCGAGGCCCACGGCGACTCCTCGCTCGCCGCGATGGTCCTGCTGCCCGACAAGTCCTACTGGTTCAGCGAGGGCGGCTCGGTCGTCGCCTACGCGGTGTCCGGTGGCATCGCGGTCGCCCTGGGCGACCCGATCGGGCCCGCCGAGGACCTCGCCGAACGCCGCGCGCGGGTTTGTGGAATTCGCCTCGCGAAACGGCTGGCGGCCGACGTTCTACGAGACGGACGACGGTTCGTGCTCCGGGATACGCGGAGACTGGGCTACTCGTCGATGTGCCTCGGGTACGAGGCGATCGTCCCGCTCGGCGAGTTCACGCCTGAGCGGCAAGTCCTTCAGAACCATCCGCAACACCATCAACCGGCTGACGGAGGAGGGGTTCGTCGCCGAGGTGCTTCCGGCGCCCCAGTCGCCGAGGATCCTTCGGGCGCTCCGGGACGTCAGCGACGTGTGGCTGTCGACCGTCAAAGGGTCCGAGAAGCGCTTCTCCCTCGGCTGGTTCGACGACGACTACATCCGCGAGTGCGACGTGATGGTGGTGCGCTCGCAACACGGTGCAGATCGTCGCGTTCGCCAATATCGTGAGCGAGTACCAGGCGCAACGAAGCCACCATCGACCTCATGCGGCATCGCCCGGAGGCCCCGTCCGGGGTGATGGACTTCCTCTTCGTCAAGCTCTTCGAGTGGTCGCGCGACGCGAGGCTTCGCGACCTTCAACATGGGTCTCAGCCCGCTCGCGGGGCTGGGCGAGGATCCCGAGCACGGCGTCACCGAGAAGCTGCTCGCGCTCGTCTACGAGCACGGCAACGCCCTCTACGGCTTCCGCGGGCTGCACGAGTACAAGGAGAAGTTCCACCCTGTCTGGGAGCCGCGCTACCTGGTCTACCCCGACGCCGCATCCCTGCCGGCCGTGTTCGCCGCCGTCGTCCGAGTGAACTCCGGAGCGCACCCGGTCAGGCAGCTACTTCGAGCGCACGTTCAGCCGCTCTCCGAGAGCGTGGACGTGGCTTCCTCGACGTGAGGAGGCCCAGCACGAAGCCCGACGGGCAGCGCCAGAAGATGCGAGAGTGCCGCCGACACTTCGGCTGGCGTCGGTCGCCACCGTTCCCAGGTTGAGCGCGAGCAGTCCCGCCAAGAACCACGACACCGACCGCGAGCGACAGCGACCCGGCTCTTGCCGCGCCAGCCGTAGAGCAGGTAGCCGAGCACAGCCCACGAACCCCGCCGAGGGCCCCACGTCGCGGGCCAGGAATAGCAGACTGGCGGTGGCGTCGCCCGCCAGATGCAGGGGTGCCAGAAGGACCCACGTCAGCGCCAATGTGATGAGGTGCGTCCCCCAGAAGGCGATGACCGCGCGCAGCGCTGCCGTAGCGCCATTCGGTCAGTCCGACAAGAACCGCGGTGGCCGCGATCGCGAACCAGAACGCCGCCGGGCCGTTGGTCACGAAGACCGAGCCGACTGCCCTCGTCACGTCGAGCGACGGCGTGTCGGCCGGAGCGAATCCCAGCCGCGCTATTGCCCGGACGCCCAGTTGTTCACCCTTGGCGCTGTTTGTGAGCCAGCCCGCGAGCACCAGCATGCCGACTGTCGCCAACGTGAACGGCACGCGCAGGCCAGCGGCTTCAATGCGCGAGAGTACGCCGTCGGACTGCAGGTCGTGGCGTGAGCGAGGCAGGTTCATGCACAGCAGCCCACCTCGCATCTCCGCAGTAGGTCATCCACGGCTTCTCCATGTAGAGCAGGTCGACCCCGGCTGCGATCGTCTCGGTGCGGACGTACTCATAGCCGAGCGAACCGTACAACGCCAGCGCCGCGGTTGAGAGGCTACCTGTGAAGATCTCGATGCACGGCGCCTCGCAGTAAGCCGCCTCGAGCGCGACCATGAGCGCTCGAGCGATTCCGCGCCCGCGCCACTCCGCGTCGACGCCGAGCCGGCGAACCATGACGGCTCCACTCGCCAGCCGCTCACCGCGCACCGTGCCGACGATCGCGCCGTCGGCCTCGGCCACCAGCGTCACGTCGCCGGCGTCGAACGCGGCGAGTACGTCCTCGGCGGACTCGTGCAGGGGCGGTAGGTCTGTTCCGTAGATCTCGGCCTCGGTGACGAATGCGCGACGCACGATGGCAGCGACCGCCTCGGCCTCGTCGCGGCTTGCTGTTCTGATGACCACGCCATCGGGCAGCGGTTCCATGAGAGCGCCTAGGCCTTGTCCGCCGCCGGACGAAGCGACTTCCCGACGCTGTAGGCATCGGCCACTTTGGGGCCGAGGGCGCGGTACTCCCGGGCTCCGGCGATGTAGGTGAGCGGATCGAGCGCGTCCATCTCGACGACGTCGGTGCCGGGGCGAAGCACCCGTTCCTCGGCGTGGGACTCGAGGATCTCCCCCAGAACCAGCACGTATTCGCCCACCTCGGTCTCGCTGGTCACGCGGCACTCTATGTTGTACGGGCACTCGGCGATCATGTGGCGCGGACACGAGTGAACTCGCCGAGAGCGTGAGGCCTGCGTCGGCGAACTTGTCGGTCGCGCGCCCGCTCGCGATGCCGCAGTAGTCGACGGCCGCCACGAGTGCGGTGTCGGGGACGTTGACGGTGAAGTCCCCGGTCTCGCGGATGAGCTCAAGCGTCCTGCGGGTCTTGCGCAGGCCCATCGCGATGGTGGGCGGCGTGGACGCGATCACGTTGATCCAGGCGACCGCGAGCGTGTCGGCGAGGTCCATGGTTCCGCCGACGACCAAGACGCACGGCATGGGGTAGAGCCTCTCGATCGGTCCGAGACGTTTCTTCATTCGTGATCTCCTTCTGGGCGAAGTGCTGAGTGTCCGGGAGCACTCTGGGTCGCGATTGATGCGGCGATTCCATCATAGTCCCGCGGGTTCGACCGATGCCGCGGCCGAGGGCATCGCGTCGCAACGCACCTGCGCCGTGCGGATTATGCCCTTGACCCGCGCCGGAATCGTCGCCACTATGTGCGGAACGCGATGGGCGCTGTCTTAAGGCTCGTCACCGTCGGCCGAGCTTGTCGGCCACGAGTCAGTGCGAGGAGGTGTGATCGAGGAACCATGGTTCGCCCGTCTGAGTTCGTGACGATGATGGACATGATGATGACCCAGCCCGGGTCTTTCGGCGTATGCGCCGGATCCGGGCGGCCTTCGGCCGACCTGCGCGCCTAGCGCGAAGTCGGGTATCGTCCCCATCAGACACGAACACAGAAGTGAGGCTTGATCACCATGAGCGACTCGACCACCCCGCGTTTCGACACCATCGCCGTCCACGGCGGCGCCGCACCTGACCCCACCACCGGCTCTCGCGCCGTACCGATCTACCAGACGGTGGCGTACAACTTCAAGGACACCGACCACGCCGCCGACCTGTTCGGCCTGCGCGCGTTCGGCAACATCTACTCCCGCATCATGAATCCGACGAACGACGTGCTCGAGCAGCGTGTTGCCGGTCTGCACGGCGGGAGCGCGGCGCTCGCCGTCTCTTCCGGCCATGCGGCCGAGGTCCTGAGCCTGCTCAACGTCACCGACTCCGGCGGCAGTATCGTCGCTTCGACGTCGCTCTACGGCGGGACGTGGAACATCTTCCTGCACACGTTCCGACGTCTCGGAATCACAGTCCGCTTCGTCGAGCCGACGGACGTCGCCGGTTTCGTGGCGGCCAGCGACGACACCACTACCGCCTGGTTCGTCGAGACGATCGGAAACCCGCGCCTCGATGTCCCGGACTTCTCCGCACTCGCGGCGGCCGGCCGAGACATCGGCATCCCGCTGTTCGTCGACAACACCTTCGCAACGCCGTATCTCTCACGTCCTTTCGAGCATGGGGCCGCGGTCGTCGTCGAATCGCTGACCAAGTGGCTCGGGGGGCATGGGACGTCGATCGGCGGCATCGTGGTGGACGGTGGCAACTTCGACTGGAGCCAAGGCCGTCACCCTGGGTTCACCGAGCCGGACCCCAGCTACCACGGGTTGAAGTTCTGGGACGTCTTCGGCGACTTCCCGGGACTGGGCAACGTCGCCTTCGGTATTCGCGCTCGGGTCAACCTGCTCCGCGATCTGGGCAGCTCGTTGTCGCCGTTCAACGCACAGCAGTTCCTTCTCGGCGTGGAGACGCTGTCGCTTCGCGTGCAGCGCCACTCGGACAACGCGCTCGCCGTCGCTCGCTATCTGGAGAGCCATCCCAAGGTCGAGTGGGTCGCGTATCCGGGGCTGGAGAGCCATCCGACGCACGAGAACGCCAAGAAGTACCTGCAGAACGGCTTTGGCGGCGTCGTCGTGTTTGGCGTGAAGGGCGGCCTCGCGGCGGGCAAGACGCTGATCGAGGGCGTCGAGCTCTTCTCGCACCTCGCCAATGTCGGTGATGCGAAATCGCTTATCATTCATCCCGCGTCGACGACGCACAGCCAGCTGTCCGCCGACGAGCTCGTCCAGGCGGGCATCGGTGAGGACTTCGTCCGGCTGTCCGTCGGAATCGAGAGCATCGAGGACATCCTCGCCGACCTCGAGCAGGCGCTGGAGAAGGTGTAGCGAGTGTCCCCAACGACACAGGACGGCGCGCCGGCGGCAACTCAGCCGCCCGCGCCGGGACCACAGGTGTGCTCACTGCCGGACGGCCTCGACCTCGTGTCGGGCCGCCGGCTTGAGCACGTCGACATCACGTACGAGACATTCGGAACGCTGGACGCCGACGGCGCCAACGCGATCCTGATCTGTCACGCGCTGTCCGGCGATGCCCATGTCGCGGCGGGGCCCGACAAGCGCGGTGCCGAGACGCCCGGCTGGTGGGACGTCATGGTGGGGCCGGGCGAGGCCATCGACACGAACCGCTACTTCGTCGTCTGCGCCAACGTGCTCGGCGGCTGCTCGGGAACCACCGGACCCGGCTCCATCGACCCCACGACCGACACCCCGTATGGCACCCGCTTCCCGCTCATCACGATCGAGGACATGGTCGCCGCGCAGGCGGCGGTCCTCGACCATCTCGGCGTGGAGAAGCTGCTGGCGGTCGTCGGAGGATCGATGGGCGGCATGCAGGCGCTCGCGTGGGCGAAGCTGCATCCCGAGCGGGTCCGGTCGTGCGTTGGCGTCGCCACCACACCACGTCTGGCTGCACAGGCGATCGCGTTCAACGAGGTCGGTCGGACCGCCATTCTCGGCGACCCTGATTTCGCTGGCGGCGACTACTACGGTGGAGCGCAGCCAGCCCAGGGACTCGGAATCGCTCGCATGGTGGGGCACATCACGTACCTGTCGGACGAGTCGATGCGCGCGAAGTTCGGGAGAAGGCTGCAGAACCGCGAGGACCTCGCATTCGACTTCGTGACCGAGTTCGAGGTCGAGAGCTATCTCGCGCATCAGGGTCGCAAGTTCGTCGAGCGGTTCGACGCCAACACGTACCTCTATATGACTAAGGCGATGGACTACTTCGACCTCGCGGCGGGGTATGACTCCGTGGCCCAAGCGCTCTCCGAGTCGCCGGTGCGCTTCCTTCTGCTCACGTTCTCGAGTGATTGGCTGTTCCCCACGTACCAGACGCTTGGGCTGGTCGACGCGATCCGGCGTGCACGCGGACAAGTCTCCTTCGCGGAGATCGAGAGCCCGTACGGCCACGATGCGTTCCTGCTCGAGCCCGAGGAGCAGCGTCGCTACATCGAACCGTTCTTGGGAAGGGCGTTGGCTGAGGCCCGAGAGGCGCTTGCCGAGACACCCTCGGGCGGTGATGCGCAGTGACCGCTGCAGACTTCTTGCGTGCCGATCTCCAGCTCGTCATCTCGTTGGTCGAACCCGGCAGCCGCGTCTTGGATCTTGGTTGCGGCGACGGGTCGCTCATCGCTCACCTGCGCGACGAGCGAGGATGCGACGTTCGCGGGATCGAGCTGCTCCCCGAGGAGATCGCCGCAGCCATCTCGCAGGGCTTGTCGGTAGTGCAGTCCGACCTCGATGAAGGCCTCGCCGGCTACCCCGACAGCACGTTTGACTACGTGATCCTGTCGCAGACGCTGCAGGTCGTGCGCAATCCCTCGCTCGTCCTGCGGGAGATGCTGCGGGTGGGTACCCACTCGATCGTCACGTTCCCGAACTTCGGCTACTGGCGCGTTCGTGGCTACCTTGCGCTCAAAGGCCGCATGCCGGTCAGCGAGTCGATTCCGTTCTCTTGGTATGACACGCCCAACATCCACCACACCACGCTCAAGGACTTCCGCGACTTCGTCGCGGCGAACGGTGGAGTCGTCGAGCAGGAGATTCCGCTCGTGGCAGGGGAGTGGCGCGAGCGCGTGCGACGGGTCAGCTTCGCACCGAACCTGTTCGCCGACACGGCGGTTGCGGTGGTGCGCGCGCGAGGGTAGGCGTCGCGCTATCCTGTGGTCATGCCGACCGAGCCTCACAGCGCCATCCCCACCCTCGCCGAGCTCGGCTGGACCGAGCGCGAGCAGGCGCTCTTCGGCGACCTCGCCGAGGAGGGCTTCTATCCAGGCCGTGTTTCGCGCGTCGACCGGGAGTTTCCGCTCGTCGCCACCGCCGCCGGAGCAGTGCGCGCCGAGCCGGCGGTGCACCTCGTCAAGACGCGGGGCACCGGCAGTCGCGCCGTAGTGGGTGACTGGGTCGCGCTCTCGCACCCGGAAGGCCACGACCTCGCCATCATCGAGGCGATCCTCCCGCGCGCCACAGCGTTCGCCCGCAAGGACCCCTCCGAGGGGACCGTCGAGCAGGTACTCATCGCCAACGTGGACGTCGTCTTCGTCGTCCAGTCGCTCTCGGGCCGCGGACTCAACGTGCGGCGGCTCGAGCGCGAGTTGGTGCTGGCGTGGGAGAGCGGCGCGACGCCGATCGTCATCCTCACGAAGGCTGACATCGCCGAGGACGTGGAGTACCAGAAAGGCCTCGCCTCAGGCGCCGCTCCCAACGTCGAGGTGATCGTTGAAAGCGCCGTCAGCGGGCTCGGGCTCGACGAGATTCGCGCTCGCATCGGGCCGGGCGTGACCGCGGCGCTTCTCGGCGGGTCGGGTGTGGGTAAGTCGACGCTCGTGAACCGGCTTCTCGGCGAGGAGTCGCAAGAGACGGCCGCCGTGCGCAAGAGCGACGACAAGGGCCGTCACACGACCGTCGCGCGCGAGATGATACTGATGCCGAGCGGCGGGGTCCTCATCGACACGCCGGGCATGCGCGGCATCGCGCTCTGGGATGCGAGCGACGGAATCGCGAGCGCGTTCCCGGACATCGACGCGCTCTCGGAGCGGTGCCACTTCCGCGACTGTACGCACACGTCGGAACCGGGCTGCGCCGTCATCGCCGCTGTCGAGAGCGGGGCGCTGCCGCTCAGGAGGCTTGAGAGCTACCTGACGTTGCAGGCCGAACTGACCTCACTCGCTCATCGGCAGGACCAGAAGGCGTGGGCGGCCAAAGAGCAAACGGGAAAGGTCATCGCCAAGTCGGCGAAGCGCTACTTCAAGGACAACCCGGGCAAGAAGAACCGCTAGGTCGCGCGGCGGTGCGTGCCCGATCCCGCCCACGGGCGGGCCGGACTACTGTCAACAACCGGGCTCGCCGGGATGACCGCAGCAGCCTTGGCGCGTCCGGATCTTGATCGACAGGTTGCGCACGACGAGCCGCACCTTCCGACCGAGCGGCATCTCCGTTCGCAGGTTGCGCAGGAAGGCCGACGGGTTGGGGCCGCTCGGGGGCGGCGAAGCGGCGCCTCCCTGGCCGCCGCTGGCGTCATGCCCCGCGGGGTCCTCACCGGTAGTGCCTGCCGCGAACACGGACTGTGCGACAGGTCGTCTGACGGAGTACCCCGACGACTGTGTGGAACCGCACATGTGTGCTCCTCGTGACCGGGCGATGCTCGGCACGTGATTCGCGTGGTAGATTCCCCTTATGACCAGCCAATCTACATTGGAGTTGGCAGCCGATGCCTGAACCGCTCATCCGCATGACCGACGTCGTCAAGACCTACGACACCGGAGAGGTTCCCTTCACCGCCCTGCGCGGCATCGACCTCGATGTCGATGCCGGCGAGTTCATCGGGCTTATCGGCAAGTCGGGGAGCGGCAAGACGACGCTCATCAACATGATCACCGGCATCGACCGCCCCAGCTCGGGCACGGTGGTCATCGACGGGACGCCGGTCCACAAGCTCAACGAGAACCAGCTCGCGGTGTGGCGCGGCAAGACCATCGGCGTCGTCTTCCAGTTCTTCCAGCTGCTGCCAACCCTCACCGTCGCCGAGAACGTCATGCTTCCCATGGACTTCTGCAACGTCTACACCACCGCCGAGCGACCTGAGCGCGCGCTGCATCTCCTGGAGCAGGTCGAGATGGCCGACCAGGCCGACAAGCTCCCCTCCGCGCTATCGGGCGGGCAGCAACAGCGCGTCGCCATCGCCCGCGCGCTCGCCAACGACCCGCCGATCCTTGCTGCCGACGAGCCGACCGGCAACCTCGACTCCAAGACGGCGGACTCGGTGTTCAGCCTCTTCGAGCGCCTCGTCGACGACGGCAAGACCATCATCATGGTGACCCACGACTCTGACATCGCCGCGCGGGTTCGACGCAGCCTCCACGTCTCCGACGGCGAGATCGTCGAGGAGCGCCTCAACGAACTGAACGCGGCGCTCGCCGAGAGCCGGAGCTAGTCCGTGCCGCTCCCGCCGCGCTGGCATAAGGTCATCCGTGACCTCACGTCGCACAAGCTGCGGACGCTGCTCGTGGTGCTGTCGATCGCCGTGGGCATCTTCGCTATCGGCGTGGTCATGGGCGGCCGCGGCGTCCTCATGCGCGAGTTCGACACGGACTACCTGTCGTCGGCGGCGCCGTCGGCGGAGTTCTACACGACCGACTACGACGCCTCGCTCGTGCGCCCTGATCGCTGCACGAGCCGACGTGCGAGCCGCCGAGGGCAGGCGGATGATGCTCGCCCGCTACTCGGTCGAGTCCCCGCCGACCACCTCGACGGCTGGTTGGGCGACGATGCAGGTTTGGGCGTTGCCCGACTTCACCAGCATCGAGGTCGCCAAGATTTCGCGCGAGGAGGTCACTTCGTGGCCACCCGGTGCGGGCGAGATCGTGCTTGAGAAGAGCGTCCAGCAGGTCGAGCGATTCAGCATCGGTGAGACGATCACCGTCGAGACCGAGACGGGCAGCCGAGCAGAACTGCGCGTGGTCGGCTTCGCCCACGACATCAACGCAGTGCCTGCGATGTTCTCGGACATGGTGGTCGGGTACGTGTCGATGGGCACGCTGTCGATGCTGAAGGAACCGGACAAGCTGAACTACCTCGCGCTCAAGCTCGACCCCGCGCTCTCGCAGGCGGCGGCAAGTCGCATCGCCATAGACGTGCGCGAGAAGGAGCTTGGCGCTGCCAGTGTGCAGGCGCTGCAGACGAGCGTGCCCGAGCCGGGCAGCCACTTTCTTGGCGACATCTTCAAGGCGGTCTCGCTGCTGCTGCTCGCCCTCGGCGTGCTGTCGCTCGCGCTCTCGGGCTTCTTGGTCATCACGACCATCTCGGCGTTGATGTCGCAGCAGATCCGACAGATCGGCATCATGAAGGCAGTCGGCGCGCGGTGGGGCCAGGTCATGCGCATGTACCTTGCGACCGTCGCGCTCTACGGAGTGCTTGCCGTGCTTCTGGGCGTGCCGATTGCACTCTGGGCAGGGCGCTGGTTCATCGGCTACGCCGCCGGCCTGTTGAACTTCCGCATCAACGACTGGAACCCTCCGGCGTACGTGATCGCGATGGAGATCGCGGTCGGGCTCCTGGTCCCTCTCCTCGCCGCTGTTCTGCCGGTTCGCCGGGGCGCTCGCACCAGCGTGGTCTCGGCGCTCAACGCCACTGGCATCTCGCCCAACTTCGGGCACGGGCTGATCGATCGGGGACTCGGGATGATTCGAGGCCTGCCCCGGCCGGTCGCACTGTCGTTGCGAAACACCTTCCTGCGCAAGGGGCGCCTCGTGCTGACGCTCACGACTCTGATCCTGGCGTCGGCGGTGGTCATGGGCGTGTTGTCGGTGCGCGCCTCGACGCTGAGGACCGTTGAGGATATCGGGGCGTTTTGGATCTACGACGCCCAGGTCTTCTTCGGTCAGCCCGAGCCAGGCGTTGACCTCGAGCGAGAGGCCAAGCGGGTTGCCGGCGTGACTGAGGTCGAGACGCGGCTGAACGCGAGCGCCTCGCTCAAGCGTCCGGACGGCAGCGAGAACCAGGGCATCCTTGCCATCGGCTTGCCGCCGGACTCCAAGTTCGTGAACCCCACCATCTCAGCCGGTCGCTGGCTTGACCCCGATGATGACAAAGCAGTCGTCATCAATGCCGACGTGCTCAAGGACCTGCCAGACCTGTCGCTTGGCGATTCGATTCGTCTGAAGATCCGCGGCAAGGAGGACGACTGGAAGGTCGTCGGCATCGCCACGGGCCAGATGAAGGGGCCGATCATCTTCTTCGACCGCGACGCACTGGACTCGTCGATGGGCGTCAACGGCGGCGTGACCCGCGTCTTGGTCAAGACGCAAGTCCACACGGACCAGGAGCAGCAGCGCGTCGCGAACGACCTGGAGAAGCGGCTCGACAAGGCCGGGTTCGCCGTCTCGGGCGCGGAGACTCAGATTGCCTGGAAGAACGGAATCGCGAGTCAGCTGGGGATTCTTGTGACCTTCCTGGTGATCATGGCGGCGATCCTGTCGATCGTCGGTGTCATCGGCCTGACCGGGACGATGACGATCAACGTGCTCGAGTCCACCCGCGAGATCGGCGTCATGCGCTCGATCGGCGCCTCACACGGCTCGATCTTCGGCATCTTCATCACCGAGGGAGTGGTTGTCGCGCTCATGGCGTGGGGGGCCGGCGCATTGCTGGCCTGGCCGCTCTCCGTCTGGCTCGTCGACGCCCTCGGCGGTGCGATGTCGCTGCCGCTCGCCTACGAGTACTCGTGGGGCGGCGTCTTCCTCTGGCTGGTTTCGGTGGTCGTCATCGCTGTCGTCTCGAGCCTGTTGCCGGCATGGAACGCTTCTCGCGTCAGCGTCCGCGACGCGATTTCCTACGAGTGACGCGGCCGCGCCGACGAGCGTGAACCCGTGTCTTGTTGTGGGTAGAGTCTCCCCACATTGTGTTGCCGTGTGATTGGGGGCAGTCATGGCAAGTGACGTGATGGTGCGCCGGATGAAGGATGGCGCGATCGTCTTCGGCGAGGGCGATGCGGCCGACGGGATGTACGTGATCTTGGGCGGCAAGGTGCGGATCTTCCGCCGGGAGCACGGGCACGAGACCACCCTCACCGTCCTCAACCAAGGCGACTTCTTTGGGGAGATGTCTCTCTTCGACAAGCAGCCCAGGTCGGCGACGGCGCAGGTTGTGGGCGAAGCGGAGTTGCGGTTCATCAGCGCCCGGGAGTTCGACGCGATGATCGCCGACCCGTTCGTGCGCAACATGCTCGTGAAGATGAGCGAACGACTGCGCTATGTGGACGAGGAGCTCTCGAAGCTCGACGCCCAGAACGACGCGCGCTATACCCATCTGTCGAACCTGAGCATTCGCAGGGACTGGGCCGTCTAGCATCTCACTCGTGGGGAAACGGTAGGATGGACCGCGTCCGACACTTCGACGCGCCAGGAGTACCGCATCCATGCCCCATCTTCCCCTCACCGACCGCTACCCGGGTACCGCCGCGTTGCCACGCGTCGAACTCGGTGATTGCGCCGACGCCCGTGAGCGCTGTGCCCGACTGCTCGCCGAGAGGCTCGGGCTGCTCAGCAGCCTGTGGGTCAAGCGCGACGACGTTTCCGCGCAGCGCTACGGCGGCAACAAGGTGCGCAAGCTGGAGTTCCTTCTCGGCGAAGCGCAGCAGAGCGGGCAGGGCACCGCAATCACGTTCGGAGCGTACGGGTCCAACCACGCGCTGGCCACCGCGATACATGGAGCGCGGCTGGGAATCGCGGTCCACGCGGTTCTCATCCCGCAGCCACCCACGCCCTCGCTGCGCAAGAACCTGCTCGCCGATGTCGCGGCGGGAGTGACCTTTCATCTCGCCGACTCCTACGAGGATTCGTTGCGGGTGGCCGCCACGCTTCGCTCCGAGCTGCGCCGCACAGGCGTTGACCCATTGGTGATTCCGTTCGGCGGAACGACCCCCCATGGCACGCTCGGCTTCGTCAACGCAGCCTTCGAACTCGCCGACCAGATTGAAGCGGGGCTGCTTCCGGAGCCCGACCTCGTCTACGTCCCGTTTGGCTCGATGGGCACCGCGGCCGGACTCGCTATCGGCTTCGCCGCGGCGGGCATGCGCACTCGCGTGCAGGCGGTTCGCGTGTTGCCGGCCGCGCAGGGTGACGCCGAGGCCCTTTCGCGCACGGTCGAAGAGGGTGTCGCGGCCCTGCGCGAGTTCGACGCTGACTTCCCGCCACTGTCATGCGCCGACCTCGCGATCGACGTGCGTGGCGAGTTCCTCGGCGAGGGGTACGCCATCCCGACTCCGGCGGCACTCAAGGCGGTTGCGCTTGCGGCGGAATCGGGCTTGGCGCTCGAGACGACGTACACGGGCAAGTCGCTCTCGGCGGTGGTGCACGATGCCGGTGGCGGACAGCTCGACGATGCGGCGGTACTGTTCTGGAACACCTACAACTCCCGGCCGCTCCCGCAAGGGGAGAGTTCTGCGCTGCCCGCACTTCTGAGGGAGTTCGCGGAGGCATAGCGGTTACGAGGACCACGACCGCCGCGCGGGCGGACCTGCTGTACCGGCGTGTGGTAGCGTGAGAATCTGACGTGCGGGGACGGCCACAGGGGGTTGTCGGCATGGAACCATGGCGCGGATTCGGAAGCGACAACCACTCGGGAGTGCACCCGGAGGTGCTCGCGGCGATCGCCGAGGCGAACGTGGGGCACGCCCACGCCTATGGTGACGACCCGTGGACCGCACGCGCCATCCGAGCGCTCCGCTCTCAGGTGGGGGACGAGGCGCAGGTGGCCTTCGTCTTCAACGGCACCGGCGCAAACGTCGTCGGCCTTGGCGCCATCTGCCGCCCTTGGGAGAGCGTCGTATGTGCCGAGAGCGCCCACATCATGACCGACGAGTGTGCGGCACCCGAGCACATCGCCAACGTGAAGCTGATTCCTGTGGCCACCCCAGACGGGAAGCTCACGCCCGAGCTGGTCGCGCCCGCGCTGACCGGCTTCGGCTTCGAGCACCACGCGCAGCCCAAGGTCATCTCGGTGTCGAATGTCACCGAGCTCGGCACGGTCTACTCGGCGCGCGAGCTGCGGGCACTGGCCGACCTCGCGCACTCCAAGGGGATGCTGCTCCACGTCGATGGAGCGCGAATAGCCAACGCGGCGGTCGGTGGAGGAGCGCCACTCTCCGCGCTGGGTAGCGATGCGGGCGTCGACGTGCTGTCGCTCGGAGGGACCAAGAACGGCATGCTCGCTGGCGAGGCCGTCGTGCTCTTCGGCGATGCGCGCACCGACGACCTGGCCTACGTCCGGAAGCAGTCGGGTCAGCTCGCGAGCAAGATGCGATTCATCTCAGCGCAGTTCGTCGCGATGTACGAGGGAGACCTGTGGCGACGCGCCGCGTCGAGCGCCAACCTCATGGCCCGTCGGCTCGCCGAGGGCGCGCAGGCCCGGGGTATCGAGATCGCGTTCCCCGTCCAGGCGAACGAGGTCTTTGCCCTGCTGCCCGATGACGCGATTCCGGAGCTGCAGGAGCGGTTCCACTTCTATGCGTGGGAAGAGGGCCTCGCCGAGGGGCGCTCCTTGGTGCGCTGGGTCACGAGTTGGGACACGACTTCCGTCGAGGTCGACGAGCTGGTTCGGGCTCTGTAGCGGCTATCGGGCCGAGGCGGTCACGGACCAGATCGTGCCTCGGAAGTCGACCAGGTAGAGCTCGTTCGTTTCGTCCACACCGAAGCTCGACGGTTGGGTGTCCGTCTTGAGCAGCACCCGCTTCTCGGGGGTAGTGCGCGGAGTGCCGTCCGGAGCCTCAAGCCGTATTCCGCCGATCCAGCCCGCCCCGAAGTCTGCGTACAGGTACGCGCCGACAAGGGCCGGGTAACGATCCCCTCGATATACGTAGCCGCCGGTGACCGACGAGCCCGTCGGATGCGGGTATTCGAGCACCGGGAACGAGTAGCCCGCGCGCGAAGTGGCGGGTGCGTCCGCGGGGTAGGGGTGGTCGCCCTCCCAGAGGTTCCATCCCCAGTTCTGCCCGCCTGTGGCCGGCTCGGCGTAGTCGATCTCCTCCCAGGCGTTCTGGCCGACGTCGCCGATCCACAGCGCACCACTGCTCGCGTCGAAGGAGTAACGCCACGGATTGCGCAGCCCCAGCGCCCAGATCTCCGGTCGCGTCGTGGCGTCTCCGACGAACGGGTTGTCGGCGGGGATCGCGTAGCGGCCGTTCGGCGGCGGTGCACCCGCCTCGCCCACGTCGATACGCAGCATCTTGCCGAGCAGCTCTTGGCGGTTCTGGGCGCGCCCCTGAGGGTCGCCCCCGCTGCCGCCGTCACCCATACCGATGTAGAGCATCCGGTCGGGCCCGAACACCAGCCCGCCGCCGTTGTGGTTCGCGTACGGCTGCTGGACCGACAGCACTTCCGCGGGAGGGCCCCACTTCGGTTCGTTCGAATCGGGAGCCGGCGCGGTGTAGCGGGCTATGCGGGTGTCTCCGTTCCGGTCGGTGTAGTTCACGTACAGGCGCCCGTTGGTCTCGAATTCCGGCGCGAAGGCCACGCTCAGCAGTCCGCGCTCGCCGCCGGTCGGAGATCAGATCGCGCACGTCGAGGTAGGCCCGGTCGAGTACCGTGCCGTTCGCGATGACCTTCACCAGCCCGCCCTGCTCGACCACGAACAGCCTGCCGGAGCCGTCACCCGCGTTCGTGAGGTACACCGGCGCCGAGAAGCCCGACCACCGCTTCTCGAGCTTCAGGTCGAGGTTCGCCAGCGCGACGGGACCGGAGGAGGCGGATCCCGGCGACGTGGTCGCCGGCTGCGAGTCGACTCGGTCCGACGGCGCGACGGACTCCCTCGCGCACCCCGCTGATGCGACCACCGCAACGGCCACGGCGAGCACGACTGCCGATGCCGATGGCGCGAGTCAGGCTCCTCACGAGACTCCGTCCTCTGCACTGGATCGCCCGGATCGCCGCCAGCACCTCGTCGGCATGGCCTTCGACCTTCACGTTGGGCCAGACCTTCGCGATCCTTCCGTCCGGGCCGATCAGGAACGTCCGCCGCTTCGCGGTGACCCCGAGGACCTCACGTGCTCCATACGCATCGATGATCTCCTTGGTCGTGTCGGGAATCATCGGGAACGTGAGTCCGAACTTCTCCACGAACTTGAGCTGGGTTGCCGGCTTGTCCGCGCTGACTCCCACGACCGTGGCCGGCACCTTCTCGAACTGCGACTTCCGCTCCTGGAAGTCATTGGCTTCGTGCGTTCAACCCGGCGTGTTCGCGCGTGGGTAGAAGTACACGACAACGAACTCCCCGGCGTGCTCGGCGAGGTCGAACACCCCGTCGTTCGAGGTGGTCGCCGAGAAGTGCGGAGCGACTTGGCCGACTTCCGGCAGCGGCAGACTGGGCATCGGCGGTCCCTTCCACGAGGCGCCGTCTCACTAGGTATGTACCGCCGGTGGGGGATTGCCAACGGCCCCGAAGCTCGGGCCGCGCAGCCGGTGATTGCGGTCCGACTAGTTGCAGCTCGGCCGCAGGGCGTTGAAGGCGACCTTGGTGATCTGGTCGTGCACGTCCTGGAGCGGCTTCTCGGGTTCGAAAGCCAGCCAGTCCAGAGCGACGGTCGCGGTCATCCCGAAGAGGGCGGAGGCGCCGAAACGCGGGATCGACGTCATCGCGGAACACCCCGTCCGACACACCCTGCTCGATGACCTCGCGGATGACGTCCATGAGCTCACTGCGAAACTTCAGCAGCGTGTTGCGCCACACGCGGTCCTCGCGCCACATCTCCGTGAGCAGCAGCTTCGAGAACGATCGGTGCTCGAGCAGGAACTCGAGTTCGGCGCGCACGATTGCCTCGACCGCGCCCGCCGGATCGTCGGAGTTGTCCGCGGCCGCCTCACGAAAGCGATCCGCCAGCGGCTTCATCCGGTCGGCGATGAGCGCCTCGACCAGCTCGGCCTTGCCCGCGAAGTGGTAGTAGACCGTGCCCTTGGCCACGCCCGCGCGGTCGACGATCTCATCGACGGAGGCGTCGGTGAAACCGCGCTCGCCGATGAGCTCCATCGCCGCGTCGTAGAGCCTGCGTTTGGTTGCGTCCGATCGCGTGGGCATCTGCGGCCTTCTGCTGAACTGACTGGTCGGTCGGATTGTACTACTCGGCATGCGATAGGATGACCGCATGCTTCTTCTTGTGGACGGCTACAACGTCACCATGCGCGACCCGGCCACCGCAGGGCGCTCGAAGGAAAGCCAGCGCGAGGACCTGCTGGCGCGCCTTCGTGTGCACGCGCGCGCGCTTGCGCCCGGCGGCACGGTCGTCGTCGTGTTCGACGCGCACGGCACGCTGGGGCGCTCGTCGGACGCATACGGCGCGGTGAAGGCGGTGTACGCCAGCGTCGCCGATGACGAGATCGTTCGCCAGTTGCGGCGGCGCGATCGGGTCGTGTGGTCGTCGTGACCGACGACCTGCGAATGCGCGCGCGAATCAGCCAAGACGTCGGCAGGCACATCGAGTACCGTGACTCATCGAGCGTCTTCGCCGAGAATCTCGCCGAGGCGTCGCGCTCGTCCAAGCGGACGCCCGTCGCTCGCGATACGGGGCTTCCGCCCGGGGCGAACAAGATCACCGAGGAACTGAAGGATCTGTGGCTTTCCGAGGACGACTGAGGGGACTGCACCTGTGAGCGGAGTCTTGCTGAACGTCATCACGATTCTGGTGGGAACGGCGATCGGCCTGGCCTTTGGCAAGGCGATCCCCGACCGGTTTCAGGACGATCGCGTTCACCGCTATCGGCATGTCGACCTTCGTCATCGGCGCGTCGATGAGCATCGGCGGTCTTGCCGAGATGGGCAAGACGCGCATGGGCTCCTACGCGCCGCTCGTGCTGGTCGGCTCGCTGGTCATCGGTGCGCTGCTCGGCGAGTGGATCCGCATCGAGCACTGGCTCGAGCGCTTCGGCCTTTGGCTGCAGGACGTCAGCTACCGCATCCCGTGGCTCGCGCCCACCCCCAAGTCCGCCTCCGACGAGCCCGGCGAGAAGGGCCACACGCTGGTTGAGGGATTCGTGACCGCCTCGCTGCTGTTCTGCGTCGGTGCGATGACGGTGCTCGGCTCGATCAAGGACGGCCTGGGCGACCACTCGGTGCTCTACCTCAAGTCGCTGCTCGACGGCTTCGCCGCGCTCTTCCTGGCGACGACGCTCGGCGTCGGAGTCGGGCTCTCGGTGATTCCCGTCATCATCATCCAGGGCGGCATCGCGCTCTCCGCGAGTGCGATCCAGCCGTTCATGACGCCAGCGGTCCTCGCTTCGATCACCTGCGTCGGCGGTGCGCTCATTCTCGCGATCGGCCTCGACCTTCTCGGCATCAAGCGTTTGCCTGTCGGCAACATCCTGCCGGCCATCATCATTGCGGCGCTGGCGGGTGCGCTGTTTGGCTGATCTCGCCGCCGAGACGACCGAACCTTCGTCGGGGGAGGGGCGCAGCGCTGACTCCGTCGGCGGCGTCGATGACGCGCGCCTCGACCTGCGCTCGGTAGGCTACTGCGTGATCTGCGAGCGGCTGGTCGAGCGGGGAGCGGACGGACGGTGTGCCGAAGGCCACCTGCCCGAGGCGGTCCACGGAACGATGCTGCTCGCTGAGGGGGAGCCGGTACCGGTCCTTCCGCGCTTCAACCTTGCAGCGTTTCTGATCCCGCTGTTCTGGGGCCCCGCGAACGGGCAGTGGGTCGGCGCGTTCTTCCTGCCGATATGGCTGTTCGCCGACAGCGCCATCACGAGTGCGATCCAGCGCGGCGGATGGATGTGGATCGCCGCATTCGTCGTGGCCTTCGGAACGCTCGGATTCCAGTACTTCTTCGCGCGGCACGCCAACGGCGTCGCCTACCGGCGACTGATCGGCCGCATGAGCGTCGATGAGTACCTGCGTCGCCAGAGGCTCTGGGCGATCGCTGCCGTGCCGGTAGCCGCGCTGCTTCTCGGCTGGGCCATCTACTTCGATCTGGTGTTGCGCCCGGCGCTCAAGGGCTGACGGGTTCACGTTCCGACCGCGCGACCGGCGCACGCCGTCGCCGTTCCAGAGTTCAGCTGCAGCATCCTCGGCTTCTCGCATTGACAGCGTAACAATGTGTTGTTACGCTTGCTCTGCAGGGTAGGTACTGACTGAGGAGCGAACCTTCGATGAGCGGGCGACGTCGCCCCCACGATCCGGACCTGGTAGGAGGCCGAAATGAGTAGTACGACCAGAAAGTCGGAGTGGGTTGTCCTGGGCGGCGTGGCGCTGGTGGCCCTCGGGGCCTGGCTGCTTGCCGAGAGGGTCTTCGGTTGGCTGTTCTACCCGCTCTCGCGGGTCTTGCACGTACTTGGAAACGTCGGCTGGCCGCTGGTGCTGGTCGGATTGGGGGTGCTGCTCGTCATGCGCGGACGAAACGGTGGATGGACGTCGACTGGCAAGCTCTTCAGGTCGCGGACCGACCGCAAGATCGCCGGCGTTCTGGGTGGAGCCGCGGTCTACTTCGGTATCGACTCGAGCCTCGCTCGGCTGGTGTATGCGGTGCGTCACGGTGCTGACCGGGTTCTGGCTGGGCTTCATCGTCTACGTGATCGCGATGGTTGTCGTTCCCGAGGAGCAGTACGAGTTCTCGGCGGACGGCACCGCACCGGCCGCTCCTCCGGTTCCGTCGGCGCCTGCCGCAGCATCGGCGACGGTTGCACCGCCGGCGCCGCCTGCGACCTCCTCGGCGGTCTGACCGGAATGAACGAACACAGGCTCCGGACGCCGAGCACAGAAGGAGGCGGCCGTGGATAGCGAACTCATCTCCAAGAAGGATCTGCTGCAGACGGCCGGCATCAGCTATGGCCAGCTCTACCGTTGGAAGCGCAAAGGGCTGATCCCCGAAGAGTGGTTCGTTCGCAAGTCCACTTTCACAGGCCAGGAGACGTTCTTCCCGCGCGACAAGGTCCTTGTGCGCATCGAGAAGATCAAGTCGATGAAGGACGAGGACGCGTCGCTCGACGAGATCGCCGATGCGGTCTCTCCCGACCTCGGCGAGATCAGCATGACGCTCGACGAGATTCGTGAGCGCGGACTGGTGTCGGCGGAGACGATCGAGATCTTCGCCGAAGAGGTGTGCGATTGCGACGCGCCGCTCGTCTTTGGCGAGGTCGTGTCGCTCTCGGCGCTCGACACGTTGCTGAAGACCGGGGACGTGAGCCTTGAAGAGGGCCGCACGGTCCTCCAGTCCCTGAAGGAGAACTATCCCGCGTTCGAGGGGCGCCCGGCCGATCTGGTGTTCGTCAGGCGGATGGGCCTCTCGACGTCGATGCTCGTGTCGAGCGCGGCCGAGGTCAGATTCGAGCCATCGGCACGGGTGGTTGCGCGCCTCAATCTCGCTGACTGCGCCGAGGCGCTCAGCACCAGGATCAAGTAGCGAAAGGAACGGATATGGCCGACGAGACCAGAACAGACGTCAAGATCAACGGGGACGGCAGCCTTTCGGGCGGTTCGTACGGCGACGTGACCGTCAACGGTGCCGGCACCATCAACGGCGACATCGACTGCGCCCGCTACACGGTCAACGGCGCCGCGACGTGCAACGGGCGCGTCGTCGCGCAGAACATCACCGTCAACGGGCAAGGGACCTTCAACGGCGAGATCCAGGCGATCTCGATGACGGTCAATGGCGACGCCAGCATTCGCGACGGCGTCGGCATCAGCCAGTTCACGATCAAGGGCAACACCACCGTGGGCGGCAGCATCGCCGCGCACGAGATCAAAGTGCGCGGCTTCCTGCGCGGCGCTGGCGACTGCCAAGCCGAGGAGTTCTCCGGCGAGGGCGCCTTCACGGTGGCGGGGCTGCTTGTCGGCCGACACCATCGACATCAAGTTCTACGGGACGTGCTCGGCCAAGGAGATCGGCGGCGAGAAGATCACCGTCCGGTTGCCCCAAGGGTTCCAGAGCATCACGCAGATCTTCACCTTCTGGGCGGAGAAGCGATTGACCGCCGACACCATCGAGGGCGACGACGTCTACCTCGAGGGCGTCTCGGCGAAGACGGTGCGCGGACGCAACGTGACCATCGGAACCGACTGCAAGATCGACGTCGTCGAGTACAGCGACAACTACTCGCGCACCGACGGGGCGATGGTGGGCGAGGCGCGCCGAGTCGACGCGTCGGTCCCGGAAGAACCGCCGAGCGACTAGAGCGTCTCGCGCCAGCCCGCGGGCACGTATGCGCTCGGACACACGTCGTTCAGGAAGCAGACGCCGCACGCGGGGCGCTTGGCGGTGCAGATGGCGCGACCGTGCGTGATGAGGTCGTAGTTCACGCGGTGCCAGTGATCGGCCGGGAAGATCCCCATGAGGTCGCGCTCGACCTTGTCCTGGTCGTGCTCGGTCGACAGACCGAAGCGGTGGGCGAGCCGGAACACGTGCGTATCCACGGCAATCCCCTCGACCTTGCCGAACGCTTCGCCGAGCACGATATTCGCGGTCTTTCGAGCTACGCCAGGCAGCGACGTGAGGCCCTCCATGGTGTCGGGCACCTCTCCGGCGAACTCGGAGACGATGATCTGGCAGGTCCGGATGATGTTCTTGGCCTTCTGGTGGTAGAAGCCCAGCGTACGGACGTACTCCTCGACTTCGAGCTGGTCCGCCTCGGCGAGGTCAGCGGGTGTCGGAAAGCGCTCGAACAGCGCAGGTGTCGCCTTGTTCACCCCGACGTCGGTGGTCTGCGCCGAGAGGATCACGGCGATCAGCAGCTGGTAGGCGTCGGCGAAGTGCAGCGCCGCGTGAGGATCGCCGTAGTGCGCCTCGAGCCGCTCGGCGTAGATGGGCGCGAGCGCTTCTCGCTCGGCGGGTGTGAGCTGCGGGACGGGCTCTTGGGAGGCGCGGGCCATGTCAGTGTCCTCTCGGATACGGGGGCCGGTTGGCGTTGATACCCGGCGTCTAGTGAGGTGCCTCGCCGAGTGCGGCGATGAGCGCGGCGATGAACCGCGCAGCGTCGTCGACCAGCGTCGGGTCCACGAGTTCCGGCACGTCGTCGGCTGTGTGCGCGACGGTGGCGGCGATCTCGGTCAGACCGGTGGATGTCACGGCAATCGCGGGGATACCGCGCATGGCGAAGATCATGTGGTCGCTCATCGGCCACTCGGGACCCTCCACGATGCGCGGCACGGTCGCGGCAGCGGCAAGAGCCACCTCTCGAATCTCGTCCGGACATCCGTAGAACGAGATCGCGGTGTCATCATCTCGGCGCCCCACGGCGTCGATGTTGACCACGAGCGCGACGTTGTCGAGGTCGGCATCCGGCCAGTCGAGATAGGCCATCTCGCCGGGCGCCGCGAAGTCGTCCTCCCCGTTGAACGGCACGAGCTCGACATCGAGCGCCGGGGCAGCATCGCCGAGAAGGTCCGCGAGCGCCATCAGCACGCAGACGCCTGCCGCGTTGTCGAGCGCGCCCGGGGTTCCGTAGCGACTGTCGATGTGCGCGCTCACGAGCACGCGCCGGTTGCCGGGAGCGACGCCCGACTTGCGCGCGACGACCTGCTCGGCGGCCACTCGTCGGGCGAGCGAGTCGATGTGGAGTCGCGCGGGCTCGGCCAGCGCGAGCGATGAGCGCCTCGCCATCGACGTCGCGCAGGTAGGCCGACGGGTGGCCCAGGTCGCCGTCCTCGAAGAGCGGGAACGGGTAGAGGCCTGCCGCCATCGGCGTGCGCCCGGTCGCGGCAACAACCGCCGCGGGCCGCGCGGCGTCGAGCGCATCCAGGATCCGCCGGTGGGCGTCCGAGCCGTAGAACGGGTAGTTGCGGGGGGTGAGCTGCTCGGCGGCGATATCCCCGTGGAGGAGCAGGATGCTTCCCGGTCGCTCAAGCCCCTCAAGCTCCTCGACCGTCGCGACCGCGACGAGCGGCGCTTCGCCGTCGTACGCAGCCGAGAACGGGCCCGCGTTCAGCTCGACCCGCTCGCCGTCGAGCTCGAGCCACGCTTCGCCGGGCACCCACTCGGCAGCCTCGAATCCGATGCGCTCGACCGAGAAGCCTGCCGCCGCGACCTCGCCTGCGAACAGGTCGTTGGCCGCGTGGTTGCCCGGCCCGCCGACGTGCCGGTCGGGATAGAGCTCGCAGAGCGCCCTGAGTCGTCGGGTGGTGTTCATGCCGCAGGGTGTCCTGGTGCGACGGGTGGCGCCGACGCGACGTTGGACTGGAGCCACGCGGGACGCATCACCAGCAGGAGCGCCCACGCGATCAGCACGATCCCGGCGACCATGACCGCCCGGTCGGGGCCGATCAGCTGACCCACCGGTCCGAAGACCAGCGCCGAGAACGGCATGATGCCCACGAAGGCCATCACGAAGAGCGCCATGACGCGGCCGCGCAGGTAGCCGGGAACCGCGGACTGGATCGAGGTCATGGCGAGCGAGTTGGTGGCCATGAGCGCGGCGCCGGCGAGTACCGAGAAGACGGCCATCGTCCACTCGACGTGCGCGAGCGAGAACATGACGACGAAGGCGGCGAATGCGAGGAGCGTGTAGGGGATCACGCGGTTCCTCGGCGTGGTCGCGGGCAGACCTGCCACCCCGAGCGCGCCCAGAAGGGCTCCAAGCCCGTTGAACGCCATGATCACCGCTGTCGCTCGGCCCACCTGCGACACGGTGCCGCCGATGTTCGCCGCAACGATCGCCGCGAGCAGGGTCATGTACGGGAAGCCGAAGATCGTCAGCATCGCGGTCGAGAGAATGAGCATGCCGACTGACGCGGTCCTGCCGTGCGTACTTGATGCCGGCACCGACGCGCTGCAGGACGGTCTCCTCGGCGCGGTGCCTAGCGCCGCTCTCCGGATCGAACGCAGCTCGCGGCCGTATCGCCAGCAGGGCGAGGATCACGAACAAGAAGCTCGCCGCGTTGGCGTAGAAGACGAGCCCCATCCCGGCTCCCGCGAGCACCATCGCCGAGACGATCATCGGTCCGAACATCCTCGAAGACTGGAACTGCACCGCGTTGAGCGCGATCGCGTTCATCAGCGACTCGCGGGGCACGAGGTCGGGCAGCAGCGACTGGAACGCAGGCATCATGAACGCCGAGAAGACCCCGGCGATCAGACCGAGCCCGGCCACGAGCGCGAGCGACATGATCGGCTGCGATGGGGTGAGGACCTGCAGGTTGTAGAGGAGGCCGAGTGTCGCCGCCTGCGCGAGCAGCACCACCTGGATGATGATCAGCAGCTTGCGGCGATCGAAGCGGTCGGCGATGTCGCCGGCCGGGATCGCGAGGAAGAAGACCGGCGCGCCGGAAATGAAGGTGACCAGGCCGGCATAGAGCGAGGCCTGCTTGGGGGCCAGCCCGTAGACCACGATGACGAGGGCGGCGTTCTGCATCCACGAGCCGATGTTGCTGGCGAGCGCGCCTGACCAGAACAACGTGAAGTCGCGATGGCGGAACGAGGCGAAGGTGTTCGCGATCCATCCGGCGCGGACGAGGACCGCGGGCGGCACCTCGGTGTCGGCCTCGATCGTCATCGGCTCCTGGGCGGCGACGTCGTCGGGGTTCTCGGCGAAGGGGGAGGACGGCGCGACGTCACTCGTCGGTCCAGCGTCGGCACTCCGTGCCTGCGGACGCTCGTGAGTGTCGTCGTACATGTCTTCCGGCACGCCGAGGGTCCTCTCGCGGGTGGCTTCAACCATTAGAGTGTACCCCTCGACACCCGCCCGGCTTCTCGGCCTGGAGGGGGCGAAACGGTCCGACCGGCAGGCATCTCCCGCCGTCGCTGCTTGACCGCCCCTCGGCTCGGGGATAGTCTGCACTGTCCCCGCCCGGCAAGCCGGTTGCGGGCTTTCGTGCTGTTCGCCTACGTGTTTTCGGGAGTTCGCCATGCTCATCGATCGCCTGGCAGCGTCGCTTGCTGCGGCCAAGCCCTACGCAACGATAACCACGATGCTCGGCGAGGGTTCCGACGCGACGCTCGCGGCGCCGGGCCTCATCCGCCCTGCCGTCGTCGCTGCGTTGCACCGCTCCGAGCCGCGGCCCACGCTTGTGGTCGTCTCCGGCGAGGAGAACGCCGAGCGGTTCTGGCGCCAGACCGCGGCGTTCCTCGGCCAGCGGCACGTGCTCCACTATCCGGAGCGTACCGACTACCCGTGGAGCGGCATCGCACCCGATCTCGAGCAGATCGGCGCCCGCGCGCGCGCGTTGTACTCACTTGAGAAGAACCGTCCCGTCATCGTTGTCGCATCGGCGAGGGCGCTTCTGCAGGATGGTCCCGCCCCAAGGCAGCAGCGTCTTCGATCCGCTCACGCTGGGCGTCGGACTCACCATCGATCTCGACGAGCAGGCCGCACGCCTGTCGCGCATGGGCTACGAGCGTGTCGAGCTCGCCGAGAGCCCCGGGCAGTTCGCGGTGCGCGGCGGCATCCTCGACGTCTTCCCGGCCGGCACGCTCTCGCCGGTGCGGGCTGAACTCATGGGCGACGAGATCGAGACGCTGCTGCGCTTCGTGCCCTCGACCGGCCAGTCCATCGGCGACGCCGAGCCCATCGAGGTCTTCCCCTGCCGCGAACTCAGCATCGGTTCGCGTGGCGTCGAGTTCGCGCAGAAGACGCTCCGCGACAAGGCGCTCAAGGACCCGTTCCTGGCGCACCAGCTCGAGCTGCTCGAGCAAGGCGTCTTCTTCAACGGCATCGAGCTCTTCCTGCCGCTGCTCTACAAGCGCCCCGGAATGCCCACCGAGTACCTCGGCCCCGACGTCCTGACCGTCGTCGCCGAGCCGCGCTCCCTCTTCGACGATGCCGTTCGTCGCCGAGAAGAGCTCACCGCGCTTGCCGACGCTGCCCGTGTGAAGCTCGACGGCCTGTACCTCACGCCCGCCGAACTCGACTTCGGCGCACGGCAGCGCCTCACCCTGCTCTCGATCTTCCGCACCGGGGCCAACGTCGACGCCGAGCTCCCCGCGCGTCGTCCCGAGGTCGCCGGCGGTGAAGAGCGCTTCGTCGGCGGCGTTCGTTCGCTGCTCTCGACCGGCTACGCGGTCGCGCTGGCCGTCCCCGATCGCCGAGCCCGCCGCAAGGTCTCCGACCTGCTGGCCGAGACCGGCGTGCGCATGGAAGTCGAGCGCGACCACGCCGCGCATCCGGCCGGCGCCGCGCGTCGAGATCGGAGCGCTCACCAAGGGCTCGGTCGAGGTCGTGGACACCGACATACCGGCCGGCTTCGTCATCACGGACGCCAAGGTCGCCGTCGTCTCCATCGACGACGTCTACCCGCGTTCCGCGGTTCGCCGCGCGCGCCGCCAGATAGACCCGACCAAGGTCACCTTCGCCTTCGCGCCGGGCGACTACGTCGTGCACGCCACGCACGGCATCGCGCTGTTCAAGGAGATCGTGCGCCAAGAGGTCCTCGGCGCCGAGCACGACTACCTGCTGCTCGAGTACGCCAAGGGCGACAAGCTCTACGTGCCGGTCGAACAGATCGACCGCATCACCAAGTTCGTCGGCCCGGACGCTTCGTCCCCGCGCGTCACACGCCTCAACACCGCTGACTGGTCGAAGTCCACCGGCAAGGCGCGCAAGGCAGCTCGCGCGCTCGCATTCGACCTGGTCGACCTCTACTCACGCCGCTCCACCGTCGAAGGCTACGCCTACGGCGAGGACACTCCGTGGCAGCTTGAGATGGAGGCGGCGTTCCCCTTCGAAGAGACGCCAGACCAGCTCGCGGCGATCGCCGACGTCAAGGCGGACATGGAGTCCGACAAGCCGATGGATCGCCTGATCTGCGGCGACGTCGGCTACGGCAAGACCGAAGTCGCGATCCGCTCGGCGTTCAAGGCGACACAGGACGGCAAGCAGGTCATGGTGCTGTGCCCGACGACGATTCTCGCGCAGCAGCACTTCACGACCTTCTCGGAGCGCTTCGAGCCGTTCCCGGTCCGGGTCGAGGTGCTGTCACGCTTCCGCAGCGAGTCCCAGCAGAAGGCGGCGCTCGAGGGATTCGCCCGCGGCGAGGTCGACATTCTCGTCGGCACGCACCGTCTGCTGTCGCGCGACGTGACGCCTGAGAACTTGGGGCTCGTCATCATCGACGAGGAGCAGCGCTTCGGCGTCGAGCACAAGGAGCACATCAAGAACCTCCGCGAGCAGATCGACGTGCTCGCCCTCTCGGCGACGCCGATTCCGCGCACGCTGCAGATGTCGCTCTCGGGCGTTCGTGACATGAGCGTGATCGACACGCCCCCACCCAACCGCTTCCCCGTGCAGGTACACGTGGGC
The DNA here is from genome assembly GCA_963726345.1 of uncultured Coriobacteriia bacterium. GTDB lineage: Bacteria > Actinomycetota > Coriobacteriia > Anaerosomatales > JAAXUF01 > JBAXEO01. Next base: position 232,052 of record CAVSCC010000009.1, on the reverse strand, counting down.
GAGTGGGACGAGGACGTCGTCTCCGGAGCGGTCCGACGCGAGCTCGAGCGCGGCGGGCAGGTCTACTACGTCAGCAACCGGGTCAAGACCATCGACGACGCCGTCCGGCGCGTCTCGACGGCCGCGCCCGAGGCCCGTATCGGCGTGGCCCACGGCCAGATGTCCGAGCGCGAGCTCGAGGCGATCATGGAGGCGTTCGCCGCCAACGAGTACGACGTGCTCGTCGCGACGACCATCATCGAGTCCGGGATCGACAACCCGCACTCGAACACGCTCGTCATCGAGGACTCGCAGCGCCTGGGCCTCGCGCAGCTCTACCAGCTCAAGGGCCGCGTGGGCCGCAGCCACATCAAGGCCTACGCGTACTTCCTGTTCCCCGCCCACCAGTCGCTCACCGAGCAGGCCACCGAGCGCCTCGTGGCGATCGGGGAGAACACCGACCTCGGCAGCGGGATCAAGATCGCCATGCGTGACCTCGAGATCCGCGGCGCCGGCTCGCTGCTCGGCGCCGAGCAGTCAGGGAACCTCTCGGCCGTCGGCTTCGACCTGTTCGCTCAGATGCTGATGGAGGCGGTCAGCGAAGCGCGCGGCGAGCCGCTCGTGGCGCACCCCGAAGTGCGCGTCGACCTGCCGGTCCCGGCGTTCCTTCCCGAGGAGTACGTCGACGCGGTCGACGAGCGCGTGCGCGTCTATCGTCGACTTGCCGGATCGCCCTCGATCGAGGCGGTCGACGCGGTCTTCGCCGAGATGCAGGAGCGCTTCGGCGCAGCGCCGGCTCCCGCCAAGAACCTCGTCAACGTCGCGCGGATCCGCGCGATGGCCGCCGAGGCCGGAGCGACCAACGTGAGTGTCGCTCGTCGGCGCCTCACGGTCTCACCGCTCTCGCTCACCGACGTCAAGCGGGGCGAGCTCACGGCGCGCGGCGCGGTGTGGATCGAGCGGGAGCAGAAGTTGGCGATGCCGCTGGAGTATGGAGAGTCTGTGACCGCGGCGGCCCTCGGCATACTCGATGCTATACTCTCGTGAGCTATTACCCCTCAAACAGGAGGATACGGACGATGAAGTCCACTCGAAACCTGCTCGTTGCCGCGCTCTGTGGCGCGCTTCTCATCGGGGCTCTCGGCATCTCCGGCTGCTCGGACAAGAACGTTGTGGCCAAGGTCAACGGCGAGGCCATCACGACGGAAGCGCTCGACCAGCAGCTCGAGCAGCTCAAGAAGCAGTACCCGAACATGTTCACCGGCGCAGACGGCGAGGGAAGGCTGCTCGACTTCAAGCAGCGTCTCCTCGACAACATCATCAACCAGAAGCTCGTCGAGCAGGCCGCCAAGGACAAGGGCATCAAGATCTCCGACGCCGACGTCCAGAAGCAGATCGACCAGCTCAAGGCCGGCTTCAAGGACCAGGCCCAGTTCGACGAGGCGCTCAAGAGCGCGGGCATGACCGTCGATGGCCTCAAGCTCCAGATCCGCAACCAGCTCGTGACCCAGAAGCTCATCGAGTCGCTCGCGGCGAACAGCAAGGTCACTCGAGGCCGACATCCAGGCCTACTACGACAAGAACAAGGCGCAGTTCTTCCAGAAGGCAGCCAAGAAGGCGAGCCACATCCTCTTCAAGCCGGAGGACAAGGCCACCGCCGAGAAGGTCCTCGCCGAGGTCAAGGCGGGTGGCGACTTCGCCGCGCTCGCCAAGAAGTACTCGGTCGATACCGCCACCGCCTCCAAGGGCGGCGACCTGGGCTGGCCGAGCACCGCCTACGTGCCGGAGTTCCAGGCGGCGCTCGACAAGCTGAAGAAGGGCCAGACCACCGTCGGCGCTGGTCCAGACCCCGTTCGGCTGGCACATCATCCGCGTCACCGACGAGCGTGCCGGCGTGCAGCAGCCGCTCGCGGAGGTCAAGGCGCAGATCGAGCAGATCATCGTGCAGCAGCGCAAGGGCGACGCCTACCAGACGTTCCTTGACGACCTGCGCAAGAAGGCCAAGATCGAGATCCTTGCAGCCGACCTCAAGGCGGCCGCCGGCAAGGGCAGCAAGACGACCACGGCCACCAAGTAGCGGTTCATCGACGCCCGCCGGGGGGAGTCGTGGCACACGGGTTCGACGAGTTCGTTGAAGTGATAGCCGCCCTGCGGGCGCCTGACGGGTGCCCGTGGGACCGCGAGCAGACGCACCGCACGATCGCGAAGAACATGGTGGAAGAGGCCTACGAGGCGGTCCACGCCATAGAGACCGACGACGTCGCCGAGCTCCGAGAGGAACTCGGCGACGTTCTGTTCCAGGTGGTGCTTCACGCTCAGATCGCCGCTGACGCGGGCGAGTTCACCATCGACGATGTGGTCGCCGCGATCACCGCGAAGATCGTCCGGCGTCACCCGCACGTCTTCGGCGACGAGGCAGCGGCCGGCGACGCGGGCGAGGTGCTCGCGCACTGGGACCGGATCAAGGCCGACGAGCGCGCCGAGAAGAAGCAGGGCATGCTCGACACGGTGCCCCACGCGCTGCCGGCGCTCATGCTGGCGCAGACGATCTCGCGCAAGGCGGTCTCCGCGGGCTTCGAGTGGGAGACGCTGGACGACGTGTGGGATAAGGTGCACGAGGAGCTCGAGGAGCTGAGAGCGACCGACGTGGGCAGCGCAGAAGCCGCCGATGAGATCGGCGACGTGCTGTTCACCGTCGTCAACCTTGCCCGCAAGCAGGGAATCGACGCCGAGACGGCGCTGCGGGGGACGTGCGACAAGTTCCGTTCGCGCTGGTCGGCGATGGAGGAGATGGCCGGGCGAGAGGGCCACCGGGTCGACCAGCTCACGTTGAACGAGCAAGAAGCGCTCTGGCAGAAGGCGAAGCAGATCGAGAAAGGGTCCATCTCATGAGCATCATCACCGACGTGTACGCGCGCGAGATCCTGGATTCGCGCGGAAACCCCACCGTCGAGGTAGAGGTCGTGCTCGATGACGGTTGCTTCGGGCGCGCAGCGGTGCCTTCCGGCGCGTCCACCGGCGCGTTCGAGGCGGTCGAGCTGCGCGACACCGAATCGGCCCGCTATCTCGGCAAGGGCGTCATCACCGCCGTCGAGAACGTCAACGGCGCGATCGCCGAGGAGATCGTCGGCCTCGACGCCACCGACCAGCGCTCGATCGACTCGGCGCTCATCGAACTCGACGGCACGCCCAACAAGGGCAATCTCGGCGCCAATGCGATTCTCGGCGTCTCGCTTGCCGCAGCCCGGGCGGCCGCGGAGTCGACCGAGCTCACGCTGTACAGCTACGTCGGTGGCGCCAACGCGCACGTGCTGCCGGTGCCGATGATGAACATCCTCAACGGCGGCGCGCATGCCGACAACAACGTCGACCTGCAGGAGTTCATGATCATGCCGGTCGGCGCCTCGACGTTCGCCGAGGGCCTGCGCTGGTGTGCCGAGATCTACCACACGCTCAAGAAGGTGCTCCAGGAGCGCGGCTTGGCCACGGCGGTCGGCGACGAGGGCGGATTCGCGCCGAACCTCGAGAGCAACGAGGCCGCGCTCGGCATCATCGTCGAGGCGATCCTCGCGGCCGGCTACACGCCCGGCGAGCAGGTTCGCATCGCGCTGGACCCGGCATCGACGGAGTTCTACGACGCCGAGCGCGGTGTCTACGTGCTCACCGGCGAGGGGCGCGAGCTCACGAGCGAGCAGATGGTCGACTTCTAGGTCGACCTGGTCGATCGCTACCCGATCATCAGCATCGAGGACGGCATGGCCGAGGACGACTGGGACGGCTGGAAGCTGCTGACCGAGCGCCTCGGCAAGCGGATCCAGCTCGTGGGCGACGACCTCTTCGTCACCAACACCGAGCGACTGGCGCGCGGGATCGAGATGGGCGTCGCCAACTCGATCCTGGTCAAGCTCAACCAGATCGGCTCGCTCACCGAGACGCTCGAGACGATCGAGATGGCGAAGCAGGCCGGCTACACGTGCGTGATCAGCCACCGATCGGGCGAGACCGAGGACACGACGATCGCCGACCTCGCGGTCGCGGTCAACGCCGGGCAGATCAAGACCGGCGCGCCCGCGCGCAGTGACCGCGTCGCCAAGTACAACCAGCTCATCCGCATCGAGGAAGAGCTCGCCGAGAGTGCGTTCGTACCCGGGCATGTCGGCGTTCTACAGCATCAGAGGCTGATCGTGGGCTGCAGCGCGACAGAACCGCGCGGGGGCGGGCGGACGCGGAAGCAGGGCCAGCAGGCCCTCGACCAGTTCGGCGTGCCCATCGACGCGACGCTCCAGCAGCGCGAACGGTTCGCCAACCGCTACGACTACGAGTTCGGTCAGGAGCGCATCTTCCCCGAGCTCGTTGAGGCGCTGCTCAAGGAGGTGCCCGAGGGATCGCGAGTGCTCGAGGTCGGCGCCGCCACCGGCCTGCTGACGGGCCCGCTGCTGCAGCGGGCCGGGCACCTGACCGCCCTCGAGCCCAGCGAGGGGATGCTCCGGCGCCTCATCGCCAAGGATGTCGCCGAGTCGCCGCGGCTCACCGTGGTCCAAGGGATGGCCGAGGACCTCCTGCACGACGTCACCTACGACGTCGCGGTGGTGACGTTCACTCCGCGGCGCGGAGTGGGGCTCCTGCGCCTCCTGCACGAACTCGGCGAGCCGCGTGACCGACAAGGTCGTCCTGCTGCTCGATGAGGACAACACCTTCGACTGGGCCCACCTCGCGCGTGCCGCCGCCGTGCAGGGGTTCAAGGTCCGCCTGTGCATCATCGTGGACGATTCCGGCGCGGCCGCAGCGGACCAGAAGCGAGCGGTGCTCATGGTCGCCGACGTGAGGGACTGGACGCCGCAGCTGCCAAGCGACGACGCCTGGGTCTTCGAGGCGCGAACGATCGAGGTCCCGTATCCGGCGCCGCACGGCACGGCGACGCGGCTGGTGCGCTACTTCCTCACCGGCGGGGATCGGGCGCTGATCGTTCACACGCACAAGGACGGGATCGAGCGACTGTACGGCAACTTGCGCACGGCGGCGCACCGGCTGGGCCGGGACGAAGTGACCGTCCGAAGTACCAACGACGGCATCCAGATCGTGCGGCTCCCAAAGCCGCCGGAGTAGTCTCGACCCGAAGGGGGAATCCTCTGGTGCGTGGGAATATCCCACGGTAGCCTCAGAGGAGAGAACATGCGCCGCACCAAGATCGTGGCCACGCTTGGCCCAGCCACCGACGACCCCGCGGTACTCGACGCGTTGATCAGGGGCGGGCTGAACATCGCTCGGCTCAATGCCGCCCATTCCGAACTGCCCGAACTGCTGCACTCGCCTGGACCGAGGTGCGGGCCGCCGAGGAGCGGTGCGGCGTCACCGTCGGCGTGCTGCTCGACCTGCCCGGCCCCAAACTGCGCCTGGGCAACATCGCCTCCGGAACGCTGCTGGTCGCGGGCGAGTACTTCGTCCTCCACGCCGGCGAATGCGAAGGGGACGCCTCCGGCGCGTGCGTGAGCTACGGCGGTCTGGCCGACGATCTGGCTCCCGGTGCGGTCGTCGCGCTCGACGACGGTCGGCTGGAGCTCGTGGTGACCGGGATCGAAGGCGACGACGTCGTGACTCGGGTGACGCTCGGCGGCCCGCTCTCGAGCCACAAGGGCGTCAACCTCCCCGGCGTCACGGTCGGTGTCGAGCCGATCTCGGAGCGCGACCGCGTGCTGCTCGAGTGGGCGCAGGAAGCCGACATCGACTACGTGGCCCAGTCGTTCGTGCGCTCGGCCGAAGACGTCGAGGCGCTGAGGGCGCTGATGACGCGCCGAGTCATACCGATCGTGGCCAAGATCGAGAAGCACGAGGCGGTCGACCGGATCGAGTCGATCGTCGACGCCGCCGATGCCGTCATGGTGGCGCGGGGCGATCTGGGCGTGGAGACCTCCGCCGAGATCGTTCCCGTGGTGCAGCGGCGGGTCATCTCGGCGGCGAGAGCGGCCGGCAAGCCCGTGGTCGTCGCGACGCAGATGCTCGAGTCGATGACGGCCTCCCCGCGGCCGACACGTGCCGAGGCGAGCGACGTGGCCAACGCGATCTTCAGCCGCGTCGACGCGTGCATGCTGTCCGCCGAGACCTCGATCGGCAGCTACCCGGTCGAGACGGTCGAGACCATGGCGCGCATCGCGGCAACCGCCGAGGAAGTCCTCATCCACGCCGACTGGGACCATGGGGGAGTCGTGACCACCGACGTGCAGGCCGCGGTGAGCGCCGCAGTCTGCGACCTGGCCTCCGACCTGTGCCTCGCGGCCATCGTGCCGGTCACCCAGTCCGGGACGACCGCGCTGGCGGTTGCGCGGCACCGTCCCGACGCGCCGATCCTGGCCGTCACGCCGACGCGCGGCGTCGCCCGCAGGCTGCAGCTGGTCTGGGGGGTGCGCCCGCTCGTGGTCGTCTTCGCGCAGGACACCGACACGCTTCTGGACTCGGCGTTGGACGCAGTCCGACAGGCGGGACTCGCTGTTGCCGGGGAGCAGGTCGCGCTGACCGCCGGGCCGGGCGACGCGCCTGCGCGGGGGCACGGACTTCATCTTGGTCAGCGACGTCTAGGAGCCGCGTCCCTGACCTCCGAACACGTGTTCGAATCTCTCAACCTCAACCTGACGTCTATGCGACAGCGGCCTCGACGCTGTGCTAGCATCGGCGCGAAAGCGGTCGTCGCGGCCGCTTCATCGCTGGCCTGCACACAGGACTCTGAGGTATGACGCCGAGGAACACGAAGCAAGGGGCTTCAGCGAACGCGCGACGGGCGTCCTCTGCGAAGGGGGCCCGCGCTGCGTCGTCCGCACGCACGCCCTCCTCATCTCCCCCGCGCTCTGCGCGAACCAAGGCATCGCCGGCCGCGAAGACCAAGGCGGCCGCCTCGAAGCCGGCCTCCCGGCCCAAGAAGCCCGCACGTCCCTCCGAGCCATCCTCGTGGCGCTGGTGGCTTCTTCCGGTGCTGGTCATCGCCATCGCGACGGTGTTCGTGGCGACCTACTATCCGGTCGCCAAAGTGCAGTACCGAGAGACACGCGAGCGGGCTCGCCTCCGTGCCGAGCTTGAGGGCGTGAAGGCGCGCAACGCGCGTCTCGGCACGCAAGTGGCCCGGCTCAAGACCCCGGAAGGCGTCGAGGACTACGCGCGGGTGAACCTCGGGCTGGTCAAGGCGGGCGAGCATGTCGGTGTGGTCGTCGACGACTCGGCCGCGCTCCCGGAGACGATCACGGTGCCCTCGGCGCTGCGTCTCGACAGCGAGGAGGCCGTGGTACCGCCGATCGGCCCGTGGACCGCGTTCCTCGATTCGGTGTTCGGCAACGAGTGAGTTCTCACGCTCGTGATGCTGGTGGGTCCGATCGACCGATCCCGCCCTCGTCGGGGACGGATCCACATGACGCCGAGGTGGTCACCGCCCAACTCGGCCGCGACACCGCGTGGCCCATGGCGGGTCGGCGCACGGTGCCGCTGGGGCTTCCCGACTGCGGTCGTCTCGCCATCGCGGCTGAGCGACGGCACGCCGTTTCCGACCCTCGCCTGGCTGACCTGTCCCTGGCTGTCCGACCGGGCGTCGGCCGCTGAGTCCGGTGGAGCGACCGCCGCGTGGGCCGCTGCGCGCAGCCTCCGACCCCGAGCTGACGAGACGCCTGATCGAGACGGACTTCGCCGTACGAGAGCGCCGCGCCGAGGAGTCCGGCGGAGCCGACGCGTGCGCGTCGGTCGGGATCGCCGGCCAGCGCGACCCTCTCGGCGTGAAGTGCCTGCACGCGCACCTCGCGCTCGCGCTGTCGGAATCGACGACCCGATCGGCGACGGAGCTCCTCGCCGAGGGAGATCCGGTCTGCCCGGACCAGCGATGTGCGAGACTGAATCGAGGACACGCCTGCGGGCTCGACCGCGAGGCGCACGCCAAGGAGGGACTATGAGCAGGACGCGGCGGATCGCCGCCATCGACATCGGCACCGTGACCACCCGGCTGCTCGTCGCAGACGTGGACGACGACGGCCTGACGAGAGGTCGCACGCAGCACCGACATCACGCACCTCGGCGAGGGGCTGTCGGCCTCTGGCCGACTGTCCGATGCAGCGATGCAGCGCGTGTCGGACGTGATCGCCCGCTACGCGGAGACCATCGCTGAGCTGGGGGTCGAGCGCTTCTCGGCGATGGCGACGAGCGCGAGTCGTGATGCCGAGAACAGCGCCGACTTCCTTGCGCTGCTGGCGTCCCACGGAATCACTCCGAGCGTGATTCCCGGTGAGCGCGAGGCGCGGCTCTCGTTCGCCGGCGCGACGAGCGATATGGACGCCGAGGAGGACCTGCTGGTCGTCGACCTCGGCGGCGGTTCGACCGAGCTGATCGCCGGCGACGTGATCGAGGAAGGCGGCGTGCGACGAACCGAGATCGTCAAGGCGCGTTCGATCGACGTCGGCAGCAAGCGTGTGACCGAGCGCTTCCTGCACTCCGATCCGCCCACGGCGGAGGAGCTCGCCGAGGCGCGCGAGTGGTCGGCCCTGCAGCTGCGACCGTACTTCGACGGCCTTCGCGACCGGCCTCAGCTCATGATCTCGCTGGCTGGCACGGCGACGACCTTGTCGGCGATCCGGCAGGAGCTCGAGGTCTACGACCCGGCGCTCGTGCACTGCTCGTGCCTGACCGGGTCTGAGCTGGCAGATCTCGTCGAGATGCTCGCTGCGATGCCGCTTGCCGAGCGGGTCAAGGTTCGTGGACTCGACCCGGGGAGGGCGTCGGTGATCGTCGCGGGCGCGCTCATCCTCGAGACGATCGTTGCGCTCGCGGGGCTTGAGTCCACGCTGGTCAGCGAGCACGACATTCTCTATGGCATACTCTTGGAAACCTATGATGACCTGCGGGAAGACCGTTCCGGCACCGAGACGGGTACCGGCGCGTAGCGACCAGACGGCGGCGTATCCGAATTGGCACAGGAGGGGGTCTTAAAAACCTCTGGGCGACAGCCCGATGTGGGTTCGAATCCCACCGCCGCTACCATCGCATCATGATGCGAACGGGAAGATGAAGGGGGGCACGATGGCAGAGGACTACTCCTCGCGGCTGTTCCGGGCGTTCGTCTACCACGACCCCTCGAGCGCCATCGGCGTCATCACCGACGCCAAGAACGCCGGGGTCCCCCAGGACCAGCTCTTCGACCAGATCTACGCGCCGGCGCTGTCGCTCTTGGGTGGCGCGTGGGCCTCTGGAGCGGTCGACGAGTACGCGTTCACCCAGTCGGCGGTGGTCGCCGAGAAGGTCATCTCCTTCGCCCTGCCTCCCGACGACCGCCGAAGACACCGGCGTCACCGTGCTGGTCGGCACGATGCATCACGACCTCCACTCGATCGACAAGACCATCGCCGCGGCGGCGCTCAAGGAGGCCGGGCACCGCGTGATCGATCTGGGCGTCGACGTGCGCCCGGCCGACTTCCTCGCGCGTGCCGAGGAGACCGACGCGGGCATCGTCTTCGTGTTCGCGAGCATGGCCGCCACCGCGGCGTCCGTCTCGAGGGTCCGCGAGATGTTTCGAGCCGGCCGCAGGGGCGGCGTCGTGATCTTCGTCGGCGGCGGGCCGTTCGTCGCCGACACCGCACTTGCGCGCTCGGTCGGGGCCAACGGCGTCTCGCGAGGGGCCGAGAGCGCGCTGCGGCTCGTGCACCGTGTCACGCATCCCGCGGGAGGCGAGCGCTGATGGACCGCGCCTCGAGCGCCATTCCTCGGCGAGGCACTCGCGCGGCAGGGCCGTGTCGCACCTGCGGTCGAGGCCTGCTACGAGGCGCTGGCAGTCGACGAGCGACGACCCGCTCGTCCACGCGGTTCTCGCACACCTGTTCCTCACCGGCGACTTCTACGACGAGGCCATCTCGTCGGCAACGCGCGCCATCGAACTCGACCCGGGCTGCGCGCCGGCCTACCTCGCACTCGGTCTGGCCTACGATCGCCGAGGCGGACACTGGGACCAGTCGATTCTCGTCTGGCACGAGCTTGCGGAGGTGCGTCCGGAGCTGGTCACGGCTCGCGTCCAGCTGGGCGAGGCGCTTTCGGCGGCGGCGTTCCCGGATGAGGCCATCGACGCCTGGAAGGCCGCGCTCGAGCTCGACCCGGGCGAGTCGCGCGCCATGTACAACCTGGCGGTCGCGGCACTGATGCGCGAGGGCATGGCGACGGCGCTGCCCGGGTTTCGCAGTGCCGGCGAGCTCGATCCAAGCCAAGACGACTTCTTCTTCTCGCTCGCGGGCGTCAGCGACGACGGCGTGGCGGCTCCCGATCCCGCGACCATCGCCGAGGACCGCGACGAGCGGCTGTCGGCGGCCTACGCGCTGGCGTTCGAGGAGAAGTACTTCTCGGCGGCCGAGCTCATCCGCGCGATCCTGTCGAGCAACTCGCAAGGGACGCCGAGGCGCTTGCCCTCGCGGGCTTCCTGTACCTGAAGCAGGAGGCGGTCAACGAGGCCATGGCGGTGGCGCTGCGGTCGCTGACGCTGTCGACCAAGATGCCGACCGCCGTGTACGTGCTCGGCGCGTCGTTCGCGCGGCGTACCGGCCTCGAGCCGCAACGCCGCGCGGGTCTTTGGAGCGCTCGCCAAGTCCTCGCCGGACCATCCGATGCCGCAGGTGCTGCTGGGCGAGTCGCTTCTTTCGCTCGAGCGCTTCGGCGACGCCAAGGAAGCCTACCTGCGCGCGGTCGAGCTCGATCCGACGTGCGTCCGCGCGCGGTTCGGGCTCGCGGCCGCGCTGCTCACCCAGGGCGAGTACGCGCAGGCGCAGTGGCAGATTCGCCGCGCGGCCTACCACGACACCCGTCGCCAGGGGCTGTTCTGGCGGCTCTACGACGAGTACGCCGAGGGGAGGTCGAGCTAGCGATGCCCAAGCGCAAGAAGAACGGCGAGTCGAAGGGCTCCGCCGTCCCCGAAGAAGTCACCACCGGTCGGCCGAGCTGGAGCGCCGCCCGTTGTCGACCGGCATCGCGCCTCCGTCGGCCATCGCCGGAGGACTCGGCGCCGACCCTCGGCCCGCGACGCTGTGCCGTGGAGGTCGCGGCCGAGATGCCGGCGGCGGCTACTGAAGCCGACTTCGGCAGCGGCGCCTGCCGTCGCGCCCGCCGGCGCGGGCGAGGCGGAGTCCCGCCGTTCGCGCTCGGGGCGACGCTCTATCCGCTCGACGCCGAGTCCCAGAGTCCCGAGGATGGTATGCCCGCGACCAGGCCGAAGACCTCGCGGCGATGAGCGCGGCCGGCTTCTCGCTGGCGCGCGTGCTCGTGTCGTGGAAGATCATCGAGCCGCAGGTCGGACAGTACGACGCAACGCGCTCTGGCCCGTCTGGCCGACCTGGTTGCCGCGGCGCGGGAGCGTCACATCAAGACCATCGTGTGCCTGTTCGCCGACGACCGGCAGGCCGAGCTCGTGGACCTGCCTTGGGCAAGCCGGCGCGACCCGCGCACCGACGGCTACCTGCTCCAGCGCGAGACAGCGCTCGTCACGGAGGTCACGGTGCTGGCGCAGCGAGCCCGGAGTCTTCGGCTGGCAGCTGGCCAACGAGGCGTTCTGCGCGGGCTTCACCTCGGCTGAGGCGCTCGAAGTCGTGGACGCGGCTCATGCGCGACGCCATCCGCGAGGTCGACCCCGAGCGGCCCGATCACCTTGGGGATCGACGCCGAGACGTTCTTCCGCTCGACGCGGGATCGACGCGCGCGCGGCGATCGCGACCTGCGAGTTCGCGGTGAGCCACGTCGACCTCGGCCTACCGCGCCTACGCCGCCGAAGGCCCTTCGACCAGCGGCCCGTCGACCTACCTCGACGCCTTCCTGCTGCGCCTTGCCGACCGCGGCAAGCCGGTGCTCGCCGACGACGTCGGCGCGCTGTCGCTCGACGGCTCGCCCGCCGAGGAGGCCGCCGCGCTGCGCACCGCGCTCTGGTCGGGCATGGCGAACCGCGCCTCCGGAGTGCTCCTGCGCCGCTTCCGCGACTTCGAGACCGAACGCCGCGAGCCCTACTACCTCGATCCCTTCGAGACGCTCGTCGGCGTCGTCGACGCGTCCGGCGGGCGCAAGCCGGCGTTCGAGGAGGCGCGACGGTTCCTGAGCACGCTGCAGGATACGGCCCTCCGCGGTCTCGAGCCGACGCCCGAGCGCACGGCGATACTCTTCCCGGCCGAGCGCTACAAGCCGCTTCCCAACCTGGCCGGACTCTTCGACCCGCGCGCGTGTCTCGCGGCGTTCATCGGCGCGAAGGAAGCGCACATGTCCCGGTCACGCTCGCGCAGGAGTCCGACGACTTCGGCGGCTACTCGGTGCTGATCGTGCCGAGCGCGTTTCGTCTCGGCAAGAAGACGTGGGACCGGCTGGCAGGCGTTCGTGCAGCGCGGTGGCTCGCTCGTCCTCTCCTACGGCGGCGGCGACGCGCACCCGGCGATCCGGGAGCTGTTCGGCATCGAGTCGCTGGGCGACGCCGGGGCGCATCGTCGGAGCTCTCGTGCCGCGTGGCGCAGGACGGCGTGCTGGGCGCGACTCGCCGACTTCGACGTGCGTTCTCGAGGTGCCGAACTTCGCGCTGTTGACCGCGGACAGCGCGACGGTGGTGGCCACCGACTCGAGAGGCAGCCCGCTCCTGACGGTCAACCAGTACGGCAAGGGCCGCGCGGTCTACCTCGCCGTCCCGCTCGAGCGCGCGATCGCGCAGGGCGATCCGTGGGCGACTCCCGCTCCGGTGCGGAGCGCTCCTGCGCGAGGTCTACGGCGCCGTCGCTCGGGCAGCGGGATGCGGAGCGCCGGTGTCCTGCTCGGCGCCGGAGGTCGAACTCGCGCTCTTCCAGGGCGACGCCGAGGACCTGCTCGTGCTCATCAACCACTCGCCCGACTCGGTCGAATCCCCGAGATGGCGACCACGCGACGCGTGGACTCGATCGTCGACCTGCAGGGCGGGGCGCGGACCGACGTCGGCGGCACAGCGTTTCAGGTCAGGCTCGGGCCCGAACGGTGCGGTCGCGCTGCGGCTCGCGTACAGTTAGTCGGCACACACGGCGAGCGAGAGGGAGGTGGCATCGATGAGCGACCGCGAGCGCATCCGGCTCACGCAGCTCTCAAGCAAGTCGGGTTGAGCGGCGAAGTGGGGTCCGGCGGACCTCCAAGCCGTGCTCGACAAGATAGCCCCCGGCCACTCCGACGCGCTCATGCTCGGCTTCGAGACCAGCGACGACTCGGCGGTCTACCGGCTGACCGACGACATGGCGGCGCTGCTGACGGTCGACTTCTTCACGCCCATCGTCGACGACCCCTACGACTTCGGCCGCATCACCGCGGCCAACGCGCTCTCCGACATCTACGCGATGGGCGGCCGTCCGCTCACCGCGATGAACCTGCTCGCGTTCCCGTGCTCGATGGGCGCCGACATCGTCGGCGAGGTGGTTCGGGGAGGCGCCGAGAAGGTCACCGAGGCCGGTGCCGTCACCGTCGGGGGCCACACCATCGACGACAAGGAGCCCAAGTTCGGGCTGTCGGTGTTCGGCGTCGTTCATCCCGACAAGGTCGTGCGCAACCGCGGCGCGCTCGTCGGCGACGTGCTGTTCCTCACCAAGCCGATCGGCACGGGGCTCATGGGCACCGCGCTCAAGAACGGGCTCGAGGACGAGGACACCGCGCGCGACGTCATCGAGTCGATGGCGGCGCTCGAACCGCGACGCGTGCGAGGCGATGGTCGCCGTGGGAGTCCACGCGGCAACCGACGTGACCGGCTTCGGGCTCCTCGGCCACCTGCACGAGATGGTGGAGGCGAGCGGCTGTGCGGCCGAGCTCGATCTGACCGAAGTGCCCGTGTTCGAGCGCGCGCTCGACTACGCGTCGACAGGGCGTCATGCCCGGCCGGACCGCCGACGTCGTCGCCTGGGCCGATGAGTTCTCGGCCTGGGAGGCGGCAGCCGACCGCGAGCTGTGGATGAACGTGCTGTGCGACCCGCAGACCAGCGGCGGGCTGATGATCGCCGTCGCGCCCCACGACGCCGTCGCGGCTGGCCGACGAGCTTCGCGTGCACGCGGCGTGCTCGGCGCGCGCATCGGCCGCTGCGTCGATGGCGAGCCGGGGACGGGTGACGGTCGGCTGACCCGCGCCCTTGCCGGTCATGCGCGCAGTCTATAATCCTTCCAGAAGCGCTCAATCAGGTTTTGCTTATCTGGAGGGATCCACATGGCCAAGCGGGTGCTCATCATCACCGACCGCATCGGCCGCGGAAACGACGAGCTCGGCCGCGTCCTCATGAAGAGCTTCCTCTACTCGCTCGCGCGCAACGCCGAGAAGCCCTCGGCTGTCGTGCTCATGAACGAGGGAGTGCGACTCGCGTGCGAGGGCTCGGACTCCCTCGACGACCTGAGACTGCTGGCCGAGGACGGCGTCTCGATCAAGGCCTGCGGCACCTGCCTGGACTTCCTGGGTCTCAAGGACGCGCTTGTGGTCGGCGAGGTCGGCACGATGCCGGACTCGGTCGCCGGGCTTCTGGCCGACGACGTGCTCACGATCGCGTAGCCGGCCTGATATCGGCTCACCCGGCAACGCTTCAGCGGGTGCTCGGGTAGAATCGAGAGCATGGACACCAACGCGCTGCTCAGAGCCCTGCCCAAGACCGATGACGTCTTGCCGCCCCCGAACTCGCCCCCACGCTCGCCGAGACTGCCCCGCGCGGTCGTGCTCGACGCCGTTCGCGGCGCTCATCGAGGATGCACGTCGCGCGGCTCCTGGGCGGCGAGGAGTTCACGCCGGACGTCTCGCTGATCGCTCGCGACGCGGCGGGCCGCTCGGCACTCGCGGCGCGGCCGAGCCTGCGGCGGGTCATCAACGCGACCGGCATCATCGTCCACACCAACCTCGGCCGCAGTGTGCTGTCGGAGCGGGCGGCGGCGGCGGTTCAGGAGGTCGCGAGCGGCTACTCGACGCTGGAGTACGACGTCGCCGGCGGCGAGCGGGGCAGTCGGCACGTGCACGTGGAGTCGCTTCTGTGCCGGCTGACCGGCGCGGAGGCCGCGATGGCGGTCAACAACAACGCCGCCGCGGTCATGCTCGGCATCGCCGCGCTGGCGCGCGGCAAGGAAGCGGTCGTGTCGCGCGGGCAGCTGGTCGAGATCGGCGGCAGCTTCCGCATCCCCGACATCATGCGCGAGTCCGGCGCGACGATGGTCGAGGTCGGCACCACGAACAAGACGCACCTCGCCGACTACGAGCGCGCGCATGACGCCCAACACGGGACTCTTCCTCAAGGTGCACTCGAGCAACTACCGCGTCGTGGGGTTCACCGAGGAGGTGCCGCTCGCCGAGCTGGTCGCCCTCGGCGCCCCCGAGGGCGATCCCGGTCATGGAGGACCAGGGTTCGGGCGTGCTCTTCGACCTGCGCCCGTTCGGGCTTCCCGAGGAGCCCACGGTGGCCGAGAGCATCGCCGCGGGCGCGGCGGTCGTCACCGCATCCGGTGACAAGCTGCTTGGGCGGCCCGCAGGCCGGGCTGATCTGCGGTCGGCACGACGTGATCGCCCGCCTCAAGAAGCACCCGATGGCTCGCGCGCTGCGCCTCGACAAGATGACGCTCGCGGCGCTCGAGGCGACGCTGTTCGCCTGCCTCGACGAGACGCGCGCGCTGCGCGAGATCCCCACCCTGCGGATGCTCACGACGCCCGTCGCCGAGGTGCGCGCGCGTGCCGAGGCGCTCGCCGGCCGGCTGCGCGACGTCGCTCGGCAGCGCCGCCGAGGTGACCTGCATCGACGAGATCGCTCGCGCCGGCGGCGGCTCGCTGCCGCTGGCCGAGATCGCGACCGTCGCGGTTGCACGTCGCGCCCGCCGACGCTCGGCGTCGGCGCAGCTCGAGGAGCGCCTGCGAACCGGCGCCGAGCCGGCGATCGTCGCCCGCGTCAAGGACGGCCGTCTGCTGCATCGACCCGCGGACGCTGCTCTCGCCCGCCGAGGAGGACGTCGTGGTCGCGCGGATCGGCGAGGTTCTCGGCGGCGTCCTAGAAACGACGAAGCCGCGAGGCAGAGTGCCGCACGGCTTCGGTTCGGTGCGTCTGCTGCCACGGCAGAACGCCGCTACGCGCCGGACGACACCTCGATGTCGACGTTGGCCTGGTCGCCCGCCTCGGCGAGCGCAGCCATCCATTCGTCCTCGGCAAGGCTCGGCGGGACCAAGACGAGCGCGGTCATGCTGAACAGCGGCGCGCCGCTCACGGGAGCCTCGACGGTGCCCGTGTCCATCGACTCGATGTTGATACCGCGCTCGGCGAAGTCCCTGGCGATCTCGTGGATGATGCCTTCGTGGTCCGCGCCCGGTCACCGAGACCGGTAGGGCAGCCAGCCGCCGTGCGGCGCTTCGGCCTGCTGCGTGGGGCTCGTGGTCACGCGGTAGCCCTGGGCAACCAGCGTCCGACACGGCAGAGTCGAGGTCGGCGACGCGCTCTGTCCGGCAGCGAGACCAGCATCAGCAGCGCGAACTCGCCGCCGAGCCTGACCATCCGGCTCGTCTCGACGTTGCCCTCGAGGCCGAGCAGTACGCCGGTGACCTCCTCGACGATTCCGATGCGGTCGGTGCCGGTCAGGGTGAAGACGATGTCGGTACGCATGGTGACCTCTCTTGTCGCACAGGCTAGTTGACCGCGAGGAGCTCGACGTCGAACACGAGGGTCGCGTTCGGCGGGATGACGCCGCCGGCACCCTGCGCGCCGTAGCCCAGCTCGGGCGGGATCGTCAGCTTGCGCGTGCCGCCGACCTTCATGCCGGCGAACCCCTGCTCCCAACCCTGGATGACCTCGCCCTTACCGATCGTGAACTGGAACGGCTGGCCCGAGTCCAGTGAGGAGTCGAACTTGGTGCCGTCGGTCAGGTAGCCGGTGTAGTTCACGGTGACGAGGTCGCCGGTCTTGGCCTCTGCGCCGGTGCCCACCTTCGTGTCCTCGATCTTGAGTTCGGTGGCCGCGGGGGTCGTCGGTCGCGGCGGGCGGCGTCGCTGCCGGCTGCTCGGTGGCTGCCGGCTCGGGCTCGGCGGCCTTGGGCTGCTGCGACGCATCCCGCGATCGCGAGCGCGGCGGCGAGTACCAGCGCAAGCGCCAGCGCGAGCGCGGTCCTTCGGCCGGATCCTGGTGGCCGATCGGTCGCCACCTCCTGGTACGCGTCGCCCGATGACGTTCGTTGATGCCATGTCGACCTCCTGCGTCGTTGCGTGTCTTAGGTCTCCCCATTATGCCTTCTCCCCAGTGGCGATTTGCGCACAGTCGCCGAGAATCACAGAACGCCCACAGGCGCACGGCACGGTTGGGATCCACGGCGCCACGGGTCGTGCCATCCGCCCGCAGCCTGCACCTCCGTGCGTGCTACGCTTTCCTGACTCGTCGCCTCACTGAATGGGGCCTGCGCATGCCCTCGCTCGTCCTCGGAACCGCCGGCCACATCGATCACGGCAAGTCGGCGCTGGTCAAGGCGCTGACCGGCACGGATCCCGACCGCCTGCCCGAAGAGAAGGAGCGCGGCGTCACCATCGAGCTCGGCTTCGCGCGCCTCGAGCTTGCCGAGCGGCCGCACGATGGGCGTGGTCGACGTGCCCGGCCACGAGAAGTTCGTGCGGCAGATGGTCGCGGGCGCGACCGGCATCGACGTGGTCATGCTCGTGGTCGCCGCCGACGACGGCGTCATGCCGCAGACGCGCGAGCACCTCGCGATCATCGACCTGCTCGGCATCTCCGAGGGCGTGGTCGCGCTCACCAAGTCCGATCTCGCCGACGAGGACTGGCTCGAGCTGGTGCGAAGCGACGTCGAGCGGCTGCTGATGGGCACGAGCCTCGAAGGCGCGCCGATCGTCGTCGGTGAGCGCCAAGACCGGCGACGGGCTGCCTGAGCTGCTCGCGACGCTCGACGCGCTGGCGGGCGAGACCAAGTCGCGCCAGGCCAACCTGACCATGCGGCTCCCGGTCGACCGCGTCTTCACGATCGCCGGCGCGGGCACGGTGGTCACCGGGCACCATGTGGTCCGGGCAGCGCGTCGCGCGACGACGCTGTCGAGGTCTATCCGAGCGGGGTCCGGGGCCGCGTCCGGGGCGTGCAGGTGCACAGCGCGACCGTCGAGAAGGCGCAGGCCGGCCAGCGAGTGGCGATGAACCTCGCCGGGATCGAGCGCGACGCGATCCGGCGCGGGGACGTGATCGCGACGCCCGGCACGCTCACGGTCACCGACCGCTTCGACGCGCGCTTCACGTATCTCGGCTCGCCGGGCGACGACAAGCCGTTCGTGTCCGGCGCCCGCGTGCACGTCAACCATGGCACGCGCGAGGTTCTCGGCCGGGTCCTGCTGATGGACGCCGAGCGGCTCGCGCCGGGCGAGTCGGCGCTCGCACAGGTGCGGCTCGAAGAGCCGCTGGCGCCCCGCTACGACGACCGCTTCATCGTGCGCAGCTACTCGCCGGTCTACACCATCGGCGGCGGCGTGGTCCTCGACGCGATGCCGCCGCGGCGCACGCGCCTTGGCGAGCACGAGCGGGCGCTGCTCGAAGCGCTGCTCGCACACGACCTGTCGACCGCCTCGGTCGGGCTGCTGGCCTCGCGCGCCCTGCCGATGACGTCCGCCGAGGTCGCCGCTGCGCTCGGCGTGCCGCGCGGCCAGGTCGCCGACGAGCTCAACCGCGCCAAGCTCGAGCGCCTCAAGGTGGGTGGCGAGACGGCGTTCGTGACGCCCGAGGCGCTCGATGCGCTGGTTGCGGCGATCGAGCGTGAGCTGCTTGCCTTCCATGCCGAGAACCCCAAGGCCACCGGCGATCGCGACCTCCGCGCTGCGCGACACCGTCGACAGGCGCCTCGCACCCAAGGCCTTCGACGCCGTGCTCGAGGTCGCCGCCGCGCGCGGAGTCGTCACCGTCGAAGGCGGGGCAGGCGCGACACCCCAAGGCCGCCGTCTCGGCGCATGGCCGCCGAGCAGTCCGCCGCCGAGGCGCTGCTCCCGCTGCTCGAACGCCAGGGCCTCTCGCCCGAGACCGTCTCCGAACTCGCCGCCGAGACGGGCACCGACGTCGGCATCGCGCGCAAGGTGCTGGGCCGGCTGGCCAGTGAGGGTCGCATCGTGCGCATATCGAGCGAGCTGCACTTCTCGGCGGCGGCGATGGCGGGGGCCCGCGAGTCGCTGACCGCGCACCTGCGGCGCATCCCGAGGGCGCGACCGCGAGCGAGCTGCGCGTGCGCGCTCGGCGTGAGCCGCAAGTACGCGATCCCGCTGCTGGAGTACTTCGACGCGCAGGGCCTCACGAGGCGCGAAGGTGACGTGCGGCGTGCTCCGCGTCCCCTAGCTCGGCGGCGCCACGATCCTCGGCAGCTCGATGGTGAAGCGCGCGCCGTTCGGCTCGACGTTCTCGGCGCGGATCTCGCCGTCGTGAAGGTCGACGAGCCGGCTGGTGATCGCGAGGCCGAGCCCGGCGCCGCCGGAGTCCTCGGGACGCGGGCCGCCGGTGCGGAAGAAGCGGTCGAAGATGCGGTCGAGGTCGTCGGGCGGGATGCCCGGCCCGTCGTCGGTCACGCTCAGGAAGACGCGGTTGCCCACCGCCGAGCATGCCAGCGTCGAGGTGGCCGCCCGGGCTGAGTGTGCGCGATGGAGTTGCGCGCGATGTTGAGGAGCGCCTGCTTGAGCAGGTCGGGGTCGCCGGAGATCCAGAGCCCCGAAGGGCCGTTCGACGCTGACCGCGCGATCGCCCGAGCGCGCGAGCGCCGGCTGCGATCTCGTCCAGCAGGGTGCGCGCCTCCAGCGGCTGGAAGTGGCGCGACGCGCCCTCAAGACGAGCCAGTGAGAGCAGCTCGTCGAGCAGCCGGGTCATCCTGCAGCGCCTCGTCCTCGATCATGTTCGAGCGACTCGGTTGCGTCCGCCTCGCAGAGCGAGCCTCGGCTCAGCAGCTCGACGTTGCCGCGGACGATGGCGACCGGCGTGCGCAGCTCATGGCTCGCGTCGGCCACGAAGCGACGTTGGTCCTGGTACGAGCGCTCGAGGCGCGCGAGCATCGCGTTGAGCGACGCGGCCAGCGAGCCGAGCTCGTCGTCGGGCCCGTCGTAGGCGATGCGGCGACCGGGGGACGCGTGCGTGACCGCGGCGGCGTCTGCGGCCATGCGTCGGAGCGGTCGCAGGCTCTGCCGAGCGGCCCACATCGACACGAACGCGCCGCCGAGGATCACGATGAACCCAGCGGCGCCGAGCGCTCCGGCGACGCTCAGCGCGACGGCGCCGGGAGCCTCGGCCGACAGCGCCGCCTGGAAGAGCCCGACGCGGCTGCCGTCGGCGCTCGCGATGGGCGCGGAGAGCACGCGGTAGGTGCGTGCCGTCCAACGTGACGGTCGCGAAGCCGGCAGGAGACTGGTCGGCGCCTTGGCTGCCGCGTTGCCTGCTGCGCTCTCGAGCTTCAGCTCCGAGTTGGAGATGATCCGGCCGCCCGCCAGGACGAGCAGGATCGGATCGGGGCCGGCCGACGCGCCTGTGCGGTCCTGCAGGTAGAGGCGTGACGCCGCGGCGAGCGAGGTCTCAGTCGACGAGCTCCTCATCGCGGCGCCGTACTCTTCGGCCTCGTGCAGGAGCGTTCGGTCGACCTCGGCGGTCAAGGTCGCGCGCACGGTTGTGTAGGCGAGGAAGCACAGCACGGCCACGCCGACGGCGAGCACGAGCGTCATCGCGAGGGCGACTCGTCCGCTCGCCGAGAGCCGGCGTCTACGCGCGGACACGGTATCCGGCGCCACGCACGGTGTCGATGACCGACGGTTCGTTCGACCCGGTCGAGCTTGCGGCGCAGGTAGCTCACGTAGACGTCGACCACGTTGCTGCCGGCGTCGAAGTCGATTCCCCAGACCGAGTCCAGGAGCTGCTGACGCGTCAGGACCTGCCCGGCGTGGCGCATCAGGTACTCGAGCAGCGCGAACTCCCGGCTCGGCAGGTCGGCTTCGATGTCGTCGCCTCGCCGAGCAACCCGCGTCTTGGTGTCCAGCGTCAGGTCGCCGACGGACGAGCTCGCGCGCGGAGGCGGCGCCCTGTCTCGCGTTGGCGCGAACGCGCGCGGCGAGCTCGGCGAAGGCGAATGGCTTGACCAGGTAGTCGTCGGCGCCCGCGTCGAGCAGGCTGACCTTGTCGTCGATCTCGCCGAGCGCGCTCACGACGATGACCGGGACGTCCGGCCGCACCGCGCGCACGCGCCTTGAGCACGTCCAGCCCGTTGCCGTCGGGCAGCACGAGGTCCAGAAGGATGAGGTCGAAGTCGAACGTCATCCCGAGGCCGATGGCGTCGGCGGCGGTCGCCGCGCGCTCCACCGCGTGTCCCTCGGCGGTGAGCCCCTTCACGACGAATGAGGCGATGCTGTCCTCGTCTTCCACTACCAGGATGCGCACGCGGATCCTTCTCGATGGCCTGACTGCGGTGAACCCTCTGTGACTCTCGTACCCCTTCTTGGCGGTCCAGAGCTCTAGTCGTTCGAGTCCGAGCTGCTTGGAGTCTGAGGAGCCGTGCGATCGCCGTCGTGCTCGTCGCTCTCGTCGCGGACCTTTCGCTTCACGACCTCGCGCGTCGGCTCGTGGTCGCTGATCGGAGCTCCTTCGCCGAGGTCTTCGGAGCGGGCGTGGCCTTCTTGGGACTCGCCTTGGGTGCGCGCTTCGACCCGCTGCTTGGTCTTGGCCTTGGCTTTGGGCTTCGGGCGCAGGCGTGAGTGAGCTGGCAGGAGCGGCGGCGATCGGCGGAGCAGCGACGGCGGCCGTCGCCGTGGCGGGCGATGACGACGCGGCTGGCTGATCTGGACCGTCGGAATCCGCTTGACGCCCTGGTAGCGTCCGGCCTCGGCGACCGCCAAGGCAGCCGTCACCGCGGCGATGACGACCGCCGAGATGATCACCATGCGCGCAACGCGCTTCATGCACCGTCCTGTCCGAATAGCCGTACGTGGCTCTGCCGACATTGTGCCCTATGCGGAGGATTGGTTCTGCGATTCTCGTGCCGTCAGTCGTCCTTGGGTCCCGTGGTGTTGCCGTGGCACGAGCAGAAGTGGCCGGGGCCCTTGCCGTCGCCGGGGTGGCACTTGGTGCAGGCGAAGCTCCTGTAGCTGTGCTCGCCGCCCGGAATTCGGGGATGGGAGAAGGTCGCGTTCGTCCAGGACCTGCTCGGCGAGTGGCAGCTCTTGCAGGTCGAACCGTAGTGGCCGGAGGGTGCCTTGTGGCACGAGCTGCAGCTCAGGCTGCCGCTGTGCCGGAACGTCCACTTGGAGCCCGGGCTGTGGCAGCTCTGGCAGGCTCCGCAGCGGTGGCCGCCGGGGCGCGAGTGGCACGAGGAGCAGTTCGAGCCGATTGCCCGGGTGGGAGAACCTCCAGCTCTTGGCCACCTTGTGGCACGACGTGCACGAGCCACCGCGGTGACCCGAGGGGCGGGCGTGGCACGAGACGCAGTTCGCCTTCGAGCCGGGATGGGTGAACGTCCAGCTCTTGCCGACGGCCTTGTGGCAGCCGACGCACGACCCGCTGCGGTGAGCCCGAGGGGCGAGCGTGGCACGAGAGCGCAGCTTCGCAGCCCGAGTCCCGGGTGAGCGTACGCCCAGTTCTCGCCGGCGTTCTGGTGGCACGAGGAGCAGCTGCCCGACTTGTGGTTGCGGGGCGCGCGTGGCAGCTCGCGCAGTGCCGGTCGGGTGAGCGAAGCCCAGCTCACGCCGGTGTTCTTGTGGCAGGTCGTGCAGCCGCCGGTGCGGTGGTTGGCGGGACGGGCGTGGCAGGTCTCGCACGTGGTGTCCGTCGGATGCGTGGCCTGGAAGCTCACGCCGGGAGCCGCCTTGTGGCAGTTCGTGCACTCGCCCTTCCAGGTGTGCTTGGCGCTCTTGGGCGTGTGGCAGGTCGCGCAGTCGCTGCGCACGGGATGCGTGAAGACGAACTTCGCGCCGGGGCTGTGGCACACCGTGCAGTCCTTGCCGCGATCGACGTGCTTGGGCTTGTGGCATTCGGAGCACTTCGAGGCGGCCATGTCGTGGCAGCGTGAACAGGGCACGGCCACGTGGCCGGTCAGATTCGCCTTGCCACCGTCAACGACCGCGGTCTTCGTCGAGTCGAACGCGGCCTTGGTCGACGAGTTGTACACGCCCGCTTCCTTCAGCGCGCTGACGCTGACGTCGTGGCCCACCGTCGTGTGGCAGGTGTAGCACTCGCCGCGCTTGGCGTGCTCGGCGTGTGAGAAGCCGGGGGAGGTCAGCTTGACGTCGGCGTGACATCGGATGCAGCGCTCGCTCGGAACCGGCGTGATCTTCTCGAGCGGGAACTTGGGGTCGCCCGTGACGTGTGCCGCCACTTCCTTGAGCGCCACGACCTTGTGCTCCATGCGGGCGACGGTGCCCGCGTCCACGTGGCACTCGACGCAGGCGATGTTCTTGTGCGCGCCCTGTGTCCACGCGGTGTGGAACGGGCCCATCTCGTGGCAGGCCGAACCGCAGAAGCCCGGCTGGTCGGTCGCCTTGGCGATTCCGGCGAAGGCGACGCCCAGTATCACGGCGGCCACCGCGATCGCGAGCGATCAGCCGCAGAGGCAACTGCGCTTCGGACAGATGACTGAGGTCGGACTCTGAGGTATCCATGCGCCCATCTTCGGCACCGAGACAGCGCGGTTTCATGAGAGGGGCGTGAGAGTTCTCTCAGGTTGGCGGCGAGTGGAGCCCTGCTGACGCCGCCCTTGATGCCGCCGCGCGGTGCTCGAGCTGGCTACGGGCTCAGTCGCTCGGAGCGTTGCCGCCGTGGCACGTGCAGTACGCCGATGTGTAGCTCTTGGGATGGCACGCCGCGCACGGAATGCTCTTCCAGGAGTGTTCGCCGGCGGACGGATGCGAGAACTTCCAGCTCGACCCAGGCTTGTGGTGGCAGTCCGAGCACTGGCCGGCGTAGTGCTTCGCCGGCGGCTTGTGGCAGCTCGCGCAGTCTGAACCCGAGCCACCGTGGCTTGAACTTCCAGGAGCCGCCCGGAGTCGGATGGCACGTCTTGCACGGCCCGAGTGTGCCCGACGCGGGCCTGAAGTGCTTGTCGTCGATCTTGTGGCACGTGGCGCAGTCGGTCGAGGCCGGGTGCTTGAATGCGAACTTGGCGCCCGGCTCGTGGCACTTCGAGCAGTCGCCCTTCCAAGGATGCTTCTTTCCGGACTCAGGCTGATGGCACCGTGCGCAACCGGTCTTGGCCATGTCATGGCAGCGCGAGCAGGCGACCTTCGGATGTCCCTTGACGTTGGCCGAACCGCCGTCGATGGTGGCGAACTCACCGGCTTTCGGGACCCTCTTGACGCTCGCGTTGAAGATTCCGGCTGGACTGCAGCGCCGCAGTCGTCACATCGTGGCCGGTGCTTGGAATGGCAGACCGCGCAGGTGCCCTTCTCGGCGTGGACCTTGTGCGAGAAGCCGGCCTCGGTGGTCGGGGGAAGCGTCTCGTGGCAGCGGGTGCAGCGGCTGTTGGGGACCTCGGCAGGCGCTCGGCCGCGGAAAGGTCGTGTCGCCGAGGAAGTGCGCCTTGACCTCGCCGAGCGCCACGAACTTGTGAGCGAACCGTGCCGGCAGGCCGTCGTCGACATGGCAGTCGATGCACGTGGCCGTCTCGGCGTGCTGGCCGACAAGCCATGCGTCGTAGTAGGGGCCCATCTCGTGGCAGGTTCGGCAGAACCGGGCCTGGTCGGTGACGATGGCGGCCGGGAAGAACATGACGACTGCCAGGACGACGCGCACCGGCGACCCACATCGCTACCTTGAATCCACGCGACCTTGCCACGGTCGTCCCCTCGTCGATGAGCCACACCGCTGGTTGATTCCCGTTGACGGGGCCCACGTCCCACAGGCGGCCACGTCATCGGCACGCGATGGAGACTGTCCGCGTTCGGTTTGACACGCTCGGCGGGCGTCGGGACAATGCCACACACAGATGGAGGCGGATGGTCCCTGGTGGGGCCCGCGGTCTTCAAAACCGTTGTAGGGGGTGAAGAGCCTCCTGGGTGTGTTCGATTCGCACACGCTTCCGCCATCTGACCTATCCGGCCCGCGCGGTTCGGGCGGGTCCGCACGCCGGCCGGGCACATCGTTCCGTACGGTCGTGCTCGGTGTCTCGATCGAAAGGGTCTCCATGCGAGGACGACTTGTTGTTGCCGCGGCGCTCATCGGCGTGCTGTCACTCGCGACGACCGGATGCGGTCGGATCACGGCGGCGCTCAAACCGGCCGACAAGATCGTGACGCGAGAGGCGACCGTCGCGGTGGCGGCTGCGGCCGTCGAAGGCAACGTTCAAGTCGCCCGCGCCCGACGGTCTGCCGCTCTGGCCGACGGGGAAGGTCGTCCCATCCGAGGCGACCGTCAACGCTCCGAGTCGTGGAACGAGACGCTCCTGGTCGCCGACACGTTCGACGACGTGCTTGCGGGGATGGTGACCGGCCTCGAGAAGGCTGGCTGGCAGGTGGAGACGATCGACGCCAGCGTGCCTGAGGCCCAGACCGTCCGTGCTCAACGTTGTCGGCAACAATCGTGAGGGCGTCATCACCATCGCCGAGACCCCCGAGGGCACCACGATCGACTACGTGATCGCTGCGCCGCGCTAGACGCCCCGGCTCGCCACCTTCACCTGCTCTGCGAGACCACTGAGAACGCCGCCAGCGCGCGCTTCCGGGCCTCCGCATGGTCGATGAGCTGGTGCGGGTAGGTCACGCCCAGACGAACGCCTGCCGCGCGGAGCGTCTCCTCCGGCGCTGCCCACGGGCGGTGTATGAACCGCGCGGGCATCTCGGCGAGTTCGGGCACCCAACGCCGCACGTAGTCGCCGTGAGCGTCGAACCGCGACGCCCTGGAGCGACGGGTTGAAGATGCGGAAGTACGGCGCCGCATCGGCGCCCGAGCCCGCGACCCACTGCCAGTTGAAGGCGTTGATCGCCGGATCGTAGTCGGCAAGAAGGCGTTCGAACGCGGCGGCACCTGACTGCCAGGGAACCAGCAGGTCCTTCGTGAGCGCCGATGCGACCACCATTCGCACGCGGTTGTGCATCCAGCCTGTCTCGGCCAGCTGGCGCATCCCGGCGTCGACGAGCGGCCAGCCGGTCTGTCCCGCGGTCCATGATTCGAGCGCCACAGGGTCGTCGCGCCACGGCATCGCCGAGAACTCCCGGCGCAGCGGCACATCGAGGCTGTCCGGATCCGCTGCGAGCACGTGGTGCGCGAAGTCGCGCCATGCGAGTTGGCGAGTGAATGGCGCGGCGCCGTCCTCGCCGGCGGCCTGCACCGCGGCCCAGGCCACCTGTCGAGGCGACAGCTCCCCGCATGACAGCGCAGCCGAGAGCTCGCTGGTCCCGCGCGTCGCCGGCAGGTCGTGTGCTGCTGCGTAGTCGGCGAGCGCGGTCGCGACGAACTCCGTCAGCCGAGCGTGTGCGCCAGGTTCGCCGGGTCGCGGCAGCCCGCCCGGAGGGTGCGGGGTCTGCTCGGCGATCGGGCGGATCGGCGTCCCGGACGGCGTGACATCGGCCGAGACGAGCCGCTGAGGCGCGGGTTCAGGTGCCATGAGGTCGATCGAGCGCATCCACTGCCGGTAGAACGGCGTGAAGACCCGAAAGGCCGTCCCAGCGGCCGTCGCGACGGAACCCGGCACCGCGAGCAGCTGTCCTTCGCTCACGCGCAGCTCGATACCGTGCGCCCGGAGTGCCTGCGCCACCGCCCGCTCCTCGGCGAGCCCTGCCGGAGTCCAGTCGCGCGAGCAGGTCACGGCGGTGGCCCCGCACTGCAAGGCTGCGCGCGCGAGCGCGTCGGCCGCCGGGCCGTCGAGAGCCGTCAGGCTGCAGCCGTGATCGGCCAGTGAGGTTGCGAGCGACGCAAGCGATCGCTGCTCGCGCGCGAGGTAGGCGGCCCCGGGCGCATGCGGGTCGCGGCCTTCGACCGAGACGACGACGCAGGAGACGCTCTCGGCGCACCTCGCGGCGTCGAGCAGAGCGGTGTTGTCGGCGAGTCGCAGATCGCGACGGAACCACGCGAGTGCTGTGCGATGCACGGCGACCTTCCTCGGAGTGCGACGACGGGCCTTGTGCGAGATTGTCCCCTAAACGGGGGCGGCGGCGGGTACATAGGCAACAGCGCGTCCCCCGATGCGCCGACAGGCAGACAGCCGGAGGTGCTCGTGGCGCAGGTCATCACTCGGAAGGTCGCGGTCGGCATCAGCGCTTGCGCGTTCGGTTGCCCGGTCCGATACAACGGTCGCGGCACCGACGCGCTCGTCATCGTGGGGCGCGAACGCAGCGACTTCGAGTTCACGCCAGTCTGCCCCGAATGCCTTGCCGGTCTCGGCGTGCCGAGAGTCCCGATCCACCTCACCGGCACCGGCGCCGAAGTGCTCGCCGGTACGGCGGCCGCGCGCGACCGCCACGGCCGCGATGTCACCGGCAACCTCATCGCCGGCTGCCGAGACGCCCTTGCCGCGCTCGACCGCGCGGGCGTGGTCGCCTTCGTCGCGCGTGAGGCCTCGCCGAGCTGTGGCCTGAACAAGGCGCGCGTCGGAAGGCGCCGCTCCGAGCAGCGTGGTGCCGGCGTCTTTGGAGCGATGCTCGCCGATCGAGACTACTTCCTCATCCCTGACGACGGGCTGGCCAACGCTCTCGCGTGGTGGGACTGGCGCCGACGGCTGCACGCATGGCTGTGGCTTCGCGAGCGCACTATCGCGCGTTCGGCCGACCTCTATGATGCGTGGCACGTGGTCAAGTTCATCGTGCAGGAGACCGACCGCCCCTTCGCCGACGACATGGGCCGCCGCCTTGCTGCGCTTCCGAGGGGCGCTCCGATCGCCGACCTCGAAGTGCTTCGCCGAGAGGCCCTCTCGGCGCTCAAGAAGCCATCGACGAGGGCCCGGATCCGATCGGCGATGTGGAAGACGTACTCCCACGCGCGCAAGAAGGGCCAGCTCGATGGCGTGGACCTGCACGACCTGAGTGCCGACTCGCCCGAGGTGCGCCTCAACGTCGACCAGCTCGCGGCTGAGCTGACGCGCATGGAGCGCATCTCCTTCGACAACGACTTGCTCTTCGGCACGAGCCCGGTGATCGCGCGCGACCGCCGCCGGATCGTCGAGAGCACCGCCGCGTCCGACTAGTCACGCGAAAGGAACAGCGATGGACTGCCTGCGAGGCGATCTCCACCCGACGTAGCGTTCGCACGTTCACCGACGCGGAGGTCACCGAGTCCGAGATCGAGATGCTGCTCCGTGCTGCGATGGCCGCACCGTCGGCTGGAAACCAGCAGTGCTGGCGCTTCGTGGTCGTTCGCGACGCCGAGACGCGCGCGCGGCTGGCGGTGGCGACTCCCTACGGCAAGCCGATGGGTCGCGCGGCGGTCGGCATCGTCGTGGCTGCCGACGTCACCGCCGAGACGTTTCCCGGCAACTGGGCCAACGACTGCGCGGCTGCCACCGAGAACATCCTGCTTGCAGCCCACGCCACCGGGCTCGGCGCCTGCTGGCTCGGCGTGTACCCCGGCGACGAGCGCGAGCGCGCTGTCGGCGAGATCGTCGGCATTCCCGAAGGCATGCGGACCTTCTGTATGATCGCTGTCGGCCACCCGGAAGCGCCGGGCCCCGACGTCGATCGCTATCGCGAAGCGAGTGTCCGCGTCGACCGCTGGAGCTAGAGGAGACCGATGGCACTGCTTCAGGCGCGAGACCTGGTCGTGGTGCTCCCCGGCGATTCGGGCGACGTCCGCGTCCTCGATGGCGTCTCGCTTGAGCTGCCCGCCGGACTCATCGCCGACGTCGTCGGTCCCTCGGGCTCCGGCAAGACCACGCTGCTGCGCGCACTCGCGCGGCTGATCCCCGACGCCTCAGGATCGCTGTCCCTCGACGGCGTCCCCGCCGAGACGATCCCTGGTCCGGCCTGGCGAGCCGCCGTTGCGCTCTTGCCGCAGAAGCCGGCCATCGTTGCGGGCTCGGTGCGTGACAATCTGCTGCGGCCCTGGACACTCAAAGTCCGTCACGGCCATGTCCGCCCCCGACGACTCGATACTGCGGGCGATGCTCGACCGCGTCGTTCTCGACGCTGCGCTCGATCGGGACGCCGCGAGACTGTCGGTCGGCCAGCAGGCGCGCGTCGCGCTCGTGCGCACGCTGCTCACGCACCCGCGCGTGCTTCTGCTCGACGAGCCTGACGCCGCTCTCGATGAGCTCTCGGCCGCCGCCGTGAGCGACTTGACGCGCGAGTTCGCCGAGAAGGGCGGCGCGGTCGTTCGCGTGCGCCACCACCGCTCCGACGACATCGCGCACCGCCGGCTCCGGCTTGCAGGCGGCACGCTGAGCGAGGAGCGGGAGGTGTCGCTGTGAGCGAAGCTGCCGGCGGGGTCGTTCAGATCGGCTGGTTCCAGCTGATGCTTGCCACCGGCTTCGTGCTGTTTGTCGGCATCGTGTCGATCCGGCTGTCGCTCGGAATCACCAAGGACCTGGCGATCGCGACGCTGCGCACCTACGTGCAGCTGCTGGCGCTCGGCTTCATCCTGCGCTGGGTCTTCGGGGTCAACTCGCCGTGGCTCGTCGTCGGGATCATCCTGCTCATGGTGATGTTCGCCGCGCGCATCCTGGTGCAGCGCAGTCCCGACGCCCCCCGCGGCATCTTCGGCAGCGCGTTCGTCTCGATGGCGCTCACCGGCTTCATCGTCACGTTCTCGGTCACCGGCGTGATCGTGCAGGTTGAGCCGTGGTACCTGCCGCAGTACGTGATTCCGCTTGCCGGCATGGTCATCGGCAACTCGATGACCGGCATCGCGCTGGCGCTCGAGCGGGTCTTCGCCGACATGGACGCCCGCGAAGACGAGCTGCTCGCACTGACCGCTCTCGGCGCAACCCCCTGGGAGGCGGCGCACGGCTCGATCCGGCTCGCCCTGCGCGCCGGCCTGATTCCGACGATCAACTCGATGGCGGCCGCCGGGCTCGTGTTCATCCCCGGCATGATGGCCGGTCAGATCCTCGCCGGCGCCGATCCGGTGACCGCGACGGGCTATCAGATCGTCGTGATGCTCATGGTTGCGGCCGCGACGGCGATGGGCAGCGTCGTCGCGCTGCTGCTGACGTACCACCGCCGTTTCAGCGCCGACGGCGTCTTCATCGAGAAGGGCTTCCGCGCCGAGGCATAAAGAAGCGCCGCCGCGATTGCTCGCGGCGGCTACCGGGCGTCAGCTACTGACGTGTTCGCTGGCGAGCGGCATCGTGGCCTGCTACATGCTGCGGCGGCGCCGCGGTGGTGCAGGTGGGCGGTAGCGGTGGGGCGGCATGTAGGCCGGAGCGGCGGCCACGCCGCCAGGGCCGACGTACTTCGATCCGCCGAAGCCCAGGATCAGGTAGAAGATGAACGACAGGAAGATCAGACCGAGCGTGAACCCGAGTCCGTGCCCGAACGACTTGGACAGGTCATTCATGACGATGATCAGGATGATGAAGTTCACGAACGGGATGAGCATCAGGAGCAGCCACCACCACGGCCTGCCGACGATCTTCAGCAGGATGATGATGTTGTAGATCGGGATGATGCACTTCCAGCCCTCTTCGCCGGCCTTGGTGAAGATCTTCCAGTAGGCGATGATCACGACGATGAGCAGCACGAAGTAGACGAACATCCACACGCCCATGAACGCCGCGAGACCTCCCGCCTGCGCTCCGGTGAGCTGGCTTGTCGTCGATACATCCATCGTCCGCGCCCCCTTCAGCCGGCCGCCAGCACGGCGGCACCTGCGAATCGCTTGGATGGTACCCTTTTCCAGAGGAATATTCACCCAGATTTGCGCGAATTCGCGTCCGGTGACGGTCGCCTCATGCGAGTGGCGACTCGTCTGCTACCATTACGCGCGAACGCTCGGCTCCGCACCCCCGGCCTGACCCAGGGCCACGGCGCGAGACCGGGGCCGTCCTGCCGGGGAGGGTCATGATCGGCTTCGAGCTCTACCTCAAGCGCAACTCCAAGAAGATGGACGACTACCTCGCCACCTTCTTCACCGACGGCACCCATCCCGACATGAAGCGCTACCTCTACGGGCCGCTGGCGGGCTACTCGGCGAACGCCGGAAAGCGCCACCGGCCGCTGATCTGCCTGCTCGCGTGCGAGGCGGTCGGCGGCGACCCGGCCAAGGCGTACCCGGCAGCCGCGGCCATCGAGCACTTCCACACCGCCGCGCTCATCCACGACGATATCGAGGACTCCTCCGAGACCCGCCGAGGAGAACCGTGCCTGCACATCGCCGAGGGCGAGGGCCTGGCGATCAACGCAGGCGACCTCGCGCTTTCGCTGGTCACCGGCACCGTCGTCCACGATCCCGGCATGGACGATCACATCAAGCTGCGCGTGCTCGCCGAGCTCGTCGACATGACCACGCGCACGATCGAGGGCCAGGCGCTCGACATCGGCTGGGCGCGCGACGACCGCTTCGACCTCACCGTCGAGGACTACCTGCTGATGGCGAACCACAAGACCGCCTACTACTCCGGCGCGGTTCCGCTCGCGGTCGGCGCGATCGTCGGCGGCGGCTCCGAGACGCAGATCGCGACGCTGCGCGCCTTCGGCATGGGCACCGGCCTCGCGTTCCAGATCCAGGACGACGTGCTCAACCTCGTGGGCACGCGGGAGTCCACCAAGAAGGACTTCCGCTCCGACATCACCGAGGGCAAGCGCACGCTGGTTGCGGTTCACGCGCTGCAGCACTCCGAGCGCCGAGAGCGGCTGCTGGCGCTGCTCTCGGCGCGCGAGACGAGCGCGGCCGGGCTCGACGAGGCGGTCGCCATCATGCGCGACGCCGGATCGATCGACTTCGCGAACGAGTACGCCGGGCGACTTGGTCGCCGACGCGAAGGCGGCGCTGGAGGCCGAGCTGCCGCAAGACCAAGGCGCGCGGGATGCTCGCGGCGATGGCCGACTTCTTCGTGAAGCGGAGCAGCTAGCCCTGGCATCTCGGCCCGGACGCTTAGCTCGAGCCGGACATCGGCAATGTTCTGGATAGTCCACTGTTCGCGTATCTCAAGGAGGCATCCGATGCACGCACATCCCGTATCTGACGGCATCCACTGGGTAGGCGCGATCGACTGGAACCTTCGCGACTTCCACGGGTACGAGACCCCCAACGGCACCACCTACAATGCCTACCTCGTCATCGGTGAGGACAAGATCGCCCTGGTCGACACGGTGAAGGTGCCGTTCGTACCCGAGCTGCTCGAGCGCATCGAAAGCGTCGTACCGCTCGACAAGATCGACTACATCGTGGTCAACCACATCGAGCCCGACCACAATGGCGGGCTGCGGCTCTGCATGAATGCGATGCCGCAGGCGAAGGTGGTCGCGAGCGCCGGCGGTGTGCGGGGAATCGCCGAGTACCACGGTCCCGACCTCGAGATCTCACCGGTGGGAGCCGACGACGTCATCGATCTGGGCGGCAAGACGCTCCGCTTCATGCCGATGCCGATGGTGCATTGGCCCGATTCGATGTTCACCTTCTGCCCCGAGGTCTGCACCCTCATGTGCAACGACGCGTTCGGACAGCATCTCGCCACGTCAGAGCGGTTCGCCGACGAGATCGACCTCAAGCTCGCGATCGAGGAGCTCACGGCCTACTACGCCAACATCCTCATGCCGCTCTCCACGCAGGTCGGCAAGTCAGTCGCCAAGATCATCGAGCTCGGCTGGACGTGCGACATCATCGCTCCGTCGCACGGCGTTGATCTGGCGGCATGAGAGCGTGCCCGCGGCCTTCGATGCGTACGACCGCATGACCTCGGGCGAGACGTACGACAAGCTGGTCATCGCGTATTCGACCATGTGGGGCTCGACCGACGTGCTCGCACGCGAGATCGCCGACGGCGTCGCTGAGGCCGGCGTCGACGTGCACCTGTTCGACCTCGCCGAGACGTCCACTGGCGCTCATCACCCGACACCTGCTCGACAGCCGCGCGCTCCTTCTCGGCAGCCCGGCGCTGCACCATGGCATGCTCTACCGCGTGGCCGCGTATCTGCAGTACATCGCCGGCCTCAAGCCCAAGGACAAGCTCGCCGGCGTCTTCGGGTCGTATGGCTGGTCCAGCGGGGCCACCAAGCAGATGCGCGGCCGGCTTGAGGAGATCGGCTTCGAGATGCCGACTGCCCGACTTCACCTGCAAGTTCAAGCCGCTGCCCGACGATATCGCCGCCGCTCGCGCATGGGGCCGCGAGATGGGCGAACTGGTCATGGCCAAGGGCAAAGCGAGTAGCTGCCTCCGGTCCGAGCGTAGGTCGTGTCACCGAGCGCTCGCCGCATAAGCCGCGCTTATCTCGTATGATGGAACGGTCGCTCATCATTCCTTGACCGAGGAGACCGCTGCGTGAACATCTCCCAGCTGCGCACGTTCGTCACCGTGGTCGAGCGCGGGTCCTTCTCGGACGCGGCACGTGCGATGGGGATCTCCCAGCCGGCCGTCACCATGCAGATCCAGGCGCTTGAGGCCGACGCCGGCGCGACGCTGCTGGATCGCCGCTACCGCCGAATCGACCTCACCGAGGCGGGCCGCACCCTGCTTCCCTATGCGCACCGGGTGCTCGCCGAGGTCGAGCAGCGCGCGCGAAGACATCGCCGCGCTCTCGGGCGGTCACCGGGCACCTCAGCATCGCCGCGAGCACGACGCCCGGCGTCTACGTGATACCGCGTCTGCTCGGCAGCTTCCTCGGCGAGCACCCCGAGGTCCACGTGACCATCACCGTCCACGACACCGCCGAGGTCGCCGAGGCGATTCAGTCCGGCCGAGCCGACCTGGGCGTGACCGGCGCGATCGTGAAGGGCTCGCGGGCGGACGTACGCCGAGATCGGCCGAGACGAGCTGCTCGTGATCTGCGCGCCGGACAGCCCGTTCTGCGGACGTGCAAGGGGGCGTCGCTTGCGGACCTGGCGGAGGCCGACTGGGTGATGCGCGAGCGTGGCTCGGGCACGCGGCAGGTCGCCGAGCAGCTGCTGGCCGAGCGCGGAGTCGACCCCGATGAGCTTCGAGTCGTCGTGGAGCTTGGCACGGGCGAGGCCGTCGTCAGCGCCGTCGAAGGCGGACTTGGGGTCGCCATGCTCTCGCGCGCGGTCGCCGAGAAGGCACTCGCGCTGGGGACCGTCGCCCGCGTCGATCTGGCGGGACCGGCCATCATGCGGCCGTTCTACACGGTGCTTCCCAAGGGCACGCCCACTCGCGCGGCGCGTCGCGTTCGCGGAGTACCTGGCCGAGACGGCGCCCCGGCTAGGACGCCCGCTGCGGCGGCGATGCCAGCTGTTCTGGGTATCCACCAATCGTGAAGGGGGGTGTACACGACCCGTCGAGCCTGTGGCGACTATCGCAGGCGTCCGAGCTCAGATAGCGAACAACACGTACGGACTCCGATTCCGGTAGGCCTACCGCTTGGATCGCAGGTTATGGCGACCGGAACGATAGGGTCGGGACTGGAAACGGCCCGGCCTCCCATTGTGGAAAGGAGATCTACAGATGCATCAGTTCCAGACTTCGCCTCGCCTGAGGCAGGTAGCGGGCATTCTGCTCGCCTTCATGCTCGTCTTCGCGGTGGTCGGCTGTTCGACCCCCACAGCCGAGAAGCCGGCAGCCCCCGTCGAAACATCCGACGTCGTCGTGGCGTCAACCACCTCGACCCAGGACTCGGGGCTCTTCGACACGCTCATGCCAGCGTTTGAGGCGGCCTATCCTCAGTACAAGACCAAGGTGATCGCCGTAGGCAGTGGTGAGGCGATCAAGCTGGGAGAGACCAAGGACGCTGACGTGCTCCTGGTCCACTCACCGGCCGCTGAGAAGAAGTTTCTCGCCGCTGGTTTCGCTACCGAGCGCAACGACGTCATGTACAACGACTTCGTGCTCGTCGGCCCTCCCGAGGACCCCGCAGGCGTCAAGGGCTCAACCAGCGCAGCTGAGGCGATGAAGAAGATCGCTGAGGCCGGCAAGGCCGGCAAAGCGACGTTCGTCGGCCGCGGTGATGCGTCGGGCACCGACGCCAAGGAGAAGACGCTCTGGGTTGGTGCCAACGTCGCTACGCCGACACCCGCAGCCAACCCGTGGTACATCTCAACCGGCCAGGGCATGGGCGAGACCCTGAAGATAGCGGACGAGAAGGGCGCCTACACGATCGCTGACCGCGCCACGTGGCTGTCCATGAAGGACCAGTTGCCTGGGCTCACGATCCTGTACGAGAAGGACAAGGCGCTGTTCAACCAGTACGGCGTCATCGTGATCCCCGGTGCGAAGAACCAAGAGGGTGGCCAGGCATTCGCGGACTACGTCCTGAGTCCCGAAGGCCAGAAGGTCATCGCTGAATTCGGGATCGAGAAGTACGGTCAGGCTCTCTTCACTCCAAACGCAACCAAGTAGCTGCCTTGGATGCGGCGGGCGGCTCGATGCAGATATTCATCGATGCCTGGGCCGAGGGGTGGGCGCTGCTCACCTCCGGCTCATTCGGCATCTGGGAGATCGTGTGGACGTCCCTGCTGGTCTCGGGGTCGGCCACGGCGATCGCACTTCTCATCGGGCTGCCCGTCGGGTACTTCGTCGGGGCGAAGCGCTTCATCGGTCGCCGCGCCGCGCTCGTCATCTTCAACGCGGGGATGGGGCTGCCGCCCACGGTGGTCGGCCTGATCGTCGCGATGACCTTCTCTCGCCGAGGGCCGCTCGGCTACCTGAACCTGCTGTACACGCGTCCCGCCGTGGTCGTAGCACAGCTCATCATTGCTGTGCCGGTGGTCATGGCGATCACAGCCGCGGCGGTGTCGTCCGTCCCGCGCGAACTCACGCTGCAGGCGCGTTCTCTCGGGGCGAACGGCTGGCGCGTCGGGGCGCTCACCCTGTCCGAGGCCCGCATGGGGCTTCTCGCGGCGGTCGCCGGTGGCTTCGGGGCGATCATCTCCGAGGTCGGCGCGGTGCAGATGGTCGGAGGCAATCTCGAGGG
The DNA here is from genome assembly GCA_963726345.1 of uncultured Coriobacteriia bacterium. Taxonomy (GTDB): domain Bacteria; phylum Actinomycetota; class Coriobacteriia; order Anaerosomatales; family JAAXUF01; genus JBAXEO01. The sequence goes on along the minus strand of CAVSCC010000009.1, from coordinate 196,138 downwards.
CGACACGCGGGTGATGACGACCGCCATGGTCCAGTTCAGCCGGCAAGGCCGCTACGGGCCGGCGCTCGCACTCGCCTTCGTGCTCATGGGCATCGTGATCTTCGTCAACATCATTCTCACCGGCCTGCAAACCTCCGCAGACAAGTGGGAGGACGGCCGATGAGCGATCGTGGGGTCTCCCTGACCGGCGTCGGACTCACCCGCTCCTACAAGAAGGGCTCGTTCGTGCTTGACGTGCCGTTCGTGGAGATCCCTGCCGGTCAGGTGCTCGCGATTCTCGGGCCCAGTGGCTCTGGCAAGACGACGTTGCTCGACGTGCTCGGACTGCTCGAGAAGCCGACGTCGGGTCAAGTCCTTCTCGACGGGCGAGAAGTCAGCACGCGGGACCGCCAGGCCCGACTCCAGATCGCGGCGGTGTTCCAGCGGCCCTACCTGTTCAAGGGGACGGTCGGGGGCAACGTTGGCTACGGGCTGGTTGCCCGTGGCGTGCCGCGCTCCACGCACGACGCCAAGATAACGGCAGCGCTCGGACGCGTCGGCCTCGCGGGCTACGAGCGCCGCAGTGCGCTCGCGCTTTCGGGCGGTGAAGCGCAGCGTGTCGCCCTCGCGCGGGCGCTGGTGGTGGAACCGCGCGTGCTGCTGGTGGACGAGCCGCTCGCCTCGCTCGACCCGCTGCTCAAGCATCGGCTCACTCACGACTTCGCCACCATTCTCGGCGAGTCGGACGTTACGGTCCTCTACGTCACCCACGATCAGGACGAAGCCTTCGTGGTGGCCGATCGCGTCGCGATCATGAACGAAGGCCGCATCGTGGCGGTAGGTCCTGCCGAGGAGACCATGAGCCTTCCTACAGACGAATGGTCGGCGGCCTTCCTCGGCGTCGAGCAGCCCGTCGAAGGTGCGGTCGCGAGTTCGGCGGATGGGCTCGTGGGAATCGACGTCGGCGGTGCCCGCGTCTTTGTGACTGGCGAGGCGCGGCCGGGCGAGCGGGCATCGCTCGCCGTGCGGCCGGAGGACGTGCTGCTCTTCCACAGCGATGCAGACCTGCCGGCATCGACCGCGCGCAACCGCATCCGCGCAACGGTGGTCTCCGTCTCGCCGCGCGGGGCGACCAACCATGTCGTCCTCGACGCGCAGGGGCTGCGGCTCGCGTCATCCGTCTCTCGCGCGGCGACCGCTGAGCTGGGAATCGCGCCAGGGGCCCCCGTTCTGGCGGTATTCAAGGCTTCGGCAGTTCGCTGGCGTGCTGTGGGACAATCCGAAGATGGGTTGTATCCTCCAACCTGATCGAAGCACGCCTCAGCTGCCGAGAAGGGCCGCTCCCTGATGACCTCGCACGAGCATGATCGTCTTCCGCTCACCGCAGCCGTACTCGCCGGCGGGCGTTCGGTGCGCATGGGCGTCGACAAGACGCTGCTCGACGTCGATGGTGAGCCGCTCGTCACTCGCGTGGCCCGCGTCGTTGAAGGCGTGTGCAGCCAGACGATCGTCGTCACCAACCGGCCTGACGCGCTCGCAGAGGCCGCCCTCCCTGAATCCGTGGCGGTCATCGCCGACGAGGTTGCCTACCAAGGGCCGCTCGGCGGCTTGGCCACTGCGATGGCCTTCGCCGACAACGAATGGGTCCTCGCGGTCGCCGCTGACATGCCGCATCTCGAGCCGCAGATCATCGGAGCGCTCTGGGCCGCCCGCGAGGGCTTCGATGTCGTCCTGCCGGTCGGCGAGAAGGGTCCCGAGCCGCTGCTTGCCATCTATCGCGTCGCGGCCTGTCTGCCCGCTGCGCGCCAGGTGCTCGCGACCGGACGCCGACGCCTCGTGGCGATCTTCCCGGCGCTTCGTGTGGCCGAGCTTCCCGTCGAGTCGCTTCGAGAGGTCGATCCGGAGCTGCGATCGCTGGTCAACGTCAACACGCCGGCCGACCTTGCTGAGGCCCGCGAGGCCGCCGAGGCCGCCGAGCCGCACGTCGCGAAAGGTCGCCGCGGGGGACCGGTGCACATGGAGGTCGTGGAGGTCGCGACGCGCCGGCCGCGCGGAATGCCGAGCGAGCGCGCCGTCACCATCTACCTCAACGATGTCGAGGTGGCCACCACCCAGGCCACTCCCCAGGACCTTGAGGAGCTCGCCGTAGGCTTCTTGGTCGCGGAGGGGCTTCTCGGCGATCGCGAAGCGCTCGTGTCAGTCGATGTCGACACCAAACGCGGCTTCGTGTGGGTCACCAGTTCCGAAGCGGTTCCTGAGGACCTGGTGTATCGGACCCGCTACCTCACGAGTGGTTGTGGCAAGGGCGTCACCTTCTCCAGCGTCGGTCATGCGCGCGGGCTCGAGCACGTGAGTGGAGACGTGACGGTGAGCGCTGACGACCTGTACTCGCTCGTCGGCGAGATGGCCCGTGCTGCGATCCTCTACCGCGACACCGGCGGCATGCACGCCTGCGGGCTGGCGCTCGGCGGCAAGCTTCAGATCGTCCGGGAAGACGTCGGTCGGCATAACGCGCTCGACAAGCTGCTCGGCCGAGCGTGGCTCGACCGCATCGACGTGAGAGACGCTGTGTTGATCTCGACCGGTCGCATCTCCTATGAGATGGCGGTCAAGGCCGCCAAGGCCGCGATTCCCGTCGTCGCGTCGCGTTCGGCCGTCACCGACCTGGCCGCCGAGATCGGTGCCGAACTCGGCATCACGCTCGTCGGCTACGCCCGCGGCGGCAAGATCACCGTCTACACGCACCCCGAGAGGGTGCATGCCCTGGAAGAGGAGCTGTGATGGCCGACGATACCGTCATGACCGTCGAGGAGGCGCGCGAGCTGGTGTTCGCGCGCCTGAAGCGCCTGCCTGCCGAGGAGGTCGCGCTGCTCGACTCGCTCGGCCGCGTGCTCGCAGAGGACGCTCGCAGCGATATCGACGTCGCGCCGTTCGACAACTCCGCGATGGACGGCTTTGCCGTGCGCGCCGCCGATCTCGCCGGCGCCAGCGCCGACGCGCCCGTCGCGCTTGACGTCATCGCCCACATCGGCGCGGGCGACGACGTCGCCGGGATCATCGTTGGGGCCGGCCAGGCCGCTCGTATCATGACCGGCGCCGCAGTCCCCGAGGGTGCCGACAGCGTCGTCATGGTGGAGCGCACGCGACCGGTCGACGGTGGTGACGGCGGCACCGGTTCGCGCGTCGCCTTCGAGATCGAGCCGCGTCTCGGCGAGCACATCCGCCGCCGCGGCGAGGAGGTGCGCGCGGGTGACGTCGTGCTGAGTGCGGGCGAGGTGATCGGTCCCGCAGCTGTCGGTCTACTCGCCTCGACAGGTCACGCGACCGTCAGCGTCTTCCGTCGTCCGCGCGTTGCCGTGCTCTCGACCGGCAGCGAGCTCGTGGAGGTCGATACGACCCCCGGCCCCGGCAAGATCCGCAACTCCAACAGCTACTCCATCACCGCGCAGGTCATCGCTGCGGGAGGAATCCCCGTGCGCTACCCGGTCGTCCCCGACGACGTCGATGCGACCCGCGCGGCCTTCGAGCGCGCCGCGGACGAGACCGACTACATCGTCACGAGCGGCGGCGTCTCGGTCGGGGACTTCGACTACGTCAAGCCGGTGCTCGAAGAGCTGGGCGAGCTCGCGTTCTGCAAGGTCAAGATGCGCCCCGGCAACCCGCAGACCCTGGGGTCGATTCGCGGCGTGCCGTTCTTCGGCCTGCCGGGCAATCCCACGAGCACGTACGTCGGCTTCGAGATCTTCGTGCGACCGTCGCTGCGGATGATGCAGGGCTTCTCGGCGCTGGATCGTCCGGTCACGATGGCACGACTCGCGCATGACGTGAAGAAGAAGCAGGACAGGCGCTACTACCTGCGAGGCCGTGTGGAGCCAGCCGCCGACGGCGACGGGTACTTGGCGTCGCTTCCGTACAGCCAGTCATCGGCGCTTCTCACCGCCGCACACCGGGGCAACTGCCTCGTGGTGCTGCCTGAGGGCGATGGAACGTTTGTTGCGGGCACGCAGGTCGCCTGCGTCCGTCTCGACCAGGAAGAGGGAACGCCATGAGTGACAAGGGACCCAAGGAACTCGACGCTCGGTGGACGGCACAGGTCACCGACGAGATGAAGGCCGCCGTCGCAGCGAAAGCCGTCGATGGGAAGGTCACGTGTCCGGTCTTGCGCAAGTACGCCGAGGACACCGGAGTCCCCTACAAGGTCGCCGGTGCGGCGGCCGACATGCAGGGCATCAAGGTGCACAACTGCGACCTCGGTTGCTTCTAGAATCCGCGGCTAGACGGCCGCATCGACCCTCCGGACAAGGGGCGTACTCATAGTGACTGACACTTCCGTGACCGTTCCCGTCGTTTCCATCGTCGGGAAGGGGGACTCGGGTAAGACCACGTTCCTCGAGAAACTCATCCGCGAACTCGCTGCCCGTGGTGTGCACGTCGCCACGGTCAAGCACCACGTGCACGACTACGACATCGACGTACCTGGGAAGGACTCCTGGCGCCATGCGCGCGCCGGGGCGACGGCGACCATGGTCTCGTCGCCGGACAAGTTCGCGTTGGTCGAGAAGGTGCAGCGCGAGTACACGCTGCCCGAGCTGGCGCATTTCGCTGCCGAAGCCGGTTGCGACATCCTGCTCACCGAGGGGTACAAGCGCGAGGCGACCGTACGCGTGGAGATCGCGCGCCGAGCGCGGAGCGAGGAGCTGCTCTCCAGCGCCGACGAGCTCGTCGCCGTCGTCACCGACATGCCCGAGATCGCGCCCGGCAGGGGTCGCGGTCTTCGACCTTGACGGGGCGGGCGGCGTTGCCGACCTCATTCAGCTGCGGTTCCTGACCGGAGGCGAGGCCTGATGGCCACCGACTCGCACGGCCGCCGCATCGACTACCTGCGTATCAGCCTCACTGATCGCTGCAACCTGCGCTGCGTCTACTGCATGCCCGCCGAGGGTGTCGCATGGAAGCCTCACGACGAGATGCTGACCTTCGAGGAGATCGAGCGCTTCGCGGCGATCGCGGTCTCCGAGGGCATCAGCAAGATCCGCCTTACCGGCGGTGAGCCGTTGGTGCGGCACGGCGTGGTCGATCACGTGCGCCGACTCCACGAGATCCCGGGCCTCGAGTCCATCGCCCTGACCACCAACGCCACGCTGCTGCCCAAGTACGCCGAGCAGCTGCGCGAGGCGGGTCTCTCACGAGTCAACATCAGCCTCGACTCGATGGATCCCGATGTGTACGCGCGAATCACGCGCGGAGGAAAGCTCGCCGACGCACTCGCCGGCCTCGATGCCGCGTTCGAGTACGGCTTCGATCCGGTCAAACTCAACGTCGTCGTCGTCCGCTCGCTCGATCCCGATCTGCTCGGCTTCGCGAAGCTCACCATCGACCGCCCGCTGCACGTGCGATTCATCGAGTACATGCCGGTGGGCGACGCCGAGGAGGGCTCGGGCTGCCACTCCGACATCGGCACCGTCGACACGGAGGGCTGGACCCGCTCCGACACCGTCCCCAGCGACGAGGTCGTGGCGCGCATCGCCGAGGAGGGCGCCGCCGCGGGTCTCGGCGAACTGACCGCGGTGGCCCGCGACGACGCGCCCGGTGGCTGGGGCCCTGCGAGCTACTACCGCTTCCCCGGAGCACCGGGCACGGTCGGCGTCATCTCGCCGCTCTCGCACCATTTCTGCGCCGACTGCAATCGTCTGCGCCTGACCGCCGACGGCCGTCTGCGGCCGTGTCTCTTCGACGACCACGAACTCGATGTCCGGAGCGTCCTGCGCACCGGGACCGACGAAGACGTCCGGGCCGTCGTCCGCAAGGCGCTCGCCGACAAGCCACAAGGCCACGACATGCGCGTCGGCACCGCGCGTCGCATGTCCCAGATCGGAGGATGACGTATGGTCGCCGAGAATCCAGGTCGGCTCACACACCTCGACGAGGCCGGCGCAGCGCGCATGGTGGACGTAGCCGACAAGCCCGTCACCCATCGCACCGCCGTTGCCGGCGCGTTCGTCGAGATGGCGCCCGCCACGCTCGAGCTCATCGTCTCGGGCAAGGCGCCCAAGGGCGACGTGCTTGCCACCGCGCGCATCGCCGGGATCATGGCGGCCAAGCGCACGGCGGACCTCATCCCCATGTGCCACCCGCTGCCCATCACGCACGCCGCGGTCGAACTCGTCGCCGAGCACGCTCCGCGGACGGGCGTTCGCGTCACCGCGACGGTGGAGACCGACGGCAAGACCGGTATCGAGATGGAGGCGTTGACCGCGGCCGCCGTCGCCGGACTGACGCTGTACGATATGTGTAAGGCCGTTGATCGCGGCATGGTCGTGACCGACGTCCTGCTGGTGCGTAAAGAAGGCGGCGCATCCGGCACGTGGATCCGCGAGGAGGACCCCAGATGACCCCCGATACCACTCCCAACCTGCCGACACCCGGCGTCGTGACGTCGGTGAACCTCTCGGCCAAGAAGACGATGCGCAAGACCCCCGGGACCGAAGGCACGCTCATCCTCGATCGCGGCTTCGAAGGGGATGCCCACGCGGGCGACTGGCACCGCCAGGTCTCGCTGCTCGCCTCCGAGTCCATCGGCACCATGCAGGCCAAGGGCCTCGACGTGGATGCCGGCGACTTCGCCGAGAACATCACCACAAAGGATTTCGACCTTCTTTCGCTCCCCATCGGCAGCGTCATCAAGGTGGGGGAGTCGGCGGTGCTCGAGATCAGTCAGATCGGCAAGGTCTGCCACACCAAGTGCGCCATCTACTACCAGGCCGGCGACTGTGTGATGCCGCGCGAAGGCATCTTCGCGGTCGTCCGCGAACCGGGCGACGTGCGCGTCGGTGACGCCGTCGTGGCCGTTTCGCTCGGCGACGGGACCTGCGACCGCACGCCGCCGGAGGCCATCGCTGAGTTCGAGCGCGAGCGAGCCGCTGAGGCAGCCGAGCTCGCCGAGAAGGCCGCCAACTGCTCGAAGGTGAAGTGACCTCCGCCGTGGCCGGCCTCAAGATCGCCATCCTGACCTGCTCGGACACACGCACTCGGGACGAGGACACGGCGGGTCGCGCGCTCATGGAGCTGGCCGAGGGCGAGGGCCACAGCGTCGTCGCCTACGAGGTCGTTCCGGACAGCCGCACGCATGATCGCCGACATGCTCATCCGCATGGCCGACGACGACGGAGCCGACGTCGTCTTCACCTGCGGCGGCACGGGTCTCAGCCCGCGCGACGTGACGCCGGAAGCCACGCGTGACGTGAGTGAGCGACTGGTCCCGGGCATCCCCGAGTACCTGCGCGCGCAGTCGCTGCTGATCACGGGCCGAGCCATGCTCTCCCGAGCGACGGCCGTGCAGCGCGGCACCACACTCATCATCAACTTCCCCGGCTCCGAGAAGGCCGCGCGCGAGTCGTTCGGCTTCATCGCGCCGCAGCTCGACCACGCCGCCAAGATGGCTGCCGGCGGGGGGCACGGCTAGCAGATGCCGACCACACCCCCAGGCCCGCTCCCGACCATCTATCTCGACCACGGTGCGACCTCGTGGCCAAAGCCCCCCGAGGTCGTCGCTGCCGTCACCGAGGCCCTCACCGTCTACGGCGGCAACCCCGGCCGCGGCGCCTACCGCATGGCGATGGCGACCTCTCGGCTCATCCACGAGTCCCGACGCGACGTCGCGGCGTTCCTCGGCGTGCCCGATACGCACGACCTGCTGTTCTCGCCGGGGTGCACGGAAGCCATGAACCTGGTTCTGCGCGGGCTGCTGTCACCCGGCGACCGCGTTGTTGCCTGCTCGATGGAGCACAACGCCGTCGCGCGTCCGCTCTTCGACCTCGCTCAGCTCGGCATCGATCTCGTCCTCGTGGACGCCGACCCCACCGGCACCGTCATCGCCGAGGAGGTCGAAGCTGCGGTCGCCCAAGCGCCCACGCGCGCGGTGGTGTGCCAGCACGCGAGCAACCTCACCGGCGCGATCCAGCCGGTCGCCGACCTCTCCGACATCGCCCACGCCGCCGGCGCGCTGATGTTGGTCGACGGCGCGCAGGCCGGCGGCCACCTGCCGGTGCATCTCGGGAGCCTCGGCGCCGACGCCTGGGCCTGCTCGGGGCACAAGGGACTGCTCGGTCCGCAGGGCGTCGGCGTCCTCTATCTCGCCCCGGACTGCACGCCGGTCCCGCTCGTGACCGGTGGCACCGGCGGCGGATCGAGTACGGACGAGACGGCCCCGCTGGTTCGCCCCGACCGCTACGAAGCCGGAACCCCCAACACCCCAGGCATCGCCGGTCTCGGTGCATCCGTTCGATTCCTCGCCGAGCATGCCGAGGCGATCCGCGCCGAGGAGCGCCGCCTGGTCCGCCGCCTGCATGAGGGCGTCCTCGAGCTCGAGGGCTACTCGGTGCTCGGTCCCGAGCCCGATGCCCCGCGCGTGCCGATCCTCTCGGTCGTGCACCGGACTATCGGTGCCGACCGGCTCGCCTTTGCGCTCGACAAGCGATGGGGGATCGCGGTCCGCGCGGGACTGCACTGCGCGCCTTGGGCCCACCGCACCGTCGGCACGCTCGACACGGGCGCGCTGCGCCTGGGCATCGGCTACCGCAACACCGAAGATGACGTCGATGCTGCGCTCGTCGCGCTCGCAACGCTCGCACGGGAGAGTTCGTGACGCGTGAGCCCAGAACGTTCGCCGTTCTCGCCTTCGAGTCCACGCACGACGCGCTTGATGCCGAGACGCTCCTGGCGGACCTCGGCATCGATGTCGTGCCGATCCCGGCTCCCAAGGCCATCGGTGCGCGCTGCGGAATCGCACTCCGAATCGAACCTGCCGATGAGGATCGCGCGATGGGCTACATCGAGGCGGCGGGAATCGCGGTTGTGGCGACGCATTCGAATCGAGGATGTCTAGCTGCGCTGATGGCGAGTCGCGGTGACGCGTGCCGTGCCGTGGCGGTCCTGCGTTCGTTGACACCCCTTCGGACCGTCCCTAGTATGTCTGTAACTGCTGTTACAAGCCCGATGGACGTTGCCGCACCCGACCGGTATTCGTGTGCGGCAGTTCTTGACTCGTCTTGAAGGTTGATACGCCGTGCCAGCCTGCGGGTGCGGCCCGAGTAGGGGTTAGGATTCAGTTGATAGGACTGACGCAACTCAATGTGTGGATCGATGTGGTGTTCACGCTTCTCTATGGCGTGATCGTGATCGCCCTCTGCGGGCACTTCCTCGGCAACATCCTCACGGGTAGGGCGAAGCGGCGCTTCGTGGGCTGGGAGTGGCCGCACCACGAGGGTGGGCCGATTCCCGCGGCTCCCAAGCTGATGCACTTCCAGCACGTCGCCGCGATGATCGCGCTGGCCGTGTCTCGGGCATGTACATCCGCTTCCCGTTCTACAGCGGCGGCAGGACCACGATGCGCTGGGTCCACTACGTGGCCATGGTGATCGTCATCGTCAACCTGGTCATGCGCCTCTGGTACGCCTTCGCGTCTCGCGCGACGGGACTACCGGGAGTTCGCGATCACCAAGCGTGACATCACCACGGCGCCCAAGGTCATCCTCTACTACATATTTGTGAAGCCTTCCAAGCCGCACCTCGGCAAGTACAACGTCATGCAGAAGTCGACGTACATCATCTTCGTGCCGCTGCTGATCATGCAGGCGATCACCGGCTTTGCTTTGCTGACGTACACGATTCCGTTCACCCAGGCCGTCACGTTCTTCGGACACGCGGGTGTGACCGGTCGCGACGTGATCGTCGGCTGGTGGGCGGGTGCGCTTGCTCGGGTCAACTGACCTGGCCGGCTGGTACGCGCGCACCCTCCACTACGTGATCAACTGGCTCTTCATCGTGCTGACCACGATTCACGTGTATCTTTCAGTCACTGAGGACTTTCCTGCGTTTCTCGACTTCTTTGGCTTGAGTTTCGTTGAGAAGAAGGAAGAAGAGCACCACGACGTCGAACTTGGCTATGACGAGACCCCTGTCGTAGCCGCGCCCGAGCATCACTAGCTGGCTCTATCCGCTCGTAAGAGAGACCCGCGAATGCGTGTGCGTACTGCCATAGTCGTTGTTCTTCTGGCAGCCTCGCTTGCGCTGCCGGCTTCGGCGTACGCCTACGACTACCCGTCGGCTGCCGCCGCCGGGGCAGGCCCCCACTCCGGCCCAGGCAGCGGCCGCAGCCGAAGCGGCCGCCAAGGCCGCCGCCGCGCCCCAGCACCAGGAGCAGAACCCCTTCGGTCTGACCGCGCCCACGTACGTCCCTCCCGGGGTCAACGCGCAGGGCGTGTTCACCACCCCGCTGCCGCCCGGGGCCAAGGCGGCCACCGCCACCTACAACCTCGACTGGACCATCGGCGACTGCCGGCAAGTCAGGCTGCCTGGTCTGCCACGGGGACCAGAACCTCGTCCGCATCGTGAACGGCCAGGTCACCAGTCTCTACGTCGACAGCGCGATCATCGAGGCGTCGGCTCACGCGCCGACGCTCTGCACCGACTGCCATGTCGACTTCGCCTACAAGACCCCGCACCCCAACACCGTCGCCGGCGACGAGTGGAGGATCATCGCGAAGAGCGCGTGCAAGAACTGCCACCGCCCCCAGTTCCTGGAGTGGGCCAACAGCGCGCACTCGACTGCGGGCAGCCCCAGCCCGACGGGCACCGCCGAGGTGACCACCACGGTCGGCGCGCCCGACTCCTCGGCCCCCGGCAAGCCGCGCCCGCTCTGCGGCGACTGCCACGGCGGACATGCGATTCCCAGCAAGACCGACACGGCCGCGATGCGAGGCGGTTCACGCGTTCCGCGCTCGAGATGTGCGGCCAGTGCCACACCGCAGGCCGTCGACTACGTACGCGGACTACTATCACGGTGCGGCCTACCGCCGAGGCGCCGAAGACGCGCCTGCCTGCTGGCAGTGCCACAACACGCACCTGATCCTGCCGTCGGCCAACCGCCTGTCGTGGACCAACGACGACAACCTCCTGACCACGTGCGGGCAGTGCCACAAGGGCACCCTGAACGACCAGTACACCTCGTACTCGAAGCTGTTCATCGCAAGGCCGCGGTACTCAGCGAGAATCCCGGTCTATGCTGTCGCCCACTCTGCCAGGCAGGCGATCAGCAACGTCGTTCTATCAGGTAGGACAGGTCTTCAGAAGAAGCGGGTCGTAGGCCATGGGGCCGCAAGGGGCCTCCCAAGGGGAGAAGGGGTTGCACAGCATGTCCCTACAGAAGAGAACACGCGCCACCCGGCTGACCATCGCGCTTGCGACGATGGTGTTCGCGGCGTCACTGGCGATCGCCTCGGCGGCGTTCGCCGCGGAGCCGGATGCCGACGCAGACTCCCGTCGACGCGCTCCAGCAGCTCGCGGATTCGCCTGTCTACGAGGGCGAGTGCACGGCGCTGTGCCACGCGAACATCTCGGCGACCAAGAACTACGCCAACGAGATCAAGTTCTCGCACGGCCATCACATCCTCATGCAGTGCAGCGACTGCCATCCGCGCTTCCCGCACCGGCCTTCGGGCACGGAGAAGCCCACGATGAAGGGCTGCTTCAACTGCCACGACCTGCGTCACGGGCCGCGAGGCATCCTCGCGAAGGGCGAGTGCGAGGCGTGCCACAACACGCCGCGTTGGCAGCTGCGTCCCGCCTTCCACACCGCCGACTGGGCCGGCAAGCCCCACGTCGAGCCCGCGCTGGCCGAGACCACCACCAAGTGCATGATGTGCCACGAGGAGGAGGACTGCACCACGTGCCACGACCAGAAGGGCATCAAGTGGCAGCCCAAGAACGGCTGGGACTACGACCCGAGCGTCTCTGACGGCAGCAGCCGCTCCGGCTGTCTCACCTGCCACGGTAACGCGACGCTCCTGAAGTCCCTGGGCGGCGGCAACAAGTCCTTCCAGGTCACCGGTGTCGAGGACTCCGCCCACCGCGAGATCTCGTGCCAGCAGTGCCACCCCGACTACCGCTACGACGACAAGCCTGCCGCGACCAAGCTCTGGAACATCAACGCCGGCATCCAGTGCGGCACCTGCCACCAGGACGCCGAGGACGAGTCGAACCGCGCGCCGGTCGCTCTGTACAACAAGTCGATTCACGCCGAGCAGATCAATGCCGGGCAACTACGACTCGGCGACGTGCGCGTCGTGCCACGGCGGACACTTCATCCAGCGTCTCGACTCAGCTGAGGCGAGCGAGGCGATGCACGCCTCGGCGTATCGCACCTGTGCGCGCTGCAAGCAGCACGGCGACGACGTACGAGACCTACAACGACTACTACCACGGTCGCGCGTACAAGAAGGGCGCCGTAGACGCTCCCGCGTGCTGGCAGTGCCACAAGTCCCACGACATCCTTCCCAAGAACGATCCCAAGTCGAGCGTCTATCCGGCCAACCTCGGCGCAACCTGCGGCCAGCCGGGTTGCCACAAGGGCTCGAACGAGCAGTTCGCAGCCGCTGCGGGACAGCTGATCCACCAGAAGGTCGACTGCCCAGAAGGAGAACCCGGTCCTGCAGTTCATCTCCAACGTCCGGGGCATGATCGGCGGGAATTGATGAACAGGAGTTCCACGGCATCGTGAGGCGGAAAGCCGAAAATCCGCGCGTGAGGCTCTGGGGGGTGGCTGCGATTGTTCTCGCAGCCGCCTTCCTGCTTGTGTCCGTGCGCTCCGGAACGGCCGCTACCGAGTTCGATCCGGCCACCGCGCCGGCGATCGACACGGCGGCGCCGGTCGACCCGCAGCAGTGCGCCCCGTGTCACCTCGACCTGTCGACGACCAACCGGCCGGGCCTCGTGTTCAACCACGGCAGCCACCTCATGGTCAGCTGCGACGGGTGCCACTCGCGCATGCCGCACCAGAACGGCATCACGGAGTCGGTGCCGATGGAGGTCTGCTACGCCTGCCACGGCGTCCAGCACGGTCCGCAGGGCGAGCTGGCAGGCTCGGAGTGCGCCAAGTGCCACACGCCGGCGTTCGATCTGGTGCCGGGCGACCACCAGCCGATCAAGGAGTTCGCCGGCAAGCCGCACGCCGAGCAGGCCAAGAAGACCGGCACCAACGACTGCATGATGTGCCACACGGCCAGCAAGGACTGCAACCCGTGCCACGTCGAGCAGGACGTCAAGATCGATCCGCTGCCCGACGCCTACGCCTCCGTCGTTCGCGAGCGGCCCAAGGGTCCGTCGATCAAGATCTACCCCGACGGCCCGACCAACATGGCCCAGTGCGTCTACTGCCACCCTGACCTGGACGCCATCATTCCCGGGCGGCTCATCTTCGCGCACGCGCAGCACCTGCAGCGCGCCTACCCGTGCGAGTCGTGCCATCCCAAGTTCGGCCACAGTGCCACCGGGCGCCGCGGTTCCGGACATGATGTCGTGCTATCGCTGCCACGGACTGCAGCATCAGGGCCAGGGCGTCATCGCCACCGAGGAGTGCAGCGCCTGCCATCCCAAGGACTTCGACCTGGTTCCGGCCAATCACACGAAGGAGTTCATCGCCGGGGAGCACAAGGTGCGCGCGGGCGCAGGATCCCGCGTACTGCGCGATGTGCCACAAGACCCAGTTCTGCATCGACTGCCACATCGAACAGCAAGGTCGTCCCCGCCAGCCACAAGAAGACCAACTGGATGAAGCTCCACGGCAAGCTCTATCTCGACAAGAAGGGCGACTGCGGGGCATGCCACACGGTCAAGTCCTGCACGCGGTGCCACAAGACCAGCATGCCGCACCCGCCGGGGTGGATTCAGAACCACACGCCTGAGCCTGGCGTCAGCACCGAAGACTGCAACGTATGCCACCAGGATCGCTCAACGTGTCAGAACTGCCACCACCTTGGCGTCAAGAACGCCGAGCTCGTCGCAGCCAACTGCGTCAAGTGCCACCCGCAGATGCTTCAGCGGCCGCCCACGTCGATTCCCAACAAGGGGTTCGCCGAGCATGCCGTCCACTTCAACGTAGGCGAAGTGAAAGGACGTCCGTACCGCTGCTACGAATGCCACATCGACTATCGGTCGGTCGCAGGCCGCGAAGACAGGTCGAGCTGCAGCAGGGACACGACCTGCGGCTGTGCTACCAGTGCCACGGCGCGGTCGACGCATTGAACCGCGAGATCGCCCCCAACAAGGGCGCGGCGCTGTGTCTCAAGTGCCACACCGAGCTCGGACTATAGATAGTGTGTAGTTCTCGCCAGCGGCGCGACCTCGGGCGGCACAGCATTCGCTTTGCGGGACGCATCAGGTAACTCCTGTTTCATTTTCGGCTTTTCGTTGACACGCGCGACGCTCGTCAGTAGCCTTCATTGACCCATTCGTTAGCGCTGGATCATGGTCCCGGCAGACCCCGCGCGCAAGGGATTCAGAGGTAGTACCGCCTATGACTGAGGTTTCCGATCGAGAAGGAACGTGCGACCGGAGGCCGTCGTGTCGGCCTCAATCTCTGGCTCAATCTCTCCTGGTCGCGCTGGTGCTATCCATCTTGGGTGCCGCCGCCTATTTCGGGTACTCCGTCTACCGCGATCGGCAGACCAACTTCGCCACCAGCGCAGCCGGCCGACTTGTGGGGATGCTGCAGAAGCAGGTCCGCGAGAAGCCCAACGACGTGATCCTCCGCGTTCGTCTCGGCGAGGCGCTCGGCGGTATGGGCAAGTACGCCGACGCGACCGAGCAGCTCAACGCGGCGCTCAAGATCGACCCCAAGCATATCGGCGCCCATCTCGACCTCGGACTCGTGGCGCTCGCCGCCGAGAACCCCAACGCCGCCGAGTCGTACTTCAAGAAGGTTCTCGACCTCACTGAGGGCGCCCAGTACGCCGCGCTGGACCAGTCGCGCGAGCTCGCTCTCTACAACTTGGGGCTTCTCGCGATGGACAAGAAGGACTACGGCGAGGCCGCCGGCTTCTTCAAGGCAGCCTTGGTCATCCGCAAGGATTCCTCGGACACCTACTACCAGCTCGCGAAAGCGCTCCAGGGCATGGACGAGATCGACGGCGCCATCCAGCAGCTGGAGATCGGGTCAAGTTCGACCCGGGCTTCGCCGAGGCGCACTACTTCTTGGGCGAGCTCTACAAGAAGAAGAAGGACGACGTCAACGCGTCCTACGAGTTCGTGCGTGCCGCGGAGCTTGCGCCCGACGGCGATCCGCCGCGAGAGGCCGTTGAGGCATTCGGACCGCCCGCAAAGTGGATCGAGCAGGCCCGGGCCAAGCTCGCCGGCGGGAACATCGAAGAGGCGCTGACGTCGATCCTGGTGGCGCGCAACCTCGACAAGAAGAGCTTCGAGGCCGCCAAGCTGCATGCCGAGATTCTGGTCAAGCGGGGAAGCCTGAAGGACGCGCTTGACGTCTACCGCCAAGCCGCTGCACTGGACCCCAAGAACGCGGAGGTCAAGGCGCAGATCGCAGCGCTGGATCCCCAAGTCGCGGCGCTTGCTCAAGGCAGGAAGCGGCCGAGGCGAAGCCCAAGAAGTAGATCGACGGGCCGTGGGCCCGAAACGGATTCCCCGAGCACCCCCTCACCGGAGGCGAAGTTGACGCAGCAGCAGTTCGACGAGAACGAGCCCAAGACAACACCGCGCAGGCGACTGACGCGGTCGCAGGTTCGCAAGATCGTCCTGATCGTCATCTTGTTGGTCCTGCTCGCTCTGCTGGGCGCGTACTACGCGTACTACCAGTCCACGCACAAGCTCACGTTCAACATCGCGCCTGTGAGCGAGGACGCGGTGCAGCCGCCGCAGTTCCTCTACGCGTTCTCGGGCACGACATTGAAGCTCCAGCGACCGATCGGCGTGATGATCGACGGCGACAACGTCTACGTCCCCGATTCCAATGGCCGCCAGATTCTCGTGTTCAACCAAGCCGGCAAGTTCAAGCGGTCGTTCGGCGCCTCCCAGACGGTCATCCCGCTCAACATCGCCAAGAATCCCAAGAACAACCAGCTCTACGTCACGGATCGCCGGCTGCGCACCATCTTCCGTTTCGACGAGTCCGGCAAGTACCTGGGCGAGTTCAAGCCCAACCTGCCCAAGGACCAGTTGCCGACGTTCAACACCGGTGGCGTACAGTGGGCGCCCGTCGCGCTCGCGTTCGCTCCGGATGGCACCCTCTACGTGACGGAGATTCTCAACGGCCACCGGTTCCTCATCTTCGGCCCAGATGGCACGTTCAAGAAGTCGGTCGGCAACTTGGGCCAGGTCGAGGATGCGAAGAACTCGCCAGGGCTCTTCCAGTTTCCCAACGGGATCACGTTTCACAAGGGATCTGGTCTACGTGACCGACAGCAACAATCGCCGAGTGCAGGTATTCGACAAGGACGGCGTGTTCAAGAAGATCATCGTCACCGACGGTCTGCCTCGCGGCATCGCCTTCCTGAACCGCTTTCCGTTCGACAACGCCAAGGCATCCGACCGACTTGTCGTGGTCGACACCTTGGCACACGACGGCACGCTTTGGACCGCCAAGGGCGACAAGATCCTTGCCTTCGGGCAGCAGGGCTACTCCGACGGTGAGTTCAACTATCCGAATGGCACGGCGATCGGCACGCGCAACAAGATCTTCATCGCCGATACGTCCAACGGACGAGTCCAAGTTTGGGGCTGGCCGAACCAGGTTTCTCCGATCCCGATTCCCAACGCCCCCAACAACTGGTGGCTTTGTCTGACGCCGCTCCTGCTCCTCCCGTTCCTGCTCCTGCTCCGGCGCAAGAAGTTCTTCGTCACCGAGGACTTTGTCCTCGAGATGGTGGAATTCGAGCAGGCGGACCTCATGCGCGGCGGCCGCAGGAAGTGGCTTGTGACCGAGAACGACTACGAGGCGCTCAAGGACATCGTCCAAGGTGATGTCGAGATGGCCACGCTGCTCCACGCCGAACCGTACTCCGAGTCTGACGTCCGTGAGCTCATGGATCGTCTCGAGATCGACGAGATGACCGCGATAGCGATGTCCCTCGCGCAGCGTGCCAAGGTCTTCTGCACGCTCAATGCGGACTACCGTCGCCTGGCCAAGGTTCTCGAGGTAGACGTGGTCAATCGCGAGGAGTTCCTGCGTCGGTTCGTGAAGCGTCAGATCTGCTCAGGACACCGCTGGCCCGACCGATGCGGGCGACCGTGAGTAGCGCGACACTGCATGGTGTTCCGGGAACCGATCGGGCAGGTCTGTCAGCAGCTCCCCGGACCCGTTTGTCAAGTCTTGACGGACCGCCTGTCAGGGACTATTCTGTGCGTTGTAACATCTGTTACATGCACGCCGATATGCATACTAGCGTCCTCAAGAAAGAGGTGCTGACCTAGTTCTTAGACCACCGGGTTGGAGCCGGCACGAAGGCCCGACCGGTTGGACATCCTGGCCCCCAATCACCTGCACTCTGCCTCTTGGGGCTCGTGAATTCCATCCGCTCACCTCTGGGTCATTACTGCGAAGCCGCCTCCTCCCGGTTCCTCCGAACAAACGGACCCGACAGGAGGTGGCTTCTTCATTGCGGTTCGGAGGCTAACGAGTTTGTCTGATTGAGCAGTACACGACACCGAACATGGTGAAGGAGGAGAGAGTATGGCTATTACCAGGCGACAGTTTGTCACCCGCTTGGGTGCGCTCGCCGCCGCCGCAGGTTTCAGCCAGTCGCAGGCGTCCCAGATCATGGACGCGCTTGCATACAACACTGGCGCTCCCTACGAGGGAACCTTCGGCAAGCCGCGAGTAGTCTGGATTCACGGTGCTGAGTGCACCGGCTGTTCCACGTCGCTTCTCGGCATCTTCGAGAACCAGACGGGCGAAGCGATTCCCGGCTCCGGCATCACGACCGCTGCCGCTCTTGGGCTCGCAGGCACGCTGCCGACCAACGGCGAGATTCCGTACGGCAACTCGACCGGCGGACTTCTGCTGCACGCGGTCGGCCTGAGCCCTGATCCCGCAGGCTCCATCGATATCGCTGACGTCGTCATCGACGTCATCGACCTGATCTACCACGAGACCGTCATGGGCATGGGCGGCGACCTCGCGTACAAGTGGCTGACCACGTTCGCGGCGACCAACAACAGCGCCGTTCGTGCTCGTTGTTGAGGGCGCGCTCCAGAACAAGGCCAACGGCGGCGCGTGGGGCGACACAGCGGCCGGTTCCGTGGCCGTTCCGTGGTGCTCGATCGGCATGGACGGCACGACCAACTCGACCGGCGCTGTCGCCGAGATCGACATGCCCGAGATGGCCCAGACGCTCGCCGAGAGCCCCTACTGCGGCGCCGTCATCGGCATCGGCCAGTGCGCCACGTTTGGCGGCTACCCGGGCTGCAAGCCTCCGATCACGACCGCGGTTGCGCACTTCGACACCGCCAAGTCGCAGACGGATGCGCTGGGCATCTACGACTACCTGACGCCGCTCCACTCGAACGCGAACGTGGCCGGCAAGGTCGTCAACGTTCCTGGTTGCCCGACGAACCCCTGGTGGTTCGTTCTGTCGGTTGTCTGCCTCCTGGTCGACATCCCCAGCATCCTCGGCGCAGCCGGTCGGCACCGTTGGTACGCTCGGCGTTCTGAAGCAGGTCGCCGCCAACGCCGAACAACGCTCTGGGTATCGGCGTCAACGTCGGCGGCGGCGTGGACAACGACTCGTCGCATCAAGGCCGTCTACGGCAACCCGATCCACGGCCCGTACTGCCCGCGCTACCGCAACTACGTCAAGGGCGTCTACGCAAGCCAGCCCGGCGACCCCGGTTGCCTGCAGAAGATCGGTTGCAAGGGTCCTGCCGCCAAGTCGCTCTGCGGCCTGCACGGCTGGAACAACCAGCAGCCGACCAACCCTGTCGGCTTGGGACGCTGGCGTCTCGCACGCCAACCCCGCTCCTAACGGCACGACCTTCACCGGCGGTCACTGCACTCGTGCTGGCCACCCCTGCATGGCGTGCACGGAGAAGGGCTATCCTGACAGCTTCGTACCCTTCGTGGTGCGCTAGAGATACTCGAAAGGAGGCAAAAGTAGATGGCTAACAGAGCAGCTGGAACATACGAAGTCGACCCGGTATCCCGCATCGAAGGTCACCTTGGCGTCAAGGTCACGACCGACGGCTACGGCTCATCACCAACGCGAAGGCTCACGGTAACCTGTGGCGTGGCTTCGAGAACTTCCTTCTCGGGCGCGACGCAAACGATGCGATCACCTTCGTGCAGCGCATCTGTGGTGTCTGCCCGGTTCCTCACGGCATGACCTCCACCTATGCGGTTGACAACGTGCTCGGCTACAGCGCCGGCCACATCACGTTCGCATTCGACGGCACCAATGGCGTGCCGCAGAAGGCGCGTCACATCCGGAACCTCGTGCTTGGCATGGAGTTCCTGATGTCGAGCATCACGCACTTCTACCACCTTGCCGCCCCGAGCTACATCCAGGGCCCGGCGATTCCGCCTTGGACCCCGTACTTCGCCGACAGCTTCTACTCGCCTGGCATCGGCGCCGCGTCGTCCATGCTGTCCGACGGTCGTGCGATTCCGCAGATCGGTGCCGACGGCTTCTCGGACGACCTGTGGTCCACCGTCATCCGCAGCTACGTCGTCGCGCTGCGCGTTCGTCGCCTCACGTTTGAGGCTGGCGCGCTGTTCGCCGGTCGTATGCCGATGACCTCCGTCTACATCGGCGGCGGCGTCACGTTCGACGGCACCGAGGACCTCACCCCTGCGCGCAGTCGCATCCAGTTCGAGAACCTCGCCAAGGAGGTCGGCCTCTTCGTTATTCAGGAGTACGTGCCGATCGCGCTGGCGCTCAGCCTGCTGTACCCGGACTACGACAACACGGACAACGTGCTTGCCACCGGTACCGGCAAGGGCTACGGCGGAGGTCTCGGCCGCTACCTCGCTTGGGGCGCGTTCCCGGGTCAGGGCACCGGCGCAACGGCGGCTCTTCACCTCTACGGCGGCATGAAGGACCTCAACGCCGCGGCGCAACGACTTCAGGTCGCCAACAAGGCCGCAGGTCGCGAGCGTCTTCCTCACGCGGCGGCACCAACGCCGTCCCGACGAACCTGACCGAGGACATCTCGAACTCGCGCTACGCGATCGACTCGCTCGATACCGGCGCGTACGCCGCAGGCGTCACCAAGGCCTATCCGGGCAATGTCTCCCGCACCAAGCCGAACCGTGCCAGTCGGCTACACCTACATGAAGGCCCCGCGCTGGAACGGCCTCGCGTGTGAGGTCGGTCCGATGGCCCGCATGTTCGTCGCAGGGCTTCTTCCAGGACAACGTGGCTCTCGCCACGTCGCTGGGTGCCTACTACACGGCCTACGTCAAGACCGCGGGTCGGCGGCACGCGGTCTGGATCCCGCGATGATCCTCCCGGACATCGCTGTGGCGCTTCTCAAGGCCGCTGGCGACCGTTCGCAACGCGACTGTCGCCACGGCCCTCTCGCTGCCGACCACGACGGACTTCACGTACGCCATGATCGTGGCCAACTTGGCTGCTCTTGAGGCTCTTCTCGGCACGACTGGCGCTCACGACACGATCGTCGCGGCCTACAGCAATCCGACACCGTCATCACGGGCATCATCACCACGCCACGTCCTGGGTCTCAAGGCCGGCAAGTCGACCATGGACCGCCTCCGCGCTCGTGCAATCGAGTCGCTGTACCTGATCCAGGAGATCATCGGCATGTACACGCAAGCCTGCCGCCTACGGCGGAACGGGCACATGGGCCGGCGGCTGGTGTCGGCGAGCTTCGTGCTGCTGACCGGCAGCCCTGCGCTCGACACCGTCGGTTCGACTTGGCGCCAGAAGGCCATTCCGACCGGTACGGTCTCCGGTTGGGGCGGCACTGAGGCACCGCGTGGTGCTCTCATGCACACCATCACCATCAACGCTGGCAAGATCACCAAGTACCAGTGCATCGTTCCCACCACGTGGAACGGCTCGCCGTTGTCGGTCCTGACACCGTGCTCGCAGAACCATGGCGCGATCGAGGCGGCCGTCATCGGCGCTCCGTTCGACGATGCTACCAAGACCTACGCGATCCCTGGTACGACCGGCACGGTCACCAACGCCGTCGGCGGCGTCGAGGTTCTGCGTATTGCCCAGTCATTCGATCCGTGCATCGCTTGCGCGATCCACTAGTCACAGGGAGGTGAAGATCTTGAAGCGAATCTCTATCGTACTGGCCCTCAGCTGGCTCTCTGCCTCGCGTTTGTGGGCTCTGCCTACGCGAACTTCGGTCCTCACGGTGGCTACCTCGATGACACCGATTCGTGCGCTGGCTGTCACCGCGCTCACACGTCGTTCTCGACCGTGGGCTGGACAGACGCGCTCGGGACCGATCACGAGAGCGCACTGCTCGTTGGCAGTGCCGCCACGATGACCGAGTTCTGCAACGCCTGCCACGGCGATACTGCCCCTGGCGCTTCGACCAACGTTGCAAGCGGTATCTTCGACAGCGGCCCATCGGCGTCAGTATCGGCGTAGCGTCGGCACCACCGGCTCCACCACCACCTGGTGATGGTGGCGCGGTCACTGTCGATGTACCAGACGGCATCGACGTTCAACGCCCCGCTCAACGGCGGTGGCTTCAACCGCATGCCTGACCCGTACGCATGGCAGACCAGCGCGTCCATCTCCTACAAGGCCGCTTCTTCGGCCCACAAGATGGACGTCACCGGCCCGCTGTGGGGCGCTGGCGCATCACCGCTGAACTACGGCGGCGGCGTGGCACTCACGTGCACCGACTGCCACGATCCTCACGGTACGTCGAACTACCGCCTCCTGAAGGCCCAGGTCAACGGCGTCACCGTCGGTGGCTACGCGGCTGACGGTCTGACCCCGACCCCGTTCGTCTTCTCGAACGAAGTCGGCTACCCGGTTCCGACCTATGTCGCGAATCCCGGTGGCGGCGTTCAGGTCGGCTCGCTGCCCAACGGTGGCTGGCTGAAGCATGAGGATGGCGCTGCTCAGATGGCGGCGTACCGTCCGAACTACACCAAGACCGACGGCACGCCGATCCTGCACACGGAGACGCTGCCGCAGACCAAGTCGATATCGGTCTGGTGCTCGGCTTGTCACACGAACTACAACCAGGCCAACGCGGCCGCCGCTGTGACGCTACAACTACAACCCGTACCTGCCTGGCACGGGTGCCGCGCGCTCAGGTCGGCACCAAGGCCTACCACCGCCACGCTGTCGACCAGAACATGGCCGCCGGCACCGGCGTCGGTCGTGCGCTGCAAGAGGCAGTTGTCGAGGACGCCGAAGTGGGTTCCGCTTGAGAACTCCGGCAGCGGCGGCGGCGACTGGACTGACGGCTACATCGGCTGTCTGACCTGCCACCGTGCGCATGGTAGCTCCGTTGAGATGACCGGCTGGGCTGCGGCTCACCTGGCCACCAACACGGCGGGCAGTCTACATTCCGGTTACCGACGGCATCCCTGGCGTCGATCCTGACAAGGGTAGCTACAACAACCTGAACAACCAGGGCACGAGCTCACTCCTCCGCGCCAACAACCGCGGCGTGTGCGAGCGTTGTCACAACAAGTAGTCGTCACCTGACGCTACTGAGGTCCTCATCCCAGGACTTCGAAGTGTGATTCAGGGGGGTCCCGGACCGACAAGGTCCGGGGCCCCCTGCTTCGAAGGACCGATCAACTGAAAGTCCTGCTGCAGTCGCAGTACCATGGTGCCCACGCCTCAAAGTCAGCGCACTGACCGTCGAAGGAGTTCGCGTGAACCCGGACATCAAGGAGAAGTTCGACATTGACCGCTACCGGTCGCTCGGACTGGTGGCCAATCCGTTCGCGCTCTCCGACACGGAGAGCGAGTTCGAGCCCCATCGACCTTGAGGTCGCTTCCCAGTCCAACGCGTTCCTGGCGACGCTCGACGCAGCCGCTGATGCAGCCGAAGGCCAAGCCGATCGTCGTGTTCAAGTCCGAGCTGATGCCCGCGTACTACCACAACCGTGCAATCTCCCGTGTCGAGCGCTCGCTGGCCACCGACGAAGGCCTCGACGTGCTCCACGCCTACGTGCTCATGTTCATGATGCGTCTCGGCCGCGTGCGCGCCACGCTGCAGATCGTCGCGGAGCGCATCGCCTTCCGCGACTTCGACACCACGCTCGCCCTCTACGTGGAGAAGATCCTCGCGGAGCCCGACGAGAGTCTCATCGCCTACCAGGTCTTGGGCGAGGAGGCGCTCGCGGCCTACCAGGCGCGCTTCGCCGAGGATCCCGCGCAGGCGGTGGCCGATGTGTTCGGCATCGCCAAGGTCGAGCGTCGCCCGGAACTCGCCGAGGTCGCCGACACGCGCTCCATGGACCTTCTGTCCGACGTCGAAGAGGACGACAGCGCC
The DNA here is from genome assembly GCA_963726345.1 of uncultured Coriobacteriia bacterium. GTDB lineage: Bacteria > Actinomycetota > Coriobacteriia > Anaerosomatales > JAAXUF01 > JBAXEO01. The sequence goes on along the minus strand of CAVSCC010000009.1, from coordinate 172,879 downwards.
GCCTGAGCTCGACGGGGCCATCGGCGACGCGCCCGGCACCGAGATGATCCTCGCCGAGGAGGCGCCGCCGGAGGAGGACGTCGAGCGGGCCATTCTCGACTACCTCGTCGAGTACACCAAAGTCCACCTCTCGCCGGTCATCGCGCGCGCGCTTGCGCGTCTACCAGGACCGCGGCCTGGTGGCTCTGACCGCCGAGCTGACGATCACCAAGGCGCCGCGCAAGACGCTGTCGGCCCTGGTGCGCTTCGCCCGCATCCGGTTCCGCAAGATCGTCCTCATCTACGACGGCTTCGACAACTGGGCCCAGACGCCCGCTGACCTGCGCTCTCAGATCGCAGGGACGCTCTCGGAGCTCCGCTGGATGCTCGAGGCCGATGCGGTCGTCGTCGATCCTGCTCGAACGCGACGCAGTGCCCGAGCTCGAGGAGCAGTTCGGCGCGGGCACGCAGCTCGAGTGGGACTTCCCTGGCCTCATCGCCCTTGGAGGAGGCGCCCGACGCCATCGACGTCGCGATGATCGATCGCTGGCTCGCCGCGGCGCCGCTGCCCGGCAGCCGCGCCGCTCACCGTAGGCGACCCCGTCCTCTCGGCGCTGCTCGACGGTGCAGATGGCAGCCTGAAGGCATTCTCGCTCGCCGCGGGAATCGCCATCGAGAACGCCGCCGACCGCGGCGTGACCGCGCTGGACGCCGAGGCGCTCGAAGCCGGCAAGGCGGCGAGCTGGACGGAGGCGGACTCCGAGTGAAGATGCCGAGCCGGCAAGACGCTGATCCGCAGCGGCATCACCGTTGCGGTGCTGGTCGCCGCTATCGTCGCGGGCTCGCTGTTCGCCCCGTCCAGGCGGCCTCCGGCGCCGGCGACGATTCAGCTCAGCGCCGAGCAGCAGAGCAAGGCCGACTACGACAACGCGATGTCGGCGCTGTCTAACGAGGCCACGCCGACAGCGATCGCGCTGCTGGAGCACGCGGTCTCCGTCGACCCCGGCAACACGGCGGCGAAGAAGAAGCTCGCCGAGCTCAAGAAGTCCGCATCTGCGACGCGTCGCCCATCGACGTCCGGGCCCGACGCACCCCCGCGACCAGGCCCCGGACCCCAACGCGCCGGACCCCTTCCTGGGCGCCATCGAGCTGAGAAGCTGCTGCCCGAGGCGATGGACGGGCTTCTCGCTCGGCTCGTCGCAGATCATCGCTCCTGACGCGACGGTCGCCGGTGAGCCGAACGCCGCGGGTCCGGCGTGACCAACGTCGTTTGGGCTGTTCACGACCGTGGATCGGAGAGCGCTGCGCAGCAGTTCGTCGATGGACTGAGCAAGGGCCTGTACTCCAAGGACCAGGCGCAGGTGACCGTTAGAGGAGTCTCAGGCTATTTCGGCACTGACGGTACGCGGTTTGCATCAGTCGTCTTCCGTAGAGGGCGGTATGCTTCGAGGTCATCGTGACCTCTCCGGCCCTCCTGCTGATGCGAAAACGCTCGCCGAGAAGGCCGCGGCAGCGTTTCCGGCCGCACCGTAGGAGTACGAGGAGCGCACTATGCGCAGTCGTTGGTTGTCCTTCGTCGCGTTTGCCCTGTTCACGGCCGCGATTCTGGGGGCGGGCGCGACGTTCGCGTTCGCGGCGCCGGCGAACGACGTCTTCGCCACCGTTGCCGCAGGATCGGCACTTGCTCCTGCGGCATCCGGAACCATCGCGGGAACGAACGTGGGCGCGACCCTCAGACCCCGGCGAGGTGCCACCCTCGACGGGAACACCGCATCCATCTGGTACAAGTGGATCGCTCCGGCCGACGACATCGTGAGCTTCGACACGATCGGCAGCATCGATCCCACCGGCCCCGAGCCGCTTCCCACCGACGTCAGGGCCTACACGGGCGCCACGGTGGGTTCGCTGGTCGAGGTTCCCGAGATCCTTCCTGCCTCGGCGACCTGATCCCCTCGGCCACGTTGAGTTCCCTGCGGTGGCCGGCAGGACCTACTACATCGCCATCACGAGCCCGGCGGGGGCCGCCCAGGGCAACACGGTCCTGAACTGGCAGACCAAGGGCAACACCGGTCACATCACCGGGACGGTCACGCGACCAACGGCGGCGCGGCGCTGTCACGGCCATCCAGGTTGACGCCTACGTCGTGGGCGGCAACGGCACTCGTCTTTCGCACCGTGACAGACCGGCCCCGGCGGCACCTACGACCTCACGGGGCTCGGCACGGGCTCCTACCAGGTCAGGTTCTCCGATCCGGCTCCGACCACCTATCTGACCGAGTGGTTCGACAACAAGCTCACCGAAGGAGCCTCCACCCCGATCGCCGTCACCAACGGGCAGACGGTCTCGGGCAAGAATGCCGCGCTCGACAGGGCCTCGAGCATCAGCGGGACGGTGAGGATCAACGGAACGCGGCACGCAGGACGTGATGGTCCAGCTCCTCTCATACACCGGCGGCGTGCTCGACCTGAATCAGCCCGCGCAGCGTCCTGACGGTCGCTCGGCGGCAACTACAGCTTCACGGGGCTCTATCCCAAGGTGGGCACGGGCAACTACTATGTCGTGCAGTTCATCGAGCCGTATCGGCTCGGGTCTGCCGACCCTCTTCTACAACCAGAAGACATCAGCGCCTCTCGCCGACAAGTTGCAGCCGGCCGAGGGCACGAGCCTGACCCTCATCGACGGCTCGTGGGGGACTGTCGCGCCCGGCGCCCTGTCCGGCACCGTGACCTCGGGCGGCAGTCCGCTTCCCGGCGTCACGGTCTCCGTGCCGGGTAACGGTTCGACAATCACGGCCGCCAATGGCACCTACACCCTCTCCGGCATCGCACCGGGCACCTACACCGCGACCTACTCCAAGACCGGCTACACGACCGTGACGCAGAGCGTGACGATCACTTCGGGCGGCACTCTGACCAAGAACGTCACGATGACCCTCGTTCCAGTCGCTCCCGGCACCCTGAACGGTGCCGTGACCTCGAGCGCAGTCGCGCTCGCCGGCGTCACGGTCTCCGTGCCGGGTAACGGTTCGACAATCACGGCCGCCAATGGCACCTACACCCTCTCCGGCATCGCACCGGGCACCTACACCGCGACCTACTCCAAGACCGGCTACACGACCGTGACGCAGAGCGTGACGATCACTTCGGGCGGCACTCTGACCAAGAACGTCACGATGGTGGTATCCCTCCACAGCCACGTTCTCGCCCGTCTACCGCTTCTACAACAAGAAGAACGGCTCCCACTTCTACACAGCGTCTGAAGCCGAGAAGGCCAGCGTGACAAGCCAACCTCTCGGCCATCTACTCGCTTGACGGCCCGGCCTATCGGGTGAGCTCAGCATTCACCACGCCGCTCTACCGCTTCTACAACAAGAAGAACGGCTCCCACTTCTACACGGCGTCTGAAGCCGAGAAGGCCAGCGTGCTAGCCAACCTCTCGACGATCTACCAGCTCGACGGCCCCGCGTACAACGTGTCCGCCACACCGGCGGCCGGCACCGTGCCGGTCTACCGCTTCTACAACAAGAAGAACGGCTCCCACTTCTACACGGCGTCTGAAGCCGAGAAGGCCAGCGTGCATGCCAACCTCTCGGCCATCTACCAGCTCGACGGTGTGGCGTTCTTCGTGGCTCCGTAGCTGCGGCGACTCGGGGCCGTCTGGCCCCAGCACGATGCGCAAGCTGGGGTGCCGAGCGGGCCGGCGGGTGGCGCGAGCGTGCTTCACGAACACAAAGAGAGGGCCCGCGCGGCGAATCGCGCGGGCCCTCTCTTTGATGTCCTGCGGTGACGTAACGCTACTTCACGATGTAGACCGTCGTCCCGACCGGAACCTGCTTGTAGAACCGCTCCACGTCCTTGCGCTTCATGCGCATGCATCCGTGGCTCGCGGCCTGCCCGATCGAGCTCGTCTTGGTCGTGCCGTGGAAGCGGATGCCCGTGTCGCTGTTCCCGCGGTAGAGGTACAGCGCGCGGGTGCCGAGCGGGTTGCTCGGGCCCGGGCCGATGTAGCTCGGCATGCCACGGCCCCAAGCGCCGCCCGGGTTGGTCCACGACGGCATCTTGACCTTGCGCTTGATGACGAATGTGCCCCTCGGGGTGGGATAGCCCGGCATACCGATGGCGCAGCGGTAGGTCTTCATGACCTTGGTGCCGTTGTAGAGGTAGATCTTGCGCTGCTTGAGCGAGACCAGGATCGTCCGGTCCCAGTGCGTGACTGATCGGCGCAGGGGTCGTGAAGGGCAGCGCGACCGGCCGAGGACTCACGGTCGGCGACTCGTCGACCGCCGCCTGCAGCGCGCTGATCGAGCCGGCGGTATTGAGCTTGAAGCCGTTGCGTGGCGCGGTGAACACGATCCGACGACGCTTGGCGATGACCCTGCGGGTCGCATTCACGGGCGCAACATACACCGCCGGCGCGAGCGAGTTGTTCACCCAGTCGGAGACACTCACCGTGCTCGTGCCGGGATATGAGAAGACGCGACCGTTGACGCTCACATCAATCGGCGTCTCGGCAAGCGCGACCGAAGCGCCGGAAACCGCGAACGCGAGCACCAGGCTCAGTGCCGCTGCGCGAAGTGCGAACCTGCGAACCTTCATTGCTACCTCCGTGTGAACCGAGCATTGAACGAAGAAGAACTCATATACCTTCGAGCATCGGCACCCACGCCGAGACAACGGACGAACCATTCAGCAAGACTCGCGCCGCCCACAGTCATGCGACAGGCCACGGCGCATTTCTGCGTGAATCGGGGCTCCTCAAGAACTCCCCGCGATGTAGAGCAGGGATTTCGTACGGGTAGTACTATACAGGGCATCTACCCTGCCTGACATGCAACGACACGGTTACGTATAGGGCAGGAGAAGGGGGCGCGAGTGGGCCTGCGAACGACGCTGGCACTGCTTCCCGACGACCGCGCCACGGAAGTTGCCGTGCGTGAGGTCATCGCGTTCTTTCGCGCCCACGCTCACGAGTCCGTGGACGCCCACCGCGTTGCTCGCGCGACCGGCCTATCGGCGCAGCGGGTCGATCCCGTGCTCCAGGCGTTGGCAAAAGGCCGCGTGATAGACTGCGACGGCGACCCGCTGATGGCGCCCAGCTCGTATGACCCGGACACGATGCTCGCGATGGAAGTAAGACGGTTCCTGCGGGTCAGCGACAGCGCATCCACGAGGATCCAGGCAGGCGTGGACCGGTATCGCGGACGCCAGGGTCTCCTGTAGTCCGCTCGAGTCGAGGGAACAGCTCAAGCCATGAAACCAGTGCGGCCTTCAGATCGCGGGCCCGCCGTCGAAGATATCCAGCGTCGCCTGCTCGCCCTCGGCTATGAGCTGGGGCCGACCGGCGTTGACGGGGTGTTCTTGGGCGCGACCGCGCAGGCGGTTGGCAGCTTCCAGAGACAGCACGGTCTTGCCGAGGACGGGTTCGTCGGCGATGAGACCTGGTCGGCGCTTGTCGATGCGGGCTTCACGCTGGGCGATCGCATGCTCTACCTGCGCATGCCGCACTTCCACGGCGCAGACGTGCGCGTGCTGCAGCAGGCGCTCAGCGTGCTCGGCTTCGCGTGCGGGGTGATCGACGGCATCTTCGGCACCTTCACCGAGCGCGCGGTTCGCGAGTTCCAGGTGAACTCGGGACTCCCCGCGGACGGTATCGCCGGGCCCGAGACGGCTCGCACGATCCTGAACCTCCGACACGTGTGGGAGGGCAAGGACGCGCAGGCCCACTCCGCCGCGCACATCGCGCCGGTCCGCGCGGCCGAGGTGCTCGCGCGCGTGCGGCTCGTGGTGGTCGGTGACGACGAGGCCGGTGAGCGCGTTGCCGAGAGGCTCGTCAACCTCGCACATGCCAGTTCCGCGCAGGCGCTGATGCACGTCCTGGCCGCCGATGAGGTGGTGCCGCCCGGCGTCGTGACGCTGCGGCTCTGCGGGACCGGCACTGCGCGAATCGTGTCGCGGCCGCCCCGTCGTCAGCATGGCGGCACCGGAGTTGCTTCCTCTACGGCTTGTGACCGCACTGGCCGCTGCGACGGAAGCCCACGAGGTCGTCGTCGAGGTGGGCGAGAGCCCGCTCGGCAGACGAGCGAGAGGACCAACGAGCTGCGGTTCTTCTGCTCGATGCGGTGTGTGTCGCGTTCGACTGAGCTACCCCACCGTGGTACCATTCCACGAGCGCCCTGCCCCCTGCACGGGAGAATCAAACTGAAGTCACGCATCAGAACATGTCTTCGTGCTGCTGATTTCCGCAGCGCTCATCTGCGCCGCCGCTCCGGCGGTGGCCGAACCCTCATCGTCCGACAAGATGGCACAGGCCGCCCGAGTCAAGGCGCAGGTCGAGGCTCTCGATACCCGCGCCGAGTACGCGGCCGAGCGCTACAACGCGGCCCACGAGAAGCACGACAAGCTCGTCTCGGAGACCAAGAAGGCCAAGAAGCGCGTCATCAAGGCCGAGAAGCGCATCGACATACTCCAGACGCACCTCAACACCCGCGCGAACGACATGTATCGCACCGGCCAGCTCGGTGTCGTCGACGTTCTGCTCGGCGCGAAGACGTTCGAGCAGTTCGCCGCGACGTGGGACGTGCTCAAGGACCTCAACCAGGCGGACGCGAGCGCCACCTCGGAGATGAAGGTCGTTCGCGCCGAGGCCAAAGAGGCGCACGCCGAGGTCTCCGCCAAGGAGAAGGCGGCCGCCAAGCAGCAGAAGATCATGCTGTCGAACAAGAAGCAGATCGAAGCGCGGCTCGCCGAGCGCAAGGCCAAGCTCGCGGGCATCGAGGCCGAGGTCCGCATCCTGCAGGCCCGCGAAGAGGCGGCACGTGCGGCCAGGGCGCGTTCATACTCGGGGGGTGGGGACGGCGGCAACTTCCCGCCACCGCAGCGCGCGCCCCGCAGCGAGATCGTCTCCGTGGCAAGGAAGTACCTGGGCGCCCGCTACGTCTGGGGAGCAACCGGCCCCAACACGTTCGACTGCTCGGGGTTCACCTCGTTCGTCTACCGACAGGTGGGCGTGAGCATCCCGAGGGTCTCCCGCGATCAGATCAACGCAGGCGAGCGCGTGTCGCGCAAGGACCTCGCGCCGGGGGACCTGGTCTTCTTCGGCTCGCCCATCCATCACGTGGGCATGTACGTCGGCGGCGGAATGATGATCCACGCGCCGAACTCCGGCGATGTGGTCAAGATCTCGCCGGCGTTTCGCAGCAACTACGTCGGGGCATGTCGCCCGTAGGCGAACCCGGCATCCGAACGTACCACCGACGCCCCGCTGGCACGCCCCGGCGGGGCGTCGTCGTGTGTGAACTGCCATCCGTGTTGCGGGTACAGTAGACTGAGGCGGCGGACCAGCGAGCTTCTAGGGGGATGACCACAAGCGATGGCGGACATCGACGGCCTGCTCAAGATCATGACCGACCGCGGGAGTTCGGACCTGCATATCAAGGTGGGCAGCCCGCCGGCTATCCGACTCGCGGGTCGCCTTGTCGTGATGGAAGAGCTGCCTACGCTCAACTCCGAACAGACGAGGTTGCTCGCCGAGGGCATGATGACCGAGGCCCAGCGTCAGGGCTTCGACCATCGTCACGAACTCGACTTCGCCTACTCGGTCAGTGGCGTTGGCCGATTCCGGGTCAACGTCTTCCATCAGCGCGGCAGTGTCGGCATCACCATGCGTCGAGTCGCCACCGAGCGCTCGACCATCGCCGAACTCGGCCTGCCCGCGGTCATCCAGCGTCTGGCTGACGAACCGCGTGGGCTCATCCTGGTCACCGGCACGGCCGGATCCGGCAAGACGACCACGCTGGCCGCGATGATCGATCACATCAACAGCACGCGCGAGGGTCACATCGTCACCATCGAGGACCCCATCGAGGTCTTGCACGCCGACAAGAAGTGCATCGTGAACCAGCGCGAGATCGGGGTCGACACCGAGAGCTACGCCGATGCCCTGCGCCACGTGGTGCGGCAGGATCCCGACGTGATCCTCATCGGCGAGATGCGCGATCACGAAACCGTCGCTGCTGCCCTGACGGCCGCCGAGATCGGGAACTTGGTGCTCTCCACGCTGCACACGATCGACGCGACCGAGACCATCAACCGCATCATCGACTTCTTCCCGCCCTACCAGCACAAGCAGGTCCGTCTGATGATGGCGGCGACGCTGAAGGGCATCATCTCGATGCGGCTGATCCCGTCGATCCAGGGCGGGCTGGTGCCGGCGGTCGAGGTGCTCGTGATGACCGGTACCGTGCGGGAGTACATCGGCGACGCCGACAAGACCTACCTGATCCGGGACGCGATGGAAGAGGGCGAGTACTACGGGATGCAGACCTTCGACCAGTCGCTGCTCACCCTGTACCGCGACCAGAAGATCACGCTCGATGACGCGATTGCGATGGCTCACAACGCGCACGACTTCAAGATCAAGATCCGGCAGCTCGGCATTGATCCGAACACGGCGGCCCAGAGCGGGGTGTACTAGCGTCGCTGGCGATCTGCCCGATCTGCGTAGCACGAGCAGCGCTGCTGAAGCGCCGGCCAGTGCGCCGATCGTGTCGATGACCCAGTCGTAGACGTCAGGGGTCCTCAGTACCACGAACCGCTGGTGGAACTCATCGGTGACGCCGTACGCCGAGGCGATCACCACCGCAAAGGCGAGCGCCTTGCCTGGCGAGAGATCGACGCGCAGCGCAAGGTAGAGGAGCGCACCGAGCACGAAGTACTCGCCGAGATGCCCCACCTCCGGAGGGATGCGACCCGGGAGCTTCGATCCGGGTACCGCCGAAACCATGAAGATGACGCCGGCCCAGACGGCGGCCGACGTCCAGAGCGCGAACCTGCGGGTGCTTGCGGACATGCGGGCGATTGCTCCTTGGATCGAGAAACGTGCGAGCAGTCTAGCATCGCAGGATTGACCCGGTCGCAGGCAGTGTGGGACGTTCAGTTCGTTGCAGGTGCCACGCAATCCGAAGACGCGCCAAGCAGTAGAGGGGAGGTATCGTGTCGAGAAGATGGTCGCTCGCAGTGGTGGTCGCCTCGGCCGCCTGTTTCGGCACGCTGCCCGTGCTCGCGCAGCTCGCCTACGACGCGAATGCCACCCCGCTCCCGCTGCTCGCCTGGCGGTTCATGTTCGCGGCCGCGCTGCTGGGGCTGGTCTCGGCGTTGCGCGGTCCATCATCTCTAGTGGTGCCGAGGAGCGACCTGCTGCGTTTCGCGACCCTCGCGATCACCGGCTACGGTGCCGCGTCGGTGTGCTACTTCTTCGCGCTGAAGTTCGCCGATGCGGCCGTCGTCGCGGTGCTTCTGTACGCATACCCAGCGTTCGTCACGCTTGCCAGCTGGGTGTTTCTCGGCGAGAAGGCGTCGTGGCAGCGAGCGTCGGCGGTGCTCGTGACGTTTCTCGGCTGCGCGCTGGTGGTTGGGCTTGTCGGCGGCGTAGCGCGGGCCCAGTGGCAGGGAATCGTGCTTGGGCTTGGGCGCTGCCGTGGGCTACACGCTGTTCAACCTGCTGTCGCACCGCTGGCTTCCGGGCCGATCGCAGCTCGTCATGATGACGTACACGTTCGCCATCGCTTCGCTGATGGCCGGGGGGCTTGCGCTCGGCGTCGGCCAGTCGCTCTCGCCGGCCGCGTGGGAACCTGAGGCCTGGTGGCTGATGGCGGCGATCGTCGTGATCCCCACGTTCGCGGCGATCGTGCTCTACCTGCAGGGTATCCGCGGCCTCGGCCCGTCGCAGGCGGCGGTGGTGTCGACGCTCGAGCCGCTGTTCACGATCGCGCTCGTCAGCGTGTTCCTGCCCGGGCAGACCCTCGCGCCGGTGCAGCTGGTCGGGGCGGGCCTGGTGCTGGCCGGGGTGGTGTGGTCCGAGATCTCCGGTCGCGCCGCCGAACCCCTCGCCGCCGTCTAGACTCGGCTCGTCAGGAACGCCATCACGCCACTGCGCGCGATCCAGCTCGCTGCGACCACGAGCGCTTGCGCCCCCCACGCGATGCCGACCGTGCGTGCCGCCTCACGCCGAGTGTCACCCAGCGCGACGAACGCCAGCCAGGTGATCGCCGCCGAGGCGACCCACGCGGCGACACGCAGCTCCGGGGTCACGGCGGCAGCGTAGGCGACGAGCCCGAGGCACGACGCGCCGAGCAGGGCCGCGCGATCGCGCGCCACGCCGTGACCGGTGTAGCGCATCAGCAGCCAGCGCACGACCGCCCAGAGCGCAGACTGCGCGCCGGCCCACACGGCGAGCGAGCGTGGCAGCCCCGGGGGTGCAAGGCGACGCCGATCCCGATGCCCAGAGCGAGCGCGCCACACCCGAGCCACACGACGCTTCGGCGCAGCAGCCAAGGGCGGCGCTCGGCTTCGGGCTTCTCGGCCGGGGCGAGACGCTGGCGCAGGTCGACGAGCGCGTCGGCGCAGCGGGTGACGAGCCGCCGCCACATGTCGAAGAGCTGGCCGAAGAACCCCCGTGCGTCGGGGGAGGCGGTATTGGTATCAAACCTGCGTGCTACCATATGCGCGCCGCTTTCCGTGCGAGGCAGGATCGATGTCACGGGCGGGCAGGCCCTCACGCTCAAGGATGCTCGACGGCGCTAGTGTACGCGACCTGTCGCCATTGGAGGACGTCGCAGTGCGGCTCTCGAACCGCGTTGTCCCGATACTTTCGTGGGTGCTCGGCGCCCTCGTGGTCGTCTGCGTCCTCTCCTTCTCGCTCGCGTTCTACCTCTATCGCGTCTCGACGACGCTCCCGGACCTTGGCGTCAATCCGGATGCGATCAAGACCGCCCGCACGTCGATCGTGTACGCCGCTGACGGCAGCGTCATCGCCGAGTGGCACGGCGAGCAGGACCGGACGCTCGTCGCGCTGAGGGACATGCCCGAGTACCTGCGCGACGCCGTGGTCGCCATCGAGGACCGCCGCTTCTACGAGCATGACGGCGTCGACTTCACGGGCATCGGACGTGCGCTCGGCGCGAATGTCGCGGCAGGCGAGGTCGAGCAGGGCGGCAGCACGATCACGCAGCAGCTCGTCAAGATCCTCTACACCGGCCGAGAACGCACGGTGACCCGCAAGATCAAGGAGGCGCTGTTCGCCTACGAGCTCGAGTCGAAGAACGACAAGAACGCGGTACTGGTCACCTACCTCAACACCGTCTACTTCGGGCGCGGCGCCTACGGCGTCGAGGCCGCCGCCCAGCGCTACTTCGGCAAGCCGGCCTCGGCGCTCGACCTTGCCGAGAGCGCGACGCTCGCCGGTATCATCCGATCCCCGTCGCGCTACGGCTCATCGTCCGTCAGTTCGGCAGCGGTTGAGGCGACCACCAAGCGGCGCGACGTTGTTCTCCGGCAGATGCGCGAGCAGGGGCTACATCACAGCGCAGCTGGAGCGCGAGGCGAGGGCCAAGCCGCTCGTGTTCGCGCCGAGCAAGGAAGCCGGCGTCGTGGCGCCGTACTTCGTCGAGTACGTGAAGCAGGACCTCATCGACACGCTCGGCGCCGAGAAGGTCTACGCCGGCGGCCTCCGCGTCTACACGAGTCTCGACCCTCGGCTTCAGGCATCGGCCGAGAAGGCCGCGACGCAGCTGTCGGCTCCCGGCGACCCCGAAGTCGCGCTCGTCTCGCTGCGCCCGTCCGACGGGCGGGTGCTCGCCATGATCGGCGGCCGGGACTTCAAGGCCAACCAGTTCAACCTGGCCGCGCAGGGCCGCAGGCAGCCCGGCTCGGCGTTCAAGCCGTTCGTGCTCGTGGCCGCGCTCCAGGAGGGCATCGGGCCTGAGCACCGTGTTCGAGACCGCGCCCTACTCGGTGCCGGTCAAGGACGGGGTGTGGACCGTCCAGAACTACGAGAACCGGTTCGCGGCCGGAACCATGACGCTTCAGGCGGCGACGGACTTCTCGGTCAACGGCGTGTTCGCTCGGCTCATCATGCAGATCGGTCCCGAGAAGGTCGTGCGGACGGCCAAGCGGATGGGGATCACCACCGCGCTCTCGCCCGACCCGGCAATCGCGCTCGGTGGCCTGAAGAACGGCGTCTCGCCGCTCGAGATGGCGTCGGCGTTCGGAACCATCGCCAACGGCGGGAAGCGCGTGCCGCCGAGCGGCCTCGTCATGGTCACCGACGACGGCGGGCGGCTCGTGCACACGCGCGCCGTCGAGAGCACGCAGGCGATCGCCCCGGCAGTCGCCGCGCAGGCCGCGAACATGCTCCACGAGGTCATCCAGCGCGGGACGGGGGTCGAGGCGAAGCTCCCGGTGTGGGCGGCGGGCAAGACCGGGACCACCCAGTCGTATCGGGATGCCTGGTTCGTGGGATGGGCCGGCGATGTCGCCACGGCGGTCTGGGTGGGCAACCGCGAGGCGCAGGTGCCCATGACCAACGTGCACGGCATCGCCGTCACCGGGGGCAGCTTCCCGGCGAGAATCTGGCGTGAGCACATGTCGGTCGGCCGTCGTGACGAGCGAGCGAACTCCGAAGACCCGGCGCCGAGCAGCCCTCCGCCAGCGCTCGTGGAGGTCGACATCTGCGAGGAATCCGAGGCTGCTCGCCAACCCCCGCTGCCCGCACGTCGAACAGCAGTACGTGCTGCCGACACAGGCTCCTCGGCAGACCTGTAAGCTTCACTGAGTCCGACAACCGGCGAACAGAGGGCCCCTGTGGACCACTACCAGACGCTCCAGGTCATTCGCGATGCCGACCCCGAGGTCATCGAGCGCGCGTACAAGGCCCTCTCGATGAAGCATCACCCCGACCGGGCGACGGCTGATCGCCGCGCGGAGTCGACGCGCAAGATGCAGCGCATCAACGAGGCCTATCGCGTGCTGAAGGACCCCGAAGCCCGCCGACGCTACGACGCCACGCTCCCGCCGCCCGGCGATAGCGGGTGGGACCAGTTCTGGGATCGCGGGCTGGTGGGGCTGTTCGTCGACCGGTTCACGCCGCGCTCGCGCTAGGAGCCGCCGCTACTTCCCGCGTCCGCGCGTGGCGAACCGCGCGATCGGCGGAACCTTCAGGCCGATCGCCTGCGGCGGACACAGTTCCTGGCAGCAGTAGCAGCGGATGCAGAGTCCGTGGTCGAAGACGGGTCCGCCGTCACCGACCACGATCGCGGCCACGGGGCAGCTCTCCTGGCACTTCCTGCAGCGCGTGCAGTCCCCTGGCGTCTGCAGGTAGGGTCGAGACGTGGTCCAACCGCGCATTCGCTTGCCGAGCCACATCGGCATCATGGCCGACAGATCCTTCGCAGGCAGCTTGAATCCCTCGGGCGCAAGCGCGTGCCAGTCCTCGCCCACGACTTCGACCTCGTCGGCCGAGGACGGTCCGATGCCGCGCCGGGCAGCAGCCTTGTTCGAGTAGACCTCCATCGGATCGAGCCCGGCCATCGAGCTCGCGATCACGTCGAGCGCCAGGCTGTCCGCCGACGCGATCACCGCCCCGACCTGCCGAGGAGTACCGCCGGCCGGTCCCTCACCCTCCATGCCGACGATCGCGTCCATGATCGCAAGGTGCGGCTTGCACGTCAGCATGAGGTCGACCAGCATCGAGCCGAAGTCATCCCGGTCGGGAACCTTGAGATGGTACTGGGCCTTCTCCAGACCGGGGATGCAGCCGAACAGGTTCTTGACGGCCCCGGTGAACATCATGAAGCCGTGTGTCTTGAACTTGGGCAGCGTGATCAGCACATCGGCCTCGACGACCGCGGCGCCGAGGGTGAAGGTGCCGTAGAGCCCGCCGCCATCGTTGCTGACCCGAGTGCACGCGTCGTCGAACAGCAGCAGCGGAACGTCCTCCTCGGCACAGACCGCTGCGATGCCAGAGTCCTCCCAGATCTTGCGCACGCCGCCCGCGGTGTTCGGCCCGCCGGGGCTGTCGCCCACCGAGACCTTTCCACCGGCGGCCCGCGCGGCGCGAATCACCGCGCGAACGAACTCGGGATGTGTGGTGACCGCACGCTCGGGCAGCGCCCGGGAGAGCAGGTTCACCTTGAGGAGCACCTTCTGGCCCGGAGACACGAAAGCCGCCATCCCCCCGAGCGGGGAGAGGGCGGCGGTCAGTGCGGACTCGACCTCGTGTCGGTCGTACGTGGCGCAACGCGAGATGCTTACGGTCGTCATGGGTGTGAAGTCTACCCCACTGGCCGTTGCGCACACGTACCGAGCCCCGGCCTCAGGCCTGTGCGGCCTCTCGATCGGCGAGCTTGTTGGACACAGCTCGCATGATGGCGGGGTAGCTCACGGCGCCGTCGTACAGCGGCACGCCGTCGACCACCGTGACGGGATACAGCAGTCCACGTGTCTCGATCTCGGTCACGATCGCCTCATGCTCGGCGCGGACGGAAGCGTCATCGACGTTTCGGTACTGGACGCTGGCATCGTCACCAAAGCGCCGCTGAAGCTCGGCCGCGACGATAGCGGTGATCTCCTCCGGAGACCACGACGGGCCTCAACCGCCCGAGAAGCAGTCGGTGGTGCTGGGAACGTCGAAGACCTCGACGATGATCGGTTCAGACATGGGTCGCCCTCTCTACTTGAACTTGATGGCACCCATGGGGCACATGCGCATGCAGGCGCCGCACCCGGTGCACTTCTCTTCTACCACTTTGTACGCGATTCCGTTCGGGACGATCGCACCCTTCGGGCAGGCGCGCCGTGCGGGGCAGAACGGGCTGTTGTCGCATCGGGCTTCCTCGATGGTCACCAGGGGCATGGTTCCGGTCCTCTCTTCTCGGCATAGCGTACTGGCTCAGTCGGCTAGCGAGCGTGATGCCAGAATACCCTATGGGGTATGTCGATATCAACCCCTGAAGCCGAATCACTGACTGGTACCATGTAGCCTGAAGCAGCCACATTCGGCGAAGAGGGGCGTTCGTGAAGCGTAGGACAGGCGCGACGAGCAAGCGACTCCGGCTCGTGATGCTCACGATCGGCGCGGCGATCGGGCTGGTCTTCCCGATCGTGTCGCTCCTGCTGATGACACCCAAGAGCACGCCCTCGCTGCTGGTCTTCTCGGCATTGTGCGTCGCTGCGGGCGTCGGTCTCGGATGGGCGTGCTACGTGATCGCTGTGCGCGTCGCCGAGAAGGAGATCGCGAGCATCCTCGTCAAAGCCGAGCGGCGCCTCGGGCTCGAGGTCGATCCCGGCGGCGACTTGGATCAGATGACCGTTGAGCTCGACCGGCTGTTCGGCGACCTGTCTCGGCAGCTGACTCAGGTCAAAGCGGTCAACGACGAGATCCGCTCGCTGACCGGCAAGGTGCTCTCCGCAACCGACGAGCAGGCGTCGGGTGCCGCGCAGCAAGCGGCGGCGGTTGCGCAGACCTCGGCCACCGTCGAGGAGTTGGCGCAGACCTCCAAGCAGATCGCCGACAACTCGCAGTCGGTTGCCGCTACCGCCGAGCGCACGCTGGCGAGCGCCGAGGAGGGCATGCAGTCGGTCGCCGACACCGCCGAAGGCATCGAGGAGATCCGCCAGAGCACGCAGGTCGCCTCGGACCGCATCCTTGCGCTGGGCGAGCGAAGCCAGGAGATCGGCCGCGTGCTCGTCATCATCGACGACATCGCCGAGCAGACGAAGATCCTCGCGCTCAACGCCGCAATCGAGGCAGCGCGCGCCGGCGAGGCAGGCAGGGGCTTCTCGGTGGTCGCCGAGGAGATTCGCAAGCTGGCCGATTCGGTGACCGAGTCCACGAGCGAGATCGGCCGCGTCGTGCGCGAGATCCAGTCGTCGTCCTCGTCGCTGGTCATGTCGACCGAGCGCGCAACGCGCAAAGTCGAAGAGGGCAAAGTGCTCGCGCGCCGGACCGCTGACTCGCTCGACACCATCGTCCAGCAGGTGGAGGAGACCACCGACTCCGCCAAGCAGATCTCGGTCGCCACGCGCCAGCAGCGCACGGCGTCGGACCAGGTCGTGATCTCGATGCGGGAGATGGCGCTGGTCTCGACGCAGGCCGCCGAGACTTCGCGCAGGATCCAGGCCGCGATCCTTGAGCTGAACAGGCTGGCCGACTCGCTCGTGGTGCGCTGAGCACGATCGGTTGCACGCGGCTCGCGCCTGAAAGAGCCGTTCCTCGCTCCCCCGAGCAGGACGACGGCATTCGCTGTCGAATCGCACTTGAAGGAGAAGTAGCGCGCCGATGCGTTGTCGTGGGGTGCGCGTTCCGATATCTTTCTTCAGATAGGGTGGGGGAGAGGGGCGTTCAGACTCCCTTGCACGCAATGACGTGAACGACCGAGCAAGGAGCATGCGAATGCCGAAGATCTCGCTGGCTGGGTTCAAGAATCCGGCCTCTCGCCCCCGGTTCATCATCTGGGCGCTCGTGGCGATCCTCGTGATCGCGGGCGTCATGATCCCGGTGCTGGGCGTCACCTCGACCCGCTGGTTCTGCTCCGAGGGATGCCACAAGGTCCAGGACGACACGATCATGGCCTACCAGCACTCGGCGCACTCTGAGATCAGCTGCATGGCTTGCCACATGCCGGTCGCCGCCAACCCGGTCATCTTCCTCATCCACAAGGCCGAGGCGCTCGGCGAGCTGGCTCAGACGGTGACCAACAGCTACGAGCTGCCGCTCAATGCCGAGAGCGAAGTCGCGCTCACGATGACCGAGGACAAGTGCACCCAGTGCCACAGTCCTTCGACGCGCAAGTTCACGCCCTCTGACGGGCATCAAGATCGACCACAAGGTGCACGCCGAGAAGGCCGTCACCTGCACGCTCTGCCACAACCGCACCGCGCACGTCGAGGACTTCGAGCTGACGCTCAAGAACCCCGAGTCCGGCGAGCCGAGCACCAAGCACGCGGACTTCATGGAGATGACGGCGTGTTTCCGCTGCCACGGGCAGGAAGAGAAGGCGCCGGCACCCGGCGCGTGCGAAGCATGTCACCCCGCGGGCTTCAATCTGCGCCCGCCCAGCCACGAGGCCACCGGAGCGTTCGTCGCGAAGCACGCCGAGATCGCGCTCGAGGTCGAGAAGGAAGTCGCGAAGGTTCGCAAGGAGACGGGCACAGACATCGTCACCGGCGAGCGCAAGGCCGAGTTCGAAGAAGCCTCGAAGCAGAATGCCACCACCCACGAGATGGTCGGCGAGATCATTCCGCCGGTTGGCGCCATCAACGAGTGCGGCACCTGCCACAAGGAGGCGTTCTGCCTCGCCTGCCACGGCACGCCGATGCCGCACTCCAAGGAGTTCAAGGAGCCCAAGGACGCCAAGGATCCCAAGGGCCACCCGGCGGTTTCGAAGCTCATGCCCGAGAAGTGCGTGATGTGCCACACGGAGAAGGAGCCGAACTTCTGCAACGAGTGCCACCACGGCGAGAAGGTCGACTACGAGTACGATCCGGCTCAGCCGTGGGACCCAGCAGCACCCCAAGGCTGTCGAGAAGTCAGGCCTGAAGTCGTGCTTGGGCACGTGCCACACGTCCCAGTTCTGCGCCGACTGCCACACCGCCAACAAGGTGTTCCCGGCTTCGCACAAGCAGCCGTACTGGACGCATCCGCAGACTCCGACCATGACCAAGTACGGGTCCGAGGCCGCCTCGGCGACCGCTGTTCACTCAGTCACGGCGCAGAAGTCCACCGAGGAGTGCGAGGTCTGCCACGGCACCGGCGGCATCAACGCGCCGTTCTGCAAGGCGTGCCACAAGCTCGAGATGCCGCACACCAAGGAGTTCAAGCAGTTCCACGCCAAGACCGGCCGACAGGATCCCAAGGTCTGCCTCAACTGCCACACGTGGCCGCAGATGTGCAGCAACTGCCACCACGTGGGGTCGTCCACGACCACGCCGTGGATGAAGGTCCACGGGACCTCGGTGACGCAGAGCGGCGCAGGCGGATGCGTGGAGAAGTGCCACAAGCAGGCCGACTGCGTGGCCTGCCACTCGGCGAAGAAGGTCGTTCCCGCATCGCACAAGGCACCGGGCTTCGTCAAGGCGCCGGGCGCTCGCGGTGGGCACGCACGCGACGTTGTACGAGAAGGATTCGACCGTCTGCACGTACTGTCACGCGGGCGATGCGGCGACCCTGCCCAACTCGGCGTTCTGCAAGGGCTGCCACAAGGTCGAGATGCCGCACCCGGCCGGCTACGGCATGAAGGATCCCAAGGCGCCCGCCTCCAAGGCCAACGCCGGGACGCACGCTGCAGCTGATCACTTCCGGAGGCGCGTGACCGGGCGTCTTGCCTGAAGTGCCATGAGGTCGCCTACTGCGACGAGTGCCACCACAAGGGCTCCGTGCCCGGACAAGCCGTGGATGCGGTATCACCCCACGGTGGTCAAGGCGAGCGGCGCGAACGCCTGCTTCGAGTGCCATCAGGAGACCTACTGCTCCAACTGCCACGTGAACCTCGCGAAGCGGGGGCTGCTGAAGTAGTTCCGAGTTCGACACGGTAGATACGACAGAGGGACCCGACCGACGAGGTCGGGCCCCTCTTTGTGTGGCGCGCCAGGCGCCTGGCGAATCGTGTTGCAGTGCCTGCGGAAATCGCTTCTTTGCGCTGAGTTACCGGGAGTGCTAGCATAGCGCCTCGCCGGGATGTGGCTCAGCTTGGTAGAGCGCTCGGTTCGGGACCGAGAGGTCGTGGGTTCGAATCCCGCCATCCCGACCATCCGGACACTTGACGGCAGGCCGCATCCGCGGCCTGCCGTTCGGCTATCAAGGCGGTACGCGTGATTCAGTCGTTTCTGCACTGGATGGGCTTCGGGCTTTGCCACCAGCTTCCTGAACGCTCGTTCTTCGGTGGTGGCACACAGGTCCCCGTATGTGCGCGTGACACCGGCATCTATCTGGGATTCATGCTCTCGTTGATGATCGTCTCCGCCGTTCATCGCGGGAGTAGACCGCGGGAGTTCCCTGCGCCCTCGGGGTGGGTCGCCATCGCGCTCATGATCGCGGCGATGGGTCTGGATGGAGTGAGCTCGTACGCGGGGCTTCGGACAACGACCAACGACCTGCGACTGATCACCGGGCTTCTGGCCGGCTACGCTATCGGAGCGGTGCTGGCGCCGATGCTCAACGACGAGTTCTGGCGGACGGGAAGCCGCGAACGCGTGCTCGATCCTCCGAGGCGCCTTCTTGCTCTGGCTCAGCACGGTGCCTGTCGCCTTTGTTGCGATTCGCTTCGGCGCACCGCTGCTCGGCGTGGCCTACCCGCTTGTGGTCGCCGTGTCGATCGTCGCCACGCTCACAGCAGTCAACCTCGTCATGGTGTGCCTCACGCCTCCATTCGAGCGCAAAGCCGACCGCATCACTGACGCGTGGGCAGCAATCCTGATCGCCATGGCGATGGCCTTTGTCGAGATCTGGCTTGCGGGCCTGCTCCGACTTTGGCTCGAATCGCTGGTGACCCGCCTCTAGTCAACGCGCAAGCGCGGGCGTGTCAGAGCCTGTCGATACCATGCCTCCGAACACACGTTCGAAGGAGGTCATCGATGCACGGTCGGTACGCGTCAATGCTCGAAGCAACGCTGCGTCGTCTGGAGACCCAGGCGATCGGGCGCGACGTCTCACCTGAGGTGGCACAGGAGGCACGTGTTGCCACCGCACGGGCTCTGAGCCGTCACGCTGGCTCCTGGAGCGCGTCAGACGAACGCCGCGCCCAAGCGTACTTCTCGGCGGTCGTCAGACGGCATGCAGTGCGTAGGGGGCAGCCAGCGCGCGGCGCGGCACGGTTCGTCCTGGCATCCATCGTGGAGGATCTGCGTGCGTCAGGACGAGACGGAGAGGCGATCTGGGATCAGCTTCAGAGGGGGTGGAGCGACTCCGTGCCCGGCGACATGCTCGAGGAGTACCGACTCAAGCTGTGCGGGTGAGTGCCCCAGCAACACGCGTAGAGGCTATCGAGCTCCTACGAAGAGCACGCCACCCTGCTCGTCGAGGACCCAGACTCGCTTCGTCGACAGCTTGCCCTCCGCAGGCCCCGCGGCTTCAATAACCACCACGGCTGGCTTGTTCTTGTATGTCGCCCGCTCGAAGTAGACGGGGACGCTGCGGGTCTCGGCGGAGAACGTCTTCGTGAGCATGTCCGCGACGAGTACCGCGTTACCACCTTTGGAGCGCAGCTTCGTCAGGGCCTTGTGCCTGAGCGCCACGGCATCCTTGCTTGGCGTGTTTGCGAGCTTGGAGGTATCCACGCTGTCCGCGAGCGTCATGACAGACGTATCGTCATAGGTCGCGCTGCCGTCCACGAAGGTCGCGCTTTGCGTCGAACAGCCGACGAGCGCAGCGCCGAGCGTCGCCCCAAGCGCGACCACGAGCGCCAGTTTCGTCACACGCGTGGGCAGTCTCAGACCCAACAAGGAATCCTCCGTCACTCGGGTACTACCATAGTAGAGTACGAGCAGCCCGTGCGCCCGGTGTTCACCCTAGGAGCCTAACGTGACGTCAATCATCGGCTTCATCTCCGACTTCGGACTTGAAGACACTTGGGTCGGTGTCTGCCACGCAGTCATCTATCGGGCCTGTCCGCTCGCGCGTGTCGTGGATCTCGGACACCAGATCCCGCCGTTCGACATCCGCAAGGGTGCCGCAACGGCCGCGGGCGGCGTCTATCAGCTCCCCGAGGCAATCCACCTCGTCGTCGTAGATCCGGGGGTCGGCGGCGGCAGGCGCGATCTATGCATCGTGACCGAGGACGGCGCGCGCCTTGTCGGTCCCGACAACGGAGTCCTGCTGCCCGCCGCGGCTCGCGCCGGGGGGATTCGCTTCGCGGTCGCCCTCGATGCCGAGAAGCTCGACCGCGACGTGCCACTTCCCACGTTTCACGCGCGCGACGTGCTCGCTCCCGCGGCGGCGGCGCTCGCCTGCGGGGTGGACCCGAGTTCGCTCGGAACGCGGGTCGAGGACGACTCGCTGGTGCCCGCTCCCTTCGGCACCTACTCCCTCGCGGGTGGGTTCGTGAACGGCGAGACCCTCGAGGCGGACAGATTCGGGTCGCTGAGGTTCAACATCCCCGCCGAGGACATCGACAAGATCGGACTGCGTTCGCCCCGGCTGGAGATTGGCATGGGACACAACACACTCGCGGTTCCCTTTGCGAGCACGTTCGCGGATGTGGCCGAGGGGGAGCCTGTCGCGCTCGTGGATTCCTCCGGCTGGCTCACCTTGGCCGTCAACAAGGGAAGTGCCGCCGACCGGTACGGCGTGTCGCCCGGAGCGCACGTCAAGGTGCGAGCGCTCCCGTAGCGGAGCGTGTCAGTCCCCGACGCTACGATGCGATCACGATAGAGCCGCATCGAAGGGTCGCCATCATGAAAGCCTGCTACGTCAACGAACTAGCCGAGGGTGCCAAGGTCGACGCCGTGTTTGCGCTTCGCGCGAAAGAGATCAGGGCGACCCGGGCATCGGAGGCGTATCTGGCCCTCGAACTCGCCGATCGCACCGGTCAGATTCCGGCGGTGTACTTCCAGCCTTCGCCCGAGGGGTCATCAGTCCCTGTCGGGGTCGTCGTGCGAGTCCGCGGTACGGTGACCAGCTTCCGCGGTGCCAAGCGGATCTCGGTTGACTCGCTGAAGGCGGCGTCATCGTGGGACGCAGAGGACCTTCTCGCTGCGGGAGCCCGTTCGACTGAGGAGTTGCTCGTCGAGTTCAAGGCGCTCGTTCGTTCGGTGAGCGATCCGGATCTGCGGAGCCTGCTCGGCGCGGTGTTCGGCGATCGATCGTTCTTCGAGCGGTTCACAGCATGTCCAGGCGCCCAGTCCTTCCACCACGCCCATCTCGGCGGGCTGCTGGAACACACCGTCGCGGTCGCGTCACTCTGTCGCTCGCTTGGCGAGCAGTACCCGCACGTCGATCAGGATCTGCTCGTTGCCGCAGCACTGCTCCACGACGTCGGCAAGGTCGATGAGCTGTCGTTTGATGTCTCGATCGGCTACACGAACGAGGGCAGGCTTCTCGGCCATGTGATTCTTGGCATGAACCGGCTCCACGACGCCGCCTCGCGCGCACGTGTGAAGATCTCCGGCGACCGGCTCGCCCGACTTGAGCATGCGGTAGTGTCGCATCACGGGGAACTCGAGTGGGGGTCTCCCAAGAGGCCATCGACATTCGAGGCGCTCCTGCTCCACCACGCAGACAACCTCGACGCGAAGGCGGCGGGCTTCTCGGCGCTGCTCAGCGGCGCAACGCGGGCTGACGAATCCTGGACCGACGCCGGCAACTTGTTCCGGCGCCCGCTGTACGCCCCGAGACCGGCCGAGGACGATCGGCCGTTTCGGGCTGACGAGGACTCGCAGTATTCGAGAAGGTCTGCCTGATGGCAGGGGCGTCTGCGGTCATCCCGCGCCCCAAGGACGGGTATCCTCTAGAATCGCAGGAGCGACCCGGAAGGGCGCGCGTTTCCATACCCGTTACGAGGAGAGCAGCATGTCTGAGTACCCACAGGCCGAGATAGGCGTCTTCGGCGGCAGCGGATTCTACGAACTTCTCAACGAGCCGCGTGAATACAAGGTCAACACCCCGTTCGGCGCGCCGTCTTCGGCCATGATGGTGGGTGAGATCGGCGGCCGCACCGTCGCGTTCCTTCCGCGACACGGCAAGGACCACTCTCTGCCGCCGCACATGATCAACTACCGCGCGAACCTGTGGGCGATGAAAGAGCTGGGAGTCAGCCAGATCATCGGCCCGAACGCGTGCGGTTCGCTTCAAGCCGAGATCGAGCCGGGGCACTTCGTGATCTGCGACCAGTTCGTGGACCGTACGTGGGGTCGCAAGGACACCTTCTACGACGGTCCCATCACCACACACGTCTCCTCGGCGGATCCCTATTGCCCCAATATGCGGCAGACCGCCATCGACCAAGCTGCTGCGCTCGGGATCACCGCTCACCCCACCGGCACCGTTGTCGTCATCCAAGGACCAAGATTCTCGACCCGCTCGGAATCCAAGTGGTTCGCCTCGCAGGGGTGGGAGGTCATCAACATGACCCAGTATCCCGAGGCATACCTCGCCCGTGAACTCGAGATCTGCTACGTCAATATCTCGTTGATCACGGATCACGATGCTGGTGCAGAAGGCGCGGAACCGGTCTCGAACGAGGAAGTGATCCGTGTCTTCAACGAGAACAACAGCCGCGTGAAGGAACTCATTCACGGCATGATTCCCGCATTGCCATCGGTGCGCGACTGCGCGTGTGCACACGCGCTCGAAGGTGCCGCATTCTAGGAGACCGATCAGGGCCCGGTCCCCGGGCCGGGCCTGAAGTCGTTTTGAGGAGCTACGTGGCCGGTATACCGTCTTGGAGGGTTGGCAAGATCTTCGGCATCCCGTTCGAGGTGAACTCGAGCTGGATCGTGATCTTCGCGCTCGTCGGCTTCAGCCTCAGCACCGGATACTACCCCCAGGTCCAAGGTGCCGCTGGTTCGCCCGTCTGGGTCTACTGGGCGCTGGGCGTCGTCACCGCGCTGCTCTTCTTCGCCTCAATCCTCGCCCACGAGCTGAGCCACTCGCTCGTGACGCTTGCGAGCGGGGGGAGGGTCGACAAGATCACACTCTTCATCTTCGGCGGGGTCGCTGAGATATCCGACGAACCGCGTTCGCCGGGCAAGGAGTTCCTGATGGCGGCGGCCGGACCTGCGATGAGCCTGCTGATCGCAGGTGTCTGCTACGTCGCGCTGTACTTCGCCGTGACCGCGCGCCTCGGGTGGTGGGTGGCCGCTCCACTCAACTACTTGGCGACCATCAACCTGTTCGTCGCCATCTTCAATCTGCTGCCGGGCTTCCCTCTCGACGGGGGGCGAGTACTGCGCTCCATCCTCTGGGCGATCACCGGCGACATGCTGAAGGCCACAAGATGGGCGGCACGTTGTGGCCAGTTCATCGGATGGTCGATGGTCGGGCTAGCCGTGGTGACGGGACTCCAAGGCAGAAGCGACTTCTTCTGGTTCGGTCTACTCGGCTGGTTCATTGCGTGGCTTGCGGGCGCGTCCTATCGCCAGCAGCAGGTCAGATCCCGCTTGGAGGGTGTCGCTGTCGGGCAGATCATGACCCCTCACCCCGAGTACGTGTCCGGCGACATCTCGCTCGAGCAGCTCGCTCACGAGCACTTCCTCGGAGCGGACCACAGTCGGTATCCGGTCCTCTACGAGGGGCAGATCGTGGGCGTCGTGTCGCTCTCCGATGCCAAGTCCATTGCGCGCGCGGACTGGCCGTACGTGCAGGTCATCGAGGTCACCGACCGCGATCTGTCGCGTCTGAGCGTGCTCGCCGACACACCCGTGCAAGAGGTCCTGTCCCGATTGGCGGGACAGGACACGGGCGCGATCCTCGTGGTCGCTGACGGACGGCTCGCGGGTATCGTCACGCGGTCGGACGTGATGGCGCTGCTCCAAGAGCCAGCGCTAATGACAGCGCCGTGCGCCCCTTGTGTCAGCTTGTAACACTTGTTACGATATTTGCGGCATCCAGGAGACGATGATTCGGGGTTTCTTCCGTGGCCGCAGCCGCCCACGATCCGCGCATTCCCCACGGCGTCATCGAGCGTCTGCCCTCCTATCTCAACGCACTGCTCCACCTTCGCGAGGACGGCAGTCAGACGGTCTCCTCGGCGAAGATCTCCGAGATGGCGGAGGTCAACGCCGCTCAGATCCGCCGCGATCTCGCGTATTTCGGCCAGTTCGGCAAGCGCGGAGTCGGCTATGACATCCAGCTGCTCGCCGACCGCATCCAGCACATCCTCGGCTCTGACCACGTGCAGCGCATCGCGATCGTGGGCGCCGGAAACCTGGGATCGGCGATCGCCCAGTACGACGGCCTGCGGGCGAGGGGTTTCGTGGTCTCGGCGATCTTCGACAGCGACCCGCGCAAGGTCGGCACCAAGATCGGAGATCTGATCGTGCGCGCCACGGGGGAACTCGAGCGAGTGGTCAACGAGCAGTCGATCCTGTTCGGAGTCATCGCGGTACCCGCGGAGGGCGCACAGCACGTGGCTGATCTGCTGTGCGCGGCAGGCGTCCGGGTGATCGTGAACTACTCGACCGCGTTCCTGCATGTTCCCGGGAACGTGACGCTCCACAACACCGATCCGGTCCGTGAGCTGCTCCACACCCTCTACTATTTGTCCCGCGCCGAGGGCGTGGCGAGCGCATGAGTTTCGGTGGTACGCTACTCGCTAGTCATCACGCGGTCGACCGGTATCGGCCGTACCCGGAGTACACGGAGGAACACGCATGATCTCGACCCCGATCTTCGCTATCGCGCTTCCCTTCCTCGGCGGCATCGGTGCCCCCGAGTTGATAATCGTGCTGGTAATCGTGCTCATCCTCTTTGGGCCGAAGCGTCTGCCGGCGCTGGG
The DNA here is from genome assembly GCA_963726345.1 of uncultured Coriobacteriia bacterium. Classification (GTDB taxonomy): domain Bacteria; phylum Actinomycetota; class Coriobacteriia; order Anaerosomatales; family JAAXUF01; genus JBAXEO01. The sequence goes on along the minus strand of CAVSCC010000009.1, from coordinate 147,635 downwards.
CAAGTCGATCGGCAAGACCTTCAAGTCCCTCAAGGACGGCATCGAAGGTAAGCTCGACGAGGGCGAAGACGATGACGCTGAGGCGGCGACGGCGAAGAAGGCCGAGCCCGCCGCGGCCGACGCCAAGAAGTCCGCGGACAAGCCGGCTTCCGGCGACTCTGACGAGGCCTAGTACCACACGCTTGATGGACGGTATGACGCGCGGCGACGGCAACCGGAACGATATCCCGGCATCTTGCCAGCGCCGCGCGTTCGTATATACTCTCGTGGACATTCTTGCGGGCTGCCCGACGCGTCATCCGGGGCAGCCCTCGCGTTACTCGACTCGCGGCATGAATTCTCAACCGATCGAAACGGGAGCTACCGCATGAACACAGAGATCGCGCTCACGCCGGCCGGCCAGGTCAAGCTCGAAGAGGAGCTTCGCCATCTCGAGACCGTCCGCCGCCGAGAGGTGGGGGAGCGCATCAAGGAGGCCAAGGAGTTCGGCGACATTTCGGAGAACTCCGAGTACGACGACGCCAAGAATGAGCAGGCGTGGGTTGAGAGCCGCATCATCGAGGTCACGCAGATCCTCGCGCGCGCCACGGTCGTGGACGCTCCCACCAGGAGCGACAAGGTCACGCTCGGCAACAAGGTCAAGCTCGAATCCGCCAACGGAGTGACCGTGTACCAGGTCGTGGGCTCGGCCGAAGCTGACCCCTCCAACGACAAGATCTCCAACGAGTCGCCCGTCGGCAACGCCATCATGGGTCGCAAGAAGGGCGACGCGGTCAAGGTGACCACCCCCTCGGGCAAGGTTATCGAGTACAAGATCCTCGCGATCAGCCGCTGATCCGCATGGATACGGACGCCCCCGCAGGAGCGCAACCAGCACCCGACGACGATCCGTTTGTGGTACGCCGGGCGAAACTGGACGCGCTTCGCGCCGCCGGTGTCGAGCCATACCGCGATCGCTACGAGGTCACTGCCCGCGCCGCCGGTCTCGTTGAGCGCTACTCCGCCCTGGAGCCGGGCACCGACACCGATGACGTTGTATCCGTCGCTGGCCGTGTCGTCGCAGCGCGCGATCAGGGCAAGATCGTCTTTCTGGTGATCCGTGATGCCACCGGTGACGTGCAGCTCTTCACCCGAGTGAACGTGCTCGGCGACGAGGCGTTCGCCGCGGTCAAGGAGCTCGACCTGGGGGACTGGGTCGGGGCCACGGGAACCGTGCTCCGCACCCGCCGAGGCGAGCTGTCTATCGCGCCGACCGAGGTCACGCTGCTCTCGAAGTCACTCCGCCCACTGCCCGAGAAGTACCACGGGCTGTCCGACACCGAGACCCGCTACCGCCAGCGCTACGTCGACCTGATCGTCAACCCGGAAGTGCGCACGGTGTTCGAGACGCGCTTCCGCATCATCTCGGCGCTGCGCCGCTACATGGACGCGCAGGGCTTCCTCGAAGTCGAGACTCCGATGCTGCACCCCATCCCCGGCGGCGCCACCGCGAAGCCGTTCGTGACACACCACAACGCACTCGACATGTCGCTTTACCTGCGCATCGCGCCCGAGCTGTATCTCAAGCGCCTTTTGGTCGGCGGGTTCGAGCGCGTGTACGAGATCAACCGCAGCTTCCGCAACGAGGGCATCTCGGTACGGCACAATCCCGAGTTCACGATGATGGAGGCCTACCAGGCCTTCACCAACATCGACGGCATGATGGACCTGACAGAAGGCATGGTTCGCGCAGCCGCCGAAGAGGTTCTCGGCACCACGGTCGTCACCTATCAAGGAGTCACCGTTGATCTCGGAGCCCCGTGGAGGCGCGCCACGATGATCGAGCTCACGAGCGCCGCCGCTGGCCAGGACGTTTCCTTCGCGAGAACCGCCGACGAACTCCGCGCGCTGTGCGCCGCCCATGAGATTCCGGTCGAGAACGGTTGGGGTAAGGGCAAGCTCATCACTGAGCTGTTCGAGGCGCTCGTGGAGCGCACGATCGAGCAGCCGACCTTCGTCACCGAGTACCCGCTCGAGACCTCGCCACTCGCGCGCAAGAAGCCGGGCGAGCCCGAACTGACCGAGCGCTTCGAGCTCATCATCCTCGGCCGCGAGTACGCCAACGCATTCAGTGAGCTCGTCGACCCGGTCGACCAGCGGGAGCGATTCGCGGCGCAGATGGACGCGAAGGCATCCGGCGACGACGAGGCCATGGGTTACGACGAGGACTACCTGCGCGCCATGGAATACGGGATGCCCCCCGCCGGCGGGATGGGGATCGGCATCGACCGGCTTGTCATGCTGCTGACGGACTCCGCGTCGATTCGCGACGTACTGCTCTTCCCGCACATGCGCGCTGAAGGATAGCGCACCACGCAGGCAGGAATCTGAGCGCGGTACACTCACATCCGTGGCACCTCACTTGCTCATGCAGCGCCATCGGCCGCGCGTCAGTGGCGGCGGGTATACTCCCTATACAAGATTGCCGAACAAACCGGTGCTTCGACAGGGCCGTTGCGATAGGAGGCACTTCCTCATGTTCGAGAGATTCACAGAGAAGGCGCGCAGGGTTGTCGTCTACGCCCAAGAAGAGGCGCGCATGCTCAACCAGAACTACATCGGCACTGAGCACCTGCTGCTCGGGCTGATCCGCGAGCAGGATGGCATCGCCGCCAAGGCGCTCGAGTCGCTGTCCATTTCGCTTGAGGATGTACACGCTCAGGTCGAGGACCTCATCGGCAAGGGATCGTTCGTGCCGTCCGGGCACATCCCCTTCACGCCGCGCGCCAAGAAGGTGCTCGAGCTCTCGCTGCGCGAAGCGCTGCAGCTCGGTCACAACTACATCGGCACCGAGCACATCCTGCTCGGGCTGATCCGCGAAGGTGAGGGCGTCGCCGCACAGGTGCTCCTGAACCTCGGCGCGGACCTCGAGAAGGTTCGCTCGGCGGTCATCCAGCTGCTCTCCGGCCACTACGGCAAGCCGAGCGAGACCGGTGAAGAGCGGCGCGGGCAGGGCGGAGCGGGCGGCAGCCAGCTCCTCGACGAGTTCGGGCGCGATCTGACACGCCAGGCGCGTGACGGCAAGCTCGACCCGGTCATCGGTCGCGCCAACGAGATCGAGCGCGTGATGCAGATCCTGTCGCGGCGCACCAAGAACAACCCCGTTCTCATCGGCGAGCCCGGCGTAGGCAAGACCGCTGTGGCAGAAGGCCTGGCGCAACGAATCGCCGCCGACGAGGTGCCGGAGACCATCAAGGACAAGCACCTGTACACGCTCGACCTGGCGGCGTTGGTTGCCGGCAGCAAGTACCGCGGTGAGTTCGAGGACCGCCTCAAGAAGGTCATGAAGGAGATCCGCGAGCGCGGCGACGTGATCCTGTTCGTCGACGAGATGCACACCCTGGTCGGAGCGGGCGCAGCCGAGGGTGCGATAGACGCTGCGTCGATCATCAAACCGGCGCTGGCGCGTGGCGAACTCCAGACGATCGGCGCCACCACGCTTGACGAGTACCGCAAGTACGTCGAGAAGGATCCGGCACTGGAGCGGCGCTTCCAGCCGATCCTCGTCGGCGAGCCTTCGGTCGCCGAGACCATCGAGATCCTCAAGGGCCTTCGCGACCGCTACGAGGCGCACCACCGCGTCAGCATCACCGACGATGCGATCGACGCCGCCGCCAACCTGGCAGACCGCTACATCTCCGACCGCTTCATGCCCGACAAGGCGATCGACCTCATCGACGAGGCCGGCGCCAAGATGCGCATCAAGATGATGACCGCTCCTCCGGGGGTCAAAGAGGTGGACGACCGCCTTCGCCAGGTGCGGGCCGAGAAGGAGGCCGCGATCGAGGCGCAGGAATTCGAGAAGGCCGCCGCTCTCCGCGACAAGGAGAAGCAGGTCCTCGCGGAGAAGCGCACCATGGAGGAGGAGTGGCTCAAGCCTGACAACCGTCGCGTCGTCGAGGTCACCGAGAAGGAGATCGCCGACGTCGTCTCGATGTGGACCGGCGTGCCGGTCACGGCGCTCACCGAGGAGGAGACCGCCAAGCTGTTGCGCATGGAGGCGGTCCTGCACGAGCGCATCGTGGGCCAGGACGAGGCTGTCATCGCGGTCAGCAAGGCCATTCGCCGTGCGCGTGCCGGCCTGAAGGATCCCAAACGGCCGAGCGGCTCGTTCATCTTCATGGGCCCGTCAGGCGTGGGAAAGACGGAGCTGTCCAAGGCGCTTGCGAACTTCCTCTTCGGCAGCGAAGACGCGCTGATCTCGCTCGACATGTCCGAGTACATGGAGAAGCACACCGTCAGCCGTCTGATCGGTTCGCCTCCCGGCTACGTCGGCTTCGATGAGGGCGGCCAGCTCACCGAGCAGGTGCGCCGCAAGCCGTACTCGGTGATCCTCTTCGACGAGATCGAGAAGGCGCATCCGGATGTCTTCAACATCCTTCTGCAGATTCTTGAGGAGGGGCGTCTCACTGACGCGCAGGGCCGCAAGGTCAACTTCAAGAACGCGATCATCATCATGACGAGCAACATCGGGGCTCGTGACATCGTCAAGACCTCCGGCCTTGGCTTCACGCCCTCGACCGGTACCGGCGGCCTGGGCCACAAGGTGGTCAAGGAGCGCGTGACGGGTGAGCTGAAGAAGGCGTTCAAACCCGAGTTCCTCAACCGGGTCGACGAGGTCATCGTCTTCCAGGATCTCAACAGCGACGAGATCGAGCAGATCGTCGACGTGATGGTCGACCGGCTCCGCGGACAGCTTATGCTGCAGGGCTTCGGCATCACGCTCTCGCCGGAGGCGCGCACCATGCTCGCCGCCGAGGGCTTCGATCCCACGCTTGGTGCGAGGCCGCTGCGTCGCGCGATCCAGCGTCTGCTCGAAGACCCGCTGTCCGAGCAGATCCTGGCCGGCAACTGGCTTCCCGGCGACACGATCGAGGTTGTCCTCGAGGATGGCCGTCCGGCGTTCCACAAGGGCGAAGGGGTGGTCGCGGTCCCTTCGCAACTGTCGGTTCCGACGGATAGCGCCCCGCTCAAGCCGTCGATGCCCAAGCGAGGCGGTTCCTCCCGCGGGGGCAAGGCCTCCGGCGGGGCTGCGGGAGAGTAGGGGATGGCGGCGAGGGCGCGTACCGTCTGGCGATGCCAGAACTGCGGAGCGCAGGCTTCCCGCTGGCAGGGCCGCTGCAACGACTGCGGCGAGTTCGGAACATTTGTCGAAGAGAACGAGCAGCCCGCGCACGACGATCGGCGGGCTGCTCGTGCTGTTGCGGTGCCTCTCGGCCTCGAGGCGGCGGGCGCTTCGGAATCGGCGCGACTGTCGACCGGAATCGCCGAGCTGGACCGCGTGCTCGGCGGGGGGCTGGTCGGCGGATCGCTGGTCCTGCTCGGCGGCGAACCGGGTATCGGCAAGTCGACCCTGTTGTTGCAGGCGGCCGACGCCATCGGCGCGGGTGGAAGCGACGTCCTCTACGTCTGTGGCGAGGAGTCCCCTCAGCAGGTGGGCTTGCGGGCCCGACGCCTGGATGCGGTCTCTGAGCGCGTCTCGCTCCTGCCCGAGCTCGATGTCACGGCGGTAGAGGAGGCAGTCCGAGAACGTCGACCGAGCGTTCTGGTGGTCGACTCGATCCAGACCGCGTTCGACCCCGAGCTCTCAGGTGCCCCGGGCAGCGTCGGGCAGGTGCGGGCGTGCACCGCGCGTCTCATGAGAGTCGCGAAGGACCTCGGAGTGACCACCCTGCTTGTCGGACACGTCACCAAGGATGGGGCGATCGCCGGGCCCCGGGTGCTCGAGCACATGGTCGATGCGGTCCTGTACTTCGAGGGGGACCGCGACCACGCCTTTCGCATCGTGCGCGCCGTGAAGAACCGGTTCGGCTCGGCGAGTGAGATCGGGATCTTCGAGATGGCCGAGCGTGGGCTTGTCGGCGTTGGCTCGCCCTCATCGGCGCTGCTTGCGGAGCGCGCAGCCACGGTCGCCGGATCTGCGGTCATGGCGGCGATGGAGGGCACTCGGCCGCTGCTGGTCGAGATCCAGGCGCTCGTCACGCCCAGCTACCTGCCGGCGCCGCGGCGCCTGGCGACCGGCGTCGACACCGCTCGACTGCTGCAGGTCATCGCGGTCCTGGAGCGACGCACGGGGCTCTCCTTCGCGGGGCAGGACGTGTACGTGTCGGTCGTTGGCGGGATTCGGATCGCCGAGCCGGCCGTGGACTTGCCGCTCGCACTCGCGCTTGGCCTCCGCGCTCAAGGACATCCCGATCCCCTTCGATGTCGCGGCCTTCGGCGAGCTCGGTCTGACCGGCCAAGTGCGCCCGGTTTCACAGGCTGGCGCCCGGATTCGGGAGTCCGTGAACTTGGGGATGGAGCGGGTCTTCGGGGCCGCGCCGAGTTCGCTCGACGCGTCGGACGCGGCCAGGCTTCGGCGCGTGAAGACCGCCGAGGAGGCGCTGCGCGTTCTGCTCTAGCGCGCTCGTGGGCGGTCGCGCAGCACGTCGTTCGATGCAGCCGGGGAGCCACTTCGCTAAGGTCGGTTACCTTCTCGGCCGATGAGTGGAAGAATCAGGGCGAAAGCCCGATGAGACGGCGGGAGCTGACGTGATCGACCAGCAGACAAGAGAACTCATGCGAGAGGAGCTGCGCAAAGTGGCTCCTGGGACGCGACTGCGAGAAGGCCTCGACATGATTCTCGCTGCGCGGACCGGCGCGCTTGTCGTGATCGGCGACACCTCCGGCGTCGGCGCTCTGTGCAACGGCGGCTTCCTCATCGACACGCCGTTCACGCCGCAGCGTCTGTTCGAGCTGGCCAAGATGGACGGCGCCATCACCCTGGACGACAACGCCGAGCGCATCCTCCGCGCCAACGCGCACTTGGTCCCGGACTCGACGCTTCCCACGGTGGAGACCGGCATGCGCCATCGAACCGCCGAGCGCGTCAGCAGGCAGACCGAAGCGCTGGTGATCTCGGTCTCTCAGCGCCGCGAGGTCATCAACCTGTACCTGCGTGGCCGGCGTCTCACGCTCGAGGACACAGAGGTCCTGCTCGCCAAGGCCAACCAGGCGCTTCAGACGCTGCAGAACTACCGCACCCGGCTGGGGGAGGTACTCGACCGGCTCACGCACCTTGAGTTCGACGACCTCGTGACCTTGGGTGACGTCGCCGAGGTGGTCGGACGCTTCGAGATGGTCCGCCGCGTCTCCTACGAGGTGGTTCGCTACATCGGCCAGCTCGGCACTGACGGGCGACTCGTCCGGATGCAGTCCGATGAGCTCACGGCCGGGCTCGACGAGCAGTACCTCCTTCTCGTGCGTGACTACGCGGCGGACTCGTCGCTCCGGCACGCCTCGACCGCTGCTCCTGCGCCTGGGCGAGCTGCCGCTCGAACGTATCCTTGAGGCCGACGCCGTCGCGCATGAGCTTGGCTGACCGCATCGGACCGGGCCGAGCAGCACCTGCGCACGCGCGGCTACCGGGTGCTCGCCCAGATTCCGATGCTGCCCGCGACCGTCGTGAGCCGCATCGTGCAGCGTTTCGGGTCGTTGCCGGTAATGGTGCAGGCCAGCGTTACCGATCTTGATGATGTCGATGGTGTCGGGCACGCGGCGCGCGCGTGCCATCGCCAACGGCCTTGCGCGCATCAGAGCGCACACTTCCGTGTGATAGCGTTGGTACTCGTTGTTTCGGGGCGCCTCGAGGCGCCATGTCGAGAAGGGGGGTGGGGGCCGAGCGGCGGATAAGCCGCAACAGCCGTTCCCATGATTCAGGCCATATCCCGGTTCACGTTCGTGGTCGGAGGCCTTCTCGGGGGAATCGCGGTCACCAGGGTCGTCGATTGGCAGAGCGAACTCGGTCTTCCTCGGTACTACGTCATCTTTCTATTGATCATTCTTGGGGGAGCGATCGGGTACGTGCTCGGCGGAATCGTCGGGCGCGAGCTCACCAGCCTATGGCTCAAGTCGCAGCGAAGGCTCCGCGAAGTAGCCTCTGCCGACTTGTTGCTCGGTACTGTCGGACTCGTCGTCGGTCTCAGTATCGGCCTCTTGGCGTCCACCCCGCTGAGGCTCGTCAAGCCCGAATGGCTCAGTGTCACCGTGACGGTGCTGCTGATGGTCACGCTTGCCTACGTCTGTGCGGCCGTCGCACTGTCGCGACGCAAGGACTTCGCGGCGTTCTTCCCCGTGCTCGCCACCACGAAGCTGCAGACCTCGGGCGAACGGTCGGTCCTGCTCGACACGAGCGCGGTGATCGATGGGCGCTTCGTCGAGTTGCATAGGCTGGGCTTCATGCCGGGCAACTTGCGCGTGCCCAGGTTCGTGCTGTCCGAACTGCAAACGCTGGCCGACTCGTCCGATGACAACCGGCGCGCCAGGGGCCGCCGGGGCCTCGACCTGCTCTCGAGTCTGCCGGCAGAGAGTGCGGTCGACGTCTTCGAGATCGACTACCCAGAGACATCCCAGGTCGACGACAAGCTCATGCGACTGGCCGTCGATGCCCAGAGCTCTCTCGTCACGGTCGACTACAACCTCGCCAAAGTCGCGCGCGTCCGAGGCATCGAGGTCCTCAACCTCAACGATGCCGCATCCGCGCTCAGACCGACCTACCTGCCGGGCGAGACGATCAGGCTCCGAATCGCCAAGCAGGGCAAGGAAGCCGAGCAGGGCGTCGGCTACCTCGACGACGGCACCATGGTCGTCGTGCAGGCCGGCCGCCCCCACGTCGGCACCGACACAGACGTCGAGGTGACGTCGGTGTTGCAGACGTCGGCGGGCAGGATGATCTTCGCGCGCGTAGTTGACCGCACACCCGCCGAGATGGCGGGGAGTCCGGCGGCCGCCGTCCCGTTGACGGACGTGCAGCCGTGACCGCGCCGTCAGTCGCGGCCATAGTCGTCGCCGGAGGCAGCGGCGAGCGATCGGGACTCGAAGGCGGCAAGCAGCTCGCAATCGTGGCCGGACTACCCGTGCTGTCCTGGACGGTCAGGGCACTCGACGAAGCACCGGAGGTCGAGCTGATCGTCGTAGTGACGCACCCCGACCGCGGCGACGAATACCGCGCGGTCGCCGTCGAACCGCTCGGGCTGTCCACGCCGGTCGTGTTCGCGCCGGGCGGCGATTCTCGCCAGGCGTCTGTCGCATCCGGCCTCGCGGCGGTCCCCGAATCCGTGGACGTGGTCCTCGTCCAAGACGGCGCCCGCCCGCTCCTCACCGCGGGCCTCGTCACCCGCACGCTCGCGGCGCTGCATGAGAGCGCCGGCGCCGCGGGTGTCGTCGTGGGCCATCCGGTCTTCGACACGCTCAAGATAGTCGACGGGTGGGGCGGTGTCATCCACCCCCGACCGCTCTCGGTACTGGGCGGTGCAGACGCCGCAAGCCTTCACCTCATCGGTGCTTCGCGATGCCTACGCGCGCGCCGCCGAAGAGGGGTTCGTCGGTACGGATGACTCGTCGCTCGTCGAACGCGCCGGCGGACGCGTCGTGCTCGTCGAGGGGCCGAGAGACAACATCAAGGTGACCGTCGCAGATGACCTCACGCTGGTTGAGTCGGCGTTGCGGCGTCGGGAGAGTGGAGCAGCGGTATGAGAATCGGACTGGGCTACGACGTGCACGCCTTCGCCGCCGGTCGCCGGCTCGTGCTCGGCGGTGTCGAGATCGACCACGAGCGCGGACTGCTCGGCCACTCAGACGCCGATGTCTTGGCGCATGCGCTCGCAGACGCGGTGCTCGGCGCGCTTCGCGAAGGCGACATCGGCCGGTTGTTCCCTGACACCGACCCGGCGTTTCGCGATGCTGACTCGCTTGAGCTTCTGGCGGCAGTCGGCGCGCTCGCGCGTGAGCGCGGCTGGCGCGTCGCTGACGCGGATTGCGTCCTGATCCTCGAGCAGCCGAAGATCGCTCCCTACCGAGACGACATGCGGAGGAACCTCGCCGGCGCCCTGGGAGTCAGCATGGATGCGGTCGGCGTGAAGGCGACGACCACCGAGGGCCTTGGATTCACCGGCCGCGAAGAGGGCGTGGCGGCGCAGGCGGTCGTGCTGCTGGTCCGCAGCGGAGTAGCCGCACGAGCTGCGGTTGGTGCTGGTAGACTTGCAGCTGCACGGCGGGCCTCTCGGCCGGTCGGGCACCTATCGTTCGCAACACGGGCGGGCACTGATGTTTCAACGCGTGCGCGAAGACATACGGTGCGTCAAGGAGCGCGACCCCGCAGCGACTTCGGCTGCGAGCGTGCTCTTCAACTATCCCGGTCTCCATGCGATATGGGCACACCGCGTCACGCATTGGCTCTGGGCCCGCCACCGCCACGGGTTTGCCCGCTGGCTGTCAGAGGTCGCGCGCTTCTTCACGGGTGTCGAGATTCACCCCGGAGCCACGCTCGGCGCCCGCTTCTTCATCGACCACGGCATGGGCGTCGTTATCGGCGAGACGGCGGTCGTGGGAGACGACGTCACCCTCTACCAGGGCGTCACGCTCGGCGGAACCGGCAAGGAGACCGGCAAGCGTCACCCGACCATCGAGGACTGTGTGGTCGTCGGGGTCGGCGCGGCCGTTCTGGGCAACATCACTGTTGGCCATGGGAGCAAGGTCGGTGGCGGCGCGGTGGTCATCGATGACGTGCCCCCGAACTGCACCGTGGTCGGCGTCCCGGGTCGCGTGGTCATGAGGGCGGGATCGCGCGTCGACTCCATCGACCTGCACCATGAAGACCTGCCCGACCCGGTCGTGGAGATGTTTCGGTGTCTGCAGCGTCGCATGGATCGTCTCGAGCATCGCGCGGTGCCGCATGCCCTGACGGACGAGGAGCCGGGCGAGGATGCAGTGCCCGCCGAGGACCACCCCGGCAGCACCGCAGTCGAGTTCGAGGGCTACATCTGGGAGATCTAGCGGGACGCGAAGTCGTCACGCTGCGCCTGAAAGGATCGGAATGCGCGTCTACAACACGCTGAGCCGCACCAAAGAGGAGTTCGTGCCTCGCGAGGCCGGCAAGGTCGCGATGTACGTCTGCGGTCCCACGGTCTACAACCACATCCACATCGGAAACGCGCGGACGTTCCTGTCGTTCGACGTCATTCGTCGCTACCTCGAGTACAAGGGCTTCGACGTCCGGTTCATCCAGAACATCACCGACGTCGACGACAAGATCATCAACCGGGCGAACGAAGAAGGACGTCCACCGGCCGAGGTCGCGCAGGAGTACACCGAGGCGTTCATATCGGCGATGCGCGCGCTCGAGGTCGAGGACCCGACCGAGCGACCGATGGCCACGCAGACGATTCCTTGCATGATCTCGATGATCGAGCGGCTCATCGAGCGCGACCATGCGTACGCGGTCGGCGGCGACGTGTACTTCTCGGTCCGGAGCTTCCCCGAGTACGGCAAGCTGTCCGGGCGCGACATCGACGAGATGCACACCGTAGCCCGCGTCGGCGCCGATGAGCGCAAGCGCGATCCGCTCGACTTCGCGCTCTGGAAAGCCGCAAAGCCGGGAGAGCCGCACTGGCCGAGCCCGTGGGGCGAGGGGCGTCCGGGCTGGCACATCGAGTGTTCGGCGATGTCCGAGGCCGAGCTGGGCCTCCCGTTCGACATCCACGGAGGCGGCAGCGACCTGATCTTCCCGCACCACGAGAACGAGATCGCCCAGTCCGAGGCTGCCACCGGGGTGCAGTTCTCGAAGTACTGGCTGCACGGCGGGATGCTTCAGATCAACTCGGAGAAGATGAGCAAGTCGCTCGGCAACTTCACGCTGCTGAAAGATGTGCTCGGCCGCTACAACACGACGGTCATCCGGTTGCTGATGCTGCAGACGCACTACCGCAGCTCACTGGACTTCTCGGACAGCCGCCTGGACGAGACCATCCACGCCTACAACCGACTCGCGAACCTGCTCCGCAACCTGCGTTGGGCGCGCGACCTCGCTGTCTGTGGTCTCGGTGTTCCCGCCGAGGCGCTCGACGGTCTTCGTGCGGCCATCGAGGCGACGCGCGAGAAGTTCGAGTACGAGATGGACGACGACTTCAACACCGCTGGTGCGCTTGCCGCGGTCTTCGAGCTGGCCAAGGCCGGCAACACCTTCCTCGCCGACTACCAGAGCGACCTGTGCGAGGACGACCGGCTCGTGCTGCTCGAGGCCGAGGACGTGGTCGTGTCCCTGCTGCGCGTGCTCGGCATCGAGATATCGGCCGACCAGACCTGCTGCTACCCGCTCGAGGTCGTCGCTCTGGCGCGTGAGGTGGCCGGCTATCAGGCCGACGACCCGGACGGAGCCGTCGGCGCGCTCCTCGCCACCCGCGCCGCAGCTCGCGCGCAGAAGGACTTCGCGCGCGCGGACGCCGTCCGCGACGGGCTCGCCGGATTCGGCTTCCAGATCGAAGACACTCCCCAAGGCGCCCGCGTCATCTACCGGTCGCAGGAGTAGCCGATGGCGTTCATCGAGGGCCGCAACGCCGTCCGAGAGGCCCTGTGGGCCGGCATGCCCTTGCGCCGCGTCCTCCTCGCCGAGAACGCGCAGCCCGACCGCACCGTCGACGACATCGTCCGACTCGCCGAGAAGAACGGCGTGCCGGTCGAGCGCGTCAACAAGCGCGAGATCGACAAGGTCAGCGAGCGGGGCGCGCACCAAGGCGTCGTGGCCGATGCCGCGCCCTACCCGTACGCGCTTCTCGACTCCGTGCTCGCCGACGCCCGCTCAAAGCCACACTCGCTGATCATCGCGCTCGACCACGTCACCGACCCTGGGAATCTGGGCGCGGTCGCACGGTCCGCCGAGGTCGTCGGCGCCGATGCGGTGCTCGTCGCCAAGAACCGTGCCGCCGCCGTCACCCCCGCCGCCTACAAGGCGTCAGCCGGCGCCCTTGCGCACATCGCCCTGGCGCAGGAGACGAACATCGCCCGGTCGCTCGCGCGCTGCAAGGATGCCGGGTACTGGATCGCCGGCGCCTCCGAGCACGCCGAGCAGACCGCATGGGAGGCGCCGCTCGAAGGCCGCATCGTGCTCGTGATGGGCTCGGAGGGCGAGGGGCTGGCCCGGCTGACGCGCGAGTCATGTGACTTCCTGGTCCGCCTGCCGCAGGCCGGCAAGGTCGGTTCGCTCAACGTGGCGCAGGCCACTACCGCCCTGGCGTATGAATGGCTGCGCCGTTCGACGACAGCGCGGTGAGCTCGTTGCGGCTGCTGCTCGTCGATGGCTACAACGTGATTCGCCAGACGCCACCGTACCGGCAACTCGCCGAGGATGACCTTGAGACCGCGCGGGCGGCACTGGTGTCGGATGTCGCCGCCTACGCGGACCGCTCGTTTCGGGCGACCGTGGTGTTCGACGGTCACCTGAATCCGGCGTCCAATGGGATTCCACATCAGGTCGCAGGCATCACGGTGGTCTTCTCTCGATACGGGACTGACGCCGATTCGGTCATCGAGTCGCTGGCGCGGGCCGCACGCGAGCGGGGAGACGACACCGTGGTCGTGACGTCAGACGCGCAGACCCAATGGGCGGTTCTTGGGCGGTTCGGTGGCGCGAATGTCCTCGCCGGAGTTCGCGGGGGAGCTGCGCGCCCAGGAATCTGACTGGCGGGAGCACGCGCCGGCCGGGAGCATGCGGGGGAGGCTCGAAGACCGTGTCGATGCTGACACAAAAGAGCGGCTTTCGCGGTGGGCGCGAGGCGAGGTCTGATACCCCCTCTGAGCTGGGCTTTGTATACTCCCGACGCCATTCGGTTCAGCCAGTCCTGGCGGAGGTTGCCAAGCCGTTGACTTAAGGTTCCCTAAGACATATGGTGACCCCAGGGCTACTTACATACCCGCGTCGTGCCGGCGGCGCAGCCGATCCCGCAACGGAGGCAATTCGGGGCGTGTGAGACGGAGGGGGTCCGTAGTGCTGCAGCATCATGGGACGGAAGAGCACCGATTTCCGGGAGTCGGACGCGGGACGGAGCTTCAGCTCGTACTCGCGGCCCAGCAAGGTGACGAGCGCGCCTGCTGCGACCTGGTTCGGAAGTACCGGGGGCTCATCCGCTACAAGGCGCGCACCTACTATCTGGTCGGCGCCGACCGGGACGACATCATCCAAGAGGGCATGATCGGCCTCTACAAGGCGATGCGTGACTACGACCCCACTCGGCAGGCGAGCTTCCACTCGTTCGCCGATCTGTGCGTGACGCGGCAGATCATCACCGCCGTGAAGTCCGCGACCCGGCGCAAGCACTCGCCGCTCAACGGCTACGTCTCGCTGTCGCGCTCCACGTCGATGGAGGAGGACGGCGAGCGGCTCCTGTCCGACATCCTCGCCGCCAAGGGTGTCTGCGATCCCGCCGACATCGTCGTGGCTGCTTGGGAGACCGACTTCATCCGCTCGGGCGTCACCGAGGCGCTGTCGTCGTTCGAAGCGAAGGTGCTGACGCTCTATACCAACGGGCGCTCGTACCAGGAGATCGCCGACGAGCTCGGCAGGCACACCAAGGCGGTCGACAACGCGCTCCAGCGCGTCAAGCGCAAGATGGAGACGCAGATCGGTCGATGCCGGGCCTGCTGATCTCGCATCGCTGGTCTGCCGCTCCTGACACCGATGCGGGCGTTCGCTACACTAGTGCGCGCTCGCTGGCGTAGCTCAATGGCAGAGCAACTGATTTGTAATCAGTAGGTTGCGGGTTCAACTCCTGTCGCCAGCTCCAGCACTCAGATAGCCGACGGCCCGGGCTCTCGAGCTCGGGCCGTCGCTTGTGTGCGTGGACGATTCGCGACACGGCCGCTACCCGGCGGAGTCTGCCGTCCGCGGGTCGCGAGGCACCTGGCCCTCCGCCCAGAGGATCTCGGCGACCTCGATCGGCTCGGCGATGTTCTTCAGCTCGAAATCCCCGAAGGAGCGGCTGACCAAGCCGGCTTGCGGCGCCTCTGCGGCCACGAGTCCGGTCGCGAACACCTGACCGCCATCGGCCAGGTTCATCACGCGGGCGGCAAGGTTGAGCGCGGCTCCGATGAAGGGGCGCCCTCCGTTGTCCAGCACGACCTCGCCTGAGGCGAGTCCCATCCTGACCCAGATCTCGCGCTCGCCCGGATGCTCCGCATTGTGCTCGGCGAGCGCCCTCTGCATCGCGGCCGCTGCACGCAGCCCGTCGGAACCGGTGTCGAAAGCGGCCACCAGCCCGTCGCCACCGGTCGACTTGCCGCTGCCGCCCCCGCTCGTGATGATCGGGATGAGAAGGTCGCGGTGGCGTTGGATCGCCTTGGCGGTCGCGACGCTGCCGTCCTCCTCGGTCATTCTCGAGAACGACTTCATGTCCGTGATCAAGACCACCTTGTCGGCGGAGTGACGGCTCGCAATCCGGTCCTCCGCAGTGGCGATGAGCCGGAGGAGCTCGTCGACGTCGGCGTCCTCCGTTGCCATGGAAGCGGGTCGCGTTGCGACTGGCGGGGTCTTGCGCTCGAGCGGGAAGTAGCGCTCCCACACCGCCGCGAACCCCATCGCAATCAGCGCGGAACTCACAAAGGCGACCGATAGGGTCGTCCACGGGACGGCGATGCCCGCGATCGAGAACATGACCGCCGCACCGATCGCGGGGACTGCCGCACCCGTGGCCGCGGCCGCCAGGCCGAGCGCCGTGTTCTTCCGGCGGAGGGCCTCGGCCCGAACGAGACCGGCAGCGACCGCACCCGCAGCCCAGATCGCCGGCTGCACGATGAGCGCCAGCGGCTGGCTGATCCCTGCGAAGCTGCTGACGGCTCGGTTGATACTGTCAGTTCCGAGTGCTGCGAACGCTTCACGCAGCCAAGCCGCGGAGAGCAGCGTGACGGGCATCTGCCCGAAGGACAGGAGCGCCGCCGGCGGCCCACCGGTAACCACGGGACCGACAACCTGTCGCCCGAGGCCGATGCCGAGCGCCTCGACGATCACGCATGCGACCGCGGCCGCCAAAGCACCCTCTCCAGCGCCGAGCAGATAGCCGGCAAGCGCAACTCCCGCCCACACCGGGCCGAAGAAGGCGCCCACCACGGAGACTCCCACGATCAGGAACGCCCGGCCCCCGTCGGCGCCGAGGTACCTGACGGAGACGACCCCCAGCACCAAGGCGGCCAGACCAAGAACGGGCTGTGCGGCCATGACTGGAATGCTGAGCGCCACAACCGCGGCGAGCACCCCCAGTTCGGGAGTGGCGATCGCGAGGGCGCCAGCGATGGCCGCTGCCGCGAATCCGAGCCACGTGGGCCTCACGTGCATCGCGTTCAGTCCGGCCCATGTCACCGCGGCGAGCGCCAGCGCACGCATCCACGTCAGCAACTGCTCGTTCTTGCGCCGTGCCTTCGTTGCCACTGTTCCCTCCAACTTGGCGCCCATGGCGTGCGAACGCTCTGTTGCCCACCCACTGCCGTCATTGTGCAGCAACGAGGAACGCCCGTCTGCGGTAGACTGACCGTGTCGCGACGCCCGGACAGGCCTGAGGGGGCGCATCGATGGCGCACGAGGACTTCATCGCACAGGTACCCATCTTTGCGGGCTGCACGGCAGACGAAATCGCCGCAATCGCCGCGGTCGCCCAAGACGGCTTCTTCCAGCCGCGCCAGATCATCGTCACGCAAGGGACTCCGGGGCAGGCGTTCTACCTGATACTGAGCGGACGCGTCGAGGTCCTTCGAGACGGCGTTGATCTCGGCAGCCTCGGTCCGGGAGACTTCTTTGGCGAGATGTCACTGCTGGATTCCGCGCCACGCTCCGCGACGATCCGTGCGATCGACCAGGTTGCGTGCTCGATGCTCTCGAGCTGGGACTTCAAGGCGGTTCTGCAACGACATCCGGCAATCGCGATCAAGCTTCTTGAGGTGCTGAGCCGTCGGCTTCGCGTAGCCGACGCGCAGCTCGGGGGCTAGCTCAGTTCGACAGGCACGCTGTCAGCCTAGGGGGAATCGGGGGTTCTGATGCACTTGCGAGGGATGGCACTGCTCCAGGCTGTTGCCGAGCGGATCGTCCGCGCCCACCTGGCATCTCTTCCGGGGGTGCAGGTCCTTCCGGCTTCCGAGAGCGGCAGTTCCGGGGAGCGGGCGTGGATCTGGTCTTCGTCTCTGAAGGCATCCGCACCAGCGTGAAGATCAAGCCCGATGTCTACTTCGGCACCGATCCGGCCAAGGTGGCGGATCGCAACCTGTCGCTGTACCGCGAGGATGCTGGCCGCTGTGCGCTTCAGGCGGTCGCCGACAGCTCGACCCGCGAGCCGGGCTGGATCCTCACGTCTGACGCCGACGACCTCTACTACTACTATCTCGCGATCGCGCAGCCGGAAGACCAGGTCAGAGCGCTGTTGGATGGGTCCGAGGAGACGTTCTTCTCCGGGCTGAAGGTTGAACGCGACGACCTGCTCGTCCTGCCGATGGCTGCGACGCGCGCTTGGTTTGTCCGAGCAGG
The DNA here is from genome assembly GCA_963726345.1 of uncultured Coriobacteriia bacterium. Classification (GTDB taxonomy): domain Bacteria; phylum Actinomycetota; class Coriobacteriia; order Anaerosomatales; family JAAXUF01; genus JBAXEO01. The sequence continues at coordinate 130,279 of CAVSCC010000009.1, read as the reverse complement.
CCGAGCGCAGCCCGTCCCGCCCGGTAGCGCACGGTGACCACTCCGCGTGGTACCGTCTGGTGCCGCGGGCCGAAATCGAGAAGTCGGTTCCCGGAGTCAGGCGACACAGGACCCATCTTCGCCGCGTTGTCCCAGTAGCGCTCTCGACGGGGATCGCGAGCGGACCGGATCCCTCGGCTCGTAGACACTCCCGGCACCGTGTTCAGAATTGACACTCCACAGCGCGATGGCTTACTATGCCGTCTGCCATTCCAAGGCGCTGCAACTTGAAAAGCGTACAGAGGGTCTATTTTTTTGTCTCGCGGGGGTGTGCCCGAGTGGCTAAAGGGGACGGGCTGTAAACCCGTTGGCTACGCCTACCCAGGTTCGAATCCTGGCGCCCCCACCACGAGACCGCTAGGATGCACGTGCATCGGTCGTTACCACGCCCACATAGCTCAGTCGGCAGAGCACTTCCTTGGTAAGGAAGAGGTCACCGGTTCAAGTCCGGTTGTGGGCTCCACACGACATCGATGTCGTTCTCGGCCGGCATGAGCCGGGCAGCGATGCTTCGGCGGTGTAGCTCAGCTGGTTTAGAGCGCACGGTTCATACCCGTGAAGTCGCTGGTTCGAGTCCAGCCACCGCTACCAGGTACCACACGTCGCCAGGTCTGGTGGCGTTTAGCGTCAAGATGGGCATGCAGGAACTACGCAGTTGATGGTATGAAGAGACGGACCGCGGCCCGCACGACGTATTCGTGCGGGCACCGTCGCAGAGGTCCTTGAAGGAGGAGACTCATGGCGAAGCAGAAGTTCGAGCGCACCAAGCCGCATGTCAACGTGGGTACGATCGGCCACGTCGACCACGGCAAGACCACGCTGACCGCAGCGATCACGAAGCGTCAGGCCGAGAAGGGCTTTGCCGACTTCACTCCGTTCGACCAGATCGACAAGGCGCCCGAAGAGCGCGAGCGCGGTATCACCATCGCCATCGCACACGTTGAGTACCAGACCGACACCCGTCACTATGCTCACGTCGACTGCCCGGGCCACGCTGACTACGTCAAGAACATGATCACCGGTGCGGCTCAGATGGACGGCGCGATCCTCGTCATCGCCGCCACCGACGGCCCCATGGCGCAGACCCGCGAGCACATCCTGCTCGCCAACCAGGTCGGCGTCGAGTACATCGTCGTCTTCCTGAACAAGTGCGACATGGTCGACGATCCGGAGCTCATCGAGCTCGTCGAGATGGAAGTCCGCGAGCTTCTCTCGGAGTACGACTTCCCCGGCGACGACACCCCGATCATCCAGGGTTCGGCGCTCAAGGCGCTTGAGGGCGACGAGGCCTACATGGCTCAAGATCGACGAGCTCCTCGAGGCCGTCGACACCTACATCCCGCTGCCCGAGCGCGCCATCGACAAGCCGTTCCTGATGGCTATCGAGGACGTCTTCACCATCACGGGTCGCGGCACCGTCGCCACCGGTCGTGTCGAGCGTGGCGTGGTCCACGTCGGCGACGAGATCGAGATCGTCGGAATCACCGACACCCGCAAGACCGTCGTCACCGGCGTCGAGATGTTCCGCAAGCTCCTCGACGAGGCGCAGGCCGGCGACAACATCGGCGTGCTGCTCCGCGGCATCGCCCGCACCGAGATCGAGCGCGGCCAGGTTCTCTGCAAGCCGGGCTCGGTCACGCCGCACACCGAGTTCATGGGCCAGGTCTACATCCTGACCAAGGAAGAAGGCGGCCGTCACACGCCGTTCTTCGATGGCTACCGTCCGCAGTTCTACTTCCGGACCACCGACGTGACCGGCGTGGCGCACCTGCCCGAGGGCACCGAGATGGTCATGCCGGGAGACAACGTGGAGATCAGGGGCGAGCTCATCAACCCGATCGCCATGGAGGACGGCCTGCGGTTCGCCATCCGCGAGGGTGGACGCACCGTCGGCTCCGGCCGAGTCATCAAGATCATCAAGTAACACCCCTCTTAAGCTGCTGAAACGCCTGGGGCCCGGCGCGTGCCGGGCCCCGTTTCGCGGCCTTGGAGCGGCCCCGCCGAGATTGACAGTGCCGAAAACCGGGTGCTAGAGTACCCTTCCGCGCCTAAGCCCCTTTGAGGCTTGGGGCGGCACACAGGAGGACCCATGCGAACGCTGGTCACGCTGGCCTGCACCGAGTGCAAGCGCCGGAACTACACAACCAAGAAGAACAAGCAGAACAACCCTGAGCGCATCGAGTACAAGAAGTACTGCAAGTGGTGCAAGACTCACACGCTTCACAAGGAAACCCGCTAGCGAAGGGGTACGCTGAACCTGGACGCAGGCCAGTAGCTCCAATTGGTAGAGCGCCGGTCTCCAAAACCGGATGTTGGGGGTTCGAGCCCCTCCTGGCCTGCCAACGCTCACTACCGTCGTGGCGACAGTACGTCACGGCGCTTGCTGCAAGGGCATCCCCACTGGGCGGATCGCCGGAACGGACGGATGACAGAATGGCCAAGGCAACAACAGCTGACAGCGCGCAGAAGTCCGACAAGCCTGTGAAGACAGCCAAGGCGGGCAAGCCGAGCAAGCCGGCGAAGCCCAACGTCTTCGTTCGGCTGACCGGCTACCTGCGCGACGTTCGCTCGGAGATGAAGCGTGTCGTCTGGCCGAACCGGGCCGAGGTCATCAACTCGAGTGTCGTCGTCGTGACCACCCTCATCTTCTTCACGGTGTTCATCACCCTGACGGACCTGGTCGTTCAGCGTGTCGTCTTCCTCATTCAGAAGATCGGCGGCTAGCGTAATGGCCAAGAAGTGGTACGTCATCCACACGTACTCGGGCTACGAGAACAAGGTGAAGACGAACCTTCTTCATCGCATCCAGTCCATGGGTATGGACGAGAAGATCTTCAAGGTCGAGATTCCCACCGAGACCGTCACCGAGCTCAAAGAGGGCGGTCGTCGGGTCACTTCCGACAAGAAGGTGTTTCCCGGCTACATCCTCGTCCAGATGGAACTCGACGATGAGTCGTGGTACGTGGTGCGCAACACGCCCGGCGTGACCGGTTTCGTCGGCTCGCAGGGCAAGCCGGTCCCGCTTTCTCGCGACGAGTTCGGACGCATCATGAAGCGGACCGAGGCGGGCGTGAAGCAGCGCACGTCGACCGATCTCATGGAGGGCATGAGCGTCAAGGTCACCTCCGGACCGCTCGCCGAGTTCGATGGCACGATCTCCGAAGTCAACGCGGATGCCGGCAAGGTCAAGGTCATGGTCTCCATCTTCGGCCGCGAGACTCCGGTCGAGCTCGGCTTCGACCAGGTTGCTCGACTCTAGATTCGGAAGCATCCGGCGCGTGCCGCGCCTGCGGGATTGATGCCTCGCAGGGCTTCTCACGGCAGCACGGTGTGGAATAGATAGAAAACAAGACTCGGCTGAATCAGCGGCCGCGGACCAAGAGGGACGGTTAAGAACTCACATGGCCAAGAAGGTAGTCGGCTTCATCAAGCTGCAGATCCCGGGCGGTCAGGCCAACCCTGCGCCTCCGGTCGGTCCTGCGCTCGGTCAGCACCAGGTCAACATCATGCAGTTCTGCCAGGCGTTCAACGCCCAGACTGCCGACAAGAACGGCACCATCATCCCGGTCGAGATCACGGTCTACGAGGACCGCACCATCGACTTCATCCTCAAGACCCCTCCGGCCGCCGTGCTTCTCAAGCAGGCCGCTGGCGTCGACACCGGCTCGGCGACCCCGAACCGCACCAAGGTCGCCAAGGTGACGCGCGATCAGCTCAGGCAGATCGCCGAGACCAAGATGCCCGACCTCAACGCGAACGACGTCGAGGCCGGTATGCGCATCATCGCCGGCACCGCCCGCTCCATGGGCTTCGAGGTCGTCGACTAGCACGACCGCACGGTTACTGCCGCGGCGCACGGTGCCGCGCGATGTGGGAGGGCCGGGCTGGCCCGTTGACCACGAAAGGATGGACACCATGCCCAAGCACGGAAAGCGCTATCGCGAGTCTGCGTCCAAGCTCGAGAAGGACCGCTTGCACACTCCGCTCGAGGCCGCACGCCTCGCCGCCGAGGTCACGACCGCCAAGTTCGACGAGACCGTCGAGGTGCACTTCCGCCTCGGCATCGACACTCGTCAGGCCGACCAGCATGGTTCGCGGCTCGGTCTCGCTCCCCAACGGCACCGGCAAGAACGTCCGCGTCGCCGTGTTCGCCGAGGGCGACAAGGCCCGCGAGGCCGAGGCCGCCGGCGCCGACGTTGTCGGCAGCGACGACCTCGTCGACCAAGATCCAGGGCGGCTTCCTGGACTTCGACGCGACGGTCGCCACGCCCGACCAGATGAGCAAGGTCGGCAAGCTCGGCAAGATCCTCGGCACGCGCGGCCTCATGCCGAACCCGAAGCTCGGCACCGTGACCCAGGACGTGGGTCGCGTCGTCAAGGAGCTCAAGGCCGGTAAGGTCGAGTATCGCGCCGACAAGTTCGGCATCGCGCACGTCGGCATCGGCAAGGCGTCGTTCACGCCTGAGGCCATCACGCAGAACTACGCCGCGGTTCTCGACGAGATCATCCGCGCGAAGCCGTCGTCCTCCAAGGGCAAGTACCTCAAGTCGATCACCATGGCCACCACGATGGGCCCCGGCATCAAGGTCGACCCGAGCAAGACGCGCAACCTCCTCGAAGAGGGCGCCGAGTAAGCACGCGTTCACCGGCGGCGCGGGATCCGGTTCCGAGCTGCCGCTTGACGAGCGGGAGTGCAGCACCCATACTCCTGCACCGCGTTGAAAACTGCACAGTACGCACGAACCACTGCCGAAGACAGCCGGTGTCCGGTACTTCCCGGACATAATGGAGCGCGATGAGCGCGACGCCTGCCGAGGTGGTCGCAGAAGTGCCGCATAGCGCGGCGCTGCTACATGAGCAATCTGCTCGCGACCCCCGCTGCTTCATCGGCGGGGGTCGCGTCTTTTCTCCGGCATCCGCCGGGAACGCGACCCACGCACGTGAGCCGACACCACGTCGGTCCACACCGGGTCGCGCGTACGTGAAAGAAAGGAGGGATGTCCATGCCTACACTCGAGAAAGAACAAATCGTCGAAGCGATCAAGGATCGCTTCGCCAACTGCGATGCGGTCATCATGGCCGACTATCGCGGGCTCTCGGTCAAGGAGATGCAGCAGCTGCGCAACAAGCTGCGCGAGGCCGGCGCCGAGCTGACGGTCTACAAGAACTCGCTGACCGAGATCGCCATGCGCGAGCTCGCGATGCCGAGCATGACCGAGTACCTTGCCGGTCCGACCGGCTTCGTCTTCATCAACGGCGATCCCGGTTGCCCCCGCCAAGGCCCTGACGGCGTTTGCCAAGGAGCACGCGGCGCTCGAACTCAAGGGCGGGCTCGTCGAGAACCAGGTCGTTGATGCCAGCGGGATCAAGGCCATCGCCATGCTGCCTTCGCGCGAAGAGCTCATCGCCAAGCTGCTCGGCACCATGCAGAACCCGATCGTTGGATTTGCCCGTGTCCTCAACGGACCGGTGGAAGCGTTCGCGCGCACCGTTTCTGCGGTCGCCGATCAGAAGGCCGCCGCGTAGCGGAGCCTCGTAACGTCATTACCGTGCGCTCGGGCGAGGCCCGCAGCGTGAGAAGAGAACAAGAAGGAGAATCGACATGTCTGCACTTACCAACGAGGAGATCCTCGAAGCTATCAAGGTCAAGCCTGCGCTTGAGCTGTCCGAGCTCGTCAAGATGATGGAGGAGACCTTTGGCGTCTCCGCCGCCGCTCCGGTTGCCGTCGCCGCCGCCGGTGGCGCCGCTGAGGCTGAGGCCGCCGAGGAGCAGACCAGCTTCGACGTCGTGCTCGACGGCTTCGGCGACAACAAGATCGCCGTCATCAAGGTCGTCCGCGAGCTCACCAGCCTCGGTCTCAAGGAGGCCAAGGACGTCGTCGAGAGCGCCCCCAAGGCCGTGCTCGAGGGTGTCAACAAGGAAAAGGCCGACGAGGCCAAGGGCAAGCTCGAGGATGCCGGCGCCGCCGTCACCATCAAGTAGAGCTCGCTTCTCCGTACGGACTACTCCTGAGCGGCTCAATCGCCGGCACCAGGTTGCGCGAAGGTCGGGACCCCAGAGCGGTCCCGGCCTTTCGTGCCCTTACAAAAGCTGCAGAAAAGCGTTGACGTCCTATAGGGCGTTGACTATCCTATTGCTTTGCGACTAATGTCGGCAGCTTCCCATCTTCCTGAAGGAGGAATCGCCTGGTGCCCCGCGGACAAGGTTCCCCCGTCCTCAGCGCCGACCGGCGCGAACGCCGCAGCTTCGCGAAAATTCCCGAAGTTCTCGACGTTCCCAATCTGATTGCTCTACAGCGAGACAGTTTCAAGTGGTTTCTTGATGACGGTCTGAGAGAAACCTTCCACGACATCTCGCCCATCGAAGACTTCACCGGGACCCTTGCGGTGGAGTTTGGTGCGCACGAGTTCGGCGATCCCAAGTACTCCGTGGAGGAGTGCAAAGAGAAGGACATGTCCTTCCAGGCGCCGCTCTTCGTCGACGTCCGCTTCATCAACAAGGACACGGGCGAGATGAAGGAGCAGCAGGTGTTCATGGGCGACTTCCCGCTCATGACCGACCGCGGCACCTTCGTCATCAACGGAACCGAGCGCGTCGTCGTCTCGCAGCTGGTCCGCTCCCCGGGCGTGTACTACTCCGAGGATCTGGACAAGACCTCCGACAAGATCAACTACACCGCAAAGGTCATCCCGGCCCGCGGCGCGTGGCTCGAGCTTGAGACCGACCGCCGTGACATCGTCTCGGTGCGCGTCGACCGCAAGCGCAAGCAGCCGGCGACCGTGCTGCTCAAGGCCCTCGGCATCGCCGAGACGCGCGAAGAGATCCTCGAGATGTTCAACAACTCCGAGGCGATCCAGCGCACCCTCGATCGCGACTTCACCGAGACCCGCGAAGAGGCCCTCATCGAGATCTACAAGCGCCTCCGTCCGGGCGAGCCGCCCACGGTGGACTCCGCGCGCGCGCTGCTCGACGGGCTGTTCTTCAACCCGCAGCGCTACGACCTGGCCAAGGTCGGCCGCTACAAGGTCAACAAGAAGCTCGGAGCTCGGCCTGCCGGACGCGCAGTCGACGCTGACCCCTGAGGACATCAAGGCGGCGATCTTCTACCTCGTGCAGTTGTGGGAGGGCGCCGAGGGCTACCACGTCGACGACATCGACCACTTCGGCAACCGTCGCATCCGTTCGGTCGGCGAGCTGATCCAGAACCAGTTCCGGATCGGTCTCGCTCGCATGGAGCGCGTCGTCCGCGAGCGCATGAGCACGCAGGACGTCGACGAGATCACCCCGCAGTCGCTCATCAACATCCGGCCGATCGTCGCCTCCATCAAGGAGTTCTTCGGTTCGAGCCAGCTCTCGCAGTTCATGGACCAGACCAACCCTGTCGCCGGGCTGACGCACAAGCGTCGCCTCTCGGCGCTCGGACCTGGCGGTCTGTCCCGTGAGCGCGCCGGCTTCGAAGTCCGCGACGTGCACCCGAGCCACTACGGCCGCATGTGCCCGATCGAGACGCCTGAAGGCCCGAACATCGGCCTGATCGGCTCGCTGGCGACCTTCGCTCGCATCAACCCGTACGGCTTCATCGAGACGCCGTACCGCAAGGTCGTCAAGGGCAAGGTCACCGACGAGATCGAGTTCCTGACCGCCGATGAGGAAGAGCGCCACGTCATCGCGCAGGCGAACGAGCGCTTCGACCCCAAGACCGGCAAGTTCGTGAACCCGAAGGTGCTCTGCCGCGTCATGGGCAGCAGCGGCGACTTCGGCGAGCCTGAGGAGAAGGTGCCGGCCGACGTCGACTTCATGGACGTCAGCCCGCGCCAGATGGTGTCGGTCGCTACCGCGCTCATCCCGTTCCTGGAGCACGACGACGCGAACCGCGCCCTCATGGGTTCGAACATGCAGCGTCAGGCTGTTCCGCTGCTCCGCCCGTCGGCGCCGCTCGTCGGCACCGGCATGGAGCACCGCGCCGCGGTCGACACCGGCGAGATCATCACCGCCAAGCGTCCCGGACGCGTCGAGATCGTCGACGGCACCTCGATCCAGGTCCGCGCGGCCGATGGCTCGCTCGACCAGTACCACCTGCCCAAGTTCATGCGCTCCAACCAGGGCACCTGCATCAGCCACAAGCCGATCGTCTCGGAAGGCGACGTCGTCGAGGGTCCGGTCGGCGATCGTGCCGGCACCGTCCTCGCCGATGGTCCGTCGACCGAGAACGGCGAGCTGGCGCTCGGCCAGAACCTCCTCGTGGCGTTCATGCCGTGGGAGGGCTACAACTACGAAGACGCGATCATCCTCTCCGAGCGGATCGTCAAGGAAGACCTTCTGACCTCGATCCACATCGAGGAGTACGAGGTCGAAGCTCGCGACACCAAGCTCGGACCGGAAGAGATCACCCGCGAGATCCCCAACGTCGGCGAGGACGTGCTGGCCAATCTCGACGAGGCCGGCATCATCCGCATCGGCGCCGAGGTCTTCCCGGGCGACGTTCTCGTCGGCAAGGTCACTCCCAAGGGCGAGACCGAGCTCACCGCCGAGGAGCGCCTCCTGCGCGCCATCTTCGGCGAGAAGGCCCGCGAGGTTCGCGACACGAGCCTCAAGGTGCCGCACGGCGAGACCGGCCGAGTCATCTCGGTCACCACGTTCTCGCGCGACAACGGTGACGACCTGTCGCCGGGCGTCAACGAGCTCGTGCGCGTGTTCGTCGCTCAGAAGCGCAAGATCCAGGAAGGCGACAAGCTCGCCGGCCGTCACGGCAACAAGGGTGTCATCTCCAAGATCCTCCCGATCGAGGACATGCCCTTCCTTGCCGACGGTACGCCGGTCGACGTCATCCTGAACCCGCTCGGTGTTCCGTCCCGAATGAACATCGGGCAGTTGCTCGAGACGCACCTGGGCTGGGCGGCCAGCGTTGGCTGGAGCGACGATCCCAAGGCCAAGGTCGCCGTCGAAGGTCCGATGCCTGTTGCGACGCCGGTGTTCGACGGTGCGCGCGAGTCCGAGATCTCGGACGCGCTCGAGGCCGCGAACCGCAACGTCGAAGCTCAAGCACGCCGAGCGCTACGGCAAGAAGGTCATCGCGGCGTTGGTCCCGACGATCTCACGCGAGGGCAAGGCCAGTCTGCTTGACGGTCGGACCGGCGAGCCGTTCCGCGAGCCGGTCACGGTCGGCCAGATCTACATCCTGAAGCTCCTGCACCTCGTCGACGACAAGATCCACGCTCGTTCGACGGGCCCGTACTCGCTCATCACCCAGCAGCCGCTCGGTGGTAAGGCGCAGTTCGGTGGCCAGAGGTTCGGAGAGATGGAAGTCTGGGCCCTGTACGCGTACGGCGCCGCCTACGTGCTGCAGGAGATCCTCACGATCAAGTCCGACGACATTCTCGGCCGCGTCAAGGCGTACGAGGCCATCGTCAAGGGCGAGAACATCCCTGAGCCGGGTATCCCCGAGTCGTTCAAGGTGCTCGTCAAGGAGATGCAGTCGCTGTGTCTCGACGTCGAGATCATCAGCGAGAGCGGCGAGGAGATCGAGCTCAAGGAGCAGGACGAAGACATCTTCAAGACCGCCGAGGAGCTCGGGCTCAACCTGGGCGTCGAGGACGACGGAAGCGGCGACCTCGATTCGGTGGACGCACTGGAGCAGCTGCTCGAGAGCGACGTGTCGGCCCTGGACCTGACCATCGAGGTCGAGTCCACCGGTGCCGACGTGCTGACGGACGAGGAGGAGTAGACCATTGCTCGACCTAGACGTCAACAACTTTGATCGACTTCGCATAGGGCTCGCGAGCTCTGAGCAGATTCGCCAGTGGTCGCGTGGCGAGGTCAAGAAGCCCGAGACCATCAACTACCGCACGCTCAAGCCTGAGAAGGACGGACTCTTCTGCGAGAAGATCTTCGGCCCGACCAAGGACTGGGAGTGCTACTGCGGCAAGTACAAGCGTGTCCGCTTCAAGGGCATCGTGTGCGAGCGCTGCGGCGTCGAGGTAACTCGCGCCAAGGTCCGCCGCGAGCGCATGGGGCACATCGAGCTCGCCGCGCCCGTCAGCCACATCTGGTACTTCAAGGGCGTTCCGTCGCGCATGGGCTACCTGCTCGACATCGCGCCCAAGGACCTCGAGAAGGTGCTGTACTTCGCATCCTCGATCATCACCTCGGTGAATGAAGAGGACCGCGAGGCCGATATCGCCATGCTCAAGGACGAGCTCACCGCCGACCTCGAGCAGCTCAACGCCGAGAAGGCCGAGGAGCTCGAAGAGGTCACCGCCGAGCGCGACCGCCTGATCGCGGTCGCCCGTGGCGAGGCCGAGCCCGAAGAGGGCGACGAGGTCGACGAGGACACCCCCGCCGAGGACCGCGTCAAGAAGATCAACAAGGAAGCCGACCGCGACATCAAGGACATCGAGGAGGAGTACGCCGATCGCACGGCGCTCTTCCAGGAGTCCTTCGACACGTTCGTGAAGCTCTCCGTCAAGACGCTCATCAACGACGAGACCCTGTACCGCGAGATGAAGCTTCGCTTCGGCGACTACTTCCGCGGCGGCATGGGTGCCGAGGCCGTCAAGGACCTCCTCGCCCAGCTCGACCTGGCGGCGCTCGCCGACGAGCTGCGCGTCATGATCCGCGACGGCAAGGGCCAGAAGCGCCTCAAGGCCATCAAGCGCCTGAAGGTCGTCGACTCGCTCCTGAAGTCGAGGAACCGTGCCGAGTGGATGATCCTGGACGCGATCCCGGTCATCCCGCCGGACCTGCGCCCGATGGTCCAGCTGGACGGTGGCCGCTTCGCGACCTCCGACCTCAACGACCTGTACCGTCGCGTCATCAACCGGAACAACCGCCTCAAGCGGCTGCTGGACCTCGGCGCGCCTGAGATCATCGTCAACAACGAGAAGCGCATGCTGCAGGAGGCCGTCGACGCACTGTTCGACAACGGCCGTCGCGGCCGCCCCGTCACGGGCCCCGGCAACCGCCCCCTGAAGTCCATCTCGGACATGCTCAAGGGCAAGCAGGGACGCTTCCGCCAGAACCTGCTCGGCAAGCGCGTCGACTACTCCGGCCGTTCGGTCATCGTGGTCGGCCCGGAGCTCAAGCTCCACCAGTGCGGCCTTCCCAAGGCCATGGCGCTCGAGCTGTTCAAGCCGTTCGTCATGAAGCGCCTGGTCGATCTCGACCACGCGCAGAACATCAAGAGCGCCAAGCGCATGGTCGACCGTGGCCGCCGCGAGGTCTGGGACGTCCTCGAAGAGGTCATTCGCGAGCACCCGGTCATGCTGAACCGTGCACCGACGCTCCACCGTCTGGGCATCCAGGCCTTCGAGCCGATCCTGGTCGAGGGCAAGGCCATCCGCATCCACCCGCTCGTGTGTACCGCCTTCAACGCGGACTTCGACGGTGACCAGATGGCCGTGCACCTGCCGCTCTCGGCAGAGGCGCAGGCCGAGGCCCGCACGCTCATGCTCTCCACCAACAACGTCAAGTCGCCGGCACACGGTCGCCCGCTGACCACGCCGACGCAGGACATGGTCATCGGTCTGTTCTACCTGACCGCCGACCGTCCCGGCATGCCCGGCGAGGGCCGTACGTTCTACAGCGCCGACGAGGCCCTTCTGGCCTACGACGCCCGAAGCGACGTCGACCTGCAGGCGAAGATCTTCGTCCGTCTGACCGACGACACGATCGTGCAGACCAAGCCTGGCCAGACCGAGCAGAAGCAGGCCGGCGACCGCATCGACACGACCATCGGCCGCGTCATCTTCAACCGCGGCCTTCCCGCCGACCACCCCTTCATCAACCACGAGGTTGATAAGAAGGGTGTCGGCCGGATCGTCGAGGAGTGCTCGGTCAACTACTCGACCACGCAGATGGCTCAGATCCTCGATGAGCTCAAGCGTCTGGGCTTCCACTACGCCACGCGCTCGGGTCTCACCGTCTCGGTCTTCGACGCGATCATCCCGGAGAGCAAGCCGCAGATCCTGGACGCCGCCGACCTCAAGGTCGTCAAGATCGAGGAGCAGTACGAGCTCGGTCTGATCACCCGCGAGGAGCGTCACCGCCAGATCGTCGAGATCTGGACGCGTGCGACCGACGACGTCGGCGACGCGATGGCCGAGAGCTTCGAGAAGTTCAACCCCATCTACATGATGGCGTACTCCGGAGCCCGCGGTAACATCAAGCAGATTCGTCAGCTCGCTGGTATGCGTGGTCTGATGGCGAACCCCAAGGGTGACATCATCGACCGTCCGATCAAGGCGAACTTCCGAGAAGGCCTGACCGTTCTGGAGTACTTCATCTCCACGCACGGCGCCCGCAAGGGTCTTGCCGATACGGCACTTCGTACCGCCGACTCGGGCTACCTGACCCGCCGTCTGGTCGACGTGGCGCAGGACGTCATCGTCCGCGAGAGCGACTGCGGCACCGACGAGGGCGTCGAGTTCCCGATCCTCAAGGAGGACGGGCAGGTCGACCACAACCTGGTCGGCCGCTGCCTGCTCAAGCCGGCGTTCAAGGCCGGAACCAAGAAGACCGTGCTCAAGGCGGGCTCCTACATCCGCAACGACGTCGAGCTTCAGCAGCTCGTCGACGAGGGTGTGGAGACCCTCTGGGGTCGTACCGTCATGACCTGCCACGCCACCCACGGCATCTGCCAGGCGTGCTACGGCTGGGATCTTGCCAGCAGCCGCCCCGTCGACATCGGCACTGCGGTAGGTATCATCGCCGCCCAGTCGATCGGCGAGCCCGGTACCCAGCTCACGATGCGTACCTTCCACACCGGTGGTGTCGCGGGTGAGGACATCACGCACGGTCTGCCGCGTGTCACCGAGCTCTTCGAGGCCCGCAAGCCGAAGGGCCAGGCGATTCTCGCCGAGGCCGCAGGCAAGCTGACCATCGAGGACCAGGACAAGACCCGCAAGCTGCTGATCACCGACGCCGACGGTGCCGTCACGGAGTACACGGTCTCGCGTCGCGCGACTCTGCTCCCGGGCGTCGTCAACGGTGCCGACATCGAGCTCGGCAAGCAGCTCACCAAGGGTTCGATCAACCCGCATGACCTTCTTGCGCTCAAGGGTCCCAACGAGACGCTTCGCTACATCGTTGAGCAGGTCCAGGACGTCTACCGTTCGCAGGGCGTCGACATCAACGACAAGCACATCGAGGTCATCAGCCGACAGATGCTCCGCAAGGTCTCCGTCATGGAGCCGGGCGACACCGACTTCCTGCCCGGTCAGCTCGCTGACCGCCTGGACTTCGCCGCCGCCAACAACGCGGTGCTGGCTGATAGGGGAGAGCCGGCCAACGGCCATCCTGCCCTTCTCGGCATCACGAAGGCGTCGCTGGCTACGGACAGCTACCTCTCGGCGGCCTCCTTCCAGGAGACCACGCGCGTGCTGACCGACGCGGCGATCGCCGGCAAGGAAGACCACCTGCTGGGCCTGAAGGAGAACGTCATCATCGGTAAGCTCATCCCGGCAGCGACCGGCATGAAGCGCTACCGCAACGTGGAGCTCACCTACAAGGGCCAGAACATCGAGTCGGGCTCGCCGGTCGAAGGCCCGCTTCCTGATTGGGCCCCCGACGAGCTGAAGGAGATCGAGGCGCTCCTGCCGGTTCTGCCGGAGCCGTCCATCCTCTCCGAGGCCGACTTCGAGAGCGCCTTCGCCGACCTCGATCTCGAGGACAGCGAGCTGGACGTCAGCGCGTTCGCGGGTATCACGTTCGATCCCAACGCCGAGCTGCTTTCGGAGGCGGACGTCATCGTGATCGAGGAGGTCGAGATGTCGGCCGCCGAGGATCCTGCATCGATGACGCTCACCGACATCGGCGTCTCGACCCGCTGGGTCAACAAGTTCGCGGAGGCCGGCATCGAGTGTGTTGCCGACCTGAAGGGCAAGTCTGAGAGCGACCTGCTTGGTCTCCCCGGCGTCGGTCAGAAGGCCGTCGACGAAGTCCAGGCCGGGCTCGAAGCGCACCACCTTTCGGTTCTGCTGTAGAAGGCATCGTCCGGGCGCTCACGCCGCACATCGGCGCGGGCGCCCGGGTTGTGTTCTCGGCAGAGGTCGGGAGTGGGGTTGAGAGAGTAGATACGCCCGGGGGCGTTGCGTTTGACAGACAGCCCCGCGATAGGTAGAGTTCCCCCTTGTGACTTGATGCTCGGTGGCCTGCGAGACAGACCGACCGAGTGGAGCGTCCGCAAGCTGTCAACGAAGGAGTGTAGCGTTGCCTACCATTAACCAGCTGGTCCGCAAGGGCCGCAAGCAGGCCGTCGAGAAGAGCAAGACTCCGGCGCTCAAGGGAAACCCGCAGAAGCGGGGCGTGTGCACTCGCGTGTACACCACCACCCCCAAGAAGCCTAACTCGGCGCTGCGCAAGGTCGCCCGCGTGCGACTCGTCAACGGCATGGAGGTCACGGCCTACATCCCGGGTATCGGCCACAACCTGCAGGAGCACTCGATCGTGCTCGTGCGCGGCGGTCGTGTGAAGGACCTCCCGGGTGTGCGCTACAAGATCATCCGCGCCGCACTTGACTGTTCTGCCGTGAACAACCGTGCGCAGGCACGTTCGCGTTACGGTGCCAAGAAGCCCAAGTAGAGCGTTGTTGCGAGCTGCTTCTCTGTGGCTCGTACCGTTTAAGGAGACAGGTAGATGCCAAGGCGCGCACCTGCTGTCCGGCGAGAAATCGCCCCCGACAGCGTTTACAACAACAGGCTCGTCACGCAGCTGATCAACAAGATCCTGCTGGACGGCAAGAAGTCCACTGCCGAGAACATCGTCTACGGCGCGTTCGACATCGTCGAGCAGAAGACGGCCGCCGATCCCCTGGCGACCTTCAAGAAGGCCATGGACAACGTTCGCCCGACGCTTGAGGTCCGCCCCAAGCGTGTCGGTGGAGCCACGTACCAGGTCCCGGTGGAGGTCAACTCCCGCCGCTCGACCACGCTCGCGATCCGCTGGATCGTCGGCTTCTCGCGCAAGCGTCGCGAGAAGGTCATGGCTGAGCGTCTCGCCGGCGAGATCATGGATGCCGCCAACGGCACGGGCGCCTCGGTCAAGAAGCGCGAGGACCTGTTCAAGATGGCGGAGTCCAACAAGGCGTTCTCGCACTACCGCTGGTAGTACTTCCGACCCATTACTCACGAGATAGAGGGCTGTAGCTTCATGGCTGCTAAGCAATATGCGCTCGATATGACCCGAAACATCGGGATCATGGCTCACATCGACGCCGGCAAGACCACCACCACTGAGCGCGTCCTGTACTACACGGGAAAGACGCACAAGATCGGTGAGGTCCACGACGGCGCCGCGACCATGGACTGGATGGTTCAGGAGCAGGAGCGCGGTATCACCATCACTTCCGCCGCCACCACGGCGTTCTGGAAGGACCACAAGATTCAGATCATCGACACGCCGGGTCACGTCGACTTCACGGTCGAGGTCGAGCGTTCGCTGCGCGTTCTCGACGGTGCCGTCGCGGTATTCTGCGCGGTCGGCGGCGTTGAGCCCCAGTCCGAGACGGTCTGGCGTCAGGCGGACACCTACGGCGTCCCTCGCATCGCCTACATCAACAAGATGGACCGCTCGGGCGCCGACTTCTACAACGTCGTGGGCATGATGAAGGATCGCCTGGACGCGCACCCCGTGCCCATTCAGCTCCCCATCGGTGCCGAGGAGAACTTCATCGGCATCGTCGACCTGCTTGAGATGAATGCCAGCTTCTTCAACGAGGACGACAACGGCATCAACCCGACCATCGGTGAGATTCCTGCCGAGCTGGCCGACGACGCCGAGATCTACCGCCAGGAGCTCATCGAGGTCGCCTCTGAGGCCGACGACGAGCTGATGATGAAGGTGCTCGAAGACGAGCCCATCACCGTTGCCGAGATCAAGGCCGCGCTACGCAAGGCCTGCATCGCCAACGCCTGCACGCCGATCGTCTGCGGTGCTTCGTTCAAGAACAAGGGCGTTCAGCCGCTGCTCGACGCGGTCGTCGACTTCTTGCCGTCGCCGCTCGACGTTCCGGCCATCATGGGTATCGACCTGAAGACCGACGAAGAGGTCGCACGCCCGTCGGATGCCAAGGCTCCGTTCGCGGCGCTGGCATTCAAGGTCATGACCGACCCGTTCGTCGGCAAGCTGACCTACTTCCGCGTCTACTCGGGCACGTTGAGCTCGGGCTCCTACGTCCAGAACTCGACGAAGGGCCACAAGGAGCGCATCGGTCGCCTGCTTCAGATGCACGCGAACCATCGCGAGGACATCGACGTGGTCTCGGCGGGCGACATCGTTGCCGCCGTCGGCCTGAAGAACACGACTACGGGCGACACCCTGTGCGCAGACGACGCACCGGTGCTCCTTGAGTCCATGGTGTTCCCGGATCCGGTCATCGACATCGCGATCGAGCCCAAGACCAAGGCCGAGCAGGACAAGCTGGGCGTCGGCCTGCAGAAGCTCGCCGAGGAAGACCCCACGTTCCGTGTCCGCACGGACAAGGAGACCGGCCAGACCATCATCGCCGGCATGGGCGAGCTGCACCTCGAGGTCATCGTCGACCGCCTGATGCGCGAGTTCAAGGTAGAGGCCAACGTCGGCAAGCCGCAGGTCGCGTATCGCGAGACCGCGAGCCGACGTGCCGACAAGGTCGACATGAAGTTCGCCCGCCAGTCCGGTGGCCGCGGCCAGTACGGTCACGTCGTGATCAACGTCGTGCCGCAGCAGCCCGGCGATGGCTACTCGTTCGACAACAAGTGCGTTGGTGGCTCGATTCCCAAGGAGTTCATCGGCTCCGTCGACAAGGGCATCCAGGAGTCGCTCGGCTCGGGCGTGCTCGCGGGCTACCCCGTAGTCGACATCAAGGTCGAGCTGATCGACGGCTCCTATCACGAGGTTGACTCGTCAGAGATGGCGTTCAAGATCGCCGGCTCGATGGCTATCAAGGAGGGCCTGCGCAAGGCCGCTCCCGTGCTGCTCGAGCCGATGATGGCTGTCGAAGTCGTCACCCCCGAGGACTTCATGGGCGACGTCATCGGCGACCTCAACCGTCGTCGCGGTCACATCGACAGCATGGAGCCCCGCGGCAACGCACAGGTCGTGCGTTCCAAGGTGCCGCTGTCTGAGATGTTCGGCTACTCGACGGACCTGCGCTCCAAGACGCAGGGGCGCGCCGTCTACAGCATGCAGTTCAAGGCGTACGAGCAGGTACCGAAGTCGGTAGCTGAGGAGATCATCAGCAAGGTCGGCGGAAACGCCTAAGCAGGCTTTGAGAGAACGGGTTCCGGTGCCGGAAGGCATCGTGGCACCGCATCTGACGGAGGGTTGAGAGTTGGCGAACCAGAAGATCAGGATCCGCTTGAAGGGCTACGATCACGAGATCGTGGACAAGTCCACCAAGCTCATCGTTGACACAGCGCAGAAGACCGGAGCCAAGGTTTCGGGTCCGATCCCGCTGCCGACGGAGCGCAGTCTGTACTGTGTCATCCGCTCGCCGCACGTGAACAAGGACAGTCGTGAGCAGTTCGAGATGAAGACGCACAAGCGCCTCATCGACATTCTCGAGCCCACGCCCAAGACGGTCGACTCGCTCATGCGTCTCGATCTCCCCGCAGGCGTGGATATCGAGATCAAGCTCTAGGGATTCTGGTACAATCGGCGGTCCGTGCCCGAGAGGGTGCGGCCACCGTGAGAAACGCGGTCCGCTGGGGACGGTGCCAAGGGGCGCCGAGCAGGTCCCATGACCGCTCGTGAGAGAAGGACGAAGATATGGTTACGACGATACTCGGCCGCAAGCTGGGGATGACGCAGGTCTGGAGCGACGACGACAAGCTACTGCCTGTCACCGTCATCGAGGCCGGTCCCTGCGTGGTCACCCAGCTCAAGACCGACAAGCGTGACGGCTACCGTGCCGCGCAGATCGGCTTCGGCGAGATCAAGGCCAAGAAGCTCAACAAGCCGATGGCCGGGCACTTCGCCAAGTCCAACGTGGAGCCGGTACGTCATCTGACCGAGGTTCGCCTCGCCGAGGGTGACGATGTCAAGCTCGGCCAGACGATCACGGTGCAGGACTTCGCCGACGTCAAGTCGGTCACCATCACCGGTACGAGCAAGGGTAAGGGCTTCGCGGGCGTCATGAAGCGTCACAACTTCAAGGGCGGTCCCGGAGGCCACGGTTCGCACTTCCACCGTGCGCCTGGCTCCATCGGTCAGGCATCCACGCCGTCACGCGTCTTCAAGGGCCTCAAGGGTCCGGGACACATGGGCGACGAGACTGTGACCGTGAAGAACCTCGATATCGTGAGAATCGACGCCGAGCAGAACCTGCTCCTCGTAAAGGGCGCGGTTCCGGGTGGCAAGAACGCCCTGCTGACCATACGCATGGCCTAAGTCGCCCTGCTCGAGATACCTGAAGGAGATTAGTCACGATGGCCAAGATCGAAATCAAAGATACTGCGGGCAAGAAGGTGGGTAGCGCCGATCTGTCGGCTGGCGTCTTCGGCATCGAGCCGAATGTCTTCGCCATGCACCAGGTCGTTCGCAGCCAGCTTGCCGCCCGCCGCGCGGGCACGCACGACACGCTTACCCGCGGGAAGGTCTCCGGCGGTGGCAAGAAGCCGTGGCGTCAGAAGGGCACCGGTCGCGCCCGCCAGGGTTCGACCCGCTCGCCGCAGTGGGTCGGTGGTGGCGTCGTCTTCGGGCCGCACCCCCGCAGCTACGGGTTCAAGGTCCCCAACAAGGTCGTCAAGCTTGCGATGCGCTCGGCGCTCTCGGCCAAGCTCGCAGAGGACGACCTCTACGTCATCGAGGGCTTCGGCTACGACAAGCCCGCCACGCAGCAGGCCGCCGGTGTGCTGAAGTCGCTTGGCATCGATGGCCGCGTCACCGTCGTCGTCGCCGATGACGACATCAACGCGATGCTGTCTCTTCGCAACCTCAAGAAGGTTCGCGTGATCGGCGCTTCCGAGGCCAACACGTACGACCTCGTTGACAATACCGCGCTCCTGTTCACGAAGCCGGCCCTTCTCTGGCTCGAGGGGGTGCTGTCCTAATGAACGATCCTCGCGATATCGTCATCCGCCCGGTCATCTCGGAGAAGTCCTACGACATGATCGAGCTCAACCGCTACACGTTCGAGGTCGCCAAGACCGCAAGCAAGCCCCAGATCGCCGATGCGATCACCGAGATTTTCGGTGTCACCGTCACCAAGGTGAACACCATGAACGTCAACGGCAAGCCGCGCCGCGTGCGAGTTGCCAAAGGTAAGACGCGCGACTGGAAGAAGGCCGTTGTGACCCTCAAAGAGGGCGATTCGATCGAGTTCTTCCAGTCACACTAGGTAAGAGGCCGTAGCACGCAGGCCAACGGGTGTCCGAGTCCGGCGCATTATGGAGCCGCCCGGCACCGTGGTAGTCCGGCGTCAGTGTCGTAGCCGAGAGAGTGTTCGTCGGTCCCATGCGACACGGGCCATCGGACGGAAGGAGATGAAATGGGACTGAAGCAGTACAAGCCGACCTCACCGGGCCGCCGCTTCCAGACGGTATCCGACTTCGCGGAGATCACGTGCACCACTCCCGAGAAGTCGCTTCTGGAGCCGCTGCACAAGAAGGGTGGTCGCAACAACAACGGGCGCATCACGACCCGTCACCAGGGTGGCGGGCACAAGCGCCGCTACCGCGTCATCGATTTCAAGCGCACCAAGGACGGCGTGCCGGCCAAGGTTGCGACGATCGAGTACGACCCGAACCGCTCGGCGCGCATCGCGCTCCTGCACTACGCCGACGGCGAGAAGCGCTACATCCTGGCGCCGAAGGGCCTCACCGTGGGCGACAAGGTCGCGAGCGGGCCGGAGGCCGATATCAAGCCGGGCAACACGCTTCCGCTGGTGAACATCCCCGTCGGTACGGTTGTGCACGCAGTTGAGCTGCAGCCCGGCAAGGGTGCGGCTCTCGCACGCTCGGCCGGTACCTCGATCCAGCTGATGGGCAAGGAGGGTGGCTACGCCATCCTGCGCATGCCTTCGTCGGAGATGCGTCGCGTGCTGGTCACGTGCCGCGCGACCATCGGTGAGGTCGGCAACTCCGACCACGGCAACATCAAGATCGGCAAGGCCGGTCGCGCGCGCTGGATGGGCATCCGCCCGACCGTCCGCGGAACCGTCATGAACCCCGTCGACCACCCGCACGGTGGCGGCGAAGGCAAGAACAAGTCCGCAGGCCGTCATCCGGTCACCCCGTGGGGCGTTCCCACCAAGGGTCACCGTACGCGTAGCAAGAAGAACCAGACCAGCCGCCTCATCATTCGCCGCCGCAAGAAGTAGGGAGCTGAAACGACAGTGAGCAGAAGCCTCAAGAAGGGCCCGTTCGTCCAGCCTCGCCTACTCGAGCGTATCCACGCGATGAACGAGGCTGGCGAGAAGAAGGTCATCAAGACCTGGTCGCGTTCCTCGACCATCTTCCCGGAGATGGTCGGTCACACGATCGCGGTGCATGACGGCCGCAAGCACGTGCCGGTGTACGTGACCGAGTCAATGGTCGGGCACAAGCTCGGCGAGTTCTCGCCGACGCGTACCTTCCGCGGTCACGCCTCCGACAAGAAGAAGAAGAGGTAGAGCACATGGAAGCCAGAGCAGTTGCACGCTACGTGCGTGTGAGCCCGCGCAAGGCTCGACTGGTGGTCGACCTCATTCGCGGAAAGAAGATCGACGACGCGAGAGCGATTCTCAAGTTCTCGCCCCGCGCCGCCGCCGAGATCGTGGAGAAGGTGCTCAACAGCGCCGTTGCCAACGCCGAGCGCAATCTTCACCTGAGCTCGGACGAGCTCATCGTCGGCTCCACGTTCGTTGATGAGGGCCCGACCCTGAAGCGCATTCGCCCCCGCGCCATGGGCCGTGCATTCCGCATCAACAAGCGCACCAGTCATATCACGGTCATCGTCAAGCAGCGAGAGGGGGCGTAGGAGCCAAATGGGACAGAAGGTATACCCGATAAGCCTGCGTCTAGGCATCACCGAGAAGTGGCGTTCGCGCTGGTTCGGTGGCAAGGACTACGCGCAGACTCTCGCCAATGACCAGAAGGTGCGCCAGTACCTTGAGACGCGTCTTCGGCGTGCAGCGCTCAGCAAGATCGACATCGAGCGCAAGGGCGACAAGACCGTCATCGAGCTGACCACCGCGCGTCCGGGCATCGTCATCGGCAAGAAGGGCGCCGAGGTCGACGTTCTGCGCAAGTCGCTCGAGAAGATCACCGGCGGCAGCGTTGCCGTCAACATCATCGAGATCAAGCGCCCTGAGCTCGACGCCGTGCTGGTCGCGCAGAGCGTTGCCGAGCAGCTCGAAGGTCGCGTCGCGTTCCGTCGCGCAATGCGCAAAGCGGTCGCCTCGGCGGTCAAGAGTGGCGCGCTGGGAATCAGGATCCAGTGCTCCGGTCGCCTCGGCGGCGCGGAGATGGGCCGTCGCGAATGGTACCGCGAAGGTCGAGTGCCGCTTCACACCCTGCGTGCCAAGATCGACTACGGCACCGCAGTCGCACGCACCAGCATGGGCGCGTGCGGCGTCAAGGTCTGGGTCTACCACGGAGAGGTCCTGCCCGGTCAGGACGCTCCCAACCCGGCCATCGAGGGCACGCGCACGCAGCGCCCCCGTCGCGGTGAAGGGAGATAGCAGATGCTTTTGCCCAAGCGAGTTAAGCACCGCAAGGTCCAGCGTGGCTCGCGCAGCGGCCAGGCCAAGGGCGGTACGTCGGTCAACTTCGGCGAGTACGGTCTCAAGGCCCTGGAACCTGCGTGGATCACCAACCGCCAGATCGAGGCGGCTCGTATTGCAATGACCCGTTACATGAAGCGTGGCGGTAAGGTCTGGATCAACATCTTCCCGGACAAGCCGATCACGCAGAAGCCCGCTGAGACCCGCATGGGTTCGGGCAAGGGTAACCCCGAGAAGTGGGTTGCCGTCGTCAAGCCCGGACGCGTCATGTTCGAGTTGGCAGGCGTGCCAGAGGATGTCGCCAAAGAGGCGATGCGTCTGGCCGCACACAAGCTGCCGATCAAGACCAAGTTCGTTACCCGCGGCGATTCAGGTGGGGAGGCGTAGATGAAAGCAACAGAGATCAGAGATCTTGCCGATACCGATCTGGCGCAGAAGCTCAAGGACACCCGTGCCGAGCTCTTCAACCTGCGTTTCCAGCTCGCCACCGGCCAGCTCGACAACACCGGTCGTATTGCGATCGTGAAGAAGGACATCGCGCGCCTGCACACCGAGGTGCGCACCCGCGAGCTTCGCATACAGAGCGACGCGGCTGCGTCTTAAGGGACAGGTGAGGAGAAGCAATGAGTGAGGATCGTAATCGCAGGAAGCTTCGCCAGGGAGTCGTCGTTTCGACGGCCGGCGAGAAGACCTGCGTGGTGAAGGTCGAGGAGCGCAAGAAGCATCCGCTCTACGGCAAGATGATCACGCAGTCCAAGAAGTTCCACGCGCACGACGAGAACAACGACTGCGGCGTCGGTGACACCGTTACCATCATGGAGACCCGGCCGCTGTCCAAGCTGAAGCACTGGCGTCTCCTGGAGATCGTCGAGAAGGCCAAGTAGTTCATCGACCGCGCACGTGCGCCACGCCCCGCGGCGCACCGCTCACGTGTCGATTCGTATTCGGAGGAAGAGATGATCCAGGCAGAATCACGGCTGAAGGTCGCTGACAACTCAGGCGCACGCAAGGTGCTGTGCATCAAGGTTCTCGGCGGTTCGAAGCGGCGCTATGCATACGTTGGAGACGTTATCGTCTGCACGGTGAAGGAAGCCATCCCCAACGGTGGCGTCAAGAAGGGCGAGATCGTCAAGGCGGTCGTCGTCCGGTGCACCAAAGAGGTGCGTCGCGCTGACGGCAGCTACATCAAGTTCGACGACAACGCCGCCGTCATCATCGACGCACAGGGCAATCCGCGCGGTACGCGTATCTTCGGTCCGGTCGCTCGCGAACTGCGTGACCGGAAGTACATGAAGATCGTCTCGCTCGCGCCTGAGGTGCTCTAAGGAGGATGGAACAATGACGAAGATGAGCATCCGCACGGGCGACAAGGTTCGGGTCATCGCCGGCAAGGACAAGGGCAAAGAGTCCAAGGTCCTCGCCGTGTACCCGCACAAGCAGCGCATCGTCATCGAGCGCGTCAACATGATCAAGAAGGCGACGCGTCCGACCCAGAAGAACCCCAATGGCGGCATTCTGGAGATCGAGGGCACTGTGCACGTCTCCAACGTCATGATCGTGTGCCCCAAGTGCTCGCAGCCGACTCGCATCGGCCGCAAGCGTGAAGACGGCGCACGCGTGCGAGTCTGCAAGAAGTGCAATAACGATATCGATTAACAATGGCTCCCCGCGGCGACCGCCGCGAGGAGGCGCAGGGTCGGGAATCTTGCGCTGAGAACCCCAGTAACGGAGGAATGAAGAATGGTTCCGAGGCTCAAAACGAAGTACACCGAGGTGGTCGTGCCCGCTCTCAAGGAGCAGCTCGCCCTCCCCAACGTCAACGAAGTCCCTCGCCTTGAGAAGATCGTCGTGAACATGGGTGTCGGCGCTGCAGTCATGGACGTCAAGCAGCTCGATGCGGCCATCGAGGATCTGCGTCAGATCACCGGCCAGGCCCCGACGATCACGCGCGCGAAGAAGTCGATCGCCGGCTTCAAGATTCGCCAGGGCATGCCGATCGGCGCGAAGGTCACGCTGCGCGGCGCCCATATGTGGGAGTTCATGGATCGCCTGCTGTCGACGGCCATCCCGCGTGTCCGCGACTTCCGGGGACTCAACCCCAAGTCGTTCGACGGGCGCGGCAACTACTCGATGGGCGTCACCGAGCAGCTCATCTTCGCCGAGATCGACTACGACAAGGTCGACCGCGTGCGCGGCATGGATATCACGTTCGTCACGAGTGCGAAAACAGACGAGGCCGCCAAGGCGCTGCTCGATGCCTTCGGCTTCCCGTTCAAGCGATAGAGCGTCAGCCGGCACCCATCTGGGTCGCCGTGACAAGGAGGATGAAG
Source organism: uncultured Coriobacteriia bacterium (assembly GCA_963726345.1). GTDB lineage: Bacteria > Actinomycetota > Coriobacteriia > Anaerosomatales > JAAXUF01 > JBAXEO01. Next base: position 106,233 of record CAVSCC010000009.1, on the reverse strand, counting down.
TGGCTAAGAAGTCGATGATCGCCAAGGCAAAGCGCACACCGAAGTTCTCGGTGAGGCAGCACAACCGTTGCGGTCGGTGCGGACGCCCTCGCGCGTTCTACCGCCAGTTCGGTATGTGCCGAATCTGCGTGCGCGAGCTAGCAAGCCGAGGCGAGCTTCCCGGCGTTCGCAAGGCCAGCTGGTAGGCCGAACGACCGCACGGAGAGACCCGACCCGAGAGGCGCATGCGTCACGGGCGCACGCGAACCACGGACCGGAGCATCCCGGACCATAGGAGGAACCACATGAGCATGACCGACCCCATCGCCGATATGTTGACTCGAGTTCGCAATGCGAACTCGGCCTACAAGGCGACCGCCAAGATGCCGTCCTCGAAGAAGCTTGTCGAGATCGCGCGCATCTTGAAGCAAGAAGGCTACATCGCCGAGTACGTCGTGACCGAGGGCGATCCGCAGGATTCGCTCGAGATCACGCTCAAGTACGGCGCTCGCAAGGAGCGCACGATCACCGGCATCCGCCGGATCAGCAAGCCCGGACTGCGTGTGTACGCGAAGAAGGACGAACTCCCTCGCGTGCTCGGCGGTCTCGGTGTCGCAGTCATATCCACTTCCCGTGGCGTGATGACCGACCGCGTCGCCCGCAAAGAGGGCGTCGGCGGCGAAGTCATCGCGTACATCTGGTAACCGGACTCCAGGAAAGGAGCGAAGCCGTGTCTCGTATCGGCAAGCAGCCCATCCCGGTTCCGTCCGGGGTAGATGTGAAGATCGACGGCTCGACCGTGACGGTCAAGGGTCCCAAGGGTGAGCTCACCCAGACCTTCACCGACCTGCTCACTATCGAGCTGCAGGAAGGCGAGCTGGTTGTCACTCGTCCCGACGACTCGCGTACCGCGCGCTCGCTGCACGGTCTGACCAGGACGCTTCTGTCCAACATGGTCACGGGCGTCTCGGACGGTTTCTCGAAGAACCTTGAGATCGTTGGCGTCGGTTACCGAGCCATCCTCAAGGGCTCGGACTTGGAGCTGCAACTCGGTTTCAGCCATCCGGTCGTTGTGTCGGCAGAGCCTGGCATCACGTTCGAGGTGCCGGTACCGACCAAGATCACTGTTCGGGGCATCGACAAGCAGCAGGTCGGTCAGGTTGCCGCGGACATCCGCAAGTGGCGCAAGCCGGAGCCCTACAAGGGCAAGGGCGTTCGCTACGAGGGCGAGTACGTTCGTCGCAAGCTGGGCAAGGCCGCCAAGTAGGTGCTGTGTAGTGATTCGGCCCGTCGGCCGGTGAGATCGAGGAGAGTAGTGACCATATGGACAAGCTGAAGGCGAAGCAGGCGAAGCTCGAGCGCCGGCAGCGCAGGGTGCGCGGCAAGGTCAGCGGCACCGCCGCGCGGCCGCGCCTGCGCGTGACTCGCACCAACACCAACATCTACGCGCAGGTCATCGATGACGTGGCAGGAACCACTCTGGTTGCCGCTTCGACCGTCGAGCCTGACGTGCGCAAGGATCTGAAGAACGGCGCCACGATCGACGCTGCGCGCGTGGTCGGCGAGACAGTTGGCCGCCGCGCGGCCGAGGCAGGCATCACCGAGGTCGTATTCGACCGCGGCGGTCGCCTGTATCACGGTCGCGTGAAGGCCCTGGCGGACGGTGCGCGCAGCGCCGGCCTCGAGTTTTAGGGAGGATGAACATGGCGCGCAGGGAAAGTTCCGCCTCCGATCTTCAGGAGAAGGTTGTCTACATCAACCGCGTATCGAAGGTCGTCAAGGGCGGCCGTCGGTTCGCTCTGACGGCGCTCGTGGTCGTCGGCGACGGCGCCGGCAACGTCGGCGTGGGCATGGGCAAGTCGCAGGAAGTGCCTATCGCCATCAAGAAGGGCATCGAGGACGCCAAGAAGAACATGTTCAAGGTGCCGCTCACCAAGCACAGCACGCTGCCGCACGCCATCATCGGCGAGTTCGGCGCTGGCCGAGTCATGCTGAAGCCGGCTAGTCCGGGTACCGGCATCATCGCCGGTGGTCCGGTGCGCGCCCTGCTTGAGCTCGCGGGCATCAAGGACGTGCTGTCGAAGTCCCTGGGCAGTGACAACGCGCTCAACATGGTCAAAGCTGCCGCGCAGGGGCTGCAGTCACTCGCCAGCCCGCAGGACATCGCTCGCCGCCGCGGGATGACGGTTGGCCAGATCTACGGCTGGGAGGAGTAACCAATGGCAAAGAAGCCAGCCGAGAAGAGGCTCAGGATCACTCAGGTCAAGAGCGGAATCGGATTCCCCGCTGACCAGAAGCGAACCGTACGCGCCCTGGGGCTCAAGCGGATGAACGATACGGTCGAGCAGTCGGCATCGCCCGCGGTGCTCGGCATGATCTTCAAGGTCAAGCACCTCGTGAAGGTCGAAGAGCTCACCTAGTCTCAATCGAAGTCACCTGGGGCCCGACCACGAGTCGGGCCTTGGGCGTCTGATAGGATTCTGCTCGATGAAGTCAGTCGGCGGCGAGCGGCCGGCAGCGGATGCGTAGAGGAACTGCGCCTCCGTCCAGCGAATGAAACGGAGCACTACGAAATGCAGATCAACGATTTGTTCCCGGCACCTGGATCGCGCAAGCCCCGCAAGCGGGTTGGGCGCGGCAACGGAAGCGGTCACGGCAGCACCGCCGGTCGTGGCGACAAGGGCCAGGGCTCGCGCGCTGGCGGCACCAAGGGTCCTGGCTTCGAGGGTGGACAGACGCCACTGGCGATGCGTCTCCCCAAGCTTCCGGGATTCACCAACCGCAATCGCGTCGAGTATGCCGTGGTGAACGTGTCACGCCTTGAGGAGAACTTCGCTGACGGCGACGTCATCGACGGAGACGCTCTCGTTGCCAAGGGCATCGTCAAGTCGGCCACGGCGCCGATCAAGGTGCTGGGCGACGGCGAGCTGAAGAAGAAGTTCACCGTTCGAGTGGACAAGGTCTCAGGCGCAGCCAAGCAGAAGATCGAGGCAGTCGGAGGGACGGTCGAAGCATCGTGCTAACAGCGATCTCCAACGCGTTTCGCATCCCGGAGCTGCGTCGCAAGATCATCTTCACGTTGGCCATGATCGCTCTGTACCGGTTTGGCGCCTACATTCCGGTTCCTGGCGTCAACTTGGATACGGTCAAGCAGCTGATCACCGATAACGCCACCCTGGGGCTGCTCGGGCTGTTCTCTGGTGGCGCGCTTGAAAAGTTCGCCGTCTTCTCGCTGGGCATCATGCCCTACATCACCTCCTCGATCATCATGCAACTGCTCCAGGGGGTCATCCCCAAGATCGAGCAGTGGCAGAAGGAGGGCGAGTCCGGGCAGCGCAAGATCACCCAGATCACCAGGTACATGACCCTCGGAATCGCGCTGTTGGAGGCGTTCGGCCTGCTGACCGTGTTCCGCGGCGCTTTGCCGACGGGCGTGGGCACGATGCCGATGTGGTTCACGAACCTGGTCATCGTGATCACGTTGGTCGCCGGTACCGCGTTCATCATGTGGATGAGCGAGCTCATCACCCAGCGCGGAATCGGTAACGGCATGTCGTTGCTCATCTTCGCGAGTATCGTCTCGCGGTTCCCGCAGGCGATCATCCAGTCGGTCACCTTCCAGAGCGGCATCTTCACCGTGCTCATCATCATCATCGTGCTCTTCGTGATCGCAGCGATCGTGACCATGGAGCGCGCGCAGCGTCGGATTCCGGTCCAGTACGCCAAGCGCGTGGTCGGGCGTCGTGTCTACGGCGGCTCGGGTACGTACATCCCGCTCAAGATCAACGGCGCCAACGTCGTCCCGATCATCTTCGCCTCGGCGATCCTGTTCTTCCCGCTGCAGATCGCGACGATCACCGGGAACCAGTGGCTGATCAACATCGGCACCGCGCTGGCCTCCGGCCCCCTGAACTGGGTCGTGATGTTCGCGCTGATCGTGTTCTTCACCTACTTCTACACCGCTCTGGTGTTCAACCCGATCGATCTCGCCGACAACCTGCGCAAGAACGGCGGCTTCATCCCCGGAGTTCGACCGGGCTCCGCCACCGTCCGCTACATCGAGAACGTCTTGAACCGCATCACGCTTCCGGGTGCTCTGTTCCTCGGTGTGATCGCCGTTGTTCCGACGATGCTCTTCACCGCCACTGGTGATCCGCTCGTCCAGCAGTTCGGCGGCACGTCGATCCTGATCATGGTGGGCGTAGCGCTTGAGACCATGACCCAGCTCGAGAGCCAGCTGAAGATGCGGCACTACGAAGGCTTCTTCAAGTCGTAGATCTGCCAACCTCGCACGTGCAGGTGAAGAAGGGACCGAGGATGAACATCGTCTTGCTGGGAGCCGCAGGTGCGGGCAAAGGCACGCAGGCTGCCAAGCTTGTCGAGGCCTACGGATTGACACACATCTCCACGGGCGACATCTTCCGCAAGAACGTGGCCGAGAACACCGAGCTCGGAATCGAAGCCAAGCGCTACATGGATCAAGGCGAGCTGGTTCCCGACAGCGTCGTCATCGCGATGGTCAAGGACCGGCTGTCCCAGCCGGACTGCGAGAAGGGCTTCATGCTCGACGGCTTCCCTCGCACGCTTCCCCAGGCTGAAGCGCTTGAATGACGCACTGGGTTCGATGGGCAAGCAGCTCGACGCGGTCGTCGCAATCGAGGTCCCGCGTGACGTACTCATGGGCCGGCTGACCGTCGAGGCGACAGTGCAGGGGCTGCGGGCGCATCTACAACGTCATGGGCGAGATGCCCGCGGTCGCCGACGTGTGCGATAGCTGCGGTGGCGAGGTCTACCAGCGCGATGACGACACCGTCGAGGCGGCTACGAAGCGGCTCAACGACTACGACGCGGTCACGTCTCAGCTCGTACCCTACTACTCCGAGCAGGGCGTGCTTCACGTGATCGACGGCAACCGGGCCGTCGATGACGTGTTCGCCGACGTTCGCAAGGCCCTGGGGGCGTAGCGCGACTCGTGATCGTCCGCAAGTCGGCTGCGGAGATAGAGACCATGCGAGAGGCCGGGCGCGTCAGTGCCCGGGCTCTTCGTCTTGTGGGAGAGGCTGTCGCGCCCGGGGTCACGACCCACGAGCTCGACGAACTGGCCGAGTCGGTGATCCGCGAAGCGGGTGGGGTGCCCGCGTTCAAGGGCTACCACGGCTTCCCGAAGACGCTGTGCACCTCTGTGGGCTGCCAGGTCGTTCACGGCATACCCTCGTCACTTGGTCAAGCTGCTCGAGGGCCAGATCCTCTCCGTCGACGTCGGCGCCATCGTCGATGGCTACTACGGTGACAACGCGCGCACGTTCGCCGTTGGTGCAGATCTCGGAGGATGCGCAGCGGCTTCTCGACGCTACGGAGGCCTCGCTCGGCGCGGGGATCGCTGCATCCGTGGCAGGCAACCATCTCTTCGACATCGGCGCCGCGGTCCAGGGCGTAGCCGAGGCGGCTGGCTTCTCGATCGTGCGGGAGTACGTGGGTCACGGAATCGGCCGAGCGATGCACGAAGACCCCAACGTGCCGAACTACGGCATACCCGGGAAGGGCCCGCTGCTGAGCACGGGCATGGTTCTGGCGATCGAGCCGATGGTCAACGCGGGGCAGGCGGCCGTCGAGTCGCTCCCGGACGGGTGGACCGTCGTCACCAAGGACGGCTCGCTCTCGGCGCACTTCGAGCACACGGTGGCAATCACCGAGAACGGGCCGTTGATTCTGACGCTGGAGTGACCTGTCAGCTCGTTGGCAGGTAGGAACAGTGAAAGGTGGACGCACCCACGCAACATAGGATAAGATGTCCACTTGCGATTTCCACATTGTGAGGAGCACCCTTTTCGTGGCAAAGCGGGACGATGCAATCGAACTCGAAGGAACGGTGGTCGAACCTCTACCTAACGCGATGTTTCGCGTAGAGCTGGAGAACGGACACAAGGTTCTCGCACACATTTCCGGCAAGATGCGCATGCACTACATCCGCATCCTGCCCGGCGACAAGGTGGTCGTCGAGCTTTCGCCCTATGACCTCACTCGGGGAAGAATCACATACCGCTACAAGTAGTAGCCCGCTGTCTTCTGACTAGTGGACACTCCCGGTAGCGTGTAACCGGGGCCTGCGCATGGACAAACCACGCCTGCGGCTGGGTGTGCAGATAGATCGAAACACAGTGTTGAAAGGAAAGAACGATGAAGGTACGACCTTCAGTAAAGAGAATGTGTGACAAGTGCAAGGTGATCCGGCGCCATGGCCGAGTCCTCGTGATCTGCGAGAACCCGCGCCATAAGCAGCGTCAGGGCTAGGAGGGAGCACGAGTGGCCCGAATCGCAGGTGTCGACCTTCCGCGCGAGAAGCGCGTTGAGATCGGCCTGACCTACATCTATGGCATCGGACTGACCACCAGTCAGCTGATTGTCCGCGAGACCGCAATCGACCCGGCTACTCGCGTGCGTGACCTCACGGAAGAAGAGGTTGTGCGTCTGCGCGAGTACATCGACAAGAACCTCAAGATCGAGGGTGACCTCCGTCGCGAGGTATCGCAGAACATCAAGCGCCTCATGGAGATCGGCTGCTATCGCGGCCTCCGTCACCGCAAGGGGCTTCCCGTCCGCGGTCAGCGCACGCACACCAATGCGCGCACCCGGAAGGGCCCGCGTCGCCAAATCGGCGCGAAGAAGAAGGGCAAGTAGCAGATGGCAGCCAAGAAGAAGAATGTCCGGACCCGGCTCAAGCGCTCTGAGCGCAAGAACATCGCCGTCGGTCAGGCACACATCAAGAGCACGTTCAATAACACCATCATCAGCATCACGGATCCTACGGGCAACGTGATCTCCTGGCAGTCGGCCGGCACGGTGGGTTTCAAGGGCTCTCGCAAGTCCACACCGTTCGCCGCGCAGATGGCCGCCGAGGCAGCTGCAAAGATGGCACAAGAGCACGGCCTGCGTAAGGTCGCCGTATTCGTCAAGGGCCCGGGTTCGGGCCGCGAGACCGCTATCCGCTCGCTTCAGGCCACTGGCCTGGAGATCTCGAGCATCCAGGATTGCACGCCGGTCCCGCACAACGGTTGCCGTCCGCGCAAGCGTCGTCGCGTGTAACTCGGGAGGAATTGTACTTATGGCTCGATACACCGGGGCGGACTGTCGTCTGTGCCGCCGTGAAGGCATCAAATTGTTCCTCAAGGGCGATCGCTGCTACTCCGACAAGTGCGGAGTAGAGAAGCGCCCGTATCCTCCCGGTCAGGCCGGCAAGAAGCGGCCGCGCGACTCGGAGTACCGCGTTCAGCTTCGTGAGAAGCAGCGCACCAAGCGTATCTACGGCCTGCTCGAGAAGCAGTTCCGCGGCTACTACGTCATCGCGTCTGCCCAGAAGGGCATCACCGGTGAGAACCTGCTGCGTATTCTCGAGAGCCGGCTCGACAACGTGGTGTACCGACTCGGCTTCGCCAAGTCTCGCGACGAGGCACGTCAGATCGTGCGCCACGGCCACATCACCATCAACGGCAAGCGCGTTGACATTCCTTCGTACCGGGTCCGTCCCGGCGAGGTAGTGGCCATCGCTGCGAAGTCCCGTGACCTGATCGTCATCAAGACGGCGCTCATCTCGTCTGAGAAGATCGAGGTCCCGGGTTGGCTTGAGGTCGACATCGAGAAGCTGCAGGGCAAGATCCTTTCGCTTCCGACGCGTGAGCAGATCGACGCGCCGGTTCGCGAGCAGCTCATCGTCGAGCTCTACTCGAAGTAACCGGACCTGACAGCCAAGGAGGCTACTGGATGACAGAGTTCATGAGGCCAGAGGTCACGGTCGATCTCGACCAGGTCGATTCACGTGTTGCACGCTACGTGGTCGAGCCGCTCGAGCGCGGCTTCGGGTACACCCTCGGCAACTGCATGCGTCGCGTTCTGCTCTCCTCCCTTCAGGGGGCGGCCGCGACTTCGATTCAGGATCGAGGGCCAGCAGCACGAGTTCGCCTCTATCGAGGGGGTCCGCGAGGACCTTACGGACATCGTGCTCAACGTGAAGGGCCTCGTATTCCGCGAGACCGGTATCGGCGCGGGCGACGCGGTCGCCACGCTGTCGGTGTCGGGTGCTGCGGTCGTGACCGGTGCGGATCTCAAGGTTCCTGCTGAGTTCGAACTGGTCAACCCCGAGCACGTCATCGCGCACCTGAACAAGGGTGCGAAGCTGGAGATGGGCGTTCGTATCGGCGTCGGTCGGGGCTACGTCTCGGCGGACCGCAACAAGCGTGTCGAGGATCCCATCGGGGTCATCACCGTCGACTCGCTCTTCTCGCCGGTCCACCGCTGCACCTACGTCGTGGAGAACACGCGTGTCGGACAGCGCACCGACTACGACAAGCTCACGCTTGAGGTTGAGACGAACGGCGCCATCGATCCCAGCGACGCGGTTGCTCGTGCTGGCCGGATCATCGACGAGCACATGATGCTCTTCGTCGATCAGGCTGCGACGACCATGTCCGACGAAGGCATCTTCGCTGCCGCCGTCGACGAGGGCGAGAGCGTTCTCGATACTCCTATCGAGGAGCTCGACCTCTCGGTTCGCTCGTACAACTGCTTGAAGCGGCAGGGCGTCAACACCATCGGGCAGCTCAATGACTGCTCGGAGAACGACCTGCTGAATATCCGTAACTTCGGCGCGAAGTCGATCGAAGAAGTCAAGGACAAGCTCCAGCAAATGGGCTTGGGCCTGAAGCCTTAGTGGGAGAGCGCAGACCATGAGACATCAAGTAAAGGGCCGCAAGCTTGGAACCGACGCCAGCCACACCAAGGCGATGCTCAAGAGCATCGCAGGCGCGCTGTTCATCAGCGAGCGGATCAAGACCACCGAAGCGCGGGCCAAGGAAGTTCGGCCGCTCGTCGACAAGGTCATCACCTGGGCGAAGAAGGGCGACGTGCACTCGCGTCGTCTGGCCATCGCCGCCATCGGTGACAAGGAACTCGTCGCCAAGATCTTCAACGATCGCGAGCGCTACGAGGGCCGTCCCGGCGGCTACACCCGCATCATGAAGCTCGGCCCGCGCAAGGGCGACTCGGCACCCATGGTCATCATGGAGCTCGTCGACTAGCACCCGCGCGACCAAGTCTCGGCGCTAGAGCGTTACCATGAGAGGGCCTCCCGTGTGGGGGCCCTCTCTTTCTGCCCTGCAGTGTGCGAAGAGGACACCCGAACCGTGATCAGCTTCTCGGACATCAGCTTCTCGTACCGCGCGTCGGGCCGGTCGCTGCCCGCGCTGCGACAGCGTGTCGCTCGATGTCGGGTCTGGCGAGACGGTCGCGGTGCTGGGCGCCAACGGCTCGGGCAAGTCGACGCTGGCGCGGATGGCCAACGGGCTGCTGCTGCCGGAAACGGGAACCGTCACGGTGGACGGGCTCGACACCGCCGATGAATCGGCCACACGCGGCGATTCGAGAACGCGTGGCCGTGGTGCTTCAGCATCCCGACGACCAGATCGTGGCGACCACCGTGGAGGATGACGTCGCGTTCGGACCCGAGAACCTCGGACTGGAGCGGTCGGAGATTCGTCGTCGCGTCGACGAAGCGCTCGCGGCCGTCGGGCTCACCGGTCTCGAGCGACGCGAGCCGCACCTGCTCTCCGGCGGGCAGAAGCAGCGCCTCGCCATCGCCGGCGCGCTGGCCATGGAGCCCGAGTACCTGGTGCTCGACGAGCCGACGTCCATGCTCGACCCCGAGGGTCGGCGCGATGTCGCCGCTCGTGATCGAACGCCTGGGCGGCTCAGGCAAGGGCATCCTGCTCGTCACGCACGACTTGGCCGAGGCCGCTCGCGCGGACAGGGCCGTCGTGCTCGACCACGGTGCGGTGGTCTTCTGCGGGTCCACCGATGATCTGGTCCGAGCGCACTGAGTTGCTCGGCGAGTGCGGTCTTGAGATGCCGCCGTTCGCGGTCTTCTCGGCACGCCTGCGCGAGCTCGGCGTGCACGTTGCGCCCGGGCTGCCCGACCCCGAGGGCTTGGTCGACGCGCTGTGCCGCTGAGCCTGGAGGACATCGGCTACACGTACGCGCCCGGGACCGGCTACGCCCAGCGCGCGCTCGAGGCGGTGTCGTTCTCGGTATCGCCCGGCGAACTGGTCCTGGTCCTGGGCGCGACCGGATCGGGCAAGTCCACGCTGCTTCGCATCGCGGCCGGGCTTCTGGACGGCGCCGGAGGGCACGGCGACCATCGACGGCGAGCCGCTCTCGCAGCAAGTCGGCTCGCGGGAGGGTCGGACTCGTGTTCCAGGACGCCGAGGCTCAGCTCTTCGCCGAGACGGTCGGCCGCCGACGTGGCGTTCGGCCCGCGCAACATGGGCGCCACCGACGCCGAGGCGACCGCGGCGGCGCACGAGGCGCTCGAACGCGTCGGTCTGCCGCCTGCCGAGTACGCAGGGCGTTCGCCGTTCTCGCTCTCCGGTGGGGAGGCGCGTCGCGCTGCGATCGCCGGCGTGCTCGCCTTCGCGCCGCGCTATCTCCTGCTCGACGAGCCCACCGCCGGGCTCGACGCGCGGGGACGCCGCGCGGTCGGCACGATCGTCTCCGAGGCGCGCTCCGACAGCGGGTGTCGTGGTGGTCAGCCACTCTGCCGAGGAGTTCCTCGGCGCTCGCCGACCGAGTGCTGGTGCTCGCCGGAGGCCGCCCGGTCTTCGACGGACCCGCCGCCGAGCTGATCGCCGATCCGGCGCCGTTCGCGGCGGCCGGGCCTGCTCGCGCCTGACGTCCTGCGCGCGCAGATGCTTGCCCGAGCGCGCGGCTGCGACGTCGGGCCGTTCACGCTCGACCCCGTGCATGCGAGCGGATGCGACTCGCGCGCGCCCTGGGGAGCGCCTGATGGGGATCCCGGTTCCCTTTGGGCAGTTCGTGCCCATCGACTCTCCCGTGCACCGGCTCGAGCCGCGGGTGAAGCTCGCGCTTGTCGCGTGCTACACGGTCGATCCTGTTCTCGTCGGCGGGCTGGTCGGGCCTGGGTCTGGCGACCGCGCTCGTCGCTCCTCGCGCTCGCGCTGTCCCGCGTGCCGCTCCGGCTCGCCCTGCGCGGACTTCGGCCGGTGGCGCTGCTGCTGCTGATCACGGTTGCGATGAACGCGCTGCGGTGGCAGCCCGACGACGGCCTGCTGCGGCTCGGGTCCCTCGGCGTCAGCCGGGCCGGGCTGATGACCGGCCTGTTCTTCGCGACCCGCATCATCCTGCTGGTCACGGGCACCTCGCTGCTGACGCTGACGACCTCGCCGGTCGCGCTGACCGACGCGCTCTCGCGGCTGATGGTGCCGCTGCGCCCGCTCCGCTTTCCCGTCGACGACGTGGCGATGATGTTCTCGATCGCCCTGCGCTTCATCCCCACCACCGCCGAGGAGGCCGAGAAGATCGTCGTCGCCCAGGCTGCTCGCGGCGCTCGTTTCGACGAGGGCGGGGTCCTGCAGCGGGCTCGCGCGTGGGTCCCCGTGCTGGTCCCGCTGTTCGTCAACCTGTTCCGCCGCGCCGACAACCTGGCGATCGCGATGGAGTCCCGCTGCTACACCGGCGAGCGGCGCACTCGGCTGCACGCTTCGCGGATGCGCGCGTCGGACTGGGCGGTGCTGCGTCTCGGGCGTGACCGTCGCGGTCTGTGCGACGATACTGCTCTAGAAACGACGCGGCGCACGCTCGTCGGACGCGATGTTGCCTGACGCGATAGCCCCGCAGAGTGAGGTGCCGCTCCTGATGAATACGACCCTCGGCTACCCGGTCATCGCGCTGACCGTCGCCTACGACGGCGCGCGGTTCTCCGGATTCGCCCGCCAGGTCAACGCGATCACCGTGCAGCAGCGGCTCGAGGAGTCGCTGGCCATCGTGCTTCGCCGCGACGTGCTCACCGCCTGCGCGGGACGAACGGACTGCCGGCGTCCACGCACTGGGGCAGGTCGTCTCGTTCCCGTTCGAGGGCGACCGACCCGATCGCGGAGGCGCTGCTGAAGTCGCTCAACGCGATGACGCCGGGAATCGTGGTCTCGCGAGGTGCAGGTTCGCTCGGCCGGGGTTCTCGGCGAGGTTCGACGCTCAAGCGCCGAGAGTACCGCTACCGGGTGCACGCCGGACCGGTCCCGCCGCTGTTCTCGGCGCCGGTGGCGTGGTGGGTTCAAGAAGCCGCTCGACGTCGATGCGATGCGTGAGGCGGCCGCGCTGCTCGTCGGGGAGCATGACTTCCGGTCGTTCTGCGTGACCGATTCGGCGGTCGGGCAGCGAACCGTTCGCACGGTCGAGACGATCGAGATCGCCGAGGAGTGCATCCTGGGCGAGCCGTGCCTGACCGTCCGAGTGGTCGGCAACGCGTTCCTGCACTCGATGGTGCGCACGATCGTCGGCAGTCTGGTCGAGGTGGGCGTCGGGCGCCACGACCCGGCATGGATCGGGGAGGCGCTGGCGGCGCGAGCAGCGCTCGGCGGCCGGACAGACCGCGCCGGCGTGCGGGCTGACGCTGTGGTCGGTCGACTACCCCGATGAGGTGTGGCTGGCCGACCGCTGAGCGCATGCTCGCGCGTCGCGCGGACGCGTCGCCCGAGGCGGGGTAGATACGCCCGGAGGCGTTTGTTTGACGCATCCGCGCAGCCGCAGCTACTATGTGAGGGTTCGTTTCAGTAGCCCCGTGAAGGTTCGATTCGAACATCGAAGACAATCGTTTCGTTGGAGGACTTGTGAAGACCTACCACGCTAAGCCCCATGAGGTCGAACGTGAGTGGCTGCTCATCGACGCCACTGACCTCGTGCTCGGCCGGCTCTCCACTCAGGTAGCTCAGATCCTGAAGGGCAAGACCAAGCCGCAGTACACGCCGCACGTCGATACCGGTGACTTCGTCGTCATCATCAACGCCGAGAAGGTTCGCCTGACCGGCAACAAGGCAAACACCAAGATGTACTACTCGCACTCCGGCTTCATCGGCGGCCTCAAAGAGGTCTCCTACCAGCGCATGCTGGCCAAGCACCCGGAGCGCATCATCGAGAAGGCCGTCAAGGGCATGCTGCCCAAGAACACGCTCGGCCGCGCGATGAACCGCAAGCTCAAGGTGTACGCAGGTCCGAACCACCCACACGCCGCTCAGAAGCCGCGTCAGATCACGTTGGAGGCCTAAGGCATGGCTGAGACAAAGGCTGTCTACTACGGCACTGGCCGCCGCAAGACCTCGGTCGCTCGCGTCCGCCTGGTTCCCGGCACCGGTCAGATGACCGTCAACAAGAAGACCGGACTCGAGTTCTTCGGTCGTCAGGCTCTCGTCAACTTCGCCGAGACCCCGTTCAAGGCCACCGAGACCTCCGATCGCTTCGACGTGATCGCTCAGTGCCACGGCGGCGGCGTCTCCGGCCAGGCCGGCGCCCTGCGTCACGGCATCGCCCGTGCCCTGCTCGAGGCGAGCGACGAGTACCGTGGCGAGCTCAAGCGCGCCGGCTACCTGCGTCGCGACCCCCGCATGGTCGAGCGCAAGAAGTACGGCCTGAAGAAGGCCCGCAAGAAGCCGCAGTTCTCCAAGCGCTAGATCTCGCGGCTCATCGTTGCAACCGACCGGGGCTCGCCGCACGCGCGGCGGGCCCCGTCTCTTTGTGAGGGGACTCGCATGACACGGCTCTTCGGCACGGACGGCGTCCGCGGTATCGCCAACGCCGAACTCACCCCGGAGCTTGCTTTCCGGCTGGGCGAGGCCGCCGGCCACTTTCTCGGCGAGAAGGGCCGCGGCAAGATCGTCGTCGGTCGAGACACTCGGCGCAGCGGCGAGATGCTCGAGGCCGCGCTGGTCGCCGGCATCTGCTCCGGCGGCGCCGACGCGCTGGTTGCCGGAATCGTGCCGACGCCCGGCGGTCGCGCTGCTCGTGCGCGAACTCGAGGCCGACGGCGGCGTTGTCATCTCGGCGTCGCACAACGCGCCCGAGTACAACGGCATCAAGTTCTTCAGCCGAGAAGGCTTCAAGCTTCCCGACGAGGTCGAAGACGACATCGAGACGTTCTGCGCGTCGCGAGCGCGACTACGAGCGGCCGACCGGCTGCGCACATCGGGACGATCCGCCAGGTCGACGACGCGGTAGAACGCTACATCGAGCACTGCGTGGCCACGATCGACGTCGACCTCACTGGGCTCACCGTCGCGGTCGACTGCGGTCACGGAGCGGCGTCGGTGGCGACTCCGGAGGCGCTGCGACGACTCGGTGCGACAGGTCGTCTCGGTCAACTGCGACTGGGACGGCATGGACATCAACGTCGGTTGCGGATCGACGAACCTCGCACCGCTCGCGGAGCTGGTCGCCGGAAACGACGTCGACTTCGGCATCGCGCACGACGGCGACGCTGACCGCGTGCTCGCGGTGGACGAGACGGGGGCCGAGGTCGACGGCGACGTCATCATGGCGATCTGCGCCGCGCACCGGAAGGCGGCGGGCACGCTACCGCTGGACACGGTCGTGTCCACGGTGATGTGCAATCTCGGCTTCGAGATAGCCATGCGGGACCTCGGGCATCACCGTCATCAAGACCAAGGTGGGGGACCGCTACGTCCTCGAGCAGATGCGGACCTCCGGTGCCGTGCTCGGTGGAGAGCAATCGGGACACATCATCTTCCTCGAGCACAACACCACAGGCGACGGTCTCGTCACGGCGCTGCAGCTCGCCGCCGTGCTCAAGGAGACCGGGCTGCCGCTTTCGAAGCTCCGCAACGTCATGCGCCGATTCCCCCAGGTCCTCGTCAACGTCAACGTGGCCGAGAAGCACCGTCTGGGCACGAGCGCGACCATCGCTGAGGCCATTCGCGAGGCCGAGGCCGAGCTGGGCGAGACCGGTCGTGTGCTGGTTCGTCCCTCCGGCACCGAGCCGCTTGTGCGGGTGATGGCCGAGGCCGCCGATGAGGAGACCGCGTCGGCGATCGTCGACCGGCTCGTGGGGTGGTCAGAGCCGAACTCGGCTGACGGCGGCCGGGAGACTGGTACACTACGACCGTAGTGGTCCACCGACAGAAGGAGTTGCCCGCCGAGACAAGACGCACCAAGAAGCGCCGGGACTGGCTGCGTGCACGGTTTGCGCCAGTTGACGAGGAGAGGGCTCATCGAACGATTCGGCGGATGGCTCTCCGGCCCTGATCGGGGTCGAAACGGTGTCGACAAAGCCCGCAGGCGACTGCGGAGACAAAGCGGCAACGGACCGGTTGTTCCACCTCACAGGGGCGCATCGCCCCGGCCCGGCGGCAGGTTGTGACCCCGGGCTCTCGCGGCAAATCGGCCGCATTGCACTGACACACCCCTCGGAGTTGGAGGTCTGTCTACCTATGTGTGGAATCGTCGGATACATCGGCCCCCGCTCAGGCAAGCGACGTGCTTGTCGGCGGGCTGGCCCGACTCGAGTACCGCGGCTATGACTCTGCAGGCGTCGCCATCATCAGCGGAAGCAAGCTGAGCGTCACTCGGCGGGTCGGCAAGCTGGTCAACCTCAGGAACGCGCTCGTACAGGCGCCGCTCTCGGGCAGTGTGGGCATCGGGCACACGCGCTGGGCGACGCACGGCAAGCCGAGCGAGGAGAACGCTCACCCGCACGTCGACTGCGACGGGGCGCATCGCGGTGGTGCACAACGGCATCATCGAGAACTTCATCGAGCTGCGCGAGGAGCTGCGCGCCACGGGGCACATCATCCGCTCGGAGACTGACACCGAGCTGATCGCACACCTCATCGAGAGCTACTACCAGGGTGACTTGGTCGAGGCGTTGTCCAAGACCATCGATCGACTCGAGGGCGCGTACGCGCTCGGCGTGGTCCATCTCGATCATCCCGGACATCGTTCTCGCGTCCCGCAACGAGTCGCCGCTGATCATCGGCAAGGGCGAAGGCGAGAACATCGTCGCGAGCGACATCCCGGCCGTCCTCGAGTTCACGCGCGAGATCATCGTGCTGCACGACGGCGAGATCGCGATCGTCTCGGCGACGGGCGTCGAGGTGATCGGCCTCGATGGCGCTGTCGTCGAGCCCGAGATGATGCACGTGGAGTGGGACCTCGACGCTGCCGAGAAGGGCGGCTACGAGGACTTCATGCTGAAGGAGATCTTCGAGCAGCCCAAGGCGATTCGCGACACGCTGCTCGGCAGGATGGGCGACGACGGGCTGATCCAGCTTTCGGAGCTGCAGATGACGCCGGAAGAGATCGCGCTGATGAGTCGCGTCTACATCATCGCGTGCGGGACGTCGCTCCACGCTGGGCTCGTGGCCAAGAACCTGATCGAGCAGTGGGCGCGCATCCCGGTGGAGGTCCAGTGTTCGAGCGAGTTCCGCTACGCCGACCCCATCGTCGATGACGAGACGCTGGTCGTCGCCATCACCCAGTCTGGGGAGACCGCCGACACGCTCGCCGGCGTCCGCGAGGCGCGCGAGCGCGGCGCCAAGGTCATCGCCATCACCAACGTCGTCGGCAGCCGAGTCACGCGCGAGTCCGACGGCGTCATCTACACCCACGCCGGTCCCGAGATAGGCGTCGCGGCGACCAAGACCTTCACGTCGCAGATCGCGGCCCTGACGGTGCTTGCGCTGAAGCTCGCGCAGGCGAAGGGCACGCTTTCGTCCGAGAAGATCGACTCGCTCTGGCGCGAGCTGGCCACCGATCCCCGACATCGTCGAGGCGGAGCTGCAGGACCTCACCGACCTCGAGGAGTGCGCGCAGCAGTGTATCGCCGCGTCGAGCGCTCTCTTCCTCGGCCGGGGCATGGGGGTGCCGATCGCGATGGAGGGCGCACTCAAGCTCAAGGAGATCTCCTACATCCACGCCGAGGCGTACCCCGCCGGCGAGATGAAGCACGGGCCCATCGCGCTGATCACCGACCAACTCCCGGTCATCGTCGTCGCGACGCAGGGCCGCACGTACGAGAAGGTCGTGAGCAACATCCAAGAGGTGCGCGCTCGGGGCGCCCATGTCATCGCGGTGGCTACCGCGGGCGACGAGGACATCCGCCAGCACGCGGAGTTCGTCATGCAGGTTCCTGCGACCAGCGAGGCGCTCTCGGCGATTCCGATCACGATCCCGCTCCAGCTGCTCGTCGTATCACATCGCGAAGCTGAAGGGCTGCAACGTGGACCAACCGCGCAACCTGGCAAAGTCTGTGACGGTCGAGTAGACGATGATCACAGGGCTGGGCGTCGACATCGTCGAGATCGAACGGATGAGGGCCGCACTCGAGCGGCAGGCCACGGCTGAAGGAACGGCTGTTCTCCGCCGAGGAGCGCGCGTACTGTGACAAGCGCGCGCGTCCTGAGGTGCACTACGCGCTGCGGTTCGCCGCGAAGGAGGCCGTCCTCAAGGCGCTCGGGACCGGCTTTGCCGGCATGAAGTTCACCGACGTCGAGGTGTCGCGAGAGATGAGCGGGCGCCCGGTGCCCAAGCTCAGCGGACGGGCCGCCGAGCGGGCCGCCGAGCTCGGAATCGTCGAGATGCACCTGTCGTTGTCGTTCACGCACACGACCGCCGTCGCCTCTGCGGTGGCGATCACTGAGGGTTCGCGGCCGCGCAAGGACGAGCGCCCCGATCCCAAGGCCGAGCTGGCGGCGTCCTTCAAGGAGGCGCGCGCACTGCTTGACGAGGTCGGGCGTGAAGGTGCTGACTAGGAACGGGTGTACTCGAATCGTCCGCTGAGGCGGGCGACCGGACTCTGCCGTAGAGGAGCCGTCATGGTTCGCGTGCTCACCGCTGAGCAGGCACGGCTGGCCGAAGAGGCTGCCGTGGCGGGTGGGGCTGACCTTGCGGGGCTCATGCGCGCCGCGGGCGCGTGCCGTCGCTGAACAGACGCCGGGCAGCGGCACCCGATGGCGAGGTCGTCGTGCTCGCCGGACGAGGCAACAACGGTGGCGACGGATGGGTCGCGGCCCACGAGCTACTTGTGGCGGGCCAGGCGGTCCGCGTGGTCTCGCTGGTCGAACCGGGCTCGCTCGGCGGCATCGCAGGGGAGGCGGCCCGCGACGGCGATCGCGGCCGGAGTCGCTTGGCGCAACGCCGATAGCGGCTCCATCGAGGCCGACTTGGCCGGCGCCGCGGTCGTCGTCGATGCGATGCTCGGCATCGGCGCTTCCGGTCCCTTGCGAGCGCCCCTCGACTCGTGGGTAGAGGCCGTCAACGGCTGCGGCGCGTACGTGGTCTCGGTCGACCTGCCGACCGGCGTCGACGCCGACACGGGCGCGGTCCCCGGCAGCGCGGTCGAGGCCGACTGCACGGTCACCTTCACGGCGCCGAAGCGCGGGCTCGTGCTGTATCCCGGTGCGGCGTTCGCCGGCGAGATCGTCATCGCGGACATCGGAGTCGACCTGAATGTCGCCGACGTGAGCCCGACGCTGGAGGTCTGGTCGGCCGACGACTACGCCGCGCTGCTGCCCCGGCCGCGCGCAGACGCGCACAAGAACGATCGCGGCAGGGTGCTGGTGATCGCGGGTTCGGCTGCGTACCCGGGCGCCGCCGTGCTGGCGGCGCGCGGGGCACAGCGAGCGGGCGCGGGCTACGTGACCCTTGCGGTTCCCGACTCCGTCGTGCCGATCGCCCAGGCCCACCTGCTGTCGATTCCGGTGGTGGGGCTCGCCGCAGGGCCGCAGCCACGCGCTTCGCCTCGGCGGCGCTGGACAAGGCGCTTCAGCTGGCGCGCGACTACGACGCGGTGGTGCTCGGCCCGGGTCTGACCCTGGCTGACGGAGCCGTCGTCACCGCTCGCGGACTCGTGGCGAAGCTGGCGCTGCCGCTCGTCGTCGATGCTGATGCGCTCAACGCGCTCGTCGACGCGCGGGAGCTCCTTGAGCAGCGGACGGCTCCCACGGTCCTGACGCCGCACCCGGGCGAGCTCGCGCGGCTGCTTGGGCGACTCATCGCGCAACGTGCAGGCCGACCGGGTCGCGGCAGGCGCAGTACTGGCCGGCCCGTCGACGGCGGTCGTGCTCAAGGGCGCGGGCACCGTCACCAGCGCGGGGTCTCGGCAGGTCGTCAACGTCTCCGGAACGCCGGCGCTTGGCCACCGCCGGTAGCGGCGACGTGCTCGCCGGTATCGTCGGCACGTACCTGGCACAGGGGCTCTCGCCGCTCGATGCGGGTGCGCTGGCCGCCTACGTGCACGGGCGCGCGGGGGAGGCGGCCGCCTCGGCGCTGACACCGATCTGCGTCACCGCCGAGGACATCACCGAGTACCTGCCCGTCGCCGTGGCCGAGCTGCTCGAGCAGTGGTGATCGCAACCGGAGCAGCTCTCTTCACCCCGCCTCGCAAGCGAACCGAGAGGAAGTCGAGCGTGACGACAGAACCGATGGTCCTGGGCCGAGATCGACCTGTCGGCAATCACCGCCAACGTCACCAACCTCAAGGCGCTGACCGAGCGCGGCACGCTGTTCATGGCGGTCGTGAAGGCCGACGGGTACGGTCACGGCGCCGAGAAGGCCGCCCGGGCGGCACTCGCCGGCGGCGCCGATCGTCTCGGAGTGGCGACCGTCGGGGAAGCGCTCGTCTGCGAGAGCTGCGGGCATCTCCGCTCCGATCATGCTGCTTTCGGAACCGCCCGAGGCCACGATTCGCTGATCTGCTCGACAACGATCTCATGCCGACGGTGACCACGCGCGAGTTCGCGGTCGCGCTGGGCAACTGGGCGAACGCCTCGGGTCGTGACGCCCGCTATCACCTCAAGGTCGACAGCGGCATGAACCGAATCGGCGTTCGTGCGGAGGACGCCGCGCAGTTCGCGCTCGGGCTCTCCGACTTTCCCGGGCTCGAGCTCGAGGGCACCTTCACGCACTTCGCGACGGCGGACGTTCCCGGAGACTGGGAGGTGGAGCGGCAGTTCGAGCGGTTCACGCACGCGCTCGAGGAGATGCGGGGCGAGGGAGTGAACCCCGGCATCGTGCACGCGGCCAACAGCCCGGCCACGATCCTGTATCCGCAGACGCACCTCGACATGGTCCGCTGCGGGCTGTCGATCTACGGATTCCACCCGTCACCGGCGACGCAAGGCCGCGTGGAGCTCACCCCCGCGAGGTCGGTCAAGGCACGCGCGACGCTCGTGAAGCGCATCGGCATGGGCGAGAGCGTGAGCTACGGCTTCACCTGGACCGCGTCCGCGCCCACCGTCGTGGCGACGCTGCCGCTCGGCTATGCCGACGGAATCCATCGCGCGGGATCGAACGAGATCACCGTGCTGGCGGGCGGGAAGCGCTGCCGTCAGATCGGCCGAGTGTGCATGGACCAGCTCATGTTCGAGGTGCCGCGCGGTGTCGAACTCGTCCGTGGCGATGAGGTCGTGCTCGTCGGCGAGCAGGGCGGCGAACGTCTCACGATCGAGGAGCTTGCCGAGCCGGCCGGGACCATCAACTACGAGATGACCTGCTCACTGGGCATGCGGCTGGAGCGGGTCTACCGCTAGCACAGCATCTGGCCGCAGCGCGCCGCCGAGAATCGTGGCAAATCGCGCCACTTCTCGGCAGGAGTGGCTCCCTCCGATGACGAAACACACACCGAGGCCAGATTTTCGGCCTCGTTTCGGGCGCCGTAACACACGTCATCGCAACGGAGGGGATTTGCTGTGGACGAAAAGGTCGCCGAAGAAATTCGAATGCACAAGGAGACCATCGCCACCGACTCGAACACTCCGCTTCACCTGATTCGCGAGAAGGAGATCGAGATTTCGGGACGCGTCCTGGCCGCCAAGCGGGAGGCCGACGAGGTGGTCGCCGAGGCCCGCAAGAAGGCCGCCGAGGTTCTCGCCAAGGCCGAGGCCGAGGGAGGCGAAGGAGCCGCCAAGAGCGAGGCGGTCGATCTTCGCTCGCGCCGAGGAGGACGCGGTCGAAGCTGCGAGCGGACGCGAAGTCCGACGCAGCTGAGCTTGCCGGCAAGTATTGATGCGCACCGTGCAGAAGCGGTGCGACTCGTTTTGGACGCCGTGACCACTATCTAGGACTGGTCACGACGGGGAGTACGGACCCCAGGGGAGGGTGATCGCAGTGCTTGTCCCGATGGCGAAGGTCGAGATCATAGGTCCCAAGGGCCTGTTTCTCGACGTCGTGAGTGCGCTTCACGAGCAAGGCAAGATCCATATCGAGGACCTCTCGAAGCGGATCGCCTCAGGCGAGGTCGCGCTCGATCGCATGGAGATCCAGAGCGACGAGCTGGAGGTCTACGACCAGCTCGACGAGCTGCTGCTCCGGGTGCGCGCGATTCTCAAGACCCTGAACGAACCCGAGGATGGCGTGAACCCGCGCTGCCAAGGTGGTCGAGTACGAGCGCCTCTGGAAGCTGACCCCCGCTGAGCTAGCGGCCGAGATCGCCTCGATCACCGCCGACGTCGAAGTGAGGACCGCGGATCTCGCGGCGCTGCACACGGCCACGGAATCCGAGGTATCGCTCCTGGCTCGCTACGAGCCGATCCTCGCCAAGATACAGCCGCTCGCAAAACAACTCGTGGTCACCGGCGCCTTTGACAGCGTCGCCCTGCTGGTCGAGCGCCGCTACAAGGCCGGACTCGAGCAGCTTCAGATCGAGCTCAACAAGGTCACCAAGTCCCAGTGCGAGATTCTGTCGACCGACATCGACGAGCAGACGACCGCGGCCATCGTGGTCTACGCACGCCAGTACGCGGAGCCGGTCCACAAGTTCCTCGCGATGGAGAACGTCAACCAGATCCGGCTCCCGGCCGACTTCCAGGACATGCCGCTCGATGTCGCCTACGAGACCATCCGCGTCCGTCGCAATGAGCTTCCGGGCGAGCTCGACAACATCCGGACGGAACTCGACGAGATGTCGCAGAAGTGGTTCCTCAAGCTGACTGCGGCCCGCGACGTTCTCATGGACCGCATCGAGGAGATCGCGTCGATCCCGCAGTTCGGGCGCACCGACTACGCGTTCATGATCGACGGCTGGATTCCCTTGGCGGACATGGACACGCTGAGCAAGATGCTCAAGGACAAGTTCGGCGACGACATCGTCGTAAGCCAACTCGAGATCGACGAGAAGGACTTCGAGAACGCTCCCGTTGCGCTTCAGAACTCGGGATGGGCGCGACCGTACGAGGAGCTCATGGGCGTCATGGGCAAGCCGAAGTACGGCACCTACGACCCGACCTGGATGCTGGCGATCTTCTACCCGCTCTTCTTCGGCATGATCGTCGGCGACATCGGCTACGGGCTCATCATGCTCGGCACCGTGATCTGGCTCCGCACGAAGTTCAAGGACAACAGCGGCGTGCAGCTGGCGACCGCGATTCTCGGGCCGGCGGCGACGAGCGTCATCATCTTCGGCTTCATCTACGGCGAGTTCTTCGGGAACCTGCTCGGGCCGGCGTTCGCGAACGTCATCCAGCCGATCTGGAACTCAGCCAGCGGCTGGGGGTATGGCTATCCGGTTCCGGCCGGGGCGCACATCGTGCTTCCGTTCGAGCGCACGCAGCAGGAGATGCTGATCACGTTCCTGGTCATCGCGATCGCCATCGGCGCCTTCCAGGTGATGCTCGGCCTGGCGCTCGGTGTCTACAACGGCATCAAGACCAAGCACTGGTCCCACGTGTATGAGAAGGGCGGAATCCTGGCCTTCGTCGTTGGATTCGCCGCTCTCGTCCTCATGATCGTCTTCGGGGCCGTCCTCACCGCCAACATCGGCACGACCGCCGCCTACGTCGTCCAAGCGCTCGCAGCCCTCATCCTGTTCCTCGGCCTGGCCTTCGCAATCAAGGGCGGAGGCATCAGTGGAGCAATCGAATCGGTAGGCGCGCTGACCAATATCGCGAGCTACCTGCGTATCATGGCCGTCGGTCTCGCGGGCGCCATCTTCGCCGAAGCGGTCAACGAGATCGCTGCCTCGATGGGCAATCCGATCCTCGGCATCGCCATCGCCATTCCGCTGCAGATGCTCAACTTCGTCATCTGCGCATTCACGCCGAACATCCACGCAGTGCGTCTTAACTTCCTGGAGTTCTTTGGGAAGTTTTACGAGTCAGGCTCCAAAGAGTACAAGCCGTTCCAAAAAACCGGAGGGGAGAAGCGCGCATGATCAGCAAGAGGCTCGCGAAGTATGTGTTCTTCGGCACGTTCGTTGTGGTAATGCTCATCCCGGCAATCGCGTTGGCACAGGAGGGCGAACCGGCGGCTGCGGTCACGATGGCCGACGCCACCAAGTCGATCGCTGCCGCATTGGCGATGGGTATCTCGGCACTGGCGGCCGGTTGGGCGCAGGCCAGAATCGGTTCGGCAGGTCAGGGCACCTTGGCCGAGCGGCCCGAAGAGCGCGTCTTCGTGCTGACGCTTACCGCGCTTCCTGAGGTTATCGTGCTCCTCGGATTCGTTATGGCCATCATCATCAACGGCTAGAGACGGGCTCGAACGAGTGCGACCCGTCTGTCAGTCCTAGAGAGGGCGACGAATGGCAATAGATGACATCCTGAGAGCCCTGGATGACCAGGCACAGGCAGACTGTGACGAAATCATCGGCGAGTCTCACGAGCATGCGAGGCTGATCGTCGAGGAGGCCGGGCTTCAGGCGCAAGCGATTCACGACAAGTACATACATCAGGTCGAGCAGATTGCGACCGCCAACGCGGCCAAGAAGGTCAACGCCGCGCGGCTCGAGGCCAAGATGATCGTGTCTTCGGTCAAGGGCGGAGGAGTGGCCTCGGTATTCGACGAGGCCGGCGCCCAGCTGTCATCGGTTCGCGAGTCCGGCTATGAGGCGCTGTTCGGCGCGCTTGCGGCCGAGGCATTGGCGGGTGTGAGCGGACCGGTCACGGTTCACACGGCACCGTCCGACACCGCGCTCGCCGAGAAGGCGACGGCGGCTGCAGGACTGACCGCGGAGATCGTCGGTGACCTCGACACGGCCGGTGGTTTGGTCGTGGACACCGGGGGCGGCAAGATCATCCGTCGGAACACGCTCGAGGATCGTCTCGACAGAGTCAGCCAGTACCTTCGGGCGGACGTGGCGAGGGTTCTCTTCTCATGAGCGAGGCCGTTGTCCAGGCAGGCAACCGGACCGTTCCCGAGACCGACGCTGGCTACGCCAACGCCCGGTTGCGGGGCATGCGTTCGAACCTGCTTCCGCTATCGTTCTACGATCGGCTCATCCAGTCCCCTGACATGACGCAGGCCGTCAAGGAGCTGATGGGTACCGAATACGGGCCAGATCTTGAAGGCGAGCTCGTTCGCGGTCGCACAGCTGCCGTGATCGACGACGCGCTGAAGAACAACATGGTTCGCTCCTACCAGAAGGTCTTCTCGTTTCTGCATCCGTCGGCCAGGGCGCTGCTCTCCACGCTGCTGGGGCGCTGGGACGTCTTCAACATCAAGACGATCCTGCGTGGCGCCCACAACAAGGTGCCTCTCGACGAGGTGAAGGAGAGCTTCTTCCCGGCGGGGTACATGAGTGAGGCCGACCTCGAGTCGCTCAGCAAGTTCGACGATGTCGGCGCCATCATCAACACGATGGCGACGTGGGGACTGGTCTACGCCGCTCCGCTGCGCAAGGCGTTTCCCGCGTACAGCCAGGACAACGACCTTGCCCCGCTCGAGCTGGCGCTCGACCTGCAGTACACCGAATGGGCCTCGGCTCGGCTCAAGGGCCGATCGGAAGACGACAAGATCGCTCGCAAGATCCTCGGGATGCAGATCGACACGTCCAACTTGGTCATGGTGCTTCGGCTTCTCAAGGCCGACATCGGCGCCGCGAAAGCCGAGAAGTACTTCCTGGAGGGCGGACGGGCGATCCGCAAGGACCTCTTCCTTGAGGTCGCCGGTCTGTCTGACGTCGACGAGGTGTTGGACCGACTCAAGCGCACCAAGTACTCGAGCGCGTTGGATGAGGCCGCTCTCCAGTATCTGGAGACCAACTCGATCACCGTGTTCGAGCGTGCGCTCGAGGAACAGGTCATGCGCCAGGCTCTGAGGGCAGGCGTGAAGGACCCGCACGGCGTCGGGGTGGCGATCGCCTACCTGTACGGGAAGCAGAACGAGGTCACCAACTTGCGAATCGTAGTCAAAGGAATCGCCGTCGGCATGCCGGCGGACAGGGTGAGAGAGGAACTGATCCTTGTATAAGGTCGTCGTACTCACCGACATCGACACGGCCGATGGGTTTCGGCTCGCCGGCGTGGACGTAGAGGTGATCGAAACACCCAGAGCAAGGGCGTCGAACGCTCACCTCACTGCTCGACGACGACGAGACCGGCATCATCGCGATCAGCGAGAGGCTGATGTCGTCGATCGACGAGCGCATTCAGAAGAAGATCGATTCGATCTACCGGCCGATCGTCGTCTCCCTGCCGATCAGGGAGAAGCTCGAGATGGGCGAGGACCACCGCGCCTACCTCTCGAGGCTCATCAGGCGAGCAATCGGCTTCGATATCACTCTTAGGCGGGGATGACATGATCGTCGGAACGATTGCGAAGATCACCGGCCCGGTCGCGGTCGCGGACGGCATGACCGGTGCCCGCATGTACGACATCGTCCGTGTCGGCAACGAAGGCCTCATGGGCGAGGTCATTCGTCTCGAGAACGACACGGCGACTATCCAGGTGTACGAGGACACGTCCGGACTGAAGGTCGGCGAAGTCGTCGAGTCGACCGAGGGCGCGCTGATGGTCGAGCTCGGACCCGGGCTGCTCACCTCCATCTACGACGGTGTCCAGCGGCCGCTGCCGGTTATCGCCGAGCAGAGCGGTGACTACATCGAGCGCGGAACGGTCGCCTCGGCGCTGGACCGCGAGAAGCTCTGGGAGTTCACGCCGGTTGTCTCGGCAGGTGACGAGGTCAGCCCGGGAGACGTGCTCGGCACGATTCCCGAGGGCAAGACGATCCTCCACAAGGTCATGGTGCCGCCGCTGACGAAGGCCGGCAAGATCGCCGAGATCGCCCCGGCGGGGCAGTACAACGTCGACCACGTGGTCGCGAAGATGGAGGACGGCAGCGAGATTCGCATGAGCCAGCGCTGGCCTGTGCGACAGGGTCGTCCCTACATCCGCAAGATGGACCCGACCACGCCGTTCACCACGGGCATGCGGATCCTGGACACGTTCTTCCCGATCGCCCTGGGCGGCAACGCCATCATTCCGGGCGGCTTCGGCACGGGCAAGACGGTCACCCAGCAGTCGCTCGCGAAGTGGGCCGACGTCGACATCATCGTCTACATCGGTTGTGGCGAGCGCGGCAACGAGATGACTGAAGTCCTCACGGAGTTCCCGCACCTCGAGGACCCGCGCAACGACGCGCCGCTGATGGACCGGACCGTGCTCGTCGCAAACACGTCGAACATGCCGGTTGCCGCGCGCGAGGCGTCGATCTACGTCGGCGCGACGCTCGCGGAGTTCTATCGCGACATGGGCTACAACGTCGCGATGATGGCCGACTCGACGTCGCGCTGGGGCGAGGCGCTTCGAGAGGTATCCGGTCGACTCGAGGAGATGCCGGGCGAGGAAGGCTACCCGGCGTACCTGGCCACGCGCCTCGCGGCGTTCTACGAGCGCAGCGGCCGCGTGAAGCCGCTCGGCAGTGACGACGACGACCGGATCGGCTCGGTCACGATGGTCGGCGCGGTCTCGCCGGCAGGCGGCGACATGTCAGAGCCGATGACCCAGAACTCGCTGCGGGTCACCGGCGCGTTCTGGGCGCTCGACACGGGGCTCGCTCACCGTCGCCACTTCCCGGCCATCAGCTGGACCAAGAGCTACACGCTGTTCCTCGGGCAGGTCAAGGGCTGGTACGAGAGTAACGTCGCCCCCGACTGGCTCGAGCACCGCGACCGGGCGATGGCGATCCTGCAGAAGGAGACCGAACTCCAGGAGATCGTGCAGCTGGTCGGTCCCGACGCCTTGCCGGAGTCCGAGAAGCTCATCCTCGAGATCGCCCGGATGCTGCGCGAGGACTTCCTGCAGCAGTTCGCGTTCGACGAAGTTGACGCGTACTGCCCGCCCGACAAGCAGTACTGGATCCTCAAGACGATTCTGACCTTCAACGATGCCGCGACAGGCGCTCTGAACCGCGGCGTCGCCCTTCGCGAGATTCTCGACCTGCCTGTCAGAGACGAGATCGCGATGCTGAAGACCACCCCGCACGAGGAAGCGCTGCAGAAGATGCGCGAAATGACCGGCAAGATCGGCGAGGACATCGCTGGAATTGAGGTGTACTAGACGTGCCGAATGACGCAACCGTAGTGGAGGAGCCGAAGCGCTCACTGCTCTCCACGGACTACCGCACGCTGAGCTACGTCACCGGTCCGCTGATCTTCGTGCAGGACGTGGAGAACGTCGCGTACAACGAGATGGTCTCGATCCTGATGCCCGATGGCTCGCGACGTTCAGGACAGGTCCTGGAGATCTCCGGACGCACCGCCGTCATCCAGGTGTTCGAAGGCACGGCGGGCACCGACATCGCGAAGACCGAAGTCCGCTTCCTCGAAGAGGTCGCCAAGATCGACGTCTCCATCGATCTGCTCGGCCGAGTGCTCAACGGAACCGGCATGCCTATCGATGGTGGCGCCCCGATCATTCCTGAGGCCCGCCTCGACATCACCGGCGCACCGATCAACCCGTACGCCCGCGAGTTGCCGGCGGACTTCATCGAGACGGGCATCTCGGCAATCGACGGACTCACGACGCTCGTCCGTGGCCAGAAGCTGCCGATCTTCTCGGGCTCAGGCCTTCCGGCCAACGAGCTTGCGGCGCAGATCATCCGCCAGGCGCGGGTCAAGTCCGGCGAGCAGTTCGCGGTCGTGTTCGCCGCGATGGGCATCACCAACCGCGAGGCCGCCTACTTCAGGCAGCAGTTCGAGGACACCGGCGCTCTTGAGCGCGTCGTCTTCTTCCTGAACCTCGCCGACGACCCGACCGTCGAGCGCCTGCTCACGCCGAAGGCCGCACTGACGGTCGCCGAGTACCTGGCGTTCGAGAAGGACCTGCAGGTACTCGTGGTCCTGACCGACATGACCAACTACTGCGAGGCGCTTCGCGAGGTTTCGACCGCTCGCGAAGAGGTGCCTGGTCGCCGTGGGTTCCCTGGCTACATGTACACCGACCTCTCGACCATCTACGAGCGCGCCGGCCGCATCAAGGGCCGCAAGGGCTCGGTCACGCAGCTCCCGATCCTGTCGATGCCCGACGACGACATCACGCACCCGATTCCCGACCTCACCGGCTACATCACCGAGGGCCAGGTCGTCCTTTCTCGGCAGCTCCATCGTCGCGCGGTCTATCCGCCGATCGACGTGCTGCCGTGCCTCTCCCGCCTGATGAACCTGGGTATCGGCGAGGGCAAGACGCGCGAGGACCATCGTGCGGTCGCCAACCAGATGTACGCCGCATACGCGCAGGGTCGCGACCTCCGCAAGCTGGTCGCCATCGTCGGCGAGGAAGCGCTCTCCGACGTCGACCGCAGCTACCTGCGCTTCGCAGACCAGTTCGAAGAGCGCATCGTCGGTCAGGGCGATGAAGGCCGCTCCATCGAGCAGACGCTCGACATCGGCTGGGAGCTGATGGCCGGTCTGCCGATGAGCGAACTCAAGCGTGTTCGCGACTTCGTGGAGAAGTACCACCCGGACTACGCGTCCGAGGCCGAGCCCGTCGTGCCGATCGAGGAGGCCGTCAAGGTCGTGGCCGTCGAAGAGCCACCGGCCGAGGAGCCCGTCGTCGAGACGGCTGAGGTCTAGCATGGAAGAAGTACGCCCTACACGATCAGAGTTGCTCGAGCGCCGGGCCCAGATCGGGCTGGCGCAACAGGGCATGGACCTGCTCAAGCAGAAGCGCGACGCGCTGCTCATCGAGTTCATGGGCGTCATGGACGAGACGCTGCGCCTCTCCGACTCGCTGCAGAAGACGGTGCGCGAGGCTCAGTACTCGCTCGCGGTCGCCCAGGCGGTTGACGGCGTGGTTGCACTCCGCTCAGCTGGTCTGGCAACAAAGGGCGAGATCGTGGTCGACATGACCGGTACCAAGATCATGGGCGTCTCCGTCCCGGTGGTCACCAAGGGCGACAGTCCGCTCAAGTCCTCGTTCACGAGAGGCTACTCGGTCACCGGCGTCTCATCGCGAGTCGACGAGACCGCCGAGAAGTTCGAGGGCATCCTCGACGTCATCATCGAGTATGCCGACATCGAAACGCGCCTGAAGCGCCTCGGCGAAGAGATCAACAAGACGAACCGCCGGGTGAACGCGCTGGAGCAGGTCACGGTGCCCGCACTTCAGGAGCAGGTGACCTACATCCGCCAGACGCTCGACGAACGCGCCCGCGAGGATCTCTTCCGGCTGAAGAAGGTAAAGAAGAAGATCGAGAACAAGAAGCGCGCCGCTGCCGCTGCCGCCGGGTAGCGCTGCAAGCGGGCTACGGAAGGCTCAACTGAATGCGAAGTGGCGCCGGACGAATCCGGCGCCACTTGTTCTTACTTGGGACTCTCCATCGCGCAGGAAGTTCGCGTTCGCAGGGGCCGGCTACTCGCCGGTGCCGCTACTCGGTGGAGGTGTCTTCGTACGGCGCCTCAGCGTCGATGACCGCGCGGACCTCGCGCAGAATCTCGACGTTGCTGCGGGAGTGCCTGCGCAACTGGCTTCCGAGCGTCATCATCTTGATGACGTCGCGTAGCGTCAGTCGGCCAAAGTGCATGGTCTCCCAGTCCGAATGCGGCACGAAAGACCACACTTCGCCGAGCACCCATTCGAGTTCTTCGATCTCCTCGGCGGTGAGGTCCTTCCACGAGGGGCCGAGGCCGTGGCGGATGTGCTGTATAGCCCGCTCGACCGCTTTGGCCTGCTTGAGTTTGAACGCTCTGATGCCGAGGTCTTCGTCTGATACTTCGGGACGGCTGTTCATGTCTCTCAATCACCCCCTTGCAGCTTCTTCGACACTGACGCAAGCGTCCCTGCGCAACAAATTGCGGATCGCATCGGTCAGGGTCTGAGGCCGCGGTGTTTGGGCTAGAATGGAGCGGTTGTGTACTCAGTTCGAGCGCATTTCGGCACGCCTCGGACCGTCACGAAGAAGAGGGCAAAGCATGGAGTTCTCCGAGGTCATTGCCAAGCGGCGCAGCGTGCGCCACTTCAACAGCAAGCTCGACGTTCCCGACGAGGAGATCCGCGGACTGTTGGAGACGGCGGTTGCCGCACCGACTGCGGGCAACATCCAGCCGTGGCGATTCACCGTCGTGCGCTCCATCGAGGCTCGTGAGCGGCTCGCCGAGGCGTTGCACCAGAGGTGGGCTACGTCGGCTCCCGTCATCATCGTAGTCTCGGTCGATCCGAGGCCTTGCGCCGCACGCTATGGCGAGCGCGGAGAGCGGCTCTACGCGATCCAAGACACGTCGGCCGCGGTCGAGAACATCCTCTTGGGAGCGGTTGACCGAGGACTGTCGTCGTGCTGGATCGGGGCGTTCGACGCCAACGCCGTGCGCTCGGCGCTCGGCATCGCCGCCCACTTCGAGCCTGTCGCGATCCTGCCGATCGGCTTCTCGGCGGAGTCGGCCGGCCGCCCGGCCCGTCGGCCCCTGGCAGAGGTCGCGACCTGGATCTAGAGGGGGCCGCCGTGCCTGGCCTGGGCTGTGCCACGCTCGAGGACATCCGCTCGCTGATCGGCGACTGTCACCGCTGTCCGCTCGGCGACACGCGCACCACGATCGTCTTCGGTGTGGGCGATCCGCACGCGCGTGTGGTCCTCATCGGCGAGGCACCCGGCAAGAACGAGGACCTGAAGGGCGAGCCCTTCGTCGGCGCGGCGGGACAGCTGCTCAACGAGCTGCTTGCCGAGGCGGGGCTCGATCGCGCAGACGTGTACATCGCCAACGTGCTGAAATGTCGACCACCCGGGAACCGAAACCCCGAACCGATCGAGATCGACACCTGCACGCCCTTCCTGCGAGAACAGGTCCGCGTGATAGACCCCCGGGTGCTGGTCACGCTCGGCAACTTCGCGACCAAGTTCGTGCTGAAGACCGACGTCGGCATCACGCGGCTACACGGCAAGCCGCAGATGGCAGGGCGATTCAGAGTGCTTCCGAGCTATCATCCCGCCGCAGCTATCTACGATCGCAGCAAGCGTGACGACCTGTTCGCGGACTTCGGCCTGCTGAGAGAGCTGCTCCTCGAAGCCGAGCGTGAGAAGGACGCCGAAGCCATGCAAGGTGTCGCCGAACCGGACCAACCAGCACTCTTCTGAAGCGAGAGCCACGATGCCGCTACGGTCCATCACAACGAAGAGCGACGCCGCCACCCAAGCGGTGGGTCGTGCGCTGGGAAGCCTCGTTTCCGCAGGTGACGTGCTCGTGCTCACCGGCGACCTGGGCGCGGGCAAGACACAGCTCACCAAAGGTCTGGCCGAGGGCCTCGGCGTCGCCGAGTCGGTCACGAGCCCCACGTTCAACCTCCTGCTCGTCCATGAGGGTCGGATTCCGCTCTACCACTTCGACCTCTACCGGCTCGAGTTCGCCGAGCAGCTCGAGGATCTGGACTACTGGGGCACCCTCGAGGCCGACGGCGTATCCGTTGTCGAGTGGGGAGACCGATTCGCCGAGGCGATACCCGCCGAGTGTGTAATCGTCCGCATACACATCACCGCCGACGATGAGCGCGACCTCCAGATCGACCCACGCGGCCCGCGCGGCGAGAGCCTGGCCGCGGCGTGGGTCGCCGCGTGTGCCTCGCTGTCCGGCGTCGCGACCCAAGCCGGGGGCGAGGACTCGTGAGTCAGCTCCTGCTCGCGCTCGACACGGCCACGGAACGCACGACCGTCGGCCTTGCACGTCTCGGCGAAGTAGCGGCTCGAGCTCATCGGTGCCGCGGTCGTCGATGCCCCGCGCGCGGCCATGTCGCGACTGTTGCCGATGACCGAGTCGCTGCTGGCTGCGAACGGCTTCACCGTCGGACAGGTTGGCGGGGTGATCGTCGGTCGAGGGCCGGGTTCGTTCACCGGCGTGCGTATCGGCGTCGCCACCGCGAAAGGGCTCGCGCACGGGCTTGGATGTCCGCTCTGGGGCGTAAGCACGCTTGACGCGATCGCCTGGGCCTTCGCGGGCGACGATGTCACCCTCGCCGTTCTCGGCGACGCAATGCGGGGCGAGGTCTATCCGGCGCTCTACCGCTGTGGTGCCGGCCGTGCGGTGCGCATGACACCGGAACGCGTCGCCAAGCCAGCCGACGTCGCCGGCGAGTGGGCGCGACTCGACATGCCGCTCGTGTTGGCGGGCAACGGTCTGCGCAAGTACGCCGAGATCTTCTCCGAGGCGCTCGGCGAGAACGCGACCTTCGCGGATGAGGCGCTCTGGCCCCCCTACGCTCACGGGATCTTCGGAGCTTGGGTCGCGCAACGGGCCGCTGGCGAGTTGGGCTCGGGCAGCCCCTCTGACATGCTGCCCGTCTACACCCGCCTCTCCGACGCCGAGGAGAACGAGCGGGTGCGCGACGGGCTGGCGCAGCAGCCGACTCCGGACTCGGGCGTCGCGGGCGGTGGGCAGCCGTGAACGTGACCACCCGCGCCTTCAGCGGTGCCGACATCGCCGCCGTGGCCGCCCTCGAGGCCGAGACGTTTCCGGACCCGTGGATGCCGGGCATGTTCGCCGACGAACTCGCGAGGCCATCGCGCGTATGGCTCGTCGCTGAGGATGACGCGGGGGCCTTGGTCGGCTACGGCGGAGTTGCGGTGCTCGCCGACGCTGACGCGCACATCATGAACCTCGCCGTCACCGCCGCAGGTCGCAGGCAGGGTGTCGGGCGGCGGATCCTCGATGAGCTACTGAGTGCGGCCGGGCGACTGGGCGCACAACGCGTCACGCTCGAGGTTCGCTCCGAGAACGTCGCGGCACTCGCGCTCTACGAGTCCGTGGGCCTGGAGTGCGTGGGCGTTCGACCCGGCTACTACGGTCCCGGACGCGACGCGGTGATCATGTGGGGCGACCTGCCCGGTGCAGAGAGTGTCCAGCCCGACCGCGGAGCCGACGAGATCATCCTTGCGATCGAGTCTTCGTGTGACGAGACGGCGGCCGCCGTGATGCGGGGTGGCAAAGAGCTGCTGGCCAACGTGGTCGCGAGCCAGATCGACTTTCACGCACGCTTTGGCGGTGTGGTGCCTGAGATCGCGAGCCGCAAGCACACCGAGGCGATCGTCGGCGTCATCGACGAGGCGATGGAACGAGCCGGCGCGGCGCTTGGGCTCGAGGGTCCGCTTCCGTTCGCGGGCCTCGATGCGATCGCGGTCACGCACGCACCCGGGCTCATCGGCGCGCTCGTCGTGGGCGTTGCGTACGCGAAGGGGCTCGCGATGGCGACCGGCAAGCCGCTGGTGGGCGTGAACCATCTCGAGGGCCACATCTTCGCCAACGTGTTTGCCGACCCGGAGGTCCGACCCCCGCTTGTGGCGCTCCTGGTCTCGGGTGGACACACGTCGCTCGTCCACATGCCTGACTGGGGTGTCTACCACACGCTCGGCGAGACGCTCGACGACGCGACCGGTGAGGCGTTCGACAAGGTAGCCAAGGTCCTCGGACTCGGCTATCCGGGCGGTCCGGTGCTCTCCAGACTCGCCGAGCAGGGCGACCCTGAGGCCATAGCCTTCCCGCGCGCGATGATGAAGAGCGGCGACTACGCGTTCTCCCTCTCCGGACTCAAGACCGCGGTGTTGACGTACATCCGCCATGAAGAACAGGCAGGCCGGACGGTCAACGTCCCGGATCTGGCGGCCTCGTTCCAGCAGGCGGTCATCGACGTGCAGGTCGCCAAAGCGGTCCGTGCCGTGAAGGAGACCGGGGCGGTCGCGTTCTGCCTGGGCGGGGGAGTAGCCGCCAACCGGGCGCTGCGCGAGGCCCTCACGGCCGCGATCGAGCCGCTCGGGGTGCATGTCAGCGTGCCGCCCCTGGAGCTGTGCACCGACAATGCGGCGATGATCGCCGCTGCTGCCCACTATCGCTACCTGCGGGGAGAGCGGCTGGGGCTCGATGCCGAGCCCAGCGCCAGCGGGGCGCTCGACTCGGTGTAGCGGTTCCGCGCGAAGCACGTTCGCT
This sequence comes from uncultured Coriobacteriia bacterium, assembly GCA_963726345.1. Classification (GTDB taxonomy): domain Bacteria; phylum Actinomycetota; class Coriobacteriia; order Anaerosomatales; family JAAXUF01; genus JBAXEO01. The sequence goes on along the minus strand of CAVSCC010000009.1, from coordinate 72,289 downwards.
CGAATACCTAAGCCAAGGACACTCAGATTTCACAGGAACTCCTCGGCGGAGCCCTTGCTCCCCCCTGACACTCCCGCTAGAATTCGATGTCGTTGGCACTCTGGGCATGTGAGTGCCAGCAGTCGTGAGGGACAAGCGCAAAGAGGGGTAGATACTCTCCTGCGCCCCAAGCGCAAAGCCCGGCAATAGCGGGCGTACGCCCGTCCGTGTTCGTGCGTGGTCACAACGAAAGGTAGGAGGACGTCGATGAATCTGAAGCCCCTGGGCGAGAACGTGATCGTCAAGGCTGCTGAGGCCGAGACTCAGACCAAGAGCGGTCTGATCCTGGCGGACAGTGCCAAAGAGAAGCCGCAGCGCGGCACCGTGCTCGCGGTTGGCGCGGGAAAGCTTGACGACAAGGGAGAGCGTATCCCCATGGACGTCAAAGAGGGTGACACCGTCATCTACAGCAAGTACGGCGGGACCGAGATCAAGCTCGAGGGCGAGGAGTTCCTCATCGTCCGTGCCAGCGACATCTACGCGGTCGTTCTGTAAGCTACCACATCCGTTCACATCTGACTGAAAGGGGATTTTCGGTATGGCTAAGGAGATCCGTTTCGACGAGGACGCCCGTCATGGGCTTGCCAACGGCGTCAACAAGCTCGCCGACGCCGTCAAGGTAACCCTCGGGCCGAAGGGCCGCTACGTCGTACTCGAGAAGAAGTACGGCGCGCCGACCATCACCAACGACGGCGTGACCATCGCCAAGGAGATCGAGCTCGACGACCCGCTTGAGAACATGGGCGCCCAGCTCGTCAAGGAAGTCGCCGTCAAGACCAACGACGTCGCCGGTGACGGTACCACCACCGCCACGCTGCTCGCCCAGGTCATCGTCACCGAGGGCCTGCGCAACGTCTCGGCCGGCGCCAACCCGCTCGCCGTACGCCGTGGCATCGAGAAGGCCGTCGACGCGATCGTCGTCGAGGTCAAGAAGAACGCCAAGGAGATCGAGACCAAGGAAGAGATCGCCAACGTCGGCGCCATCTCGGCCGCTGACACCGAGATCGGCGACAAGATCGCCGAGGCCATGGACGTCGTGGGCAAGGACGGCGTCATCACGGTCGAGGAGTCGCAGACCTTCGGTATCGATATCGACACCGTCGAGGGCATGCAGTTCGAGAAGGGCTACATCTCCCCGTACATGGTCACGGACCCCGATCGCATGGAGGCCGTGCTCACCGACCCGCTGATCCTCATCGTCAACCAGAAGATCGGCGCCATCGCCGACCTCCTCCCCGTGCTCGAGAAGGTCATGCAGGCTGGCAAGCAGCTGCTGGTCGTCGCCGAGGACGTCGAGGGCGAGGCGCTTGCCACGCTCATCGTCAACAAGCTTCGCGGCACGTTCACGTGCATCGCGGTCAAGGCCCCCGGCTTCGGCGATCGCCGCAAGCGCATGATGGAGGACATCGCCATCGTCACCGGCGGCCAGGCCATCATGGAGGAGCTCGGCTACAAGCTCGAGAACGTCACGCTCGACATGCTCGGCCGCGCCGCGACCGTCAAGATCACGAAGGACAACACCACCATCGTCGACGGTGGCGGCTCTGAGGACGAGATCAAGGCCCGCGTCAACCAGCTCAAGGCCGAGATCGAGAACTCCGACTCCGACTTCGACAAGGAGAAGCTCCAGGAGCGTCTGGCCAAGCTCTCCGGCGGTGTCGCGGTCATCAAGGTCGGTGCGGCTACCGAGACCGAGCTCAAGGAGAAGAAGCACCGCATCGAGGACGCTCTTCAGGCGACCCGCGCGGCTGTCGAAGAGGGCATCGTTGCCGGCGGCGGCGTTGCGCTCGTCGACGCGCTCCCGGTGCTCGACAACATCGAGACCGCTGACGCCGACGAGGCCGTCGGTGTGTCCATCATCAGGAAGGCGCTTGTCTCCCCGATGAAGACCATCGCGCAGAACGCCGGTTTCGAGGGTTCTGTCGTGGTCGAGAAGGTCAAGACGCTCCCGACCGGCGAGGGCCTGAACTCGGCCACCGGCGAGTATGGCGACATGCTCAAGATGGGCGTCATCGACCCGGTCAAGGTCACGCGTTCGGCGCTTCAGAACGCTGCTTCCATCGCTGCCCTCATCCTCATCACCGAGGCTGCGGTCAACGATGTCCCGGTCAAGGACGACGGCGCAGCTGCCGCGGCCATGGCGGGCATGGGTGGCATGGGCGGCATGATGTAGGCTTCGCGCCTTCGCACCGCCGCGCATCCAGCGCGTACAGAAGGGCCTCGGCACACCGCCGGGGCCCTTCTTCATTCCGAGTTGAGACCTGTTGTGGTGCGCGGACGTGCCGATACTCCTCTCAGAAGCGAGGACGATTCGGGAGGCGGTGTGGCGGTGTCGGCGTCGGCCTACTGCAGCGGCTGCGGGCGTCGGGTCGACCTGACGCCGACGCAGGAGTGCCCACAGGGACATCTCCGCAGCATGCTTCGAGACGTGCGGCAGGGAGTTGCCGCTCCGCGGACGGCGGCCGCGCGCGCCCAGGCAGCCGGGCCGGTCGCTCCACCGTCGGAACCGTCGCGCTGGCACGAGCTGCTCGCGCAGGTCATCGGCAAGTCCGTCGTGATCCTGCCGGTGGCCGCTGTCATCGCCTTTGGGCTGTGGACCGGCTACGAGTCCGTGGCAGGCGAAGGTGTGTCGGTGCTCACGGCGATCCTTCTGTCCGCCGCGTCGCTTGCTTTCACCGTCGGACTGGCGTTCGTCTGGGCGGCACGTCGAGGCGGCAGTCGCTAGCCGACAAGGCCGACGATCCGCTCGGCGACCTCGCGGGCGGCGTGCGGGCGAGACAACGATAGGGATGCCGCACGCATCTGCTTGAGCTTGCCGGGATGACCGAGGGCGCGCCGCACGACCTCGGCGAGTCGGCGAGGGTCGTCATCGTAGACGGCCGCGCCGGCCGCCAGCAGCGACTTAGCGTTCGCGCGCTCCTGCCCGACGGCGGGACCCACGAGGACCATCGGGAGTCCTATCGCTGCGCACTCGGCCGTGACGAGCCCGCCCGGCTTGCACACTGCGACGTCAGCGGCCGACATGACCTCGGCCATCTGCTCGACGTATCCGAGCACACGAACATTGGTGGTGCCGAAGCCGGCAACGCGAGAACGAAGCTCGTCGGCGAAACTGTCGTCCCGGCCGGTGACGACGGCGACGGTTGTGCCGGGCACGGAGGCGATGGCGGGGAGCGTGACGGCCAGCGATGCCTTGAAGCGCGCGTAGGGACCGGGTTGCGTGGCGCCTGCGAGAGCCAGGACGACCCGCCGGTCGGGAGCGAGGTCGAGCCGCTCGCGCGTCGCGGCGGCATCGAAGGTCTGCGCGAACTGGGGGCGAACGGGAATGCCGGTGACTCTGATGACGTCCTCCGGGGTTCCTCGGCGGAGGAGCTCCTGATGTTCGGACTCGTCGGCGACACAGAACAGGTCGATCCCGCGGTGGGGCCAGAAGCCGTGGAGCCCATAGTCGGTGGCGACCGCTGCCACGGGGATGCGCGACAGGTCGCTCTTCCGGGTCGCTCTGGCGGCCAGATTGGCGGCGAGACCGTGGGTCGTGACGATCGCCGAAGGCTTCTGCTCGCGAAGCCAAGCAGTGAACCGCTTGTAGATCAGGCTGAGCACCGGCCCCGCGATCGCCATCGAGGCCCGGCCGATAGCGGCGCTGCCCCACACAGCGTTGTAGAGCGGCGCTGTTGGCCCGGTGAACGCGGTGGTCGCTGCGTCTCCGGAAACGTGGAACGATCCGAAAGCGAGGATGTCGAGAAGCTCGATTCGCGCATCGGGGATGAGTGACTGCAGCTCTGCCGCGATCGACTCGGCAGCGATGCGGTGTCCAGAGCCGACCGAAGCGTGCACGATGGCTATCGTGGGCGGGCTGCTCATGGGTGATACTATACCGCAAGCATACGGGCCCTCCGGCGGCCCAGACCACCCATCAAGGAGCATCTCACGTGGCACTTTCTCTCGGCATCGTCGGCCTGCCCAACGTCGGCAAGTCCACGCTTTTCATCGCGCTGACCCGCAAGGAGGCAGACGCGTCGAACTACCCGTTCGCCACGATCGAGCCCAACGTCGGGCTCGTCGAAGTGCCCGATGCGCGGCTCGGCGCCCTTGCAGAGATCGTGAACCCCCAGCGACAGCTACCGGCGGTCGTCGAGTTCGTCGACATCGCCGGGTTGGTCAAGGGCGCGAGCGAGGGGGAGGGGCTCGGCAACCAGTTCCTCGCCAACATCCGGGAGACTGACGCGATCTGCGAGGTCGTGCGCTACTTCTCCGACCCCAACGTCATCCACGTCGAGGGGCGCGTGAACCCCGAGAGTGACGTCGAGACGATTCGCACCGAGCTTGTCCTGGCCGATCTGGGCACCATCGAGCGCGCGCTCCCACGTCTGGAGAAGGAAGCCAAGCGCGACAAGACGATCGAGCTCAAGATCGCCGTCGCCAAGCGGCTCGCCGAGTGGATGAACGAGGGCCACCGCGCGCGCAAGATGGAGATGACCCCAGAGGAGCGCGCATCCGTGCGCGACCTGCACTTGCTGACGATGAAGCCGATGCTCTACGTCGCCAACGTCGACGAGTCGCAAGTCGCCGAGGAGTTCGCCCCGATCGACGGCGTGACGCCGATCCCGATCTGCGCGAAGGTCGAGGCCGACCTCGCCGACCTCGAGCCCCACGAGGCCGAGGAGTATCTCGCCGAGATGGGCCTGACCGAACCGGGCCTGAACTCCCTCATCCGCGAGGCGTACCGTCTTCTCGGCCTTCAGAGCTACTTCACCGCCGGCGAGATGGAGGTCCGTGCCTGGACCGTGCCGATCGGCGCGAAGGCGCCACAGGCGGCAGGCGTCATTCACACGGACTTCGAGCGAGGCTTCATCAAGGCCGAGGTCATCGGCTTTGAGGACTTCGTGTCGCTCGGCGGAGAGAAGGGCGCCAAAGAGGCGGGCCGGATGCGCCTCGAGGGCAAGGAGTACGTCGTGCAAGACGGCGACGTCGTGCATTTCAAGTTCAACGTGTAGGGGGCGCGCCGTGAAACCGCTGCACATGGCAGTTGTCGGAGTGATCGGGGCGGCCCTGCTTCTCGGGGGCTGCTCGGCACCGGTGCCGGCCGACAGCGGAATCCGAGGCACGGTCACGCTCGGCCCGACGAGTCCCGTCCAGCAACAGGGCGAGCCGGGGAATCAGCCCTACTCGGCCGACCTCGTGATCAAGCCGCAGGGCGGGCGCAGCTCGGTCGCTCGGGTGACGAGCGACTCGGACGGACGCTTCAGCGCCGTCCTCGAACCGGGCACCTACGTGATCCGCGCGGCCTCCGCGCAGTCGCCGCCTTCGCTCAAACCGGTGACCGTGACCGTACAACCGCATCGGTTCACCGAGGTTACCGTCCCGTTTGACAGCGGTATCCGCTAGCGTCCGATGCCGTTCGAGCCGTCCTGGCTCCGCCGGCGCGACCTTTTCAGCGGCAATCCGCTCCCAGCGGTTCACGAACCGCTCTCGCTCGACTAGAATACCTTGCACCGGGACGCAGTCATCGGGTGTGTCCGGGCCCGCGGGCCTCACCTTCGCAGCAGTCAGTCGGACCAGGCAGCTCGCTATTCGTTCCTTGGCGACGTGGGCCTGGTTTCTTCATATCCGAGTACTGCCGATGAGAATCTCGGCTCAAGCGGTAACCGCCGCCCGAGAGGGCGCTCAACGTACCAAGGAGGATGCTGCCAGATGGAGATCGAGATCGGACGCGGCAAGACCGCCCGACGGGCGTATGGATTCGACGACATCGCAATCGTCCCGTCACGCCGGACGCGCGACCCGAGGGACGTCGATATCTCGTGGACGTTCACGTTCAAGGGACGCGAGTACAACTTCCCGCTCCCGGTTCTCGCCTCGGCGATGGACGGCGTAGTCGATCCGGCGTTCGCGATCACCATGGGCAAGCTGGGCGGCCTGGCCGTTCTCAACCTCGAAGGGATCCAGACCCGCTACGAGGATCCCGCGCCACTTCTCGATCAGATCGCGTCCTTCGACAAGGAAGACGCGACCGCCAAGATGCAGGAGATCTACAAGGAGCCGATCAAGGAAGAGCTCATCACCAAGCGCGTTCGCGAGATCAAGGAAGGCGGCGTTCTGGCCGCCGCCTCGCTCACCCCGCAGAACTGCGAGCGCTACCTCGAGGCAGCGCTCGCCGGCGGCCTCGATATCCTGATCATCCAGGGCACGGTGGTCTCGGCAGAGCATGTCTCCAGCTACGACAAGCCGCTGGATCTCAACGCGTTTGTGAACGGCCTCGACATCCCGTGCATCATCGGCGGGTGCTGCAGCTACCAGGGCGCGCTGCACCTCATGCGCTCTGGCGCGGTGGGCGTACTTGTGGGCGTTGGCCCGGGCCACGCGTGCACCTCGCGCCGCGTTCTCGGTATCGGTGTCCCGCAGGCGACGGCGATCGCTGACGCCGCAGCGGCGCGCACGCGATTCCTCGAGGAGACCGGCAAGTACTGTCACATCATCGCCGACGGCGGCATGCGCACCGGTGGCGACCTCGCCAAGGCGATCGCAGTCGGCGCCGACGCGATCATGATCGGTTCGCCGCTCGCCAGCGCCTCCGAGGCGCCTGGTCGCGGCTATCACTGGGGCATGGCGACGTTCCACCCGGAGCTGCCCCGCGGCACGCGCGTTCGCGCCGGTATCCGCGGCACGCTCGAGGAGATACTGCTCGGCCCGGCACACCAGAACGACGGCACGCTGAACCTGCTCGGCGGGCTGCGCACGTCGATGGCGACCACCGGCTACGAGAACCTCAAGAGCTTCCAGAAGGCCGAGGTCATGGTCGCCCCGTCGCTGCAGACCGAGGGCAAGACGCTCCAGAACTCCCAGGGCGTCGGGATGGGCCGCTAGCGTGGCGGCAAGCCAGCACGAAGCACAGCCGACCGTCTTCGTCCTCGACTTCGGGGCGCAGTACGCGCAGCTCATCGCCCGTCGCGTCCGTGAGGCCCGGGTCTACTCGGAGATCGTCCCGTTCGACATCTCTGCCGAGGAGGTCGCTCGCCGTGCGCCGGCGGCCCTCATCCTCTCCGGAGGTCCCGCGAGCGTCTACGCCGAGGGCGCGCCACACATGGACCCGGCCGTTCTTGAGCTGGGCATCCCGATCCTGGGCTTCTGCTACGGCATCCAGGAGATGGCGTTGCACCTGGGCGGCGACATACCCAAGACCGACGTCGGCGAGTACGGCTTCGCCGAGCTGACCGTCACGGAGCCGTCCTGCGCGCTCCTCGACGGGCTGCCTGAGACCTCGCAGGTCTGGATGAGCCACCGCGACTCGGTGGGCACCGCGCCCGCGGGCTTCTCGGTAACCGCACGCACCGCCACCACCGGCGTCGCGGCCATGGAGCACCACGAGCGCAAGCTCTACGCGACGCAGTTCCATCCGGAGGTCGCGCACACCGAGTACGGCCAGGACATCATCCGCCGCTTCCTGCACGACCTTGCGGACATCCCGCCGCTGTGGACGATGGTCAACATCATCGACGACGCCGTCGAGACGATCCGGGCGCAGGTCGGCGACGCGAAGGTCATCTGCGGCCTTTCGGGCGGAGTGGACTCGAGCGTGGTCGCCGCACTGCTTCACCGCGCGATCGGCGACCAGCTCACGTGCGTGTTCGTCGACCACGGCATGCTGCGGCTCGACGAGGGCGAAGACGTGGTCCGCGTCTTCCGGGACCAGTTCAAGGTCGACCTCGTGCACGTCGATGCCGAGGAGCGCTATCTGTCGCTGCTCGCCGGCGTGACCGATCCGGAGCTCAAGCGCCGTATCATCGGCGAGGAGTTCTGGAAGGTGTTCTTCGACGAGGCAACAACGCTCGAGGGCGTGAAGTTCCTCGCGCAAGGGACGCTCTACCCCGACGTCATCGAGAGCGGCAACAAGACGGCCGCCAAGATCAAGAGCCACCACAACCTCATCCCGTTCCCGGAGGGCGTCCACTTCGAGCTGATCGAGCCGCTCAAGGCGCTGTTCAAGGACGAGGTTCGCGCGGTGGGAGCCGAACTCGGGCTGCCCGACCACATCGTGCACCGCCAGCCGTTCCCCGGACCGGGCCTTGCGGTTCGCATCATCGGCGACATCACGCATGAGAAGCTCGAACTGCTGCGTCTCGCCGACGCCATCGTGCGCGAGGAGATCGGCGCCTGGGACACTGACCGTGAGGTGTGGCAGTACTTCGCCGTATTGCCCGACATCCGTTCGGTCGGCGTCATGGGCGACGAGCGCACGTACGGTCACCCGATCATCATCCGTGCGGTCTCCTCGGCAGACGCGATGACCGCGGACTGGGCGCGGCTGCCGCACGAGCTGCTCGCCAAGATGAGCAACCGCATCATCAACGAGGTCGAGGGCATCAACCGCGTGGCCTACGACATCACCAGCAAGCCTCCCGGCACCATCGAGTGGGAGTAGCTCGCGAACCAGGACTGAAGGACAGGGAGTCGGCCCATCGGGTCGGCTCCCTTCTTGCATGCGGGGATCCGCAGAGTCGCGGCGAAGCCGAGCGCCGCGCCCGAATTGTGTATGCTCCAAGGCGAACGAGGAGAGCGGCAGACTTGAAGCTGAGTCGACTTCGGCACCTGGTTGCGACCGCCTTGCTCGCCGGCGTGCTTGCCGGCGGGGCGCCCTCGTCCGCTCTTGCGGCAGCGGGCTCGTCCCCCCGCGTGTCAGCCCCGGCGGCGGTGCTCATGACGATGGACGGCACCGAGCTGTGGTCCAGCAACGCCGACCACCAGCGCCGGGTCGCCAGCACCATCAAGCTGCTCAACGCGCTGGTCGTCTTGGATCACGTCGGACTCGACGACACGGTGGTCGTCTCCCGGAAGGCGGTTCGCGCGGTCGACGAGGGGGGTGTGGGGCTGGTTCCCGGGCAGCGGCTCACGGTCCGGCAGCTCATGAGCATGATGCTCGTCGCCTCGGCCAACGACGCCGCAGAGGTCCTCGCGGTCCACGTCGCCGGCAGCGAGTCCAAGTTCGTCGACATGATGAACGCGAAGGCAGCTGCGCTGGGGCTTGAGAACACGCATGCGGTCGACCCGCACGGGCTGAGCAAGCGGGAGAGCTCCTCGGCGGCCGACCTCGCCGTCATCGCGCGCGAGCTGATGGCATACCCGGCTATGCGCGAAATCGTGCTGCAGAAGAGCGTCGCAGTCCCACGGCGAGGTGGTTCTCGGTCGGTCTACTCATCGACCGACCAGCTCCTGGGTCGCTACGCCGGTATCGCGGGGATCAAGACCGGGTTCACGAACCCTGCGGGGTACTGCTTCGTGGGTGCGGCGAAGAGGGGCGACACCGAACTGCTCGGCGTGGTGCTTGGCGCGGGATCGAACTCGGCCCGTTTCGCGGAGATGCGCAAGCTGCTTGACTGGGGCTTCGCGCGCTATCGCACGAGGCGGCTCGTTTCGAATGAGAAGCCGATCGGCGTGGTTGCGGTGGGCCAGTCGGGCGAGGCGACCGTCAGCGTGCGGGCGGCAGAGTCGTTCTCGCTGCTGGAGGCGAAGGGCTCGGAGCCCGCGACGGTTCGGCTGACGCTCCCACAGGCGGTGACGTCATCGGTGTGGCGCGGACAACAGCTCGGATGCGCCGAGGTCTACCAGAAGGGCTCGATCGTCGCGACGGTACCCCTGCTTGCCGAGGCGGCCGTGTCCGACCCGTCCGCCGTCCGAGTCGTGAAAGTGCAGGCCCCGATAGCGGTGCAGCCGCCGGCCGAAGGCGTTTGGCGACGTGGATGGCGCGCCGCCACGCACGGAATGGGGATGTTGTCATTGAGACTTCTCGGCTCGTCGACCAAGGCCGAGTAGGGACGCAGGCGGCTGCGGCGCGGCTGGTCCACGCTGAGCGCGGTTGGGTCTACAATGCATGAACCACGAAGGCGCCACTCATTTTGATGACCATGTGATCAAGGAGCCGAGGATGTCTGACGAAACCCCTGATGCACAAGCCCGGATCGCCGAGATCCGCGCGCGCATAGACGCGATCGACTGTCAGCTGGTCAAGCTGTTCAACGAGCGCGCACAGTGCTCGCTCGACATTCGTGCGCTGAAGCCCTCGGCACATCTCGGCCTGTACGACCCGCGGCGCGAGGAGGAGATCTTCACCAACGTTGCCAAGTGCAACGAGGGTCCGCTCTACAGCGATGACCTCCGCGAGATCTACGAGGCCATCCTGCACGTCGCCAAGGAGATGAGGGGCTGATGTCGGCGCAGGACGCTGTCGCCATCGGATCCGTCACCCGGGACGCGGGCATGTCGATCATCGCCGGCCCGTGTTCGGTCGAGAGCCTCGAGCAGATGCGTGAGGTCGCCGCGTGCCTCTCAGAACTCGGCATCAAGGTCATGCGCGGTGGGGCCTACAAGCCGCGCACGTCGCCGTTCTCGTTCCAGGGGCTCGAAGAGGAGGGCCTCAAGATCATGCGAGAGGCCGCGGACGAGTACGGTCTGCTGGTGGTGACCGAGGTCACCGACTCCGCGCATGCCGAGATAATCGACGAGTATGCCGACATGATTCAGATCGGCACGCGCAACATGGCCAACTTCAGCCTGCTGAAGAGGATCGGCCAGGTCACCGCCGAGAGCGGCAAGCCGGTCGTGTTCAAGCGGGGGATGGCTGCAACCATCGAGGAATGGCTCCAGGCGAGCAACTACCTGACGATGTTCGGCAACGACAATGTCATCCTGTGCGAGCGCGGAATCCGCACCTTCGAGACCGCGTACCGCTTCACGCTCGACATCACCGCGGTGCCGGTCGTGAAGAAGCTGTCGCTCCTGCCCATCATCATCGACGTCTCGCATCCCGCCGGGCAGGCGGATCTGGTGCCCGCGCTCGCGCGCGCCGCTGTGGCCGTGGGCGCGGATGGCATCATGGTCGAGGTGCATCCCAATCCTCGGGTGGCGTTGTGCGACGGGCCGCAATCGCTGGACTTGGAAGGACTGCGCGCCTTGGTCGGCGAACTCAGCAGCATAGCGGCTGCGGTCGGCACCACTCTCACATAGCCCGCGAGCTCATTCTCTGCGGGGAGAGATGGCGACTGACGTCGCGAGAATGTGCCGCACGGCGTCAGGACCGATCCCGTGCCCGAGCCGAGCAAGTTGCCACAGAGATGTCCCCACTGCGGTTCCATGAACACGCGGAGGCTAGGGGATTGCTCCGTATGTCACATGACGGTGTGCGACGCTTGCGGCAACGTCCAGATTGCGGGAGGTGCACGGAGCGTGACGCACCGGGAGTGCCTCAAGAAGGCTGACGGCCACTTCAGCATGATCCGGTTCGTGAAGTAGCCTGTCGTGCGCGAACGCGTCTTTCCCGACGGCTTCCTTTGGGGGGCGTCGACGTCCGGATACCAGACCGAGGGTGGCGGCGAGCACACCGATTGGTGGGAGTTCGAGCAGGCCGGGCGGGTCGCCGAGCCGTCAGGTGTCGCGTGCGACTCGTGGAATCTCTGGGGCCGCGATCTCGACCTGGCCGCTGAGCTGGGTCTCAACACCTACCGCATCTCGGTGGAGTGGGCCCGAATCGAGCCGAGGCCGGGCCAGTTCGACGCTGATGCCCTCGCGCACTACGTCGATGTTGTGCGCGGCATCCGTATGCGTGGGATGCGCTGCATGGTCGTACTCTGGCACTTCACGCTTCCGCACTGGCTCGAGTCACCGCTCGGGCACGTGGCGCGACAACGCGACGCCGGCAGCCTTCGAGCGCTACGTCAGACACGTCTGCGGCCCGCTCGCCCCCTATGTTGACTGGTGGGCGACGCTCAACGAGGCCAACACCTACTCGAGTCACGGGTGGCTGCAGGGCGACTGGCCGCCCGGTCATCGCCACGACTGGCCGGGCGGGGTGCGTGTCTACGAGTACATGGCGCGTGGCCACCGCCGTGCCTACTCGGCGATCAAGGAGATCGTGGGGCCAGGTGCGCGCGTCGGGCTCACCCACGTGCTCCCGTGGATCCATCCCGCCGAGAAGGGCGGTCGGCTTCTCCGAGCCTCTGCAGGCGTACTGGCGCTGGCTCGTCGCCGACCACTTCCTGTCAAGGTGCGTGGATCGCTCGACTGGCTGGGCGTCCAGTACTACTACGACTCGCCGGTCCGCACCTTCAGGCTCGCCGATGAGGACGGGTGCCCGCCGCGCACCGACATGGGCTGGCGTATCACGCCCGAGGGCCTCTACCACGTGGTCCGCGAGGCGTACGCGCGCTACCGCGTGCCGATCATCGTGACCGAGAACGGCCTTGCCGATGCGGCCGACTCGCAGCGCGCGCGCTTCATCCTCGACCACCTCGCATGGCTCCACCAAGCGATGGAAGAGGGCGCCGACGTGCGCGGCTACCTGCACTGGTCGATGCTCGACAACTTCGAGTGGGCGGCCGGCTTCGGGCCCGCGGTTCGGGCTCGCCGAGGTCGACTACGACACCCTCCGGCGCACGCTACGGCCCTCGGCATCGCTGTACGCCGACATCGTGCGCGCGAATCGTATCGCGGAAGGTTCCGGAGACGGACTGACCTACGCAGACGGCACCCGTAGCCTCGCGCCTGAGTAGTCGACCCGGCTGCGGACGGCGTCCGCCGATGCGGTTGCACGTTGCCCTGCGGGGCCGTCCATCCGAGCCATCCACGTGTGCTACGCTACCTCGTCTATGGCACTCGATCTCACCTCACTCAACCCCGCGCAGCGGCTACGCCGTCGAGACCGTCGACGGCCCGCTCCTCGTGCTCGCAGGCGCGGGCTCGGGCAAGACACGCGTGCTGACGTACCGCATCGCCCACCTCGTCGGCGACCTGCGCGTCAGCCCCGCCGAGATCCTCGCGATCACCTTCACCAACAAGGCCGCCGCCGAGATGCGCGAGCGGCTCGGCGAGCTCTGCGGACCGAGCGTGCGCTCGATGTGGGTCCTCACCTTCCACGCGATGTGCGTGCGCATGCTGCGCGCCGACGGCGATCGTCTCGGCTTCACGCGCAACTTCACCATCTACGACCAGGATGACTCGAAGCGCCTGCTCAAAGAGGTCATGCGGGAGCTCGAGATCGACGACAAGCACTATCCGGTCAACGGCGTCGCCAACCGCATCTCCTCGGCGAAGAGCGAGCTGTTGAGTTCGAGCGACTTCGCGGCCAAGGCCGTGGCGCCGATGGACAAGAAGGCCGCCCAGATCATGGCGCGCTACCAGGCGCGGCTGCTGGCGGCCAACGCGATGGACTTCGACGACCTGCTCGGCAACGCGCACCGGCTGCTGAGCCAGCACGAGGACGTGCGGCGCGCCTACCAGCAGCGGTTCCGCTACATCAGCGTCGACGAGTACCAGGACACGAACCACGCGCAGTACGCGATCACCAACCTGCTCGCGAGCGGGCACGGCAACCTCATGGTCGTGGGCGACGACGACCAGTCGATCTACTCGTGGCGCGGCGCCGACATCACCAACATCCTCGAGTTCGAGCGCGACTATCCGCAGGCCGTGGTGGTCAAGCTCGAGGAGAACTACCGCTCGACGGCGCGCATCCTCGCCGCCGCCAACGCGGTGGTGGCCAACAACGAGAGCCGCAAGCCCAAGACGCTGTTCACCGCCAACGCCGAGGGCGAGAAGATCTCGAGCTACCTGGCGAGCGACGAGCGCGACGAGGCGCGGTTCATCGCCGGCGAGATCGAGCGTCTCGTGCGCGCCGAGCGACCGCGGCTACCTGGACTTCGCCGTCTTCTACCGCACCAACGCGCAGTCGCGTTCGCTGGAAGACGCGCTGCTGCGCGCGGGCGTGCCGTACCGGATCGTCGGCGGCACCCGCTTCTTCGACCGCGCCGAGATCCGCGACGTCATGGGCTACCTCAAGGCCGTCGTGAACCCCGCCGACGAGATCTCGCTCAAGCGCATCATCAACACCCCCAAGCGCAGCATCGGCGGAACGACCGTCGAGCGCATCGACCTCGATGCGCGCAACAGCGGGACCGGGTTCGAGGACGCGTTGCGCCTCGCGGTCTTCGACGATCGCTTCCAGGCGCGCACGCAGGCGGCGCTCGGCGAGCTTCATCGGCCTGATCGACGAGATGCGCTCGATGGAGGGCGACCTGCGCGACCTCGTCGAGATGGTCGTCGCGCGCGCCGGCCTCATCGAGGCGCTCGAAGCCGAGAACACCGACGAGGGCCGCGGCCGCGCCGACAACATCCGCGAGTTCTTCGGTGTCGTCTCCGAGTTCGCCGAGAACCACGACGCGCCTGACCTGCCCGCGTTCATGGAGTGGCTCGCGCTGCGCACCGACCTCGACTCGCTTGCCGAGGGCGAGGAGTACGTCACGCTCATGACCGTCCACACGGCCAAGGGCCTCGAGTACCCGGTCGTGTTCGTCGCCGGTCTCGAGGAGTCGATCTTCCCGCACATGAACTCGATGTTCGACCCGTCGGGGCTCGAGGAGGAGCGGCGGCTCGCCTACGTCGCGATCACCCGCGCTCGCGAGCGGCTGTACCTCACGCACGCACACGCGCGCTCCATCTACGGCGCAACGCAGCACAACCCGACGAGCCGCTTCGTCGCCGAGATACCCGCCGAGTGCGTCGAGACATCGGGCGTCGGGTCTCTCGGCGTGAGCGGAAGCGGGTGGGAGAAGCGCGGCGACCGACGCGGTACCTCCGGGCACGGCAGCGGGGGCGGCGGCCGGCTTCGGGAGCAGCGGTGGCGGCGCCGTGTCTTCGGCAGCGGCGGCGCGCCGAAGCCTGAGTCCCGCGCGCCCAAACAGCCGGCCGAGAGCTTCGCGGTGGGCGACCTGGTCGACCACAAGGCGTTCGGCCGCGGGCGCGTGACCTCGGTCAACGGCGACGCGCTCGAGATCAAGTTCGACCGAACGCGCGAGACCAAGAAGCTGCTGGTCGGGTACGCTCCCATCGTGAAGATCAAATCGTAGGCGAGCGCGTCGGGAACGCTGGCGCGCCTGCGCTGGAAGCACGCGAATCACCCTCGTCTGGAGGACCCATGGGCCCGATTCTCGTCTTCGGCCACAAGAACCCTGACAACGACTCGGTTGTCTCGGCGGTCGCCTACGCGCACCTGAAGAACCTCACCGACCCCGAGAACGTCTACGTTCCGGCGCGCCTCGGACCGGCGCCGAGGGAGACCGCGTGGGTGTTCGAGCGGTTCGGCGTCGAGCTGCCCGAGGAGATCTCGCACGTGCGCACGCGGGTGCGCGACGTCATGACGCCCGATCCGATCACGATCGGAGCGCACGAGCCGATGCTGATCGCCGGACGCGTCATGCGCGAGCGCGGTGTGCGCGGGCTGCCGGTCGTCGACGGCGAGGGGCGGGCTCTCGGGCTTGTCGGCGAGCGGGCGCTTGCCGCGCGCTACCTCGACGAGACCGAGATCGATGGCTTCCAGCGCATGCCGGTGACCGTCGGGCAGCTGGTGCGCGCGCTCGACGGCGAGCTGGTCGCCGGTGACCCGGCCGCCAGCGTGGCGGGCGACGTGCTGATCGGCGCCGCCGAGCCGTCGACGCTCGCGGCGCGCATCAAGCCCGGTGACACGGTGATCGTCGGCGACCGGCTCCGCACGCCGCCGCTTGCGCTGGAGGCCGGGGCGACCTGCATCATCACGACCGGCGGGCATCGAGCCGGGTCGCGAGACGCGTCGAGTTGGCCAGCGTCGCGCGGGGCGGCCCTCATCGTCACGCCGCACGACACCTACACCTGCCGCGCGCCTCGTCTCGCTCGCGCACGCGGTGGGCGATCTCATGGACACCGACATCCTCACCGTCGGTCCCGAGACGCTCCTGGCCGAGGCCGCCGAGGACCTCATCCTGAGCCCTCAGCGCGAGGCCGTCGTCGCTGACGACACCGGTCGAGTCGTCGGCATCCTCACGCGTACCGACGTCGCGCGTGGCGCTCGGCGCCGAGTCGTGCTCGTCGACCACAACGAGAGCGCGCAGTCGGCGGCCGGGATCGAGGACGCCTCGGTGGTCGAGATCGTCGACCACCACCGCGTGGGTGACGTGCAGACGTCGGCCCCGGTGATGTTCCTCAACATGCCGGTCGGTGCGACGGCCACCATCGTCGCGACGCGCTACGAGCAGCTCGGCGTCGAGATTCCCGGGCCCATCGCGGCGATCCTTCTCTCGGCGGTGCTGACCGACACGGTGCTGCTGAAGTCGCCGACGACCACCGACGTCGACCGACGCGTCGTGACCGAGCTCGCCCGCATCACCGGCCTCGAGCCGCTCGAGTTCGGCATGGCGGTCTTCAAGTCGCGCATGGCGGGCGAGGAGTTCTCGGCGGGTGCGGTGATGAGCACGGACGCCAAGGAGTTCCACGCGGGCGACTCGGTGGTGCTGGTTGCGCAGCACGAGACGGTGGACGCGGACTCGGTCATGAGCCACGCGGACGCGATCACCGCCGAGATGGAGTCGGTGCTGGACGCGCGCAGGTTCGATGCGGTCGTGCTGATGGTCACCGACATCGTGCGCGAGGGGAGCGAGATCCTGGCGGTCGGGAACACGCGGAGCGTCGAGCGAGCGCTCGGCATCTCGCTCGCGGACGGCTCGGCCTGGATGCCGGGGGTGCTGTCGCGCAAGAAGCAGGTCGCGGCGCGGCTGGTCGACGCCGCCTCGCGCGGCTAGGGTCGAGGACATGCTGACGTCCGGTTGGGTCTCGCCGTTCGACGTAGCGGTTGCCGGCGCGATTCACTCGCTGCGTACCCCGGCGCTCACGACGTTCTTCTACCTCTGCACGATCATGGCGAATACGGGGACGATCGTGTTCCTCACGGCGGCGTCGGTGATCGTGCTGCGCGTTCGCCGCAGGTACGCCGAGGCGCTCCTGGTGGTAGTGGTGGTCGCGGGCGGCCAGGCGCTCGGCACCATCGTCAAGAACGTCGTCGTGCGCCAGCGGCCGCCGGCCGCGGGCGCGCTCATCGCGCAGCCGGGCGGCTACTCGTTCCCGTCGGGGCACGCGCTGGCTGCGGTCCTGCTGTACGGCGTGCTCGCGTTCCTGTTGGTGCTCAGCATCCGTTCCCGTGGTTCTCGGATAGCGGTGGCGCTGGCCGCAGGAGCGTTCATCGTGCTGGTCGGCGTGTCGCGGGTGTATCTCGGCGTCCATTGGCCGAGCGACGTGTTCGCCGCTTGGCTGCTGGGCGGCGCGTGGCTCACGCTGTGCGCGGCCGTCTACCTGCGGTGGCGCCGGACCGCCGGCGTCGGGAGAGTCTAGACTGCCCGCGGGAGCGAGACGGTGAAGGTGCTGCCGACGCCCTCTTCTGACGCGACGACGACGGTACCGCCGCTGCGCTCCACGACGTGCCGCACCAAGGCAAGGCCGAGGCCGGTGCCTCCGCTCTCGCGGCTTCTCGCGCGATCGACGCGGTAGAAGCGCTCGAAGACCCGCGGCAGGTCTTCGGCGGGGATGCCGGAGCCGGTATCCGCGACCGGACCCTGACCACTGACTCGGCGAGGGTGACGGCGATGGTTGCGCCGCCGTGTCTCGGTGTACGCGATGGCGTTGTCGAGCAGGTTGTCGAGCGCAACAGCCATGTCGGTCGGCTCCGCGCTGACGAACACGTCGAGCCCGCGAATCGCCGACAGGTCCACATCGAGCGAGAGCCCGCTTCGGGCTGCTGCCGCCCGGTGGCTGACGACGGCGTTCTCGATCGCCTGGCGGATGTCGGTCACCTCGCCGCTCTGTGCGGTCGTCTCGAGCCTTGAGAGGTCGAGCAGGTCCCGGACGAGTCGCTCGAGCCGGACCGCCTCGGCGTGAATCTGCCCCGAGAACAGCAGCGACTGCTCGACGTCCCCGTCGGCAGCCGCGTTGCCCGCGGATTCGGCCAGCAGCTGGATTCCGGCGACGGGCGTCTTGAGCTCGTGGCTCGCGTTCGCGACGAAGTCCCGGCGTACCCTGTCGAGGCGAGCGCGCTCGGTGACATCGGAGACCACGACCAGCACACGGCCGTCCTCTTGGCCGGAATCGAGCGGGATCACGCTGAGGCGAAGCGTCCTGCCGAGCGGATCCGCAGTCGAGTTCGGCCGCGAACGGCGTCGCAGAGCCGAGGTGTGCCTCGATCGAGCCGACCAGCGACTCGGGGAGTCCGACGTCGAACAGCGAGGCGTCCCTCCAACCGCGCGTCGGCATCCTGAAGATCCGACCAGCGGCGCTGTTCGCGTAGCGGATCGATGTGCCCTCGAGCAGGAACACCGCATCAGACAGCCCGTTCAAGGCCGTGCGGAGCGTCTTCTGCTCGGACTCAAGTGCGGTCAGCCGCGCGGCCATCTGGCGCTTGAGTACCGACAGCGCGTCGGCCAACGGAACCAAGTCGGAGGGGACGCTCGGTATCTCGACATCGAGGTTCCCGCCCGCCATGTTCTCGGCCGCCGAGGACAGAGCTCGGAATCGGCTTTGCAGCGGCGCCGCTCGCCCATGTCGCGATTCCAGACGCGATGATGATCGCCGCGATGAGGAGCAAGAGACCGAGTTCGCGGGACGCCCGTGCAATCGACCCGATCTCGGCGATCGGTTGCGAGACCCGAATGACCGCGGATCGACCCCTGCCACGTGGTCGGAACGGCGATATAGAGCTCGTCTGCGCCTTCCGTCTTCGAGACTCGCCGGGCGATGCCGGTCTTGCCGAGCAGGGCGGCCCTGACCTCGGGCCGATCAGCGTGGTTGTCCATTTGTGCGGGATTGTTGCGAGAGTCTGCGAGCACAGTCCCGTCGGCGGCAACGATGGTGATGCGGACGTCAGCGACCGTCACCAGACGCCGAGCCGTGGCCTGCGGCGACTCCGCTCGCCTCGGCCGCGTAGAGCGCACTGGTTTGGGCCACGGCCTTGAGGTTTCGCTCCTGTTCCCGCAGGACGGCCTTGGTCACCGGGCCGTACAGCGACCACAGCCATGCCGCCGAGAACACCGCCGCCACCAGCAGGTAGCCGATGATCAGTCGGGCGCGGTACGAGTCCCCGATGTTGCGAAGTGGACCTCACCTGCGAACGCCGGAATCGTCGGTCATCTCGGACTTCGCGACAGCGTCGAACCGGTAGCCCATCCCGTGGACCGTGTGGACGTAGACGAACTCCGAGGGATCCTCGACGCCTGGCGAAGCCGGCGGATGTGCACGTCGATCGTGCGCGAGGAGGGCAGGTGCTCGTAGCCCCAGACCTCCTCGGCGAGCATCTGGCGGGTCGCGAGCTGTCCCGTTCGGCGGGCGAGCGAGACGAGAAGCTGGAACTCCTTGAGCCGCAGCTTCACCTGGCTGCCCGCGACGGAGACGCGGAAGCTCTTGGGCTCGATCACCAGGTCGCCGACTTCGATGGTGCTGTCGTCGGCGAGTGTCTCGCGGGTGCGCACGCGACGCAGGTTCGCTCGCACGCGCGCGAGCAGCTCCTCCATCGAGAATGGCTTGGTGATGTAGTCGTCGGCGCCCGCATCCAAGCCCGCGCACCTTGTCGCGCTCGGTGTCGAGGGCGGTGACCATGACGATCGCCGTCTCCTTGTCGTCGGCGCGCAGGCGCTCGGCGATCTCGTAGCCGTCCATCCCCGGCAGCATGAGGTCGAGCAGCACGAGATCGGGCTGCACGCGGGCAGCCGCGTCCATGCGCCTCACCGCCGTCGGCCACTGCGTGCACGGTGAAGCCCGCTCGCTTCAGAGCGTACTCAACGGTCTGGCGGATGATCGGGTCGTCTTCGACTACGAGGATCGTTGCCACATCCAACTCCTCAGCTCTGGAGGCCACCAGCAGAATCGCCGGAGGTCGGCGGCGCGCACATCATGGCACGCGCACCGTCAGTGTGGACAGCGATTTCACATCCTATTTACACACGTGTAGCGGAGTTTACGGCCATGCAACCACTTGAGCGCCGCGGTGACCCTAGGATTCGGTCGTGCGGACGAACCGTTCCGTACCCGTACCTGGGTGACAGCCCGAATCGAAAGGGAGTGTGGAAGTTGAAGGCAAAGAAGTGGATCGTCGTGGCGCTTGCTTCAGCGCTTGCCGTCGGAGCGTTCGGCCTGAGCGGCTGCGGCAGCACGCAGCGCGACCACGGAGCCGAGAACGGCATCCGAGCTTTCCGGCTCGATCAACGTTGCCGGTTCTGACACCATGGTCAACCTCGCGCAGGCCTGGGCCGAGAAGTTCGGCGAGGAGAACCCGGGCGTCATGGTGTCGGTCAAGGGTGGCGGCTCGGGCGTCGGTATCGCCGCGCTCATCAACAAGACCGTCGACTTCGCTGACGCCTCGCGTGAGATCAAGGACGAGGAGACCACCGCCGCCGAGGCCGCGGGCGTCAAGCCGGTTGAGACCGAGGTCGCCAAGGACGGCGTCGTCGTCATCGTGAACACCGCCAACACCGTCACCGACATCACCAAGGAGCAGCTCGGCAAGGTCTACGCCGGAGAGATCACCAACTGGAAGGACCTCGGCGGTGCGGATGCCGAGATCGTCCTGCTCGGCCGCGACAGCTCTTCGGGCACGTACGGCTTCATCAAGGACGAGGTGCTCGGCAAGCTCCCCAACAAGCCCGAGTACGCCAAGTCCATGCGCAACCTGCAGTCCTCGCAGGCGATCGTCGACGAGACCGCCAAGAACCCCAACGCCATCGGCTACGTGGGCCTCGGCTACGAGAACTCGTCGATCAAGCCGATCGACGTCGACGGCACCACCGCCTCGGTCGAGACCGTTCTCGACGGCACCTACGCGCTGAGCCGCGGGCTGTTCATGTACAGCGACGGCGAGCCCGCCGCCGAGAAGAAGGCCTACATCGACTGGATTCTGAGCGACGCCGGTCAGGCCATCGTCAAGGAACAGGGCTTCGTGCCCCTGGCTAAGTAGACTAGGCATCCATATCTCATGACAGAGCCGTCTCCCAACAAGACGGCGCGCAGAGGCCGCCCGGCACTAAGCCGGGCGGCCGAAGCCGTCGTTCAGGGCTTCATACACGCATCCGGATGGTTGGCGATCGTGATACTCGCCGCCATCTTCACCTTTCTCGCCGTCAACTCGATCCAGTCGATCCGTGAAGTCGGGCTGTGGACGATGTTGTCGGGCACCGACTGGTACCCCACATCGACCCCGCCGAGCTTCGGCTTCCTGCCTTCTGAGGTCGGCTCGCTGTGGGTATCGGGCGTCGCGCTGCTGCTCGCTGTCCCGATCGCCGTGCTGGCCGCCATCTACCTCTCCGAGTTCGCCGGCGGGCGGCTGAAGGAGATCACCAAGTCCGTCGTCGAGTTCATGGCGGCGGTGCCATCGGTCGTACTCGGCCTCCTCGGCTTGGCCTACATCGCGCCGGTGGTGCAGCGGGTCTTCAACCTGCATTCCGGGTTGACCGCGCTGACCGCGGGAATCGTCGTCGGCGTGATGTGCCTGCCGACCATCATCTCGATCTCCGAGGACGCCCTGCACGCGGTGCCCGTGGACCTTCGGCAGGCCTCGCTCGCTCTCGGCAACACGCGCTGGGAGACCACCTACAAGGTCACCGTGCCGGCGGCCTCGTCGGGCATCTTCGCGGCGGTCATGCTCGGGCTCGGCCGCGCCATCGGCGAGACCATGGTGGTGCTGATGCTCGCAGGGAACTCCGGCTCTGATTCCCGACCTCGCCGTTGCAGGCGGCCCGCACGCTCACCGGCACCATCGCGCAAGAGATGGGCGAGGTCGCGCGGGGCAGCATGCACTTCTCGGTCCTGTTCGCGATGGGTCTCGTGCTCTTCGCGATCACCTTCGCCGTCAATCTGGCTGCCGACATCGTCCTTGAGCGGCAGCAGCGGAAGTGGCGCCGATGAGCCCGAGACCGAGCGCCTCCGCCCGGGTGAAGCGAGCCCGTGCCGTCGAGGCCATCGCGAAGTTCGTGACCGGCGCCTGCCTGATGTTCACGGTGCTGGCGACGGTCGCCATCATCGGCATCATCATCTGGCGCGGCCTGCCGTCGATCTCGCTGGAGTTCATCTTCGGCATGCCCAAGAAGAACATGACCGAGGGCGGCATCTGGCCCGCGATCTACGGCACGATCATGCTGACGCTGGGCACGGCGCTCTTCGCGCTTCCGCTCGGGGTCGCCGCGGGCGTCTATCTCGCCGAGTACGCCAAGCGCGGCCCGGGCACGCGCGTCGTGCGCCTGTCGATCGCGAACATGGCCGGCGTGCCCTCGATCGTGTACGGCCTCTTCGGCCTGTCGCTCTTCGTCATCGTCCTGAAGTTCGGCGTCTCGCTGCTTGCCGGGTGCTCTGACTCTGGCGGCCCTCACGCTGCCGATCATCATCACGTCGACTGAAGAGTCCCTGCGCCAGGTGCCCCAGGACCTGCGCCAGGCGTCCCTCGCACTGGGCGCGAGCAAGCTGCGGACGATTCTGCGCGTCGTCCTTCCCGCAGCGGCCCCCGGCATCGTGACCGGCTCGATCCTCGGCCTCTCGCGCGCCGCCGGCGAGACCGCGCCGATCATCTTCACGGCCGCCGCCTTCTACGCCCCCATGCCGAGAAGCCCGCTCGACCAGGTCATGGCGCTGCCGTACCACCTCTACATCATGGCCACGCAGGCCGTGAAGCCCGCCCCGGACATCGTCTGGGGAACCGCATTCGTTCTCGTCGTCGGCGTCACCGTTGCAGGAGTGCTCGCGGCCGCCTGGCGTTCTCGGCAAAGGAGCAAGGTCAGATGGTAGCCAGCACCAGCGGAACATTCGATCTGAGCGACGTCTCAGTCGCGTACGGCAAGGAGACCGCGATCGCGGGGGTGTCGATGCACATCCCGCCGCAGGCGGTCACCGCGCTGATCGGCCCGTCGGGCTGCGGCAAGTCCACGCTGCTGCGGTGTCTGAACCGAATGAACGACGAGATCGGCAACGTGAAGGTCGGCGGCAAGGTCTCGCTCGACGGAGTGAACATCAACACCCGCGAGGTCGATCCGGTCGAGCTCCGGATGCGGGTCGGGATGGTCTTCCAGCGGCCCAACCCGTTCCCGATGACGATCTACGAGAACGTCGTCTACGGACCCCGCACCCAAGGCATCAGAAGCCGGTCCGAGCTCGACTGCCTGGTCGAGGAGTCGCTCACGCGTGCGGCGCTGTGGAACGAGGTCAAGAACTCGCTCAAGAAGCACGCGTTCGAGCTTTCCGGCGGGCAGCAGCAGCGTCTCTGCATCGCCCGAGCGCTCGCCACGCGTCCCGAGGTCATGCTCATGGACGAGCCCGCCTCGGCGCTCGACCCGATCTCGACGCAGCAGATCGAAGACACCATCGCCGAGCTGAAGCCGTCGGTGACCATCGTGATCGTCACGCACAACATGCAGCAGGCCGCGCGCATCTCCGACCAGACCGCGTTCATGCTGCGCGAGTCGATGGAGACTCCGGCGCACCTCGTGGAGGTGGGGGAGACGAAGTCGATGTTCACGGCGCCTCACGACAAGCGCACGGAGGCCTACATCACGGGCAGGTTCGGCTAGGCCGACCGCCGTCGCGTGCCCGATCCCCCGTACGCAACGACGCCCGCAGAGGAGTCCTCTGCGGGCGTCGTGCGTTCCTCTTCGGACCGCTGGGGGGAGCGGTCCGATTCGGAAAAGCAGAACGCGCCCGAGGGGGGTGGGGCGCGTTCTGTCATTCGCGAGGGGCGTTCCCCGTCTGAGGGGGGAGGGGTCGACGGGTCGCCCTGCTCTTGCGCAACAAATAGCAACGTGTGTGCCAGTTTTCGCGTCCGAACGACAACTTTCGCGTGATTCCTCGGTGTCTCGTTTGTGACCTCGATTGGTCGCGGGTACCATCTCAGCAGTACTCCGAGAGGGCGACGAGGGGAGACGGCGTGCGTGACCTGACCATCCGGCCGGCGGCCGTCTCAGACGCGTCGTCCATCGCGGCGATCTACAACCACTACGTCCGCACGTCAACGGCGACATTCGACACGCAGGAGAGGTCGCTCGACGAGCAGGTTGCGTGGCTTGCCGAGCACGGCGATCCGCATCCCGTCCTCGTCGTCGAACGTGAAGGCGGCGTCGTCGCTTGGGGATCGCTCAGCGCGTGGGGGACTCGCTGCGCCTATCGGCACACCGTCGAGATATCGGTCTATGTCGCGCCCGAGGCCGCGGGAGAAGGGATCGGACCGGCGCTCAGCGAGGCGCTCATCGACCGTGCGCGCGCGTTGCGCCACCACGCGATCATCAGCCAGATAGTTCACGAGAACGATGCGTCGCTGACCATGTCGCGCCGACTGGGCTTCGAGCACGTGGGGACGTTGCGCGAAGTCGGCCGCAAGTTCGACCGCTGGCTTGACGTCGTGCTGATGGAGCTGGTGCTCGACACCGACGCCGACGCGGGACCGGGGTCGGTGTGAGCGTGTGAGCGGCCGACCGCCGTCCGCCGCGAGCGATGCGTTTCGCCCCCTGCCCGTTCGCTTGAGCGAGGGCTTCGGCGAGTTTCTTCACACCGAGATCGCCGGTGCGGTCGCTCTTCTCGTCGCGACGATGCTCGCGCTGGCGTTCGCCAACTCCCCGCTCTGGGGAGCGTACGAAGCGTTCTGGCACACCGAGGTCGGGTTCTCGGTGGGCGCCTGGGAGTTCAGCGAGTCGCTGGTGCACTGGGTCAACGACCTGCTCATGGCGTTCTTCTTCTTTGTCGTCGGGCTGGAGATCAAGCGCGAACTGCTGGTTGGCGAGCTCTCGATTCGCCGCAAGGCGGTGCTGCCGATCTTCGCGGCGATCGGGGGGATGGCGGTCCCCGCGCTGATCTACCTCGCGCTCAATGCGGGAGGGTCTGGCGCCAACGGCTGGGGAATCCCGATGGCTACCGACATCGCCTTCGCCATCGGTGTCATGGCGCTTCTCGGCGACCGGGTGCCGCCGGGGCTCAAGGTGTTCCTGGTCGCGCTGGCGATCGCCGACGACATCGGCGCGATCATCGTCATCGCCATCTTCTACTCGTCCGGGATCTCGTTCGCGTGGCTCGGAGCGGCCGCGCTGCTGTTCGCGGTGCTCGTGGTCTTCAACCGGCGCGGCATCGACTCGCCGGTTCCGTACCTGGCCGTCGGCGGGGCGCTCTGGTTCGCGGTGCTGATGGGCGGGGTCCACTCCACGATCGCGGGCGTGCTGATCGCCTTCACCATCCCGGCAGTCGCGAAGATCGACCCGCTGCAGTTCGTGTCCGACACGCGCGGGCGTCTGGAGCAGATCGAAGCGGTCGACGTGCGCGGCAGCCACGTGCTGATCGACAACGAGCAGCAGCTCTGCGCCCTCGAGATCCGCCGAGAGGCCCGACACACCGCGGCGCCGCTCCAGCGGCTGGAGTTCGCGCTACACCCGTTCACGACGTTCGTGGTGCTTCCGCTCTTCGCTCTCAGCAACGCGGGCGTCAGGTTCGTCGGGGGAGACTTCGTGGCCGCGATCTCGACGCCCATCGCGGCCGGGGTGCTTCTCGGCCTGGTGGTGGGCAAGCCGCTCGGGATCGCGCTCATGTCATTCGTCGCGGTCAAGCTGCGCATCGCAGACCTGCCCGACGGCGTCGCGTGGTCTCAGATGATCGGCGCGGGTCTTCTCGGCGGAATCGGTTTCACGATGTCGCTCTTCGTCGCGAGTCTTGCCTTCCGCGGCACCGCCGAGATCACCGAGGCCAAGATGGCGATACTGCTCGCGTCGGTCGTGGCCGGGCTCGCAGGGTATCTCGTGTTGAGGTCGTCTCGGCCGCCCGGCAACCGTAGCGGCGGGTGACGACGAGACGGAGGTGGGCACACTGCGCATTCTGATGGTGGTCCGCCCCGCTGCCGGCGGGATGAGTGGGCAGCGTGCTCGCCCTGGCAGCGCGGGCTGATCGAACGCGGACATGCGGTCGAGATCGCCGCCCCGGGTGCATCGAGCACGATCGAGGCGGCCCGCGCAGCCCGAATCACCGTTCATGAGGTGCCGATCGCCGGACCGCTTCATCCGTTGCACGATCCCCGGGCGGTCGCGACGCTGCGCCGCGTGGTGGCTCGCGGTGACTTCGATATCGTCCACGCGCACGGGTTCAAGGCCGGGCTCATCGGCGGGATCGCCTCGGCGCTGGCCGGCTCGCAGCCGTTCATCGTGACCGCGCACAACCACGTGGTGCGCCGTGAGGAGACCTCGCGGTTCGCGAAGTGGCGCACCCGCAAGGTCGAACATGCGCTCACCGGGGGCGTCGCCCACTACATCGCCGTCTCCGACTCGATCAAGCTCGAACTCATCGAGGACTTCGGGCTGAGCCCCGACCGCATCACGACTGTCCACAACGGCGTGGCGGCGGCTCCCTTCGTGGCCGAGCAGGACGGTGCCGCCTGCAGAGCCGCGTTCGGCGTGCCGCCCGAGGCGCCCACGATCGGGCTGGCTGCGCGCTTCGCGCAGCAGAAGGGTATACGACACCTCATCGCCGCGCTGCCCGAGGTGCGGCGTGCGGTGCCAGGCACGCTCCTCCTGCTCGGCGGGTCAGGTCCGCTCGAGAGTGAACTTCGCGAGCAGGCGGCCGCGCTCGAGGTCTCCTCGGCGATTCGATGGGTCGGTCACGTCGACGACATGCCGGCGTTCCTGGCGACCCTCGACGTCTATGTCCTGCCCTCTGGCACCGAGGGTCTGAGCCTCGCGCTCATCGAAGCGGCGCTCGCCGAGGTGCCTACCGTCGCCACGGCCGTCGGCGGCACCCCCGAGATCGTACTCGCCGAGGAGACCGGCTTGCTGGTGCCCTTCGCTGACCCGTCCGCGCTGGCCAGGGCGATCGTGCGCCTGCTCGAGAACCGCGCGCTCGCTCGCGACCTCGCGGCCGCGGCTCGTGCACGCTGCCTCGTGGAGTTCGACCCGGAGCGAATGATCGAGAGCACGATCGCCGTGTACATGTCGGCCCTCAACGCGACAGGCGGCTCGTGACCCGCCACTGGGCGGCGTCGGCAGAAGCGGTCGGCCTTCAACGCGAACTAGTCGACGGTCCCGTACTGCCTGCTGAGCCCGTGGCCGACGATCGCTGAGTTGAGCTGGTCCGCAAGGCGCTGGCGGGTATAGGAGCCCGCGCTCGGCAGATTCTCGATGATCGGGAGGAGTTCGGCGTCCAGGTCGAGTGTCTCCGCCCTGATGATGACGTCGAGGCGCGAGACTCGTCGCTGATCGCGGAAGAGGTTGTCGAGGAATCGCTGGAGTACTTCACGGGTGTCTTCGGACATGCTCGAGCCTCTGCTTGGGGGTGTGGTGCTCGCCATTCTAGCGTGTCGGTCGGGTCGGAGCCGTCCTACCGACAGATCCGGCGACTACCGGAGCCAGCTCCGGACTGCGTTCTCGACCCCGTCGCGCCCGGGGCTGACAACGCTCGAGAAGCGCTCGGTGCGCTCGTCGAGTTCTGCGAGCGCCTTGGGGACGACGGCGTCTTCACCCGCGAGTTCCTGCACGCGTCCGAGCAGTTCGACCCCCGAAAGCTCGCGGACGCCATCAGGGAGGACGTCCTCGTAGGGGAGCTCCGCGAGCGCCTTGTAGACGTCGGAGCCGAACTTGGCCCAGTGCGCCGTGGAGACCACGAGCACGGGGTCGCGCTCCCGGAGCCGCTCCGCGACTTCCCAAGCCACCGCTGTGTGCGGATCGAGCAGGTAGCCGGTCTCAGCGTGGACCTCGCGAACGGTGTCCAACGACTCGTCGTTGCCCACGTAGTCGGCGCTGAACAGATCGCGAATCTTGGCGAACGTGTCACGGTCGACCTGGAATCGTCCGTCCTTGGCGAGCGACGCCATCCACTCGCGGACGCGGGCACTGTCGGCGGTCAACTCGTAGAGCAAACGCTCCAGGTTGCTGGAGAGGAGGATATCCATCGAAGGCGATGGCGTGGTGACGAACTGCCGGTCGCTGATGTCGTAGAGTCCGGTGGCGATGAAGTCAGCGAGCACGTTGTTCTCGTTGGCCGCCACGATGAGCCGACCGATCGGAACGCCCATGCGCCGCGCATAGTAGGCGCCCAACACGTTGCCGAAGTTGCCGGTCGGCACGCAAACGTCCATGGGCTCGCCGGCAACAACTCCCCCGGCCGCAACCATGTCTGCGTAGGCGCTCAGGTAGTAGACGACCTGCGGCAGCAGCCGTCCCCAGTTGATGCTGTTGGCGCTGGAGAGTCTCAGGCCGTGTTGCGCCGCCAGCTCGGCCCTGAAGTCCTCGTCGTCGAACGCGGCCTTGACGGCGGCCTGGCAGTCGTCGAAGTTCCCTCGGACGCCGAAGACGCCAACGTTGTCACCGGCCTGCGTGACCATCTGCTTCCGCTGGATGTCGGAGACGCCGTCAGCAGGGTAGAACACCACGATGTTGGTGTGTTCGCGGTCCGAGAAGCCCTCGAGCGCGGCCTTGCCTGTGTCGCCCGACGTGGCGACCAAGATGAGGTAGTCGCCGGAGCCGAGGCCCTTCTCGGCAAGTCCCTCGAGCGCTTCCGAGAAGAAGAGCGGCAGGCACTGCAGCGCCATGTCCTTGAAGGCACTGGTCGGACCGTGCCACAACTCGAGTACCCAGGTGCCCGGCACGACCTCTTCGATGGGCGCGATGCGCTCGTCGTCGAACTGGGAGCCGTACGCGTCCTGCATGAGCGCTTCGACGCGATCCTCGGACAGGTTCACGCCGAATCGCGAGAACACGGTCGCCGCCCGCTGCCAGTAGGGCAACGGCTCAAGGGCGAGGATCTCCTCAAGAGTGAAGTGCGGCAGCTCCTGGGGCACGTAGAGCCCGCCACCGGGCGCGATGCCTGCGACGATCACCTCGGTGAAGGTGCGAGCGACGGGATCGAGCCCGCGAGTGTCGTGGTACAGGGTGTTCTTCATGCGAGCATGATACCTGAGGCGATCGTGGCATGAGCGTGAAACACACATACTTGAGGTGCCGTTGTGCCGTCGCCGCTTGGTACGCTGTCGCCATTGAGTAAGATGGCATCGGGCAACCGAGTCCGAACGAGCGCGCCGCCGATGACGGGGGGTGGGTCGGATGAAGTACGTGGTGGTGATTCTGGACGGCGCGTCTGGCTGGCCCATCGACTCGCTGAAGGGCAAGACCACGCTTGAGGCGGCTGACACCCGCCACCTCGACGCCCTGGCACGAAACGGCACCGTCGGCCTGGCGCTCACGGTTCCGAGCGGCTCCGAACCGTCTTCGGCTGCGGCGTGCACATCCATCCTTGGCTATGACCCCGTGGCCGACTACGTGGGGCGCGGTGCCATCGAGGCCGCCAGCATGGGCATCACACTCGCGCCGGGGCAAGTCGCGCTCCGTCTGAACCTGGTCACGGTGCGAGGCGGCACCATGGCCTCCTACTCGGCGGGAAACATCGCCACCGACGAGTCGGCCGCCATCATCGCCGACATCGCCAGCGATCTTGACGACGAGGTCTTCAAGCTCTATCCCGGGGTTGCGTACCGGCACATCCTCGTGGTCTCGGGACACCCCGAGATCCTTGAGGCGACATTCACCCCTCCCCACGACATCTCCGACCGGCGCATCGCGCCGTTCCTCCCCAAAGGCCCGGGGGCCGATCTTCTGCTGGAGTACATGGACCGAGCGCGCGTGTTGCTCGACAACAGCGGGGTCAACCGGTGCCGAGGAGATGAGACCGGCTACCCCGCAACCGACGTGTGGCCGTTCTGGCCGGGAGTCGCGCCGGCTGCGCTGACGGCCTTCGCCAAGATGCGGGGAAAGACCGCGGCCATGACGAGCGGTGTCGACCTGCTCAACGGGCTTGCGACGCTGGTCGGTATGGACCGCCTCGAGATCCCCGGCGTTACCGGCGATTCCGACAACGACTATGCAGCTCAGACCGAGGGGGCGCTGCGTGCTCTGAGCGACCACGATGTAGTGGTGATTCACGTCGAGTCACCGGATGAGGAGGGCCACGGCGGGAACGTCGAGGGCAAGATCGCCGCGATCGAAGCGATCGACCGAGAAGTGATCGCCCGCTTGGCGGAGTATGGCAAGACGCACGAGCTCCGGATCCTTGCGATGCCGGACCATCCGACTCCCATCGAGATCAAGACGCACGTCGGGGAGCCGGTGCCGTTTGTGCTCTCCGGACCGGGCATCGCCACGAATCGAGCCCGCCGTTTCGACGAGGTGTCGGCTGGATCGAGCGGGCTGATGTTGGACCCTGGAAGACTGGTCATGGATCTGTTGCTCGAGCCTAGTTAGCGGCGCGGGGGGAGGAGCGGCTCTTCGGCGTGCCGTTTGCTCTTCGTGGGCTGCGCTGAGCCGGCAACGATTGTGCCGCCGCTGCACGCATAGCGACGGGGATGCTGGTATCCTGAGCAGGGAGGTGAGTCCTTGGTGGAGCTCTCATGCGGCAGGAGCCGTGGGTGGCTGGTGACAGCCGTCCTGTTTCTTGCTGCGGTGACAGCTCTCGCCCTCCTCGTAGGGGCTCCGTCCGCCCTGGCGTACGACGAGGCAGTGAACGGCCCGGTGACGACCTCCCAGTGCGGCTCGTGCCACGGTGCGTCGATGCCGAACCCGGCAGATCCGCTGGTGCGTCCGAGTTGCCAGCATTGCCACGGATACACGTCTGACCAGTTCCCGCTCGGGCAGTACAATTCGCCCGACGTCATGCGTGGCCCTCACGGCAACTACCTCACGACGTCGAGCAAGTGCGATTCCTGCCACACCGTTCACTCGGCCGAGGCCGGCGGTGTGGCCCTGCTGCCCGCGGCGACCGTGGCCGCCACCTGCGAGATGTGTCACGACGGGACGGGCGGCTTCGGCGTCTACGGCGCCATCAAGGCCCAAACGGGCCGCGATCCGGCGACCGACTCATCGCTCGGTAGCCATCGCATTGCGGCGACGAATGTTGTGCCGGGGGGAAGCGCGACCGGTGGTTCCGCCATGGTCGCCTTCGGCGGCGGAACGCTCACGTGTTCCGACTGCCACAGCGTTCACGGCGCAGACACGGTCGCGCCCTTCATGGGAGAGAGAAAGCGCACTCGATCATGGGAGAGGCCTGACCGTCCGACGTCGAAGCTCCTGCGTCGCAGGACGACCGGCGCGGCTACCGCTGTGGATGACTACGGCTCGGACTGGTGCGCAGGATGCCATGCAGGGCTTCACTCGGGGAACAGCCTGGTCCAGAACCATCCGGTCGACTCACTGGCCGTCAGACCCGATCCGTTCGTATTCCGCAAAGTAGCCAGCGGGAGGAACCTCGCGACGGGCAGCACCGTCAACTCCCCCGGGGGCCGGCACGGCGCGAGCAACCAGTACCTCTTCGGCATCGGCAACGCCGACTTCCTGATCGCGTTCCCACGCACGTCGGATCAGGGCACTCATGCGCCGATCTGTCAGCAGTGCCATGAGGACACACGGGACGTCTCGAATCTCACAGCCACCGGTGCCGTCCCGCCCACGCAAACCGAACTGGCATACACGCTGCGGTCGGCCGACGGCCTTGCAACGACTGACAACCCTCAGTTCCAGAACTTCCCGCACGAAACCCTCAACGACTCGATGATCATCGAGACCGGTGACGATCTCTGCCTGAACTGTCACCCGGCCAACTAGACTCGTCCGGCGAGCATCCTACCGAGCGACGTGGCCCTGTCGCGTTCCCATTCGTCGAATGACTCTCGCAACCAGCCTCCGGTCAGAGCAAGCGATCCGACGGTTCGTATTCCTCCCGCGCCAAGTGTCGTCCTGAGCTCTCGTATGGGTCCTGTCGTGTAGCCGAAGAACGTCGCGAGCGGTTCAGGAGCACGACTTGCCGTGATGATGACCGCCCGCTTCGCGCTCTGAGCCCCCGGGCTTCCCCAGTCGCCCTGAGCTTCAAGGCCCGGAAGTGCCATCTGTCCATCGTGGGGGAAGAAGCGACGCAGCCTTTCAAGCATTCGCTGCAGCGCCGGGTCGGGTCGCCGAAAGTACGCCGGTAGCCCGATGATGACCCCATCGGCCCCAGCGATCTGTTCGGCGAGGGCGGGGAGGTCGTCCGCGATCTTGCACCCCTCGCCGTACCTGCACATGCCGCAACCGGTGCAGCTCAGAATCTTGAGCTCAGCGAGGCGTACTCGCTCCACTGCGGCCTCAGCCCGCTCCGCCGAGCGAGCCGCGGCCTCCACCGTCAGGCTCACGACACCGCGAGATGGACTTGCGTCGATCGCGACGATTCTCACCGGATTCCCCCTTGAGAGTGCTCGGCCGGTCTCATGCTGAGTCCGTTCGCTGCCGTATGGCGTCCGCCTCTGCATCGAGTTCACGAGCAGGGAGGCGCCCCTGCTCGACCGCCTCGATGGTGTCGTCGAGCCAATCGATAGACGCGCGCTCGCGCGCGATAGCGCCGTCATAGGCCGCATCGCGGAGGAGCCGTGCTCGCAGAGACAAGTCAGGGCTCTCGGCGGGAGAACCTACCTCGAGCCGCAGTTCCTCAAGCCGTGTCTGATGGAGGCGACGCCGTGCACGCAGGTTCGATGCGATCTCCTCGTCGCCAAGGGCAGCCGAGAAGAACACCTGCAGCAGGAACGGGTCGCGCGGGAGCAGGAGGGGAGCTGGGGCCGCCAGCCAGGCCGCCAACGCCGACTCTCCGGCAGGCGTGAGGCGATAGACCTTGCGGTCTGGTTTGCCGAGCTGCCGTTTGCGGTCGCACGCGACCATCCCAGCGGCGTGCAGACGCTCCAGGGTGCGGTAGATCTGGGCCTGGTCGGCGGTCCAGAAGGCGCCCGCCTGCTCGGCGAAGCAGCGCGTCTTCAGGTCGTAGCCGGAGCGCGGCGATTCAGCCAAGAACCCCATGATTGCCGCCTCAAGCGACATCCCCGCGCCCCCAATTCAGATAGTAGATAAGACATATAGTAGACGACACATATATATTTGACAAGTATCAACCCTGAGTCGAGCGTGACTACGAAAGGGCAGTTCAAGGCGGTATGGCGGGGGTGAGGTAGAGCTTGATGCGGCGGCGCGAGGGGAATGCGATGGCGAAGACTCACTGCCGAGTTGCTCGACGCCGAGAATGAGCGACCGGGGCTACTACTCGGAGAACTGGGCGGCGTGGAGTCGCGAGAACGCGCCCTCGCGGGCCATCAGCTCGGTGTAGGAGCCCCGCTCGACGATCCTGCCGGCCTCCAGGACGACGATGGTGTCGGCGTCCCGGACCGTCGAGAGCCGGTGGGCGATGATGAGCGAGGTTCGATGCTGCAGGATGCGTCGGAGGCCGACTTGGATGAGCATCTCCGTGCGTGTGTCGACCGACGAGGTCGCTTCGTCCAGGATGAGGATCGCCGGGTCGCCGACGATGGCGCGCGCGAACGCGACCAGCTGGCGCTGGCCGGTGGACAGCGTGGCGCCGCGCTCGTTGACAGGCGTGTCGAGCCCATCGGGCAGCGCGGCGATGAACGCTGCCGCGCCAGACGTCTCGGCTGCCTTGAGGATCTCCGCGTCGGTGGCGTCGAGCCGTCCATAGCGGATGTTGTCGGCGATCGTGCCGCTGAAGAGGAACGGATCCTGGAGCACGATTCCGAAGTTCTTCCGGAGTGAGGACAGGCCAATATCCCGCACGTCGATCCCGTCGATGAGCACGCGCCCGCCCGTCGGGTCGTAGAAGCGCGGAACCAGATTGATGAGGGTGGTCTTGCCAGCGCCGGTTGGACCGACGATCGCGAGCGTCTGCCCCGCCTCAACCAACAGATCGATGCCGTGAAGGATGTCCTGTCCGGTCTGATAGGCGAATCGGACGTCTTCGAACTCCACGCGGCCCAAGGCTCGGGGCATCTCCTGGGCCCCGGCGGTTTCTGTGATCGTGACCGGCGTGTCGAGGATGGCGAACACGCGCTCGCCACCTGCAAGCGCCGACTGCGCGTCGGAGTAGAGCGACGACATCTGCGAGACCGAGTTGAAGAACTGCCTCGCATACGCGAAGAAGGCGACGACCACCCCGAGCGACAGGATCTGCTGCGCGGCGAGATACCCGCCCACCGCCGCCACCAGGGCGGTTGCCAGAGCCGAGACCACGCCCAGTGTCGGCGAGAAGGCCGAGGCGACGATCGCCGCGCTCACGTTCGCGTCGCGGTTCGCAGCGTTGCGCGCCGAGAACTGAGAGCGGTTCTGGTCGATTCGGTTGAACGCTTGGGCGACCTTGATGCCGCCGATCTCCTCGGCGAGCGTCGCACTGACGTCACCGATCGCTTCCTGCCTCGTGCGGAAAGCTCCTCGCGCGATGAGCCCGAAGAGCCGGGTCACGACCAGCATCACCGGAACGACCACCAGCGTGGTCAGCGCGAGCTGCCAGTTGACCCAAAGCATGGCTGCGAGGGTGGCCGTGAGCCCCACCAGAGCTCCCAGGAGCCGTCGGAATCCCTGAGACAGGAAGCTGTCGACTTGGTTGACGTCGTTCGTCAGCCGGCTCATCAGGTCGCCGGACTCGACCGACTCGAAGTACGCGACATCCAGACGCGAGATCGCCGAGAAGACCGCCGCCCGCAGGTCGTAGATGGCCCTCTGTCCCGCCGTACCGAGCATCAGGATCTGCTGGCGTTGCGCCAGCCAGCCGAACACCGAGATCGCCACCAGAAGGGCGCCCGGGGCGAGGAGGACGCTTGCGCTGGCGTGCTCGTTGGCGGCGGCCACCGCGAGGTTGATGATCCGGCCGGTCAGGGCGGGAGTGGCGGCGGCGGACACCGAACCCAGGATCACCCACACGGCACCACCGATGACATCCCTTCGGTAGGGCCAGAGATAGCGCCACAGCCGGAACACGACCTCACGGGTCGAGCGGGGATGATCATCCTTGGCGAGTGACTTGAGCGACGGACCGGCCACTAGAGGTCACCCTCGTCGGCGAGCGCACAGGATTCGGGGCGTTCGACATCGCCGCCGCCGACCAGCTGGCTTGCGGCGATCTCGGCGTAGAGGCAGCTCGTGGCCATGAGGTCGGCGTGCGTGCCGATGGCGGCGAGTCGGCCACCGTCCATCACGAGCACCAGATCGGCGCGTCTTGCCGTGGAGAGCCGCTGCGCGACGATGAATGTGGTGCGCCCGGTCATGAGCGCTTCAAGTTGCGAACGAATCGCCGCCTCGGTCTCCGAGTCCACCGATGAAGTCGAGTCGTCCATCACCAGTACGCGCGGGTCGATCAGGAGTGCGCGCGCGATCGCGATCCGTTGGCGCTGACCGCCGGAGAGCTTCACGCCGCGCTCTCCGACGCGCGTGAGATAGCCCTCGGGCAGCGCCCGGATGAACTCATCGGCCTGCGCCGTGACCGCCGCGGCAGTGATCTCATCGTCAGTTGCGTCTGGCCTGCCGTACGCAATGTTGTCGCGGACGGTCCCGCTGAACAGGACGCTGTCCTGCATGACGAACCCGATCTGCCCTCGCAAGGACGCGAGGGTGACCTCGCGGACGTCGACATCGTCGACGAGCACGCTGCCTGCGGTGACGTCGTAGAAGCGCGGTATCAGGTTGACCAAGCTCGTCTTGCCGGATCCAGTCGCGCCCACGACCGCGACTGTCGTGTCCGGCTCGACAATGAAGCTCACCGCCGAGAGCGTCTCGTCTTCCGCACCGGGGTAGCGAAGGTGCACGTCGCGGAATTCGACACGCCCTGAGAGTCGGGAGAGCGTGATCGCCTCGGGACCCTCGGCGACGTCTTCAGGGGCGTCGAGAACCTCGAACAATCGATCGGCTGACGCGCCGGCGCGTGCGATCTGCTGCGCCCCGAAACCCAGGACGAACAGTGGCTGGAGCAGCAGGAACAGGTAGCTCGTGAAGGCCACCAGTTCGCCGACGGTGAGCGTCCCCCGCACGATCTGCACGGCTCCCATCCACGTCACCAGCCCCACGCCGACGGTGCCGACCGAGAACAGGAGCGGGAAGGCGTTGGCGACCGTGCGGCGGACCTGCAGCCCTTGCTCAAGGAGCTCAAGGTTCGCGGCGTCGTAGCGGGACGTCTCGAACGGTTCGCGGGCGAACGCGCGAACCACTCGAACGCCGGCCACGTTCTCCTGCAGGACCGTGTTGAGGGCACCCAGCCTGACCTGAAGGCTACGGAACATCGGACCGAGTCGGCGGACGAACACGACGAGAACGAGCACCGTCGTGGGCACGACGGCGAACGCCAGGAGGGCAAGCGCCGGGTTCATCCGGAAGAGAAGCACCACCGCACCGCAGAGCATGAGAAGCGCCGAGACGGCCTGCACGAGCCCGCCGCCGACGAAGTCACGCACCTGATCGACGTCGGAGGTGACTCGGGTGATGAGCTGCCCGGTCTGCGCGCGGTCGTGGTAGGCGAAGCTGAGCCGCTGCAGCTTGTCGAAGATGGTGTCGCGCATCTCATACGCCGAACCATGGCTCGCCTTGGCCGAGAAGTAGCCCTGCAGGAAGCTGGCGAGCCCGCCGACGATCGCGACGAGGACGAGGCCCACTGCGCCGGTGAAGATCACCTCGGTATCGGACTTGGTGATGCCCTGATCGATGATGCGCCGCAGGATCTGCGGGCTGATCAGGTCCGCGGCCGTCGCGGCGAGAACCGCGCACACGCCCAGAACCGCGTACCAGAAGTAGGAGCGTACGAATCTGAGCGATCGTAGGAGACTGGAGGTCATGCGGGGCGGCTCCTCAGGCAAGCGATGCGGCGGCCGCGTTCTCGGCCACTCCGCTCGCGAGCCATTCTACCCCGCAACGCGACGCGACCCGGTTCTGCCAAACCGGGTCGCGTCACACAAGGAGGGGGATTACTGGCGCCGGGGGGAGCGCCTGAGTTGGTGGGCTTTAGTGCCGCAAGATCGCCATCATCCGGCCGTACTCCTCGGAGGAGATCATGCCTCGTGCGTAGCGCCGAGAAATGACGCGCTCCGCTTCGTCGACGGGCGACGAGGGCCGCGACAGGGTCGTGACCGCGACGGCGAGTCGGCTGCGTTCTTTTCCGACAAGCCAGAGGGCCGCAAGAGCGAGGACGCTGAGCGTCGTGTACGTGATGATCATCATCGCTGCCTCCCCATTTCTTCATCGTCCGCCCGCACCACTGACTATCCGCGAGGTGTGCGAAGCCGCCGTGAATGCCGTGTGGAGATGGCGTGGAGCGAAGATTGCAGCGTTCTAACGAAGGCGGCGCCCGCTAGACCTCGCTCGGGATCGCGTCGACCTCGGCCTCGCCGAGTGGCTGCGATGTGCCCAGGCCGACGGCGTTCCTCGGCGGGCGGGTCGGAGCGCTGATCGCGAGGGCCACCCCGGCGACGATCACCACCATCCCGAGGAGCGTCGAGACGGTGATCGGTTCCGGTGGCACGAGACCGATACGACCTGCGAGTGCCCCCGCGAATACCGCGATCACGGGGTTCACGTACGCGTAAGTCATCACCTTGCTCGCCGGCAGGTTCTGAAGCGCAAACGTGAAGGCGGTGAATGCGACCGCGCTGCCCACGACGGCGAGGTACGCGAGCGCCCAGAACGCCTTGGGCGTCATCACGAAGCGCGGCCATTCGCCGAGGAGTGTGCCGAGTGAGAGCAGAACGACGCCGGCGGCCAGCATCTCGTAGGCGGTCAAGACCATGTTGTCGGCTGATGCCGGATTGCGCTTGCTGTAGATCGAGCCGCTGGCCCACAGCCACGTTCCGACGATCTGAAGCGCGATCCCCGCCAGTTCGCCGGCGCCTGCCGAGACCCCGATGAGCCGCGGGGCAAGCAGGATACCCAGTCCGGAGAAGCCGATTGCGAGCCCGACCCAGCCCAGTCGCCCAGGACGCTGCATGTCCGGAAAGGCCGACTCGGCCAGCGCGATCCACAACGGAAGCAGGGCGACCACGAGCGCCGAGATGCCGGACGGCACGCTCTGCTCGGCGAGAAAGGTGAAGTACTGACCGCCGACGATCAGAAGGATGCCGACGATCACCGAGATGCGGAGGTCTTTCGGCGAGATGCGGAGCCGGGCGCCGCGCCATGCGGCTATCGCGAACAGGAGCGCCGCGGCCGGAATCTGCCGCACACCGGCGAACAGGGTTGGGGGCAGGCCCGCGTCGAGCCCGACCTTGATGGCGAGGTACGTCGTACCCCAGACGACGTACATGATGGCCATGGCCAGGATGACTTTGATGCGGCGGGACGAGTCGGTCACCAGTACCTCCGGGAGGGTGCTGAAGCGGGTCGTCTCAGTGTAGCTGGTGGCCCCACGCCGCCGACGTGCCGGGGTCTCCCGGCGCAGAGGGTTCGAGGTCGGTGCGGCCGTCGGTTACACTTGCCGCATGGCCAACTACACGTACGAATATCCACGCCCCGCGTTGACGTGCGACACCATCGTGTTCGCGGGCCCGTCGAACCTGCGCAAGGTCCTGCTGGTGCTCCGGGCCGCGGATCCGTTCGCGGGTAAGTGGGCGCTGCCGGGCGGGTTCGTCGACGAGGGGGAGCGACCGGTTGAGGCTGCCCGTCGCGAACTGGCCGAGGAAACCGGTCTCATCTGGGAGGGTCCGCTCGTACCCGTGGGAGCGTTCGGCGACCCGGGACGTGACCCGCGGGGCTGGACGGTTGCCGCCGCGTACCTTGCCGATATCGGACTTGAGACGCCGACGGTGGCCGGAGGAGACGATGCCGCGGATGCGGCCTGGTTCTTCGCCGACGAACTGCCCGATGAACTCGCATTCGACCATGCTGAGATAATCGCTGCGGCGCTCTGGCGTCTCGGTTGCATGTAGGAGGCGGGCGTGTACTTCGGCTATCTCTCGCTGCAATCGTTCACGTTCCTGGCGGCCGGGTTTCTCGTGGTCATGGTCGCCGGACTGGGACTGATTCTCGTCTACCCGGTCGGCATGTATCGCGGTAAGAAGGCAGCCGAGCTCTGGGTCAACGCGTGTACGGCGATCCTGGTCGTCGGGCTCGTCGCTGACGTGGCCTTCGCGGTAGTAACACGGCAGTGGGAAGCGTTTCTACTCGCGTACGGGCTCGGGTCGCTCCTCGAAATGGGGATACTCGGTCTACTGTTTGTGGGTTCGATGTGGTTCATGGCGGTTCGTTACACGCAGAGCCTGAAAGACTAGATCAGTCGCACGGCGCACGAACTGCTGAGTACGCCGTATCTTGTGGAAGGAATCGAGCCATGCCGGACATCATGATGCGCCTCGGTCGGCAAGTGCTGGTCCTCGAGGGCGCCATGGGGACCATGTTGCAGCGGGCGGGCCTGCCCGCGGGCGAGTGCCCCGAGCTGCTCAACGTCTCCGCGCCGGAGATGGTCGCGGAGGTGCATCGTCTCTACGCCCTGGCCGGGGCCGACTGCTGCGCCACCAATACCTTCGGCGGCTCGCGGTCGAAGCTTGCCGAGTATGGCTATGCCGAGAGGGTCGAGGAGTTCAACCGCGCGGCCGTGCGAATCTGCCGGGCCGAGGGCGCCCCTCACATCCTGGCTGACGTCGGACCTACCGGACTCGTGCTTGAGCCCATGGGCGGTGCGTCGTTCGAAGAGGTCTACGCCATCTTTGCCGAGCAGATAGCCGCGCTGGCTGCCGAGGGGCCCGACGCGATCTTCTTCGAGACCTTCACCGACATCGCCGAGTTGCGTTGCGGCGTGCTCGCGGCAAAGGAGGTCTGCGACCTTCCGGTCATCGCGAGCTGCACCTTCGGAGTGTCTGGTCGCATGGACCTGTCGGGAACCGATCCGGAGACAGCGGCCGTGGTCCTTGAGGCCGCGGGCGCCGACGCGGTCGGTCTGAACTGCGGACTCGGTCCCGATCAAATGCTCGAACTCGCCAGAAGGATGGTCCTTGCCACGCGCCTGCCGGTCATCGTGCAGCCCAATGCCGGCCTGCCGTTCCTCGACGACGCTGGCCATACGGTCTTCCCTGGTACGCCGCAGGAGATGGGCAGCTTCGCTGACGCCGCCCGACTGGCCGGCGTGTCGGGCATCGGCTCCTGCTGCGGCTCCACCCCGGCCTTCACCGGCGCGATCGTCGACGCCGTGGCCGATCGCGATGTGGTCGACGTCGGTGTGCGTGGCTTCGCTGACACGGTTCTCGCAGGACCGCGCCGGATCGTGACGCTGGGAGCCGGCTCGCCGGTTCGTGTCGTCGGCGAGCGGATCAACCCGACGGGCAAACCTGCGCTCAAGGAAGCGCTGCTGGCGGGGTCCATGAGCGTCGTGCGCACCTACGCGGCAGAGCAAGAGGCGGCCGGAGCTGACCTGCTCGACGTGAACGTGGGCGCAGCGGGCGTGGACGCCGTGTCCGTGCTACCGGCTGCCGTGCTCGCCCTGGTGGGCACCGCGGATGCGCCGCTCGTGCTCGATACCACCGATCCGATCGCGCTCGAGGCGGCGCTTCGCATCTACCCCGGCCGCGCGCTCATCAACAGCGTGAACGGAGATCCTGAGTCGATGGCCGCGGTGCTTCCGCTCGCTCGTCGCTACGGAGCGGCCGTCGTCGTACTCGCACTCGACGACGCCGGCATTCCGGCCGACTCGGCCGGTCGGACTGAGGTGGTCCGTCGGGTGAGGTCCGCCGCGCACGCAGCCGGGCTGACCGATGCCGACCTCGTGGTCGACGCGCTGGTGATGACCGCTGCAACCGACGCCGATGCACCGCGTATCACCGCGGCTTCTGTGGCCGCTGCACACGATTCTGGCTTGGCGACGATCCTGGGCGTCTCCAATGTGAGCCACGGTCTGCCGAGCCGCCCGCTGCTGAACGCCGCCTTCTTCGATGCCGCCGTGGCCGCAGGCCTCGACTCGGCCCTGCTGAACCCTAACGACACGGTTGTGATGGAAGCGGTTCGCATCGCGAATAGCGCCCGCGCGATCGGTGCTGATCCCGACGCGCATCATGAGGCCTGGGCTGCATGGGACGCTGCGTACGCGAGCGCGCTCGACGATGCGGCCCGTGGAGCCGACGCGCTCACCGCGCCGAATGCCGACGCAGAGTCTGACGTTGCGATCCCCGATGCGCGGGCCGCCCTCGAGACGGCGGTGCTTCGCGGCGACACCGAGGCCGCAGCAGGGCTCGTGGACGCGGTCATCGCCGAGGGCATGCCGGTCGGCGACGTGATCGGGGCCGTGCTGACCCCGGCGATCCAGCGACTCGGCGATGCGTACGGGCGCGGCGAGGTGTTCCTGCCGCAGATGATGATCGCCGCTGGCGCCATGAAGGCGGCGGTCGCGCGCGTCAAGGAGCTGACGCCGGAAGGCGAGGGCTCCTCGGCAGGTCGCGTCGTCTTCGCGACGGTGAAGGGCGACGTCCACTCGATCGGCAAGGACATCTGTATCTCGCTCCTCGAAAGCCAGGGCTTCGAGGTCACGGACCTGGGTGTCGACGTTCCCGCCGAGAAGGTCGTTGCCGCCGCAGCCGACGCCGATGCAGTGTGTCTCTCGGCGTTGATGACGACGACGCTGCCCTCGATGAGCGCGACCGTGGATGCCGTACGTGCCGAGGAGAGCAGCTTCCCGGTCCTGGTCGGCGGCGCGGTGGTGACCCGCGAATGGGCGGCGTCGATCGGTGCAGGGTACTCTGAGGATGCTCCCGGCTGCGTTGCGGCCGTGAGAGAAGCGATCGCCACGAGACGGGCCGCGAGATGATCATCACCAAACCCAGGGACTGGGAGCGAATCCTCGCGAACCTGGCCGATCTTGACGCCAAGTCGGTGTTCGTGATCGGCTGCGGCGAGTGCGCGACCGTCGCGCACACGGGCGGCGAGCCCGAGGTGCTGGCAGCCAAGGCGGCGCTTGAGGCAGAGGGCTACTCGGTCACGGGTTGGGCTGTCGGTGCGGTGACGTGTCACTTGGGTGGGACGAAGCTCGAACTTCGCAAACACGTCAGCGAAGTTGAGGCGGCCGATGCGATCCTGGTGCTGTCGTGCGGAGCCGGGGTTCAGACGGTGGCCGAGAGTGTCGCCAAGCCGGTCTTCCCCGGGCTCGAGAGCGCGTTCCTGGGCAACGTTCAGCGTCACGGTGTCTTCGAGGAACGCTGTCAGATGTGTGGCGACTGCGTACTCGACAAGACCGCCGGCATCTGCCCGGTGACCACGTGCCCCAAGGGCCTTCTCAACGGGCCGTGCGGCGGCATGTGGAACGGCATGTGCGAGGTGCTCACCGACCGCGAGTGCGCGCATGTCAAGATCAGGCAGCGGCTGTCCGAGCAGGGTCGTGGGCACAAAGGCGTCATCTCGGCCAAGGACTACTCGGCCAAACGCGGGCCGGGATTCGTGAACATGCGGGACAAGAAGTGAGCCGGCTTCGCGATGCGCTGGCGCGCGGCGAGTTCGTCATCACCGGCGAAGTAGCGCCGCCGCACGGGACCGACTACTCGGCGATGCTTGCGAGCGTTGAGAAGCTCGCCCCCGTATGCCACGCGCTCAACGTGACCGACAACCAAGGTGCCACGCTGCACCTGAGCTCCCTCGCTGCTTCTCGCGTGGTGTTGGACAACGGCGGGGGGTGCGAGCCGATCTTCCAGCAGACATGCCGCGACCGGAACCGGCTTGCTCTGCAGAGCGACCTGCTCGCCGCCTGGACGCTCGGGCTGGAGAACGTGCTGGTCGTCACCGGCGACGACCCGCGTGGCGGCGATCACCCGAAGGCGAAGGGCGTCTTCGACCTGGACTCGACCCTGCTCATGCAGGTCACCGCAGGGATGAACGCCGGCGTGGACATGAACGGCGCGCCGCTGGACGGAGCGACGGACTTCCTGATCGGCGGAGCGTTGTTCCCCGAGGCCGAGCCGTGGGATATCCAGCTCGAGCGCGCGCTGCAGAAGATCGATGCCGGGGCGACGTTCTTCCAGACGCAGGCGATCACCGACATCGACAAGTTCGCTCGGGCAGCCGAGGCCCTCAGGCCCACAGGCGCCAAGCTCATCGCCGGCGTTCTGCTGCTCAAGAGCGCGAACGTCATCAAGTTCATCAACGAGCGACTCGCAGGGATGATGGTTCCGCAACACATCGCCGACAGGATCGGCCGTGCCGAGAACCCGCTCGAGGAGTCGATCCTGCTCGCGACCGAGCAGGTCAGGGCGTTGCGGGACGTAGCCGATGGCGTCCACATCATGCCGCTTGGGGCCGACCACGCCGTCGTGCGCATTCTTGAGGACGCGGGGCTCGCCTAGGCTTTCGACCGCGCGTGTCACACCTCGTCGGCGGCTCCGTAGTTGTGCCACGTGGCGAGCACGCCGAGCAGCTGTTCGCGCACCGAGTTGGCGATGTTGGGATTCTCGGAGATCACATCGGCGCCGATGCTCGCGGCGCCCAACTGCGGGTGGCTCGTGAAGGCCAGCTCGCAGCGGTCCACATCCACCAGCACCGGCGTGGTCAGGCTCACGCCGTTCACGGTGACCGGCAGCAGGACCACGAATCCGTTCGCCTTGTCGTCACGCAGTTCGAGCTCGTCCACCAGCTGGCCGAACTCGGTGATGAGCGCGCACAGGTCGCGCGTACTGGGCCGCGGCAGTGTGGCCGTGCCCATCGTCTGGTCGAGGTCGCCGTAGTGTCCCGACGACAGCGTTTCGCGCGCCTCGAGCACTCGCGCTGCGCTCGGCAGGTAGTGGGTCAACAGAACCTCCGGGGGTAGAAAGCCGTCACGTGTTTGAGTACCCATTCGGTCGCTCCTGCCTCCCAACGAAGTCCGAACAGAGCGTGCTAGAATCCTCGAACACTTCAGTACCCTTCAGTCGGACCGAGGGAGACGTATCCATGCGAATCGCAGTGCTCGGTGGCGGTCCGGGCGGCTACCACGCGGCGTTCGAGGCGGCGAGGCTCGGAGCCGACGTCACC
The DNA here is from genome assembly GCA_963726345.1 of uncultured Coriobacteriia bacterium. Classification (GTDB taxonomy): domain Bacteria; phylum Actinomycetota; class Coriobacteriia; order Anaerosomatales; family JAAXUF01; genus JBAXEO01. Next base: position 28,658 of record CAVSCC010000009.1, on the reverse strand, counting down.
CTCGTCGAGCGGGACCGGCTCGGTGGGACGTGCCTGAACTGGGGATGCATCCCCACCAAGACGATCCTGCGCTCCGCCCACATCGTCAAGGACACCGTCGAGGCCGCTGAGTTCGGGCTGAACGCGACTCCGGCAACCGTCGACATCGCTCGGCTTCGAGCGCGCAAAGAAGGCGTCGTCGACGAGCTTGTCGGACAGGTCGAAGCAAGCGCCAAGCGGCTGAAGGTCGAAGTGGTGTACGGCGAGGGCAAGCTCGTCGGTGCCGACGAACTCATCGTCGACCTGGAGGAGGGCGGGACGCGGATCATCGAGTGCGACGCCGTCATACTCGCCACCGGTTCGGTCGTCTTCAAGCTCCCCAACATCGATCACGAGATGCCCGGCCTCTGGACCAGCGACGATGCCGTGTCGCTCAAGCAGATTCCGCGCGAGATCGTCATCATCGGCGGCGGAGTCATCGGCCTGGAGTTCGCGTGCGCATACGCCGCGTTCGGCAGCAAGGTGACCGTCGTCGAGCTGATGGAGCAGGTGCTTCCGGGCAACGACCGTCGCGTGGTGAAGCTCGCTCAGTCCAAGCTCGAGGAGATGGGCGTCGAGTTCCACCTCGGCGACGCCGTCGAGTCGGTCGTTCGCTCGGAGCACGGGCGGATGCTGTCGACGCTGAAGTCGGGCACCGTGCTCGAGAGCGAGATCGTCATGAGCGCCGTGGGTCGAGTGCCCAACACGGCGGACCTGGGCTTCGCCGAGGTCGGGCTGGAATTCGACCGCCGCGCGCTCAAGGTCGATGACCACTTCCGCACCAACGTGCCGGGTATCTACGCGATCGGCGACCTGATCGGCGGGATGATGCTCGCCCACGTCGCCGAGGAGGAAGGCGTGCTCGCGGCGCGCAACCTCGTCGCTGAACTCCGCGCCGCCGCCGACGGTTCCGCACCCGCGCTCGAGTCCATGCGCTACGACTGTGTCCCCGCCTGCGTCTACACGTTTCCCGAGGTCGCGGTCGTGGGCTCATCGCGCGACTCGGCCAAGGAGCGCGGGATCGACGCCGTGCAGGCGGTGTCCAAGTTCGCGGCGAACGGCAAGGCGCTCGGCGAGGGCGAGGGCGACGGCTTCGTGCAGCTTGTCGCCGAGAAGGGCAGCGGGCGCATCATCGGCTGCCAGATCGTTGGTCCGCACGCGGTCGAGATCATCCACGAAGTCGCGCTCGCTATGGCGAACGACCTGACCGTCGGGCAGATCGCACACACCATCCACGCCCACCCGACCGTCTCGGAAGTCATCCGATTCGCAGCTGCAGACGCTGCCGGCAAGATCTGACCCCTCGTCACCAAGGAGCTCCCATGTCCGACAAGCAAGCTGTCGTCGCCGACAAGGCCCCCAAGGCCCTCGGTCCGTACTCCGCCGCGATCCGGGTGGGCACTCTCACGTACTGCTCCGGGCAGACTCCGATCGATCCGGCCACGGGAGAGCTGGTCGAAGGATGCGTCGGATGCCAGACGCGCCAGGCCCTGGCCAACCTGTCCGCGGTCTTGGAGGCCGACGGTCTGACGCTGGACGACGTCGTCAAGACGACGGTGTTTCTGACGGACATGGCCGACTTCGGCAAGATGAACGACGTGTACGCTGAGCACTTCTCGGCGCCGTTCCCCGCTCGCTCGACGGTCGCCGTCGCCGGTCTCCCCAAGGACTCGCGCGTCGAGATCGAAGCGATCGCGGCGCGGTAATGTCCGCTGCCGGCCGACTTCCCGCTTGGCTTCGCAGGCCGCTCGCCCAGCCCGGTCAGGCGATCGCGGTGGCCGAGATGCTCGACGAGCTCTCGCTGAATACCGTGTGCCAGTCCGCGAAGTGCCCGAATCGCGGGGAGTGCTTCTCGGCGGGAACGGCCACGTTCCTGATCATGGGCGACGCGTGCACGCGCGGGTGCAGGTTCTGCGCCGTCGAGACCCGCACTCCGGCTGCGCTGGATGCCGACGAGCCACGCCGTGTCGGTGAGGCCGTGTCCCGGCTCGGCCTTCGCCACGTCGTGATCACCACGGTCACTCGAGACGACCTGCCTGACGGCGGCGCGGCCCACTTCGTGGCAGTCATCGATGCGGTTCGGGCCGCGGCGCCCGAGGCCGCCATCGAAGTGCTGACCAGCGATTTTGCGGGCCGACTGGAGGACGTGGACACGGTATCGGCCGCCGGACCCGACGTCTTCAACCACAACCTCGAGACCGTGCCGCGTCTGTACCCGAGCGTCCGCCCCGGAGCCGACTACGAACGTTCCCTCGCGGTGCTCGCGCGTGTGCGCGCGACTAAGCCCGATCTGCCCACCAAGTCCGGGCTCATGCTCGGGCTCGGCGAGACGCCGTCAGAGGTGATCGACGTCATGACCGACCTGCTCGAAGCGGGCGTCTCGATGCTGACCCTGGGCCAGTACCTCCGGCCCAGCAAGCAGCATCTGCCCGTGGCCGAGTTCGTAGAACCCGATGTGTTCGCGCGCCTGTCGCGCGAGGCCTATCGGCTCGGCTTCTCGGCGGTGGCGAGTGCGCCGTTCGTCCGGTCGAGCTACCACGCGGGGGAACTGGCGACGGGAATCGATGACCGCTCGCGCGAGTGTCACAGCAGTGCGATACTGTGAACGAGGATTAACGAGGGGGGACAGTGCATGGCAACCGTGCTGGTCGTTGATGATAATGCGAGAATCGTCAGCATCCTCTCGGCCTGCCTTCTCGCCGAGAAGCACGAGGTGGTCACCGCCGCTGACGGCGTCTCGGCCATTTCCTTGGCCGTCTCCTCCGAACCCGACATAGCGCTGGTCGACGTCATGCTGCCCGACATCGGTGGTCTCGAGCTCACGCGGGTCTTTCGCGAGCAGGGGATTCCCACCATCATCATCTCCGCGCGCACCACCGAGGACGACCGCATCGCCGGTTTCGAGGTGGGTGCCGACGACTACATCACCAAACCGTTCTCGACCCGCGAGGTCATGGCTCGCGTCCGCAACGCCCTGCGCCATGCACAGCATGATCCGTATGCGAGGCGTACCGGCTCGCGCGGTCCGCTCTCTGCCGGTGGCTTCTCAATCGACCGCGCGGGCAGAGTGGCGCGATGCGATAGGAGAGTGCTCGACCTGACGCGCACGGAGTTCGACATTCTGGTCATGCTCGTGCGGAACCCGGGCAGGGTTCTGTCGCGTGAGGAGCTTGCTGAGGCGCTTCATGGGAGCGCCAAACACAACAACATCCGCGTCGTTGACACTCACGTGAAGAACCTCAGGATCGCGATCGGAAGCCCAGCGAAGGACCGCATCGTCGCCGTCTATGGCGTGGGCTACAAGCTGGACGTCTGATACATGAGGCGTCTCAGCCTCGCCGCCGAGGTGTTCGCGGCCATGATGCTTTCTGCCGTCGTTGCGACGGTCGTCATGGGCCTCGTTGCCTACGGCTTGGTCCACGGTGTCGTTCATGCAGTACTACTCTCTGTGCCCGGCACCGGTGGCGCATCCGAGGCGCAACTGCTGGCCAACGCCGAGCGTGCCCTGTTATCCGGTTTCGACTTGGGGACCTACGCACTGGTGTTCATCGCCGCCGCTGCGGCGAGCACCGCGGCGCTCATCGTGTCTGTCCGTCTGACGCGTCCCGCAAGACAGCTCATGCAGCTGGCCGACGAATTCTCCCGGGGGGATCGCGAACGGCGGGCCACGGTTCAGGGGCCGGTGGAGATTGCCTCGCTCGGCTCGTCCTTCAACAACCTGGCTGACGTGCTCGACGAGGAAGATCATCTCCGCAGGAAGCTGGTTGCGGACATCGCACATGAACTGCGCAATCCGATCACCGTGGCTATGGCACAGACAGAGGCGATGCTCAGCGGCGTCCTGCAGGCGGACCGCGCACACCTTTCGATTCTCCTGGAGGACTTGCAGCATCTCGAAGCATTGATGGATGACATGCAGGAGTCGGCGGTCGCGGAGTCAGGTCGTTGGCTCTACCACATGGCGCCAACCGATCTGGCAGCCCTCGTTGTCAAGAACGGTGAGCGCGCGGCGCAGAGAGTCGGTCCGGGCATCGAAGTGCGCGTCGTTGGAGCAGATGAGCCGGTGATGGTGAACGGGGACGAGCTCCGACTGGCCCAGGTCCTGCGCAATATCCTCAGCAACGCCAAGCGGCATACCACATCCGGTTCAATCACTTTGTACCTCGACGCTGCCGAAGATCAGGTCACGGTCGGTGTTGTCGACACCGGCGAGGGGATAGCCCCAGAGGATCTCGGCCATGTCTTCGACCGCTTCTTCCGCGCGGATGCGGCGCGGGCCACCGATGTGGGCGGTGCCGGTCTGGGGCTCTCCATCGTGCGCGCCATCATTCGCGACCACGGCGGCGATGTGTTCGCCGAGAGCGAGCCCGGGCACGGAACGGTAGTCGGATTCACACTGCCTCGGCTGCGCTAGACAGTCCGGCTGCCCGCGGCTATACTCCCGAGGCTAATCGAATACCGCTCACAAGCGGGACAAACCCTACCTAGGGTCACAGGTCCCCACCTTGCGGCGCCGAACTGGCGGCTGTCTGGTCGATGCGAGTATCTCGGGAGGCGCCTCGTCAGGGGCGGTTCCTCGGATGCCTGTCTCTCCCGTCGGCCGAACGTGGCCGCGGGAGTTTTGTTCTTGTATGAGGGCTTTCCTTGAGGGGAAGCCTAGGAAACGACGGAGGTGAGCTGCCTATCAGCAGCAGCACGGAACCACGGATCAACGAGCGTATACGTGCCCAGAGGTGCCGTCTTATCGGTGTCGACGGGAGCCAGCTCGGCATCTTCGCGATGTCGGACGCTCAGAGAATCGCCGAGGAGCAGGACCTCGACCTCGTCGAGATCGCCCCGCTTGCGGACCCCCCCGTGTGCCGGATCATGGACTACGGGAAGTTCAAGTACGAGCAGACCCAGAAGGAGAAGCTCGCGCGCAAGCATCAGACCAAGGTCGAGATCAAAGAGATCAAGTTCCGTCCCAAGATCGACATCCACGACTATGAGACCAAGAAGAAGCACGTGCTTCGCTTCTTGGCAGCAAACGCCAAGGTCAAGGTCACTATCATGTTCCGAGGCCGCGAGATGGCGCATCCGGAACTGGGCCTGAACATCTTGGAGCGGCTGGCGGGCGAGCTTGGTGAGGACGCAATCATCGAGACACAGCCCAAACTCGAGGGGCGCAACATGCACATGCTCCTGGCTCCGGTGAAGAAGAAGGAAGTCAAGGAGAGCACCACGTCCGAAGACAGCGACGCGGTGGCCGACGAGCCCGCTGCGGGCACCGACTAGAAGGGCGGCACGCATGCCGAAGATGAAGACACACAAGGGGACCGCGAAGCGGTTCCGGGTGACCGGCTCGGGCAAGATCGTCCGAGGCAAGGCGTTCAAGAGCCACATCCTGGAGAAGAAGTCTCCCAAGCGTAAGCGTGGGTTCCGTCAGGAGACCATCGTTTCGTCGGCCGACACCAACGTCATCAAGAAGGGCTTGGGCATCGGCTAGCACTCATTGGCCTGTTGTTCCCACGACCTCGCTTAAGACCCAAGGAGTGATCTATCCATGCCTCGCGTGAAGCGTTCAACTACGGCGAAGAAGAAGCGCCGCACAGTCCTTGCCCGTGCGAAGGGTTACTACGGTGCTAAGAGCCGTACCTATCGTGCCGCCAAGGAGCAGACCCAGCACTCTCTCCAGTACGTCTATCGTGACCGTCGCAACAAGAAGCGCGAGATCCGTCGCCTCTGGATCACCCGCATCAACGCCGGCGCCCGCATCAACGGCCTTTCGTACTCGGTGTTCATGCACGGTCTGAAGAATGCCGGCATCACCCTGGACCGCAAGGTTCTCTCGGACATGGCGATCACCGATCCCGCCGCGTTCGCTCAGCTGGTGGAGCTCGCCAAGGGCGCCCTGTAGGGCACGCCGAACTCACACGGAACTGTTCCGAAAGCCCCCTCGAACGTGAGGGGGCTTTCGGCGTTTCTGTCGTCGGTGGGAATGTCCGGGCCGCCGAGAAGGTGTCGGTCAGAGGCAGGTAAGGCAGGTGCGGGACGATCCGATGCGGTCGGCGAGGCGTCCGCCGCCCACCAACACAGGTTGTGCCGTTTCCCCTCGGCGACACCGGATTCGAGGAGGAAACATGTTCAAGAGAGTGCTGTACACCGTTGTCGGCGCGTTCGCCGCGCTTTCGGTCGGCGCGGCGGGGGCCTACTTCGCGGCGCAGGTCCAAGTCGCGGACAGTGTGATCCGTGCGGGCTCGGTGGCGATCTCGACCGTTCCCACTACGGCCCCGCTGGCAATAGATGCCCTCGCGCCGGGGACGTCCGCGGTGCGTTCGCTCACGGTCGTGAATGATGGCTCGCTGCCGTCGGATCTGGTAGTCAGCGCCTCGAAGAAGGCGGGAATCACTGAGTTCTACGAGTCGCTCGGGGCCCGCGTCTCGTGCTCGGGGACTCAGGTGTACAACGGGTCGCTGTCCGCGTTGCGCACGACCCCACTCAGGCTTGCCCCGGGCGCGCAGGGAGACTTCCGCTTCGAGATCAGTCTGCCCGCCACGGCCACCAATGCGGTCGCCAGTGACTATGCGCGAGTCTCGCTCTACGTTGACGCGGAGCAGGCACACTGATGCGAGAACGGCTGAAGGCGGCGTTGGAGTACGTCGCAGCACTCGCACTGGTCGCTGCGATACTCCTCGCCACGATGTCGGTCTGGGAGCCGGTGAGGGTCGCGGGCATGTCGATGAGCCCTGCGCTCCTGCCCGGAGATGTGGTCGTCGTGCGCAGGGGCGCACAGCCCCACGAGGGCTGCATCGCTCTGATCCGGGCCGCTCCTCATGGTGCGGTCCTGCACAGGGTGGTTGCGGTGGCCGCTGACGGATCGGTGACCACCCGGGGCGACGCCAACCCGATCGACGATCGTGAGAGGGCCGCTCCGCGTGAGATCGCGGGGGTGGCCGTTCGGGTCGTCCCGGTGGGGATGCTGCTTCGCCGCTGGCGGGCCGCCGAGTAAGTGGAGTACCATGACGGCTCAACAGAACAGCGCGAGACGATGACGGAGACGACGCCTGACGTCTGATTGCAGTCCGAACAGAGATGGGTCCGGTAGTCCAGCTGAGAGGACCCAGCGGAGTGTCGTAGGCGGTTCCCTCCATCAGTCGCGACCTGAACGCCCGGGCACGTGCCGAGGTCAGTAGGGAAGCCGGAGCCCCCGATACCGGGCTGGGCGGGCGTGATACCCGTCAGCAACGCGAGAGCGCTGCAACCGAGTGGGTTCGCGATTCGCGAGCCAACCGAGGTGGTACCGCGGGAGCCGGCTCCCGTCCTTGGGCAGCTACTGAGCCAAGGGCGGAGTCCGGCTCCCTTCTTTCGTTCGCGCATTCGAGGAAAGGTGTTCGATCAGATGGGCATCACAGAAGAGCTTCAGGACCTGCGCGATCGCGGCCTGGCGGCTGTGGTCGCCACTGACGATCTCGGCTCGCTGGACGCCGTCAGGGTTGAGTTCCTCGGCAAGAAGGGCTCCCTGACCGCCATCCTTCGTGGGCTCGGCGCGCTGTCGGCCGAGGAGCGCCCTGCCGTCGGCAAGGTGTCCAACGAGGTACGCCAGGCGCTTGAGGCGGCGTTGCAGGAACGCCATGCCGAGTTGGCGGCATCAGCGATGGAAGCGCGCATCGGCTCCGAGGCGGTCGACGTGACCCTCCCGGGGCGCGCCCATCCGGTCGGCTCTCGCCACCTCATCGAGCAGATTGCCGCCGAGGTGACCGAGGTCTTCCTCGGCCTGGGATACCGCATCGCCGAGGGGCCCGAGGTCGAGCTCGACTACTACAACTTCACCGCACTCAACCAGCCGCCGGATCACCCGGCGCGCTCGCTTCAGGACACCTTCTATGTACGCGACCTGTCCGGCGAGCGCGCCGACATCGAGGGCGAGAGCGATGTGCTCCTCCGGACGCACACGAGCCCGGTGCAGGTGCGCGTCATGGAGACGCAGAAGCCGCCCATCTACATCCTCGCCCCCGGCAAGGTCTACCGCCGGGACGTTGCCGACCCGAGCCATCTCCCGCAGTTCACGCAGATCGAAGGCCTCGTGGTCGACGAAGGCATCACATTCGGCGATCTGAAGGGGACGCTCGACCATGTCTGCAAGGCCATATTCGGCCCGGACCGCCGGACGCGTTTCCGCCCGCACTTCTTCCCGTTCACCGAACCGTCCGCAGAGGTCGACGTGAGCTGCGGCATCTGTGGGGGAGAGGGCTGCCGATTCTGCAAGGGCACCGGGTGGCTCGAGATCCTCGGCTGCGGCATGGTCGACCCGAACGTCTTCGGCTATGTGGGAATCGACCCCGAGCGCTACTCGGGGTTCGCCTTCGGCATGGGTGTCGAGCGAATAGCGGCACTCAAGTACAACATCCCGGACCTCCGAATGCTGCTCGAGGGAGACATGCGCTTCCTTCGCCAGTTCTGAACCGTCGCAACCGACCTCGCTCACCGTCTTCTCGAAAGGACGCGCGACCATGCTCGTTTCGCTGAAGTGGCTCAAGGAACTCGTCGACATCTCGCTTCCCGTGCCCCAGCTCGTCGACCGGCTCGACCTGACCGGGACCGCCGTGGAGTCGATCGCGTCAGCGGGCGCCGCACTCGACGGCGTCGTTGTCGGGCAGATCGTGTCCAAAGAGCGGCACCCCGAGGCTGACAAGCTCTGGGTCACCGGCGTGGATGTCGGGGGCGAAGAACACCTCCAGATCGTATGCGGAGCGCAGAACTTCGAGGCGGGCGACAAGGTGCCCGTCGCGCTGGTGGGAGCGACGCTGCCCAATGGAATGACCATCAAGAAGGCCAAACTGCGCGGCGTCGAGAGCAGGGGCATGAACTGCTCGGCGAGCGAGCTCGGCCTGGGAAGCGACCACGACGGCCTGCTGATCCTGCCCGCCGACGCGCCGGTCGGGATGCCCATCGCCGAGTACCGGGGGCTCTCGGACACGATCCTCGAGCTTGAGATCACTCCCAATCGGCCCGACTGCCTGTCGGTTGTCGGCGTCGCGCGCGAGATCGGGGCGGTGCTCGGCGTGCCGTCGTCGGTGCCCTCGTCCACCCCTGAGGAATGCGGCGCCCCGGTGAGCGAGAGCGCGATCGTCACCATCGACGACGCGGAGCTCTGCCCGCGTTACACCGCGCGCCTGATCCGCAACGTGAAGATCGGCCCCTCGCCGGAGTGGCTTGCCGAGAAGGTCGTCGCGTCGGGTGCCCGTTCGATCAGCAATGTCGTCGATATCACCAACTACGTCATGTTCGAGCTCGGCCAGCCGCTTCATGCCTTCGATGCCGACCTGCTTGCGGTCGGCGCATCGGGGCGCAGTGAGATCGGCGTGCGCCTGGCACGCGCTGGTGAGAAGCTGACCACGCTCGACGGGCAGGACCGGGAGCTTTCTCCGGACGTTCTTGTGATCACCGACGGCTCGGGGCCGATCGCGCTCGCGGGAGTGATGGGCGGCGAGGCGACCGAGATTCACGACGGCACCGTCAACATCCTGCTGGAGTCGGCCTGCTTCTCGCCCTCCTCGATCTCACATACGAGTCGCCGTCTCGGCTTGTTCTCCGAGGCCTCGTCGCGCTTCGAGAAGATCGTGGACCGCTCCGCCTGTGTCGCTGCCCTCGACCGGGCGGCCGCGCTCATGGCGCAGCTTGCCGGCGGCGAGGTGGCGCCCGGTGTGATCGACGCCTACCCGCTGCCTCTGGACCCGCGAACGGTGACCTTGCGCCACGAGCGGCTCTTGGCCGTCATCGGCGCCGACATATCGCAGTCCGAGGCCGCCGAGATCCTCGTGACGGCTGGGGTGCGACGTAGCGGTTGATGGAGGTCTCTCTCGCGTGACGGTCCCGTCGTTCAGGCCCGACCTCGATCGAGAGATCGACCTGATCGAAGAAGTGCTGCGCGTCTGGGGAATGGGCAAGGTCCCGGCGACGCTGCCGGCCGGGCGCGGACGTGTCGGAGAGCTGACGCGTGAACAGCGATGGCGCGAGCGCGTGGGCGCAGCTCTGCGCGCCTCGGGGCTCAACGAGACGATGACGTACTCGTTTGCGGACCCGGTCGACCTCGACCGGATGCGGCACGAGCGCCCCGAAGGCGAGCTGTGTGTCGAGCTGCTGAACCCGATGTCGGGCGAGCAGGCAACGCTCCGTCGCTCCCTGCTGCCCGGGCTTCTGCGCTCTGTCGCGTACAACCAGAATCGCGGCGTGGGCAACGTGCACCTCTACGAGATCGGTTCGGTCTTCAGGACTGCCGAGGGCAGGAAGCAGCCGAAAGAGCGAGCCGTCGTTGCGGGCGTGCTCGCCGGCGCGTGGCATGAGCCTGCGTGGAACGATCCCGCAATCCCACTCGACTTCTTCGACGGCAAGGGCATCATCGAGGCGCTCGCCCGGGACTTGGGCGTACAGCGCGTGAAGTTCCGGGCGGCCGAGCTGCCGTATCTGCAGCCTGGCCGCTCGGCCGAGGTACTGCTCGGCGGACAAGTGGCGGGGTGGATCGGCGAGGTGCACCCGGCGGTGCTCGAGGCTTTTGAGGCTGATGCGCCCGTCACCGCCTTCGAACTCGATCTCCCGGCGCTCGTGCGTGAGGCCTTGGATGCGAAGCCGTATGCCGACGTTCCCCGATTCCCCGGAGTCGAACTCGACGTCGCTTTGGTGGTGCCCGAGGAAGTGACCGCGGAGCGGGTGGGACAGGCCATGAGTTCGGCCGGAGGCAAGCTGCTCGAATCGGTCCGACTCTTCGACGTGTATCGAGGCGACGGCGTGCCGAGCGGCTCGAAGTCGCTGGCGTTCGCCCTCGTCTATCGCGCCCCGGATCGGACGCTCACCGCCGACGAAGTCGAGGGTGTGCACGAGAGGCTGGTTCGCAAGGTGTCGGGAGCGGTGGGCGGGGAGCTGCGGGGCTGATGCGCGGCTGAGTGGCGACCGGTCAAGGGTCGCTGCGTTGTCTCAGGCGGAGCGCATTCGCATCATTGCGCACATTCGGGGAATTGATATGCATAAAGTGTTGCATTGATGCGAAAAATTGCATATAGTCCCCCCTACATCCGTTCGGCGATGATCAGGTGAGGGCATGACGAAGGTCGCAGTGGTCGGTGCAGCGGGCTATGCAGGGATCGAGGCCGCGCGCCTCGTGCTCTCACACCATCGTCTTGAACTGACGCTCGCGACTTCGTCGGCGGACCGCGGACGGCTCGTCGCCGACGTGTATCCGTCGCTGGAGGGGCTGACCGATCTTGAGTTCTCGCTCCCGGACGCGGATCTCATCGCTGCGGCGGCCGACGTTGCGCTCCTCGCCGTGCCGCATACCGCCGCGCTCGAGCTCGTCCCTCAGCTGCTCCTGAGGGGCGTGACTGTCATCGACCTGTCGGCCGACTACCGTCTTCAGGACGCAGGACTCTACGAGGCCTGGTACGGGGCGGTGCACACGTCACCTGAGCTGCTGCCGGAGGCGGTGTTCGGACTGCCGGAGCTCGACCGTTCCCGGCTGCTCGGTGCCAGACTCGTCGCGTGCCCAGGCTGCTATCCGACAGCAACGACGCTGGCGGCGCTTCCCGCGCTTGAGTCGGGCGTCGTGCGGGGAGGCCGCGTGATCGTTGACGCGAAGTCCGGCGTCTCCGGGGCAGGCCGCAGCGCGACCGCCGGCACGCACTACGTCACCGTCAACGAGGCTGTTGCGCCCTACAAGGTCGCGGCGCACCGGCACACGCCCGAGATGGAGCAGACGCTCTCGATGGCGGCGGGCCGTCCGGTATCGGTCGTATTCGCCCCACACCTCGTGCCGATGTCGCGCGGGCTGCTTGTCCACGGTGTACCTCGAGGTGGAACCGGGATTCTCGGCGGTCGACGCGGTGGAGCTCTACCGCGCTCACTACGCCGATGAGCCCTTCGTGTTCGTTCGCGACCTCGGTGTCATGCCTTCCACCGCCGAGGTGCGCGGGACGAACCGTGCTTCGCTCGGGGTGGCGGTGGACGAGCGTTCGAACACCCTCATCGCGGCATGTGCGATCGACAACCTGGTGAAGGGCGCCGCGGGGCAAGCGGTGCAGTGCCTCAACGCGGTTCTCGGGTATCCCGAGACAGAAGGCCTCGACCTACCTGCGCCCATCGTCTAGACCTCGTCGATAACGACAGTTCCAGGAGTATCCAGATGATTCACGAGTCAGCACAGCCATACTCTGATACCGGTCCCGGGCGGCGTGACAGCCCCGTCGGGGTTCGTCGCCGGAGGCGTATGCGGCCGGACTGAAGCCGGGCGGGGCGCTGGACGTCGCGATCGTCGCCGCGGCCGACGCTCCGGTGCCAGCGGCCGCGGTCTTCACGACCAACACCGTGGCGGCCGCCCCGGTCATCGTCTCGCGCGCGGCACATCGCCGGGGGCGCCGCACGTGCCGTCATCGTGAACGCCGGGAACGCCAACGCGTGCACCGGCGCCCAGGGAGTCGCCGACGCCGAGACGACCGCCGTCGCGGTCGCCGGGCTGCTCGGCGCCGAGCCCGCGAGGTGATCGTGTCGCTCGACCGGCGTCATCGGCGTTCCGCTCCCCGTCGACAAGCTGCTCGCGTCGCTTCCGACCGCTGTGGGCGGTCTTTCGCCGCGCGGCGGTTCCGACGCCGCGCGAGCCATCATGACCACCGACACGGTCGCGAAGGAAGCAGCGGTCTCCGTCACCGTGGACACGCGGACCTACACGGTCGGGGGCATGGCGAAGGGGAGCGGCATGATCGCGCCCAACATGGCCACGATGCTCGCCGTGATCACGACCGACGCGCCACTTACCACCGAGGCCTGCGACGGTGCCCTGCGCTCCGCGGTGGGAACCACCTTCAACCGTGTCACGGTCGACACCGACACTTCGACCAACGACATGGCGCTGCTGATGGCGTCGGGCGCGGCGGGAGGAGCGCCGATCGGCGCGGAGGGGGAGGCGTTCGCGGCGGTCTCGGCGGCCATTCACGCGGTCTGCGAGACGCTCGCGCGCATGATCGCCCGGGACGGTGAGGGGGCCACCAAGCTCATCACGGTGAACGTGGTTGGAGCGGCGACGCACGCGGACGCCGAACTCGCGGCGTTCGCCATCGCTGGTTCCCCGCTGGTCAAGACCGCGGTCTTCGGCCGAGACGCCAACTGGGGCCGCGTGGCGATGGCGATCGGCAAGTCGGGTTGTCGGCTGGACGCGCACGCGTTCGACATCACGTTCGCCGGCGTCGAGGTGTGCCGCGCCGGAACCGCGCTCGGCTTTGATGAGGGCGCGGCGCTCGAAGCCTTGAGCGGCACGGACGTCGACATCGACGTCGACCTACATCTCGGCGACGGGGTCGCGACGGTGTGGACGTGCGACCTGACCTACGACTACGTGCGCATCAACGGCGAGTACCGCTCGTGAACGTTCCGCACACGGAAGGACGCGACATGAAGGACCTGTTCCTGAAGGCGGCGACGCTTACCGAGGCGCTGCCTTGGATCAAGCGGACATCGGGACGGACCGTCGTCATCAAGTACGGTGGGGCCGCCATGACCGATCCGGTGCTTCGCGAGCACGTCGCGAGCGACATCGCGCTCATGAAGCTCGTCGGCATCAATCCCGTGATCGTCCACGGCGGTGGCCCCGAGATCACGTCGTACATGAACCGCCTCGGCCTCAACGTGGAGTTCTACAACGGCCTCCGGGTCACCTCCGACGAGGCGATGGAGGTCGTGAAGATGGTGCTCGTCGGCAAGGTGAATCCGGAGCTGGTCGCGGCCATCAACCATCACGGCCGGCTCGCCGTCGGCGTTTCGGGCGACGACGGCAACCTGGTGACAGCGACGCAGCGCGACGAGCGTCTCGGCCGTGTCGGCGACGTGACCACGATCGACACCACCGTCATCGACAACCTCATCGAGGACGGCTTCATTCCGGTCGTCGCGACCGTTGCCGCCGGAGACGACGGCGGCAGCTTCAACGTGAACGCCGACCTGGTCGCGGCCGAGCTCGCCACCGCGCTCGGTGCCGAGAAGGTCATCTTCCTCACCGACGTGGACGGCCTCTACGCCGACTTCGCCGACAAGTCCTCGCTCATCAGCGTGCTCACGCCGGCCGAGGCCGAGGAGATGATCGTCAACGACACGCTCGAGGGCGGCATGGTGCCGAAGGTCGCCGCGTGCGTGCACGCGCTGCGGGGTGGAGTGAGCCGCGCCCATATCCTCAACGGCACGGTTCCCCACACGCTGCTGCTCGAGGTCTACACCGACGAGGGCGTCGGCACGATGATCACCGATCCAGGCGAAGGGGAGTGACCATGAGCGAGCGTTTCGACGCGGCGGTCGCACTCGACCGCGCTGCGGTCATGCAGACCTACGCGCGCAAGCCGGTCCTGTTCGTGCGCGGTGACGGCATGCGCCTCTACGACGACTCTGGTCGGGAGTACCTCGACTTCGTCAGCGGCATCGGGGCGGTCAACCTCGGCCACGCGCACCCCGCGGTCACCGCCGCCATCGCCGAGCAGGCCGCCAAGCTCGTCCACGTGAGCAACCTGTTCTACGTCGAGCACCGTGCCGAGCTGGCCGACGACGTGTCGAACCTGCTCGGCGGAGGGTGGAAGCTGTTCTTCGCGAACTCCGGCGCGGAGGCGGTCGAAGGCGCGATCAAGCTTGCCCGCCGCTGGGCCGGCGAACACAAGCCGGGGGCGTACAAGGTGGTCACGCTCGACCGGAGCTTCCACGGACGAACGCTGGCCGCGCTTGCCGCGACAGGACAGGCCAGCAAACAGGAGGCGTTCGCCCCGATGCCCGACGGGTTCGTCCACGTGCCGCCGGGCGACGTGCAGGCGCTCGAGGCAGCGGTCGACGGGTCGGTCGCCGCGGTGATGGTCGAGATCGTACAAGGAGAAGGCGGGGTCTGGCCCCTCTCAGCGGAGTACCTCTCGGCGGTGCGACGCATCTGTGACGAGCGGCAAGCGCTCTTCATCGCCGACGAGGTCCAGACCGGCTTCTTCCGCACGGGCCCTGCGTTCGCCCATCAGTCGCATGGCGTCGTCCCTGATGTGGTCGCGCTCGCCAAGGCGATGGCCAACGGGCTGCCGATAGGCGCATTCGCCGCTCGCGCCGAGGTGGCCGAAGTGCTTCGTCCCGGCGATCATGGCTCCACCTTCGGCGGCGGACCGGTTGTGTGCGCCGCCGGCCGTGCGACCATCGCCGGGCTGGTCGAGGCCGGCGCCGGGGCGAACGCCCTCGCGTCGGGCGCGTATCTGCGAGAAGGTCTCAGCGCGATCGGCGAGCGAGATGGCATGATCGTGGACGTCAGGGGTGCCGGACTCATGGTCGGCGTCTCCCTCGCGAAGCCCGTCGCGGGGGATGCAGCGGCGGCCGCGCTGGACCGGGGAGTCGTCCTGAACAACATCGGGACGAATATATTGCGTTTTCTCCCGCCGCTCCTGTGCGGAAAGTCGGAGATTGATACACTTCTCCACACGCTATCCGACATTCTCAGAGGACTGGACACCTGACATGGATAACCCGCTCAGGGGCAGGGACCTGCTCTCGCTCGGCGACCTCACACCCGCGGAGCTTCTCAGCCTGATCGATGTCGCAGAGGCTCAGAAGCGCGGCTGGAACCGCGGCGCACGCTCGACGCCACTCGTTGGAAAGTCGATCGCCCTCATCTTCCAGAAGCCGTCCATGCGGACGCGCGTCTCCTTCGAGGTCGCCTGCTATCGGCTCGGCGCGCATCCGGTCGTGATGTCTGGTACCGACGGCGCGTTCTCGCGCGGCGAGACCGTGTACGACACCACGAAAGTCCTCGAGCGGTACTGCGACGCCATCGTCATCCGCACGTTCGCGCAGTCGATGGTCGAGGAGATCGCCGAGTACGCGTCGGTCCCGGTCATCAATGCGCTCACCGATGACCACCACCCGTGCCAGGGTCTTGCCGACTTCCTCACCATCAAGGAGCACCTCGGCCGGCTGCAGGGCGTTCGGCTCACCTACGTCGGCGACGGCAACAACATGGCCAACACGTACCTGCTCGGCGGTGCGCTGCTCGGCATGTCCGTCTCGATCGTGACGCCGCCCGGATTCGAGGCTGCCGCCGCGGTCGTCGAGCAGGCCTCGGCCATCGCCGAGCAGACCGGCGCCAAGATATGTGTCACCTGCGACGTGTCCGAGGCGGTCACCGGTGCCGACGTGGTGCTGACCGACACGTGGGCGTCGATGGGCCAGGAGGCCGAGCGCGATGCACGGATCGCGACGTTCGCGCCGTATCGGGTGGACGCAGCCATGATGGCTGCGGCGGATCCGGGAGCGCTCTTCATGCACTGCCTCCCGGCGCACCGCGGCGAAGAGGTGGTCGACGAGGTGATCGACGCCCCGTGCTCAGTGGTCTTCGATGAGGCCGAGAACCGGCTCCACGCACAGAAGGCGCTGCTCTCGCTCGTACTCGGCTAGCAGTCCGGCTCGGCGAACCCAGAGGAAGCGACGCACAGATGAGGAAGCGACTCGAACGGCAGGACGCTATCAAGCGGATCGTTCGCAACGAACGCGTCAAGACGCAACGCGCGCTCGTCGACAACCTCAAGGCCGAGGGGTTCGTCTGCACCCAGGCGACGGTCTCACGCGACATCACGGAGATGGGGCTCAAGAAGCTGCCCGAGGGCGTCTACGTACTCGCCGAGGACCTGCACCTTCAGCGGATGGTGTCGGACTTGGTCAACGACGTGAAGCGCACCGAGAAGTTCGTGCTGGTCAAAGCGTCTGCTGGGACCGCGCCGGGCGTTGCGGCGGCACTCGACGCGGCCGAGATCGACGGTATTCTCGGCTCGGTTGCCGGGGACGACACGATCCTGGTGATCACCGTGAGCGATGAGGATGCGGCGCTGCTCGTCGACACACTCGACAAGTTCAGAGGCGTCAACTAGTCGGGCACCTACCCCTCGGTGCTCGTGCATCGGAGTGTCTGCAACGAAGCTCACGGAGGCCGCAGGCGCGGCCTCTCGGCACGACTCGGAAGGACGATTCATGGCTCGGGACAAGGTAGTGCTCGCGTATTCGGGTGGTCTGGACACCTCGGTGGCCATCAAGTGGCTCCAGGAGAACCACGATGTTGACGTCATCGCGCTTGCCGTCGACGTTGGTCAGGAGCGACAGGATCTCGAGTTCGTGCGCCAGAAGGCGCTGACGATCGGGGCCGTGGAATCCATCGTCAAGGATGTGCGCGAGGAGTACGTCGAGGAGTTTCTCGCCAAGGCGCTCCGGGCCAACGCGCTGTATGAGAACAAGTATCCGCTTCTGTCGGCGATGTCGCGGCCGATCATCGTCAAGCACCTCGTCGTCGAGGCGCACCGACATCAAGCCAAGTACATCGCGCACGGCTGCACCGGCAAGGGTAACGACCAGGTACGCTTCGAGGTGGGTATCGCCTCGCTCGACCCTGATCTCGAAGTGCTCGCACCCGTGCGCGAATGGGAGCTCAAGACGCGCGAGCAGGAGATGGTGTATGCCGAGGAGCGCGGAATCCCCGTTCCCACCACCAAGGCGAGCCCCTACTCGATCGACGACAACCTCTGGGGCCGGGCCATCGAGTGCGGCGTGCTCGAGGATCCTTGGGTCGAGCCGCCGAGCGACATCTACACGCTGACCAACGACGCTCGCGGCAGCGAGTGCGACACCGCCGAGTACGCCGAGATCAGCTTCGAGCAGGGCCTTCCGGTCGCGCTCAACGGCGAGATCCAGAGCTTCCATGAGATCATCAACGCGATGAATGAACTGGCGGGCAAGCACGGCTTCGGTCGCATCGACATGATCGAGAACCGTCTTATCGGCGTGAAGTCACGCGAGGTCTACGAGGTCCCGGGCGCGCTTACGCTCATCCAGGCGCACAAGGCGCTGGAAGACCTGTGCTTGGAGCGCGAGGTGCTCCACTACAAGCTCGGCGTCGAGCAGAAATGGGCCGAACTCGTCTACAACGGCCTGTGGTTCTCGCCACTCAAGGAGGCGCTCGACGGCTTCGTCGATACGACTCAGAAGCTGGTCACCGGCGACGTGCGGCTGCGCTTCTTCAAGGGCAGCTGCGTCGTCGTCGGCCGCCGCAGCCCGTACTCGCTCTACGACTACAACCTCGCGACGTACGACGCGGCAGACAGCTTCGACCACAAGGCCGCGAAGGGCTTCATCGACCTGTGGGGTCTGCCGACCAAGGTGTGGGCGCGCCAGCGCCGCAAGGTCGGCAAAGAGGGCGAGGTCTAGCGCACATGTTTGGGACCGGAGCGCCCGAGGCGATCATCATCCTAGTCGTCGCGCTGCTTCTGTTCGGTCCTGCGCTGCTCACGTTCTGGCTCGGCTACACGATGGGCCAGAGGCGCTCCGAGACCGGTGAGCCCAGAGACGAAGCTCCGGCTGCGGACGCAGCGGACGAAGCTCCGAAGGAGAGCGCTGATGAGTGACGCCAAGACGCCATGGGGCGGCCGTTTCGAGAAGAGCCCGGCCGCATTCCTCGCCGACTTCGGCAACTCACTGCCGGTCGACAAGCGACTGTGGGCCGAGGACATTCGCGGATCGATCGCCCATGCTCGCATGCTCGCCAAGGTCGGCGTCATCAGCGAGGTCGATGCTGATGCGATCGAGGCAGGCCTCAGCCAGATCTATCGCGAGATCGGCGGTGGCACCTTCGTCTGGGACTACGCCGACGAGGACGTGCACATGGCCATCGAGCGCGTCCTGACCGAGCGCATCGGACCCGCCGGAGCGCGCCTGCACACCGGTCGCAGCCGCAACGACCAGGTCGCGACCGACACGCGGCTGTACGCCAAGTCCGCGAGCGTCGACCTGGGGCACCGTGTTCTCGGCCTGCGCCGGGTGCTCGTCCGACTCGCCGAGGAGAACCTTGGCGTGGTCATGCCCGGCTACACACACCTGCAGAAGGCCCAGCCGGTGTTGCTCAGCCACCATCTGCTCGCCTACGTGCAGATGTTCGCACGCGACTTCACGCGGCTGCGCCACGCGCATGACGCTGCGGACGTTCTGCCGCTCGGCAGCGCGGCGCTCGCCGGGACCACCTATCCGCTCGACCGTGAGTACGTAGCAGCGCGACTGGGCTTCTCGGCGGTGAGCGAGAACTCGATGGACGCGGTGAGCGACCGGGACTTCCTGCTCGATCTGACCTACGCATGCGCGGTCTGCCAGATGCACCTCTCACGCCTCGCCGAGGAGCTCATCTTGTGGTCGAGCGACGAGTTCGGCTTCGTGACCATGGACGACGAGTTCTCGACCGGCTCGTCGATCATGCCGCAGAAGAAGAACCCGGACTTCGCCGAGCTGGTACGCGGGAAGACGGGCCGGGTCTTCGGCGACCTGCAGTCGCTGTTCGTGACGCTCAAGGGCCTGCCGCTCGCGTACAACAAGGACATGCAGGAGGACAAGGAGCCAGCGTTCGATGCGATCGACACGTTGGCGCACTCGCTGCGAGCGATGGCAGGCATGGTCGATTCGATGCACATCCACGCCGACCGTATGGCCGCGGGGGCCCGCGGTGGCTTCATGGCGGCGACCGACCTCGCCGACTACTTGGTCGGAAAGGGCGTCCCGTTCCGTGAGGCCCATGAGATCGTCGGCCGCCTCGTGCTGGCGTGCGAGCAGCAAGGCCTCACGCTCCAGGACCTGACCGCCGAGCAGTTCGCCGCGCATGCCGAGCAGTTTGGGCCGGATGTACTCTCGGCGGTCGATATCGAGGCCGTCGTAGCACGACGCGTGACCGCGGGCGGCACCAGCCATGAGTCGGTGGCTGCGCAGATGTCGCAGGTCAGGGATACGATGCAGGCGGACGCTGCGTGGCTCGAGTCGCTCGCGGAATGACCGGCACCGAGCGAGAGCCGCACTTCTGGGGAGTCGGCGATCGCGGGATGAATCAGCTGAACCACCATGGGGAGAGGATGACCACGTGAAGCTCAGGGACATCTATGACGTCTGCGTTGCCGTTGGCATCGAAGCGGATGCTCGAGACAGGGCCGAGATCGACCGCGTGCTCGCCGACAATCGCAAGGCATACGACAAGCTCGACGAGGAGGACAAGGAGTTCTTCGACGCCGAGAAGCTGGTCAACCCGTACGCCGACACGCGCATCTGCGCGGGCGACCCCGATGCCGAGATCCGCGGGCTGCTCGTTGGCGTCGACATGGAGGTCGGGGAGGTTCTGCTCGCGGACAGGCTCCGCGAGAAGGGGGAGCCGATCGACCTGGTATTCGCCCACCACCCCGAAGGTCCCGGCTATGCGAACCTCCATGAGGTCATGTACATGCAGGCCGACCTCTGGGCAAAGCAGGGTGTGTCGATCGCCGCAGGCGATTCGCTGATCGCGCCTCGTGCCGAGGAGATTCAGCGCCGGGTCGCACCCGTCAATCACTACCGCGCCATAGATGCGGCGGTACTCCTGGGCCTCGCGTCGCTGTCGTGTCACACGCCGGCTGACAACTCAGTGCAGGCGTTCGTGCAGGCGGCTCTGGATGCGGATGAGCCCTCGACGCTCGACAAAGTGGTGAAGAGCCTGAGGCGGATTCCCGAGTACGCGGACGCGGCGCGAAAGGGGTATGGCCCCCTCATCATCACGGGGTCGGGCTCATCTCGGCCGGGTCGGATCGTCGTGGACATGACGGGGGGAACCGAGGGCCCCACGGACGCCTTGAATCGCCTGTCAGCGGCGGGTGTTGGCACGCTCGTCGGCATGCACTACTCGGAGGACCATCGCAAGCGCGCCGAGGAGCTCAAGCTGAATCTGGTCATCGCAGGCCACATTTCCAGCGACGTGCTCGGCATGAACCTGGTGTTGGACAGAATCCAGCGCGCAGGCGACCTCGAGGTCCGCTGTGCGAGCGGTATGGTCAGGGTCGCCCGGTCCTAGGGCGACCCCCGGGGAGTCTACGGCGTCGGCGAGGTAGGCTCGGACCCGCCGCCCGACCCGCCGCCGGATGGGGGACTGCCGCCACTCGACTTGGGCCGGGGGCCCTTCGAAATGAACTGGGTGGTCTTCCCGCGCCGCGTTGACTCGCTGATGACCGTGCCCTTGGGTTTGGACGACCAGACGTACACCTTCGTGAAACGGCTGGTACGAGCGGCTTCGCTGACGGGGATATCGAACTTGTCGGCGTCGTACTTCGGCTGACCCGCCTTCGGGAAGTCGCTCTTCGGCTTTCCGGCCAAGGCGCGCTTCATGAACGAGGCCCAGATAGGTGCGGCTACGGTGCCGCCGAAGCCCCTCGAGCCATCGACCTCAACGGTGCGCTCTGTCGGATAGCCTACCCAGACCGAGGTCACCAGCTGGGGCGTGTATCCGACGAACCAGAGATCTCGGTTGAGCTGGCTGGTGCCCGTCTTGCCCGCCGCGGGCCGTCCGATGTCGGCTCGAGTGCCGGTCCCTTCGGAGATGACGCCCTTCAAGACCTCTGTGGTGGCATGAGCGACTGCGGGCTTCAGGGCCTGCGTGCCCTTCGGCTTCGCTTCGAAGATGACCTGCCCGTCACGGTCGACGACCCTCGTGATGACGGTCGTGGGGTAGTGGGTCCCGCCTGTCGCCAGCGTCCCATAGGCCGACGCCATCTCCAGGGGAGTCACGTTGGCGGCGCCGAGCGCGATCGACGGGTAGTTCGGCAACTGGGTCTGGATGCCCATTCGTTTGGCCATCTTTGCGACATTCTTGATACCGATCTCGTACGCCACGCGCGCGAAGACCGTGTTCACGGAGGCGTGCGTAGCGCTCTCGAGCGACATCATTCCGACGCCCGAACCCTCGCTGTTGTCCACCACCCATGGCTTCGGTTTGGCAGGAATCTCGGCAGGCGAAGATGAATCGACCTGGAACGAGGGGGGCATGCCCTGCATCGATCGCGCTCGCGAGCACGAAGGTCTTGAATGACGAGCCTGGCTGCCGATAGCCCTGGGTCGCGAGGTTGAACTTGCGCTTGGCGTAGTCGCGACCGCCGACCAGCGCCTTCACGTATCCGGTTCGCGGATCGATCGAGACCAAGGCGACCTCGGGATCACCGGACTTCTTGAATGCGCCCTTCGCGGCGCTCTCGGCGTAGCCCTGGAGTCTGGTGTCGAGCGTGGTGTGAACGGTGAGCCCGCCCTTGAACACCGTCGCGGGCGTGAACTGCTGCTGGAGAGCCTTCTTCACATGTGCGACGAAGTAGGGGGCCATGTAGACGCCGTCCTTTGGCTCCTTGGTTCGCATGAGGGCGAGCGGTTCCGCCTTGGCCTGCTCGTACTGGGCGGGTGTGATCTTGTCGTTGTAGAGCATGCGGCCGAGAACCTCGCCTCGACGCGCGACCGCTCCCTCGGGGTTGTCATAGGGGTCGAGTCGGCTCGGCGACTGCACGAGCCCTGCGAGCAGCGCACCTTGCGCCAGTGTCAGATCCTTGGCGGGCCGGGCGAAGTACGTCTGGGCGGCTGCCTCTGCGCCGTAGGCACCTTCGCCGAAGTAGACGGTGTTGAGGTACATCTCGAGAATCTGCGTCTTGTTGTAGCGTTTCTCCAGCTCCAGGGCGAGGTACGCCTCCCGGACCTTGCGCGTGGCGGTCATCTGGGTGCGCTCGTCGAGGAGGAGCGTGTTGCGGACGTACTGCTGGGTGATCGTCGACGCACCCTGACGGTTGCCCGAGGCGGTCTTGACGACCGCGCGGACCAGTCCGATGGGATCGACGCCTGAATGGCTGTAGAAGCGCTCGTCCTCGATGGACACCATGCCATCGGTGAGTGACGTGGCGATCACCGAGATAGGGACGACCTCGCGGTTCTCGAGGTACAGGCGCGCGAGCAACTTTCCATCCGCCGAGTAGATCTTGGTGGCCTGCGCGACTTCGAAGGCGTTCTTCGACTTGTAGTCAGGAAGGTCCTTGAGCCAGGTCTGCACGAGAGCGAAGGCCGAGGCCACTCCGACCACGCGAGCACGAGAATCGCGGAAAGCACCACAGCCCCCACCCTGAGGGCGATGGATGAGGCGGAGACCTTCTTGGTTCGACGAAGCCGCGCGCGCCTGCTGGACATGCCCCTCCGATGGTTTGGCTGATGGTACATTGTGAAGCATGGGGCGAATGGTGTGCCAACGGCCCCATTCGTAATCACCCCGTCATTCAAGTGCAGGAGCCGTCACGTGCAGCCAGGCAGACCAGCCCCTCCGGAACTCCTCGCGCCTGCGGGCGGGCCCGACGCGCTTCGGGCTGCCGTGGCCAATGGGGCTGACGCGGTGTATCTCGGCGTCGAGAGCCTCAATGCCCGTCGTGGCGCCGAGAACTTCACCCTCGCCGGTCTCGCTGATGTCTGCCGATTCGCGCACCTGCGCGGCGTTCGCGTCTATCTGACGGCAAACATCGTGGTGCTCGAGAACGAGCTGGCCGAGGCGGTCGATCTTGTCGACCGAGCGTGGGAGGCCGGTGTGGACGCCGTCATCGTCCAGGACCTCGGCCTGCTGCGCGCGATTCGGATGCTGCTGCCACACGTGCGCATCCATGCATCCACGCAGATCGACGCGCACAACACCCTCACGGTCCAGGCTCTCGGCTCGCTCGGCGTCTCGCGCGTCACGCTGGCGCGCGAGGTCTCGATCGAGGAGATCGCTCGATTCAGCGCCGAAGGCGGGATCGAGGTCGAGTCGTTCGTGCACGGCGCGCTGTGCGTGTGCTATTCGGGCCAGTGCCTCATGTCCTCGCTCATCGGACGCCGCAGCGCGAACCGCGGTATTTGCGCACAGCCGTGCCGGCTTCCCTACGAGCTGATCGACGGCGTCGGGGGCTGTCCTCGCAACACCGGGAGCCCACCTGCTCTCGCCCAAGGACCTCGCTGGCATCGCCGTGCTGCCGGATCTGGTGCGAGCGGGTGTCGCTGCGCTGAAGATCGAGGGCCGCATGAAGAGCGCCGAGTACGTCGCCCTGGTGACGGGCGTGTACCGAGCAGCGCTCGACCGCGCGGTCGAAGCACCGGAGGCCTATCAGGTGCGCGACGGTGAGCTGGCCGTTCTCGGCGAGTCGTTCTCGAGAGGATTCAGCGAGGCCTACCTGGTCGGCGAGCGCGGGAACGACATGATGAGCTACCAGCGGCCCAACAACCGCGGCGTGCCGGTCGGCCGGGTGGCCGCCACCGCGTCTGGACGAGCCACCCTCACTCTCGACGCGCCGCTCGACAGCCGTGACACGATCGAGTTCTGGACCTCGGCCGGCCGATTCGCGCAGCCCGCCGGACTCCTGGAGTACTCCGGCGCGCAACATCCGGCGGCGCCGGCCGGGATCAAGGCCACCGTCGGCGTCGAGCATTCGGTCACCACGGGCGACCGGGTGTTCCGTGTCCGCAACGCTGCGCTCTCTGATGCAGCGGCACGCTCATACGCCAAAGACGCCGAAGGCGGTGCGCCGCTCGCGTTCGAAGTGCGCCTCGTCGCCGGCCAGCCGCTCGCGATCAGCGTCAGCGACGAGCTGGGACGGACGGGCGAGGCGTCGGGCGACGTCGTGGAGCGAGCCCGGACCAAGTCCGTGAACGCCGAGGAGGTCGCCGAGCACGTCGGGCGTCTCGGCGGCACACCGTACCGGGTGGGTGACTGGGATCTGACGCTTTCGCCAGACGTCGGCATCGGCTTCTCCGCCCTCCACCGTGCACGCCGAGAGGCGATCGCCGACTACGAGCGGGCCGTGCTCGAGCCGTGGGCACAGCCGCGAGCGCGTCGAACCTGAGGTGGTTCGACCCGCCGGCCGAAGGCCCGCGAAGGGATCGGCGGTCCAGATCGTCGTCGTGGTGGACGACGCCGACACGGCAGCGGCCTGTCTGCGCGCAGGCGCGCACCGGTCGCACGTTCCCGTCGAGGCGCTCCGCCGAGATGAGCGGTTCGATGCTCGCGTCGTGCCGGTGCTGCCGAGGATTGCCCATGACGGTGACGTGGTCGGGCGCCCTCGAATGGTGCGACGCCGGCTCCCCCGTGGTCGCGGGCAATCTCGGCGTCCTCAGGGAGGCTGCACTGCGCGGGGCGGAGGTCGAAGCGCACTGGTCGCTCAACGCGGTCAACTCGCATGCGGTCGACAGCTCGCCGAGCTCGGTGCGCACACCGTGTGGCTCTCGCCGGAGCTCACCGGTCGCCAGGTCGCCGACCTTGCGGCACAGTTCAGCGGTGCCCCTGGGGATGGCGGTGTGGGGGGCCCAGGAGATCATGGTCACCGAGCACTGTGTCCTGATGGCCGAGGGCCCGTGCGCGCGGAACTGCAGCTCGTGCGGGAGACGTACGGCGAGGCGGCTGCTGCAAGACCGGAAGGGCTACCGATTCCCCGTGACAACCGACCTCGCTGGCCGAAGCCACGTCTACAACTCCGTGCCGCTCGACCTCGTGCCGGTATTGGACGAGGTCCTGAGCACGGGTGTTCGCGCGGTACGACTTGACCTGCAGATGCTGCCGACGGACGAGGCTGTCATGCAGGTCAGGCGGGTCGCCGGGATGCTTGAGGCCATCGAGTCCGGGATTGAGATCTCAGACCAACGCACAGCTGGCACTCCGACCACCACAGGCCACTTCTTCCGCGGGCTGATCTGACGTTCCGAGAAGCCGCTAGCTGGATCTTGATCTTCTTGGTGACCGACGCCTGCTGTCCACCATCGTCGGTGACCCACAGTGTGACCTCAAAGGAGCCGGTCGCTGCGTAGGTATGGGTCGCCTTCTGCGTTCCCGCGGTAGCGCCGTCGCCGAACTCCCAGTACCACTTCGTGATCTTCCCGTCGTCCTGCGAAGGCGACCCGTCGAACACTACGGGCTGCCCGGCCTTGCTGCCCGTCGGGACTGAGAAGTCGGGTACCGGAGGCTCGTCGGACCCGCCGCTGGTGCTCACCGTGATCGTCACCACGGCTCTGAGCCGTTCCCATGCTTCCGGCTGCCGGTGTCTGTTCGGTGACGGTCCCGACCTCGACACCGTCGGCCGTCACCTCCACGACAGCGGACTTGAACTTCAGCTTGGCGAGCAACGCCAAGGCCTCCTCCTTGCGTCATCCCCACCAGGTTCGGTACGGAGATCTTGGGAGGAGTCGTGTGCTTCGTGCACGTCTTCAGCTCCGTGCCTGCAAGGAGCAAGACGCGCTCGGTGCGCGGGCAGTACGGAGTCGCCGCCATCCCCGTCTCGGCGCAGACATTGCCCTGCTTGAGACCATCGGGCTTGGCGAAGTCCTTCTTCGGCTGCTTGCTCAGCGCAGCACGCATGAACTTCGCCCAGATCTGAGCAGGGAAGGAGCCGCCGGTCACCTGCCGCCCGTGCACGTTCGACATCGCCTTCTGCGCGGCCGGATAGCCCATCCAGACCGCGGTCGCGAGCTGTGGCGTGTACCCGACGAACCACGCGTCCCGGTTCTCCTGGGTGGTTCCGGTCTTGCCGGCCGCCGGCCGCCCGATATCCGCCTCGGTTCCGGTCCCCTTGGTGATGACGCCCTTGAGGATGTCGGTGGTCAGGTACGCGACCGCCGGGTCGAGCGCCTCGTCGGTCTTCGGCTTTGCCGAGAAGAGGATCTGCCCCGAAGCGTCGCGCACCTCGGCGATTCCATACGGCGCTGCATGCTTGCCGCCCGGCGGCGAGGGTCGCGAATGCCGTCGCCATCTCCAGGGGGGTGACGCCGGTCTCCATGCCGCCAAGCGCGATGGCCGGGACCGGGTTCATGCCCTTGCGCAGCCCCATGTCCTCAGCGGTCGACGACGACCTTCTCGGGACCGATCTCGGTGATGAGCTTGGCGAACACCGAGTTGACCGACTTCTCGCGTGGCCTCTCGCAGACGCATCGGCCCCTTCCGTCCGCCGCTCGCGCCGGTCACGCTCCAGGTCTTGTCGTCGACGGGAAGCTTGATGGGACCGGACTCGAAGGTCTGCTCGGGGCTGACCCCGTTGGCCAGCGCCGTGGCCAGGACGAACGGCTTGAACGCCGAGCCGGGCTGTCTGCCGGCGCCTTGCACTGCGACGTTGAACTGCTGCGTCTTGAAGTCGCGCCCGCCGACCATGGCCACGACCTCGCCGGTGCCGGGCTTCACGGCCACCAGGGCCGCCGAAGGATCTGCCCTTGCGGTTCAGCGTGCCCGCGATCGCCTTCTCGGCTGCCGCCTGCGCCTTGAGGTCGAGTGTAGTGCGTACCACCAGGCCGCCGCGGTACAGTCGGTCCTGGCCGTACTGCTTGAGGAGCTGCTCCTTGACCCACTCGACGAAGTACGGCGCGGCAGCGGCGGCGCTCTTCTGTCCGACGGTCTTGACGGGCTGTCGCGACGGCCGCGGCCGCCTGCTCGGCGGTGATGTAGGACTGGTCGCGCATCTGCCCCAGCACGGTGTCGCGACGGAGTTTGGCCGCGGCTGGGTTCGAGGTAGGGCGAGTAGCGGCCCGGCGACTTGATGACGCCGGCGAGCATCGCCGACTCAGCAAGATCGAGCTTGTCGACGCTCTTGCCGAAGTAGACCTGAGAGGCCGACTCGACGCCGTAGGCACCGTGTCCGAAGTAGATGGTATTGAGATAGAGCTCCAGAATCTGGTCCTTCGTGTAGCTCTTCTCGATCTTGTTCGCGAGCAGCGCTTCTTCGACCTTGCGCTTCAGCGTCTTCTCGGGAGTGCCGAACGCGTTCTTGATGTACTGCTGAGTGATGGTCGACCCGCCCTGCGACTTCTTGCCGAGAACAACGTCGGTCACGAGCGCGCGCGCTATACCTGCAGGGTCGACCCCTGCGTGCTCGTAGAATCGCTGGTCCTCGGTCGCGACCACGGCCTGGCGAAGCGTGGACGGCATCTTCTGGAGCGGCTGGTCGCTTCTGTTCTGCTCGGCGAACAGGCGTGCCAGGAGCCCGCCGTTTCGGTCGAGGATCACAGTGGATTGGTCCCGGCCTCGGGCCTTCGTCGTGCTCGGATCGGGGAGTGATGCCGACAGCGCGGCGCAGCCACCGATTCCGGAGAGCGCGAGGATCGCGATCACAACCACGGCGGCAACCACGAGATTGCGCACGAACCGCCGCCGCGGCCGAGCTGCGGCCGCACCGGGCCGCGCGTTGGCTGGCTGCTTGCGCGCTCCCGAACGCGGCGCCGAGCTGTGCTTGGGCGCGGCTGCCCCGGAGCGATTCGCGCGAGTGCGCGACGGGGTTCGTCGGTCGCGGTCTCGACCAGGGCGGGAAGTCATTGCGTGTGCGTCCTCACGGGGGATCGGTGGCGAACATCGGGTGTGGTTTGACGGTGCTCGAGCACCGCGAGGGACCGATCCGGTCGTGTCGTCGCAAGGCGGTTCGTACCGCCCGCTCTGCTAGTATGACACGCAAACTGCAAGCCAAACGGGGGCCTGTTGAGCACGCTGAAGTGGTCTTGAGGCCATCCCGTTACCCATTCGAGAAGGGCATCTCAGTGCTCCCTGCAGAGCAGCAGTCTCGTGTGATCGAGAGCGGTATCGCCGACCTGGTCCCGGCGACCGACATGGCGCGCAAGCTCGAAGGCGGCGTCCCGCTCCGTGTCAAACTCGGGGTCGATCCGACCGCTCCGGACCTGCACCTCGGGCACGCGGTCCCACTGCGCAAACTCCGCCAGTTCCAGGACCTCGGCCACACGGTGGTCCTCATCATCGGTGACTTCACGGCGCTCATCGGCGATCCATCCGGACGCAACTCCACGCGGCCCCCGCTCACAGCCGAG
Organism: uncultured Coriobacteriia bacterium; assembly: GCA_963726345.1. Lineage (GTDB taxonomy): Bacteria > Actinomycetota > Coriobacteriia > Anaerosomatales > JAAXUF01 > JBAXEO01. Next base: position 5 of record CAVSCC010000009.1, on the reverse strand, counting down.
CAGAT